>CAVSAW010000011.1:0-209772 GCA_963725945.1 uncultured Acidobacteriota bacterium | reverse complement strand
TCGATGTGATGTGGAAGGGAACTTGAGACGGTATTCCAGAGCTGTGTGATGAATTCCCCGGTGCGGAGAAATTGAAGTTGCCCCCGAATCCTTCAGTCAGGACAGCGACAGTGCAAAGCTTTAGATAGGTACTCCACCGGAAGGGCTGGAAGAGATAGCGCCTGGTGCGCTCGACGGCCGGCGAGATGGCTTGCGAGGCAGAGAAGACTTGCATGGAGTCCTTTCTACGACGGCCCAGCGTACCACAGAATCACAGAGTAATTATGTGAGGATTCGAGTGGGAGCATAGCTGCTCGCGGCCCACCAGGCATCGAAGGCGGCCAGGGCGCGCTCGCACTGGATGCGGTGGCGCTCTTTCTTGTCGCGGATCTTCTTGCGCAGTCTCTTCTTCGAGGGGCTCCAGCAGGTCGAAGGTGATGTTGGCGGGCTGGAAGTCTTTGGGGTCGGCGTGGGTGATGTAGTGGACCAGCGAGCCGAGGGCGGTGGCGCGCGGAATCGGGCGTTGGCTCTTCGCCGCGGGCGAGCGAGGCGGCGTAGAGGCCGGCGAGCAGGCCGGTGGCGATGGATTCGGTGTAGCCTTCGACGCCGGAGAGCTGGCCGGCGAAGAGCATGGGGTGAGGTTGCGGAGGGGTTCGCTGCGCTCCCGCCTCATCCGCAGAAGACTCGGATAGGATAAGGCACTCCGAGTTCTGCTTCAGGCGGAGGGTTTCATCGAGCAGGGCCGGGGCGCAGATGTAGGTGTTGCGATGGATCTGGCCGTAGCGCAGGAAGCGCGCGTTTTCGAGGCCGGGAATGAGGCGGAGGACGCGGGCCTGCTCGCCGAACTTGAGGTGGTTCTGGAAGCCGACGAGGTTGTAGCTGTCGGCGCGCAGATTTTCCTTGCGCAGTTGCACGACGGCCCAGGGCCGCAGGCCGGTGCGCGGATCGCGCAGGCCGACGGGCTTCATGGGGCCGAAGCGGAGGGTGTCGCGGCCGCGGCGGGCGAGGACCTCGATGGGCAGGCAGCCTTCGAAGTAGTCGAGCTTCTCCCATTCTTTGGCTTCGGCGGCTTCGGCGGCGAGCAGCGCGTCGAGAAAGCGGTCATATTCGGCGCGATCCATGGGGCAGTTGATGTAGTCGGCGGTGCCCTTGTCCCAGCGCGCGGCAAAGTAGACGCGCTCCATGTCGATGGTCTCGGCATCGACGATGGGGGAGATGGAATCGTAGAAGGCCAGATGGCCGGAGCCGGTGATGCGCTGAATCTCTCCGCTGAGCGCGTCGGAGGTGAGCGGGCCGGTGGCAATGATGGTGCACATCGTGCCGTCCTCGTTCTGGTCGAGAGTCGTGACTTCCTCGCGGAATACGCGAATGTGCGGCTCGGCGGCGATGGCCTCGGCGATGCGGCGGGAAAACTCGACGCGATCGACGGCGAGGGCGTGGCCGGCGGGAACGGCCGTTTCATCGGCGATGCGCAAAAGAGCAGAGCCCGCGCGGCGCATCTCCTGCTTCAGCAGCCAGGGCGCGGTGTTGGGCGACTCGCTCTTGAGCGAGTTGGAGCAGACCAGTTCGCCGAATTCGGTGGTCTGGTGGGCGGGAGTGAGGCGCGGCTTGCCGTCGACCATGGCGCGCATCTCGTAGAGGTCGACCTGGCAGCCGAGGCGCGCGGCGGTGAGCGCGGCTTCAGGGCCGGCGAGGCCGCCGCCGATGACGCGAATTCTCACTGAGCTGGCCTCTTCGCCGTGCATCGAGCTGGTCGTGTTCTCGCGCGGCGAGTCTGACTCGCAGCGGCTTCCGCCACCGTCGAGCTCGCCGCACGCGTTGCGCCACTGTCCAGGAACTCGGCGCCCATGGCGCGATAGAAGTCGATGGCCGGGGTGTTCCAGTCCAGGACCTCCCACTGCAGGCGCGGGCAGCCTCTTTCGACGGCGATGGCCGCGACGCGCTGCAGCAGCGCCTTGCCGATGCCAAGGCCGCGAAACTCGGGATGAACGAAGAGATCTTCAAGGTAGAGCCCGGGCCGGCCCATCCAGGTGGAGTAGTTGAAGAAGTAGAAGGCAAAGCCCGCGGGCGTGTCCGTCGTGCTCGGCTATCAGGCAGAAATAGAATGGGTTAGGGCCGAATCCGTCGCGCAGCAGGTCGGCTTCGGTGGCGGCGACGGCGTCGGGTTCGCGTTCGTATGCGGCCAGGGCGCGAATGAAGGCGAGAATCTGCGGGACATCTGCGGGAGTTGCCGGGCGGATCGTGATTGCCATGTACTTATTCTATTGGGATTTGGGGCTCGTGTGTGATGGAGACCACAATGCAGCACGCATGCGACGCACTACCATCAAAAAGCGCGGAGTCGGAAGGTATCAGCAGTGAGGCCGCAATCAGCGGGGATGATTCCGCTGTCTGCAGGGCCTCGCTGGTCGATTCGCGACTGCGGAAACGCCGTAAAACGATCGTCAAGAGGGCGCGCATTCGACCAATGGCCTTGTGCTGGACAGTCGATTGGATTTAACTTGGGTCCTGCTGCGGGAAGTGCCGCGAGCATTGCTTTTGATGCGTCGACCGCTTTGGAGTGATCGATTGGGCCGGCAAGGCGTTGTATTGTAGGGGCTGTTGCATGCCACCATCGCGTTGTGGCCGCATTTCACCTGGAAGGCGCTGCTGGCGCCAGGATGTATAGCAGGAAAACACGATTTTTATGATTGAGCCCGCGGGCGGCCTGGTTCGCGCAGCTCCCAAGGAGAAGAACATGAAACGCAACATTTCACTTTGGCTGGGCGTGCTGGCATTCGCCCTCTTGCCTGCGCTTGCGCAGCAGGCGCCCGCGGGACCCAAGGGCAAGATTCACGGTCACGTGACGAATCCGACCGGTGCAGCGGTGACCGGCGGCACGGTGAGCCTGTCGAATGATGGCGGGCACACATCCGTGTACACGTTCCCGGTGGATGCCAACGGCGACTACAAGGGCGAAGCGCCTCCGGGCACCTACACCGTCGTCTTCCGGCAGCCGGATACTCCTCCGGACAAGATGGTCGACTCCATCGATGACGTGAAGATCGTGGCTTCGGAGGATACGCTTCAGGACGATCGACATGTCCCGCAAGGAGTTCATCGACAAGCTGACCCCGGACCAGAAGAAGCAGCTCGAAGATTTGAAGAAGCACAACTCCGAAGCCATGAAGGCCAACGAGGTCATCAAGGACCTCAACGCTGATCTGAAGGTTGTGACCCAGGACGTGAAGGACGCAGACGGCGCACGTGCCGCGGCCGCACAGCAATTGGGTGCCTTCGGCGACCAAGGCCGATATCGAGGCAAAGGAAGCAGAGATCAAGACCGCGAAGTACACCGAGATTGAAACCCTGATGACGAAGGACACCGCGGCCAAGCCCGATGCCGCTGTCCTTTGGGCGCAGCTTGGACTGGCGCAGGCTGGCCTGAAGAAATACGACGATGCAGAGACATCGTTCAAGAAGGCGCTGGAGGTAGACGCCGATTCGAAGAAGCCGAATCCTGCCGGTCGAGGGCATGGCGAACTGCTGGACTGGGCGAGATCTATGCGCGCGCAGGGAAGGTGCCCGAGGCGAATGCAGCCTATGAAGCCGCCGCCAAGGCCAATCCGCCGTCGGCCGGAATTTACCTGAGGAACCAGGCTGTGATCTTCTTCCAGACGGGAAATGGAGATGCGCAAGTGGCCGCGGCGGATATGGCCATCAAGAACGATCCCAACGATGCGCTGCTGTATTACCTGAAGGGACAAGGGCTGATTCAAAAGGCCACGTTTGACGCGAAGACGCAGCGCATTGTTCTTCCTGAGGGTTGTGCGGATGCCTATCAGAAGTACCTGGAACTCGCGCCGACGGGACCCTATGCCGGAGAAGTGCAGGGGATTCTTGCACAGGCGGGGCAGAAGGTGAGTTCCAGCTACAAGGCCGGGCAAGAAGTAAATCGGATCAGCGTACTGCTTTCGAGGGCGTTCCCGGTCGCCGGGAGCGCCCTTCATCTTTTGCAGCGATTCGAGTTGAGCGGATGGATGGCGCTGCAGGGCACGGACGATCCGACTACAATCCATTGCATGAGCGCGGGACTGCTCAGCTACAAACGTAGCTGCGGCGTCTGGTGGACGAATTTGCCGGCAAGACCGAGGTCGTGCGCCGCCCCATCGAGCGTGTGGATCTGGCGCACGCGCAGGGCCGGGTGCTGGCCCGAGCGCTAACGGCCGACCAGGATCAGCCGCCGTTTGCCCGCTCCACCCGCGACGGGTTTGCATGCCGCGCGCAGCAGGCTTCAGCACACATGTTTCTGCACGTTGCCGGCGCCACGCACGCAGGCGAAGCCCCGCCGGGCCCGCTGCCCGCCGAACGCTGCGTGGGAGATCATGACGGGCGCGCCGGTTCCGGCGGGCGCCGATGCCGTGGTGATGATGGAGCACGTGAGAAGTGGCGGCAAAGCCGGCGATCAGGTGCGCCTGCTTCCGCCGCGGAAGATCGCCGCAGGCGAAAACATCGTGGCGCATGGCGCGCAGGCGCGCAAGGGAGATGTGCTGCTGCCGCCGGGACGGTGATCGGGCCTGCGCAGATTGCACTGGCCGCGGCCTGCGGTTACGCAGCTCTTGATGTGCTAGCCGCGCCCGCGCGTGGCAATTCTGACCACGGGCGATGAACTCGTGCCGGTGGACTCGGAGCCAGGTCCGGGACAGATTCGCAATTCGAATGCGCCGATGCTGGCGGCGCTGGTGGCTGCAGCGGGTGGGGAGCCGTGGGTGCTGCCTACAGCCGCTGATCGGCGACGACGCTCTGGACGCGGCGCTCGCGAGGCGATGGAAGCGGACCTGCTGCTGATCTCCGGCGGAGTTTCGGCGGGGAAGTTCGACCTGGTTGAGCCGGCGCTGGCGCGAATGGGCGCGCGCTTTCACTTTACCGGGGTGCGCATTCAGCCGGGCAAGCCGCTGGTGTTTGGCGAAGTGCCGCGAGACGGAAGGTCACGGGGTGCAGGCAAATTGGACAGCCTGCCGTTCTTCGGGCTGCCGGGCAATCCCGTTTCTTCGGCAGTGACGTTTTTGCTGTTTGGCGCGCCGGTGCTGGCGGCGCTGGCGGGCATGAGCGAGGTTGGACCGCGGTTCGCTCTGGCGCAGCTTGCAGCAGACACAGACAGGCGCACAAAGCCGGGGCTTACACGCTTTCTGCCTGCGCATTGCGACTTCAATCCGCACAGGGGCAAGCTTCCGCAAGTTGAAACGGTGCCGTGGCAGGGCTCCGGCGATCTGGCTGCTTTTGCGCGGTCGAATTGCTTTCTGGTTGTGCCCGACGAAGTCGAGCAGCCTGAAGGCCGGCGCGATGGTCCGTATTCTGTTGATCTGAGGAGTTCGCGATGCCCGATTCCGCAGGACCGCAACTCTCGCACTTCGATGAATCCGGCCACGCCACGCATGGTGGATGTGAGCGCAAAGCAAGCGACGCGCCGCACGGCGACTGCTTCGGCGTTTGTGGAGCTTTCGGCCGCGGTGCTGGCGGCGCTGCCTGAAAACCCGAAAGGCAATCCGCTGGAAGTGGCGCGCTTCGCGGGCATCCAGGCGGCGAAGCGGACGTCGGAACTGATTCCCATGTGCCATCCGCTGGCGCTGACGCATGTGGATGTGCAGGCGGAGATTGCTGAGGGTGGCGTGCGGATTACGGCGACTGCAGCGACTGTTGGGCCGACGGGCGTGGAGATGGAGGCGCTGACAGCCGCGGCCGTGGCTGCGCTGACGGTCTACGACATGACCAAGGCGCTGGACAAGGGGATCGTGATTCGCAACGTGCAGCTGGAGGCGAAGACGGGCGGCAAGAGCGGAGATTTTGTTCGCAGCGCCGCCACGGGGATGAGGCGAGATCCGCGGGCTTAACACGGTGCCGCCAAATGAACTAGGATTCTCCTTCCGTCTGAAGGAGGATCCATGCCGCGCTTTACCGTTTTTGCCGCTGCATTCTTGCCATTGCTGTTTCTGTTCCGGCAGCCTGCGCCCAGTCCGTCGCGGTGTACCAGACGACGCCTGACCTGCTTGAGGCGCTTTCGCAGCGCGAAACACTGCATTTCTCGCAAAGCGACTCCGGCCGCGACCGCCCCGCTGATCACCGTGGACGATGCGCAGCGCTTTCAAGAAATCGATGGCTTTGGCGCGTCGCTGACCGATGCGGCGGCGTGGCTGTTCGCGAAGAAGCTGACTCCGGCGCAGACCGACGCTGCTTTCAAGTCGCTCTTTGCGCGCAAGGACGGAATCGCGCTGAGCTTTCTGCGCCAGCCCGTCGGGTCGTCCGACCTGGCGGTGACGTTCTACTCCTTCGACGATCTGTGCGAGCAGACCGCAAAGGCCTGCACGACGCCGCCGGGACAGTACGGACATCGAACCTCGAGCACTTTTCGCTTGCGCACGATCAGGAGTACATTCTGCCGATGCTGAAGAAGGCGCTGGCGATGAATCCGGGGATTCACGTGATGCTGACGCCGTGGAGCCCGCCGGGATGGATGAAGACTTCAGGGTCGATGCTGGGATCGAATGCAGAGACCAAGGAGGAATCGCAGCCTGCGGCCGGAGGTTTATACCGCTTTTGCGAATTACCTGGTGAAGACCATTCAGGGCTACCAGGCGGCGGGAGTGCCGGTGTGGGCGCTGAGCGTGCAGAATGAGCCGCTCTACGCTCCGCCGACGTATAGCGGCATGAAGATGGAGGCCGCGGAGCAGGCGAAATTCTTTGGCGACGCGCTGGGCCCGGCGCTGGCCGCGGCGCATCTGACGCCGAAGGTGATGGCTTATGACCATAACTGGGACCGGCCCGATTATCCCGAGACGGTGCTGAAGGATCCCGAAGGCCGGCGCGCTGGCTGCGGGAACGGCGTGGCACCACTATGGCGGCGACCCATCGGTGATGACGAAGAATCACGAGGAGTTTCCGCAGAAGGACCAGTGGGTGACGGAGTCGAGCGGCGGAACCTGGCAGACAGGCAACGTGCTGGCGGAAGAAGCCGGTGAGTTGATCGCCGTGACGCGCAACTGGGCCAGGAGCTACGTGCTGTGGGCGCTGGCGACGGATCAGAATCACGGCCCGTTTGTGGGCGGATGCGACACCTGCCGCGGCCTGGTGACGATCGACCTGACAGACCCGGCGCACGCGAAGGTAAAGCCCGAGCTGGATTACTACGTGCTGGGCCACGCCAGCAAATTCCTGCTGCCGGGCGCGGTGCGGATCGCGTCGGACGAGCCGGCAGGAACGAAACTGAAGGACGTAGCGTTTCGCAATCCCAACGGCACCGTGGTGCTTTACGCGCTGAATGGCGGAACGACGGGCGCAGGATCTGCGCATCGGCTTTCACAAGAAGATGGTGGCCACGACGATCCCGGCGGGATCGGTGGCGACCTTTGTGTGGAAGCCGTAGGGCGATTTTCCAATCGCGAAATGACATTTTGATGGATGTGCAGGGCGGTGTGTCTTGTTGATTCACCCCATAGACGTCATTCGAGTATTGGCGGTCCCTACCGTATTGAGCCTGGTAATTGCTGTACTCTCGGGAGGCATTTTCGCGGCACTACAATTTAAGGGCTTTATCAACTGGAGAGTACCGGCGCATGGTGCGAGGCCGGAAAAGAGGATGTCTTCAATCTGGTTGCTGTTCAGCAGTTGGGTCGGCAGCATTGCAGGTGTGATTCTGGCTGTTGTTTCACTGATTCTAGCCGAGAAATGGGATTACCTCTTGAATCCGAATGTGATCCATGACGGTCAGGAGGGCCTTGTCATTATCATTTCAGCTCCGGCCTGTGGCCTTCTTGGAGGCTTCCTGGCGGTGGTGGGATGTCGACTCGTTTTGTGTTCATCCTCGGGGCGGTTATGGTCTGCTCCGTGGCTGTACTCAGGAAGCAGAGGGATGGCAAACATGAGCGTCGCGAGCGCGGTCCTTCTGGCGTTGTTGGGCGGTCTCTTCTTATGTGGCTTTTTGCTGAACTGGTTTTTCGTGCATCCCGGGTCATCTTGATTAGCCCTGAGCAGACCGAGCGTCGATCATTCTGCGACCTCCAGTCTTCAAGCGTTGGAGCGGTTCTCCGATTACGATCAGTTTGGTTCTACCGGCGGCAGGTGTCGCCTCGTGAGCCTCACCTCTTCAGGGGGAGCTGTCAAAGGCAGCGGCAGTTCCAGCGTTCCGAGGTGCCCACTCAACACATCCACTATTCCGAGCCGCATTGAAGTCGCGGTTGTCGGCATTTCAAATTCTTGATGCAGGCGTAAGCCGCCGATCTGTGTGTCCTTGTAGGCCGCGGAGTTCAAAGTTGTTGCCGACTCGAAGGCATTTTGGCTGAGCACGGTGCCTTTATCCCCGAAGGCGATCGCCATCAAAGCCAGATCCGTGACATGGCCCATGCCCTTCGCTCCGAATCGCAGTTCTGAAGCCGCAATCGCATAGTCGACGGAATACCGTTGCAATTCAATGGGGTGCCCTTTGGCTCCCGAGTTACCGGCAGGAGAAGGGTCGGTCGCTTTGCGTGACTTGCCCACGGGGACAACGCGAGCGGCGAAAACCATCTGTCGTGCTTGCGGCAATCCATGCTCCATCGCGGCCGAATTCATTGCAAGCTTCAAGTCCGACTTAGCAGAGGCGGTTTGCCGGTCGACGGCATAGTAACCACGCCGGTGCGCCACGTGGTACCCCTTCCTGGCGAGCGATACTTTGACGTTCCTGAACGTGCCGTCGTGCGTCTGCTTCTTCGGGGAATACGAGAGCAGGTAGTAGTGCGAGCTCAGATCCGCCGCCGTCTGCACGGCTTGCGTCAGGTCATTTGTGTTTTGGAATGCCCTGCCGCCGGTCTCGCTCGCGACCTCATCCATGACCGCATCTGCTGTGAGGCGGTCCTTTCTCAGTTCATCCATTCTCTGTTGTAATGCGCTCGACGCCACTATGGAGCTCGCCTCATTCGTACCCCCAACCGGCACGTGTGCTATCGCCGGCGCCGTGGATCCAGGCAGCCCTACCAGGGAAGGATTCGGATTCTCGTTGATGTCGGGCTGAACATCCACTTTCAATCTGCGCGCGTTTACCGGAAACACGGCGATGTGCGACTCCGCCAGAAGATTCGCGGTCTTCCGAACCAGGTCGGAATACGTGCTATAGGCGGGAGAAAAGTTCGCGGTATCGACATTGAGCTTCTCATTGGCGAGAAACAAAAGGGGAAAGGATCCCGACAGCCAGATCAGGCTCTTTCTTCCCGGAGTTGCACGGAGATAGTGTGCCAGCGCGTCGAAGCCGTCGGTGGTAATGAGAGCGCGGCGGTCCAGTTGGGCTGAATCCAGGGTGGCCTGTTGATTTGTGAGTTCTTGTACGGACTGCTCCAAGTTGGGATTGGATAAGGCCTGTTCTTTGTGGTCCTGGATAAGGCCTGCCAAATCCATCCTCTGAAGCTCGGAAGGAATCCTTGGCCGCACGCTCTTGCTGTTAAGAGTGGCAAGCAGAAGATTCTCGTCCGAGGTGAAACCCTGCAGCATTTGCAGGCGTTCGGTGAGCAAAAAGAGAGCGAATTTCGTTCCTTTCGGCTTGGTTCGCAGAAACTTCGCGAGCTGTTGTACGGCGTCCTGCTGATCCGCAATTTCGGTGTTGAGAAAGTCCAGCAGAATAACAACCATCGGTTGATCTGCGGTTGCATCGTCGTTGTTGTTGAAGACGTTCGGAGGCGGCGGAACGCTTGCCGCGGGCTTTGAAGGCTCGATGGCGCTATTGCCATATTCACGGAAAGAAGCAAGTTGCTGCGGTTGTCCGTTTTCCTGTACCTGGAAATCGTCTTTCGAAAGGCCTTTCACCGGGTGTCCCTTGGAGTCGGTAACCACGACATCGAGGGCTACCTCTTCTGCGACGACCGTGAACGTAGGCTGAATTTGAGGCTGACCGGCGCCTTGCGCATTCGGGGGCGGCGAATCCGAACCTTCAGGCTTCGCGCCCTGATTGGATGCATTTGGGATCTCCAAGGTGGCGCGGCTTTCTGTTCGTACCGGGGCCGCGAGATCGTTTCCCGGCTGTTCCTGAGCGGTTCGATCATCCTCTTCTGGAAAGTCCTGGGCGGTCGCCCCGTCGGAGGACGCGGTGGGCGCGTCCAGATCGGGCGCATCCGCATTCATGGCCACGTACCTTGCCCTCTCTTCGGTGGTCATCGGCGGCAGATCGTAGAGATGGAGTTTGGTTCCATCGACTACAGCGAGCTGACGTCCATCCGGCGACAGGGAATAATTCTCATTCTTCAGAAACGCAGTCCTGGCTTCCGTCTTCAGAATCTCATTTCCAGTCGCCGCTTCCAGTACCCGGATGTCCTGTTCCACATCCGGCCAGGCTGTCTCATCGCCGCCCGGTGCAGATTCCTGCTCATCGCGATTAGCGGTGACCGTATTCACCACAATTCGGCTCCCATCGTCGCTGCTGAGAACCCCGGGATCAAACTGGCGTTGACTCCATCGCTGCCGCCAAAGTGGGTGGCCGCCGAGAGTGAAAACGCTGACGCTGTACGCATCGTTGTTCGGCGAGCACCGCCCGACCAACAGGGTTTTGTCGGTCGGAAACAGCAGATCCGGCTTGCAAGGAGATCGCACCTGCATTAGATCCCTGCGGTTGCTCTCACTTTCTCCAAATCGAACCAGCCAAGTTTGACGCACGGGATTATGGATGGAGTCGGCATAGCCAGAACTTAGTGGCGCCATTTCGAAAACTGCGGGTGCTGTGAAGGTTTTCTGCACCGTGAGCGAATCTACATCACGGAACTCAAGCTTTACCTTATTTGGATTCTGTTCGTGCGGTTCCGTGCTTGTGTTGCCCTGAAGGCGGGACTCGAGGATCAGCTGCTTCCGATCGGCAGTGATTCCGCTCCAAAGCAAGTCGTCCGGAGACGAATATAGGAGCTTCTCCTGCAGGTCAGGACCGACCAAGAAGATACTATTCGACCGACGCAGGAGAAAACGCCCATTCCCCAGAGACCACAGGTACCTTCCATAGTCGTATACGTACCAGTCTGCCTCTACCGTCACCCGGTTGTTGTGGAGATCGATCACAATCGCACGAATCAGGTGGCAGGAGTTCGTGGGCGCGCAGTCGGGACGGCGCTCCAGCAATACCTGCGCACTGTGCGCATTGAAGGTAAACAACATGTGGCCGGAATCAACGAAGTTCAGGCTCAGATTGAATCTCTCAGTGAGTCGGTTGAGAGGGGAGAGACCTGAATAGCCAAAGGTCGCGAGATCAACTTGCGTGTACGGTGGGGCTGGTTTCATCTGCCCGGTCGCTGTTTCTAACTCAGCCAGACAAACCAGCACAAGAAAACCCAGAAATGTGACGTGTTGCCAAATCTTTGCCATTACTTGCACAGTGCTCCGAAAGGCGCTGTTTTGGGTGGTGCGAATCATAGCACAGACTGGAGTGGAGGACCGGATCTGTCCAGGCCGTGACGCAACCTCGGCACTCTAGAGCTATACCGCGAATCATCGCTGCCAAGAGGGGCCGAACATCTTTACAGGATTCTGGCCGCGCTTTTGCATGCCGGGGAGGGACCGGGACGCCAGATGCATGGTGTCGCTGAGGCGGCCTCAATTTGATCGTGCCCCGGAGAGTGGAAATAATCTGCAAACCGGACGAGGCGATTCTTGGTGGAGCGAGGGCATTGAGAGGTGGATTGGAGATTTGCGATTCCCGGATTTCTTGTTCATCTTTCACTTGGGAACCTGGGCCACTCGCTTGAAGGGAAACCGCCGGATTAAGCGCGAACCAACTGGAACGAGAAAAACGAGCATCTGTTACAGCAGAAAAAGTGCCACAACATCCTTAGGCGAGCTTCAGGAAATCACGTAGCCTTTGCTACGTGAACTTAATGGATGGAAGGAAGTGGATCTGCGGAAGAGCCGGATGGTTGCTGTTCATCACTGTGCTCTTACCGGTAAGCGCGTCGACGCAGGATCGAAGTTCGGATGCTGCGGACGATTCGGATCACCTCTGGAACGCGGAACGGCCTAACATTGAGAAGCTTGCACAATTCACAGCGCGACAAGGCGGAGCAATTCTGTTCACCATCGACAGAGCGGTTGGGTTAACGGAGAAAGGAACAGTGCGCAGGGTTGAATTGCCGCGCACGAATTCTCATTGTCCGATTTGGAGTGCAGCACTTTCACACGACGGACATTCCCTGGCATTTGAAAGCAGTCCACAATCGGGGCACTGCATCATCTCAATCTACGACCTGGCCACCGGCGCAATTCGGCATTTGCTCGATTTGCCGTATGCTTCCTGGGCCCTGACATGGTCCTGGGACGATACCAAAATCGCGTTTAGTGATCCGAGCAATTTGTACCCCGCAATTCAGGCCGTTTCGGTTCACGATGGGTCGGTCAGCACGATTGTGGAATCCAGCCGACTTGCGACTGAAAGAACTCAAGCAGGTGTTTTGTTGCGCATTGATGGCCTGGCTTCGATGCAGTGGTCGCGCGCCGGAGATGAATTGCTTGTGGGGTTTCGTCGAGAGACACCAACTGCGCAGCCGAATACCTACACGAGCTACCCAGTCGAGTACAGGATCGAACTTGCAAACCACGACCGCATTTTGGAAATTGGAGACGGTGACGGCGCGAGAGTTTCGCCGTCCGCCGATCAAGTGGCATGGTACCGGGACGCCAAGATCGTCGTTGCAAACTTCGACGGAACAAATCTCCAGGTTATTACTGGCGCGCCTCGATGGAGGGGACTTTTGCCGGGAGACTTCAAGGGGCCGCTTGTTTGGTCGCCGGATGGTAGACAGTTATTTTTCGGAATGTTTACAAGTGAAACCTGCAGAGATGACGTTTATCTTTTGCGGGTCGATACGAGGCGTTCGAGGCGATTCCTGCATCACACCTGTATCACGATTACCGATTGGCGTTGATTCGCTCGATTGACTTAATCGCCTCCGGGCGGTGAACAGCCCAACTGGACATAATCCGAAAATGGGCGATGTCTGCTTTGGCGGCATTGAACCCGATCGCATCCACGCACCACGAAAAATGCGATGGCACGGACTACCACAAGCGCCTGCGCGCCGCTGCAGGCGACATCGGAGCATGCGTGCTGGGTGCGACGGAGATCTACGTGGGAATGACCACCGAGCCGGCCGACCCCACGCAATTCTCAGGCGAAGAAGCAGCGGAAGAACTGCGCCGGCTGGCCGCACAGGGCGCGCTTGAGACTCACTCGACCCACGCCCTCCTCGCCGCTGCCGGTCACAGCGTAACGGGTGGAGCCACGCCGAGCCGTCCGCAGAATCCGGGCGGCCTTTCTTCACGGGAAGTGGATGTGCTGCGTGTCGCGGCGAAGGGGCTTATCACAAAGGAAATCGCCGACAAGCTCTTTATCTCGCCCAAGACCGTCGATCATCATATCCAGCACATCTATGACAAGATCGACGCGTCGACCCGAGCTGCCGCCGCTCTCTGGGCCATGGAAAACGCCGTTCTTCAATCAGCGTCGTAAGCAACAATCGCGGAGTCTGCGGCGATGAGATTGCAGTCTAATCGACCGATGGTTGAGGTGAAATGATGCCGGTTTCAATGAAACTCGGTAACCGTTGACTTGTTGCAGTTCGTTTATGTAGCGAATTTTAAGGACAGGATTCCAGTGGCAAAAAAATGAAGACGCTGCACCGAGAGAGCGCCCGGCCTTGAAGGTCGGGCGCTGGCCATGGGCTTCGAAAAGGTCCCTCAGGGGCTAAGAAGCTTAGCGGGATGCCGGGGGCGGCGGGACACCAGCAGGCGCGTCTCGGTGATCGTGGTCATGATCGTGGTCATGGTCGGGCGGAGGAACGAAGGGTTCTGGGTCGAGGTGGCCGCGATGGCAGGTACCGCAACTGACCGGCTCACCTCCGTTCTCCAACTTACTGATGTACTGCGAATTGATCTCCTGCACCATGGTGACCATCAGGCGCGCCGTGGCCTTGTCAGGCTTGGTGTCGAGGGCGAAATTGAGCCGGGGACGGCCGTCGGGGCCGGTGCGTGCGGGGTCGGCAGCGTGACATGTGCCACATTCGGTGCCCAGAGCCGCAGCCCACTTGTGCATGATTTCATGGACCTGCTCGCCAGTGAGATTTTTGGGTAGAACCTGAAGGTTGGTGGGAGCAGGCGCCTCGTGGTGCTGTGGCGCTCCGGCAGGCGGCGCTGGAGTTTGCGCGATTGCGGTGACGGCAAAGGTGGCAGCCAGAAATGCGGCGGCCGCGGCTAGGCGGGTCGGGGAAGACGGCTTCAAGCGGGTGATTCCTCGCGAATTGGAGTGGACTCCTGCTGCTATGACGGAATTCTACTCGGGATCGATGCGCTTGCCAGTTAAACTTCGCGGACCGGAGACGCAAATGTTTCCAAGCGTGATGAACCGGAGGGGACGGTCGACAGCATGCGTGATGCCGATGCGGGGAGTGACCAGGATTTCCGCGACTGTGCAGCCGTCGTCGCGGACCTGCAGCGGCGAACGGGGACTGGTTACGTCGAGCCCATTGTGCGCGGCGCGGGTCAGGCCGAGCGCCTGGCACTGAGGCGGCCAGGGCCGGAGGTGAGCATGCGGGCAGACGCGCCACTGGGCAAGACCGCGATTGGCGGCCATCTGGCTCAAGCCCGCGACAGGTTCCAGAGCGCGGAGCAGGATGCCGCCGCCCAGGCCGTCCGCTTCGCAACTGAAGTTCATGCAGAAGTAGCGGCCATAGATTACATAGACATAGGCGTGCCCGGCGGGGCCGAAGAGCACGTGGTTGCGGGGGGTGGGACCGCGATGGGTATGCGCGGCCGGGTCGGGAGGCTGGTTGTGCGGGCCGAGATAGGCCTCGACCTCCACGATGCGACCGGCAAGAACTCCGGCGGGAGTTTTATGAATCAGCAGTTTGCCGAGCAGACGCGGAGACACCTGTTCCGGCGGGGCCTCAAAGAAGGCGCGCGGCAGAAGCCGGCCCGGCAAGCGCGTGCTATGTGGGGCTTTGCGTGCTATGTGTGTTTCTTTTTCCATTCTTTCAGCAGGGCCAGCACTTCCTCCGCGTGGCCCTCGGGGGTGACATTGGGGAAGATGTGGAGCAGGGTCTGGTCGGGACCGATCAGGAAGGTTGTGCGCGCAATGCCCCATACTTTCTTCCCATACATGTTCTTTTCCTTCATCACGCCAAACTGATTGCAGACTTTCTCGTCTACATCAGCAAGGAGTGTGTAGGGCAGGTCGTATTTGGCGCGGAATTTGGCCTGCGCCTTGGGCGTGTCGCGCGAGATGCCGAGCACCACGGCGCCGGCGGCCTGGAGCTTTTTGAAGGTGTCGCGGAATCCGCAGGCCTCGATGGTGCAGCCAGGGGTGTCGGCTCTGGGATAAAAGAAGAGTACAACAGGCTTGCCGGAGTAGTCTGAAAGGCTCACGCGCTTTTCTTCGTCGGTTTCGAGGGTGAAGTCGGCGACTTTTTGATTCAGTTCCATGGGGAGTTTCCTCGTAAGGTGGATGGAGTTGACCATCAGGTTGCATTATTCCCGAGGTGGGCAGCATGTGTCATCGCGCAGGAGCAGTGTTTTATTCATCGGGCGCATTGCGCTGAGCCTCGCGGCGGTGCTGGCAGCGCTTCCTGCGTCCGCACAATATCCCGGACAGATTACCAAGAAGGACAAGGACGCGCCGGAGCTGAGGGCCGTGGGGGTGCTGGAGTGGACCGGCGAGGCGGGCAAGCCGAAAGCCAGCCGGCTGGTTCCCATCACGGTGTTTGACGGTACGGCGCTGCAGGATGGTGGCATTTACCTGGCGCGGCCGCAGCCTATGGCAGTGGACGGGGGCGTGGAGTACGTTCTGCAAGAAGATGGGAAGCGGATTGGGCTTTACGACATCGACAACTCCGGCCAGAAGCAGGGCTCGTGGGTGGGGCTTGGAAGCTGGAAGCCAATGCCGAGTGCCAAACCGCCGCGGCCCGCGGCGCAGATGGCGCACGATGACATGGACGATGCGGGAAGCGACCGGCCGGTTCTGCATCGGAAGCACGGAAGTCCCGGAGGGGGCTCGAAGGGTGGTGACAACGGCGACTCGGGCTCGAGCGGGCCCGCGCCGGCCGCGGACCCTGATCGGCCGACGCTGCACAAGAAGACGACCAGCGACGATTCCGGCGATGCGGGTTCCAATCCCGCGCCTGACCCGGACCGGCCCACCCTGCACAAAGCGAGCACTACCGATGATTCTGCGGGTGCACCGGCAGCCGACCCCGACCGGCCTACGTTAAAGAAGAGCAAACAAAAACCGACGGCGGATACCGGATACGTCGAGTCCGTGGGAAAGGAAACGGACCCGGATCGTCCACGCCTGCTGCGCGGCAAGTCAACTGGGGATGGACCTGCGGTGACTCCGACGCTGATGGGACTGCCGGAGGATATGCAACAGGCAGTGGCCGTCTCGGATGCGGCAAATCGGCCAGAGCATCCATGGAGCTATAGCTGGGCCAATCCAGGGGACGAGGAGAAGATGAAGGCGGCAGCTGGAAGACACGGCGCGCAGCGCGCTGGGGCTGAACCCGCCACCGGCTCCGGCCCCCAAGCGGACGGCAACAAAAAGGAAAGTCAAGCCCGTTGCGCCCCCGCCGCCTGCACCGTTGCTCGATGAGCAGTTTCGCGTCTTCGAGCTGGCCTATGGATCGGGAGCCACGCTGGTGCTGACGGCACACACGGATGGTCCCGTGGCACAAGAGAAATTTGTAACGCTGATTGCGCAGCCGGATCTTTATGGCAGCTTGCTGGTGCTGTTCAAGAACGTCACAGACGGCGCGCATCTGGACGATACTCCGCGAATGCACTTGATTGATGCGGTGGATGCGCTGGCGGACAATCGCGGCGAATTGCTGTTTGAACTGCGCGGTTCAACGCAGCGCCAGTTTGCGCTTTATCGCGTATTGAGGGGACGGGCCGAAAAGTTGTTCGTCACCGGCGGCGGACAGTTCGCTGCGCAGGGCGGGGATTAACAAATATTTCACCAAAAAAGGTTTCGATGCGGCTGGTATCACGGGTGATTTGCGCATTAGGTCGGTAGTGGTGTGGCGTTGGTCCAGAATTTAGAGCAATATTGCTCACTTTTGGACGGAATGTTTCAATTTCGTCACTGACGCTGCGGAGCCGGACGTGATATTAGCTTTGCCTCCTATACAATGCAGGTAGTAGGAGTGGGCGGGTAGACACTCTCCAAGGATCTCTTCAAGCATGGCGTCAGTTCTAACCGCACCTTCCCCTGCACCCTCGACAAATGCTGCAAACGAATCGACCACGGCAGCGCTGGAATCATCCTCGGCAGCGACACGCGCAGTACCCGCACGCGAGTTGGTTCGCATGGGCCGCGCCGCGACAGTGGGCGACGGCATCAACTGGCTGACGCTGACGGTGGTTGTGCTGTTTCATGTGGGCGCGCTGGCGGCGTTTTTCTTTTTCAGCTGGCAACGGCTGACGGTGATGCTGGCGTTGTATGTGCTGGCCATCAATGTGGGGATCGGCATGTGCTATCACCGGCTGCTGACGCATCGTGGCTACCAGGTTCCCAAGTGGCTGGAATATGTGATGAGCATCTGCGCGACGCTGTCGCTTGAGGGCGGGCCGATTTTCTGGGTGTCGACGCATCGGGTGCACCACCAGTTGAGCGACCAGGAAGGCGATCCCCACACTCCGCGCGAAGGCGGCTGGTGGGCGCACACGGGCTGGATTCTCTTTGGCAACGCGCTGCATGCGCAGACTGAAGTTCTGTCGCGTTACGTCCCTGACCTGAGCCGCGATCGTTTCCACGTCTGGCTGAGCAAGTATCACTGGATTCCGCTGACCGCGAGCGGGGTGGTGCTGTTTGCCCTGGGATGGTTGACGGGCGGCTGGAAGAATGCCGTGGGGATGCTGCTTTGGGGCGCATTCATGCGCGTGACGCTCGGCCTGCATGCAACCTGGCTGGTGAACTCGGCCACGCACCTGTGGGGCAGCCGGCGATTCAAGACCAAGGACGACTCGCGCAACAACTGGTGGGTGGCACTGGTGAGCGGCGGCGAAGGCTGGCACAACAACCATCACGCGCACCCGGTATCGGCGCGGCACGGGCTGCGGTGGTACGAGATCGATCCTAACTTCTATGGCATCTGGCTGCTGTCGAAGCTGGGGCTGGCGCGCAAGATTCAAATCGCCAAGTATGACCGTAAGGATCCCAAACCGGCAGGGCAATGAGCCCATTCCGGCGTCGAGCCGGAGTTGAAAAAGATTTGATGAAATAGCAAAGCGGCCTTCCCAAAATGGGGAGGCCGCTTTTTGTCTGCCACAATTTCAGGCCGAGAGGACATGTGAATCTATTTGCGGATCTTTGCGCGGATCCACAGGGTGCCGAAAACCGGCAGGGCGACAAGCAGCACGATCACCCCGGCGGGAAAACCAACGTAGCGATAGCTGTCAGCGTAGTTCACGGTGTGGCCGCCGATCCCGTTCCAGACCAGCAAAGAAATGATCGCAATGAAGGTGGAGGCAAAGAAGGTGAAGAATCCGGCGGCAAAGGAAAGCAGCAGGCTCTGGAAAAATCCGAAGCCTTCGAGGGGGAATCCGAGAACGGTTCCAGGGGATGGCCGGGCTCCGGCGGGTTGGGTTTGCGCGGATTGCGTCATCACTTTCGGCCTCTGTCGTCTAGAATACAGTTCGATGGCCAGCAATGTACAAATCGAGCTTTGGCATGCCGAAAAGGTCGCGACGCAGACGACCGTGGGCCAGGCGCCGAACGGAATCCATTTCGCCATGTGGGGCGAGACGCGCATTCCGGAGCCGGACCTGGATCGGCTGGTCGGCGCGGTGCCGGCCGGCATGTCCGCCGCGCTGGCGAACCGCGCGTACTATTTTGTGCCGCTGGCCATTGCCGACACGGGCGAGACGATGATCGCTCCGGTGTACTCCGTCGATCTGGGCGATCGCGCCGTTTGCCACCGCAACGCAGTTTTCGGGGACACGGAAGCTGTGTTTGTCTCCACGCGGCTGGTGGAGGACCGGTTCGGCCTGGCCTTTGAGTTTTTCATCAACGTGGCGCACAACTTTGTCGAGGCTGCGGGCGTGCCGGAGAGTTTTTCGTCGCTGGTGTGGTCGCAGGCTGAGGCGCAGGTGCGCGGCGAGTCGAGCCAGGACGCGTGGGAGACTCGGCGCCGGGCGCAGGACACGCGCAACGGGCAGAAGGGCATCGACGAGCGCTCGCGCAACAGCTTCTTCGAGGCGGCGTTCTCTGACGCGCTGGCGATTTATATGCTGTCGCTGGCCGTGGACTTCGACTACCACGACCTGCGCGAGCGCGAATATCCGCTGCTGGCCGCGCCGGCGCTGGCGGAGCGGCTGCGCCATGTGGCTGGACTGTTCCCCGCGAATGCCGGATACGAGTTCCAGATTCTTTATCGGCGCAAGGGATAGGATACTTCGCGCCAGGTTGTCATCTCTCTACATTCGACGAAATGAAGCAGTGTAGATCAGATTCATCGAGATCAATCGGTATCGGCGTCCCTTTCACCATTCTGTGGCCATTCTCGCTGAGAATTGTTCCAACGCTGTCAGTGACGAAATCTATTTCCTTGGTCGACCCGATCCGGTCGACGACTAAGCTCATTTTGAGTGGTGCTGTGCTTGAAAACATCGTTTCAAGCTTTGCCTGGGAAAGGCCCACCGGATCAAGCCCATTCACGCGGAGGATGGTGTCGCCCCAGTGGAGGCCCGCTTTGGAAGCCGGTCCTTTCTCAACGCCGCCGACAGCAACCATTGCCGGATCGCGGAACACGTATATCTCAAATCCACCGTAGTAGAGGGCCGTATCGGTAGGGTAATGAGTGGGAAAAACGCGGAATGCAACATGGGTCGCGTCGAACTGGAGGTTCTTTGCTTTCGCATCGAATTCAGCCTCAGAAAAATCCATTGGAAAGATGCCTTCACGAACGACCTTCAAATTCTGCTTTGCAAGAATCGATGAAAGCTTTGCGGGCGAGATAGAGACCGTGTACTCACTGCCATGCCGCCAGAGCGTCATGTCGAGGGAAGCCGTCTCGGCGGCGCGTATCGTCGTGATTTGCTCAGCGAGCGTAAGGTTTCGAACATCCCGATCGCCAACTTTAATTAATCTGTCTCCCGGATGAAGCCCTGCAGCTGCAGCTGGCGATTGAGGCGCGATATCAAGGATGACTGTCGGACACTCGGCGGAACTCTTGGCAAAGCTCGCGCCAATGCTTGGCGGGTCAGGTATTGTTTGCGCGTCACACAGCCTAGACCAGCCAGTGAACCCCACGACTGCAAGAAATGCGAAAGGGAAGGACTTGGGTAAGTCGAGTCTGAACATCGGAAAATCCCCTATCTAGCTTGTTCAGCGTTCTCCGTGCGAATAATCTCAGCCAGAATACAGATTTGTGTCGACGAATTCGTTGCGGAATTTTCCGGTCGGGTCGTGGTTCTCGAGCTGTGCCTTGAACTCTGCGAGGCGGGCATAGCGCGACTGAAGCCGCGCGGGTGGAATGGTGAAGAGCTTGGCCCAGTGCGGCCGGGGAGCGAAGGGCTCAAGCTGCGCTTCAATCTGCGGAAGGATCTTGCGCACCTCGGGCCACTCCGGTTTCCATGTGAAATGAATTGCGAGCGAGGGACGCTGGTAGGCCATGCTCATCCACAGGTGGTCGGGGGCAATGGTGCGCAGTTCGGTGACTAACAGGTGGGGTGTTATCTGGTCGCGCAACTTTTCAACGGCAAGAATGGCCTGGTATCCGCGGTCACGGGGGACGAAATATTCCGTCTGCAATTCGTGTCCGCTGGAGGGTGTAAAGCCCATGCGGAAATGCGGCAGACGCTCGTACCAAGGGCCGGGAGTCCCCTGCTGGTCGGTGCAGGGGGTGGCGTCGAGGGCAGTAATGGGATGCAACTTTCTGGTTGCAAGTTTTGCGCCGAAGAATTCCGGCTGCCATTCGTTCTTGTCGCCGGGCGCGAGGCGGCGCTTGATCCAGACCTGTGTCGCCTGATGTTTCTGCCAGTCAGTGAAAAGGCTGACGCTATAGCCGCTGCCGAAGATTTCGTCGAAGTGATGCTCCAGATGATCGAAGGAGAGATTTTGGTAGACGGACTGGGCCACCTGAAAGGTGGGCAGCAGATTGAGGGTGACGCGGGTGGTGACGCCGAGAGCGCCGAGGCCTACAACGGCGCCGAGAAACTGGTCTCCGTCCTTTTCACGCGACAAATGAATAACCTCGCCATCGGCGGTGACGATTTCGAGCGCTGCGACGGCAGTGGCGAGATTGCCGTTCTGGATTCCCGAGCCATGGGTGGCGGTGGAGATGGCGCCGGCGACGGAGATGTGAGGCAGCGAGGCGAGGTTGTGGAGAGCATAGCCGCGCGCATCAATGACGGGAGCAAGTTTGCCATAGGTGACGCCTGCGCCGACCGTGACGGTGCGCGCTTTTTCGTCGATGTCGATGGAATCAAGCTGCCTGAGCGAGATCTGATTCTGCGTGCTGTCGGCGATGGCGTTGAAAGAGTGGCGCGTGCCGAGCGCGCGCAATTTGGCGCAGGTCTTCACTGCCTGGCGAACCTCGTCGATGGAAGCGGGCGTGAGCAGGTGGTCGGTGCTGTAGGTAAGGTTGCCTGCCCAGTTCTCGCGCGGCGCGGCTTGCTGCTGACCGGGAGCAATGCGCGATAGAACGCCGCCGGCTACCAATACGCCGGATGACTTGAGAAAATCCCGCTTATTCATGGATAGAGTGACCTCGCTGCAGAGTACGGTGGAAATCGTTGCCGTTGGCGGTAGAGATAAATGCCTGACAAGAATAGGGGCCGCATGCGGGAGCGGGCAAGCGCAAACTGCTGCCGTCTGCGTCGGAGGGACGGTTGATGAATTCTTCGCGGCGAAGACAGTGATCGTACGCTGGCGCGAGGACGGCGTTCCGTTGCTTCGCCGCGACGGAGCGTCAGTGCGGAGGCAGTTCGAATATCTGGATGGCGCCGTCGTTGAGCACCGCCGCGCGGCGTCCTGTGGGCGAGACGGCTATGTTTCCGCCGCCATCGAGTGTGGGGCTCGCGAGTGTCTCCAGCACGACCTTGCCATCTGAGGCATTCAACACCCTGACAAGTTGACCTTTCACGTTCTCCGGATCGAGAGGACGCGGGCCATGGGTCATGGGGTGGTCCAGAATGACAGCTTCTCGTGCGATGCGGGTGCCATCCTGCGAAGTGACCCAATGCGCCCATATTTCATGGGACGAAGTCTTATCCTCCCAGAGCTTGTGGCCGTTGGTGGTCATGCCCATAAGGTCCCAGCCATCCCAAAGATCACAGGCGGTCACGAGGAACTCCCGCTCAGTGATGAATTCCGAGGTGGGTTCGCATTTCGATTCCACGCTGTTGACGTCTTTGATGGTGCCAGTGAAGAATTTCAAGTTCACATACCACTCGTTGACGTCGTTGCGCGCGTTCTGAAGAAAGCTGACGGAGTTGATGGGGAGTTGTGCGTGACGCAGCATGCCGTTGAGCATGGCTGCCTCCACTTCGGTGTAGCCTTCGGAACTGATTGGCTGTTGGACGGTCAGGCCCGTGCGGGTCTCGAGCAGCATCTCGCCCGACTCACGCCTGAGGGTGCGCGTAACCAGATCAGGCTTCAAGTTGAGCTGCTTTTGATCTGTTGTTGCGGCATGGTTTGGCAGCGTTTCGGGGGGCATGAGAAAGTCGGCATTGATGATCTGCTGCGAGGGATCCAATTCGATCCACATGACACGACCCGGAAAACGCAGGGAAGGCTTTAGCTGGAGCGCTGCGTCGCCTTCCGTAAGGGATTCCCTATCCCGCAGCAGGAAGTGCCCGTCCTTGAGCATCCACAGGTAGCGCATGCGGTCGTGCATGGGCCACAATGCCTCGGACTCGATTTTTCCCTGAGGCAGCGACACCACCACGGCGCGGATCTGCCGCTCATCGATCGCCGTGGTGTCGGTAGGCTTGCGGTGCATGAGGCCCGGTACCTGGAAAGTGAAGAGCAGCCGGTTTTCGTCGATGAAGTCCAAACTGACGAGGCTGTTGTGGCGGCCCAAGTAGAAGGGGCCCGGGGCGGAGAATCCCAATGGCTGAACAGGGATTGTGAATTCCGGCGTGAGACTAGGCTGCTCCGGAAGGTGGTCGGAAAGCTTGCGATGAGTCTCCCAACGGGATGAATCAACCGGGAAAGACGTTTCGTCCTGCGCGTGGACGGCCGCAGGTTCGCAATACGGCAAGCCGCCAAGGAGCAGCAGCATCAGCGCCCGACCCGATAAATTTCGCGGCCAAATCACCATCGAATCCTATTTTCGCCTATGCGACCCGATTTGGGCGATAAGGACTTGCCGATGAGAACGTTACCGACGTTCCGCACTTCAGAATGCGGGCCTGACGTGGTCTTCGGAGCCAGATTACCGCGAAGATTCTTCGAGTGACTTTAGCACTTGTGGAGAATTGACTGCTTTGTATTCTAGAAAGGATGGCCTGATCGATGGCCCCCAAATCGACGAGGAGAACCCAAATGGCAGAGAAAGTGAAGAAAGAGACTGCGCCGAGGAAAGCCAGCGCGAGCGCTCCCAAGAAGGCGGCGACGCGGAAAAAGGCTTCCATCACGAACGTCACCCAGATGAAGGCATCTCACGAAGAGATTGCGCGGCTCGCACACCGTTATTGGGCCGAGCGCGGGCAGCAGCACGGTAGCGATGCAGAAGACTGGTTCCGGGCCGAGCAGGAATTGCTGGGCAAAGCATCCTAACCGTGTATTTCACCTACTTGAGAACACGTCAGCGGTTTGTGTGCACAACGCGGCCTTCGCTGATGGTCCATCGGACCTTGCCTTGCATGGTCCAGCCGTCGAACGGCGTGTTGCGCGCCTTGGATTTTGTATCTGTGGCGCGGTAGGTCCATTCGGCCTTAGGGTCGAAGATGACAACGTCCGCAAAGCTGCCAACGGCGAGTGTGCCGCGGCCTTTCAGGCCCAGCAGAGCCGCAGGCTGCGCGCTCAGAAGGCTCAAGACGCGACCCATGGGCAGCTTCCACTCCTTGTGAAGCCAGCGCAGGCAGAGACCCAACGCAGTCTCGAGGCCAGTGATGCCGTTGGGCGCGTGCTCGAACTCCACTTCCTTTTCGTGCGTGGCGTGGGGTGCGTGATCGGTGGCGATGGCGTCGACCACGCCGTCGAGGATGGCCTCAATCATGGCGTCGCGATCGGCTGCCGAGCGCAGAGGCGGATTCATCTTGGCGTTGGTGTTGTACTCGCCCACGTGGTCTTCAGTCAGGAGAAAGTGATGGGGTGCAACTTCGCAGGTGACGCGGAGGCCATTGCGCCGTGCCTGGCGCACGGCGGCGACCGCGGCGGCTGTGGATGTATGGGCGACGTGCAAATGGACGCGGGCATCGCGCAGTTCGGTGACGAGGCGAATATCGCGCTCGACAAGACCGGACTCCGCCTCAGGCGGCATGCCGCGCAGGCCAAGCTTGAATGCCATCGGTCCGGCGTTCATGCTGGCGCCCTGGGTCATGCGCGTGTCCTCAGCGTGCTGAATGACCGAGAGCCCAACCCGCGCCGCGGCGGCGAGAGTTTCGCGCATCACGCCGTCTTTGAGGATGGGGTGGCCATCGTCGGTGACAGCAACGGCTCCAGCAGACTTGAGGGCGGCGAAGTCGTTGAGCGACTCTCCCTTTGATCCGCGCGTGGCGGCGCCGATGGGGAAAACGCGAATGACTGCGGCCCGTTCCGGCGCGAGCATCCAGCGCGTGATTTCAGGCGAGTCGTTCACAGGGACGGTATTGGGCATGGCGGCGACGGCTGTAAATCCGCCTGCTGCAGCGGCAGCCGTGCCGGTGGCGATGGTTTCTTTGTAGCCCTGGCCGGGTTCGCGCAGATGGACATGAATATCGATGAGGCCCGGCGCGACGATGAGACCGGCGGCATCGAGCGCTTCTGCACCATTGGCGGATTTCAGCTTGCCGGGAGCGGCGATTTCTGCGACGCGTCCGTCTTTGAGAAGGATGTCTTTTAGACCGTCGATTCCGGCTGCGGGATCGATCAGATGGCCACCGCGAATTACGAGCGCCGTCATGCGCGGCCTCCATTCTTCAGCTCTGAGGAAGATCCGCAGGCGGCGGTTCCGAATGCCAGTGCGCGCTCTACCACTGCCATTCGAATTGCGACTCCGTTGCGAACCTGCTCGAGGATCGCTGACTGCGCACCATCTGCAACGCCTGCGGTGAGTTCGAGGCCGCGAATGATGGGGCCGGGATGCAGGACCATGGCAGAAGGAGCCTGGGTGGCGAGGCGTTGGCCGGTGAGCTGGTAGTTGGCCTTGTACTGCTCGAGATCGAGCTGAAGGCCGGCAAGTCGTTCTGCCTGAATGCGGAGCATCATCACAGCCTGCGATTGGCGAAGGGCAACTTCAAAATCCCGCTCGACGACGATATTCGGGCCCGCACCCGCGGCTAATTCGGGTAGCAACTCCTTGGGACCGCAAAGCACCACGCGCGCGCCGAGGCGCGGCAGCAGGAGCATATTGGAGCGAGCGACGCGGCTGTGCAGGATGTCGCCAACGATGGTCACGGTGACGCCGGCCAGAGTTTCGGCGGTCACGGTTTCAACCCCGGGGCGCAGATGCTGCAGGATGGTGCGCAGATCAAGCAGGGCCTGGGTGGGATGCTCATGCATGCCGTCGCCCGCGTTGAGCACAGGAAGACGGGTCGCTTCTTCAAGCAACCACGCCGCGCCGGAGGAGTTGTGGCGAAGGATGATGGCTTCGGCTCCGAGCGCGCGCAGGGTGAGGCCGGTGTCTTTCAGCGTCTCGCCCTTTTCAATACTCGACGAGAGGCTGGAAACCAGCGTTGTATCGGCGCCAAGACTTTTTGCGGCCAGTTCAAAACTGGTGCGGGTGCGCGTGGAGGACTCGTAGAAGAGCAGCGCGATGCGACGCTTGAGAAGGATGCGGTCGCGGACCAGCGGATCGAGGTTTTCGAGCACGGACGCCCGACTCAGCAAGCTGCTGACTGCCTCGAGGCTCAAGTCCTGAACCGAGAGCAGTGAACCGGGGTTGTAGGGGAACGGCGAGGCGGCGATTGGAGGAGGGTGAATCTGGCGGCGAACGGGTAGTGCTGTCGCATTCATATTTTTGAGCTTTCAGCCTCCAGCTCCCAGCCTCCAGCCACGAGCCAGGGGCGTGATGCTGCGTTTCTTGTCTAATCCACTCGTTCGACAAGCAGAACCTGCTCGTCGTTGTCGACCTCGCGGAATTTTACTTCGATAATTTCGCGGCTGCTGGTGGGCACATGCTTCCCCACATAAGTGGCCTCGATAGGCAGCTCGCGATGACCGCGATCAATCAGCACAGCGAGTTGTACGCGGCGGGGGCGGCCGTGGTCAAAAAGCGCATCAAGCGCGGCGCGGATGGTGCGACCGGTATAGAGCACGTCGTCGCAAAGCACCACGTCGCGGCCTTCGACGTCGAAACCGATGGAACCGGGAGTCACCACCGGGCGCACATCGGCCGTGGAGAGGTCGTCGCGATAGAACTGGATGTCGAGCATGCCGGTGTTTATCGTGCGTTTTTCGATACTGGAGATGAGTTTGCCGAGCCGCTCAGCGAGCGGCACGCCGCGACGCTTGATGCCGACGAGGGCGAGGTCTTCGCTGCCGTTGCTCTTCTCAACGATTTCGTGGGCCAGGCGCACCAGGGTGCGTTCGATTTCGGAGGCGGACATCAGCCTGCCCTTGATGCGCAGACTGGGCTTGTTTGGCTCTTCGCTCATGGGTTCGCTCTTCGCTTGTCTCTCGTGGGATGATACGAGGCTTGGCCCATCGGGGCAAGTTGTGGAGAACTGGAATCAGGTGTGAGTTCCTGTGCTGGCTCGCCTTGAGTGGCTGCGCTGCGGAGGCCGATGCATCAGCTCAAACCTCAGGGCGCCGCGAGCGAGCGAGCAGACGCGCTCCCAATGCGCCGCCGCCAGCCGCGAAAAACAGCAGGAAGATTGCATAAGCGACGAGATCGAACGCTTCCATGCCGGCATGCCCCCAGGGTGAGAGCATCCAGGCCTGAAGCTGCGCACGGCTTGTCTGGGCCTGGGCCGCATCAGATGGAGCCATTGCGGATGTCCACTGCTCGGTCATCTGCTGGCTCAGGTCTACGGCGTTCTTCCACTCGGCGTCCATCTGGGCGGCGTGGTGCAGAACAAACCGTTCCACGAACAAAACGCCTCCGCTCACCGTGAATGCCAGCCATGCGCCGAGCAAGCCGGTGACCAGCCCGATGCGCGCGCCTGCGCCGACGGTGATCCAAGCCGGCCGCTGACTGCGCATGTAGATTACAACCGCCCAAGCCGCGGCGGCAGCCATCCAGAATATTCCGAGAATGCCCACTGGCGAGAGACCGCTTGAAAGCAATCCTGCCGGCACGGCAAGCGCAATGGCTGCGCGCATGGCGGGCTTCCAGTCAACCATGCTCGCGTCTCTCACTGCTTCGGTCCAGCGTTCTGCCGGCGGCTGCCCATCCGTGGTGTCGGTTGTGTAGACGAGTTGGGGCAGACCGCAGGCGGGACAATAGCAGTCCTCGGCCTGAATAGTCTGACGGCAGCGATTGCAGGTGATTTCCATACTGCTTAAACTCTATAGGAATTCTATGCTCCGGGGGCCGCGTCGAACCGGTGAACGATATTCCACATCGTTCACCGGGGCCCAAACCCAATGATGCCCATGTTGGAATCACAGTAATTTGCGACCATGAAGGGAGGCCTGCGGCTATTCCTCGCGACTCTCGCGATTGCTTCTGCTTTGCGACTTCGGCCACGGCCGGTATTCGCCGGGGGGCAGTGAGAGAGCCAGGAGAATTGGCGCATACGTCCGTCTCTTGCATTTATGACAGCGCACCGGATGTTGAAGGACCAGCAAGTGGAACAGGTCAGCCGGGCGAAGGCGGGAGACTCGAAAGTCCTTCAATCCGCAACGAGGGCAAGAGAGGGGCAAGTCTACCTCCGGGGCCGGTGAGACTTTCAAATTGACTTAGAGGACGAAAGGGTATCCAACCAAGTTTCACAATCGCGCTACACGCATCTTGAGTGCTAAACAGATGGGCTTGCTCGTGGGGGAAGTGGATCGATGCATTCCTGGGTCTTGCCCGTTTGGATCCGACGAGAGGTATTCGCCAACTCGAGATCAGTTTGTCATGGAATTCGGATCGGCGCAAAGAACGGGGCTGCATGCTCGCGCGCGCTGTCGATCGCTCCGTGAGGAGCCGGCGATCCAGAAGATCTGAAACTCTAGCCTTTGCGTTGTCTGGAGTGATCAGCCGGAGGGCTTCGGCGATAGCTTTTTCCAGTGCTTGTTTGGTTCTTGCCTTTGTCGAGCGAAGGATTTGCTTGAGCTTGGACCACGCTTTCTCTATGGGGTTCAGGTCCGGCGAGTAGGGCGGCAGATAGAGCACTTCCGCCCCCGCTTTTTCAATCAATCGGCGCACCCCCTTGATCTTGTGTGAACTCAAGTTATCCATCACGACCACGTCGCCGGGCCTGAGCGCCTGACACAGAATGTGTTCAACGTAGGCCATAAAGATGTCGCCATCTGTGGCCTCTTCGATGGTCATCGATGCGATGATTCCGCCGAGGCTCATGGCGCCCAGAATGGTCATGATTTTCCAGCGTCCGCCGGGCGTTGTTTCACAGATGCGCTCGCCCCCAAAGCTGCGTGCATAGAGCCGCGTCATTGAGGTAGTGACCCCGCTTTCGTCCAAGAAAATCAGACGCTCCGGAGAGATCGTCGCGATGCGCGCGATAAACTCCTGGCGCTGTTTACGGTTGGCTTCGGTATCTCGCTCGGTAGCGTGGAGCGACTTTTTTTAAGTCGCAGTCCCAGTTTTCGCAGCAACTTCCAGACCTGGGGCAAGCTGAGCGAAACACCCGCCTTGCCGAGTAACTTCTGCTGCACTTCGGCCAGCGTCAGATCGGGCTGCTGAACAAACCAGGCCCTCACCTGTTGTTGCGCCTTCATGCCGGCGTGCGGTTTACGCCCCGGCTTGTGAGGCACTCGCTCGGCTTGACCGGTGCGGTTGCGCGCGGCGGAAATCTTCTTCGCCCAGCCAACACTCACCAGAAAACGACTGGCCAGTTCCTCCAGCGTTCCCTCGCCTTGGTCGTAGGCAAAAAGCAACTTACGGCGCAGATCATCTCCAAGGGGTTTCCCCATGTCTGTGTTCGCCGCAGAGTCTCGCCAAGAACAGTCAGCTAGGAGGAGGGAATGGTTTTGGCGAGCTTTGCGTCGACGATGTTTTCGGCGGCTCGTACGGCTTCTTCCAGCGTCATGTTGGTGGAGTCAAGCAAGACGGCATCCGAAGCAGGTTTCAGCGGAGAGTCGGCGCGGTTGCGATCCCGCGCGTCGCGCGCGCGCAGATCGCGTATCACTTCTTCAGGTTGCACGGCGGGCCCGGGTCCGAGCTGATCGAACCGGCGCAGACCCCGCACTTCTGGAGCGGCGTCCAAGAAAATCTTCACTTCCGCGTGAGGAAAAACGACAGTTCCGATATCGCGGCCTTCCATGACCACACCGCCGTCGGCGGCCATCTGCTGCTGCAGGCGCACCATCCACCCACGAATGGCGGGAAAAACGCTGACGCGCGAGGCGGCGTCGGTGACCACTTGATTGCGAATCAGGCCGGTGACGTCTTCGTCATCGAGGAGGACGCGATTTTCGTCTTCGCCGGGCTCGAGCCGAATCGAGGTCTCGGCGGCGAGCGCTTCAAGCCCCGCGACCTCATCCAGCGGGACAGAAGCGCGAAGGGCCTTCAAGGCAAAGGCACGGTACATTGCGCCGGTTTCAAGATTCAACAGGCCGAAATGCCGGGCAAGATGCCTGGCAATCGTGCTCTTCCCCGCCCCGGCAGGGCCATCGATGGCAACGATCATCTTCCGTGCGGGTTGAGCGGCGCGCAAAGGGTTTGCAAACGCATTCATCCGCGCTTCTTTGTCCCCTGCTTGGGCCGCGCGGTGAAGCCAAACCGCTTGCTGCTTCCGGCACCGGCGCCAGCTGTCATGGCCGGTTTGCGGTTCCCGCGCGCGGGCCGTGCATCCGCCTTGCGGGTCAAAACAGCCTTGCGCTTGACTGTGCCGGGCTTAGCCGATGTTTTCATGCCATTGGTAAGTCCGTTGCGTTTGTTCCAAGTGGACGCTGTGGATTTACCATTGCGCACGGTGCTGGAACCATTCGACGGTCGAGTTGAGGCGCCGTTTAACTTTGCACCGTTGGAACTGGATGGAGCATGGAGGCCGTTGCTCTTTCCGTTGGTGCTCTTGGGCGCGCTTTTGCCCCAGCGTGAGGCGGATGCAGGCCGCGGGCCGTTCTGAGGCCTGGTGCTGGAGGTCCGAGAGTTCGCGGAACGGGCATCTGCGCCACGCCGAACGGGACGGTTGCCATTGGCGGATTGACCTGGTTTGCCCGTCGCGGCAGGTTTGCGATCGCGGCTCTGCGATGCGGGACGGCTAAAGTGCGGCCGCGCTGCAGCAGACTTGCCCGCAACTGCGGGTTTGCGGACAGGAGTCCGCGGGGAATGTGTTTCGGGCGCCTTGCGGACTTCGGCCGGGGTAGACGCGGAGAGAGACGACTGTGAAAGAGAAGATTCAAAGTGCTCCTCTTCATGGTCCCTGGCATTTGCGAAGTAGGACGAGGAAGGCAGATAGGCGCTACCGTAAAGGCTGGGCGCAACAGAGAACTCCGGCAGGGTTCCGGCGACGTAGAAGTGGGGTGCATGCCCCATCGAAATGGTGTGAACCTGGCGCGTAGCGACAAGTCCGCGCAGACACTTCGCGCACCTTGCTGCGGGCGGTGAGGGGAGCCAGGAAGAGCTCAACCTCCTCCATGCTGGCGGCAATCACGGCTTGAAGGTATATGGATGCCAGCACCGATATCGCAGTGACCTGCGAGGTGGAAGCACCTTCAGCTATCGCCTTTTGGAAACGAATGCGAAGCAGTTGCCACCGGGCAGCTTGTCCAGGAGCCGCAACGACCGGAATAATTCGCAATTGCTGCCAGAGTTCGGTAATGGCGCGCAATACCGCAGCTTCGCTCACCTCGCGGCCCAAGGTCTGCTTGAGCTGGGGAATGGTGGCCTCGCCTGGATTCGAGCATGCTTGTAGGCCTGAACGGCCAACTGCGAAACCTGGCGGGAGCCGGTCAACTGCGGGCTGCGGCGCCAGTCACGGTCACCCCTGAGGGCATACACGTAGGGCAGAACCCAGGCAGCGACGACGAAATCGGGCTGCTCGCCGGGCTGGCCAAGCATATTGAGCCGGACAGCAACGCCATCGATCTCGAGACGCACGAGGAGTTCCTCGGCTGCCGCAATCTGACGGGGGTCGGGGGTCGCATCCCGATGTCCGGCGATAGCCTCAACAAATGAAGGCGCGACGGAGGACGAAAACTGCCTCCTTGGCAAAAAGAGACACAAGCCGGTCTCTTCAATCCACGTCCGGGCATCCTCTAAAGTGAGGGTCCCAAGTCCGTTATGGCGCATCCTTTCGGCACGCGCTGCTTCCAATTGTTCCGATGTCAAAGAAAAACCTCTCTTCCAGGCTGGCGCAGGCGCCAAGCAGCCCTCTCTCCTGAGAGGAGGGCTACCACCCTCACCTATTTTAGATGCGATTTAGATTCGATGGAAGGCCCGCTGAATATCCTTCCAAGAATACAGCAAAGCTATTGGACGTCCGTGGGGGCAACTTGTTGGATGCTCAGTCTTTGAAAGTTCTGTCAACAGCCACTCCATGCGCACCGGATCGAGCGGGGTGTTGATTTTGATGGCGGAGTGGCAAGCGATGGAAGCTGCTATACGTGTGCGAAGTGCAGTAAGATCCTGATTTTGCTCGGGTTCCTCGAGAATCCCCACCGGACTGCTCAATGACCTCGGCGAGCATTCTTTCGAGAGCGGGGCCTTCCAGGCCCACCGGTGCGGCTTTTACTGCAAGTGTCTGAGGACCAAAGGGTTCCACCTCAAAGCCGTTTCGGTCGAGTTCTTCGGCGATTTGGGCAAAAACCACCATTTGCCAAGGCTTCAATTCGACCAGGAAGGGCATCAGCAGACGCTGCCGCTGGACGTGTTCAACCTGCCGATCGCGCAAAATTTTTTCAAAAAGCACCCGCTCGTGGGCCACATGCTGGTCGATTATCCACAGGCCGTCCGTGCCGGTGGCGAGGATAAATGACTCCCGCAACTGGCCAAGAGGACGCAACGAAGCGCAGGTGATTGAGGTTGGCGGCAGCCTGTTCGGCTTCGACCTGGGCGGTCGCCTGGACCGTTCCAGGAGCGTAAGGAGCAGCATCCGAGGGGTCGGGCGAACAGCCGTTTGCAAGCTGGGATTCTGGTTTGAAAAAGGCCGTGGCTGCCTGACCGAATGCGTTCTGGTCGAAGCCAGCTTCATTGAATGCGGGCGGGAGGAGAAATCTGCCGTCGAACGGGAGTGTCCCAGGGACGGGCGCTATGGGGCGCGGGGTCAATTGAAAAGCCTCGGCATCCTTGAGTGTGGCGGGCTCGGAATCCGGTAGCGGGCCGCTTTGCGGCGATCCCGGCAAAGGGGAGATCGGAGGAGGCATGAGGGATGGGCTGGCGGCCGGGGAGTTATCGAGCGCGGCCAGAAATCCGGCGGCGGGGCGGGCGTTCGATCAGCGCCGTCCGGATACTATCGCGGACAAAGTCATGGATGAGGGATTGCTGTCGGAAGCGCACTTCAGTCTTGGCGGGATGAACGTTGACGTCGACCTCTTCGGGTGGCATTTCGAGAAAGAGAAGCACGACCGGAGAGCTGGTGGGCGGAATGATGTTGCGATAAGCCTCAGTGATTGCATGCAGCAGCAGGCGATCGCGGATAAGGCGCTTGTTGATGAAGATGTAGATGGAATTGCGGTTGAGCTTTTGCAACTCGGGCTTGGAATAGAAGCCGCTCAGACGCACTACGCCAGGGTCGCGGGCGGGTTCGTCGGGATCGCGTTTCCACGGCGGAGGGTCGGGAAGGCCTGCGTGAGAGAGGGGAGTCTCAGCGGCCACGGGCAGAAGCTGGGCCAGGGTGTCTTTGCCGAAGATCTGATAGATGCGCTCGGCTGTGCGTGTGACCGGCGGAGCGGAGACGAGGGTGTGGGTAGCGGAAAGCAGCTCGAAGTGCATCTCCGGGTGGACAAGGGCGTAGTGAGTGACAAGCGCCGTGACGTGCGCCAGCTCTGTGGTCTCTGCGCGGAGGAATTTGCGGCGAGCGGGCGTGTTGAAGAAGAGATCGGCGACGGCGATTGTGGTTCCGCGAGGCAGGGCGGCGTCGACGACGTGAAGAATTTTGCCGGCGGCAATTTCGAGACGCGTTCCGGCGGCTTCTTCGCCAGTAGAAGTTTCGAGAGTGACCCGGGCCACGGAGGCGATGGAGGGCAGTGCCTCACCCCGGAAGCCGAGGGTCGCGATGGAGAGCAAATCGGCGGCAGTGCGCAGCTTGGAGGTGGCGTGGCGCTCGAAGGCCAGCAGGGCGTCGTCGCGATTCATGCCGTGGCCGTCATCGCTGACGCGAATGAGCCGTCTTCCGCCCGCCTCGACCTCGACGCGGATGCGGGTGGCTCCGGCGTCAAGCGCATTCTCGAGAAGTTCCTTTACGACCGAGGCGGGCCGGTCGACCACCTCACCGGCGGCGATCTGGTTGGCAACCTGGTCGGGGAGAATGCGGATGCGACCCATAAGGGTCTAGGGTAACGCAGTGGACGGTGGCTGGTCAGAGGAGAACGTGGAACTGGGGACGATAGTGGTTCAAAGACGCATGAGCGCCCGATTGAGCGACTCAGCCAGCATCGTTTGCTTTTGCATTTGATCGAGACATTTCAGAACCCGATCGCCATCAGAGCCCTGTATAGGGAGCAGGTTGAAGGCTGCGAAGCACAAATTTGCGAGGCCGAAGTCGGGCGACCAAGCCCAGCACAGAATAAGCGCCAGATTGGTTAGTGGGCCAGCCAGGGAGACAAGGATGTTCTTCGCTGGTGGTCCAGCTTCGCGTACGGTGTAGATGCCTTTCCACGAAAAGCCGACATTCTTCACCCTGACGCCGACGGCCAATGCCGCAACCACGTGCGCGGCCTCATGAAGGGCCATGGCAAGTAGGCCGAAAAAGATTCCCTGAAGAAAGGGGAAGAACCAGCTCAAACCGGGAAATAGCATGTTGACCTCCATCACATTTTGTTAGATGCGGCCTGGCATTGTGAGTTGCGCCTTGGCACATCTTCGGAGAGGAATGAAGATGGCCACAGGAAATGAATACGCCAATTCGCGCGGCAAGGTTCACTACGGGAAGGATTTCGAGGATGGGAAGTATTTGGAGGAAAGTTGAGCGACAAATAAATTCTGGCTGAAGTTGTGCGAGCCCTGCCGTGGCAGAGCAGCCTGGATCAGAGGTGCGGCATCACGCCCCGTCCGCAAATGCAATCCTGCGACCGGGGCGTGCGGTCCTTTTAAAACTGCAACTTGGCGCCGAACTGAATCTGGCGCGAGGTCGTGGATGTGGCTGTGACCAGACCGGCCGTGGGCGAGACAGAGGTCGCCGAGGTGTACACCACTTCGTTGGGCGTGAGGAAATTGGTGCGGTTGAGGATGTTGAAGAACTCCGCGCGGAACTGCAAGCCAAGGCGCTCGGTGATGCGCGAGTTTTTGGACGCGGAGAAATCTACCTCCGACAGACCGGGCCCGGTTAGAGAATCGCGCGAGACGTTGCCGTAGGTTCCGGTGGCGGGAGGAAGAAATGCCGCGGGGTTGAAGTACTGGCTGGCCGTGCGCGGATACAAGTTCCCGCTGAAAGACGGGTTCCAGTCGGGCCGCACTGGATTGCGCGTGTCTCCGTTGCCTGTGGGGTTGTATCCGAGCTGCGGAGAGAATGGAAAGCCGGATTGCACATTGACGATGGCGCTGGCGGTCCATCCCGCGGCGGCGAAGTTGACAGGCGCGGAAGCGTGATTCAGAAAGTGCTTGTGCGGGCCGAAGGGCAATTCATAGCTGCCGTTGATGGACGCGATATTGCGCACGTCAGTTGCTGCCGGACCCCAATCCAGTTTGGGCTGCAAGGGGAACTCGACAAATGCTGGAGTGTTGCCGCTTACGCTGGTGTTCCACGCGGAGCCGTCATCGAGATTCTTGGAGTAGGTGTAGTTGCCGCGGAATTGAAAGCCGTTGGCGAACGAGCGGCGCACGTCGACGACAAGGGAGTTGTAGAGGCCCACGCCCTGCGACACCCATGATGTTGAATTGGCGAGATCGGGATTCGCATTCTTCGCGCCGGTTGGGTAGAAGGGCGTTCCATCGGCCAGGTAGGTGGGCACAGGTTCGTTCATGTCTTCAGAAAGGATTTGATGATAGCTGTGCGAGGCCACATAGCCGACGGTAAGGGATGTGCTGCGGCGCAATCTGCTGCTCGACGCGCAGGCTCCATTCGATCACCGCTGGAGTAGAGATATCAGGCTGCACATTGCTGGGCGATACAAGGGTACCGGCGGGCGGCGGCGTTCCCGGCGTGATGTTCAAGTTGGAGACTGCGATGTTCTTGATGGACTCCGCGGTGTTGAAGGGGGCGGTCTGGTCGAGGCGGTAATCGAGCGTATCGAGCAGTCCGTGGTAGAGACCGAAGCCGCCGCGGATCGCGGTTTTGCCATTGCCCCAGACGTCCCAGGCAAAGCCGACGCGCGGCGAAGGAAGGAACCTGGCGCGGTTGTTGGTGAGAGCGGAATTGCCGATCACCGGATTGCGTTTGAAGGACGCCGTCGAGCGAGCGCGTAATTTGATGCGCGGCCCTGCGCTTCGTTCCAGCCGTTGGTAGATTCAGAGCGGAAGCCGGCCCGCAGTTCGAGCCTTGGCGTGAGCTTGATGGTGTCCTCGATGAATCCTGCGCCTTCAAGCGAGCGCCAACCGAGTTCGGTGGGCGACGGAACCACGGTGAAGGTCTTCACCGTGCCTTGCAGGAATGTTTGCGAGAGTGCTGAATGAAGCCTGCCCGTATTGGTCCTGCGCGAGCAGATCGTTGGACTGGATGCGCTGGAGCCAGGCGCCGGCTTCGATCTGATTGCGGCCGTGCGACCAGTAGACGTGGTCATCGAAGGTGAACAGATTGCGCGTTGCCGTGTTGTTGCTGCCCACGTTGGTTCCGGCCTGGGTGATGGCCGATGCACCGTTGGAGGCGGTGCTGCCGCTGATGACGATGGCGCCGATCGGCTCGCCCGAGACCCATCCGGCGAGATCGACGGGGGTGTAGCCGGTAAAGAAATAGCTGGCGCGTGAGATAGCCGACCCGCGCTGTATTCAGCAGAGACGGGGAGAAGACATGCTGCTCCTGAACGCTGGCGACCTGCTCGCGGAGGCTTTCGTTGATGAGGCTGAGCGGGTTCTGCGAGGGCGTGTTGGCGCTGCTGTCGTCGACGGTGTAGACGGCGAAGAGCAGATCCTTGCTGGAGAGGTTGTCGTCGAAGCGCGTGGTGCCGAAGTCTTCGCGGATGTCCTGCTTGGGATGGCTGAAAGCTTCGGCAATGCCGCCGCCGAGTTCGGGACCATTGGCGACCGGCCAGAGCGCGAGCAGCGGCTGCACGGCGGAGTTGACGCCGACATACTGCTCCGTTCCCGAGGAGTCGGGCAGATAGCCGTGGCGCGCCTCGTCGTCGGGCACGAGGGTGACGGCGCTCAATCCCCAGTTCTGCCGGAATCCCTCGTAGTTGCCGAAGAGGAAGAGCTTGTTGCTGCGGATGGGACCGCCGAGCGAGCCGCCGAACTGGTTGCGCTGGAATTCGGGAATGCGCGCCTGCGTCGAAGTAGTTGCGGGCGTCGAGAGCGCTGTTGCGGAGAAATTCAAACGCGGTGCCGTGCAGTTGATTTGTTCCTGAGGTGGTGACGATGCTGACCTGCGCGCCATCGCGCTTGCCGTAGCTTGCGCCATAGGTGTCAGTGGCGACGTTGAACTCGCGCACCGCATCCACGCCCAGCAACTGGCCGCTGGTTCCTCCGGGCGTGACGTTGATGAGCGACGCGCCGGTGTATTCGATGCCGTTGAGCAGGAAGAGATTGTCCTGCGGGCGGCGGCCGCTGACGGCGAACATGTTGCCCACGGAGGAGTTCGAAGTGCCGATGCTGCCGGAGCGTTCGCCGGTGTAGTTGACGGTGGCTGGATTGAGCGTGAGCAGTTCGTCGTAGCTGCGGCCGTTGAGGGGCAGTTCCTTGACCTGGCGCTCGTTGATGAGCCCGGCGGTTTGCTGGGTGGTGATGTTGACGCTGTCTCCCGAAGCGTCCACTTCAACCTGCTGCTCGACCGCCGCAACGCCAAGGACGAAGTCCAACTGCAGGCTCTGGCCGACGGTGAGCGAGATGCCGGTGCGCTGCCTGCGGTCGCGAAGCCGTCGTGGTTGACCGAGACGGAATACGCGCCCGACGGGCAGCGACGGCGCATAGAAGCGTCCATCGGCGTCAGTGGTGAGGCTGCGGGTCGCGCCGGTTTCAATTTGACGCACGGTCACGGCTGCGCCATCGAGACGATGCGCCAGTTGCTTCATGCACGGTGCCGCTGATGGAGCCGCCTACGACCTGGGCTGAAGCAAGGGGGATTCCCGCGATGAGAATGACGAGAGATAAATACAATTTTGTTGCGAGTCGCACAAGGCCTCCTGAATATCTGTGTGTCGATTGCCTGGGATTCCAGGCTGGGGATCGCTGACGGAATGCGGGAGAGCACTTAAGGCGTCTCCTGCATACGCGAAGAATCAGGATGGAATTGAGGTCAGCGGCAACAACAACGGCTTGTCCGCCGGGAGGCGGAGACGGGAAGCCGCGGATGGGAAGAACGAACGCTCATGAAAATCATGTCCGGTTAGAAAGATTGCAATGTGCACTGTGCACGAGAAACAGAAAGGCCGCGTCAGCGAAGTGCTGAGGCGCGGCCTTATGGGGTTCGATTAAGTCTAGCTTGACTCACCCACACGACCGGCGCAATGCGCAACAACATGCGCAAACGGTCGCCGGAGTGGAGGACAAACTCATAGGAAAACTATAGCAACGCGCAAAATTCGAGTCAAACCATAAAAGGCAATCTCATTGGCCTGAGCGTTGGCGACGCTTGTCGCAGGCGACTGAAGCAAATGGAGATGGAAAGCGGCGGAGGAAGACGGAATGCGTTCGAAGATTTGCCTGCAGAGCCCAGCACAAAATGCAAAATGCCGCGCGATGGCGGCATTTTGCGATGGAACCGAAGGCAACTGGAGCTAAACGCCCATCCCGAATTCGTTGGCTTGCTGTTCGCCGGCGTTGGAATAGAAGTCGTACGGGGTGCGGCGCTTGAACTTGTAGCGGTTGCGAATTTCGTTCCCGAGGAAGATGCCAAGCGCGGCGACGGCCATACCCACCGAAAACCATCCAATGACCCGCAGCGTGTTGCTGTCGTTTTCTTCTTCAACGGGTTTTGCGGTTTCGGGTTGAGTGGACATTGGGGGCACAGCCTCCTACTCCGATGATACCGCAATTTCATCGGCTGAGATTCCACATGCTGGTGATGCGCCTACAACTTTTGGTTAATATGTCGTGCTGATTTGGGAGAGCCACTTTTGCTTTTCGAACTCGGGCAAAAAGCTGGCGCGCATGGAGTTTGCAGCGAGCTGACGCAGCTCTTCGCGCGTGAAGCCCTGCTCGGTGTGGGCGAGGAGGTATTCGTTGGCGAGGTCGGAGCCGAAGAAGGCGGGGTCGTCCGAGTTGAGGGTGACGAGCAGGCCCTGATCGAAGTAGCGGCGCAGCGGGTGAGACGAAAATGCAGGGCAGACCCCGGTGCGGACGTTGGAGGTGGGATTGAGTTCGAGCCCGGTGCTCCGCAGTTTCAACTCCTGGAGCAGGTCCTGGTCCTCAACCGCGGAGAGCACGTGGCCGAGGCGCTCGGAGCCGATGGAGAGCGCTTCCCAGATGGCCTCGGGGCCGGTGGTTTCGCCGGCATGGTTGGTGAGGCGCAGGCCCGCTTCGCGCGCCTCGGCATAGAGTGCGCGGAAGGGCTCGGAGCCGGCGCGGCGTTCGTCGCCGCCGAGGCCAATGCCGATGATGGAAGGATGGGAGCGCTTGAGCTCGGCGGCTTTGCGGAAAACGCGCTCGGCCTCCTCGACGGTGAAATGGCGGACGGCGTCGAAGATCCAGTAGAGCGAAAGGCCCAGCTCGCGCTCGCCGCGGACGCGGGCGCGTTCAAGGCCGGCGAAGATGGGCTCGAAACAGGCGGGGTCGTGGTTGCGCCACATGTAGATGACGCCGACCGAGATGTAGACCTCGGCGTGGACGACGCCTTGCGCGGCGAGGTGCTCGACCATGCGCCAGGCAGCGAGTTCGTAATCGTCGGGGCCGACCAGCTCGTGCGTGACGGCTTTGAAGGCCTCGATGAAGCCGGTGAAGTCAGTGAATTGATAGAGGGTTTCGGCCTCGGGGAGCGTGATGGGGCGGGTGTCGTGGCGCCGGCTCAGCTCGACGAGTGTTGCAGGCGTGATGGTGCCCTCGAGATGCAGATGCAACTCGGCCTTGGGGAGCCGGCGGATGAACGCCTTCATGTCGTCCATCTCTAGAGTTTAACGGGTGGCGTGTCGCAAGGCGGTCACCTGCCGCGTCTCGAGCACGGACGAGCCGCGGAAAAGCCGACGCGCTTTCGCGGGGCGCCGATATAATCTGCAAGCTTTTTGCGGAAAACGAAAATATTGGAGGGGGGTGGGGTGTATCCCCCTTGCGGGATAAACCGGGTGGATCTCCGGCATTTTGGACCGGGAACATTTCTGATGCTATTTCGCCTAGTGATGGCGGGAGAATAAACGGCCGCTGTCTCTAATGGCTGTTTCCAGTGTGCGCCAACGGGAGGTAATTCTACGCAAGGGCGGAGCGAATTGGATGAAATTTGAGGCTGAGGGCCGTTTGTTTCAGTTAGGAGGGCAGCCGCGGCAGTCAAGAGCGGACAAACGTCGAATCGACTCTTCAAGCTCTCACAAGCTTTTCGGGGCTCTATTGCTAATTTGAGGAATACGAGCTCGTGAAAACAGGATAGGAGACAGACGGCGTATACTTTGGCCAATTTTCAGATTCGGGGATCCGTCACGTGAAGCCGAGGCAAGACCTTTGCTGGGCGGTTGTCTGCGCTCTCATATTGGTATTTATTCCGGGTTGCGGTTCAGGTAGCGCTGATGCTGGCGGCGGGGGAAAACAGCCCGCGGCCAGCTTTACACTTTCTCTCTCTCCCGCGTCGTTCACGTTGACCGAAGGCGGCGCCGTCCAGGCGGCGCAGGTAACAGTCACACCGGAGAACGGTTTCAGCAACACGGTCTCCGTCACCGTCACCGGCCTCGCAACCGGCGTCACCGCCTCGCCATCTCCGCTCCTGGTCGCGCCAGGCACGCCTGGCACCCTCTCGTTGTCAGCTGCCGCTGACGCGCCCACCGTTCAGTTTTCCGGGACGCTCAAGGGTGTCTCTGGTCTCCTGACGGTCAATGTCCCGTTCAGTGTCACGCTCAAGGCAGCACAGGCCGTTCCTTTACCTTTTGTCAGTGTTGGCGGCTACCTGGTCCATGGCTTTTACGATGCGAGTCGCCAGCTCCTCTTCGCTGCAAATCCTGAGCTCAACGAGCTTGACGTTATCTCGCAAGCAGACCTCACAGTCACCTCGCGCATTCCGCTTCCCGCAGCCTGGGGCGTTGACCAGATGGCCGATGGAAAAACGCTGGTTATCGGAACCGACGCGCAGGAGTTTTACACTGTTGACGAAGACACGCACGCAGTCACCCGCCATCCGGTCCCGAACCTCGGCATCTCCAATTGGACTCTGTTCTATCCCAATCCAATTGCCATGGCGAACGGGAAGGTGATCCTCATCGGCCAGCAACAGGGCATCGACTCAAGCGATATCTTAGACGGCGGGCAGTACCTCATCGAGTGGGACTCCGCGTCCAACACCTTTTCCCAACTCGTGTCGTCAGTCGGCGATTCCATCAGCGCTGACAGCCTCGCCCGCAGCGCCGACCGCAAGATCGCGGTGTTCGGGTTTGATCCCCTTTACCTCTACAGCGCCGATTCCGACAATCTCACCTCGGTGCCCGCGGCCACCGTCGATCCGCCAAACAATTCGTTCGGAATTCGCAGCTATGCCGTCAATCCGGACGGATCCAAGGTTGCTGTAGTCTCTGCCCAACAAGTGACCTTTACTGACGGTTCCTTCAATGTTCTTGGCAGCGTTCCGATCCCCGGAGCCTTCCAGGATGCAGGCAGGGCCGAATTCAGCCCCGACGGCAGCCGTCTTTTTCTCTACTACGGCGAGAACTCCACCCTGGCGGGTGTCGAAACCATCGACGCCAATGGCATGACGAACTTGGGCTACTACTCCGCAGCCATCCCTCACCAGGACACCGATCTGAGTTTTCTTGACGTGGACACAAATGGCCGGCTTTACTTCGGTGCGGACGGCGGACTTCGCGTCACGGATACGACAGCGGCTCCCGTTCCCGTTGCCGCCGACGCCAACTTCCCTGGCCCACCATGTCCTGGCCCAAGTCCCTTTTATTTCCCGCTCAACTCGGCTTCTCAGGTCAGCTTTGAAGGAGATCAAGGCGTCGCTTCGGGAACCTTGATCTATCTTGGCGGCTATCCGGCCACTGTGCCATCCTCAGGTGTCGAAGACTACCTGGACATCCCCGCTTCCTCCGTCTCGGGCCCGGTGGGTCAGGAGTGTATCGACCCCAGCGGTTACACAACAGCTGTGCCCAACGCCATCTCCTACGGAGTGCAGGTCGCCGCATCCAGCGCCAACCTACTCCCGGCCACGGGAACCCCCACTATCGATATCTTCGGCTACGGCATCCTCGATTCCCCTTTCAATTCCAACCCCGAGGTGACGATTGGAGGCAATACCGCGCAGGTCGTCAACACAAACTCCAATCTCTACCTGGGGAGCCTTCAGGCTGCGGCGATCAAGGTCCCGACGGGGCCCGCCGGCACTCATTCCAGCATTGCGGTCACAAGCGCCAACGGTAGCGACACTCTCAGCAACGCTGTCACCTACCTTCCCGAAACCACCATCGTTCCAGCCACCGCCCTTCGTGGACTCGTTTACGACACTCATCGCGCAGTTCTCTACACTCTCAAGGACAACGAGGTCGATGTCCTCGATCCAACCACGCTCGCTTGGAAGAGTCCACTGCAGTTGCCCAGTGCTGCGTCTACTCTCTCCTACACCGACATGGCGTTAAGTCCAGACGGGACAAAGATGGTGCTCGCCGCTGCCGATCAGCACCTTGTCATACTTGATCCCGACAATCCCGCGCAGGCCACGGTCTATACCTGCGCCACCTCTTACAACTACCAAACCGTTTCCATATCTATAGCTGAATCGAATATTGCGGTGGTCACTGGTCCCTGCACCATGTCCCTCAACCTTTCCACTTTGAACGTGATGCAAAACTACTTTGGGCTGGGTCTCTTCCGAGCGTCCGCCGACGGCACTCACATATACGGAGCTGACATCATTAGCAGCGCGGGCACGGTGACTTCGATTGACGTGTCGACTCTCGCGACTCAGTCGGAATCCTTCGGGTACGAGTTCTGGACCGACGTCGCAGTCTCCCCCGATGGCAGCCAATTTGCGGCCATTCTCGCGCCGCCCTGGGGGGACGGCGACGTTGTCGCCTTCTTCGACTCGGGCCTGCATTACTCCTATACCAACGAATATCCCATGCTCAGCCCGCCCACTGGCACCGGGGTCGTCGGTGCCTCCTACAGTCCGCAGGGCAAGGTGCTCGCCGTGCCCCTGGGCGATTCTGTGGAACTATGGGATGCAGTCCAGGGCACATTGCGCGCACGCCTCATGACCCCGGAGCTGTTGAATACCCTCGTCTATCCGGAAACTTCAGCAGCGGGCCAGATCGCGTTCGACTCTACCGGACAGTACCTTTTCGCCGTCTCCGCATCTGGACTGACTGCCTTTAAGTTCCCCACGCCGGTCGATCAGATCGTCGGCGCACATTGGCCTGCAGCCCTCAGCCCGGCCTCTGGCCAGGCCGCTTTGTATGGCACTCCGACCGCCCGCAGGGCCGCCATGCATCGCCTCGCGAGAAACCCAAAATCGACGATGCATTAGGCGAAGGGAATTAGGGTCGAGACTTGCGAGGGCGCCACAATCGAGCATTGCCTTTGCGTCGCGGCGGATGTAAGGATTGTCCGCATGATTTTGAATGCGCGAGGTTCCAGTTGAGGCCGGGAGATTTGGTTGGCGTTTCTCGCTGGACGAGTCTCATTGCATTGGCGCGAGGGGGTGTCTCGACCACGGGGAATCTGCTCTTTCTGGCTTTGATCCTGGCGGCCTGCCTTGAATTCCCTTTCGGCGCATCGGTGCACGCTCAAGCGGTTCAAACTGCCCAGGCACCCTCGACACAACAACCTGTTCAATTGCCCGCCGATATGAAGCCGCTTGAACTGGATCAGCCTGTTGAACGCGAGCTGAAGGGCGATGACGTCCAACGTTATGAAATTCACTTGGCAGCGGGTGAGTTTCTTCACGTGAGCACGACCCAAAAGGGCATTCATTTGCTGGTGGCACTTTTCCGTGCGAATGGCGAGATGCTCATTCAAGCGGAGCGCCCAAACGGTGATTTTGGTTTGGTTCCTCTCTCCGCCGTGGTGGACGCCCAGGGCATCTATGTTCTGAGCGTGGAAGCAGGACCGGACACTGCGGCGTCGGGCCACTATGAGATAAGAATTACGGCGGAGCGCGCCCCAACGGCCGAGGACTTGAAGCGTCTGGAGGCCGAACGGGTTTTTCTGGACGGCCTCAACCAATCCAACTCTGCGGATCCCCAGACAATGCAAAAGATCATTGGCCAGTGGGAACCGATATTGCCGATTTGGAGATCTCTACACGACGACAACGAAGAAGCGTTGATGGAAGGCGCTCTCGGCGTTCTTTATGGAAAATCCGGCAGTATAGATAAAGCGATCGACTACGAAAATCAGGCGCTGAAGATCTGGCGCGCGCTGGGAGATCGCAACGGCGAGGCGTTCACCCTCAATTTCATTGGTTATTTTTATTCCGAGACACCCGACAAGCAGAAAGCAATCGACAGCTACCTGCTGGCGCTACCGCTGCAGCAGGCCACGGGAGACACCCGAGGCCAGATTGTGACGCTGAACAGCCTGGGCAATCTTTACCACGGCGCGGGCAACAAGCAGAAGGCGTTCGAAGCGTACCAACAAGACTTGGTGCTCGCGCATGATCTGGACGATCACCTGGCAGAAGCGACCGCGCTCAAAGAGATTGGGTTCGTCGTCAAAGAGAGCGGCAATGACAAGCTGGCGCTGGAAAGTTTTGAAGAAGCAGTGCAGTTCTGGCGGGATGCGAAGGATGATGCGAGCGCGGCCGGGCTGCTGGAAAGCATGAGTCTCCTTCATTCCAGGTTGGGGCAGCGGCAGAAGGCAGTCGATGACCTGGTAGAAGCCGTGAGTCTCTGGCACGAGGCAGGCGACACGCACTCCGAAGGCAAATCCCTGGTGGGACTTGGATCCTTGTACGACGACATCGGAGACAGACAGAACGCTCTGGAGGCTTTCAACAAAGCATTGCCGCTGTTGCACTCCTCGGGGAACCGGAACGATGAGGCCGTGGCGCTGAATGATATCGGGCTCGTCTATGCCGCGATTGGAGAAGGGCAAAAAGCGCTGGACTACTACAATCAGGCGCTCTCGCTGCCGGGCGCCAGCGACGAGAATTCAGGCCAGACGGGAATTACGCTGGGGAATATTGCGACGGTTCTCAGTTCGCTTGGCGAGAAGCAGAAGGCGCTTGAGTATCTCAACCGGGCACTGGCACTGGTGAGAAAGGCTGGGCTCCGAGACCAGGAGGGCAGCACACTGCAGAACCTGGCAGCACTCGACGTGACAATCGGCGATATGCAAGGAGCACTCGACAACTATAAGCAGGCGCTGGAGCTGGAACGCGAGACCGGCGATCAGAGGGCAGAGGCCACGACTCTCTCAAACCTTGGGAACCTCGCCTTCGAGTTGGGCGAGAAACAGAAGGCGCTGGACTATTTCAATCAAGCCCTGCCCCTGGAGCGGAGCACAGACGACAAAAATCAGGAGGCGACGACTCTCAACAATATCGGGTATGCCTATGTCCACATGAACCAAGGCGACCAGGCGGTGGATGCATACACACAGGCGCTTGCGCTTCTGGTTGCGGTGGGCGATCGCGCCGGCGAAGCCTCGACGCTGAACAATATCGGCACCCTTTACGAGACGCTCGGGGAGCCCGAAGTGGCGCTGTCGAATTACGAGAAGGCGTTGAATATTGCCCGCGATGTTGGAGACCGATCGGAAGAGGCAGGCAGCCTGGCCAGAATCGGCAACGTTGCCTACAAACTGCACCAGGCAGACCGCGCTCTAGACTCGCTGAACCAGGCGATTGCGATCGCGGTTGAGATAAGGAATCCTTTGCTGCAATCGGAGATTCTCGATGACTTGAAGGAATACTGGAGCGCACAAGACCGGCCCGAGGTTGCGGTCTTCTTTGGCAAGCAGGAAATCGATCGCATCCAGGAAATTCGGATGAATATCCGCGGCCTGCAGGAAACCACGCAGCAAAGCTTTCTGAAATCGAACGAAGAGGCGTATCGCGAGGTGGCCGACTTGCTGATGTCGCTGGGCCGCCTGCCTGAAGCCGAACAGGTGCTGGGCCTGTTGAAGAATGAAGAATACTTCGAATTTATACGGCGGGATGGCTCGGATGCGTCGTCGCTCACCGCTCCCGTGACACTGACAAAGCCAGAGGCCGACGCAAATGCAAAGTATGGCGAACTCTCGGCCAGCGTGACTGCGATTGGGAGCGAATGGGCCGCGCTTCGAGCGAAGCCCTCGCGCACGCCGGAAGAGGATGCGCACCTGGCCGAGCTATCAGGAAAGCTGAAGCAGGCGAACGCGCAATGGTCACAGTTCCTCGACGGCCTGTACGCCGAGTTGGGAAAAGCGAAGCCGGCGCAGGATATTGTCGGGCAGATTCAAGAGAACACGAACGGCATGCAGGATGTTTTGCGCCATCTTGATCCGGGAACGGTCGCCCTCTATACGCTGGTTGGCGAAGACAAATACAGAGTCATCGTGGTTACGCCAACGGTGATGCAGGCGCGTGAGTATCCGATTCGCGCTGCCGATCTGCGCAAGAAGGTCCTGGCATTCCGTCAGGCATTGGACCAGCCTCAATCCGACCCTATCCCGCTGGCGCAGGAGTTGTACCGGATTCTCGTGGGACCGGTAGAACGCGATTTGGAGGGCGCGAACGCGAAGACATTGATGTGGTCGCTCGACGACGTTCTTCGCTACCTGCCGGTGGCCGCGCTGCATGACGGGAAAGACTACCTGGTCGCGAAATACCGGAACGAAGTTTTTACACCTGCGAGCCTATCGCATCTGACCGAACGGCCCGATGTGGAATCGTGGCGGGGTCTTGCGATGGGCGTCTCGCAAGCCTATGGGAACTTCCCTGCTCTGCCTTCTGTTTCAGGCGAATTGAATCGCGTAGTCCGCGACCCGCACGCGGACAACAAGGACGGCGTGATGCCCGGCGAAGTGATGCTGAACGCTGCGTTTACCGAGGATGCGATGAAGAAGGCGCTCGCGGATGGCTATCCTCTGATACACATTGCGAGCCATTTCGCATTTCAACCAGGAAACGAAACCGATTCGTTCCTGCTGCTTGGCGGAACGAACGCCGATGGAACGCATCTTACCCTCGCAGAAATCCGCAAGGATCCGGAACTCACGTTTACCGATACTCAACTGCTGACACTTTCAGCTTGCGACACGGCCATGGGAGGGGCATCAGGTGACGGCCGCGAAGTAGACGGACTGGGCACACTCGCGCAACAGAAAGGTGCGAAGGCTGTGGTTGCAAGCCTTTGGGAGGTTAACGACGCAAGCACGGGCTTCCTGATGCAGGAATTTTACCGGCTCTGGATTACGAATGCGGGCATGCCCAAAGCGGAAGCACTCAGGGAAGCGCAAATCGCGCTCCTCCACGGCGAAATCAAACGAAGCGGCACTGCGACGGGGTCCAATGCGACGGCCGCCAATGATGGAACGAATTCCGCAGCTCAAAGAGGGCTACAGCCTGAGGGCTCCGCGCTTCCGAAGTCGTACACCCACCCGTATTACTGGGCACCTTTCGTGCTGATTGGAAACTGGCGGTGAACTGCCGGTCGAAGTGACGAAGCGGCAGGCATGCTTAAGCAAAGAAGATGCACAACGACAGATTGGGCGGGTTGGTCCTTTGTTGAGATGAGGCGGCTGCGCTTATTGAGCCGCGATGGCAACCTGCCGGACCCATGGGCTCAATGAGGAAGGGCGCCGCCAATCGCAAGACTCGCCTGGTAGGTTTTGTTGAGCCATTCTTCATACCGGTGCTGCGACATTTTCACAACGGTAGCATTCCCGTCGTCCAAGCCCGGTTGAGAGACAGCGAGGAAAGAACGCGCCGGGGTGAATTGAGCGCCGAGTAGATTCTTTTCAGAATTCGAACTGCCTCGCGAAACGCCATTTGACGAGGCGGTAATTTCGACGTGGCTGCCAAAGCGGATTCCAAACTGCATGCTGCCGCCTTCCGCAGCGACCGCTCCAAGCTTCGGATCGAGTCTGTTGAGAACGCCTTCGATAATCCTGCTCGACGAAGGCGCGGGCAACAGAAACCATGTCTCGTCACGGCGATCGAGGCGGCTGAGTCTTTCCATCAGGATGGGGTCGGGCAGGCTGTTTGCGATCTGCCGGTCCAGTTCCCGCTGCACACTTGCCGGCGTGCCAAAGACGGCGATGTCTGAGTTGAGTATGGCCAACCAACGCACATGCTTGAACATGCTGCGCTCGCGCGCGAGAGGCGGCACGACGAGAATGGGTTGGTCGCGATAACTCTCCAATCGCGCGCTGCCGCTGTCAGCCGAGCGGAAGATCGCATCCCGATTGAAGTGCCCGCTCATGAGAAGGCTGTGTTCCCTCAGGATGCCATCGCCGCCCGCACCTGCCACAAAGACGACCTGGCGCACCACGCGCGATGTGTCTGCGCCGGAGAGCGCAAAGAAATCCTCGAGGTCGACCCGGTTGTAGATCGTGATGAGAAGAAAACTGCTTGGCTGCCCCTCCGGTGTTGGACGGAGCATGCTGGCAATGATCTGGCTTTCCGGCGGCACCATCTGGAGCAGGCGAACGTCCGACGGCGGGGTGGTGGCGGCGTCTGCTGCTTTGAGCAGGAGAAACAACAGCAGGAAGGCATTTGCGATTCGGGGTAGCATTGGTTTCCTCCGGGGAAGTCGGGAGCCGCGTACCTAAACAACTTCGAAAATGCGTACTTGGTTTACGAGTTATTCGTTGAATTCGTTCCCATCAATTCGGAATCGGGTGCCTCAATACCTGTTAAGCCGCAACGAAATGAATTGCCGGATGCAAAAATGCGCACGCGAATGCTTTGATGGAGCATCCGTGAATTCGCCGGTACATTCCCCTGGGGCAACTTTGCACAGCCATTCGCGCAGCCATTCGCACGTGCCTGTGCACCGCTTTGATTTCCGATGAAGCGATGGGAAGCGTATGCGACCATGTGTAACGTTACAGACTGTAACAATAGGGATACGTGAGCGGCAAGAAATCTTTTGCGAAGATTTTTTGGAGTCGATTGAGCCTATCTTCGCGGCCCAACTGGCGCTGCCCTCTGTGGAGACGACTGCCCGCTTTGCCGAGGCTTACGCGTGGTTCATGGGAGTGCCGCTACCCAATACAAAGGTTGTGGGCGAATTGCTGCGTGGCTGCCAGCCCGTGCTCCGGTATGGAGCTAATTGCTGGGGGGTAGCCCACCCGGCGACTTAACCCTGGCTCCAGCGCTCCCGGGGTTGAAGACAAAATCGCCGGTATCGAGGTTGGCCGATGGCCGGATAGAGTCGCGCAGCGATGTGTACTGAGGGCTTTGACCGGAGCGGGCGAGGACAGACTTGCGAATGGAGACAAACAGGTCGTCGGCGGTGAAGGCCTGATTGGTGCGCGATGCCATTGTCTGCAGCAAGAGGGCAGCGAAGACAGAGTGGCCCAGGGAGCCGGAGTCGGAGACAGGTTCGTCACTGCCGCTGGCCATGAGGGTACGCGAGGGGGCGCGCTGCATGCGATGGATGTAGGCCTGGTTGCCGTCAGAGGGGGACATGTCGCCAGCATCGCGCGAGAGGTCGCCGGAGAAGCAACTATCGGAGATGATGATGACGTGGCGGGCGGCGAGACCGCGCACCTCCGAAACGAGATCGTCGGCAGAGACGTCGCGCGAGGTGTTGAGCGGATCTGGATCCGCATCTACAGGGAGCCAATAGCCACGGTCAGTTCCGCGATCATAGGAGCCGTGGCCGGCATAGTAGATCAGGAAGCTGTCGTTTTCAGCGAGGCTTTTGCGGAAGTGGGTGATGACGCTCAGGATCTTGTCGCGTGTGGCGTCCCGGTTGAGCAAAGTGGTCACCTGGAAGCCATATTTGCTGCTGAGCAAGGTGGCGAACGATTTGGCGTCGTTGACCGCAGTCTTCAATTTGGGCAGCGGTGCGGGATAATCATCGATCCCGATGACGAGTGCGTAGCTGCTTCCTGGGCTAAGGTCAACCTGGCTAGCCGGGGCTTCCGGCGCCAAGCCGCGCTGCTGACGACCCAGGGCCGTCGAGCCGGAATCAGGGCGGGAAGGACGCGGGGTTGGAGGGGTGACTTCTGCGGGCGCAATTGGTGCGGGAGCTTCTGGCTGGGCATGTGAAGCGGCACCGCGCGCCAATGGAGTGCTATCCCGCCTCCAAGTGACAGTTTGGCCCGCTGCGTTGCTGCAGATTACCGTATTGCTGTCGACGAAATGATAGGTCCCGCCATTGTTGGGAGGGGAAGCGGCGGCAAACCAAATGCCGTTTGCCGCGGAATAGGCTCCAGAGCCAGCAAAGGTGAAGCCAGTCGGAGTAAGGACGTAATTGTTGTAACCGTTGGCATCGTGCACCGAAATGATCGTGACGGTCTGGCCGTTGGCCGCGATGGTGGTTTTCCACTGTCCGAAAAAGCGCGCCGTATCATCTGCGGCGCGCGCTGCGGGCGAATGGCCGATCAAAGTGATCAGTCCGGCTGCGAGTGCCGCGTTGAGGCAGAGTCTGATCCAGGGCTTCATGATTCAAGTCGCGGGTGATGCCGCCTCAAGTGGATGCACGGGAAGCACCCGCGGTGCCGATAGGATACCTGCTTTCGAGGGTTTGAATCAGGTATCTGTTTTGAAAAAGAAGAGGCACGGGGGGGCGCTTTGCTGGAGGGGGACGCGTCTCCGAGCGCGCGCCAGCGGAAGGCCATTTTGCGCAAAGGCGGAAGCGATTGAGATGAAAACCTGAGGTGGACGATTGGCCGATTACTTATGGTTGATTGGCCAACCGCCTGAAAAGCTTTGTTCAGCGTTAGAATGACCGGCAACAGCAGTTCAAATTCCAATCGAAGTTCAGGTCAGATTATGCGAATCGGCCTCCACACGACCTTCACCGCCGGCAAAAAGGAACCGCTCGTCGAGATGGCAGGGCGGATTCGTCAGGCTTTTTTGGATGGAGGGCTGGGTGAACCGGTGATTCGATTCACGCTGCTGGACACGTCGCCGGCGAAGAGCGTTTCGGCAATCGACCGGGTTCTGAAACGCCACCCCGAGATGGAGCGATTCCTCGGGCGCCGTCAACTCTTTGCGCAAGGTCCGGGTGTGAAGATGATCTCAAACGTCGAGACTGGTGAGGCGGTCGAGTATTCCACCCTCACAGCGATCGCGGCGGGCGTACCGCGTTCGTACCCGTTCGGCAGCGCGGCTCTGCATTTCCACGCGCCCGAATTCGGCGAAAGGTTGAATGGGCTGCCCGCAATGGGGCACTCCCTGCCCGGAGTTCTGATCACAGACAACGCGTGGATCAACGGGCGGCAGAGAGCGCTTTCGGCATACACCGTTGTCGAGGTAAATGAATCGGACAAGAAGCTCCCCGCAAATCTGGCAAGTGTGGACGTCGTGCTCAAAGGTTGCGGCAAGGCGAGGAAAACCAGCCAAATGGCGCTGTACGGGCCGGGAGGTGCGCTTGCGGCATCGGTCACTCCCGCGCTTCAGGAGGCAGTGAAGGCAATCGTCGACGACTACCGCACGCGGATCAGAGAGGTGGTTGAATTGGCGAACTTGCCGCACAATTTGCCGCCTGGTGCCGACGCGCGGGCAGAGAATCGGGGAGTTTTGGCAGGGCCGCGCAAGCCTGCGCTGGTAGAGGCGTTCAGGCCGATGGGATATGACTGCGTGGGCGGGACGGGGGAGTTTCATCTGACGCGGCGGACGGCGGAGAATCTGACGGTGGAGCTCTACCTCGACGTGGGCACGTGGAGCCATTCCGTCACCGCGATCTTTCAAGTCAAGGGCGCGGGATTCAAGGCATCGCTGGGGATTCCGGTGGCCGCTGAAGCCTATGGGCAATACCCGATCGGCGACGCCGCCCAATGGCAGAAGATCGTGGAGAACCTGGCGGCGATGGTGCGGGAACTCGAGCGGAATTTTGTGGTTGCGATCGCGCAAGCAGCGGGCCCATCGCCGGCATGGTATCGGCCGAGTTCGTAAGACAGATCGCGCGGTCGGCTGGATTGACCTGCGCTGGCCTAAACAGCGACCCAGCCCGGGCTACTATCCTGAAATGTGACGACAGTGCCATCGCTCCCGCCGAAGACCCCACTTCGAAAGGGCTTCTTCCGATCCTTTTTTCGATGGTTCGGCCTTGGCGTGGCGCTTCTTTGGTTGCTTGCCGCGCTGATGCTGCTGGCCGCCCGGTGGATCGACCCGCCGACCACCGCGGTGCACATGGAGCGCCGCCTGCAGGCCTGGATTCACGGCAAGCCGTATCGCGAGCGCTACAAATTCATCCCGCTCAGCCAGATATCGCCCGATCTGCAGCATGCGGTCATTGCCGCGGAGGATGCGCGCTTCTATGAGCACCATGGGTTCGATTGGCACCAGATCCAGATTGACGCCGAAGACGATTTGGAGGGCGGCCGCACACGGGGAGCGTCGACACTTACGCAGCAATTGGTAAAAAACCTATTCTTTGGAACGAGCCGCTCGATTCTCCGCAAGGGCGCGGAGTTCACGCTGGTACCGGTGGCCGAATTGGTGCTCGGCAAGCGGCGCATTCTTGAGCTTTACCTCAACGTGGTGGAATGGGGCCCTGGTATTTACGGCGCAGAGTCGGCGTGTCGCAGCTACGACGGAGTTGCGGCCCAGTATGTTGGCAGAGAACAGTCGGCTCGGTTGGCCGCGATTCTGCCGGCTCCTCTGAAGCGACGGCCCGAGCGCATGAATCATTACAGTGCGCTCATCCTTGAGCGAATGCGCCAAATGGGCTGGTAAATGGTCTCCACACTTTACTCATGCGGCGCACGTGATTTTCCGTGAGCCGGTTTCCGGCCGGATGGTCGGTTATTCGGCAGCTACTGCTTTGTGCAGATCGCTGAAAATTGGCGTGGCGGGCTTACTGGGACGGCGTGGCCGGGGGTGGTTCCGGAGGGGCGTCGGGCTTGGCTGGCGGCTTGAGGACGAATCCTTTGCGCACCAGAGCGAAGGCACTCTGGGGCATCTCCGCCTGCATGAGCCGGCTTTCGGGACCGGAAAAGAGGTCGGTTTTGGATCCGGCGATGGTGGCGACCATGTGATGCACGGTGATGGGCTTGCCGTCGAGCAATCCTTGCTGGTCAGCATAGGTGGCAAGCTGGACCGGCTCGACCGAGCCCTGTTTTTTGGGGAGGATGGCCCAGAGGTCGCGGTTGTTGTTGGCGACGGCGAGGGCGAGCAACGTTTCAAGCGCGCCGGGATCGAAGTCGGGGAGAAAGACCGCGGCCTGATGGGCGGCGAGGCGCGTTGTGGAACTGCGGCCATTGGCTGAGATGTTCATGAGCATCTGTGCGGCATCGGGCTTTGCAGTGACGCTCACCGCAGAGCCGTTGACGGTGGCGCTCAACTGCACATGCTCAAGCTGGTTGGCTGAGGAGAGTGTCTCGTTCTTCGAGATGTGGTAGGTCAGGCCTACCATGGTCACGCTGACCAGCGAGGTGGAGTTGTAGCCCTGTGGAGTGCCTTTGAAACTGAAGCTGGCGGTTCCTACGGCGCTGCCGTGCTGGCTGATGGTGAAACTGCCGGTCTGTGCGGAGGCGGATACAGATGTGGCGAGGATGCCGCAGACAAGGAAAACCGCAATAAGCGGGAGAGCAATCGAACGCAGGGGTATCTTCATCGCGCTGTCTTGTTAGACGCGGGTCGAGGCAACGTGTTGCGGCGACCCGCGTCGCTGAACCGTGAACAGTGATCAGGGGCCGGTACGCTATTCACTGCGTTTATCCCTTGGCTGTAGCGAAGCGCTTGTTGACCTCGGCCCAATTGACGACGTTCCACCATGCCGCAAGGTAGTCGGGGCGGCGGTTCTGGTATTTCAGGTAATAAGCGTGCTCCCAGACGTCGTTGCCGAGGACCGGATAGAGGCCCTGGGTAAGGGGTGAGTCCTGGTTGGCCGTGGTGACGACCTTCAGTTTGCCGCCGGTAAAGACCAGCCAGCCCCAGCCGGAGCCGAATTGCTTGGCGGTGGTCTCATTGAATGTCTTCTTGAAGGCCTCAAAATCGCCGAAATCGGCGGTAATCTGCGCGGCAATGGCGCCGGTGGGTGCGCCGCCAACGCCTCGGAACCTGCGGGGCCCATCAGGTCCAGAATGCGGTGTGGTTGGAGTGGCCGCCTCCGTTGTTGCGCACGACGCCGCGAATGTCCTCGGGTACGGCCGCCAGGTCGCGAATGAGATCGTCAACAGATTTGGCAGCCAGATCGGGGTGGCTGGCCAGTGCGGCATTCACGTTGTTGATGTAGGCCTGGTGGTGCTTGTCGTGGTGCAGATGCATCGTCTCCGCATCGATAAAAGGTTCGAGAGCGGCATAGTCGTAAGGCAGCGGTGCGAGTGTGTAAGCCATCGGGGAAATCTCCTTCGTTCGGATTGTACTGTGGGGTTGGGCGGATTCGAACCGCTAAGCGAAACTGCCGGCTGCTGTGCAAAATGGCAAACCGGCCCGAAACCGGCGAGGCAGCGGCCGGCTGCAATCCAATCTTCACACACCAGACCGCACCCCTATGATTGGATGGATGCGGGAGGACCGGTGAAGGGTGCCAACTAATTCAGAGCCGAGTTCGGAAACCTTCTCGCCCTGGCAGAACATCGATAAGGTGGACGGATCTTCTCGGACTAGACTTCCCCACCTGAAAGATTGGTAACTGACGAGTGAACAATCAGCCGCTTTATCGTTGGCTTGACCAGCAGGGCGAGGCATTTGGCGCGCCAGGCCTTGAGCCGCGCTGGACTTCGAGCGTGAAAGACGCGGTGGGCACGGCCTATTCGGCGTCGTGCCGGGTGTGGTTCACCTGCTCGCACGGCATTTTGAACGAGCTCTACCACCCCACCATCGACAGCGCCCAGGTGCGGGACATGGAATTCCTGGTCACGGACGGGGAGACGTTTGTCCACGAAGAAAAGCGCGACCTGATCACCAGCTTCGAGTACATTCACCCGGAGGCGCTGGGAGTTCGCTATGTGAATCGCGACCCCGACGGCCGCTACACGCCTGACCAAGGAGATCATCTGCGACCCGCACCATAGCGTGGTGCTGCAGCATGTGCGGCTGGAAGGACACGACGACCTGGTGCCGCGGCTGAAGGTCTATGCCCTGCTGGCGCCGCACCTGGACGGCGGCGGCGCAGGCAACACGGCACGGGCCGTGGATATCGCCGGACATCGCATGCTGCTGGCCTGGAAGGATCGGTGGTCGCTGGCCATGGGCGCCAATTGCGGATTTTCGCGGGTGAGCTGCGGGTTTGTCGGCACGAGCGACGGCTGGCGCGACCTGATGGAAAACTTCAACATGAGCTGGGAGTTTGGCTCGGCCACCAACGGGAATCTGGCCGTGATGGGCGAACTGAATCTCGGCAACGCGGGCGCAGATGGCGCGCGGGAGTTCACGCTGGCCATCGGCATCGGCGAAGGACACCACACGGCGCTGCAAAAAACGGTGAGCGCGATGGCCATGCCATTCGCGCAGAATCGCGACCGGTTCATTGAGCAGTGGCATCGCGCAGCCAATCCCGAATGGCTGGCGGCGAAGGCGGGCGACGGCGGCAAGCTGATGCGCGCCAGCCACAACGTGCTGCTGGCGCATGAGGACAAGACATTTTCAGGAGCGTTTGTCGCGTCGATGTCGATTCCGTGGGGCCAGGTGCACGGCGACGACGACCTGGGCGGCTATCACCTGGTGTGGACGCGCGACATGGTGCAGACGGCGACGGCGCTGCTGGCCTGCGGGCGGGCAGAGACGGCGCGGCGGGCGATGGTCTACCTGGCCTGCACGCAAAAGCCCGACGGCGGCTTCGCGCAGAATTTCTGGGTAGATGGGCGGCCCTACTGGTCCGGCGTGCAACTGGATGAGGTTGCGTTTCCGCTCATTATGGCCTGGCGGCTGTGGAAGGCCGAGGCGCTGGGCGATACGGACATTTTCCCGTTCGTCGAACGGGCGGCGGGCTTTCTGGTGCGTCACGCGCCCATCACCCACCAGGAGCGCTGGGAAGAGAATCCGGGCTATTCGCCTTCGACGCTGGCGGCGGTGATTGCGGGGCTGATCTGCGCGGCAGAGATTGCGCGGGCTCACGATTCGATGGAGCTGGCGACGTTCTACGAGGAATTTGCCGACTGGATCGAGCATCATCTTGAAGACTGGACGGTGACCAACGACGGCGTGCTGCTGCCAGACGGTCAAGCGCCACTACATGCGCATCCGGCCGCCGGAGACGGGCGAGGCCTACGCCTGCGAGAGACTGCGGCACGGAGATGATCAGGCTGCAAAACCGGCCGCCGGGCACGCGGACTGAGTTTGAAGCGCGCGAGATTGTGGATGCGGGCTTTCTTGAACTGGTGCGCTATGGCGTGCGGCGGGCCGACGATCCGCTGATGTAGTGGACTCGCTGAAGGTGGTGGACGCAGTGTTCAAGCGCGGACTGCCGCAGGGGCCCGGCTGGCTGCGCTACAACTGGGACGGCTACGGCCAGCGCCCCGATGGCGGCCCGTTTCAGGGCTGGGGGAAGGGGCGGGTTTGGCCGCTGCTCACCGGCGAGCGCGCCCATTACGAACTGGCCGCGGGGAACGACATCGCGCCGCTGATCAAGACGTATGAGCGCTTTGCCACGATGGGGCAGATGATGCCGGAGCAGGTGTGGGACGAGGCCAACCGGCCCGATGCACGCCTGGTACTGGGCCAGCCTGCCGGCTCGGCGGTGCCGCTGGTGTGGGCGCACGCCGAGTATCTGAAGCTGCTGCGGTCGGCGTGGACGGCAAGGTGTTTGACCGCATTGATCCTGTGTATGCGCGCTACTGCGAGCCGGAAGGGATGAGAAAGAGACGGAGGAATCTGGAAATCTTCAGCCTGCGCCGGCCCATCCAGAAAATTGCAGCGGGGGATACGCTGCGCATTCTCGACACGGACCGATTCGAGATTGTCTGGTCGGCGGACGGCTGGAAGACCAAGTCTACCTCACAGCCGCAGCCTGGGCAGCGCCGGGCATAGCGCCGACATTGCCACCACCGCGGACCAGCAGAACGGTGGACTATCATGGACTCTCCATTGGCCGGAACAGGGACGATGGCTTGGATACAATGTGAACGTCAAGGTTGAAGCCGGCTAACGCATTGGCACAAGGAATATCGAGTCGAACGGCCTGTCCAGGCACGCGCCTCCCAACGAAAGGAAACAGGAATCAGCATGACTGCCAGCCTCGCGGATCTCTCTCTCGACGAACTCTCCATTGACACATTGCGGCTGCTTGCCGTGGATGCGGTGGAGAAGGCAAACAGCGGCCACCCAGGCGCCCCGCTGGGCTGCGCGCCCATTGCCTATCTGCTGTTTCACAAGTTGATGAAGCACAATCCGGCGCACTCGAAATGGGCCGATCGCGATCGCTTTGTGCTCTCGAACGGCCACGCTTCGGCGCTGCTTTATTCCACGCTGTTTCTTTCCGGATACAAGCTGACGCTGGACGACCTGAAGAGCTTTCGGCAGTGGCACTCACGCACGCCGGGGCATCCCGAATACGGCGACACCGACGGCGTTGAAGTGACCACCGGTCCGCTGGGCCAGGGCATCGCGATGGCCGTCGGCATGGCCATGGCGGAAAGGCATCTGGCCGCCATCTACAATCGGCCGGGCTTCGAGGTGGTGAATCACCATACCTACGCGCTCTGCGGCGACGGCGACCTGATGGAAGGCGTCTCGCACGAGGCTGCGGCGCTGGCCGGAACGCTCGGCCTGGGCAAGCTGACGTTTATCTACGACGACAATCTTGATCTCGCTCGATGGACCGACATCGCTGAGCTATACCGACGACTATTTGAAGCGATTCGAAGCCTACCACTGGCACGTGCAGATCGTGGAAGACGGCAACGACCTGGTGGCCATCGAAGCGGCGATCGAGGCGGCGAAGGCCGAGACCGACGAAGCCATCGTTCATCGCGGTGCGCACCGTGATCGGCTACGGCAGCCCGAGAGCGGGCACCAACAAAGTGCATGGCGAGGCGATGGGCCCGGCGGATACCGCGGCGACCAAGAAGTTTTTCGGGTTTCCCTGAGGACCAAAGCTTTTATGTGCCCGACGATGCGCTGGCCAACTGGCGCAAGGCCGTTGATCGCGGCGCGGCGCTCGAATCGGAGTGGAAGAAGCTCTTCGCCGGGTATGCGACTGCGTTTCCTGAGCTAGCTGCGGAGTTTGAGCGCACACAAAAGGGCGTGCGCAAGGCAGGGTGGGAGAAGGCGATTCCGAGCTTTGCGGCCGGCAAGCCGCATGGCCACGCGCAACGCCGGCGGCGCAATTCTGAATGCGATTGCGGATGCGGTGCCGGAGCTGTTTGGCGGCGCGGCCGACCTGACCGCTTCAACCAAGACGATCTTCAAGCCGGGCGTCAGTTTCCACGTCGATCCCGCGGGACGCAACGTCTTCTTCGGCGTGCGCGAATTCGGCATGTGCTGCGGCGGTGAACGGCATGGCGGCGCACGGCGGGCTGGTTCCCTTTGGCTCGACGTTCTTTTGTTTCGTGGACTACTGCAAGCCGGCTCGTTCGCCTTGCAGCGCTCATGCAAATACATTCGCTGTTCATCTTTACGCACGACTCGATTGCCCTGGGGGAGGACGGGCCCACGCATCAGCCGATCGAGCAACTGATGATGCTGCGCGCGGTTCCGGGGCTGACGGATTTCCGCCCCGCCGATGCGAACGAAACCGCCGCGGTGTGGCGGCTGGCGCTGGAGCGCACCGGGCCCTGCTTCTTTGCACTCACGCGGCAGGATCTTGCCGGTGATTGATCCGGCAACGCACGATGTGTATGGCGGACGTGAGCAAGGGCGCGTATGTGCTGGAAGATGCGCCGAATCCCAAGGTCGTGCTGATTGGCACCGGCTCTGAGGTCTGGCCCGCGGTGGAGGCAGCAAAGATTGCTCGCGGCAGGACGGCATCGCGGCGCGCGTGGTCAGCTTCCCAAGCTGGAAGATCTTCGAAGAGCAGACGGCGGAGTACAAGGCCAGCGTGCTGCCGGCGGGCGTTCCGAAACTGGCCGTCGAGGCGGGAGCTACGCTGGGCTGGTGGAAATATGTGGGCCAGGATGGCGACGTCATCGGCCTCGATCGCTTTGGCGCTTCGGCGCCGGGCCAAAAGTGCTGGCAGAGCTGGGCTTTACCGCGGAGAATGTGGCGGCCAGGGCCAAGGCGCTGGTGAAGTAAGTAGTCAGCTGCGTTGCGTGAGTTGGCCGCAGTCTGCGCACGTTTTCGCGGATGTTCATGATCAAATGCCTGAGGTAGCGCGCAAGCTCACCACGACGAGCGCTGACAAGCTCGGCTGATACTATTCCGAAAGGATCGCACGTGAAACTCGTCATTGCTTCGGATCATGCGGGCTTTCCTCTGAAGGAAGAAGTGCGCGCCTATCTCACCAAGGCGGGGCACGAGATCGTCGACCTGGGCGCATTCAGAGTACGAGGCCGAGGATGACTATCCCGATTTTGCCGAGCGGGTGGGCGAAGCGATCATGCGAGGCGAAGCTCCGCGGGGCATTCTGATCTGCGGTTCCGGGGTGGGCGTGTCTGTCGCGGCCAACAAGATTCCCGGCATTCGCGCCGCGCATGTGCCACGATACCTACTCGGCGCACCAGGGCGTGGAGCACGATGATATGAATGTGATGGTGCTGGGCGCGCGCATCATTGGCACATCGCTTGCCTACGAACTGGTGGATGCATTCGTCAAGGCCAAATTCATCTCCAATGAAGAGCGGTTTACCCGGCGGTTCAAGAAAGTTCTGGCCATCGAAGCCAAATATCAATGCGGAGACGGATCGAAGAACCTCGCATAACGTTCGTGCCGATTCACGAAGCTCCGCATTCAAGGCAACAGGTTTGCAACGAAAACGAGCAACCGCAGGGCAGATTTAGCTCGCTCCGCATGCGCTCAAGCGCACCGAGAGGCGCCGATGTTCCCCTTCGACGTAATCCTCTTCGATGTTGGCGGAGTCCTGCTGACCAACGGCTGGGACCACTGCGAACGTTCGGTGGTGCTGGACCAGTTTCACCTGGACCAGGCGGCCTTTGAAGCCCGCCACGCCGCGCCCAACGATGCATGGGAGCGGGACGAGATCGACGCGAAGGCTTATCTGGATGCAACCGTGTTCTATGAGCCGCGCAGCTTTTCTCATGATGAATTTTTCGCAGCGATCTGTGCGCAGTCTCAGTTGCTGCCGGACGGAGCACTGGGAATCCTGAAGGAACTTGCGGCATCAGATAAGTGCATGCTGGGAGCGCTGAACAACGAGGCGCGCGAGCCAAATGATTACCGCTTTGAGCACTTTCGGCCTGCGGGCCTGCTTTGATTTTCGCTTTCAGTTCCTGCTATCTGGGCCTGCGCAAGCCTGAGCCGGCCATCTATCGCCGGGCGCTGGATATTCTGGGCAAGCCCGCGGAGCGTATCTTGTTTATCGACGACCGCGCAGGAGAATGTGGCGGCCGCAGCTTCAGTGGGCATGAAGACGATTCGGTTTGAAGGCGCAACCGCTTTGTTGCGCGACTTGGAAACCTTGGGAGTTCTTTAAGAGATTTGAAGGGAGAGCAACATGCAACTGGGATTGATTGGCCTGGGCAAGATGGGCGGCAACATGGCGGAGCGGCTGCGTTTGGGCGGCCACCAAGTGGTGGGCTTCGACTTCAGCGCGGAAGCGGTGGCAAAACTGACGGCGCTCAGGAAATGTGGGCGTTTCGTCGCTCGAGGAACTCGCCAAGAACCTGAAAGGCCGCAAGGCGATCTGGATCATGGTGCCGCAGGGCAAGCCTGTGGACGACACCATCGCCAAACTTGAGCCGCTGCTCAACCCCGGCGACATACTGATCGACGGCGGTAACTCGAATTACAAGGATTCGCAGCGCCATTACAAGGAAGTTACCGCCAAGGGTTTCCAGTTTGTCGACGTGGGCACATCGGGCGGCGTGTGGGGCTTGAAAGAGGGCTACAGCATGATGGTTGGCGGCGACAAGGACGCCGTTGAGTATCTGCGCCCGATCTTTGAAACGCTGGCTCCGGCGGCAAAGACAAGGGCTGGGGGCACGTGGGTCCCGCGGGTGCGGGCCACTTTGTCAAGATGGTTCACAACGGCATCGAATACGGCCTGATGCAGGCCTATGCCGAGGGGTTCACCATCCTCGAAAAGAAAGAAGAGATGGACCTGAACCTGCCGCAGATTGCAGAGATCTGGCGCTACGGCAGCGTGGTGCGCAGCTGGCTGCTTGATCTGACGGCCGATGCGCTCTCGAAGAATCCCACGCTGAGCGGGTTGGAGGCTTATGTTGCCGACTCCGGCGAAGGCCGCTGGACGGTCTTCGAGGCCATCGACCTGAATGTGTCCGCGCCGGTGATTACGGAGTCGCTGATCCGCCGTATCCGGTCGCGCGAGGAGAACAACTTCACCGACAGGATGCTTTCGATCATGCGCAATGCATTTGGCGGGCATGCGGTGAAGAAGGATTGAATGAGTGAAGAAGTGAAGTAAGTGAAGAAGCGAAGTAGTCAAGCAGGTGAAGCAGTGAGAAAGGGCTAGTTTTACGGCAGGAAACATTTGCTGCGAACGGAACTTGGTGGCAGATATTCGGTGGAGGCCGTGGTCCAGGGCACGGTTCACTATTTCACTGCTTCATCTTCTTCACTTGCTTCACCGCTTTACTCCCTACAAGGAGGTGGAATAAGTTATGGCGACAGTGCAGATGAAAGTGCGTCCGGAGGATCTTTCCCAGATTCCTCAAGGCGGTGAGCGGATCCCCGATCCGGGGATCATGGTGATCTTTGGCGCGTCCGGCGACCTGACCAAGCGCAAGCTGTTGCCGGCGCTCTTCCACCTGGAGCAGAACGGGCTGCTGCCAAAGCAATTCGCCATCGTGGGCGTGGCGCGCCGGCCGCTGGGCGATGAGTTTGCGGCCGACATGCGCGAAGGCATCGTCGACTTTGGCGGCGTAGATACAAATGACCCGAAGCTGGATGATTTCGTGGACAATATCAGCTATTACGCGCTGAACTTCGACGATCCCGCGCACTACGCCGGGCTGAAGACCGAGTTAGACCGCATCGCCAAGGAAAAGGGCATCGGCGGCGACCGCCTGTTCTACCTCGCCACTGCGCCCGAGTACTTTGCGGATATCGTCGAGAACCTTGGCGCACAGGGCATGGCGCAGCCGGAACAGGGGCAGGTGGGCGTGGTGATCGAGAAGCCGTTCGGTCACGACCTGGACTCGGCGCGCGAACTGAATCACCAGGTGAACGCCGTCTTCCACGAGAACCAGGTCTTCCGCATCGACCACTACCTTGGCAAGGAGACGGTGCAGAACATTTTGGTGTTCCGCTTTGCCAATGGCATTTTCGAGCCCATCTGGAATCGCAATTACATCGATCATGTGCAGATCACGGCGGCGGAAACGCTGGGCGTGGAGGGCCGCGGGCCGTTCTACGAGAAGGCCGGCGCGCTGCGCGACGTGGTGCAGAACCACGTGATGGAGTTGCTGAGTTTTGTCGCCATGGAGCCGCCTTCCAGCTTCGATGCGGAGGCGTGCGCCGCGAAAAAGTGAAGGTGTGGCGGGCGATTCCGCCGGTTCCGATTTTGAATGCCGTGCGCGGGCAGTATGGGCCGGGCGTGGTGGAAGGGCAGAAAGTGGTCGGCTATCGCGACGAGGAGCGGGTCAATCCCGAGTCGGGCACAGAGACCTATGCCGCAGTGCGCCTTGGGATTGAGAACTGGCGCTGGGCGGGCGTGCCGTTCTATCTGCGCGCGGGCAAGCGGATGAAGAGGCGCGCCACGGAGATCAGCATCCAGTTCAAGCAGCCGCCGCTGTTGATCTTCAACCGCATGCAGTCGAGCGGGCCATGCCAGGATATTCAGCCCAACCTGCTTACCATCCGCATCCAGCCGGATGAGGGCATTGCGCTGCGCTTCGGCGCCAAGGTGCCGAACACGCCGAATATGTACGTTTGCCCGGTGAACATGGACTTCGACTACGCGGCGGCCTTCGGCACATCGAGCGCCAACGGCTACGAGCGGCTGCTGCTGGATGCGATGCTGGGCGACCAGACGCTGTTTGCGCATCGCGATGGCGTGGAGACGACCTGGGCGCTCTACACGCCGATCCTGCAGGCGTGGGCGGCGAAGAATCCGGAGGTCTTTCCCAACTACTTCGCGGGCACGTGGGGACCGGACTGCTCGGACCGCCTGCTGGAGCGCGGCGGGCACGTGTGGCGGAACAATCTAGGCGTGAAGTGATCGCTATTTCTTAACGGAATTCGGTTAGCCCCAATTCCCAGGGCTTTGCGCCTGGGGACGTTGAAACCGCATCCCCAGAATCAATTGCAGCTTAGCTCCCGCGATGAGGCCGTTTTCCATTCATCGTGCTCGATGGGACAGACCCAAATTAGCCTAGTGTTCCACGGCGCGAAAGAAGCACGGTCACAATCGGGCGGCGCCGCTTCCGCAGTCTCTCTCACTTTCAAGTGGAGGCCCTCCACAGTGGAAATGACGAGCGAGAGTTGTCGATAACCCCAATCACGAGATTCAGGATCCGGTGCTCAGTTGTCTCCTGTGAAGCTGGCATAGCAGGGGCGCGTTGACTTCGCTGGATCGACTCGCAATGGATTGGCCGGGCGGGGGGCTAACGTCGGTTTAGCCCCAAAAGGTCATTAGAAGCATCGAATGGCGGCTCCGATATCCACCTAAGTCGTAGAGCCAGAACAAACGTGGGATTGAGCAAATCCCCTAAGAAGTTCAAATTACTGTCTTACAACCGTACAGGATTGCGACCTGCTGACGCCTTCTCCCATTGCAGTTCCCCGCGTCGCACTCGCACTTGTAACCCGCTGAACCAGGGATTTGGGTTCGACAGACTTTAGCGAAAGCGCAGGAAACACATCTATGAAGAAGATCTTTAGTTTTATGGGGTTGGCTTTGGTCATTTGCCTGCTCCTCTCGGGGTGCGGCGGCAGTTCCAACACGCAGTCCTCCCCGGCCAAGACCACTCCAAGTCTCGTCCGAATAAGCATCACCGGGCCAACAGCCCTAGTTGCCGCGGGCGATACCCTGCAACTTCAGGCAGTCGGCACCTACAGCGATGGGACCAATCCCACCATTTCGTCGCAAGTAACCTGGCAAACCTCCGACGCGACGATTGCGACCATCGGCAATTCCGGCCTTGTGACCGGTCTGAAGGCCGGTTCCATCACGATCACCGCGACCATGGGAACGGTGTCTGGCACCATGGCGGTTGTGGTTAGTCAGGCGGCATTGTCTTCCATCGCCGTCAGCGGTACCCCCTCGCTAACAGCCGGTACAGGCGAGCAATTGACGGCCCAGGGCACCTACGCCGATAACAGCAATCAAACAATCACTTCGCAAGTCATGTGGCAGAGCTCGGATAACACTATTGCTACAGTAAGCAATTCAGGTTGGCTGACCGCAGTGAACGCCGGTTCCGTGACAATCACCGCAAGCGTGGGGACGGTCTCGGGAACAGAGGGCATAGTTGTCATCGCCGCTGTGGGCCCGCCCACGCTGACCTCCATCACGGTTGCCCCCATGTCGTTTTCGATTGCTTCAGGACAGACAAAGCAGTTGAGTGCGCATGGAGTGTTTAGCGACGGCACCTCTCAAGACGTGACCAGCCAAGTGACATGGGCTTCGGTTGCCGGTAACACCGCCAGCGTGAGCACGACGGGTGTCGTAACGGGCGTTTCGCAAGGCTCGACAAGCATCACTGCGACGCTAGGTTCGATCAGCGGCTCTGCAACGGCCACAGTGACCGCGGCAGTCCTCGACTCAATCGTCGTAACGCCCTCCACTTCTTCGATTGCCACCGGACAGACGCAGCAACTCGCCGCAAACGGCATCTTCTCCGATGGCAGTTCGACCGACATGACAGACAGTGTTGCATGGAGTTCGGGCTCCACAAACTTCGCGACGATCAATGCAGCAGGGCTCGCGACGGGCGTCAGCGCGGGTTCCTCAACAATTTCCGCAACCGCAGGCGCAGTGTCCGGCTCTGCAAATCTCACAGTGACGCCGGCGGTTCTGGTGTCGGTCGATATCTCGCCCGATGCCCAGACAATCCCCATTGGCGGGCAACTCCAACTGACGCTGACGGGCACCTACAGCGACAACACGACACAAACGCTCACGAACGTAACCTGGACATCCTCCGATTCCACGTTGGCGTCGGTTGATCCAGTCACGGGCATCGTGACAGGAGTGGCGAACAGCAACGGCAATTCAGTCACGATCGTGGGTTCTGCGTACGGACAGACGGACACCACCACGGTGTTTGTGACTTCCGCCGTTCCGGAGTCACTTACGGTCACGCCCGCCACGTCTTCGATCGCCAACGGAACCAATCTGCAATACTCCGTGAGCGCCGTCTACAGCGACGGAAGCACGCAATCGGTAACGGCGGGGCTGACGTGGGGTTCGACTTCAGCGGCAACGGCCGGCATAAACGCAAGTGGATTGGCGACGGGGATTGCTCCTGGTCAAACCACGATCACAGTGACTTCAGGCTCCCTGACAGGTTCCGCATTGCTCACAGTGACGCCTGCCACGCTGGCCGCCATCGTAGTGGTTCCGACCTCGCCGACGGTGGGCATCAACGGGAACACGCAGTTTACGGCGACCGGGATCTTCACCGACGAGAGCACACAGGATTTGACTTCGCTGGCGACCTGGAGGCTCGTCGGCGGCGGACGTCGCACTCATCAGTAACGCCGGGTTGGCGACCGGACTGACCGTGGGCACGTCAACCATCACGGCCAATTACGAAGGAATCAGCGGGTCAAGCACACTGACAGTCGAAATCCCGACCCTTGTCTCCATCACAATCACGCCGGCGAATCCGATTCTGCCGCCTCATGCAAGCCTTCAAATGACTGCCATCGGCAACTTCAGCGATGGCTCGCAAGCACCACTCACTGGTGTCCTCTGGCGCACGAGCTTCGGACACTCCGCAACCATCTCGCGCAGCGGGCTAGTGCGCACACGGAGGACCTCAAGCAAACCGATCCAGATATCGGCCACGCTGAACGGCATTACCGGCCAGACAACGTTGACCGTTAGTTCGATGACCGTGACATCGCTGCAACTCACACCCGCAAACCCAACGATAGCTGTCGGCACAACCCTGCCCTTCAAGCTCATTGGGACATTCAGCGATGGCCACACGACGGTGGATCTTACCAACTGGGCACGGTGGCAAACCTCTAACTATCACGACGCCGTGATCTATTGGTCGGGTCTCGTTGCCGGGAGATCCAGCGGTTCAGTCACCATCACTGCGTCCTGGGGAAGTCTGCCGCCTGCGACGACTACATTAACAGTTTCAAATGCCACCATCCAAAGCATCGCGGTGACACCCAATGCGCCGACGATCAGCCTCGGAGCTTTGCAGTCATTCGTGGCTACGGGGCTCTTCAGCGATGGTTCGACGCAAGACATCACGAATGTTTCATGGTGGACGTCGTCATCCCCGAATGTAGCGATTGTGTTCAGGTCGGGTCTGGCTTTCAGTGCCAGCCACGGACAGACCAATATCACCGCGAATTTCCAAGGTACATCCGGCTCCACAGCGCTGACCGTTAAATAGCGCTGCGGAAGAAAACCACCCCTGTCACAGAAAAGGCCCGCTGCGAAAAAACAGCGGGCCTTTTCTTACGCTCTAAATCCAGCGAATCGATCGTCCGGAACAAGGTAGAACGCGGTCGGCGTCCTGGCTGGGGACCACGAAGGAACACGCGCACACACAATTTGACGGACAGTGCGTTCCTTGGTCTCCAAAGGTTTGAGGGCAATTATTGCTCGCCTGGTTTCGTGCTGCCGAGTTATGCTTCGCGCGATGAGGCGCTTGAGCGGTTCGATAAACAGAGACTATGGGCGGAGCACTCCTAACCGACCCATTTCGTCTGATTACTCCCGCACGACCTTGACCAAGATTCCGTCTGGGAGCTCGCCCTCGAGCAGGTGAACAACCCCGTTTTTCACAAGGCCCTCTAGAATCTGGGGTTTGGGTTGGGCCTGGGCAGCCTGCTGGGATGGAAGACCTCCGCCCGTTGCTGAGTTGCCGTACCCTTGCGTTGTGGCTTTGCCCGTTCCCTTGTCCATGGCTTCGTTGGCCAGGCGGTCGGCTTCCTGGTTGCCGCCGCGAAGGGTGTGGCGCATCTCAAAGCGTTCCAGGCGAGCGGCGCGGCGCTTGGCTTCTTCCCAAAGCGGGCGCAGACCGGGGCTGGCCACTTTGTAGCGGCCTTTCATCTGGTTGACCATCAGCTCGGAATCCGAGATCACGCGCAGGCACTTCGCACCGTGCTCCAGAGGCCCAATTGCCAGCACCGCCAGCAGGGCCTGATATTCGGCGTAGTTGTTGGTCTGGCGGCCGAGGTATTCGCTCAGGCGCGCGACCACGCGCCCTTCGGGGTCCTCGATGACCGCACCGTAACCGGCGGGGCCGGGGTTGCCGCGCGAGCCCCCGTCGCAGTGGGCGATGTGCCACCCAGCGGCGTCGGTGCCGGCGGGTTCGAGGGCTGAAAAGAGATTCTCGTTCATCGGTTACCAGTGTACCGGGCAGGGGCGGTCCCGCGGCCGCCTCCCCGCTCACCAAGCCCCTTCGGCAGCGTCTACTTCAGTGCGATCAGTTCTCTCATCCGGAGCGGAGATTCGATGGCAACTGAAGCTGCGAGCTACCCCAAGTCCCCGGCGGGAATCCCGGCATCCTTGGCATGGCCAGCCGCAAGGAGGGTACAATCCTCCCCAGGGATGGCTGCATCGAGGGCAATGGACGGACCGAATCGAGCGCAGGAGCGCCTGCAGGCCCGCGCGCCGGAGATGGAGCTGATTCGCGAGGCGCAGGCGGGTTCGCGTGCGGCGTTTGACGCCCTGGTGCGCCAGTATGAGCAGCAGGTTCTGCGCCTGGCCCTGCACCTGACCGGCTCTGAGCACGACGCCGAGGACATCTACCAGGAAGCTTTTCTGAAGGCCTTCCGGTATATCGGAAACTTCCGCTTCGAGTGCTCGTTTTATACCTGGATTTACCGGATCGTGACCAACCTTTGCCTGGACCAGCTGCGCCGTCGCAAGACCCGCCGCGAGGATCAGGCCGTGCATGCTGGACCACTCCGGCGACGAGATCGACCTGCTGGCCTCGGTTTCGGACAATCGCTCGTTTTCAAACCCGGCCAAGGAACTGGATCGCAAGCTGCTGGGCGAAAGGATTCAAGCCGCGCTGGGCAAGCTCACCCCGCGCGAGCGCATGGTTTTTGAATTGAAGCACTACCAGGGTCTCCGCCTGCGCACCATCGGAGAGATGTTGAACACCACGGAAGAAACCGCCAAGAATACGCTCTTCAGAGCGACAAAGAAGTTGAGAACACAACTGGCGGGATTGCGGTAATGCGTCCTCCTGCGGCACAAGTGGCGGAGGACTTTTGACGACGCGAATTGCAGCACTGATTGAGGCTGGAAGGACGTAGAGAAATGAATTGCGAACTTGCACACGAGAGAATCGTGCTGGCGGCTTATGGGGAGCTGCCCGATGAACAGATCCATGAGCTGGACCGGCATCTGACCGCCTGCGCGGAGTGCCGCGAGGAGCGCGAGCAACTGCTGGCGCTGAGAACGCTGGCCGCCCTGCACCCGGTTGTTGAGCCCGCCCGCCAACCTGGTGGCGCGCTCCCGGATGCGGCTTGAAGAAGCGCTGGACGCGCTGCCGCCCAAAGCGCTGGTATGAGCGCCTGAGCACGCGCCTGCTGAACAACGTTGCCAGCCTGCAGGCTGCGCCGGTTGCGGCTGTTCTGCTGCTGGTTGTCGGAACGGGCGCAGGCAGCCTGGGCGGCTATGAGTACGCGCAGGCCCGCGCGGCCCATACCGCAGCCAGAGCCGCGCAGGCTGCAGCGCTGCCGACAGGCGCCTGCGGCGGTTGCTCCGGCAGATGTGGCCAGCATCTCGAGCATCGTGCAGCAGCCCAACAGCGACATGGTCGAGGTCCGCTATAACCAGGTGGTGCCGCAGCATATCCAGGGCTCGCTGGACGACCCGGCGATTCGCCAGTTGCTGATGATGGCGTCTGAAGATGCGGCCTCGGCGGGCGTCCGCGACGACTCGGTGGGCCTGCTGGCGGCCGAGTGCCGCGCCGGACACAGTTGCAATGCAGCGGGCATTCGCGACGCGCTGATGGTGGCGCTGCGCTACGACAAGAATGAGGGCGTGCGCGACAAGGCGCTCAAGGGCCTGGAGCCCTACGTCGCCGAGGATATGCGCGTGCGCGATGCGGTGCTCGAGGCGCTGTTGAACGACAGCGATCCCCGCATCCGCACCGACAGCGATCAATATTCTGGAGCCGGTAGAGGCCGACACGAGCGTGCGGCAGGTGCTGTCGACCGTTGCCAACTCCGACCAGAATCCCCAAATCCGCAACGTGTCCCGGCAGGTACTGAGCCGGGCGCCGGAGATTCAGTAAGAACGACCTACCCTCGAGGCCATCGCGCCGTCAAATAGAGAGTGCGGGCCCGGGTGAGAACTGAACCACGGGAGAAAGACAATCATGAAGTACTTTTTGAGGCCGTACTCGTAGTTTCGCAGTTGCCACTGCTGCTGGGTGTGGGCATGGCCATGGTGCCACCGCAGGCGCAGTGCGCAATCATCTGGAATCGCGCAGATTATTGAGGGCCCAGCCCGCTGTTGCACTCCAGTTCGCAGGGCTATCTGGGCGTGCTGGTGGGCGATGTCGATAACGACTCTGCGCCCAAACTCAAGCTGAAAGAAGTGCGCGGGGCAGTGGTCACGCTGATTGACCACGACGCTCCGGCGGCGCAGGCCGGCATCCGCGTGAACGATGTGGTGCTTGCAGTTGAACGGCCAGACCGTCGAGGGCGCCGAGCAGTTCGGCCGCATGCTGCGCGAAATTCCTGCCGGCCGCAAAGTCACGCCTGGTCATCAGCCGCGACGGCAACCTTCAAACCATTGCCGTCGAACTGGTCGACCACAAGAAGATGGAGCAGGATGTCTGGAACAAGCTGGGCAACAGCAGTGACGACTTCACGCAAGCGCCGGGCATGGGCATTCTCGCGGGCGGCGGCGATGCGCCGCTGCCCGGCGGATTCCACATGCCCTTCTTCGGCAGCAGCCTGAACGTGGGCGCGCTGGTTGAGCCGCTCACTTCGCAGATGGCCGACTACCTGGGCGTGCCCAGCGGGCTGATGGTCAAGCAGGTGGCGCGCAAGAGCGAAGCCGCCGCAGCCGGGCTCAAGGCCTTTGACGTGATTCTCAAGGTGGGACCCGAAAACATCGCCACCACTGCCGACTGGGACCGCGCGCTGCGCTCCAACCAGGGCAAGCCGGTGCAGGTCACCATCCTGCGCGACCGCAAGCAGCAGACTGCTGACCCTGCAGGTGGACTCAAAGCATCACCATGCCGAGCTTGAAGACCTCTTCCCCGACAGGCGACTGTCCGCTGATGGCGTCGATCGATCCCGAGATGTTGTCGCAGGAGCTGGCAGAGCAGTTTGCGGAGGGATGATTCCGCGGCTCAAGTCGATGAGCAAGCAGGCTGAGAAGCTTGCGTGACAGCTTCAAGACGGCAAGGGCTTCCAGTTCGACCAGAAGCAAATGGACGAGTTGAAGACAGCAGATGGAACAGTTCCGCAAGAATTTCAAGCCTGAAGACTTCAAGTTTCAGGACTTCAAGGTCGATCCGAAGCAGATGGACGAGTTGAAGCAGCAGATGGAGCAGTTCCAGCAGAATTTCAAGCTCGATCCAAAGCAGATTGAAGAGTTCCGCAAGCAAATGGACGAGATGAAGCGCCAGATGGAAGAGATGCAGGCGCGCAGTTTCGGCCAGTTCGTCTGAGCGCCTGATCCCTCCTGCTTATGCCGGCTGGATCCGGCAGCCCGGCGTCGAGCGCGAAATCGCCATCTCCTCCTCGGTCATGTCCACCGACACATCGGCAAACAGCGGCGTGCTCAGGTAGCGTTCGCCGGTGTCCGGCAGCATGCACAGGATCGTCGATCCCTTCGGCGCCTCGGCCGCCACTTGCAGCGCGCCCGCAAACGTCCCGCCTGATGAAATGCCGACAAAGATCCCTTCCTTGCGCGCCAGTTCCTTGCTGCACCGCATGGCATCGGCGTTCGGAATGCGGATCATCTGGCTGATCACCTTCATGTCGACCGCGTCGCCGGCCAGCTTGGCGAATAAAGTCCGGGCTCCATCCTTGCATCGGGATGCGGTTTCCACGCGGGATGGCCGGTAGCTGCCGATCCGTCCGCGTTGCGCTCCTGCTCGATTCCGCTCGAAAGCATGGGCGCTTCATCGGGCTCGCAGACCACGATCTTTGTCTCAGGCCGCTCTTTCGCCAGCACCCGCGCACACGCCCTTCAGTGTCCCGCCAGTGCCGAATCCCGTCACCCAATAGTCCAGCCGCTCGCCTTTGAAGTCTTCCAGTGATCTCTTTCGCCGTGGTGCGCGAATGCATATCGGCGTTGGCCTCATTTTCAAACTGCCGCGTATAGAAACCAGCCATGCTTCTCGGCCAGTTCGACGGTCTTGTTCACCATGCCACGGCTCGTGCCGCAGCCGGCGTGATGACCACCTTCGCTCCCAGAAACCGCATCAGCTTGCGGCGCTCGATGCTGAATGTCTCCGCCATCGTGACCACCAGCGGATAGCCTTTCGCCGCGCACACCATCGCCAGACCGATGCCTGTGTTTCCGCTGGTCGCCTCCACCACCGTCTGGCCCGGCTTCAGCTTTCCCGGTCCGCTCCGCATCTTCAATCACGCCCAGGGCGAGCCGGTCCTTGACCGAACCCAGCGGATTGAACGCTTCGATCTTCACGTAGAGATTCACGTCGGGCGGTGCAAGCTTATTGATCTTCACCACGGGGGTGTTGCCGACTGTTTCAAGAATGTTGGCGTATCGCTTTCCCATCGACTCGACCTCCGAATGCGCGCAATTGTATCCTTCGCGTGCCGCAGAATCGAAAGTAAAAAGTAGAGTCATATCGTGGAAGACAAAAGCTCTGGGATCTGATCTCGGCATCCAATCTCCCCGCCGCTGCTCGTCTAGTCCAGTAGAATTCCCGCGAGGGTCGCGATGCAGAAACGAGGCAAAAGCGCGATTCGCCTCTGGCCATGGACGGTCGCAGGAGTTTCGCGTCACTGGGCGCATCAACTGATCGATCGCATCGCCGGATTTTCTTGACTCGCTTCCCCAGCGGCCGGTGACTCCGGCGGAATCGCCGTCCGACGTTCGCCGAGCCCTCGCGGCCGAGCGCTCCCTGCCGCAACAGGGCGCCGATCCGGCAATGCTGCTCAATCATGCCGCCGACCTGCTGTTCGATCACTCGCTCTTCAATGGCCACCCGCGTTTCTGGGGATACATCACTTCTTCTGCCGCGCCCATCGGCGCGCTCGGTGAATTGCTCGCGGCGCGGTCAATCCCAATGTCGGAGCGTGGCTGCTGTCTCCCATGGCGAGCGAAATCGAAGCTCAGACCGTTCGCTGGATTGCGGAAATGCTGAGTTACCCCGATGGACTGCGGAGGTCTGTTTGTCAGCGGCGGAAACATGGCGAATTTCGTATGCTTTCTCGCTGCGCGCCAGGCGAAGGCGGGATGGGACGTGCGCACCAAGGGAATGAGCGGCGCCCGTCTCCGCGTCTATTGCTCGAAAGAAGCGCACACCTGGATTCAAAAGGCTGCCGACATCTCCGGCATGGGCACGGATGCGATTCGCTGGATTGCCGCCGATGATGAATGCCAGATCGACCTCACTGCATTGCGGGCACAGATTCTCGCGGACATTGACGCGGGTGACAGGCCGGCGATGGTCGTTGGAAATGCGGGTTCGGTCAGCACGGGCGCCATCGATCCGTTGCCGGAGCTGGCTGCGCTTTGCCGCGAGTTCGATCTCTGGTTCCATGTCGATGGCGCCTACGGCGGCCTTGCTGCGGTTCTGCCCGATGCTCCTGCTGCGCTCGCCGGATTGCGCGAGGCAGACTCCGTGGCCGTCGATCCGCATAAGTGGCTCTATGCGCCGCTCGAGGCGGGGTGCGCGCTGGTGCGCGATCGCGGATAAGCTGCGCGATGCGTTTGCCTATCACCCCGTCTACTATCATTTTGGCGTCGAGGCTACAAATTATTTCGACCTCGGGCCCCAGAATTCACGCGGATTCCGCGCTCTTAAGGTCTGGCTTGCGCTGCAACAAGTGGGGCGCTCGGGCTATGAACAAATGATCTCCGATGACATGCGGATGGCCCGCGCACTCTTCGAATGCATCCCCGAGTATCCGGAGCTTGAGGCTCTCACTCACTCCCTCAGTATCACGACGTTTCGTTTTGTCCCCAGGGATATTGAATCGGGCGATGAGAAGCGCGCGGCTTATCTCGATAAGTTGAATCTGGAGCTGCTCACTCGCCTGCAACAGAGTGGGGAAGCTTATCTATCCAATGCTGTCATCCACGGGAAGTTTGCTCTCCGCGCCTGCATTGTCAACTTCCGTACCTCGCTTGCGGATGTTGAAGCTCTGTTGCCCATTGTGGTGCGGATCGGCAGGGAGCTTGATGCGCAATTAAGGGCGGCAGACATTCCCTGAGCGTTGACCGGAATCTGTTCTTCGACCGACTGAGAAAAAAGAGATGCCAAGCGGGCGCATGTCTGTGTACACTCGCTGACAGTTCCGATCGAGTTGTTGCTGCAAGCGGACACCCCCCCACATTCCCCGGAGGGACCATGCACAACCAAGTTGCGACCGCCGTGCAACCGCCGGCAATTTCACGTCTGCCCAAAGTCCTTGCTCTCACGGCCATCCTGGTTGTGGGAGCCGGCTTTGTGCTCAAATACGTTTTCCATTACTACCTGAACTACAACCCTGCGGGCTTTGATGTGTACTGGCCTCGGCGAGGCACACTGCTGGTGCACATCACTTGCGGCATGGTTGCGCTGCTTATCGGCCCTCTGCAGTTTTCGCGGCGGCTACGCCAGTGTCATCTGCAACTGCATCGAGTTCTGGGGCGTGTTTATCTGGTCGCGGTGCTGTGCGGCTCCCTCGCCGCGATGCGCATGGCGGTGACAACCACCTTCGGCCTGCCCTTTGGATTCAGCCTCTTCTGCATGGCGCTGGCATGGATCACCTGTGCGGGGATGGCTTTTTACGCCGTCAAGCAGCGGCAGATTCCGGTTCATCAGCAATGGATGGTTCGCACGTACGTCGTCACTTTCGGGTTCGCCACATTCAGACTGCTCAACGACTATGGTCCCACCTCGCAGGTGAAGCCCGTGGGCGAGCAGTCTGATGTGATTGCGTGGGCCTGCTGGGTGCTCCCACTGCTCGCTGCTGAGGTCATCATGCAACTCAGGCGCATGCGCAAACAGGCCGCTGTTCTTTGAAGATAAGGATCGACACAATGAAAAGCTCATTACGCATTGTGGCCGTGACAGGCCTCGCTCTCGGCGCTGTTCTTGGATTGGCCGGCACCATCGTGACTGCGCAGAACTTTCGCGCAATTTTCTGGGCCATCGACTCTGTCGGCCTTATCGTCGCCACATCGATTCTTGCGCTCAGTTACTTCCGCAAGGGCAATGACATGGTGGCGGCGGGCTTCCTGGTGTGGGCGCTTGGAGAGAGTGTGATGCTCACGGGCACAGCCGCCTCGCTTGAGGCCAGTGTGCCCGCCTTCGCTGCAGGTACGGCACTCTGGTCTGCAGCGCTCTTACTCACCAGTGTGCCGAGGGAATTCGCCGCGTGGATTCGCCTAGCCGGCATTGCTGCGGCAATTCTATTTGCCGTGACCTCGGCGCGCATTTTCTGGGGAGAACCACTGACGCCGATTGCACGACCGCTACCGTTCTTCGCGTATCCCTTCCTTGTCCTCACGTTTGTCGGCTGGACCTGGACGGTGCTTAGGGAACGCTGAACAGGGGATGGGCCTGGCCAGAAACAATTCCCGATCTTCGGCATAGGTCGAAGAGAAGCCTAGCCGCGGAAAAAACTTTGGGATCTGCAACTAGAACGAAGCGCGCTCCTGCCGTTCTTCAAGTTTCAATTGCTGCAGGAATTTCTTGAGATCGCGCTTGCTCGCCGCACTTTCCGGCAGGGTCTCGTCGCGGTGCGGGTCTGTGAATCCAGACAAAACAAAAGCGAGGCCTTCGCCATCGGAACCCCAGCGGACGACCTCGGTACGCACAGCGATGGAATCTTCGGGGTCTGCGCCGTCGGTGTTGGACCTTTGCAACCTCATCAGCATCCTGGTGCCGCGCACTCTTCGATCCGGGGTCACCAGATACAACCCGCTGGCGCTGATGTCCCCGATGGTATGCACCTGAGGAGAGTTTCCGGCCCATTGATAGGCGACCAAGCCGGGCGTTGGATATCGCCTGCCCTGCCGGCGATCAGGTTTCAACCATCGCCGGATCCGCGCTTTCAAAGAGCCACTGCTTTCCATCTCGTCGCTCTCATGCAACCTCTGTATTGCAATTTGAGGCTGGCGATGGCCGCTTGCACCAGCGGCGGAAGCGACGTCGACGAGGTGACCATCCGTCTGGAACCCCGCGCTTTGCATGGGCACAGTCGAAACAGGAACATCGAAGAGGCCCTCAAGACGGTGCTCCATCTCTTCGGGGAAACAAATTGCGAATTCATCGCTGGGCTCAGTGCGCGAAGCGAGAATCGTGCCTGCCGGTAAGATCAGCGCACTGGCCGCTCCGGCTTTCATCGGCGCGAGGTTGGAGGTAGAAACGGATCGAGCCTGATCGATGACACGATAGCTTTCGTCGATGCAGACGAGATCGAATGGCGCGAGTCCGGCGGCAGGAGGAATGCCTCTGTACGGGGTTAGCCAGAGGCCGGTTTCGACATAGGCGAAAAGAGATTCGACCAGCTTTCTCAGGGACGCAACCGTGGTGTCGACAGCGGCGACCTCCATCCCAAGAAAACTTTTCCGGCTCAAGTTGTATACGCAGTATTTCTGGGTTTCCATACGCTCTCTTGCCCTTGATGGGGAAATATCGTCTCAGGGCACAACCCAGGATTTCCACTTCGCCTTTCGGCTGAGGACAAATATATCCCGCAAATTATCTGTGGAACTGTGCAATTTGAAGCAGTTTGACCGGGCGGCAGAGCACGGCTGACAGCCGGGGCAATCCGTGCGCCGCAGAAGCCACGATTTGCCCTATTTGGAATCAATCTCAAGGCAAACTCTTCGCTGCCCGGCCAGTTATCTAAATTGGTTCGTCCCACGTGCTGGAGTCTCTCAAAGGCTCCTCCAGACGGGCCGCAGAACGAATTTGGAATGACGACATTTACTTCCGCTATCAGAGAATTGACGTCGCGGGGCAAGGTTGCAGCTCACCCTTACAGTGCGTTTTCCGCTCCTTTGAACAGCGCCTTCAAAGCCCGCAGGACCCACCGAATGAGAAGAATGATCGCGATTAGCAGCGCGGCGGCAATGGAAGCGGCAACATAAGGACGCCATGTTGCCATCCAGGTGAGAAACACAGCCATTGCGTCTTCACCGAGGCTCAGAGTGATGTTTGAGAACGGTTCAGGCGATGGTGTCACAGCGGCCCGGACGGCTGTTTTGCCGCCATGCGCGGCAAGGGCAATAGCGCCTCCCAAGGCAGTGGCGGCGAGCTGTTCCCCTGGACTGAGGTTGGCAGTTGCCTGGTACGCAAGCAGAGCCGCAACCGGGACGCGAATGAAGGTGTGCAAGGCATTCCAGATCAAGTCGAAGGCGGGCACTTTGTCGGCGAAGAACTCCACCATGAAAAGCGCAGCGCTGGCGGCAATGACCCACCAGCTTGCGAGCAGATGCAAGCCCGGCGGCAGCGGCAGTACGCCCGCATGGGCAAGCAGGCCGAGGGTGGCCACGGTTGCGTATACGTTGAGTCCCGCAGCAAAACTGACCGCTACCAGCAGGGCCACGAGTTCATCGCCGGCAAACTTCATGCGGCAAGTATATGGGCTGCCGGCCTACTTCACGCCGTTGTTTGGATCCCAGACGCCCTGCAATTTGCGGACATAAAGAATCTGACCGATGTGGTATGCATTGTGGGAGCTGATGGTGGCAACGAGGGGACCCTTCTCGGCCAATGTCTTGTCATCGGCTGTCTCAACCGCCTTCTCCCAGTCGCTCATAACCTGGTCAAGCTTCTTCACCAGGTCATCCCATTGCGCGGGGGTGAAATTGTCGAAGGTCTCGGTGTTGTTTCCTTTGAATGGCTCCTGCTTTTCGCCTTTGAACTCGCGCAGCATGCGGTCGTCCCAGTACCAAAGGTGATAGGCAAGCTGGCCAACGGAATGGTTGCCCTTTCCCGGGCTCCACATGGCCTGCTCCGCCGTCAGGCCCTTGACGGCAATGTTCGCCGGAACGAACCAATCCTCTTTGTCGTGGGTGTTGTGCAGCTGCTCAAGCAGAACGCTGCGAAGAGTGGCAGGCGGTTTCTTTTCCTGGCAAAGAACGGAAAGAGGAACGGCAAGAAGCAGAAGGAGAACGAGTTTTCTCATGGATTGAAACCTCATCGTGCGAATCGTTGCCGGAAGTATACCGCTCGTGTCTTCGTAAACGCTGGAATGTGACGGACGCCTTTCAAGTGCAGCCTGGTTCATGTGTCTCGCCCGGTGGAGGAATCGCCAATTGACACCAATGCGGCGCTTCATTAGGGTGGAGTTCCAATGACTCGAAGTTTGCAACCCGCACTTACATTTTTCGCATTGGGGATGGCCGGGCTGGGGATGCTGGCGCTTGTCTACGGCGACTTCGCGCTGGTGTGGCAGCCTGTGGCCGCATGGGTTCCGGGGCGGAGCGCGCTGGCGTACGGTTCCGGGGTACTGATGTTGTTGTGCGGTGCAGGGTTGCTTTTCCGCGCCTCGGCGACCTGGTCGATCCGCCTGCTGTTTCCTTATCTTGTTGTGTGGGCCTCTTTGAAGATTCCGGCACTGTTTATGGCACCCAGGGACGAAGGCGTGTGGCTGGGATTCGGCGAGCTGGCAATGCTGCTTGCGGGGGGCTGGGCGCTGTTTGCCCGGTTGGCGGCACTGCCTGAGGGCTCGCCGCTAAGTTGGGCCACGGGAGAAAGCGGGATTCGCATTGCGCGAATTCTGTTTGGCGTTTGGGTCATCCCCGTGGGGTTGTCGCACTTCTTCTTCACGCAGGCTACGGTGGATTTCATTCCGGCGTGGCTGCCTTATCGCGTGGGCTGGGCCTACCTGACCGGCGCAGGGCACATTGCCGCCGGGCTCGGAGTGCTGTTCGGTGTCTGGCCACGCGCTGCGGCTTGGGCCGAGGCCGCGATGATCAGCATTTTCACACTGCTGGTGTGGGCACCTGCAATTTGGGCGGCGCCGCAAACGAGGTTGCCGTGGACTGCGTTCTTTATTTCATGGGCCATCGGGGCGGCGGTGTGGGCGCTGGCGCAGGGCATGGCGCCCAAGAGACAGGCTGCGCCGGCCGCGTGAAAGCCAGTTGAAATGAATCGAAGATTCTGAATCCGCCGGGAGAGCCATCGGAATGACTGAAAGCGATGCAATCGCCGCAAACAGTGAGACCTGGCCTGCGCTGCCGCAGGCCGCGTGGAGCGATACATGCGCCACGTTGCAACTCTGGATGCAAATCGTCGGCAAGGTGCGTCTCGCCCTGGTGCCGGCCATCAACCACTGCTGGAATGTGACGCTCTATCCGACGGCTCGCGGTTTCACTACGCTACCCATGCCGCACGGTGCGCGCATGCTGCAGATTGACTTTGATTTTCTTGAGCGCACGCTGCAGGTGGAGACCAGCGACGGCGGGTGCAGAACGATCGATCTGAAGCCGATGACGGTGGCGGAGTTTTATCGGCAGCTCATGACCGCGCTCGACAGTCTTGGAACTCCGGTGCGCATCTGGCCTGTGCCCTGCGAAGTTGCAGAGCCGATTCCTTTTCAGCAGGATGAAACGCACATGGCCTGCGATGCGGAATATGCGCAACGATTCTGGCGCGTCGTGCTGCAAACCTCCCGGGTTTTCACGAAATTTCGCGCGCGGTTCACGGGCAAGGTGAGTCCGGTACATCTTTTCTGGGGCGCGCTCGACCTGGCATGCACCCGCTTCTCCGGCCGCACCGCGCCGCCGCATCCGAGTATGCCGGGGCTGCCCGATCGCGTGACGCGCGATGCCTATTCGCACGAGGTGAGCAGTTGCGGATTCTGGCCGGGAGCGCCGGGAATCGAGCCGTTCTTTTATAGCTATGCCTACCCCGAGCCGCCCGGCTATGCGGAGTATTCCATCGCACCTGCCCAGGCACACTTCGACAAGAACTTTGGAGAATTTGTGCTGCCGTATGAAGCCATGCGCCAGTCGGCGGATCCCGACGGTGCGTTGCTTGAGTTTCTGCAGAGCACGTACGAGGCGGCGGCTGATTGTGGACATTGGGATCGCGAAGCACTCGAAGTTTCATGAGAAGCGAGGCATGCGGTTGCCACGCTTCACGAGTGTGCGCGAGACAGAAGGGCTGCCCGGCCGCTACTGACCTCATGTAGACTCAACGAGCGCGCTGCCCTGCTGGCTGGACCTGGTTGTCGCGGTAGCGCCTGGAGTGCTTGTGCCGCTTGCGCTGGCAAACCCCGCCGAAACTGCGCGCCGCAAGATTGCCCGCAGACTGCTTCCGTTTCTCTTCCTGATTTACGCGACCGCGTTTGTCGACCGAGTGAACGTTGGCTTCGCGGGCCTCGACATGACGCGCGAATTGCACTTCTCCAACGAAGTGTTTGGATTCGGTGCGGGCATCTTCTTCTTTGGCCTCTGCCTCTCGGAGGTTCCGGGCGCGATGATCGCGCACAGTTGGAGTGCGCGAAGGTGGATTGGCTGGATCATGATTGCGTGGGGAATCTTGGCCGCAAGCACCGGCATGATATGGACAGCAACGGAGTTCAACGCGATTCGGTTTCTGCTGGGGGCAGCGGAGGGAGGGTTCTTTCCGGCAGTGATCGTGTATCTGACGCACTGGTTTCGGCAGACGGACCGCGCCAAGGCGGTCGCACTGTTCATGACGGCGATTCCGATCTCCAGCGTGGCGGGCGGATTGATTGCCGGCGTGCTGCTGAGCCTGCATTGGTTTGGCGTTTCAGGGTGGCGTTGGCTTCTGATTCTGGAGGGGTTGCCGGCGGCGGTGTGCGGCGTTGTGACCCTGTTCTACCTGACTGATCGGCCGCTTGACGCGGGCTGGCTCAGCGGCCCGGAGAAGAGTTGGATTACGAGCGAACTGGAGCGCGAGAACACTGCAAAGCTGAGCGCGGAGGGGGATTTCGGACTGGCGCAGGCGCTGACCAATCGGACGGTTCTGCTGCTGGTGTCGGCGTACTTTTTCATCAACGTAGTGGCCTACGGGCTGATCATCTGGCTGCCCAAGATGGTGCAGAAGCTTCCGGGACTTAACCTGTGGCAGGTCAGTATGATCGCCTCGATTCCGCATGTGTGCGCGGTGCCTGCAATGCTGGCTGCGGGCTGGAATGCGGACCGGACGCGGCACCACAAATGGCATGCCGCGGCAGCGACGGCGGTGACGGCCGGAGGCCTGGCGATGAGCCAGTTACCGGGCATCAGCCCGGTGTTGGTGGTGGTGGGATTCAGTATCGGAGAGATGGGCCTGATGAGCTTCTATCCGGGCTTTTGGGCGCTGCCGGGAAAGCTGCTGAGCCCGCGCGCGGCTGCGGCGGCCACGGGACTGATTACATTGGCCAACATTGGCGGGTTCGTGGGGCCGTATGCTATTGGATTCATGACAGATCTGACGGGGACACATTCCGCCGGGGTGCTGGTGCTGGTGGCCAGCGCGCTGCTGGCCGGAGGCTCAGTGGCGTGTCTGCGTAAGGGGTGAGGCGGCAGTTTTGAGATGCCTGCTTTTCGAGTGAAAGCGGGGCAAAGGTACGCAACAGTGGGCGGAAAGGCGTGGCTATGGATTGCCACGGTTGGTAAAAAGCGTGAAAGACAGGGGACAGGGAATAGGGGCCGGTGACTAAAGAGGCAGCCGCTTATCACCATGGTTTTGGAATGCCGATTCAGTCACTTAGGATTCACGCGGAACTGTGAAACTATCAGTGAAGAGTCGATCCCGTGTCCAACATCCATCCTCCCGGAGTTCATCCTAAATACCGTCCCGATATCGATGGATTGCGTGCAGTAGCAGTGCTGTCGGTGGTCGGCTTTCACGCGTTTCCCAATGCAGTGAAGGGCGGTTTCATTGGGGTCGACATCTTCTTTGTCATCTCCGGCTACCTGATCTCGGGCATCATCTTCTCGAACCTGGAGCGCGGCAGCTTCAGCATCATCGATTTCTATAACCGGCGCATCCGGCGCATCTTTCCAGCACTGATTGTAGTGATGGCAGCGAGCCTGATTTTCGGCTGGTTTGCGCTGTTCTCCGACGAGTTTCGTGAGCTTGGAAAGCAGATTGTGGCGGGCGCGGGATTCCTTGCCAACATCGCCTTGTTCAGAGAGAGCGGCTACTTCGATACGGCTGCCGAGACGAAGCCGATGCTTCACCTGTGGAGTTTGGCGGTTGAAGAACAGTTCTACATCTTCTGGCCGCTCATGCTCTTCGTGGTGCGCAAGTACAACTGGAGTTTTCTGTCGATCACCGGCGCACTGGCGGTGCTCTCATTCGCAGTGAATCTCTATCTTCTCGGCTGGCGCCAGAGCGCGGCATTCTACTGGCCCATCTCGCGCTTCTGGGAGCTGATGATCGGAGGACTGCTGGCCTATGCGGCGTTGCACAGGCCGGAGTTCATCCACAAGAAAAGCAATGCGCAGTCCATCGTCGGAGTTTTGCTGCTTGCGATTGGGCTTGTGCTGATCGACAAGGACACGCCGTTTCCCGGCTGGTGGACTCTGCTGCCGACGGTAGGCTCGGCGCTGCTGATTTCAGCCGGCTCGGCGGCCTGGTTTAACAAGCATGTGCTTTCGAACAAAGTGATGGTGTGGGTGGGGCTGATCAGCTATCCGCTCTATTTATGGCACTGGCCACTGCTGTCATTCGCGAATATTATCAGCGGCAATGCGCCGTCGAATTGGTTAATTGTTTGTGCAGTGGTCCTCGCGTTTTTGTTCGCATGGATGACTTATGCGCTTCTGGAGAAGAAAATCCGATTCTCTCGGAATCGATACACGGCTGTGATTCTGTTCGCATCGCTTGCGATTGTCGCCGTCGTCGCGGGACGAGTGTATGCCAAGGGTGGATTCCCGGAGCGAGCCATCGCGGAGAGATTCAAGTTTTCAGTCGCGGACAAAAACTTGTTTGATAAATCGAGAGTCTCAGACGGCAGCTGCACTGCATTGAACGGGATCAAGCTGCTGCACGAAGAGGAGTGCCTGTCGAATTCAAGTGCGCCGCGATTTCTGATTGCAGGGGACAGCCACGCCGCGTCGTTGTATGGAGCGATTTATGCCAAACGCGTGCAGCTTGATGCGATGTTGATGGTCGGGTACGGCTGCCCCTTCTATCCCGAATCTTGAGTACACGCCAGAAAACAAGCTCACCTTTGGGAACAATTGCACCGCCATTTCGAACAATGTATTGAAGGTGGCGCTCAACAGCAAGTCGATTGAGACGGTTGTGCTGTCGAACATTGTTCCTTTTTATGGGACGGAAAGCGCGAATAAACAGTCTGTCTATCGGCTGAATGGGAATCCGCTGACAAAGAGGGAAGCCTTCGAGGCCGGCACCGAAGCTTTTGTCGGCAGCTTATTGAAGGCCGGCAAGAAGGTCGTGTTCGTTGTCGATGTTCCACACCTGGAGGCGGACCCTCGCGACTGCGTGCAGCGATTGCCGTTCTGGGCTCCCAAACAGTGTGAAGACACTGTGGAGGAGAACGCTCGCGTGAGGAAGCCCTATCTGGATGCGATTGCGGAGCTGAATCGGAAGTTCTCGGGTATCGAGGTGTTCGATCCGACCAGCCAATTCTGTCACGACGGGTGGTGCAATTTTGAGGAGCAGGGCAACCTGCTCTATGCCGACTCGCACCACCTCAGCATTTTTGGTTCGGAGCGGGTGCTGGAGCTGATGCGGGCGGAGAATTTTCTGGGGCCGTGATGCGGCGGTGCGGAATTGTCAGTGGATTTCGAGGACTTCGATCCAATAGTAGCTGCCTAGAGTGCGCGGGGGCGAGGCAGGGCTGGCGCTCGGCTTGCGGCGACGGGACTTGAGGAATTGGGGCTGGAGGCTGATGTCCCAGTAGACGATGTGGCCGGGTTCCCACTCGGCTCCGAGGCCTGAGCGGTTGCCGCCACCGGAGGCTTCGAGCCGCTGACGCTGAAGTTCAAGGAATGCGGAGAGCCGTTCCTGACTCTCGTCGGGAAGCTCGTCGTACTGCTCTTCGGCTTCGGGGTGGTAGTAGACTCCCGCGTGTCCGTCGTCGATGGGTTGACTCATGCGGCAGGCGCCTCAGCGAGCGAACTTGCTTTCTTGTGAGGCGGCCTGGAGCAGCACCTTTTGCGACACACGCCCGCGGCGCAGGGCGTTCTTGACCTTGGCGCGCCGGGTGACCTCCTGCTGCGAGACCAATTCGACGGCGCCGGACTTGATTTCGGCGCGACGCCGCTTGAGGATGGCGTCGATCTCGGGCGTGATGAGATCGCGGCGGACGCGCGCGCAGGGAATGAGGCGAATGTCGGAGGGGCCATGCATGACGAGCAGAAGCTCGTCGCCCTGTTCGAGGCCCGCCTGAGCGACGACCGAAGGAGGCAGGGTGATCTGCCGCTTGCCGGCCAGGCGGATGGGGTATTCAGCGGCTTCGAATTGCTTGGTTTTTGCCATGGGGCACCTTAGTTCTGAGAAAACCCGTCGGAAATTCCGACATTCTGATTATAAGACATTCCGCTGACCTTTTATACGATATTCACCCAAATTTCCAAATGCCATTCCGCTGATTTTCCATGCCCTATTCCGTGAAGATGCGGCCGAGGAGCAGGACGAGAAATCCCAGGGTGAGGATCAGGATGCCGATTTTGGCGAGAAGCACCCAGAGGTTAACCCATTCATTTTCAACCTGACCGTCGGTGACCAGCTGGCCGGAGAGTGATTTGAGATGGGGGGTGCGGGCAATGAGTTTCCGCTTGCGCGCGGTGGAGATGATCTGGGTTTTCTTGAAGAGGGCTTCGGCAGAAAGGATGAGGGAGCCGATGAAGGTAATGCTGTCGCCGAGGATGCCGACGGCTTTTTTGTGCGCCAGAAGAAAAGGCTGAATTTCCTGCCACATGCGAGGCTCCCGGGATGGAAGGGAGTATAGCAGCGGGCACGGGGGCGGGCTGCGATGGGCGATTGAGGAGGTGGAGTGGACAGCGCGCAGGCGGGAGATGCGGGGGTTATTGCGATCCCACCCTTGACCAAAAACGTCAAGGATGGGGCACCCCGGCCTCAGGTGGATTTGGATTTTGAAAAGCGAGGGTGAGCCATCCGCCTAAGGGATTCTGGTTCGAATGTCGGCGCTGATCGCCTGAAGATAACTCTCAGCTGCTTCGACGGCGTCAATGGCTTCAACACCACTGATGATTGAGACGTCGTAGAACGCATCGTTGCGCTTGCGGCGCATGCGGTCAAAGAGGGCAAAGGTGGCGGCAAGACGAGGGTTGAGGTGCTTCTGGGCAAATTCGATGATCGCAATATGGTGGCCGAGTTGCACGCGCGGACGCTGGCCGTGGCTCAGCATCAGGGCCAGAGAGCCCTTGAGCATGGCCTGATAGGCAGTCTGATAGGCAGTTTCCTCGTCGATTGCCAGGTTTTTGCGAGCGGCGACGGCTTTTTTGTGAGCGTCGGCCAAGAACTGCTTTACCTGCTTCGGGTCAAGCTTCTGGGGCTTTGTTTTTTGCGGCTTGGCGGTTCGCTGTCTTCGCGATCATCGTTTTCAATCAGTCCAATACGCTTTCCGCTCCAGATGTCCGCGATAAAAGGGTCGCGTTTCCGGAGCCGCTGCGCCAGTTCTTTTGGGGAAAGAACAGTGTAGTTGATTTCGCGGCGGAGCGCCTTTTCAGTCTTTCGGATTTCAGCGGCGAGCTGGAGCTGACGGGGCCGGCCCACGATGAGCAGATCGATGTCGCTGGCGGCGTCGGTCTCATTTTTCGCGAACGATCCGTAAATCCACGCGGACTCGATATCGCTGACGGTCCGGAGCGCGCGGGTGAGAGCGGGTTGAATGCCGATGGAGCCCTGGAGGAGGGCGAAGAGCGGCTTGAGGTAGGGGTAATCGCGGTTGAGGCTGTAGTAGAGTTGGCGACCTTCAAGCTCCGAGTGCAACAGGCCTTCGCGTTCAAGGCGCGCCAGTTCGCGGGAGACATTGGTGGAGTCGGCGTTGAGCGCCGCGGCCAACTGGCGGACGTAGGCGCGGGCCGAGCGGTTCACGTAGAAGAACGTGAGCAACCTGCGGCGAAGGTCGGAACGGAGGGAGAACATTGCAGTAGAAGTATACTGCAATTGCAGTAGAAATCTACTGCAAAGCTGTTGGGGCGTAGATTCTCAGAACCCACCCATGACCGGAAACGTCAAGGATGGGGCAGCCTCTACGGTTTGGGCCCCTTCTTGTGTTTGCGCCGAGCGGGTTTTGTGGCGGCTTTCTTCGGGTTCTTTCTGAGGTGAAGCAGCTCAGTTAGCACACGAATCTGCTTGGCTTCCTCATACCAGCGGAGACATGTACCGAGGTCATCAGTCCAGACATGGTTAGGAATCGATGCAACCGGCTGGAAGACTTCTATGAGTTCTGCATTCGAAGGACGCGGCAGCAGCCATGACGCCACGGTATATCGGAAGTTTCTCCAACTCCCACAGGACGGGTGCATGTTCACGGCGAGAATGTCGAATTCACCGAATCGGTAAGGCCTTGTGTTCATGGTGACCGACCCTGTCGCGATGACCGTTGTCCCCGTTCCTGGTAAGGACTGCTTGGTTGTCTTTTCTCCCGTTCGTGTCTTTTGTACCTCAACAACAAAGAGCGAACCTCTCTCGTAGTGTTTCGGGTAATAAAGTTTCGGTGCACCTTCTTCGAGGCGTTGCAGCTTTACCTGAATGCGGGCAACAAGCTCGCCCTTTTTCAGCAATGCGTCGTACGGGTGATCACCATCGAATGCGACCGCTTGCCATCCAGAAACAGCCACAGTGGGGATGACCTCATCCACGAAAACTGCTTCAGCAATGATTCCGCGAACGCCTCGCTTTGTTAGGTCAGAAGACCTGCTTATTGCACTCAGAATTGTGTCAGCGTCGATACCCCATTCGCGTTCGAGAGGATGGGGTACGAGTCTCCGAAGGTAGGACTTGAGGGCCCTGCGGTCCTCCTCGGAGCATTCGTCAATGAGTTTACTTATTGCTTCAAGAGATTCGCTCATTTGCCGGTCGTCCTGGCTGCTCGGGCACAAAGGATTCCACCTCAGCTCGGTTCAACAGAACCTTGCCGGCGATCTTGAATACCCGGAGTCGTCCTTTCTTGATGAGTCGAGAAATAGCCTGCCGAGAAACGCCACGAATACGAGCGGCTTCCGCTTGCGAAACCCAATCGCTCCCGTTTTGGAAATGGGTTGACAATGTAAACCTATTTCGACTACCCTTCTCAGTAGCAACACCGTATTATGACAACAACCGTGTCGACCAAACCGCAAACCGTCTACGACGATGAAGAAGTTCCGCTCTCGGCTTCGATTGCGGTTCTCCCCATATGAGCTACCGCTCGATCATCCAGCCCGGTTGATCCCGAAAACCCCGTTTTTCTCCTCACGGCTCGGAGTTGCGTATTGTGGCGACTCGTTGGAAATGCTCAAGGCAATTCCATCTGAGAGCGTCAACCTCGTGGTGACCTCGCCGCCCTATGCACTGCACTTTAAGAAAGCATACGGCAATGAGCACAAGGACAACTATGTGAGGTGGTTTCTGCCCTTCGCAAAGGAGATTCTTCGTGTTCTTAGAAACGATGGGAGCTTTGTGTTGAATATTGGCGGCAGCTACAACAAAGGGACGCCAACGCGGTCCGTGTATCACTTTAAGCTCCTCATCGCTTTAGTGGAAGAGATCGGTTTCCATCTCGCACAGGAATGCTTCTGGTACAACCCCGCAAAAATGCCGGTACCTGCTGAATGGGTGACGGTTCGTAGGATTCGCGTTCGCGATTCGGTTGAATACGTGTGGTGGCTTTCAAAAACGCCGTATCCGAAGGCGTCCAATTTAAAGGTTCTTAAAGAGTACAGCGAAGATATGATCCGTCTGAACAAGAACGGGGTTCGTGGGACGACAAGGCCATCAGGGCACGTGATCCGGGATTCTTTCGACAAGATTGCTGCCGGTGGTTCCATTCCGCCAAACGTAACAGAAGCCGACTTTGACATCCCGGAAAGCATGTTGAAGATGGGAAACAACGCGGCTAATGACGTGTATACGACCCGATGCAAAGAGGGAATCAAGATTCATCCTGCACGGTTCCCGGCTTTGCTCCCCAAGTTCTTTATCAAGCTGTTGACTGACCCCAATGATCTGACTCTTGACCCGTTCGCTGGTTCGCTTACAGCAGGCGCGGTAGCGGAGCAACTGGACCGTCGTTGGATCGCGGGAGAAGCTGTAGAAGAGTATCTGAAGGCGGGCGCTTTTCGCTTCCAGGAGCTTTCGCAGAATCCGAAGCTCTTCTAGGAACTGCTCTTGGCGGACCGGTCGCGTAGCCTCTTTGAAATCGCCCGCATGTTCCGCGATATGTTTCAATAGTGAAGATGGGTGTTCCCCGGAGATCTACGGTGAGAGGGCGGGCGATTGCGGCGGCGCGGAAGGTGCGCGAGCTGTCGATGGTGGCGCGCGCGCTGGCGTCGACTTCGCATCCGGTGCTGGCGCAGATTATCCCCATGCGGTTCTGCAACTTGAGCTGCGGGTACTGCAACGAGTACGACAAGGTGAGCGAGCCGGTGCCGTTGGAAGAGATGTACCGGCGCGTCGACCACCTGGGCCGGCTGGGGACGGCGATGATCGGCATCAGCGGCGGCGAGCCCCTGACGCACCCGCAACTGGACGACATTATTCGCCGCATGCGGAAGACGGGCGCGATTGCAGGGATGATTACAAACGGCTACCTGCTGAACGTGGAGAGAATCGAACGGCTGAACCGGGCGGGCCTGGATCATATGCAGATCAGCATCGATAATCTGGAGCCGGACGAGGTTTCAAAAAAGAGCCTGAAGGTGCTGGACAAGAAGCTGCAGATGCTGGCCGAGTACGCCGAGTTCCACGTGAATATCAATTCGGTGGTGGGCGGGGGATTTAAGGATCCCAACGACGCGCTGGTGATTGGCAGGCGGGCGCTGGAGCTGGGGTTCGAGTCGACGATCGGGATTATTCACGACGGGAGCGGGCAACTGAAGCCGCTGAAGGCGGACGAGGCGCAGGTCTACTTCACAATGACGAATCGCAGGAAGACCAACTACGCGCAGTTCGACAAGTTTCAGGCGGCGATTGCGGAGGGGCGGCCGAACGACTGGCGGTGCCGTGCGGGGTCGCGCTACCTGTATATCTGCGAGGACGGGCTGGTGCATTATTGCAGCCAGCAGCGCGGGTATCCGGGGGTTCCGATTGCGGAGTACACCACGGCGGACGTGAAGCGGGAGTTTTTGACGGCGAAGAGCTGCGCGCCGAATTGCACCATTGGGTGCGTGCACCGGATCAGCCATATCGACCACTGGCGGGCTCCACAGACGAGCACGATTTCGCCGGGGATGGGCGGAGGCGGGCAGGAGTTGGTGAAGATTCAGACGGGGGATTGAGCGGCGAGCTTTCAGCCTCCAGCTGCTAGCTAAGAACAACCGCAGATCCTTCGACTTCGCTCAGGACGACAGAGCGTAAAAGAAAATGCAGGTCCTTCGGCTCCGCTGAAAAACGCTTCGCTCAGGATGACACGGCTTCAAGGTTGATTGAAATTAATGTCAACTTGAAGGCAGGTCCTCCGCCTTGCTTAGGATGACGCTTCTTCAAAATTGATTGGAAAGACGGGTAAGAAAGTAAAACGGCGCATCCATTGTGGATGCGCCGTTTTGCTTTGGGTCCTGGGTTAGTGCTGGGCGGGTTTGGGGGCCGGCTTGGTGGCTGTGCGCGCGGGAGCGGCGGGCGGGACGGCGGGTAGGATTCGCGCCAGCTTGATTTTGTCGATGTGAGGGAAATTGGCGGCGATATAGGTGTCGCCCTGGTCGGTGATCTGGTCCTGACTCGGGGTTTCGCCGTAGCCGGGAAAGATTTTGTCGACCACGGCCATGCCTTCAACGACGGTGCCAAAGGGCGCGAAGCCCATGCTGTCGAGGCGGCCGTTGTCAGCGTAGTTGATAAAGAACTGGGTGGTGCGGGTGTTGGGGCCGGCGGTGGCGAAGACGAGGCTTCCGCGCTTGTTGCTCTGGATGACGGGGTCGTCCTGGATGTCGGCGTCTTTCCAGACCTTGTTGACGGCGGGGTTGGCGCTGAGGCCGAACTGCACGACGAAGCCGGGGACTACGCGAAAGAAGGCGGCGTTGGTGAAGTATCCGTTGCGCACCAGGTTGTAAAAGCGATCTGCGCCGAGGGGCGCCCAGGCGCGGTGCACTTCAACGACAAAATTGCCCGCCGTGGTGGTGAATTCAGCCTTGAAGACAGCGGGAGCCTTGGCATGAAGCGATGCCGGGTTGAGAAGGGATGGATGGGGAGGCGCGGGCGCGGTGTGGGCGTGGGTGGAATGGGTTGCGGAGCTTTTGGCGGGAGCGCTTTTGGAAGCGGGGGTCTGGGCCTGCGCGAGGAGGCTCGCACAGAAGACGATGCCGGTGAGAAGAGCTTTCATGAAGTCCGATTATACGAAACGGCGCGGGGAATTTTCGAAGTTGCAAAGGGGGCGCGGCGCATTGGAGGGGATGCCGGGCGCACGCGTTGAAGAGCGAAGCCCGGCGGGATGGAGGGCTACTTATGCGCTACCTTAGCGGGGGCATCGGCTTTGGTTTCGGCGAGGGCAGCGTCGATGAGTTGGAAGAGTTTGCTGCGGTCGACGACCTCAACGAATGGAGCGGCGTGGGAGCCATTGGTGACGACCCAGATGGTGGGAGTGTGTTCGATGCCGACGCGCTGGCCGAGGGCGTAGTCGCTCTTGACTTCAGCCTGCAGCTTTCCCTGGGGGTCGATGGCGAAGGGCATGGCGATGCCGCGCTGCTGGGCGAATTTCTCAGTGAATACGCGGAGGTCATTGAGGTCGGCGATGGAGATCTGGCTGGCAAAGACGGCGTCGCGGTATTCGTCGCCGAGCTTCTTTGATTTGGTGTCGAACCAGCGCGCGTTGATGGCTGCTTGGGTGCTCCACGCATGGAAGGGCAGCGGGAAGTCGTGGCGCACCCAGGGGATGCCGTATTTTTCAGAAGCTTCGCGGAGCAGGGGGTTTGCGCGGGCGCAGTCGGGGCACTCCATGTCTTCAAACTCGACGATGGCGACGCGGGCTCCAGCGGGCGGCTTGAGGGCGGCGGGGTCGTGGACCGCGGTGGTGGCCGGCGGGCCGAACTGGGCGTGCGCGGCGGGGACTGCGAGCAGCAGGACCGCAGCCAGGCCGAGCAGCAGGGCCGGGGCGACAAGGCCGGCGGCCTTGCGGTGAATGAGGACGGTTTGCATAGAAGCGTGGGGGGCTGAGAAAAAAGGCATAGTCGTTGGACGGCTCCCTCTACGCCATTGTAACGGCTTAGATGGAGGAAAGTTGTTGCCGGGCGCGGCGCGGGCGGGCGCGGGCGGGCGCGGGCGGGCGGCGATCCGTGCTCACCCACCCTTGCGACTGAAAAAGTTGCAAGGATGGGGCACCCTGGGTTTTGGCGGGATCAAGGGCGGGGCGGCTGCTTATTGACGGTTGCGACGGATTGCCGATTGCGACGGCGATCAATGATTGATTGGCGGATTGATTGGCGGATTGATTGGCGCGATTTGTCGTCGGCGATGAGGGAGCCGAGGGCGTGCATGTTCTACTGCGCTGTCGCGTCTTGTTTGCGGGTCCCGATTGAGGCATAATGTGGGCTCGCTGCGCGCCCCCAGTTGAGGAATTCCCTGATCTCCCTAGCGTTCAGCGGTTCGAAAAATTCGATCCCAAAACCAATTCGGCTATGAGAGGGGAAAAAATGGGAAACCGCCGTCTTCCTCCGGTCAAGAAATCCACTTCGGCGCCCGGTGCAGGTCAAAGGAAGGCCGAGCTGATGCTGAGGAAACTTCTGTATGAGAACCCGGAGTTTACTGAGCAATACGGCTGGGCATCGGAACGCGCGCGATGGGCGGAACTGGCTTATCTGCTGGCAAGCAGAATTGTTGCGGAGCACCATCCCGGCCTGCGACCGGCGATCGCGGCGGCAACGGCTCTTGGGCTGCTCGAAGTAGGTGATCTGGCAGCCGATCCGCCGAGTAAGGAACACGGAGAGCATCTCACGCTGGTGCTGCGAGAATACGGCCTCTCGGCAACGGAATCGAAGACGGTGGTGGCGACGCTGCGCGAGGCGGCGACGCAGATCCACAAGCTTCTTGGCGGCCACCTGCACAAATTTCTGCGGCATTATGCAGAGCTGATGCTCCGCGAGCTGACATCGCGTTTTCGGTTGAAGCATCTGGATGCGTGGCAGTCGCAGCAGGCGTTTGTGATGTGGCTGCAGAATACCTGCAATTTGCCTTTATCGCTCGACGATGCCAACGTCGCGGCATTCTGCACAGAATTCAGGATCACCGAGAAGGAGCTGGTGGATGCGGCCGACGCAATTGAACTGAACCTCGCGGTGGTGGATGATCTGGTTGCGCTGCACGTGGCCAATTCTTCGGGAAAGGAGCTGCCTAATGGGTGATATGCGCGTTTCGAACGACGGCAGTTTTATTGTGGGTGTCGCCTACAACCAGCGGTACGGCTATGACTTTGGGAACCAGTTGCGGATACAGACGAACCAGGGGGTGAGCCAGGGACCCACGGGGCTGGACGATCCGGACCGGGCAAAGCAAATGATTTCAGACTTTCAAAAGCTGGCCGCGAATGGCGTGAACGCCGTCTCGATCAAGGTATTTGCAGATGGAAGAACGGGCATCGATTTCGACCCGAAAGATCCCGGCCGCGCTTTGAAGGTGCAGGACTCGGTTTACACGGGACTGGATAACGTAATGAAGGCGGCTGTGGCGAACGGCCTGGCTGTTCAATTGGTGCTGTTCGACCATTTGTTTGCCGAGAAGGGCGAGTCGCTGGTGACGCCGACCAAGGGGCTTTACCAAACCGGACCGGAGCAGAAGCAGGGACATGTGACCGCTTTTTCAGATCCTGGCAATCGCGCGCTGCTGTTGCAGAATGTGATCGCGCCCCTATTGGACCACTTAGGCGCGAACCCGAATCTGCTCTCGGTGGAGCTGGTGAATGAGCCGGAATCGATTCTTCAAAGTATGCATTGCAACGTGAAGGAGGGGATTCCCGCAAATCAGACAGCAGGGTTCAAAGAATACATGCGGATGGTGCGCGACCTGGTGCACGACAGCACCGGGGCTCAGTTTTCGGTGGGATCGCTGGGGGTCGCCTATGCGAAGGAGTGGCTCGACGTGATCGATCCGAACCAGGATTATCTGAGCATTCACTACTACGAGAACAAGTACAACCGGGATCCGAGATACGACAGCCTTTACGGACCCAATTCGGGGATTTCGAAATTGCAACAGGCCGGGGTACCGGTGATCTTTGGAGAGTACGCTGCGAACGGGTACGGCAAGGTGGGGGCAGAAGAGTTTCTTGAGGGTGCACGCGCACACGGAGTGCAGGGCGGAATTGCATGGGCGATGTACGACCCCAATGGAAACCTGGGAGAGGCGCCGGCCAAGTCGGGGAGCGCGAATTTTGGACCGTTGCCGCTCGACGACTTCAGACATTTCAGGCTTTTGAATCCTGACAAGACTCAACGGCGGTCGAGCCCGCCGGAACGCAAGGGTGGCTTTTGGAAGAGACTGTTTGATGCCGTCGCGGAATTTGATGGGGGGGACGCTGTTCCCCGGGCGGGAGATCCCGCCAGGCGTCCTGCGGGGGGAGCATTCGGCGGAGGGGCGCTGCCCGCGAGGCAACAATTTGGACAGGGAAGGACAAATACAACGGCTGCGGCTCAACCAAAGAGCAAGCCGGCGAATAACTTTCCAAATCCCTGGAATCGTTTCAATCCAACAAACCCATTCGGCATGGGGAACCCCGCGAATCCGAATAGCCCACTGAACCCCTACAACCCGATGAATATCAATAATCCGAATAATCCGGCCAGCCATGAGTATCGGAAACGAATGGAACGCATACGGAATGCCGGGAACCCGAGCCCCCACGCCGGAGCCTTTGGGCCTGCCCACGCCGGGCCTGCGCAGGGGCCTGGGGGAGCGCACGGGCCGGCGGGGCTTGCGCATGCGGGAGGACATCCATTCGGACCGATGGGAGGTACGAACCATGGCGGCCGTTCGGGTCCGCCGACACTGGTCCATGGGCCGACGGTGCATATGCCACCTCATCGGCAGGCCTGGAATCAAATCCACAAGCCTAATCCGTTTGGCGTGGGGCAAAATCAAATGACGATCCATCTGAGCGATATTCATCGGAACAATCCAAGCAATCCAGCTCATCGAGCGATTCACCACAACCAACCGACGAGAGTGATGCCGGCCGGCCCTGGATGGAAGGTCGGGCCCTACTACTGCTGAAGGAGGGCGAGGCTCGGCTATTGGCGATCGCGTTTGCGGTCGGCCATCCACTTGCGCCATTTGTAGTCGGCGATGAGGGAGCCGAGGAAGACCAGGGCGACAACGAAGATGAGTATCCATTTCATGTCGAGTTCAGGATCGCATGCTTGACTGGCGGGGATGGGTTCTTCGCTTTCCCAGGCCCCAGAATCGGGACCCGGGACACCCATTTTCGTGGCTGATTTGCAGCCGAATCCTATCTGCCGACGACAATGACGGTGAAGGTGCCGGGAATCATCGCGGGGCGGGGGTGGGGGTTGGTGGGCGTGGGTTCGGGGCGCGGGCCGAAGTCGGCGGTGACGAGATAGATGCGGTCGGTGGCGGGGTCGTAGGCCATGGTGCGCGCGCCTTTCTGCGTGGGCAGGCTCTCAATGGTTCTGTAGTCGGTTGAACCGGCGTCGACGACCGACAGAACGCCGTCGCCGCAGGAGGCGAAGGCGAGGTTCTGTTTGCGCGTTCCAGCCGGCGGCATCGGGGCCGTCGCCGATGGCGGGGTGGCGAGCACTTTGCCGGTGGTGGAGTCGAGGACGGCCATCTTTTTGCCGTCGCAGACGGGGAAGAGGCGGTGGCCGGCGGTGTCGATGGCGAGGCCGGAGGGCGAATCGCAGCCGGCGGGCCAGGTGTCGGTGAGCTTCATGGTGTGGGCGTCGAGGCGCACGATTTCGCTTTTGTCTTCGATGTTGTCGTAGACGATGCCCGTGCCGTCGGCCTGCGGGAACTCCGGCTTGCCGGGCAGGGGGATGGTGGCGACGACTTTGAGCGTGGCGGCGTCGATGACGGTGGCGTCCTTGCTGCGGCCGTTGAAGGCCCACACGGTCTGGGTGGCGGGCTCAAAGGTGATGCCGTCGGGGTTGGTTCCGGCGGGGATGATGGCGACGATGGCGAGGGTGGCGCGATCAAAGGCTACGACCGCGTTGCCGCCGCCGTCGGAGACGAAGCCGAGCTTGCCGGCGGTGTCAAAGGCCACGCCGTGGGTGCCGTGCAGATTGCCGATGGTGCCTACCAGCTTGCCGGTCGTGGTGTCGAGCACGTCGACGTGGTCGCCGCGGGTGATGTAGAGGCGGTGCGCCGGAGAATCGACGATGAGGTAGTCCCACCAGCCTGTGTCGGCGAGCTTCCAATGATCGAGAACGTGATACGGCTGCTGCGCGTCTGCGGAAACGGTGGCGGCAAGCAGGCCAAGTGCCAGGACCGCGAAAAAAATGGCCTGGTGCAGTAGGCGAAAGCTGCGGTGGATTTGCATGGGAGGCTCCGCGTTGGTGATGGGTGAATGTGAAGATTCACCGGCGAATGAATTGTCCCACGTCGAAGTTAAGGGATGCTGAAGGCGAGCGGCGTTTGGCGACGAGTTTTTCAGGTTAGCGGCAGGCGGACGGTGACAGTGGTGCCGGAGCCGAGGGTGCTGGCGAGGCTGATTTCGCCGCCAGCTTTTTCAACCACGGCCTTGCAGATCGCGAGGCCGAGGCCGACGCCGCCGGTGGAGCGGGTGCGTGAGGGATCGCCGCGATAGAAGCGATCGAAGACATGCGGCAACGCTTCAGGGGAGATGCCATCGCCGTGGTCTTCAATGGTAAGGACGGCCTTGCCTGCGGTATTTGCGAGGCGCAGCTCGACGGCCGACTCGCGCCGGCTGTGCTGGAGGGCGTTGAGCAGCAGGTTGGAGATGAGCAGCGAGCAATCTTCTGCGCTGAGGGGAACGGGGCTGGCGATGTGTTCGCCCTCCATGACCACGCGGACGGCGCGCTGGGCGGCCACTGTCTCAAGCTGGGTGGCGGTTTCGCGCAGGCAGGCTGCCATGTTACACGGGGACGAGGCTGGGCGACGGTTGCGGCAGTGTCGCTTCCACCTGCCTGGCTTGCGCTTTCCTGAATTCCATTTTCGAGGCGTGCCAGGGTGAGCATTTTTGCGACCAGCTCTTCAAGGCGTGCGGTGTCGGCGAGGCAGCGGACAATGCCGGCATGGTACTCGGCGGCGCTGCGCGGGCGCACACCCAGCAACTGCAGCGACGATTTGACCACGGCCACGGCGGTCTTGAGCTCGTGTGCGGCGTCGGAGACGAAGGTGCGCTGCTGCATGAAAGAGCGCTCGAGCCGTTGCAGCACGCTCTCGATGGCGTGGGTCAGCGGAGCCAGTTCGCGGGTGGTGCGGGCGCTGGCGGGCGGATCGAACTCCCATGAGTCCACGGTGACCTTGGAGGCGAGCGAGGCCAACTGGCGCAGCGGAAGCAGGCCGCGATGGAGCAGCCACGCGATGAGCGGGCCGGTGACGAGGAGCAGCAAGCAGGCTGCCGGCAGCGTAGAACTCCACCGCGCCGCGAATGGCGTGCCAGACATGCTCGGTGGGCGCGCCGTAAAGGATTGTGACGTGGCGCAGCTTGCCGCCGCCGGTCTCGCCGGGATCGACGATGCGCGAGCCGTGCTGACGCAGCAGGCCGTAGTGGCGGCCGCTTAAATCGCAGATGCGCGATGCCGTCGTGTTGCGGAACTGCGTTGCCGCTGCTGCCCAGCCAGTTGGCTCGAACGGCCGAGCAGATGGCCGCGGCCGTCCCACACTTCGTAGACATCTTCAGGGGGCACGTGCAGGTCGGCGAGATCGAGCATGACGTTGTCGCCGGTATCCTCGGCGTCCTGCACGGCGCCGAGCACGCTGTCGGCGCGGCCGTGGAGCATGACGTCGAAGGCGCGGAAGTGGGTGTGGCGCTCATAGCCGAGCGAAAGAAAGATGACGGCGAGCGACGAGACCAGCTCCACCGCGAGCACGGCGGCAATGAGGCGGAAGGCGATGGAGCGGGTTCGCTTAGCTGCGGTCACGGCCCTGCTCCAGAACTGCCTCATGGCCGACGGCCAGGCGGTAGCCGCGCCCGCGCATGGTTTCAATCACCGGGTCGGCGTCGGGGCGCGCGGCGTCGAGCTTTTTGCGCAGATTGGAGACATGTGCTTCGATGACGTTGGAGTGATGCTCCCAGTTGTAGTCGTAGAGGTGCTCGAGCATCTCGCGCTTGCTGACGATTTTGCGGGGATGGTGGATGAGGTATTCGAGGATGCGGTACTCGGTAGGCGAGAGATCGACGAGGACACCGGCGCGACGGACGGTCTGCTCCAGGGTGTTGAGTTCGACGTCGAGCGCGGTGAGGGTGGGATGGGACGCGCCTTTGCCGCGGCGGATGAGGGCCTTGGCGCGGGCAATGAGTTCGCCGAGGTCGAAGGGCTTGGCGAGGTAGTCGTCTGCGCCGGCGTTGAGCAACTCGATGATGGAGTCTGGCGCCGTCTTTGGCGGTGAGGATGAGCACGGGGGTGGGATCTTCGCGGGCGCGCAGGCGGCGCAGAACGCCGAGGCCGTCGAGTTTGGGCAGCATGAGATCAAGAATGACGAGATCGTAGACGCGATTGCGGGCGGAGTCGTCGCCGGCTTCGCCGTCCGCGGCCCAATCGACTGCGAAGCCGGGGCCATCGCGCAGGGCGGCAGCTAGATTCTCTGCCAGCCGAACTTCGTCTTCCACCAGCAGCACGCGCATGGCGAGCCCTGTCTCCACCCCACATTATCGTTGCAGCAAGCTTAAATGAGGCTGAAGCCACCTGCGGTGGGGCTGGCGCTATCGCGGGGAGCGCACGTGAATGCAATCCGCAGGGCTATTGCATCGCGAGATGGTAATCGTGACGGTTCCCGCAGGCCCTGCTGCTTCGTGTCCAGCGGGTGCTGCGCTTCCTCGTAGAACTGGTTTTGCAGCTTGAGGCTGGCGGTGTCGGCTTTGATGGCTTTGATGGCTTCGGCAATCTGGCGCGACCACTCCTTCTGATCGAACTCGCCCAGTTCCTTGGTTGCCGCCGCGCCCTGGCCCGCATAGTGATTGGGGAAACGCGCATACCACCAGATGCCGGTGTAGACCGAGTCCGGCAGCGGGTCGCGGTTCTGGTCCGCGCCCGACTGCTGGGTGGCGCGATCGATGATGGACGAGGTCGGGCCGCGCGATGAGCATGTGCGAGGTCTCCGACTTCGCCCGCGTGCATGTCCATGGGAGTCTTGAGGGCGGGCGGCCCGGCACGTCGAGATGCGGCAATCCGAAGACGTAGACCACGTAGTCGCGCGGGCTGGCGAGCTGTGCCTGTGCGAAGAGCGGCAGCAGGCTGTTGTTGCCGCCGTGGCCGTTGACGATGACGCACTTTCTTGCAGCCGTTGCGGGCCATTTCGCTTACGGTTTCCTGCAGAAGGGTGAGTTGCGTTGAGAGGCTGTAGGCTACGGTTCCGGGCTGGTGGCGCGCCTCGAAGATCTGGCCGAAGTAGTACTCGGGAAAGACGACGGCGTACTCCTGCTTGACTGCGTTCATGACGGCGAAGCGCACGTCGAGCAGGTCAGTGCCGATGGGCAGGTGCGGGCCGTGCTTCTCAAGGATGCCGAAGGGCAGCACGCAGACGCCCTGCGATTGATGAATCGCCTGGATGAAGTCGGGGCCGGTGAGCTCTTCCCATTTTGCTGAAAGGCTCGTTTGGGAGAGGCAAGCTCTGCGCGGAGAGCGCGAGAAAGAACAATGCCGGAGTAAAACCGCGCATCAATCTTCATAGCGAAACCTCCGCCAGGTGATTTTGAACAGGCGATGATACCACCTGGCGCGCCGGCGAGTAAATGAACGAGACCAGACGCGCCAATCGCCGCTCGCCATGCATTACTCTCATACTTGCGACTTCATTCCCCTCACGGACGGCATTTTGCGCATCGTTCTGTCGAACATCGGCACCTTTGGCGATATCAATCCGCTGATCGCGCTGGCTCTTGAACTGAAGCGGCGGGGGCATGTGCCGGTGATGGCGCTGCCCGCTGTCTATCAGCCGAAGATTGTGCCGCTGGGCCTGGAGTTTCACGCGGTGCGGCCGGACATCGATCCGACCAACTCGATCCTCGTCGAGATGGTCTACGACGTGAAGCACGGCACCGAGCATGGGCTGCGGGATTTTCTGTTTCCCTTCGCTGCGGCACACGTACGACGACCTGCTGAATGCGGCGACGAAGCCGGTGCGCGCCGACCTGCTGTTGCTGGGCGAATTGAATTACGCAGGGCCGCTGGTGGCGGAAGTCACTGGGATTCCGTGGGCGAGTTATGTGCTGGCGCCGCTGTCGTTTTTTTCGGCATTCGATCCGCCGGTGCTGCCGCCGTTTCCCAAACTGGCGCGGGCCGACAAGGTTGCCGGGATTTGGCCGCGTGATCAAGCGCGTGGCGCGCTTTGCGAGCCGCAAGTGGCCGCAGCCCATCTACGACCTGCGCCGCGAGCTGGGATTGCAAAAGGGCGCGAATCCTCTGTTTGATGCGAAGCACTCGCCGCAACTGGTGCTGGCGATGTTTTCCAGCGTGCTGGGGACGGCGCAAAAGGACTGGCCGTCGCAATACGCTGATTACGGGATTTTGCTTTTACGATTCCGACGCGGGCAATGCAGCGCTGCCGGCGCACCTTGAAAAATTTGTGGCCGCGGGAGCGGCCGCCGGTGGTGTTCACGCTGGGCTCGGCGGCGGTGCTGGCCGCGGGGGATTTCTACGAAGTGTCGGCGAAAGCCGCGCTGCGCCTGGGGATTCGCGCGGTGCTGCTGATTGGGACGGACCCGCGCAACCGTCTTCAGCAAGCGCTGCCCGACTCGATTTGCGTGGCTGAGTATGCGCCTTACTCCGCGCTGTTTTCGCGGGCCTCGCTGGTGGTGCACCAGGGCGGCGTGGGGACGACGGCGCAGTGTTTGCGCGCGGGCAAGCCGATGCTGATCATGCCCTATTCCCACGACCAGCCGGACAATGCGCGGCGCATGAAGACGGCTGAAGGTGGCGCAGGTGATTCAGAAGAGCAGCTACAAGGCGGCTCGCGTGGCGAAGCAAGCTGACCGCGATGCTGAGTGAGCCCAGCTTTGCGGAGCGGGCGAAGAACGTGGCACAGCAACTGAGCCGCGAGGACGGCGTGAAGACGGCCTGTGATGCGCTGGAAGAGTTACACGCGAAGGCGCGCAAGGTATCTTCTTAGCAGCCGGTTCCGGCCTTTGCCAGCGCGTCCTTCAGGCCCTTCATGCTGATGCGGGATGAGGCTTCGGGCGTACCGGCGCCGCGCCAGTGCGTTTCAAGGCTGACGGCATAGCGATAGCCGTCGCGATGAAGAGCGCGCAACTGCCCCACCCAATCGACCACGCCCGTGCCCACCGCGGCCCACTCCCATTTGCCGTCGGGTTTGCGGATGACGCTCTTGGCGTGGCAGTGGCCGATGCGGTTCTTGGGCAGCAGATTGTAGCCGTCGGGGAAGGGCATGCTGTCGGGGAAGGTGGCGGCGTTGCCGGGATCCCAGTTGAGCATGAAGTTCGGCTCCTGGACGGCCGCGAGCGTGGCGGCGGATTCCTTTCCTGTCGCGGTGTTGCATTCCATCTCATTCTCGAGCAGGAGAATCAGATCGCTCTTGGCGCAGCGGCGCGCGGCCTTGCGCAGCTTGTCGTTGATGGCCTCGCGATAGGGCTTGACGTCGTCGAGCCGCCAGAAGTCGAAGCAGCGAATGCGATCGGTGCGGAAGGTTTTGGCAATGCCGACGCAGTGTTCAAGCAGCGCGTCCTGCTGCTTGAAGTCGAAGTCGGCGTGGAATTGATCGCGGCGATCACTCTGCTTTGACAGCGGTGCGCCGGGCCAATCCGTCTTGTAGAGCGGGCTGGCGATGTCAGTAACGCGCAGCTTGTATTTCGCCAGGATGGCGAGAGCTTCGCTGGTCTGCGCCGCGTCGAGCTCGGTGATGTTCTTGTTCCACATGCCGCGCAACTCGATCCATTCGAGGCCGAAATCGTGCGCGGCGACGTAGCAGGCGTGGTCGAAGTCCTGCGAGATTTCGTCGTTGATGACGGCAACGCGAAAGGGACAGCTTGCGTGTGCGGCGCGAGGCAGGCCGGCGATTGCGCCCATGGCTCCAACTCCTGCAAGAAACTTCCGCCGTGAATGCGGCATGTGCATCTCCTTGATTGTCGAGCGCGAAGCGTTATCTGCTCGGATAGTCCTTGGTCTTTCCGGTGCGGGAATTGAGCACGGAAAAACTGCCGTCGGCGGAGGCGGTCACCTTGAAGTATGCGCCGTCTGCGCCGCCTTTGAGATTGGCAATCAACTCTTCGGCGCTGTTATGCGCGGCGTCGGAGCCCTCGGCGGTGTGCAGCATGTAGAGGTCTTCGAGGCCGGGACTCTCATGCACGGTCTGCCATGCCTCTGGGCTGCCTGCCTTGTGCGCACCGTTATCCATGATGGCGACGCGGGGATGAATCGCATCGACAAACGCGCGCGAGTTGGAGAGGTTCATGCCGTGATGATTGACGAGATAGAGATCGACGTGGCCGATGAGATTGTCGGGGCAGACGAGGGGAATTTCTTTCGCCTTGGTCAGGTCGCCAAGATCGAGGAAGCGGAATTTGCCGTAGCGCACGAGGATGCCGGCGGAGCGGGGATTCTCAGTCTGATCGAGATCCCAATGCGGTTCGGAGGCGCAATAGGGATTGGGTTTGGGCGTTGACGCCGGGAACAGCCCGGATATGCTCGCCGTCGGCGGTGAGCACGATGGTGGTAAGGCCGGGGATGTCGATGGTGTCGCCGGGATGCACGATGCGCCGCGGCGTGCCCTGGATGGCCTTGAGATAGGCGGCGTAGTCGTGGCGGGTGATGTCGGAGTCTTCGCGGTTCTCGCCGTGATCGAGGAACTCGCCGACCTTGACGCGTGCGACAAGATTCGGGCACGCCGCCCACGTGGTCGGTGTGGAAGTGGGTGATGAGCACGTGGTCGAGTTTGGTAATGCCGGCGTCGTGCATGGCGGCAAGGATGCGATCGGTGTCGCGGCCGTTGTTTCCCGGCCATCCGCTATCAACCAAAAGGGAAGACCCCGAAGGGGCGACGAGCAGCGTGGATTGGCCGCCCTCCACATCGATGGTGTAGATGACGAGATGCGCGGATTTGGATTGGGCGCGGGCATACAGCGTCGAGGCGCCGAGCAGCAGCGCGAACGCGCAGGCAGAGAGGATTCGCGCGGGAAAAAGCCGGGTGAGATGCAGGGGAAGCAGGCGATTAGGGGAATTCACACAGTGGTGAGAGGGGATTCTCATTGCCCGGAAAGTTTACTCGACGCGGCACACTTGAGGAAACGGGCCGACGCGTACACGGAAGAGCCTGCAGGAGACACAGTTAGGGATTCCGGCGTGCAACGCGAAATATTTTCTTGACATAATGTACTAGTCTTATAGTACACTGATTTCGCAATGAGTCAACGACCAGCAACTGCCGGCTTTCGATTCCAGTTGGACCTGCACAGCGGCATGCCGGTGTATCGCCAGGTGATTGACCAGGTGCGCGGCGGCATTGCATCTGGATTGCTGGCGGCGGGCGATCAACTGCCCACGGTGCGCCAGCTCGCGGTGGACCTGGCCATCAATCCAAACACCGTGGTGCGTGCTTACCGCGAGCTTGAACTGGGCGGATTGCTGGAGACGCACCAGGGAACCGGCACGTTTATCAGCGCCCAGAAGATGAAGCAGGCAGATGCGGAGCGCACTCGGCAATTGACGCAGATTGTGGCGGATTGTGTTTCGCGTGCGGGCGCGGCTGGATTCACGGTCGATGAGCTGATCGAAGAGTTCCGCGGGTTGCCTCAAGAGCCAATCCGCAGGAGGTGAAAGATGATGTCGAGAGTTGAAGTCGTTCCGATGAACAGAGTAGCTGTGACAGCGTTTGTGATTTGTATCGGCGCAGGGGCCATTGTGAGCGCGCTGATTCACCATCCTGCGCCGGCCATTGTGGGCGGGCTGGTTGGCGTTTACCTGTTGTTTGCGATCAAGGTTGTGCAGCAATGGGAGAAGGTTGCACTGATGCGGCTGGGCCGTTACGTGGGATTGCGCGGGCCGGGCTGGTTCCACGTGGTGCCGGTGTTCGAAACCATCAGCACCTATATTGACCAGCGCGTGCGCGTGCACAGCGTGACGGCCGAATCCACGCTGACGCGCGATACGGTTCCTGTGAATGTGGACGCGATTGTGTTCTGGATGGTGTGGAACGCGGAGAAGTCGATTCTTGAAGTGGAGAATTTTATCGAGGCGGTAAACATGAGCGCGCAGACGGCGCTGCGCGAGTCCATCGGGCGGCATGAACTGGCGCAGATGATCACGGAGCGCGAGATGATGGGGCGCCAGCTTCAGCAGATTCTGGACGAGAAGACAAATCCATGGGGAATTACGGTGCAATCGGTGGAGATCCGCGATGTGCGGATTCCGCAGATCGCTTGAAGACGCCATGTCGCAGCAGGCGCAGGCCGAGCGAGAGCGACAGGCGCGCGTGATTCTGGGCCAGGCCGAGGTGCAGGTCTCGGATCAGTTCGCGCAGGCCTCGCGGGTTTACAACGACAATCCAGGTGCGCTGCATCTGCGCGCCATGAACATGCTTTACGAGGCAATCAAGGAACGTGGCTCGATGGTGATTGTGCCGTCGTCGGCGGTGGAGACGATGGGGCTGGGCGGAACGCTGGCCACGGCGGCCATCGCGAAGCAGTAAGGGAGGACGCGGAAGGAGGAGTCTACGATGAAACGCAGGCTAGTATTTCTGTGCATCCTGGCGATATTCGGCACCGCGGCGCTCCACGCGCAGACTGGCGTGGCGAAAGACGCTGCGGATGTGACGCCCATCGTGGGCGTCTGGCGAGCGCAGATGGATGGGTTGCCGTTCATCACGCTCACCCTCACCAATGAAAACGGAAGCCTGCAGGGCGCTGTGCTCTTCTATCTGCACAAGCGCGAAGCTGTAGGGCAGCCGTGGACATCGACTCCGGGAAGTCCCGGGCCGATATTCAACCCTAAGTTTGACGGCGAAACGCTTACCTTTCAGGTGAGCCATCGTGGCGCACACCCGCCGCGCACCTTGAACGATCCGCCGGTCACTTTCCGCATGAAGCTGACGGGGGCAAACAAGGCCGGGCTCATCAATGTCACAGAGGCTTCGCTCACCGGGGAGAGCGCCGGGGGCCCTGGGCTGGAAATGGTGAGGAGCGAATTCTAGGAAATGGCGCGGCTTGCGCACGTCGGCGCGATACTCTTTCAGAGAACGAGACGCCCGAAGTGACCGGCGCGATTTTGCGGGGGATGACGGATTGAACCGCAAACCCCGCGAACGACAGGACAGAGGATGGCCGCGAGAATTGAAGACTATGCCCTGATCGGCAATTGCGAAACTGCTGCGCTGGTATCGTCAAGCGGCTCGATTGACTGGCTGTGCTGGCCCGATTTTTCGTCGGATGCATGCTTTGCCGCACTGCTGGGCACGGAACAAAACGGATATTGGAAGATCGCACCGGCAGCTGGCGAGTGGACGACGCACGCGCCGTTATCGCGAACACGCGCTGATTCTTGAAACGACGTTTGAACATGCGGACGGCGCGATACGGTTGATTGACTTCATGCCCGTTCGCGCGGGAGATTCTGTCGTCGTCCGCGTGGTTGAGGGGATTCGCGGAAATGTGCCGATGCGCATGGACCTGGCGTTGCGCTTTGACTATGGCCGCACGGTGCCGTGGGTGACTGCCATTGAGAACGGCGTGCGGGCGGTAGCGGGGCCGAACCTGGCGTTGCTGCGCGCATCGACTCCTGTCCATGGAGAGAATCTGAAGACGGTTGCGGACTTCACCTTGAGCCGGGGGCAGCGCGTGGAATTCACGCTGATGTATGGCATCTCGTACCGCGCCGATCCGCATTCAATTGACATTGAGCGGGCACTCGAAAACACGCAAAGCTTTTGGCAGCGGTGGTGTGCCCGCCTCAAGTATACCGGCCGCTATCGCGATGAAGTTGAGCGGTCGCTGATGACGCTGAAGGCGATGACGTTTCGTCCCACAGGCGGCATTGTCGCAGCCGTGACAACTTCGCTGCCTGAGTCAATTGGCGGCCAGCGCAACTGGGACTATCGCTATTGCTGGCTGCGAGACACTACATTCACCCTGCTGGCGCTTGCGAATGGCGGCTACTTCGAGGAGGCCAAAGCGTGGCAGGACTGGCTGCTGCGCGCGCTGGCCGGAAGCCCCGATCAAGTGCAGATCATGTATGGGCTGAAAGGAGAGCGGCAGCTTGTGGAGTGGGAAGCCGGCTGGCTGGCAGGCTATGAGAATTCGCAGCCGGTGCGGATTGGCAACGCGGCTTCATTGCAGGTGCAGCTCGATATTTACGGCGAGATGCTCGACTCGTTTTTCCATTCGCAGCGCATCGCCTTCGGCCATGGCGAATCCGACTTTCGCGTGCTTGTGCTTTTGCTGGAACATCTTGAAACCATCTGGCAGGGCCCGGATGAAGGCATTTGGGAGACGCGCGGCGGGGCGCAGCAATTCACTTATTCCAAAATGATGGCCTGGGTCGCATTCGATCGCGCAGTGCTGCTGGCGGAGCAACTCGGCTATGCGGCTCCGGTCGAAAAGTGGAAGGCGATTCGCGATGCAATTCACAAACAGATCTGCGCCAAGGGATTCAGCAAGGAGAAAGACAGTTTTGTGCAGGCGTACGGGTCGAATCAACTGGATGCTTCCCTGCTGCTGATGCCGGTGGTGGGATTTCTGCCGGGCACCGACCCGCGCGTGAAATCCACGGTGGAGGCGATAGAGCGCGAGCTGATGCCAGATGGGCTGGTGTTGCGTTACAACACGGTGAAGTCGCCGGACGGACTACCGCCGGGAGAAGGCGTCTTTCTGGCGTGCAGCTTCTGGATGGTGAGCAGCCTGAAAGCCATTGGCCGCACGGAAGATGCGCGAGCGCTCTTTGAGAAGCTGCTCCTGGTGCGCAATGACGTTGGCCTGCTTTCGGAAGAGTACGATGCGGGGCGCAAACGGCTGGTGGGGAACTTTCCCCAGGCCTTTTCGCACATTGCGCTGGTGAACGCTGCATTTGACCTGGAGGACGGGCCGAGAGCGCGGGAACGGGCGCATCGTCACATACCGCGGAAGCCGGCTAAATCGCACTCCTGATAGAATGAAAGATGCCGCAGTGTGCGGCTATTCATCGTATCTTCATCCCCCCATGCACTTCTGCTGTTGGCGTCGAGAAGACCACAGATGCCAAAGGGGTTCTTCCTCAGGAAGCGACGACCCTCGAAGGGTTTCTGCGACTTGACGGAAGAAGTAGAAATGCCGAAACCTGACGGCTCAGAGCAGCCGGACCCGCTGAGAAGGAAAACGCACCTGTGACCCAGACGATACGTAATATCGCCATCATCGCCCATGTTGACCACGGCAAGACCACCCTCGTAGACGCCATGCTGCGGCAGTCGGGCACATTCCGCGCCAACGAGCAGGTGGCCGAGCGGGTGATGGATTCGAATGACCTGGAACGGGAGCGCGGCATCACGATCCTGGCGAAGAACACGGCCATCAATTTCGCCGGCGGCAAGATCAACATTGTCGATACGCCGGGCCACGCCGATTTTGGCGGCGAAGTGGAACGCGCGCTGAAGATGGTGGATGGCGTGATGTTGCTGGTGGACGCGGCCGAAGGCCCGCTGCCGCAGACGCGCTATGTGCTGGCCAAGGCGCTGGAAGCAAAATTGCTGCCGATTGTGGTGATCAATAAAATTGATCGCCCGGATGCGCGTCCGCAGGAAGTGCTGAACGAGATTTACGACCTCTTCATCGACCTCGATGCGGATGAGTCGCAGCTGGATTTTCCGGTGCTCTATGCGGTGGCCAAGGCAGGCACGGCGACGCTTGATATGGCCAAGCCGGGAACGGATTTGCAGCCGCTGTTCGAGACCATTGTGAGCACGATTCCCGCAGCCACCGGCGATGCGGACGGCACGCTGCAGATCCTGGTGACCAATCTCGACTACTCAGAATATTTTGGGCGCATCGCCATCTGCCGCGTGTTTCAAGGAACGCTGCATGCGGGCGACGACGTGACGATTTCAAAGCGCGACGGCTCGCTGATGAAGACGCGCATTACGAAGCTGTTCACGTTCAGCGGACTCAAGCGCACCGAGATTACCGAGACCACGATGGGCGACATTGTGGCCGTGGCGGGCGTGGAAGGCATCACCATTGGCGAGACCATTACCAGCGTGGAGAACCCCGCGCCGCTGCCGCTGATTGTGATTGACGAGCCGACCATTGCGATTCAGTTCAGCGTGAACAATTCTCCGTTTGCGGGGCGCGAAGGCCAGTACGTGACCAGCCGCAATCTGCGCGAGCGGCTGGAAAAAGAGCTGCTGACCAATGTGTCGATTCGCGTGGAAGACACGGGTTCGCCGGACAGCTTCAAGGTGCTGGGGCGCGGCGAATTGCAACTCGCGATTCTGATTGAGATGATGCGCCGCGAAGGCTTTGAGCTGATGGCGGGGCGGCCTGAGATTGTGACCAAGATGGTGGAAGGCACGCGCATGGAGCCGGTGGAGCATTTGACCATCGACGTGCCGGAAGCCTACACCGGCACGGTGATTGAGAAGCTGGGGCCGCGCAAGGGCGAGATGACGCAGGATGCACAATCATGGCTCGGGCCGCGTGCGCCTGGAGTTTCGCGTGCCCAGCCGCGGGCTGATCGGGCTGCGCAGCGAGATGCTGACCGAGACGCGCGGAACGATTGTGATGAACGCGCTGTTCGACGGCTACATTCCTTACCAGGGCGAGATTCCGCAGCGGCCCACGGGCGCGCTGATTGCCGATCGCCAGGGACTGACGACGACCTATTCGCTGAACGGATTGCAGGAGCGCGGCATTCTGTTTGTGGGCGCGGGCGTTGAGGTCTACGAGGGCATGGTGGTCGGCGAGCACTCGCGCGATAACGATCTCGACGTGAATGTGGTGCGCGAAAAGAAGATGACCAACATGCGCGCATCGAGCGCGGACGAGGCCATCCGGCTGGTGCCTGTGAAGGCGCTGAACCTGGAGCAGGCGATCGAGTTCATTGCTGAGGATGAGATGGTCGAGGTTACGCCGAAGTCGCTGCGGCTGCGGAAGAAGATTCTGCAGCAGAACCACAGACCGAAGCGGTGGGAGAAGGGCAGCGAGTAAGCCATCAATGCCCACTTCCCCAAACGCCTTAAACCGTTAGCTGTTCTTATTTCGGCGTTGCGAGATTGGGTTGTGCACAGTATTTCGTTTGCAACTCCGCCGATAGTTTGCCTGAAGCGCACATAGCAGCAATATTGTCAGGTGCATTGGGAGTATCTTTGTTTTGATCTTCGGCAGCTTAATGGGCGTGTAGCTCCCCTCTTTTGCGAGGTCAGCAGCATCAGGTATTTTCACATAAGTGACGCCCGGCTTGTGTTCGATGCGGTACAACACCTTACTTGTGGTCTCTAGCCCTTTTGAACTGTCGCGACTCCCCCAGACTTTATCAAGAAAAATGAACGTGCCATCTTCCTCAGTTAAGGTTAAGATGTAGGGCTTGTCACAAGGAAGAAACAAAGCTGCTACCGACGCACCCCCAGCACACCGTTCAATTACAGTTTCGGTGCCATCCGGCATATCAGCTACAAGCCAGCCACTATAGTCATCTACAATTCCGCCCGTACAATGTATGCCTAACAACCCACTATTACAGGAGGTGGTGTCGGTGAATCCTTGAGATATCTTTCCTCCAACGTGCAAAGGTACTTTGCTGAGAGTTCCCATCTTGTAGTCGTTGCTGTGGTCTTTCGCACGACCAAGCGGCGAGAGACTCAAAAGCAATGCCAGAGCTGCAACCTCGTAAACTTTCACACAGCCCTCCTGGGCCATCAGTTTAGCAGCGCACCCCATTCTTACGACGCTTTCGTTTTCGTCGCGAAGTTGAATCGCACTAGGATGCTACAGTCGCCGCTTTGCCTCCAGCACACGCGCCAGCGCTTCCTCCGCAGTGGCGCCTGTTGCAGATAAGTGCCCCATCTTTCGGCCAGCGCGCGGTGTGTGCTTCTCATAGAGATGCAGGCGCACGCTGGGCACGGCGAGGGCCGCGGCAAAGTTGGGCGGTCCGGTTCTGTCGAGCCAGACGTCGCCGAGTAAATTGACGATTGCTGCAGGGGTGATGAGCGAGGTATCGCCCAGCGGCAGATTGCACGTGGTGCGCACAAGTTGCTCGAACTGGCTGGTGACGCAGCCGCGCTCGCTCTGGTGGTAGCTGTTGTGCGGGCGAGGCGCTAACTCGTTGACCAGCAATTCGCCGCTGCGGGTGACAAATACCTCAACGCAGAGCAAACCTTCGATGCCGAGCTTGGCGATGATTGCCGCGGCCAGAGCTTCTGCACGCGATTCCAGTTCCGCGGGCACGCCGGCGGGCAGCACGCTCCAGGCGAGTATCTGATTTTCATGATGATTGCGCGCGGCGGGATAACTGCGGACCTCGCCTGCGGGATTGCGCGCGGCCATGACGCTGATTTCGCAATCGAGATCGATGGCCTGCTCTGCGACTGCGGGCCGAGCGCCGATGGCCTGCCATGCTGCCGCAATGGAGTGTTCCGTTGCAGGCGCGTGGGCATTCGCGGCGTGAGGGCCGATGCGCGCCTGGCCGCGACCGTCATAGCCGCCGCGGCCGATTTTTAGAAAGACATGGCCGCCGAGGGCGCGCACCGCTTCGTGCAATTCCGCCTCGCTGCGGACCACGCGAAACGGACCGACGGGAAATCCATTCTCCGCGAGCCATGTTTTTTGCAGGGTCTTGTCCTGGATGATGCGGATGGGCTCGACGCCGGGACGCAGCGGCGCAAGACGCGCCACTTCAGAGAGAGCGTCGACGCCAATCTGCTCGATCTCCAGGGTAACGGCATCGGCGCCGGTAGCAAGTCGCCGCGCCGCATCCACGTCGTCCCAGCGGCCGACGATGGTTTCGTCGACGACGAAGCTCGCGGGGCACGCCGGTTCGGGGTCCATCACGCGCACGCGATAGCCCATTGTGCGCGCGGCCATGGCGGTCATGCGGCCGAGTTGGCCGCCGCCAAGAATGGCCAACAATCCGCCGGGCCTACAACGGAAGATGTCAAAGGATCTGAAGGTTCGGGGAACCTCACGCTGGAAGCTCCTGATCAGTTTTGATCGAGAACTTCCTGGGTGCGCGCGGCGCGCCACGCGGCGAGGCGTTCGTAGAGCGCTGCGTCAGTTGCCGGCCAGGATTTCAGCGGCCAGCAGTGCGGCGTTTGCCGCTCCGGGTTTGCCGATGGCCAGCGTACCGACGGGAACGCCCTTGGGCATTTGCACGATGGAAAGAAGCGAGTCGATGCCGTTGAGTTGCGTTGCCGCGACGGGCACGCCCAGCACGGGGACCAGCGTTTTGGCGGCCAGCATGCCAGGCAGATGCGCCGCGCCGCCGGCTCCGGCAATGATGACGCGCAGGCCGCGGGCATGCGCCGTCTCAGCGTATTTGAAGAGGCGGTCGGGCGTGCGATGTGCGCTGACGATTCTGGATTCGTGGGGAATCTCAAGCGCGCGCAGGATTTCTACGGCGGCCGAGAGCACTTCGTAGTCGCTCTTGCTGCCCATGACCACGCCAACCAAAGGCTTGTCGTTCATGGGGCTGATTATACGAGGGCGGCCGGCACTGCGGCTCGGACGACTTAGCGCCGGAACCATGCTTCCACAGCCACTTCCATCACCGCAAACAGCACGCTGACCGCAGCCACAAAGCCCTTGGCGCGCTGCCAGTTCTGTTCGTGCCGCTCCATGCGACGCTCCAGGTCCGCGATGCGCCCGCCGTTGCCGTCGCCCATCAGGCCGTTCATCTGCGTCTTGAGCACACTCAAGTCGCTGAGCACTTGCGCTTCGAATTCGTTCATCATCATCCGCATCCGCTGGACTCCAATCGGTCGTTCGCTTGCCGCGTCTGCCTACGAGCCCAGCGGCAAATTGATCAATAGCGCAGCTGAAAACTCCGAGTAATTCGGCGGGTGCCGCACCGTCGTACATCCTTATGTAATAGCGGTCGCTTGCCGACGACGCGGGTGAAAGTCATTGTTGGCTGTGAGCCGCGCATCACCAGATCAGGATCTTCACCGGCCATAAAGCAGAAATCGCGCCGCCGGATTTCGAACCCGCCGCCGGGGGGCGCCGCGGCGCCCATATTGATGGTCACTGTTGCTCCGTTGATCGCAGTTACTGTCAATCCGTTGAGATTGGCAAGATAAGCCGGAGTTACCAGAGCTGGCAGCCATGTATCAGCGGGAACAGTTGTGCTTGTTTTGATTGCCAGATCATCGGCCCAGTCATTGGCGAAGACAATCGCATATTCGACCATGTCGGGATAACTAGCGCGATAAGTCACTCTGGCACTGCGCACAACGACCTGAGCATTCAAGTTGGTTGAGGGGGCTATGAGCTGTAGAGCATCGCCGGGCCAAACGTCGGCTGAGAAACTGGCTCGCGTTCCCTTGTAAGTACCGGCCCAAAGCGCGCTAACGCTGGCCGCCGCCTGCGCCATGGCCTGGGCGGCGTTGCGGCAATCCTGCGAGCTGCGGGCAGGGGGGCTGGTCACTTCGCCGATCCACGTGGCCACTGCGGGCGATCCGGCCAAAGCCAGCGCCTGCTGGCTCGCGGTGTTGACTGCGCGGCCCACGCCTCTGCCCACCGTGCGATAGCATACGGCGATCTGTTCCCCAACAGGCGGTGCAAAACCGGTATTAAAGGTGAGCTTGCCAGTCCTCTCCAACTGGCACTCTGCAGATTGTGCCGCGGTGCCTACGCGGCGCGTGCTGGGAGTTCCGTTCGCGGGCGTAGTGACCACCCAACCCGAGCCGAGGTTTGTCAGATTCAAGGCGCGCATGGTGCCGATCAGGTTGGTACTGCTGGCGGCCACAACCAAGCAGGCAGCAGGAAGGCTGGCGATGGAGCCGTCGTAAAGAGTAACCGGCATTCCCGCTACGCCGTTGACGTATTCCTGTATCTCGAATTGAAGCTTGGCGGGTGCTGTGTTACTTTGCCCGCCATAGGTCACTGTCCCATTGTCATCATATGAGCGATAGACAGCCAGGGCTCTTTCAACCTCAGGGCAATGCACGCGCACACGGAGACTGTATTGATTTGCTGGATTCACTGGATAGGCTGCTCCGGTCGCCGCGCCCAGCACGACGGGTTGCACGTTGACCGCGCCCGATCCTTGTTGCGCCGCGACCTGAAAGCCTGCGGTGCATCCCGGCAATGTTGCGAAGCCGGTGAAAAATCCGGCCAGAATACCGGCGCTGCCTGAAGCGAGCGTCACGCCGCAGGCCTCGAGTAGCAGCGTTCCTCCCATCTCAACTGAGTCGAGCCATGTAAGCAGTGTGTCACCGTCGATTCCATTGCCGCCTTGCATGGTCAGGCCACCGGACCCTAACGAGATAGAGCCCGAACCGCCGAGGTTGGCCCACATGCGTGGATCAATCGCAGCCTCATTGAAAAGCTCGTGGATGAGGACGGACCTGGACGACAGCGGGAAATATGGATCCGCAGCAAGGTTGAATTGGGTTGTCACTCCGTCGCCGAGGAAATACTCCGTAACATAGGCAACCGGTTCGTGTTCGCCGCAGACCGTGATGTCGTTCGCGAGCGCGCGCGTTGCGCCGGCAGTCAATGCCAGGTTCGCGAGGCTCAAGCTGCCGTCTGCTTCGTTGAGCGTGTGTACGGCGGCGGGCACCGAGGAGAGCGCGAGCGCGCCATTTACCGCACGATAGGTGGCCCTCGCCATGCTTGCCACTTGTCCTGCGCTCTTGCTCCACCGGGCGCCAGCGTCCGGAACAAAACTGCTGATCGGCGTGTTCAAGGTGGCAGTCTGCGTGGAAAGACTTGTCGAGCCAGTGCGAGTTACAAGCGTAGAGAGAAGCGAGCTGGCCGTTTCGCCCGTTGCGCCATTGCTGGGCGCGACGGATAACTGGTCGAGCAGAATCTCGTCGCTCACTGCTTGAATCGCGAGCCTGTAGCGCGGCCCCTGGATGCCAAGTCCGGCATACTCCGGCATCGGAGTTACGGCGATGTACCCGGTAAAGTAGCAGGTTCCGTCGTCGCCGGTTATATTGATGGACTGATTGCGTGCAGGCGCAGCCAGGCTGCTGCCGGAGGGTACGCAGAGTGCGAGCTGGCATATTGAAGGCTCATTCAACCGCCGCTCGATCGTCAACGGACGCGTTGCATCGAGGGCGGACGTGAAGTCCTGCCCTTGAATCATAATCTTCATCGTGTACTCTCTGACTTATTTGCGGTGTTAGATCAAGGCATTCGGTGCGGGCAGGAAGGCGCGGTAACAAAGTACGCGCTCCCCATCGAGAGGATCAGTTACAGGCAATGCAAGGAACTGACCTTTGAGCAGCATGCGCTCGGGTCCGTTCTTCTGTTTGGGATCCAGTGGCATCGCCGTCTCCTCAGCGCAGGCCGTGCTCTGCAAGCGCGGGTAGTGAAACAAAATGCGTTCGCCCTGACTGCCCTGCAGGACAAAGAGCGCCGACCACTCCTGGTAAAAGCTGCCGCCTTCGCGGTCAACGAATCCAGTGATGGCCTGAAGCTTTGCACCTGGTGCGGGAGCTCCACCGGGCAAGGGCTCGGCTAGCGCCAGACCTGTGGAGCTAGCTTGCGAGACAAACGCAACATTGAATGTGATGCGGCGGATGTAATCCGCATCGGCAAGTGCCTGGCGCACGTAGGCACCTGCGACCGGCGAGCCTACAAATCCGGTCTGTCCGTTGTAATCCACGTCGACGGCGATGAGCGATCCGGCTTTGAACTGCGCCGCATCGGCCGCTGCAAGCAGCAAGGTCGTCGCTGTCGATCCGCTCTGTATGGTCACTGCCGCCACAGCCTGCGCGCCATCCGCTGACAACGTGCCACCGCTGGCCGGGGCAAGCAGGTTCATGTGTTGCGAACCTGCGGCCAACGCCATGGTCAACTTCGTCCAACTTAGGAATTCGAAGCTTATTGCGGCCTCGAGTGTTTCGCGGATCTGCTCCAGCGGCGCGGCTGGAATTCCCGTTAATAGCGGGCCTGATTTACTTCCCGCATTGCGCGTGAATCGCTGGATCCAACCCAGGTCGACCCACGGTGCGGGCGGAGCCTCGAGGTTGAAGCTGCCCTGTTGCGATGGATCGAAGCAAACGGGCATCTGTGACGAACGATCCACCGGCGCAAAATAAGCACGGACCCTGCGCGCCACGGGCGAAGGTGCAGAAAACCAATTCGCCGTCATCTATTCCCCCTGCTCCTGGTAGCTGTAGACCATTATTTTTGCCGATCTGCTGAGCCGATCCCGCTGGACCGCGATAGGCGCAAAGCCTGGCTCATCCCAGAACACGTTCGTCAGCATGGTCGCAACCGGCTGCACAGTGTATTTCACTTTGGGCGTAAAGAAAGGCTGCAGCATGGCGATCAGTTCTTCATCCATTGCGCTGAGAGAGCGGCCTCGATCGAGACCGCCAAAGCTTTGCGTGCCGCAGGTCTCGTAGGTAATTTCGCACTCTTCCGCCATCATTGCGGAGGCGAGATCCAGATCAGCGCCGAGACCGAGCCATCGCAAAACAAACACGTCGCTTGGGAGCTGACTGAACGGGGCTTCTGCCTCCTCAACGAGAATTCCCGGCCTCACCACGCCGCGCAGCAGTGTTGTCCGCTCCGGATTGATGGTTGCCAGGCGCGCACGCAGCGCCATATAAAACGAGTCTTTCGCATTTTGCATGGATATATTCAGCTCCTGGTGTGCGGGAGACGAGGGATTACACAGCTTGTCGGCGATCCCGCTGGCCTAGACGGCCTGCTGTCGCGCCTCGCGCAAGAGCAAACGATAGAGATACACCTGCCCGAAGGCCTCATTGGAGGCGATCGACTCGATCAGGTAGTCCTGCCCCGCGACGGTAATCGCCAGGGTCATTGCAAAGAGGGATTGGGCAGAGGATAAGTCGAGGGCGGCCACTTGCTGCTGGACGCCGGAAGCTGAAACCAATAGTTCCCACTGAGACTCACCGCCCTCTTTCCAATTCGGCCGCAGCTTGCGCAGGACGACCGGACTGATTGCTACCTGGGCGAAATCCGTTGACACAAGCCCCACTTCCGATTGATTTGTGTCTGCGCATGTGCCCGTCACACGGAGGAGGGCCATAGTTCCAGCCACACTGCGCAGCAAGGCATCGGCCAGCATCTGCGGAGCTCCCACTGGGTTGCGCGGTGCTGTATCGCTCATCGCTCACCCCAGCCTGTTCGCAATGTAAGGACGCAGCCATGCCTGCACGGTCTCGTCCACCAGCGAACTTGAGAAGTATTGCATTTGCATCGTGTCGATCTTGGTCCGGCTGGCATTCAGCGCAGGGGTCGCCTGGGCATTGCGCACGATCTGCGCGCACGCTGTCTTGACGTCATCGCCAATGATTGCGAGCCCGGCCGTGTAAGTCACCATGACTTCGTTATAAGGCAGCCCGAGAACATTCCACGGCAATGCAAGCTCGCCGGTATTCGGGTCATAGTCCACCGAGTTGGGATCAATTGCGGTCCACTGGCCCGGAAGAGAAAATGCCCACGCGATGTCGGAGAGTGCATTGTCCGCGATCTCTCCGCGGCGCGGCTTTGCATACCGGCCTTCGATGCTGACGATCGACGTTGTGGCAGTGCCGAGCGGCGCAAGCGGCAGATAACTCATCCGCACATTTTGCGATCCGCTGATGATGCGCAGACGCTCTGTATATTGAATGACGTTCAGGTCTGGGCGCCTGCAGTAGCTGTTGATCAGTGCCGTGGCGGCGGTAATCCAGTCCGCCGTAGTTCCGTCCGGCAATCCATAATTCGGGTAGTCCGCCGGCTGCAGATATGCCATACCTAACCCTTCTCTTCTTGTGACCGCTTTGGGCTCAGTGACAGCTTCATGCACGGCAATCGTGTAGAACATTGCCGGACTCCTGCGTCAGTGAAGAGGGGCCTGCCGCCGAGGCCCCTTCCGGCGCTCATTGCCAACTGCTGCTCCTTTACCGGTCGACCAGGACCTGGTAGTGCGCATAGTTGGCGCCCTTGACCACGACAGCGCCGAATTTGACAGCAACATATTGCTGGGCGAGAGATCCGGGCATGCCGAGTTGGAAGATGCGAGGAGTCGGATCGCCAAGCCAGTGGTACTCGATCAGATCTTCGGTGACGATGTACGCCGGAAGCACTGCGGTGCCGGAACCGGGCGTACCGGTGTAACTCAGGCTCCAGTCGGGGATCAGAGGCAGATCGCCGGCCTGCGTCGACAGCATCTTGACCCTGAAACCGCCGGTGATCTGGTCGGTAGTTGAGCACGACATTGAACTCGGTCTTCATCTCGCGATCGATCAGGTCGAGCAGCACGGGGTTGGCATAGATGGCCGTGGGCCGCACTTGATAGCCGTTGCTGGCGACCATTTGCGCCACTGCCGATTTGATTCCATCCACGATGGAGGCCGTGGTGCCGATGGTTGTGGTGAGGCCGCCGCTGACGATCTGCGGAATAACGCCCATATATTGCGTGGTCGTGGGAGTGCTGAGGCTGGTGTCGTTCCCGTTCCACAGGGCTACGTCGTGAGTCACCATCACGCCGCTGACTGTGTCTACAAGATCCTTGGCCTGCAAATAGGCGAACTGCTGTTGCTGGTTTCCTAGTTCCACGTCGAAGAGGTTGTAGTTGATTTGCGAAACGATGGCCTTCAGCGGCACACTGCGCTCCACGCGCGTGGGATTGACCACCGGCGCCACGATGCTGCGCGGGTTCACAAAGCCTGCGGTGCCGGGATTGGGAAGGGCTGTCTCCTCGAAGAACCGCGAGGGATGACCCGTCGCCGGGACCTGCTTGATGCGCTGCCCAAAGGGGCTCGAACGACGGCAGATGTCGAAGATCTCGGTCTGATACAAGGGAACTTCAATGGCGCCCGGCCCGATGAAGTCTGCTGCCGCGTGGATGTCTGCAAAGGTTGCGTTCATAGGCTTATTCGCCCCCTCCATGGGGCCGTCTATAGCTGCTAGCTTCTAGCTCCTAGCCGCTAGCTTGTTGTGTGGCTAAGTGGACTGAGCCTCGACTTATATTCGAGAATTCTCGCTGGCGAGTCACGATTCTTCGTTGCCGGGGTCTGGATTCAGCTAGAAGCTAGTAGCTGAAAGCTAGAAGCTGCTTCTTACGCGATTGCCCCGGCGCGCAGCAGCTGGCTCTTGACCGCGATGCGCTGCTCCAGGCTCAATCCCGCGAGCGCCGCGTCCAGGGTCCGCACGTCGACCGGCCTTCGCCGATGCCATGCTTGGCCAGCATCTCGGACGTCGCCGCAGGCACCGTCTTGCGCAGCGGATTCAGAACCGTTTGCGCGGCCGAGGCTTTTACTTCGGCGAGTTCGCGCTCGACCGCGGCCAGCTTCTCTGCCAGCTCGGCTTCGCGGCGGCTTTGCTCCACGGTTGCGGAGATTCTTCTCCACCTCGCCGTTGATCGCGTTCTGGCCGCTCTTCGAACCAGTTCAGCGCTCGCTCCAGCAGGGTCGTTGCGGCTTCAAGCCGCTCCAGTAATTTCCTTTTCGTCCATTTCCATTTCGTTCCTTTCTTCGGTTGTGTTGACTCACTCAACGGTGCGTGCTGACACGAAAGCTCCGCATCGCCCGAATGAGGCGCGGAGCTTTGTCGCTAATTTGAGCGGTTGACTGCGGGTCTAGCTCGCCATGCGGAAGCTGGTTGATCTGTAGGCCGCTTTTCGCGCAGCAGGATTGCCGCTCCGGTAAAAGTCACACGGGTCAGCCTCCATACTTCGGCACCCATATCTTCGACGCGCGCATCGGCCAACTCATAGCTCATGCCCATGGCCTGTGGCGCCTGTGCCCGGATGGCCCTTGCCACCTCAGGAAAATCGCGCGCATAGAGATAGCCGCTGACCGCCAGCTTGTTGCCAACAATGTTGGCCTCGGTCAGCAGGCCGATCTTGCGCCGCGCGTCATGGCCGTCCCAGCCGGGCCGGTAGTCCACCGCCATTCCCAGCAGCGATGGCAGCGCCTTTTCCGCCGCTTCGCGTGTCAACATCACCCGATGCCCGCGCGCTCCGGCCGGCGCCTTATCGCTGGCCGTATTCACCACGGTCAACACCCCTTCGAAGGCCACCCTGTTCGGGTGCCCGTCCACGTGGGGAAACTTCACTGCCATCGCTTCCAATCGCATGCGCTCTCCGCCCTGCTGCTCCACAGCCTGATCTCATCCATCCTTCGATTCGGCCAATTGCCTCAATCCGCTGCCCAGTTAGTCCAGTTCGCCGACCATTGCGCCGTGCCGTCTTTCAACAGCGGCGCCAGTCCCCGCATCGCCCTAACTTCGTCCACCGTCAACACGCCGGCCTGCAGCAATTGCACCTGCACGGCCAGTTCCGTCTCCTCGTCTCGCGCATTCAGATCGTTGAAGACAAATTCAAACTCGCGCCATCCAATACATTTCGCGAAGAGATCCCGCGTGATGTGCCCGGCCAGCAATTGCGCCAGGGGCAGGATCGCTCCGCGAAATGCTTCGTCCGCAAGCTCCGCCGCCGTAGAGCGATTCACGTCGCCCTCCAGGCCTAAGAGCAGAGGAGGCAATCCAAAAGCGTTGGCCACCATGCGGATGAGAAACTCCTGCCAGGCAAGCCGCAGATCGGCGTCGGTGCCCTGCGCGAACCGCAGCACTTCGGGCTTTTGCTCGGTAGAGATCAGCGGCACGCGGCCCGTTCCTTCAATCTCGTCCTGCCACCAGCGAATCAGCCGGTCGTGCTGCGCGGGAGTGGCCTCGTTGAGCCACAGCGCATATTGCGCCACCGAATTCGCAGCCAGTTTTCCGGCAAACCGGTGCGCGCAAAGAAACTGATTCACAGTCTCGAAGGCAACCTCTAGCGGTCCCAGCCCGAAGGGCGTAAAACTACGCGGATTCATGCGCACATAGATGAGCTGGTCGTCGTTTAACTCGAACGGCGCTCGATTCCAGCTGACCCGGCAGCGCCTGCGCATAACGCGGCGAATCCTGCTGCCCATCCCATTGAGCATTGATTCGAATCGACGCGCCGTCGACGGGCCAGAGCATCGCCGGACGTTCGTCGTCGCCGGTCGGTTCCATCTCGATGGCGCCGTATCCGCCCGTCAACGCGTCTTCGATGACCTGCTCGATCAAGGTGCGAAAGCTGTCGACTGCATTCGGTTCTTCAAGCGTCCGCCGCAAGCGCATCGATCTTTCTTTTGCAGGCGTCGCGCAATCGTCCGCCGATGCACGCCCCGCCGCACGCGGATCTGCCAGTCCATTGCCGCGATGCGATCCTTGATCACGTTGATGGCCCGGCGCACCACCGGCGTCTCGGCAAACCGGCGCAGGTTCATCGGCGTCGGCTTGGGCAAAAGACGCCCCGGAAACTGCACCGGAGTCAGGATGGAAGGCAGGGCCAACGTCTTGCGTTCCGCTTCTGCCGCCGCATCCAGGTTTGCCCGCGCATGTTGGACCGCCGGTCGCCTGCCGCCACATCTCTCGCAACTGCTCCGCAACCTTCACGCGTACCTTCCTTTTAAAAAGCAAAAGGCATGACCCTTTCAGGCTGCGCCTCTTGAATCTTCAGCTTCGGTGGCCGTTTCTCAGCCGTTCATTCCGGTCATCTAACTTCGTGTCTTGTCGCTTACAAAACTCATCCTACAACAAACACGAATAACTATCTGCAAACTTTCGGAAAAATTTGAATCACTTAAATTACTTAGCTCCATCATTGTGAGCCGCGAGGGGCCTGAAGAGCAATTGGTTCTTGACGTTTAGACTCGCAGTTCGCGCCGCGCCGTCTCGGCAACGCGCGCCAGGTCGGAAGTGGTCAGCACGCGAATCTGGTGCTCCTCCATGGTCTCGACGCCAAAGCGATACATCGCCAGTCGTCCGGCTCTTCGTCTGTTGCGCCGACTTTGGCCGCCGGTTCAATCACCGCTGTCAGCTCAAGGCGCGGCCTTCTCAATTCGCTCCACGCCGGCCCGCAAGCCGGCTGCTGAAAACGCCAGCACCTTGGCCATTTCTACGCCCGGCTCAAGGCTCACTGCGTGGAACATGCGGATCATACCCCATTCGGCCGGTAGCCCACGTCGATGCGCAGCGGATCGCCCGGCCGCGTATAGTCTGAAGCCGCTATTCGCTTGCGCAGCAGATCCCACACGCCGACACGCTCAAACTCCGTGCGCATCTTTGCCTGGATTGCTGCGCGCCCGCTGAGGCGCGGATCGCGCTCTCGCGGTGGCGGATCGACATAAAGCCGCATCAGCTCTTCCATGCCAGCCGGAAGGCTCTCGGCCAGGTACGCCTTGGGCTCTGTCATCTGCACGTTGAGCGAGAGCGATTCGTTGAGCAGATGCATCAGCCTGCCATCGGGCTCGGCAATGAATCGCTTACGCAACTCGCTTTCCATGCCTTCGAGAAGAGCAGTGTCGGCATCGGGATCAGGCAGCGCACGCGGCGCCAGTCGCGCGTGAATCGCACCTCGGCCGCCTCACGGCTGCCTTGCTCGCGCAGGATCACGCCGATATGCACATACTCGTTCCGCACACGTCCGATACATACCGGAGCAGTTGAAACTCGCATGCCCGCCGCGTTCGCTCTCATGTCCCCTTCTTCATCTCTCAGCGTCCGATGCCCCCTTCTTACATCACTCTTCCCAGAATGCTAGTCCCCAGGCGCCCCGTTCCAACCGGCGTCGAATGTTTCTTTCATCTTTCCGCCCCAATTTGGAAACGGATTCCGGTTTGACTTTCCGAAAGACTCGATCAGCTCGCGGATCAGGCTGCGGCGCGCCAGCAGCCTCTCCACGAGAGCTTCCATCTCACTTAAATCGCCGCCGTACCACTCCGGCGGAACCTCATTGGCCGCCGCCCAAACCGTCTCCGCAGCCATCCTCTCCAGCCGCGTAAGCCAGGGCTCGAAGGAGTCCCATCCCGTAATCTCGCGGTACACGTCGTTGCGGTAATAGACGCCGCGCAGGGGAGCATCCTCAAACCGCCATTCCCCGGCGTGAAAGCAGTATCCAAAGTCGATGAAGACCGCGCGATATCTCCGCTCGCGCTGCTTCCGCATGAATACCGCCTGGCGCCCGTTGGCGTTCCCTGTCCACTTGTCGAGAGCCAGGATGCCGGCAAACTCAGAGAGATTTCTGATCTCGGCCAATTGTTCCTCGGGCAGGTAATCCACCACCTGACCCGGCATCAGTCCGCCGACGAAACGTGAACCGAATTGCAGGCCCGGCCGGCATTTCACCTTTGTCCGGCCCAAGTCGATTTCCAACTCGGGGGTGTTGTCGATCAGCCAGCTCGAAACTTCAACTAGCTCGGTCTCAGGAGCGGCAAGTCCCGCCGCCGCGGCCAGCCGCGAAGCCAGCAATTCGTTGGCCAGCACGCGCATGTGCTGCGGGTTGTTCTGGAACTTGACCACGTAGGCGTGGCCGTCTGCGCCCAGCATCAACTGGCCCTGCGCACCGCCCCGCATCCGCCGGATATGCTGCACCGCCAGAACCGCCAAGCCCGCTCCCCTTCTTGTGTTGAGTCGCTAAATGAATTTTAAGCTCAAAACGAGCTTTATGCGCCGTTGTGAAATCTAGCGGCTGCTCTTCTGGAGCAGCTCGTCGCGCGATGCCAGCCCAATGGCCATGGCCATCACCCGATCGTCGTGTGTGCCTGCGCGCGCTCCGGTGTTTCCATTCGGCAACCGCGTGAAGCTCCTGCACTCGCCCAGCAGACGACGGCTCATGAATCGCTCCGGCTGCTCCACCAGCGCAGCATCCAAACGCCCCAGCATTGCGGGCCTGCTCACTGAAGTCGTCAGCCATCCCGGTTGTCCTGCCTGGCGGTAGATACGCTGATATCCGCAGACCGTTTCTGAAAGGGCCAGCACCCCACTGCCATGGTTATTGCGCTCCACCACCAGCCAGGCATGGTTGTACTCGGTCGCCAATCCGGTCACGAGGCTGGCCAATTCGAGACCGCCCACATGGCCCGCAAATTCTGCGCATTGCAGGCCGGTTTCCATCTCCAGTACCTCGGCCGCGGAGTAGTCTCCCTCGCTGCCACCACCCGCCGGATCCACTGCAACCAGATACTGCTTGTCCTTTACCGGAGGCAGCCATATCTCCAACTCGCCGCTTCTGCGCTGCATTGGCGCAGGCGCTGCCGTTGCGAGGCGTTTATCGATCGCAGTTCCCTCAAAAACGCAATCGCCGCCGGCCCTGAAGCAGCTCTCCTCGTCCTCGGCATACTCCTGACGCGTCAGTCCGCGGAAGTTCGCCCGCACCTGGCGACGAAACCCAATCTGTTCAAGATCGAGGTGATGACCAATCATCAAGGCTCGCTCCTCATCTGAAAGGCTAGTCGCATCGACCGCCTTGGCCCGGTAGCGCGGCTCAAGCCACCACGGGAAAAAGTGCCGCACCATCTCAGTTTCGGAAGCCTTCGTCCACTCCTCATGGAAGCAGCCGCCCACACCGTTGGGTGTCGACTCCAGAATCACTTCGCCATCCGGCGCCAATGCTGCCCGAAGCCCGGCCAACGTTTCGGCGGGATCTCCAGGCCAGCGCGCCAATTCGGAGCAGTGCAGGTTTTGTACCGTAAGTCCGCGACCCGCGTTCCGATCTCCGGCAGACACCACGAGGTATTGTGAGTCCATGATAGGAAACGCAATCTGCCGCACGTTGGCCCGTGATGTTTTGATCGGCCCCTTTCGGAGCGCCTCCGGGAGGCAATTCACGAAGCGGTGCACGATTCTGAATATTTCCTCGACGGCTTCCTGCGAGTGCGCCACCTCGAGAGTCAAGGTCCCCGGCTGGGTAATGGTTTTCAGAAAGAACCGCGCCGCGACCCAGGTTGTGAGCCCCATCTGCCGCGCTTTAAGCACGACGTTGCGTTCGCCCCGCCTCTTCTCAAATGCCTCCTGCACTTCGTTGCACTTCAGCGGCGCCGATGTTCCTTCGCGTGTCCTGACTTGAAGCAGGTCCTTGGCGAGGGCCATCGCCACGGTTGCTCCGTCAAGGCTCTTGGGCCGCTGGTCGAGAATTCGCCCGAAGTGTTCCAGTTCGCTCCTGTTCATCTCGCTTGACCACCTGAAATTGAGTGGCGTTGCAATTTCACATTCGCCGCCAGCTTCTTCCATTCATCCCCCAATTTCGAATCTCTCAGACGAACTACTTATGCTGATCACGCGAGGCTGTGCGGCAGGCAGCCTGGTACCTACCGCGCAGCTTTCCCGGATTTTCCAGCTGCCGGCGTCAAAGGTGAGCGCTGCCGTATCCGCGGCGGGGTCACGCTGTCTAGCGTTCTATTCTCTCTATGGCCAGAGCGTAACCTGCAGGTCATTGAGCACGCAGCCCGTCGCATCAGTCGTGGCCGATGATGGCGTTGCTGTCACAATGAAGTAAGAGACGTTCGCCATATTCGTCCCGGTGTTTTGAGCGTTGCTCGCGCTTCCCGATGATGTGGATGAATTCCAAACGTAGTTCGAGCCTTGATTCGTGAGGGAACCACCCAAGAAGACATCGCCAGAGGCGTTCTGATTTCTGGACCCGACAGCGAGAGCGCCCCCGTTAAATGCCATCACGCCGCCGAACGCTGTAGACGAGCTTAAGTAAGCCTTGAATGTACAGGTGCCGGCGCTCGTTTCTCCCATGAACGCAGCCGTCCACTTGATGTGTGAGTTCACGCCGACAGTGTTGGCTGGGATTGTCCCGGTGAACAAGGCTGTCTCCGAATTGGTGGAGTTGACAACCGTGTTTGTGTTCTGAGCGAACAGCGTCTTCGGCACGTTTGTCGCACCACCAGAAGCCGTGATCACGCCGCCGGTACAGGTGATCGTCGTTCCATCGCACTTCACACCGCCAAGGGTCGAAGTTGTCGCTTGCGGAAGTACGGATGCCGGCACTGTGCCGGTACCTCCCGTCTGCACAAGCTGATTGTTCCCGTTGAAGCTATTGCCCTGCATAGTGAGCGGATTGACGGTCGGTGACCCAATCGATCCACAATCCTCATCAAGAGAGTTGGACGTATCGAGCACCAGCCAGCAGTCGCTGCTGTCAGCGGCATTTCTCCACGCCTGTCCCGGCGTATTGTTGGGCATCTTCGGGAAGCCCACCGAGGCATCGTCCAGCGGCGTGCCCGATGGAGAGGCAACATACCTAAGCTCAGTCAAAGTCGATCCCTGGCTAAGTCGATAAGTATGCCCCGATGTATCTGTACCAGAGTCGCCGAAGGTTGTAACTGGGGACCCGCCTGCGCGAGATCCACTACCGTAAGCGGTATAGTTGCCTCCTGCCCGGTCAACCACGGGAACCCAACCGCCAGCCGGAACGTTGTAGTAAGTGTTTCCGATAGAAGTTAAACTCGACGGCGTACCGGAACTAAAGTATGTGTTCACATTGAGGAGCGGAAGGCTCAAGCCAAGGGTTGCCGTAAAGGTTGCTGCCGTTCCTCCCGCAGAGATCGTAAACGTGGGGGCCGATGTGTATCCGTTCCCCTGAACGATAATTACGGGAGGGTATATTACTGTGCCACCACCACCTACAGTCACATAAATCTGTGACCCGGTACCGCCTCCCCCAGTTCCATTAAGAACGTAGGACCCTGGAGTCTGACCCGAACCTGGTGTAGCGGTCACTACAGAGGTGACGTGCGAAGCCGTGTCCCCCACATAGCCAAAGCTGTTGCCCCTCAGAATGAGAGTGCCCCCTGTGGATATAGCAACACCATCCGGCGCAAAGGTTGTAGCTTCTACGTGTACGTTGTCCATTTCAATCGAGCCTTGACTGGAATTGTTCAGCTCGAATTGGCCGCTCGTACCCAGAGTTGCAGCGTTGTAGGACCCGGATGGAAATGAGGCCATCACATACGCTGTGCCAAGCTGTTCCCATTCGGTATCGTGAATGTGAACCACGCCGAGCACCGAGGCGGCGTACAGAGCATCCTTGACGGCTGTTCCACCGCAGTTCTCGCACAGAAAGTTACCGCCCGTACCAAAAGCCGCGTACCCGATACGCACACCTTCAGTGATTGCATTCTTGAGGGCGAAGTCCTTCACATTGGAGCTGCCATCCCATTCATAACCGATGAGCGGAGTAGGCGAGATCCCAATTCCGTCGGAGTTTACGCCGTCAAAATCGGTGCAGCAAACAGAGTTGTTCATCAGGCTCAGTTGGTTTGAGCCAAAACTGATGCCCGAAGACGGACCCTGAAAGGTTCCAGAAGTCGCTGCCGCTTCCGTTGTAACTTCGGTTGCCGTGGCAGTGAAGCCCGTAGGACCACTCACACCAATCAGCTTCCAATAGGCGTTGTAGACCGGATCGGATGAGCCCGTAGTCCAGGTCCACTCATTCGGATACTGAAGAACCGGAGCAGAAATTGTGCAGGTTTCCACATTGCTTGCAACAGAGCAAGACGTGATGTTGGCCGTTTGTGAGGCCATCGAGTAGATCTGCACATGATCCAGCTTGATGCCGGCAATATCCCCGGAGGGCACAACTGCCGCTGTGCCGCCACTCGATGAAGCTAAAGGACCGCCCTGGCTGAATACATAGTGGGTAGTGTCAACCTGATACCACACGGGAAACACGCCGTTGAATGACCTGTCCGTGATTCCAGACAGCGTGAGGTCGGTGCCTGAGAGCCACCCACCCGTGGTCGGAACCGAGGACGTGGTGACGGTGACGATGTTGCCCTGCCCCGTGCCGCAGGTTGTCCCCGCGAGACAGGAGCGAACAACCGAAGTGATCGAAGAAGATGAAGCTGACGCCCCGTTCTCCGAGTCAAGCCAAAGACCGCGTGATGCGATGCCATTGGCGTTGAACGTGATGTTCTTGATAACTCCCTGGTGACCGCCGATATAGTGAAAGACCGTTCCGCCGACCGGTCCCGCCCACTTCAGTGAGCATGCGCCCGCCGAGTTGTTATTCTGGCTATCCGGCCCGATCAAGGAGACACCGGACGCTGTGTCGGGCGCGAAACTCGTCACTGTGTTCTCAATCAAATAGTTCGCGTTCGGGCAGGAGACCACGCCACCCAGTCCGTTCACTCTCTGTACGGAGTTCACTGCGTCCTGCCACGCCACCGCAGAAGCGTTAGCACCAGTTGGATCGGCGCCCCACCACTCCGGGTAGACTTCCTTCAGTGACGCATTCGACCAAAAGGAAACAACATCACCGGAATTGAAAATCTGCCAGCGGCCCGCATTTATCATCCCGTTGATTGTCCAGCTGTTCGTGGCCGGCGTCTTGATCACCGCTCCCGACGCAAAGGTGATCGTCGCTCCAGCCGGAACTGTCGTGGGTGTATTTACCAAGTAGCAGCCGCCGGGCGCTTTCGGCACATAGAGTCTCGCCTGGACTGGCCGCGGCAATCGCCGCAGAAAATGCGCCGGAGTCGTCGGTCACGCAATCGCCCTTCGCGTTATACGGCAGCGCCATGACGTTGACCTGTAAATTCACGCTTGTGATTACAGCGGGGCTGTTGACCGAACCGGCGAAGTTCTGTGGAGTCGTCAAATTCAACGATGCGCCGCCTAGAGAAGCCAACGCCGCGGCGGCCGAGGATGCCCCGGTTCCACCTGCGGACACAGGAATCGTGCTCACACCGTTGATTGCTGTGCCCGATCCGCTGTAATACGCAATCTGTCCCGCGGCTCCGCTGTTCACTGTGCCACTGCCACCACCTGTGCTGCAGGCTGTTCCTGTATTCGTGATATAGCCGGAGTTATCGATTTGCAGGCAGTTGTGCCCGCTGCCGGCTGCGAGGCCTGGGAGCTTGATCGAGGTCGCTCCGGTAAAGCTGGCGTAAAGCGTGCTGCTATTGCCGCCGTAAATACTAAAGCCCGTTCCCGCGCCGCTCTCATAGTTCACGCGCACGAGGCCGGAGGGATTTGATGCGTTGATATACGTGTCGCCGCTGTTGCTGCTCTGGTAGGCTTTGAAGCTATCCAATCCGCCGATTGCAGAATTGAGCGCCCAGTTGTTGCTGGCGTCTTTCACCATGTACCACTGACTGGCCCCGTTGTAGTCCTTGTAAGTAAAAGATTCCTTCTGAGGAGTCGTCGCACCCGCAGTGAGAGTTGAGTCGATCTCCGCATCGGCCTGGTTTCGCACTGTTGTCGATGCAATGAACGTCGAAGGTCCATTCACTTGGAGCGTCCCGTTGAATTGCGCGCTTCCGCCGTTGGAGATGGTCGCCACGGTCGTCACGCTCGGCCCTCCCGAGCCAATGACGACACCGCCTGTGCCGGAATTATTCGAACCGTTCAACAGAACCGCGCCAGTTCCAGCTGCGTTGATGACTGTCTGGTTGTTTGTGCCCGGCTGGCCATTGTTGTATTGGCCAATCGATAGGCGATAGACATTGTTCAGCTCATCGAGAATCTGATAGAACTGTTCCCCCGCTGTGGCGTCGCTCAAGCCGGTTGTCCAGCGGTAGCCAAAATCGGTCTGGTACCGATTAAGAAATCCGCGCTCAATTCCAGCTCCAACGCCAAGGCGAAAGTGGTTGGTCACCGTCGCATCCTGCTGGCTTCCGTACCAGTCCCCGTTCATTCCGTTAAAGCTGCGATGAAAGGTGTCGAGGAAACTGTTGCGGGTTCCGTTGTCGGTCAGCTTTCCCGTAAACATGGTCCCCCCGGTTATCCAGTTGTTGTAGGAACTACCGGCGTCGGCGACGACCTGGTTGTCGGAATTCTCATTGCGCAATCCGACAATAGTGTTGTTTTGCGCGTTCGTTCCCAGATGCAGCGCAGTGCCGCATCCTTCCACATCGCCGCCGGTAAAGGTGTTGCCATCCCCCTGCTGCAGATTGATTCCTGACGTTCCGTTGATCGGGTTTCCGCCGCTTGTAGGACAGTCGATATGCAGGCGGACAAAGGTGCTCGCATTTACCCAGTCCGTCGTAGCGGAATTTGGAATCTGATGGCCGATGGCATTGACCGCTGTCTGGAATCCGTTGACCGCGATGTCATAGAACGTTCCCCCGGAATAGTTTCCAGTTCCATCGAGTGTCATGCCGGTCTGATTCGAATTTCCAAGAAGATACAAACTCTGAAGATCCATCTCCTGGGTGCGATAAGCAGCCAGCGCCTGGGCGGTAGAACTGGTTGCGGGAGTCGTGTTGACCACGGCGTTGTCAAAGTGGAAGCCGAGTGTGTCTGCTGCGTATGTCGGGTCACCAACTTGCACCATGGCGCCTGTTCCCGAATACAGGAAGACGGTCCCGCCCTGGCTGCCACTGGCGTTGCTCGCCCCACGCAATGCGCATCCGCGCAACGAAACGTTCCTTGTGCCCGCGGCCACAATCAGTTGACTTGCCGTCGATACAGTGGCGCATGGAAGCATGATGGTCGTGTTCGCCGTGGAGATCGTCAGGTTGGATGCCATGGAGAGATTGCCGATGAAGTTTCGAGCGTCGCATGTGCCGCCATACACGGGGTTCACCGCCGCGAGGCAAGCCTGCAGCTTGGCCCCGAAATCTACGCCCGGAAATTGATCGACCTGGTACGCGGCGCCAAGCTGCACGCTCGTCAATGGGCCTGTCAGGCTCGCACCCGTTAGCGGGACAGCCTGGCTGAAAGCTGAATCAACATAGTGCTTGTCCGCTGCCTGTAGGGCTTGCGACGGGTCGGCGCTTAAATAGAGTGGCCCGCTTAGGGTTCCACCGGATGGTGACAGGGAGGTTTGTGCAAACAGTTGAATTGCCTGATCGACGTATGCCTTGTTGACCGCCTGCACTGCCTGCGCGGCGGGCATCACTTGCGACCGCACCTGGGCCAGGCTTGCCTGGGCTGCGGCGGGAACGACCCAATACTCGGTGCTCGTGGTGCTGTCACTCAAGTGGTAGACAGCGGTATAAAACAACCCTGCCGGCGAAGAGCCAAGATTCGGAGCAAGATTTACGCTGACAAAGCCGTCTGCGCCGATTGGCACCGCGGTCCGCCCTGCAATAACGGTCTGGTTGTTCGCCGTTGTAAATCCCGGCCAGCTCAGTTGCAGCGTTCCCGCGCTCGGCGTGCCATTGGCTTGATACACCGTGCCCTGAACTGTCGTTGTGGTCACTGCTTGCGCCCAGGAGATGCACGCCAGGCTCACAGCAATCAAACACAAACCCACCCATTTGCCTGCTCGAAACCACATTTCCTTCGTGAGCTTCATTTGCGTCTCTCTCTTCTTCTCGGTGTTTGATGCGAGCATCATCCGCGACTTACGCGCTTCTTAGACCAATTTGAACCCGGATCGATCTTCGCTTGCTCTTGAAGCAGGCGGAATCTCTTCACGCGGTGCACGGGGTCATGGCCTCAGTCGACGCGGCTCTTTCATACCGCATGGGACGAGGTCATGACCCGTTGGTTGACGCAGTTGCATTGAGCGGCTTATCACGAGGCACCATGGCCCCGGATGCCGTCAGTTTTCCGGTTCCCGGCCGCCGCCAGCCGTTTCAGCAGTTTCTTCGCTCGCTTCCTCGCACCATTGCGGTTCAGCTTCCAGTTCGCTCGCAAGGGTGTGGAAATGTTCGCGGGTCTCATCGGCACCGAGTCTTCGGTTTTCATCCGCCAAATCATACAGAAGTTTCCAACTTTGTATGCGGCCTTCCTTGGAACTCTGTGACAGAATCTCGGCAATTTCCATGCAATTTTTGTGCAAGATCAGATCGGCCGCCGCACGCATCTTTTCGGCGCCGCTGCCGACTTTCCTTCGATCGGGTTCCGGTGACGAATCGTTCCTCACCAGCGTTCTTCGTATTTCGATCATCTGTCCGCCAATCCCGGACAGCCTTTCACGGTAGCACATTCTTAGGAGCAGAAAGCGACGCAAGACGATCCTCACAGGAATCGCCGCCTCGCACTCTTCCGACGCAGTGAACACGGCCTTGGTAAGCTTCTCTTCGCATCTTCACTACACCTCTTTCTTGTTGAAAGAGCCGCTGACGGGTATGCGTTCTCACCCGTCTTGAATATTCGCTTGCCGGTGTTTCGGAATTTGCCTTCAGCTCCCCACTCAGACTGCAGTTCCGCAGAAGGTGTCCCAAAAATAAGGAGAGCCTCAGTCGCTCTTCCTTGATGAGTCATTTCGCTATGAATGCCTTAAGCATAACGGACGGCATTGAAATTGACTGCAACGGACGTAGCATGCAATAACTTCGTGTTTTCAGGCACTTAAAGTCGACAGATAGGCGAACTTCTTTGACAAGGGTGCAAGGGCGGGCGTGTCAAACGCTCATGTCCCCACAACGTGGATTCGGATTTCGACCGTTCCCGAATGCACTACCATATCGAGGTGATCACTCGAAACCCACACGAGCCTACGCTTTTGGTCCACGGCGGCGCCTGGGCCATTCCCGAGGAAGCGGCCGCGGCGCACGAGGCGGGAGTGCGCAGCGCGCTGGAAGGGGGTTACGCGGTTCTATCGCGAGGCGGGTCGGCACTTGACGCAGTTGAGGCGTCCGTCACCATTCTCGAGGATGATCCCACCTTCGATGCCGGCCGGGGAAGTTTTCTCACCTCCGACGGCCGCGTGCAACTCGACGCTCTGCTCATGGACGGAGGCCGCATGAAAGCCGGAGGAGTAGCGTGCGTCGAGCGGCTGCGCAATCCCATCCAGGCGGCGCGTCTGGTACTCGAAAAGAGCCCGCACGTCTACATCGTCGGCGAAGGAGCAGAGCAATTTGCGCAAGCACACGGCATGCCCCTGATCGACAACCTGGAACTCGTACTGGACCGTGAGCGGGAGCGCCTCGCCGACGCGCAGATGCGCGAGGCCGCGGGCCTCGCCGACGAAACTTTCTCAGGCATGCAGGACGACAAGGGCCCCGAGACCGCGCTCCCCTTCAGTTCCCACGATACGGTCGGCGCCGTGGCCCTTGATGTGTATGGAAATCTCGCTGCCGCCACTTCGACGGGGGGCACGCTGAACAAGACGCCGGGACGCGTCGGGGATTCCTCACTCATCGGTTGCGGGTGCTATGCTGACAATCTCTCCGCCGCGGTTTCGCTTACGGGATGGGGCGAACCGATTATGAAGCTGGTGCTGGGTAAATGGGCCACGGATCGCGTCTCGGATGGTACGGCCCCGGAACTTGCCGCACGTGAAGCTATTTCGTACTTATACAACCGGCTCGGAGGGCATGGCGGCATCATTCTACTCGGGCCCGACGGTCGCTTCGGCTTGGCCCACAATACGCCTGCCATGGCCTGGGGAATTGCAACGCCAACGGGACTGCACACCGGACTGAGAGTCTAACAACGGCCCGCTGGCGCGTCTAGTTTCCACTTCAAGCGCGTGTAGGCGACGCGAAAACCCTTGCGCTCCGCGTTACGCTGCGAGTTGCTTCCAGCTTCGGCCACCATCATGGCGAGATCGCAGCCCTGCTCAAAGGCGTAGCGCATTCGCTCTTCAAGCAGAGCCGCTTGAAGACCGTGGCGTCGCAACTCTGGCACCGTAGCGGAACCACCGAACAATGCGACGCCCTCATGCAGGCAGAGAGTGCCGGCCGCTCCGGGAATGCCGTCAATTTCGGCCAGAAAGCAAGGGCTTTGCGCGCGCGCTGCGCAAAGCAGTCCAGCCTGCTCCATAAAGGACGATAATTCGGGGTGTTCGTAGGTCCAGCCACGGGCGCTCACGCTGCTCCACAACTGCGCCTCTTCAGCATCAACGACACGTACTCGAATCGTGCCGGAAATCCCGGTGGAAGGCTCTTCAACCGGTCGATAGAGGACATTGCTGATCTCAATGGGTCTGTAGTTGCGCGCGCAAAGCAGGTCAAGCGTCGCCCCGCCCGCCATGGGACTGACCTCATGCATGGCTGAGGTGCCGCGCTCAAAGAAGAAGCGTTCGATTCTCTCCATAGCCGTTGTGTTCAGTTCTTCGAAGAGCCCGAGCCCGAAAGTCTGCGTGGTTGGGGATTCGACGCCATCGAACACCACAGTCGCACCTGCACACACCATCCATTGTGAGCCGCTCTCGGGAAAGAGGCGACGACGTGCCGCGGCAAACTCCGCACACGCGAAACCTTCCGCGCTCTCCAGTCGCTTTGAAAGTGCAAGGTCAGAAAAGATCATCGCGCTGTCGATCTTACATGGGCCAATCGTCAATTGCCGCAGTTCGTTTTTCAACTCGCTGGCGCGGTGAAAGGGTAACCTAAGGATGCAGCTATGTGCCCCCTCATCCTTGCCTCCGCATCGCCTCGCCGCAGCGAACTCCTGGCACAGGCCGGCTTCTCGTTTCGAATCCATCCTGCGCATATCCCCGAAGATCCCCTACCCGATGAGGATCCAATCGCCTATGTCACCCGCCTGGCACGCGAAAAAGCACAGGCGGTCTACAAGCAGTTAGGTGATCCGGGGGTAGCAGTCCTTGGGGCCGATACTACCGTCACATTGGACAATCACATTCTGGGCAAACCCGAAGACGCCGCGGACGCCGCTCGGATGTTGCGGCTGCTCTCCGGGCGCACGCATCGAGTAATAACCGGCGTTGCGGTTACGACTTCAAAAGGCATTGAAGTGGCTGCGGAAGTGACAGGAGTGCGCTTTCTCACTCTGTCTGACGAAGAGATCAGCGCGTACGTCGCCACCGGCGAGCCGATGGATAAGGCCGGGGCCTACGCCATCCAGGGCCGCGCGGCAAAGTGGATTCCCCGCATTGAGGGCTGCTATTTCAACGTGGTCGGCCTACCCCTGGCGCTCGTTTCCTCGATGCTGGAGTCCATTCGATTCAATTAATCCCGGCTAGACTTCTATTTCTTCATCTTCTCCGCGGGAGGCGCAGAAAGGATGGAGATCGCAGGACGCTCACTGATGGACTGTCATTTGGTCGCCCTTGTAGGTGACGGTGATATCCGCTGTGGGGCTCGTGTCAATTCCAATGCCGTGGTCTTTGCCCACGATGAGAACTCTGAATTTGTGTTCGGCCGCCATCCCTGGGAAACTTCCCTCACGCGTGTCCAGGGTCAGCGTCCGCGCCGCGTCGTCCCAATGCAACCGTATGGTTGCATGCAATCCCTTCGCATAGTCGTAGTTGTCGTTCTCATCCTCGTAGAAAGTAAAGTCGCCGTTGGCCCCCGGATAGACGCGCAATTCGATGGGATCTGCCGGTTTTTCCGTGGACCATTCCATTGCAGGGCCCATCGGAATAATCGAACCCGCGCGCACAAAGAGCGGCAGCCTTGACAGCGGGGCATCCGCTTCGATGCGCTTTTCGCCGTCCACCTTGTCACCCGTCCAGAAGTCGTACCACTCGGCCTTTGGCAGGTACACAGGCCGGCTTGTCGCGCCCGGCGTCGTCACTGGACTCACCAGGATCGCGGGCCCGAACATATACTCGTCGCCAGTATTCTGAGCCTCGACATCGTCACGCCAATCCATCACCAGGGGGCGCATCAGGGTGCCATGATTGCTCGTGACCTGCCACGCTTCGGAATAGATGTAGGGCATCAGACGGTACCGCAAAGTGTCGTAGTCGACGAGGATCTTCTGTGCGTCCGTTCCGTAGGACCACAGCTCATTTTCACTCGGGTTGCGGGTTCCATGCACGCGGAAGATTGGCGAAAATGCGCCGAATTGGAACCAGCGCACAAACAGTTCGCGAAACTTGGGATCGTTGAGGCTGCCGCCGGAGATGAAACCACCAATGTCGGTGGTCCAATAGGGCATGCCGGAGATGGCATAGTTCAGTCCCGCCGGAATCTGCCGCTGAAACGTCAGCCAGTCCGAGAGCACGTCGCCCGACCAGGCAGTTACGCCGTAGCGCTGCGAACCCGCATAGGCCGACCGCGACAGGATAAAGACGCGTTTCTGATCGGAAGCCGCCTGCTGCCCGTCTGAAACGCCCGCCGAGTGAAACAGGGGGTATACATTCGCGTACCGCGCGCCGGAGCCGAGAGATAGCTTGTGATCGACAAGGATGTTGTCTTCGCGTCCCTCAGTTTCGGGCTCGTCAGTGTCGAGCCACCAAGCATCCACTCCTTTTTGAAAGAGAGCCGTATTGATGTTGGTCCAGTATTGCTTGCGCGCCTCAGAGTTGGTGGGGTCATAAAGTGCCTGGCCCACTGGATGAAAACTCTGCGCCACCGTCTTGGCGATGAACCAGCCATTCTTGTCGAACTGGTCGTAGACCGCAGTGCCCGGCCGGAAGTACGGCCACACTGAGACCATTAGATGGAAATGCTCATCGTGAAGCTTGTTGATGAGCCCCTGCGGATCAGGGTAGCTGGAGTTCCATTTCATCTCGCCCATCGTGATCCACCAGAACCAGTCCTGAACAATGTTGTCTACCGGGATATGAAGCGCCCGGTACTTGGCTGCGACCCTTTCCAGTTCCTCCTGCGACTCGTACTTGTTCTTGCACTGCCAAAACCCGTAGGCCCAGCGCCCAAAAAGTGGTACCTCGCCGGTGAGTTCGCGATAGTGGCCGATAATCTGATCCGGCTCCGGCCCGTAAATGAAGTAGTAGTCGATGCGGTCCGCCACTTCAGCGCTCAAATACATCGTGTGGATGAACCGGTTATTCATCTGGCTGCGCGAAGGGTTATTCCAGAAAATTCCATACCCGTTCGTTGAAACCAGCAGGGGAACGGAAATATTTGTGTTCTCCTGCGACAGGTCCACGGTCTCGCCGCGATAGTTCCATACTCCAGCCTGGTGTTGGCCCAGACCATAGAATCCCTCGTGCGAACCGTAGATCGCAAAATTGACCTCGGCGTGGAATGTCTTTTCGCCGTTCACTTCAACGGGTCGCAACGAGCGGTAGCTGTCGGTGGTCAACGACCTGCCCCGCATGCCAGATGCTCTCGATCCCTGTCCTGCCGATCCCGGCCCACTCGATCCCGGCCCTGTCGCCTCAGATCCCTTGCCCTCAGGTTGATCTGTGCCGATGTAATGCATGGCCCCGTTCTCGCGTTCGACGATTACCTTCAATACCGCGGTCGAAAGAGTAATTCCCTGGTCATCTGAAGTCACGTCAAACGCAGCCGACGGCCAGTCCTTCTTTACCACCACCCAGTCTGAAGGCCGCTCAGGTGATGCCTGCCCCAATGGCGCATAAGTCACATGCAGCACCCCCGGCGATTTCACCTCCAGACGCAGAACTCCATTCTTCTGCTGTACTTCCAATCCATCAGCCAGTTTTTGAAAGCTCACTACCGGGTTGGGCGGGTTCCATTGAGCCACCGTTGCCGGCGTCGTCAACGCGCAAACACAAATGACCAGAAAAACATTCACGGCGCGAAACCGATTTATCAAAGATGTTTCCTCAGCTTATCGAATTGGCAAACCCGTCCAGTCTACGCTCGCCCGGCGCGATTCGTCCTCTCGAATGCTGCCGCTTCGGCGCAAGCTTTTCAACCTCTGCTAATGGAATCCTGAAATGCTTCGGGGCTGATTATTGAAGAGTCAGCAGTTCCGTTACCTTCTGGGGAGTTCTGTTGACTGCATCACTTCGCAAAGCGCAAGTCCCGATTACAATCACTGCATTCAATCGCAGATTTGCGTTAGACTCCTCGGTGCTTTCAAATAAAGGACGGTTTTGTGCGAATTCGAACTTATATTCACTTTGCGATCTTGCTGACTGCTGTCATTCCTTCAACGTCTCTATTCGCGCAGTTTGACGACCCCACAAAAGAAGAACTCCAGATGACCGCCGATCCAGCGGCACCGGGCGCGGCCGCAGTCTATCTCTATCGCGAAGAGACGACTGACGACACCCTTCATTTTCATAGTTATCACGAGCGCATCAAGGTGCTGACTGAGAAGGGGAAGGAACTGGCAACAATCCGCATCCCTTACGAGCACGGCCAGTTCACCGTGGCTGACATCAAGGGACGCACCATCCATGCCGATGGAACCATCATCCCGCTGACAACCAAGCCGTCAGACCTGATGGACTTCAAGACGAAGACTCTACAGCTAAACACCATGGTCTTTACTCTGCCCTCTGTTGAGGTCGGCAGCATCCTGGAATACCGTCTTGAGCTTCGCTATGACGACAGTCTCGTCTCCTCGCCGAGCTGGAAGGTGCAACAACCCTACTTCGTTCACAAAGCGCATTACGGGTTCACCCCGTCGAAAGAGGGCGAAAACATCTCTAACAGCCGCGGCGATCGGCTCGACAAGTTGATGTACGTGGTCCAGACCGGCGGAAATGGGAAGATGGTCCACAATGCCGGGGGCACTTATTTGTTCGATATCACAAATGTTCCGCCGATCCCCACCGATGACTGGATGCCTCCGCTGAACAGCCTGAACTGGCGCATCGAGTTCTATTACACCTACACCTACTCAGGGGTTGATTTCTGGGAATCCGAGTCGAAACGATGGGCTAAAGACACAGATCATTTCGCCAACCCGAGCAAAGCCTTAAGCAGGCTGTTGATGGCATCGTCGCTGCCGGAGACACCGAAGATCAAAAAGCGCGCAAGATCTATGAAGCGGTGATGAAGCTTGATAACACCAGCTTCACTCGCGAGAAGTCAGAGGCCGAGCGCAAGAAAGAGAAGCTGAAGGAAATCCGGGACGCCGAGGATGTGTGGAAACAGGAAGAGCGGCTCGGCGAACGAACTCGCCCTGCTTTATGTGGCTCTTGCGCGCGCAGCCGGCCTGCAGGCGTTTCCCATGCAGGTGGTCAATCGCGATCGCGCGATCTTCGATCCCGACCTATCTTTCCACCTACCAGCTCGACGACTATATCGCGATTGTTGTCGTGGGAGGCAAAGAAGTCTATCTCGACCCGGGCGAAGCAGATGTGCCCTTACGGCTTGCTGCATTGGAAGCACACGTGGCCGGCGGCATTCGCCTTCAGCGCCAGCGGGCCCGGCTGTCTTGCGCATGACCCCCGCGAATAACTACATGCAGGCTGCCGAAGCGCGAGTCGCGGACCTGACCATCGACGCCGACGGCAACGTCACCGGGACCATTCGCTGTCGTCATGAGCGGGCAGGACGCGCTCCACTGGCGCCAACTGGCGCTCAAGAACGATCGGAAGAAGTGAAGAAGCAGTTCAACGAGTCGGTGCGCGCTGACGTTCCAGACGGCGTGCAGGCCGATTTCGACCACTTTCTCGGCCTCGATGACTACGAATACGAACCTGATTGGCACTGTGCAGGTCAGCGGCAACATCGGGCACCGCAACCGGCAAGCGCTTCTTTCTGCCGGGCCTCTTCTTGGAATCCCACGCCAAGCACCCCTTTGTGGCCGAGGACAAGCGCGACCATTCCGATCGACGTCCACTATCCCAGGGAGGAACAGGACGATGTCACCTATCACCTTCCGCCGGGCTATACGGTAGAGAGCGCGCCGCAGGCCGCCAACATCTCCTGGCCCGATCAATGCCACTGATGTCGATCAAGATCAAGCCGCGGCGACGGTGCGATTGAGGTGGTGCGGATCATGGCCTACAACTTCACGCTCCTCGATCCGAAGTACTATTCCGATCTTCATGACTTCTATCAGAAGGTAGCCACGGCCGATCAGCAGCAACTCGTGCTGACGCGAGCTACCGGCCGCCAAAGGAAACTGATGAGGCATACGCGGCTTTCCTCCAGGCATCTGTTCTCTGCGCATCTTTGTGGCCGGCCTTGTCTGTGTTTGCCTGCACGCCGGGTTTCGCAAGCTGGTTTTCAAAAGGCCAGCCGGTGCCGCAGTGGGGCCTGGACGCAGCCAAAACGCACGACGCCGGATTACGCCAAAGACGCCTCGGCAGTCATCCTGTACGACGAATACGTCGAGACCATCGACGCCCAGGGCCGGGCAGTCGAGCGCGAACGCGAGGCCATTCGCATTCTCGAGCCGCAAGGCCGCGGCAATACCTGCGCCGTCGGCTACGACGTGGACGAGAAGATCAACTACTTTCGCGTCTGGACCATTGCCGCCGACGAAAAGCAGTACCAGGCACAGGACACCGACTTTACCGAAGCGGGAGACACGGATGTTCCCATCATGCTCTCTACCCGCAAGACGCGCATCGCGCATCCTCCCGCTGTGGACGTGGGCGCGGTGGAGATTTGCGAGTCAGAAGAGCTGATGGAGCCCTATATGCAGGAGAAAGTCTGGGATATCCAGAACGGGATCCCTGTTGTCTTTCAGGCGCTCGAAATTGATCTGCCCGCGGGCCGGGCGCACACTCAATCCTGGCACAATTACGCACCCGTCGCGCCGGTCGAAGTTGCCCCAAACCACTGGCGATGGGAAGTCAAGGACATGCATGCGCTCATTCTCCGCGATATTCCTTCTCATCCGGACTGGGCTGCTCTGGCCGCCCGCATGTCAGTGCAATGGGGAGATGCCGCCGTGGCCGGGCGTGGATAATCAATGGCGCGCGATCGGCGAATGGGTTACAAAGCTGGAGGCGGACCGTCCGATCCCTCCCCTGAGATCACCGCCAAGGTTCAGAGCCTGATTGCGGGCGCTCCCGATTTCTATAGCAAAGCTCAGCCGCATCACCGAATCCATCCAGAAGAACATCCGCTACTTCGTCGTGATGCGCGGCATCGGCGGATTGCAGGCCAATCACGCAGCAGATATTTTTCGCAATCGCTATGGCGATTGCAAAGACAAGACGACGCTGCTGATTTCGATGCTGCAGGTGGCCGGGATTCGCGCCTTTTATGTCCCGGTCGACGATCGGCGCGGCGTGGTCGACCCGCTGAATCCTTCCCTGTTGGGCAACCACATGATTACCGCCATCGAAGTGCCGCCGGACGTGCAGGACCCGCGGCTGAAGGCGATCGTCAAAGCTAAAGACGGCAAACGCTATCTGATCTTCGATCCCACCGACGAACGCACTCCTGTGGGAAACCTGCGGTTCCGATTTGCAGGGCAGCTACGGCACCCTGAGCGCCGGGGACGCGAGCCAGGTGATTGCGCTGCCGGTACTCGGACCTGATGCCAATGGAACGGAACGAACGGGAGCATTTACTCTGGCCGCCGACGGAACGCTTTCAGGCGCCGTCGATTCTTCCCACTCAGGCCCGGAAGGCGCCGATTTTCGCACATTCCTCAAGTACACAGACGAGAAAGAACGGCACGACTACTGGGAAACAGTGATTGCGCGCGACTTGCCAGGCGTCGCGCTCAGCTCATTCCAGTTTGTCCAGCCACCGGCCCTCGATAAGCCCCTGGAAATCCACTACAAGTTGACGGCCGGTCAATATGCCCATCAGGCCGGACCGCTGTTGCTGGTGCGGCCACGCGTGGTCGGTTCGGATGCGTTGGCCTTTGATGATAAGCCGCGCACCGTCCCCATCGACTTGAACGCCACCGGCCGCTGGCACGACAGCTTTGACATCACACTGCCGCCCGGATATGTGGTCGACGATACTCCCGACCCCGTGAACATCGATACGGACTTCGCCAGCTATCACTCCGCCGTGACGGCGAAGGGCAATCTGCTGCACTACGAACGCGAATATGTTGTCCGCCAGGTGGAGATTCCAGCCATCAAAGGCTGCCGACTTTCGAAAGCTTGAAAGCGCCATCCTCAGCCGACGAAAGAGGGACGGCCGTGCTCAAGAAGCAGTAACGACTCAGTTCACGACCCAGCCGCGAAGTGGAGACATCCAGTGCCAATGCCCCGGAGCGTCCGGATTGCGCGCCGGCTCTATCGCGGCATCAGATCCTCTTCGCTCGGTTGGATCTGTTTATCCTCTTTGCATCCCTTCCATCCCTACCATCATCCATTCAGACAGACATTCATCTATCTCGCGAACTTCTGAACGGAACCGCACAATCATGAGCCATCCTCTTTTTTCGCCTTTTCAGCTTCGTTCTGTCACCTTTGCCAATCGCATCGGCGTCTCGCCCATGTGCCAGTATTCCTCCAGGACGGCTTCGCCAACGACTGGCATTTGGTCCATCTCGGCAGCCCGGGCACAGGGCGGCGCCGGCCTGGTAACTCTTGAGGCATCCGCCGTTCTGCCCGAAGGCCGCATCTCCCCGGCGGACCTCGGTATCTGGAAGGATGCCCACATTCCAGAGCTGGAGCGTATCGCCCGCTTCATCCACTCGCAGGGCGTCCGTGCCGGCATCCAATTGGCCCATGCCGGACGCAAAGCCAGCATGACGCCGCCCTTTGGCGGTGAGCGCCTGGTGCATGCCCGATGAAGGCGGCTGGCAACCTGCCGCGCCAAGCGCCTTGGCCTTCGCCCCCGAATTATGGTGTGCCGCGAGCACTTGATGAGGCTGGAATCGCCGCAGTCGTCCGCGCTTTTGGCCTTGCAGCGCACAGCGTGCCCTCGCGGCAGGGTTTGACTTCGTTGAGATTCATGCGGCCCACGGCTATCTGATTCACGAGTTTCTTTCGCCGCTGGCCAACCAGCGCACCGACGCCTATGGCGGCAGCTTTGAGAATCGCACCCGCTTCGCGCTCCAAGTTGTCGATGCGGTCCGCGCCGAATGGCCCGTCCCATCTGCCGCTCTTCGTCCGCATCTCCGCCACAGATTGGGTCGAGGGCGGATGGTCCATCGACGACTCCGTTGAGCTTGCGCGCCTCTTCAAGGCGCATGGCGTTGATCTGGTGGATGCTTCCTCCGGCGGACAGGTTCCCAATGCCCGCATTCCCGTCGGACCCGGCTTCCAAGCGCCCTTTGCCGCCCGAATCCGCTCCGAAGCCGGTATTCCCACTGCGGCTGTAGGCATGATTACCGATCCCAACCAGGCAAACGAGCTCATCGCCGAGGGCAAGGCTGATCTGGTGTTCCTGGCCCGCGAGATGCTTCGCGATCCGTATTGGCCGCTTCACGCGGCGATCGCGCTGGGCGAACCGGCGAGTTGGCCGGTGCAGTACCTGCGCGCCGCGCCGCAGCATTCGCCTGCGCGCGCCTCCGGTCGAGCCCAATCCCATCTGAACATTGGATTACTAGAAGCAAATTGCAAGCTGATCGATGGCGCTCACTAATCTTCCTAAAGGGCGTCGCTCGAGAAAAGATGCAGCCGATTTGTTGATTTTGCTTCACAAAGAGTGCAATCGCTGGCCTATACTGCCGTTAGAGCAGCGCTTCCGCCGGCAGAATTGGCGACGCCCTCGACTACGCTATGGCCACGCAACTCTCCCGGAAGCGCGTCCAAGAACCGCCCGTCGATCCCCGACCGCCTCTACTTCAAGATTGGCGACGTAGCCCGTATCTGCAAAGTTGAAACCTACGTGCTGCGGTTCTGGGAGACGCAGTTTCCTCAGCTCAAGCCAAACAAAAGTGGCACCGGCCAGCGCCTCTACCGCCGGCGCGACGTGGAACTGGCGCTCGAAATCAAGCGCCTCGTTCATGGCGAGGGCTACACGCTGTCTGGCGCGCGCCATGCTCTCGGGCAGGCTCGCCGCCCCGAACCGCAGCCGCGTTTGCCGCTCCCTGCCGGCGAAGCCGGTCAGCGTACTCGAAACCGTTGCCGCCACCATTGGCGCCGCCCGCGCCGAATTGCGCGAGATTGCCGGATTGCTCGGCGCGTCCCAGCCGCAGACCCCGCGGCGCCGCCCGCGAATGACCTCGCTTCACACTCCTTCCGGATCGCTCTTTCCCTCCTGACCATATTCCGGGCGTTCGTGGAGATTCTCTTTTCTCATTCATTCGAGGTCTTCCTTACGTCTGCTGCGCGTTCCCTGGTAACTGCTCTTCTGACTTTGGTCATCGCTGCCGCGTGCACCAACGGGCCATTTGCAGTGACACCTCTGCGGAAGATAGAAGGGAACTTATCCCGAATTCGGCGTAGATAAGTAGAAGCGCGCTCCAGATTCGGACGCGTTCGGCCCACCCTCCCACCACTCTAGGTAATCAAGCATTGTTACTCCTTCCGGCTTTTGGTAAGTACCTAATGTAGTAGTACTTAAGCCCATTTTGTACACCAATTCGCCATTGAATAAAGGCCGCTAAGTGAGTAGCTTCTTACATATCAGCTTAGAAAGTACCGTTCACTTCGGTAGAACGAGATTAATTAACTTAACTTTTGCATTGAACTGGAATTGAGGAGATCATGGCGACAATAGAGCAAAACTTCCGCCTTGTGCAGACAGGTAAGTCCAGCTGGGTTGCGGTTCATATTAACCAGGAAGGTCCTGCTGCAGACTGCAGAACCAGCAGCCGCGAATCAGCTTCGACTCGTCTCCGCAATAGCGTTTCTGGAACTGATCGGCTGTTTACGAATGCGGCCTCGGCGAACATTACATTTACAGAGCGCTTTCCCCGTCTCACGATCGCAGTGATTGCCATTGCCCTCTTCGCGGCCACGTTGACCGCAGAGATCGACCTCCTTCGCGGAGCGGGATACTACTGGAATTAATACGCAGGGTCGGATACTGAAGGGCTTTCCTGTCCCCACGGGGTCAGCAGTTCTTTCGCAATCGTCGCCGGCCCTGTGCAGCCCCTAAGAACCGGCCTTCGTGGCATCGTGTGCTCGGATCGTGTTGGCTTTCTAGATCCTTCTCGATGCGGCTCGAAAGAGCATTCTGATTCACGCAAAAAGCCCGCTCGCGGCGGACCTTTCTCTTGCCCGGATCAGGCAGCTTTCTAAAGCTTCGATTAATCCTTCCTTTGCGCCGTCCATGTGCCGTCGGAACGCCCTTCCACACGCATTCGCCCCTTGCCTGAATCGCCGTCAATCCAACCGCTTAGAAAAGCATTGACTCGCCCGGGAACCCCCTTCCGGCTATCCTTCGGCCACTCGCCCGCAAACGCGAGGTCGATGTAGCCATTGCGCCAGGTCCCGGTAATTGCGCAGTCCTCGCCCAGGGGCCCTGACCACGTTCCGGACACTTTATCGCCATCTCGATGCAGATCCATGCGGGCGTTCATTCCGCTGACGTCGTTTGCATAGCGCATCTCCCAGGAACCTGCGACGTCGTCCATGCTTCGCCCGCAATCGTCGATGGCAAACTGTACATCGGCAGCTGGGATAGCTACTTTTATGCGCTTGATGCCGCAAATGGAACAGAGATCTGGCGTTTCAAGACCGGTGAAGACCACGACATTCATAATCAAGTCGGGATCCAGTCCTCTGCGACGGTGGCCAATGGATTGGTCTACTTCGGCTGCAGAGATTCGAACATCTATGCCCTGGACGCCGCAGGCGGCAAACAGCGATGGGTCTTTTCCAACAACGGATCATGGGTCATTACTTCCCCGGTTGTTCACGAGGACAAGGTCTACTTCGCCACATCGGATTCAGCCACGCTTCACGTGCTCGACGCGCAGACAGGCTCACGGATCGATTCGCGCCAATTCAAATGGCCGTTCTTCAGTTCGCCTTCTATTGCCGGCCGCACGCTCTATATCGGCGGGCAGGACGGCAGGCTGATCGCCATCGATCTCACCTCGCGGAAACCAGCCTGGGTATTTCAGTCGGAGGGATCGCGCCAGAATCTCGCAGCGTTCTCGAAAGCTGACGGCAGCCCCAACTACCAGGCCGCCATTCTTTCCAGCTTCTACGATGATGTCATCACCGGCACAAGCAAGCTGCACACGATAGGAATGATTCTCTCGTCTCCCGTGATCTCTGGGAACATAGTGTATGTAGGAAGCACCGACGGAAATCTGTATGCCCTCGAATAAACGGAAACTTGTGCAAAGTCCTTCCGTGCTCTACCCGCACGGATGAGCAATATGCGCATCGCGTCGATTGAACCGGAGTCGACTAGAAACCGCCCGCTCCCCGCTCGAAGAGAAAGCTCAAAGCCGCCAGCGACGATTCCCACATGGACTCATGCCACTGCCGATCTTCCTGGGACCTCAAGCCAAGGTGATACAGGCACAATCGCGTTCGAGAAAACTCTCCATGAAGACGGATGAGGACGACGCTGTGTTGTCCATCGCCAGCTCCCATTTGCCACGTAAAGACAAGCTTGCTTCTGCGGTACACCAAATAGGTTCCTGCGATGCTGACTTCCTGGCCTGGCGGCCCTCTGAAGTCGATGCGGAATCCGCTCGCATTGCGCGACACAGATGCCTGATGCCGCGCGTCACCCCCTAAACACAGCCAGGCCTCCATATATTCCGGAACCGTCAGTGCCTGAAAAAGGCGATATCGATCCGCATTCATGATCACGGAAATTGCGAGTTGCGAGGCTCCGCCCGCATTTTGACGCTGGTGATCGAAAACACGTGGGAACTTAACTGGCTGCTGTGAGACTTGTACGCTCATGAAGAGAATCCACCTGCTCGACAAGGTGCACGCAGTCAGCCGATGAGCCGCGTCGCAATCCTTTTGTGACGGATGTCTCGTTCTCGGGACTGGACCGCCTTGCTTCGGGCCGGTCAACACCCGGAATGGCGCCTAACCCTATGCTGGAGTGTCGTTCACTATAAAAGTTAGAATCTGGCTGGTGTATCTCTCCAAATTTACGTAATTAGGGATGAGTCGTCCGCGGAAGTGACGAAGCGTAGTTAAAGCGAGCCGAAGCGCAGGCAAAACCCGCAATTGACCTTGAAGCTTGGTGCACAGCATTCCAAGAAGTGAAACAGGCGTCATCGGTGGAGCAGCTTTTGAATCCTCGACCGATAGCTGCGGCTCATCGCGATGCGCTCCCCATCAAGAAGCACCACAGTCGCATCACCGTCCGTTTCACTCTGAACTTCCTTTACGAAATGCAGATTAACAATCGCCGACCGGTGCACGCGGAGGAAGATCTGCGGATTCAACCGTGCCTCCAGGTGCGAGATGGCTGCGCGCAGCAGATGTGACTCTTTCCCAATTGAGATGCGGACATAATTCTCTTCTGCCCCAATCCAACGAATGTCGTTGACTGAAAGGAATAGGATGCGCCCGCGAGACTTGAACACAATGCGCGACGTGTAAGGTCCTTCAGTGCCGTTGGAGTTGTGCTCGCCTAACCGATACTCCTCAGAGCCTGTCCTCTCGCGGACGCGCCGGACCGCGGAGCGCAATCTTTCCGCGGTGAATGGCTTCAGCAGATAATCCACTGCGTGAATCTCGAAGGCGCGCACCGCATACTGATCATAGGCGGTCGTGAAAACGATCGAGGGCAATGCTTTGCTCTCTCGCTTTGACAGCGCTCCGATCACATCGAATCCGTCCATGCCGGGCATCCGAATATCGAGAAAGAGTAGATCGGGGCCGGTCACGTCGACCAGTTGAATTGTTTCCAGAGCCGAAGCACATTCGCCCACAATTTCAATATCCTGCTCGTCTCGAAGAAGTTGACGCAGCTTCTGGCGCGCCAGGACCTCATCGTCGGCTACCACCGCGCGGATCATTGCGACTCGAAACCCGTGACCATTTTTGGGCTCATTGGTGAAAACTGAAGTGGCAGGCGAATCGTGACTTTCACATGGCGCGGGTCGAGTTCAACCATCGAGAACGAACCGCCTTCACCATAGTGAAGCTTGAGTCGATTCTTTACGTTGGATAATCCCAGGCCGTGCCCGCCCGATAGGGTCTTTGCCTCAGGCTTCAGGCCAAACCCGGTGTTGACAACACAGATCCTCATCACAGGTCCGTCTCTTTCAACCTTGACTGAGAGTTCTCCGCTTGCATCTATCTTCGATAGCCCATGCATATAAGCGTTCTCCACGATCGGTTGCAATATCATGCTGGGGACAAGTGCGTCGTACAGCTCGGGATCGACAATCACATCGTGCTCGACCCTGCCTGCGTGCCTCCTGGCTTGCATCGCCAAATAGGTCTCAACGAAATCCATCTCGTCGCGAAGGGTGATGAATTGCGCATCTCCGCGTTCCAAAGTAATACGCATGAGGCAGCTCAACTGTTCCAGCATCGCATCTGCCGCGTCTATATCGATGCGCATCAGGCTGGAGATGCTGTTCATCGTATTGAACAAGAAATGCGGATTAAGTTGCATGCGGAGCGCGGACAGTTGCGCGTTGGCTAACTGGATTTCCAACTGCGCGGCTGCGCGCTCGTTCTCACGGTAGCGCTGGTAGTACCCGATTCCGCGAAATAGAAAGAAGGCACACCAGAAGATGAGCATGTTGTAGACAAGCTCCGCGTCCAGATATGTCTTCAGCCGGCTCCAATAACTCCAATGTGTTTTGGTGATCGGCAGTCCCGGAAACAGGAGAAGAAACACCATCTCTTCAAAGACACTAACGACAATACTTAGCGGAAGAAAAGCTGCAAGAATTGATAAAATGCCCGCATTTTGAACCTGCGGCCTTAAAAATCTCCACAATAGCCAGCAAAGTGTTCCCCACAGAAAGAAGTGAACTCCCCATGACTCGAAGAAGATCGGTGTCCCCAAATGGGATCCCATTGCGCGTGAATAGACCCATTCCTGAAGAGCAAATAATAGTCCGAGCGATACCGAGGCGCCGATAAAGATCGCAGGCCTCATAAACATCGGCTCGCTACTGTCATCTCGCTTAATTATTGTTGTGTGCGGATTGCTGTCTGCCTTCTTCAACTCCGGTACCTATCTCGATCCCAAACCTGTCGCCGCTCTTCGTGGGTAAGCTCTAGAAGGGAGATGTGGGAATGATTCGCCCAGCGTGTATATCTCTCTCCGGAGACTCCAGTGCGAAAAATGGAGTTTGTCTCCAGTTCTCACCCGATTGATAGACATACGCCAACGAGAGATGATGAGCCTGGTACCACGCATCGGCGTCTGAATCAATGGCTCGCGCCCGATCGGCACCCAATTTTGCAGCGAGAATTTGCAGGTCGTTCTTCAGCAGCGGGCTCGCAGCATCTCCGTCCTGCAGCGTCGCCACCCGGAAATGATAATACGCCCCCTCAGGATCGACTGGTGTGCCGCGACCGTCGCGAGCCAGGACTCCCAGAATCAACGACGACTTCCACGAACCTGCTGCAGCCGCGTCCTCGAGCAATATGACGGCCTCCTTGGGCGATCGTGCGAGTTGAGGGTTTTGAACAAGGAGAAACCCAAGTTCATGCTTGGCGGCAACGAGTCCCGCGTCTGCAGACTCGCGCATCAGCTTCGTGGCTCTTTTCAGGTCTTCAACGCGGCCTGAGTCATTTGAAAGGAAGAGCCCCAGGCTATACTCTGCGCGCGGATCACCTAGCTTCACTCCAACTTCAAACCAACGGCGAGCTGCCGCCTGATCTTTCTGCACGCCATCGCCAAGTAGATACATGTTTCCCAGATAGCACGCGCCCAGTCCGCTCCCTTTCGCCGCGGCTTCGGCAAAGAGCTGCGCAGCCAGGCCAGTATCCTTTTTGACTCCCAGCCCCCAAAGGTAGGCAACTCCGAGATTCACTTTCGCTTTAGGGAACCCGCCTGCAGCAGCAAGCTCATACCAATGAACCGCACGAACGGGATCACGGGCTACACCGAGTCCCACTTGGTAGAGATAGCCGATCTGGTTTTCCGCGAATGGATCGCCGGCGTTGGCAGCCTTCTCATACCAGTACGCCGCTTGCTTCTCATCCTGCATGACACCGCGGCCTGCGAGATAGGCCGTACCGAGTTCGATCTCATACTGGACTGAACCCCGCTGAGCATCCGACTGAATTTGCGGAATGTCGGGCTCGATCGCATGAGATGCCGCGGATTGCAATAGGATCAGAAGTCCTGCAGCAACTCCAGTCAATGACACACAACGCCTGGCAAAATGATTGGACATTTGCATCATCCCGTTCCTCCAGGATCTGAAGAGTCCACGCGACACTTTCCGCAGATGAATGAAGAAAAGTCGCAATGATCGGTTAGTAGACCGCTTAACCTGACTGGAAGTTATCAGGCTCAATTCGCAGGTGAGACGACATACATCCCATGAAATTGCAATGAAATCAATGTTCAGAGACCATTCGTCATCGCCGGGCTGCACTTTGTCACAAACAACGAATTTGCAGAATGCTCCTGAGAGTGCTTTCTTAGTTGCAGGCAGTCTCAATGCATGTCACCGGTTTTTTATCGCCTCGGCGGAGGGCCGCCTTCCTATCGGGAGTTCACATGGGATTCTTCTTTCGCGATTTGCGCTACGCATGTCGCCAGTCGAAGAGAGCGCCGGGATTCGCAATCGCCGTAATTGCGACCATGGCGCTGGCAATTGGTGCCAACACAGGAATCTTCAGCGTTGTCTACGGCCTGCTTCTTGACACACTCCCATTTCGCGATGCGGGCCGCATCGTAACCATTCTCGAAACAATTCCCCAGGCTCCGGGTGCTCTCGAAGCTAGCTATCCCGATTACCAGGATTGGCGGGCGCAACAAAGAAGCTTTGATGAACTCGCAGCTTATTCCACGCTGAATCCGGCCACGGTCTCGCTTGGGCTGAATGACCGCTCCGAACAGGTTGGCCGGGTTCTCGCTTCGGCCAATTTCTTTCAGTTGCTTGGCGTCTCCGCATTAATAGGCCGTACGTTCAACGCGGGAGACGAGTTGGCCGGAAGCAACCATGTGGCGGTGTTGAGCGCCGCGGCATGGCAACGATTCTTCGGCAGGGACCCCGGCATCATTGGGCGCAGTGTTGACCTCAACGGAAGCAGCTACACAATCATCGGCGTGCTGCCTCCCCGCGCAGAGTTTCCGTCGCGGGGCGTTGTATGGCTGCCGCTCTCGTTGCTCGACCAGGCCACGCAGTCCTCGCGCGTATGGCACTCCGTCCGCGTACTCGGCCGATTGCGTAACGGCGTCAGCCTCGAGGATGCAAGAACAGAGATGCAAACAATCGCTGCGCGCCTGGCGACTGCGAATCCCACGACGAACCGCAACGTCGGCGTGGAACTCAGCCCTTTGCGCGAGCAACTGATAGGCACGCTAAGACCAGCGATCCTTTGCGTCATGGGCTCGGTCCTCTTGGTGCTCTTAATCGCATGCGCCAACGTCGCAAATCTGTTCATGGTTAAGGCAGTCTTGCTGCGGCGATACATCGTGATCCGTCAGGCGCTCGGAGCGACCCGCGTCCGGCTCTTTTCGCAGTTCCTCGCACAAGCGCTCTTGCTCTGTCTGATTGGTGGAGCATTTGGTCTGGCCCTTGCGGCGGCCTCTCTGCCTCTCATGCGCCTTGCTCTATCTCATGTCGCCTCACTCGATCCCTCAATGCTCCAGGCGATTCGCCTCAATACTCATGTGCTCGCGGTGACGCTTGGAGCCTGCGTCATTACTGCGGTATTCTTCGGACTCTTGCCCATTCTTAGAATCGAGTTCAAAGTTCCGAGCCGCTTGCATATCGGGAACCACGGCCGCACTCGCGATCAGAGGTTAAGGCAGAATGCACTGCTCGCCGCGGAGGTCGCGGTCGCAGTTGTCGTCCTGTTCCTCAGCGTCTTGATGATTCGAAGTTTTCAGAAGCTCATGGCAGTCGATCCCGGCTATCGTACAGATCATCTGCTCAGCTTCGAAATCACGCTCCCCGGACCGCGTTACCAGGACGGCAGCCCTGAGACGGACCAGTTCTACGATCAGCTCCTGAATAGGTTCCGGGCTGTTCCCGGGATCGTCTCCGCGTCAACTTCGACGCAGCTTCCTCTCAGCCCTTCCGTCGTAATGACTAGATTTCTGATCGATGGCAAACCCCCCGTAGCGCCGGGAGCATTTCCATCCGCACAGATTCGCTTTGTAAGCCCTGAGTTTTTCTCCACGATGGGACTCGGATTTGAAAGCGGCAGACCATTTACTAGAGAGGAAATGAGCAATCACGATTCCGTTTTTATCGTGAACCACGAATTTGCCGAGCGGTACCTTTCATCCACAAATCCCATAGGGGCCCGGATTTTGATTGGGGTGTTAAGTCCGAAGCCGACAAGTGTGCCGGTCATCGGTGTGGTCACAAGTGCTCATGAGGTGGGGGTAGCGAATGAGTCTCCACCTGAAATATTCCTACCCGGGTTTGGAGTCCATGAGGTGTTGCTCTTAAGGACTGTGTCGGACCCGGACGCGATGATCCCGCTCATGCGCAAGACAGTCCACGACTTCGACGCGCATCAACCGATCTATCACATGCAGACAATCGGGAGTGTGCTCTCGGATTCGTTGGCTTTACCGCGATTGACTTCGATACTGCTTTCTATCTTCGCGGTCGTGGCTCTTGTTCTCGCGCTGATTGGCGTCTATGGAATACTGTCCTACTCAGTGGTGCAGCGCACTCCCGAGATCGGTTTGCGCATCGCGGTGGGAGCCCGGCGAGAAGAGATTTTAAAACTGTTCATCGGCCAGGCGATTCGATTTGCGGCGACAGGCATCGTGTCGGGCCTGCTTCTCGCCTTCATAGTTGCGCGAGTCTTCAATGGACTGTTATTCCAAGTCAGCCAATTCGACCCTTTTGCCACCGGTCTGACAGCATGCATATTGATCGCTGGTGCTTCGGTCGCCGCCATCATTCCGGCACGACGCGCGGCCTTCCTGAACCCGACCGATGCGCTGCGCTCTGAGTAGGGCCGCTTCAAACGGGTTCCAGACTCCAGGCAGCTGGCCTCTGCAATCCAGGCAACTGTCCGTATTCGGACGTCCAGGATCGAAACTGAACAGTCCGTGGATTCGTCGAGTCCATCGTCTCAAGTAAATCATTGATTCCAAGGCATTAGTTAGACTCATAGATTGGCATTTGGCTTGCAATGAATATCTCCATCTAGTCACACTCTTCGGCCCGCCGGGCGCAAATGGCGAAAAATTGGGCAACACTACTGTGGAGATACGATGCTCATCCAAACGCTTATTGCAGACGACGAAGTGCTAGCGCGTCGGAAGTTGCGGCAACTCCTCAGCGAAGAAGCAGACGTCGAGATCGTGGGAGAAGGATCTACCGCAACAGAGATCATTAAGCTGGTGCGCCTCCTTGCACCCAAGCTGCTCTTTCTAGATGTCGAGATGCCCGGCATGGACGGACTCGATTTGATCTCCGCTTTGTCTGAACTCAGCGACATCGTCATGCCCCAAATCATCTTTACCACTGCCTATGACCGGTACGCATTACAGGCATTCGACGTCCACGCTGTCGATTACCTGCTCAAGCCATTTACTGCGGAGCGGTTGCATTCGGCTGTCGAGCGGGCGCGCGAGCAGCTCTCATTAGCTGAAAGATCCTCGTCCCGTAGTGACCGACGCGAGACCACATCGGGAGCCTACACATCCCGCATCGTGTTCAAGTCGCGCGGGCGCATTCTGTTCCTCCCGATCTCCGACATTCGATGGATCGGCGCGGAAGAAAACTATGTGCGCATCTGCACGGGAACCGAGACGCATCTCTTGCGTGAAACGATGGCTTCCATGGAGAAAAGGCTAGACCCTGGATTGTTTCTTCGTGTTCACAGGTCAGCCATTGTCAACCTGAAATACGTCAAGGAAGTCCGAACTGAAGCGCGGGGAGACTTTGTCGTTCAACTCGTAAACGGGCAGAAGGTGACGATGAGCCGGAGCTATCGAGCACGCATCGGAGAAATGCTTGCCATCGCTTGATCAGCCGGGGCCGGCCGATAGCCTGTGGTAGGCTTTCGATTCCGGAGACTCGTGAATTAAGTACGCAAAAACCGCGTCGCTCCATCCGGCCACGATGCCGCGCGTATGCAACAGCAATAAACTGTCTACGATCCCGAACCAACCTCAGCCGGGACTCCGATCCAGCCAGACTCGCATGCAGCGTACCACCCTGCTCTAGAATTCCAGGCGCAACGAGAACTGGGCCACACGCGCGTCGTCCGCGCTTACAGCCGAAGAGGCAGGGCTTGCGTTGGTCGAGGTGATCTGACCAAAGTTGGATGCGTTGTTTACAATGTCCAGCGCCGGCATCCCAAAGTTTGGATGGTTGAACAAGTTGAATGCATCAGCGCGGAACTGCAGGTTCAGCTTTTCTGCGATAATTGGAAAATTCTTCGCTAGTCCGGCATCGAAGAAAAAGGCCCCGGGTCCGCGCACCAGGTTTCGCTGGCCGTATTCCAGTCCGACAGGACCCCTGAACTCAGCCAACACTTTAGCTGCGCCCACAGCTCCACCTGCGAATCCATATACCGTGTCTGTGCTCCGATCCGTATTCACTTTCGTTTTCAAATCGGACTTGTTGCCGATGAAGATGGCTGGGTCGTTGTTGTCAAATGATGCCAGGAAAGCGTCCGAATAGGGGGTGATCGCCAGACCTGTGCGATAACTGGGCAGACCCGAGAAGCTCCATCCGCCGATCGCCTCATCAATCCATCTCGAAGTGGAACCGAGAAACATCCGGCCTTTCCCAAACGGTAGATCGTAAGTGAAGTTGGAAGTAATCTCCTGCGTCACGTCGAAGTCCGAACTTCCGCGGCAGGCACGCGGCCGAACAATGTCGCAGATATATCCGGTACCGCTATACAAGGAATTCGCGTTGGCGCTCAACGACGTGTTATCGATTGAATGCGACCAGGTGTAGTTGAACTCGCCTCTTAGGCCACCCGAGATGTTCTTATCCAAAGTCAGCAACAGCCCGTTATAGCTCGACGAACCCATATTCGTCAGATAGGCATTCGTTCCAAACTGCGATGGGATCCCAATGTTCGTCGGCAGGAACCCCGTATAGCCCGCGTAGTAGGTGTATGCCGCAATTGCAGCCAGACTGTCCGAGATGTCACCCTTAAAAACATATTGGCCCGCCATGGCCGCAACAAGGATTGTGTTATTGCCTGCGCCCACGGCGGCGCCTGTGCCCGGTGCCAATACGTCCTCGAACCAGGGTTGCGGTGTGATCGGCGCGCCCGTTCTCAACTGGGTTGTAAGCCCTGCAAATGCGCCTGCCATCGATTGTGTGGATTGTCCGGTGTAGTCCGGAACGTCGAGGATTTGTGAAGCATCGGCGTCCGCAAGAAGCCGCCGCCCCATTCGTCCAACGTAGTTCACTTTCATGATCAGGTGCCCAGGCAGTTCCTGTTGAATGCCCGCATTCAGTGAAATCGAATACGGGTCCTTGAGGTTCGGGCTGATCACGAAAGTGTACCCGCCGGCCGCAAGCCCGAACGGTGTTCCCGAGCTGTCCACGTTGGGCGTATAAGGGGGAGCTACTGGCGCCGGAGCAGGATTCAACGACGCGGAGTAAGAGAGATTCGACCCCAGGCGCGGCACGCTCGCCAGCGCATTCCGCACGCTGCTGCCTCCGAACTGATTGTACTGTTGATTGAAGAATAAGTAGGAAGCTTGATCCTGAAGGAAATTTACTGAATTGATCACCGTGCGGTCGTAGATAATGCCCGCACTGCCGTTAATTACGGTTTTACGGGAGTTATACGGGCTGTACGCAAAAGCGAATCGAGGTGCAAAGTCCTTATACGACATTCCATATGGGTCGCGACCGTGATTCGCCTTTCCGCCAAGTACATAACTGTAGAGAGGGAGGCCCGTGTTACTTGAGTCACCCGCTTTGGTCTGCGCCAGGCGATCGTTGATATATGTGCTCAGATCGATCGGACTCGGAACAGACTCGTCGCCGTGAACTTCGTAAGGCACCGAATATAACTGGTAGCGAATGCCATAAGAAAGCGTCAGCCTCTTGGTTGCCTTCCACGTATCTCCCAGGTAGGCTTCGGTTTCATAAAATCGGTAAGCTCGCGGCCCGCCGCTCCCCGCAGGTCGCGCGGAACCGTCGTTATTGTAGGTGTAGTTGGTTCCAATCTCGCCAATGACTCCGAGCCCGGAGGCAAACAGCTTGTCGTAATCGTTCACAGCCACATTGTTTGCATTATCCGCTCCACCCTGCGCAATATCCGCGGGACGCACAGATGGATCCAGCCCTCCTGACAATTCGCTGCCGGTCAGTCCGGCGTACACAAAATTAAAGTTGCTGATCAGGTTCGTGTTCGTCTTGAGAAATTTGAAAGTGCCCCCGAAATTCAAACTGTGACCTCCGCGTTGCCAATTGAAGTCGTCGCGGACTACAGGCACCGGGATGCGTCGCTTCTGACCATCGAAGTCTGTATACGGTCCGCTCAATCCGGTGAAGCTGTATTGGTTGGCTCCCGTCGGGTTGAACACATCTGGAAAATCGTACTTGCTGACTGTATCTCCAAAGTAGAACTGGTTCACTTTGTCGGCACCAATCGCCCAAACGTGACTCACAACATACCCGTAACTATCATCGGTGAAAGGATGCGTAACTGGGTCGGTTGGAAATTCGGGAAGACCGTCAATCGCGTTATCTCGGGTAATAGTCGCGCGTCCGAAGACCCTTTGCGTCGGTGTTAGATTGAGGTCCACGCGCCCAACGTAGGTGCTTTCATTGTTCGGTGTAGGAACCTTGAATCGATAGCCGCCTGTGTTCACGCCGTCCCCCTGCGACATGTCGTTCGCCTGCGGATAACGCGAACCAACGAATGACAGCACTGCGGGATCGAAACCAAAGCCCGCTGGGTCCAGGGCAGAAAGTTGAGTTGGGTTCAAGGTGCTGATGCAGTTCGGCTGCGTGTCCAGGCGACTGCTGTCACCACACCCCGGACCGTTATTGATGTAATTCAGGCTCCCGTTGCGAAAGGAGGCGAGCGGGACGATCGGTTCGGAAGAGGAAGATTCGATGATGCGCGAATCCGCAAGATCAAAGAAGAAGAATAGTTTGTCTCTTCGAATGGGTCCGCCGATGCTGCCTCCGAATTGATTCCGAATTAGCGGCGTGCGCGGGATTCCTTCGAGATTATCAAACCAGTCATTAGCCTCGGTTGTCGTATCGCGATGGTATTCATCCAAATTGCCATGAAACTTGTTGTTTCCGCTTCTGGTCACAAGTTGAAACTGCCCACCGCTCCCTGTGCCGACCGCCGCGACAAATCCGGCAACGCTGCCGCTGAATTGCTCGACAGAATCGACCGGCGCATTGGCGACAATCAGAAAGGTCTGACCAGTGGCAAAGTCATTTACATCCATTCCATCAACCGTCACTGAAGTCTGATCGATGCGGGCGCCGGTCACAGCGCCCTGAAAGGAATCAACGCCTGGTTGTTGGGTGAATAGCGTCGAGATACCGGCCGTCCGGTCATAGACCGGCAAATCGTTGAGCTCTTCGACTGACATATTGTTGCCGACCGTCGCGTCTGAGGTATTCAGCGTCACCTCTGTGCTCTTTGCTGAAACCTCAACTGACTGGACATCCCCCGGGATCAGGGTCGCATTCTGGGTTCGCGTGATTGAAACTGTCAGTGCGATATCTGACACGCGTGCCGTCGAGAAACCATCGTGGCTGAATATCACGATGTACCCTGGATTCGGCGGGACGTTCAAAAAGCGATAAGAGCCCCGATTGTCCGTCTTTTGCGTAAATCTCACTCCGGTCGATGAGTTCGAAAGTGTCACGTCCGCGCCCGCAATCACGGCGCCAGTTGAATCGGTGACTATACCCGTCATCGAGGAACTGTCCTGTGCCGTTGCGAGGCATGTGAACGAAGCGAGAATCATCAAGATGGTGAGTTGGGCCAGGAGAATGCGCATTTTCGTTTTGGTCTCCTCTAATCGTTGCCGCCGCTTCTGTCGCAAGCTCTGATTTGCGGCCAGGTGTTCTGCAAGACTCGTCTGTGCCTCGACGAGCTTCCCTGATTGCTGCGTGCACCGAGGCGCAAGGTCGATTCGAATGGCTCGAAGATCCAGCACCGCTGCGTGATCGATCCAGCTTGCGAGAGTAGAGTCGAAGGGCATCACACGGGCCTGCCCTTCCTCTGCTTCTCTGCGCTGAAGTACTGCAAACACAGCGCCAAGGCCTGACAATTGAAAGGCAAAGTGACGAAGCGCGGTGGGCGGGGACGGACCTTCGCTGCGCAGGGATTAGCGTCCCGCCTCATGTGAGGAGATCAGGCGCGCCCTCATTCGTGCCGACGGTAAACTTCCCGAATTCCATACCTTCGATGCTTGATTCTATGTAGTCTCGGAACACTTATTCAAAAGTCAGATAAGGCAACTTCGTATGTCTCAAGTTGTGCATCCTTCGACGAACCCAATCGACTGGATAGCCAGATAAGTCGAACTTTTCCTGCGCGTCCAAATATCGAGTTATCAACTCCGTCCGTCTGAATTCCTCTTTCCCAGGTTGCCACCGCCGAATCTCGCACATCCAAATCTTCAGTGGTGGCGCGCAACATTTTTCTGGCAACTCTCTAAAAGTCCAGCCTTAAAGAAAATTGTCCAAACCGGCGCTCGTCGTGATTTCCACCTAACGCGATGCTGTTCAGGCCGCCCTTCTCTGCGATAACTGGCAACGGCGCGCCAATGGTTCCTGGTGTGTTCGTAACCGCCAAATCCGCCTCGTTGACATACAGGTTGTGGTGATTGAACATATCAAACGCTTCCGCGCGAAACTCAAGGTCGGTTGTCTCAGTGAATCTGAACTTCTTTCCGACCGAAGCGTCTGCGTTCCACGCACCCGGCCCGCGAAATTCATTTCTCCCCGTCATGCTCGTTGGGAATGGTCCAAAGTCAGAGATCCCAAGTGTCGAATCGAAGGGTGCCATATCGTTGGCGCCGGGAATCGTTAGAATCTGGAATTGATTCAACCCCACATTGACAGGAGATCCTGCCTTGACACGCGCAACAGGCGTCGCCGGCACAACGCGCGGTACCCCGGAGTATCCGTTTTCGTTAAAGGTAAAGTCGTACGCCGAGAAGGGCGTGCCGCTGCGGGCCGTATAGATACCGGAAGCCGTCCAACCGCCTGCCGCTTCCGCCAGCAGGCCGTGCCCATGTTTAAACCACGGCGTCTGCCAAATTGGCGACAACACCAACCGATTCGTTACATCAAAATCTGAGCTACCCCAGTCAAGCATCGGGTGGGTCGGATCCAGATATCCGAGGTTGCCGATATACCCAGAACCGCCTTGCGAACTGTCTGCAAAAGTGGAACTCAGGTCGTCCAGGGAATGGGACCAGGTGTAATTGGCGATGATGTCGAGACCGCTGTTATGCACGTTTTGCGACTGGTACTTGACATTGAGTGAGTTGAAACTACTCTGGCCTCCGCTCCCGCGGACGTTGATGGCGGAATACTGATCATTCTCCCGCGTCAGGCAAACCGTCGCTGTACCTGGACAATCGACCGGCGCCCCGAGATAGGCCTGCGCGCCTCCTACCGGATTCCCGGCGGTGATGTCATAGAGGTGAACTCCATGTGCTCCGCTGTATGCCACTTCGACAAATGAGCTCGACGCCAATTGCCGCTGCAGCGCAAGGCTCCAGAACTGAGTCTGAGCCACATTGATGTTTTGATTTACATTGCGAAGTTCCGTGGGCGGAAGCGGAAGAGCCGGGCCTTCTTCTCCAAGAGGGCCCACGTCGCTGTTTGTCACGGGTGTGTTAAGAATATCGAGCACCCCAAAGTTCGGTACATTCTCAATCGTATTGAATGTGACGTTTCCAAAGTTGCGCTCATAGCTGATTCCAAAACCACCTCGTACACTCGACTTGCCATCGCCGAAAACATCGTAAGCGAAGCCGACACGAGGCGATACGGTCCCCCACCGCGGATTCCAGAGCTTCCCTATCGGGCTGGTCGGAGCGGTGTATACCTGGCCGGTCGCAATTTGCTCGAAGAGATTCGAGCCCGCACCATAATAGAAATTCGAGTCGAGATTCTGCTTGTTGTTGTGCTGCACACCATAGTGCTCATAGCGAACCCCGTAATTCAGCGTCAGCTTCGGCGTCGCTTTGAAACTGTCTTGTGCATAGGTCGCCCAGTCTTTATATCGATAGCTCCGCGCAAAGTCCGGCGAGGCGGCTGGAGGGGTCACTTCGCAATCGGGCGTCGCGTTCAAGCTTCCGTCTGGATTCTGCGTGCAGGGTAGCTTGCCCTGTGGGTCAACCGCTCCCTGATAATACTGCAGCGTACCTGCCAACATTGCGTCGAGAGCGGGTTGCAGATCCGTCTGCAGAAATTCCACGGCCTGCGCGTAGACCCCATACGCGATATTCATTTGAATGTAAGTCGACTGCCCGCCGAACCGCATGGAATGTTTTCCTTGGGTCCATGACAGGTCTTGCTCCAGTTGAATCGTGTTTTGCGGTCCCCCGTAGGGAAGACCGCCATCGCCAGGCTCCATGAAGTTTTCGAGTCCGGGAAACGTGACCTGAAGACTGCCCGCCGTTGCGCCGCCAAACATAAGATCTGGTACATTTTGCTCGGTTGAGCTATAAGTGTTCGGCGCGGCGAATCTGCTGAAACTCAATTTGCTGCTGCTGAACAGCGCCGGACTGAAACTATGGCTGATTGAGTACAAATAGCTATTGTTGGAGTTCAATTCGCCAACGTCGTATTGCGGATAAGGACTGTAAAATGTCGTCCCCAAGGCCAGGTTCTGCCGCTCCTGGCCGAATCGGAAGAACATCTGAGTATTTGAGCTCAGATCATAATCCGCTCGTCCGAGAATTCGGTACGTATCCTGAGGGAAGTCTCCGCCGGCGTCGGCATCAGCGAGGAAGTTGACCTGGCCAAAAATCGGAACCGAAGTGGGAACGCCGGCGAGCGCGACCCCGAGGTCCGACTGGGCCAGCGTGTTCGTAATTGCATAAGGCGTGCTGCCATAGCTGCTGAAGTAGGATTGAACATTTGGCGCCGTATAGGCAAGAAACTCCGGTGTGGGGATCAGCTCCGACTCAGAGGCTGCGCTCCGCACACGCGTCCACTCGCTGCTCCCAAAAAAGAACAGCTTGTCTTTCTTGACCGGGCCGCCGATATCGAAACCGAATTGGTTTCGGGTATAGGTTCCTTTGGGCAGCTCGGACACAACATTCTCATAGGTGTTCGCTGTATAGGCAGAAAGCCGATTAAATTCCCATCCCGATCCGTGGAACCGATTTGTCCCTTCCTTCGTCGTCAGATTTACAATTCCACCTGAAGCACGGCCATACTCGGCCGCAAAGTTATTTGTAACGATGTTGTATTCCTGCACAGAGTCGATTGGAACTTGCTCACCGACCGCGAAGGTAAACACGCTGATATTTTCGACTCCATCCAGTAGTATCTCGGTCCCGGTTTGCCGTTGACCGTTAATCGCATAGCCCACACCGCGGCTTGATAAGTTTTCCCCGCTATTCACATCATTAGTCGTGTTATCTCCATTGCTTACATTGCCTGAAAGAACCACAAAGTCATATGGATTTCTTGTCAGACTTGGCAATTGAGCAAGCTCCTCGTTATCCACCACCTGGGAGAGTTCCTGCGTCTGCGTGTTGACCGCGGCACCACCAATCGCAACCACATGAACCTCCGTCACGCTCGAATCGACAGACAACTTGGCGTCAAGTGTTATGTGGCCTCCCACAGTGATCTCAACGCTTGCCGAATAGGGCTTGAATTGCGCCGCAGCCACACTCACACTGTAAGTGCCCGGTTCCAGACCTACCAACGTGTAAGCGCCGGTCTCGGAGGATTGTGTCGCACGCTGTGCGTTGCTCGCAATATTCTTCACGGTGACAGTCGCTCCCGCCACCACGGCTCCCGTTTGATCGGTAACAACACCGGCGATCTGCCCCCGGTCAACCTGCGCCAATGCTCCCGTGCATGCCGGCAAAAGCGCAAGCAGGGTTAGCATAGTGATCCGATACGCTCTGTTCGCCTGCCACTTTGAGCGGAGAGATGCATTCGATGCTGGCGCGAATAGCAGGAAAGCCTTTTTGACGAATCTCATTGATTTCCTCCAGGATTTCCAATTAGCGAGATTGTCGGCAATCCGCGACACCGTCATGGGATACGGCGCAGCCATAACGACCGCCGAAGCGAACACGTTCCCCGCTGTTCCTGCATGCTCCCGCCCAATTGCAATGTGCTGTCAGTGGAAAGTGACTGAATTCATATCTCGGGGACGAACGGAAAGGATTTAGGGAGTAATTACCCCACGCGACAGATCGCAAGGCGGGAATGCTCAGTGTGGTTCCACTAATCTGAATTGCCGCAGCACCGGACTATGTCGTTTCATATCTTCTTTAAGTGATTGCCTGATCGTGCTTCCTCCTTGCGATGAATACCGTTCACCGCGATGGAGGCAATCCCTGGAATGCACGCTGAAGGAAAAGCGGGAACGAACACCACCGCGACACTCACGATCGACGGTCTGATCCCGTGCCACCGTTACAAATTAAAATTCAAGAACTAAGAAGAATGCTCGACGATATTCGATGTTTCAGGAATCTTCCGCTCTGCCCTGAAACATTGCAACTTCGGAAGGATGCTCAAGATTGAATCTGGCGGTGGTGATCGAGCCATCTGTGTGCGCACAATTTACCTATCTGAGATCGCGTTCTCCGAACTCAATGTCTGCGAATCATGTGCAGGATCGCAAGAAGGACCAGCGCCATGTTCTCGGAGGTGTAGCGATGCGCCGCGAATTCAAAGGTAGGAATCATCTCCGGATGCGGCTTCAATTCTCCCGGAACCGTAGATTTGAGAACTGTCCTGTCTGCGCGATTCGGTAGGCGCTCGCTGGAAGCCGCGTTGAAGGCCATGCAGAAAATCAACAATTAAACGGCGGCTACGCTCCCATCGATGCGGTTATTTGCCCCCCGGGACCGCCGTCGCATCCTGTGCGTGCGCGATATGGGAACTCATTATATTGACGAGGGCATTGTCGGCGGCCTGGGTCAAGCTCCTGGCTTTGTCTAACTCGACCTTCGCCTCTTCCTTATTTCCCATGGTCCGGTAGAGCCGCCCCAGCCTCCAGTGAACATTTACATCGTCGGGCACCAGTTTGGCCGCAATCTTCATTTCATGCAAGGCATCGTCGTTGCGGCCCTCATCTGCAGCGAGGATGCCGAGATCGAGATGAGGCAGTTCAAGCTTCGGGTCAATTCCGACAGCCTTCTCAAACAGGGGAACAGCGACGTCTGGATGGCTCAAGTTCATCTCAGCATCTGCAAGATAGACAAGGGCCTGAACGTGATCTGGATTGTTCACCAGTTCGGCCTGAAACTCTGGCACCGCTTCTTCATACCGTCGCTTGGACCATAGAAGGTACCCGAGGCCGAAATGCACGTCGGGCATCTTGGGGTCGGCCTTGACGGCGGCGCGGAATTGCTCAATCGCGCCGGGAGCGTCCTTCAACTCGTCCAGAGCTTCTCCTGCCAGCATATCGGCTTCCGCCGATTCGGCATTCAGCATCAGAATCTCGTGATAGGTATCCATGACGCACTGGTACTGCTTTGACCACAGGCAACTGTGCGCCAAGGTCAGACGAAGGGGCAGGTTTTGTGGATCGTGAGCTGCCACTTCCTTCAGATAAGGAACCGCTTGAGCATACTCCTCAAGGCCGTAGTGGCACATTCCTACGAGGATTGCTAGCCGTTGTCTTTCGGGCGAGGACTCAGGCGTGCCCTTCATGAGCGGGCCAAATTCCTTGAGCGCATCCCTCATCTCCCCGGCCTTGAATAAGGCAAGTCCGAGATTCAAGCGTAAGCCCGGAATTGTGGGATTGAGCGTCAGAGCCTTTCGGTAAAGAGGTACAGCTTCCGTGTAGTGTTCTTGGCGCGCATTCAAAAGACCAAGGTGAGCATAGGCCTCGGAACTCGAAGGATGCGTCTTCAGGTAGGTGCGCCATGCAGCTTCGGCCTCGGCATTTTCGCCTTGCTGCTCAAGCGCCAGCGCCGTTTGCCTCTGTTGATCGGGCGCCGATGCCGACTGGCCCATGCAGTGCATGGCCAGGACTAGCATCATCGTCCATGCCAGGCACATGCGCACTCGAATTGCGGGTCTCACTCTTGCACCATGCCCATTCTAATTTAGGTGATTCAAATTGCCGTCGCCAATGGAAACGGGGCGCGACAGGATTCTCTGCCGCGCCCCGGGTTGAGGTTTCAGTTAGAAGATCAGCTTGGCGCCAAGCTCGAAGGTTCTCGGGTCCTGCGCGCTGTTGACGAACCCAAAGTCAGCATTCTGCGGGTTCGTGTCAGACAAGCCATTGAACTGGGTGTGGTTGAAAGTGTTGAAGCTGTCGGCGCGAACCTCGAAATGAGCGCTTTCGCCAAAAGCGAACGATTTGTAAACTGCGGTGCTGAAGTTGGTGCGTCCGGCGCCAACCACGGCATCTTTGCCCATGTTGCCAAAGCCCAGGTTCGGGCCGCCGAGCCAGCCGGCTACAGGCTTCGAGAAGCCTGAACCGCTCACGTACTGATAGCCGGAGACAGCGCCAACCGTTGCCTTTGCCTTGGTGTATTGCGGCTTGCCGGTGAGGTTCGGACGGATAGAGTAATCGCCGCCCAGGCCAACCGTGTCGCCGTAGCTGTTCGATGGAGCAACATTGCCGAACCAGGGCAGGCCGGTCTCGGAAATTACCGTACCGGAAATTTCCCAGCCGCCGAGGACGGTCCGCGATAAGCCAGATGCATGGTTGAAGAACGGGAGCTTGTACTCGTAGTTGCCGCTGAAGACCTGACGGCGATCCAGAATGCCAGAGCCCTTGTCGTACTTCATGTTCCATGGATTGCGCGTGGGGTTGTTGTTGTCCACGTCTACGCTGCCCGGTGTGGAATCGATCTGGTGCGCATACGTGTAATCCAGTTCAAAGCTGAGGCCGTGTTTATTTTCCTGGCGAAGGCCTGCCTGGAAGCTGTTGTAGGTGCCGGTTTGGGTGGTCGATTGCAGCCTGATTTTGCCAAAGCCGGGATAGGTTTTGTCGATAAGAGCGTCAACTGGCGAAAGCGCCGAGTATCCGGGAAACGTTTTGTCTCCCGCATAATCTGCCCGAGTCAGCAACGGCGTGCTCAGTGGGAAGTTGTTGACCGGGATCCAGTCATTCTGATGCCAGTCGAGGTTCCCCACATACTGCGTGATCAGGATCAGCGCGGGAGCGATTTCATGCTGCACGCCCAGGCTGAACTGCGCCACGGCAGGATCGGGGTAATAGGTGTTGAGCGAGTTGAAGCCTTGCGTGAAGGTCGGCGTCGATGCAGCTGAGCCGGCCTGCCAGTTGTAGCTGGGGTTGGTGAACTCGACATTGTTGGCTGCCGGTGTGCTGATAAACGGAGGCGAGCCGGCCGCGTCGTAAATGTCGTTGCCCTGGATGCGCTCGTAGAATGTGCCAAACCCGCCGCGCACCACGGTCTTGCCGTTGCCGAACAGGTCGTAAGAGAAGCCGAGCCTGGGCATGAACGTTTTGTAGTCGTTCTTGACCAGTGCGGTCGGTGCACCTCCCTGGCCGGCAATATCGACTCCGTTCATGTAGAACGTGCCGATGGAGTTGGTTTGCAGACCGGAAGCGTTGGCAGCAAAAGAGCCATCCGCGTTGAAGCTGGCGGCTGTGGTAAGCCCCGGCTGATAGTGTGCCGGATTGAAGTTGGAAACCTGGTTGTTGCGTTCCCACGTGTGCGGCATCATGTCGTAGCGGAAGCCGTACTGCACACTCAACCTGCTGTTCACATGCCAGTTGTCCTCGGCATAGGCCGAGATTGTGTTGTTTACGTAATGGTTGATGGGATTGGCGTTCGCTTGCGAGAAGGCAGAGGTGCCGCCATCGTCATGGGCCAGGCCAAGCAGGAAGTCCAAATAGGAGTCGCCGGTGAGGTCACCCTCGGGGGCGCCCGAAACCCATTTGTCATCAAATCTGTAATCGCCCTCGGAGTCCTTCCCGATGACCTGGTTCTTGGTGTAGCGGTTGTAGCCGCCGCCGAACTTCATCTGATGCTTGCCACGGGTAACCGAAAGTCCGTATACCTCGGCGAAATCCTCGGCGCCGTTCGTCCACGGATCGTTCCCAGGGCCCCAGGTGGTCCCGACTGTGCCCCATTCGATGTCAGGCAGGCGATTGCCCACATCGTTTGCAGATGCGAAGTAGGTTCCGGTGTCCCCAGCCTGACGGCTTCGCAAAGCTTGCGCCGCCCGCTGCGACTGGAATGATCGCGATCTTGTTGCCGTTATAGTTGAATGCCGCTTCGAGCAGCACATTGGGCGTAATCACACCAGTCAGTTTCATAACCGCTGCGTACGCCGGGTTGCTGAAGTTGGAGCCGATCGTTGGATAGTTATCGCCCTGCCACTCGGGAGTAGCTTCGACCGTATCCATCGCGTCATGGATGTAGTGACCGAAAAGCTGCCACTTGTCGTTGATGTTGTGATCGATGCGGAAGAGATCTTCACGCACCGTGACGGGCAGATGGCCGCCGGTCGGGGTATAGCTATCGTCGGCGTTCGTCGACGCAGGAAGGTTTTTGGTTGTGTTGAAGAGCAGTGCGTTCGAATCCAGCAGGTTGCCCGGAATCGTATTGTTCGGGAACGGCTGGCCCATCGTCAGGCCATCGCCGGCAATCAGCGCGACCAAAGCCGGATCGGAGACCGTCGGCACAATCACCGCAGTTGCAGGATTGTACGCAGGAATCACAAAGTTAAAGTTCGACCCTGAAGTGACTTCATCCGCTCCAGGAAGAGTCTTAATCGAATTGGTCGAGACTCCTGTCACTTCTCGGCGCCATTCTTCGTTGTAGAAGAAGAAGGTCCGCTGCTTCGACGAATTGTAGACGTGAGGAATGAACACCGGACCGCCGGCATTCGCGCCGAAAACGTTATAGCGCAGTTCCGACTTCTTGGCCATCTGTCCATTGTTGTTGTCAAAGTAGCTGTGAGCGTCCAGCGCGTCGTTGCGGTCGAACTCCCAAGCTCCGCCATGGAACCTGCTCGTGCCTCTCTTGATGGACATCGTGATAGTGCCGCCGGAAGCAATGCCGTAGTCCGGTGGATAGTTGCTGGCCAGCACCTGGAATTCACCAAGCGAGTCCTGAGAAGGCATCACCGACATTTTGCCGCCGGAACCGCGGTCATACGCCTCGGCCCCGTCGATCATCCACACGTTGTGAGCCTGGTTAAGGCCGTTGAAGCTGATGGAGTAGTTGGCGGTTACTGAGAACGGGCTCTCCATGTCAGGCAGGTTGCCGCTGACGCCCAACCCCAATGCGGCCAGGCCGATCACGTTCCGGCCGTTGGTGGGCAGCTCGGTGATCTGCTGCTCGTTGATCAGTGAACTGACCACGTTCGAGTCGCTCTGGACGGCCAGTGCGTCGGCCGCGACGGTGACCGTCTGCTCTGCGGTGCCGACAGCGAGATCGACGTCGGCCCGGAACGTCCGGGAAATGTCAACCACAACGCCAGTCTTTGTGTACGTCTGGAAGCCCTTCGCAGAGACCTTCAGGTTGTAGGTGGCGCCATTCAAACCGGAGATGTTGTACAAGCCGGTTTCGTCGCTCGCCGTCGTCCGGACAGCGCCGGTGGCCGGATCAGTCAGCGTAATCGTCGCTCCTGCGACGGTCGCCCCTGACTGGTCTGTGATGATCCCGGTGAGATTCGAATTGGCCTGCGCAAATGCTCCCGCACATGCCAATACGAACAACAACGGAATCAGGATGAACTTGCATCTTGCGTGTTTCATCTGACCTTACCTTTCCAAAATTGGTGCTTGTTGCGTGTTGCGCCACTCCCCCTGCTTGTCAGGGAATGAGTTGGGTAATGCGCCGCAGGTTTCCCTTGCGGCGTCTCAAGGCTGAAGCCGATTCCGTGTCACCAATTCCAACGTCGTTCGAAGTTGAAACAGGGCACGGGATCCTTGCTCTTACTCCCGGCAAGATGCCGCGACAGCTCTCGAGAAACTCGACCAAAATCCTTTGAAAGTACGGCAATTTTCAAATGGCGCAGTGCCGGTATCCCAACCACTCCACCACTCGTTTTCACTTCTCTGCATGCTGCTTCCCCGTGCCAAAATCGCAATCCGACGCTTAGGAGAGAACAAAAGTTATGGTCTCCTTCCCGAGGGTGAAAGCAGGAATTCCAGCAACTGCACCTCTAAAAAATGCCTAACTCAAACGTTTTAGTTATCACCACACAGTAAGACAGGTAAAACTAAAACGTTTTACCACAGGCCGGCGCAGCACTCTACTGGAAATCGGCGCCGATTAGACTCTAGGCGGAGATGGATTGTCAAGCGCGTCGCTTCTTAGAAACGCATCCTGCAGAAAATGCATACTTTAGTCGGAATTAATTCTCTACCGCGCAGCTCCGAAAATGGCCCGGCCACAGAGACAGGCCGCACCCCTTTTCAAACCCATTCGCACCTCTTTGAGCGGATCGAGCCAGGTTGCTTCAACTGTTCCTGAGCAAGGGCGAGCCGGCAGGTAACGACGACATTAGCCAGCAGGTTACGACGACAATTGGTCGAAATCTATTAACCGAGATGCTCCGCCATTTCTCACGACTCAAAGGACGAGGCGAAGCGCAAAGCCGGCACGTCTTTGTACAACATCACTGACGACGCCACAATTGCGGGACAACTGAATAAGTGGAAGAAAAATGCCGACGATCCTCGTCGGCAGAATTTACCCAAATCTAAAAACTAATGGTCGGCCCTGGTGGACGATTTTAGGATTTTTGGGCTTGCGTCTGAGACACGCCCGGATTGACAACTGCCCGAAGCGTCTAGATACCGAGAAGAGAATGCCGAAGTTGACGCTATCCCGGGTGCCCAAATGCGAGGCAGCCGGGGCACCCAGGTTGGGTGGTTATGTTTGACTCCCACGGCACCCGGGCCACCCGCCTATCCTACCCTTTCAGTTGAAGGTACGAACTAGTGACCTTTCGACCGGAACTCTCCTGATCGAACCGGTTTCTTTCATACAATGAGCAGTGTCTCGAATTGAGCCTGGAGGTCAAAGTGAAGAAAGTCTGGCCAAGTGCTGTTGCGTGTCTCGTGTGTGTGCTGGCTGTGCCGGGCGCATTTGCAGGCGCTCCGTTGAAAGGTGTAGATGTGAAACTCGGCAAGAATCCGGGCGGAGGCTGCGCCGCGCGGACCACGGATGCCAATGGAAATGTCAACTTCGGTGTGTGGCCCAAAGGAAATTACACCGTAGCCCTCAGCGCGACAAACATGCCGGCCAATGCGCGCGTTGCGAAGCCAGCAAAGTTTCACGTTGAAATCCGCGGAGCCGCGCAAGGGGCTATTACCCACGTATTGACCGCGGCCAACGCAGATGGCCAGGCGCCGATTGAGTTTGTCTCAGACGGCAAGACGCCGATCGTCGTGAATGTAAATGACGGCAGCGCTGAGCCCCTGGACGCGGCTCGCATAAAAAGTCACTCGAACTCAACCAACAACTAGCCAATCTGCAGCCGCTCGAACGTCTCCGTGCAAGGCAAAGCCGCATCCGATTCGATACCGAAAGAGGCGTCGAGCAGCTTTTGCAAGAAGCAGTGACGCGTACGGCTACGGACTTCGAATTATTGCATTCTGAGCCAGGAGCTCAAGGCATTCAAAAGTCTGGCCGTGTGGATGTGAGGGCAGAGTTCAAGTTGTCCGGCCAAATCCACAACCGTTTACTGAAGTATACGATCCGTTGGGGCGGCGCGTGGGCAAGACGATTCTCTCGGCAAACACCAATTTTCTGTACGATGGCCCAAATCCCGCCCAGGAGCTGAATGGAGCGACGGTCACGGCCAACTTACTAACCGGTGGAATCGACGAACGCTTCCAGCGCACAGACGCAACCGGCACATCGAATTACCTGACTGATGCGTTGGGAAGCACGATTGCATTGACTGATACCACTGGAAACTCGAATGTCCAGTACAGCTACGCCCCATTCGGCAGCGTAAGCATCACGGGAACGACGGCCAACAGCTACACCTACACTGGCCGCGAGACTGACGGCCTCGGTATCAACTACTACCGGGCCAGATACTATGACCCAGCCACCGGTAGGTTCCTGAGCGAAGATCCAATGGGCTTTGCGGGGAGTGGCCCGAATCTTTATGCTTATGCTGGCGACGATCCGATGGATTTCAACGATCCGTTCGGGTTGGACAAAAAGAGAGGGTTACTCACCTGCGCATCAGATGCAGCATCTCAATCGAGCATCGCCTCCGGGATTAAATACCTAATAGCTCAGGGTGGCAATGGCCCAAGTGCATCCAGAGACTTCATTATTGATGCACTGGCGGGGAACACTCTTAGTGGGCTAACTGATCTTGGTCATAGCATTATCACTGGGGAAGGCGGCGGTCACAGTACCTTCCACAACATGGCACAAGGTGTCACCGCCGGTCCCACTCAAGGACTGAGCCCATTGTTCGGGAAGGCTCTAGACGGTACCCCACTTGCATTCGCTCCAACCGATTTGGCTGTGGCAGCTGGGTATAGCTATTTTGCAAGTGATTGGTTGGGAAGTCTTCATCCTGCACAGGCTTTCACGGAGACTTTGACAGGAGAAGGCCTTGAGTTTGCCTCTGGAGTCGGAGAACTGAAGTTGGCTTACGATGCTGGCTCGTACTTAGCAGGCTTGGCTGAATGTGCAGGGGGGTTTATTAACTGAATGGAGGAAGCTTAACAATGCGACCCGGAGCGTTGCCATTACCTCAGCAAGTACTGCTGGATTTAATTGCGCCGCCCATCGTAGCGGCGGCATGGTTCGTGTTGTCTCGTGTGCGGGCGGGAGCAATTCGGGGAGGTAGTGTTACCGCATCAACCAAGGAGCGACAAAAGCTAGCGTTTTGGGCATTGCTATGTGTCGGCTATCTTGTAATGTTTGGAATTACTATCTATGGGTTTCTAACGTAAGACAGACGGGGCTAATCACGGATAAAGGGGAGATGTCGAGACTACCGGGCCAGATACTACAACCCAAACACGGGCAGGTTCCTCAGCGAGGACCCACTGGGCTTCGCAGGAAGCGGACCAAATCTATACGAGTATGCCGGGGACAGCCCGACGAACTTCGTCGATCCAAGCGGATTGGACAAGAACCAAGGTTCCTCAAACTCCTTCGCAGCGATGCTAGGAATGATGATTCCAGTGGATTCTCTAGACGGTGCCCCAAATAACAATTCTCAGCAGATCACGAAGGAGTGCTTACAGGAATTCTATAATTCTGGTTTCGGCAAAGCAGTTAACTTTATGAGTTTAGGGTCGCTTGTTCCCGGATGGGGTCCGAACCCTTTGGAGAGTCTCGAACAGTGGGGTGAGGCAATCACTCTTAAGGGTGGTGGAGGAACTGCGCTTGTTTATGCGCTTAACAAAGAAGGGACTATCACCACTTTGAGCGGCACGGTTAGCTCTGGTTCTAACGCGATTGGCGGAAAGTTACTTGGTACTACCCTACATTTTATCGCGGATATTGGAACAGGGACTATGGTAGCTGCGACAGGAATTGATGTGCTTGTACATGCTGGTTGCGCAAACTCGGCACTAAACGCAACGGGTCAAGCTAACATTCCAGTTTATGTAGCTCCCTAAGACCGAATGCTAAGAGAGTCTTCTCATCGTAGACGCCTGTCCATTGAAGCGTGAGAATCACGGGAAACTGAAATCTTGTGGACTGAATAGCTTACCTGTGCGGTTTTAAGATGTATTGAGGAGGATGCAAATGCATTTGCCGACATGGGCTGTCGTTTTTGTGATAGTTGTGCTTGGCGTGTCATTGCGAGTACTGTTTGCCTGGACACCCAGTTCTAAGCGCGGAACAATCATTGGCGTCGTTCTCTCGTTGCTCTTGGGTCTGCTCGCAATCCTAATCGGGTCGGGGCTCATTAAGTTGTAGTTGCCCCAAGTAACGGGCAGCAACCACAACAACCGAAGAAGCCGCCGTGCAACCCCTCCACTCGCATAGGCGGGTTGGTAAAGGCGTTTGACGGATTTCAGGTTGCAGGAGCGGCATTTACAACCGCTGGGATTCACTTTGGTGCAGCAGTGCTCTTGGTTGGAGCTGGCTGCCTTGATCCCACGCCCTTCGAGCCTGCAACCTGCATTGCGGGTGGGTTCGGTGGGGCTTCTTTGTCGGCCGGCGGCCTTGTATTGGGAGGTCTCGGGGCCTATGCAGTAAAAGACGAACTAATTCCAGGGATCAAGCAAGCTATAACGTGCGAGCCGTAGGGGCAAACGATGAAACTTTCGATTTCAAGATCGCGGGAGAGCATTTGGGTGTGGTTGTTCTGGGGTCTCGGCATTTATCTTGCCCTCGAACTCGGAGCCTGTCGCATAGCCGCGCAGGTTCTCAACAAAACTACGGGCGAGCTTGTGGGTCCATATCTAGCGTTCGCGGTTCCTTGGGCGATCCTTGCGCCGCTAATCTGGTGGCTCAGGAAGTGGGAAGAGCAAGGCGCATCGCCCAAGCGTTTGGCACGCGAGTGGGGCCTGAGCATGGCGCTGTTTGGCGTTGCGATGGCGGCCGCAGTCTTCTACTCGGGCGTTGAGCTTCGCCTCATGGATACGACAGACGCTGTGAGTGGCTTCATTGCGGGGGTGTTAATAAGTGTTCCGATCTTCTACTTCGGTATGTACAACATGGCGTTAAAGCGCATTTCATCGAGAGCGGCTTGAAAGCCGGACGATTGTTGCCCCAAATACTGGGGTGCTTCGGCCATGGAACAGGATCGATTGCGCTGCTACCGTTGCCGACAATGAGTACAGCATTGCGGCAAACACGACTGGGACGTCACCTTACAACCCGATAGTTAAGGCATTTCTCGGGAATTCGGTCAGTGGAATAGTGAAACTGTTCACAAGCGATGAAAACCCGTTACCGAATCTGATTGAGGGAGGATGGAACCCGGGAATTCCGGGCGTTGCTGCCCCGGAGATTGCTGGTGTAGCGCTCGATGGCGGGCTCACTGGCGTGGCAACCAGACTCGTCGCCGGAGCGGCAACGGACACGATAGGGTTAGTCAAATTGGGTTACGACGCGGCTACTTTCGGGTACGCATATGTGAAACGCTGTCGTTAGAAGGAAACGATCAGAGGTGGGGAGCCATCGAGGGTGAATATGAACGATTTGAACGTGAGCGGGCTAATTCAAGACATCGGGGTATCCTTCGGGCTTCCACTTCTCTTTCTCCTGCTTGCGCTGGCCAACATCAAGTTTTCGCGTCGCAAGTACAGTGGACTGAAATTGCGCTTCTCGTTGATTTTCGTCATCGGCCTGTTCACCTATCTCATCTGCACGCTAATGTTTCAGGATCGAGCGGTGCTAGAAGCCATATGGCAAAGCAGCCCGACTTTCTATTCGCTTGCGTATGGCCTTGGCGTTATTTCGGTCCTTTTTGGTATCGGGGCGCTGATTTACTGGAAACTTAGGCCCGCGATGTGGCAGGCGAAGAACAACGAATCTACAGAGTGGGTCTCGTTGTTGCCCCAAATAACGGACCCCAGAAATCCCCTGCTCGTCAGAAATGTGAGCAGCAAGCCCAACAGCAATTCCATGATGCCGTGCAAGCGGAAAACGCTACAACTCCCGGCAACCTAAAGACTGCGGCGGGAGAAGGATTTGTAGGAGGTTTGGTTGGAGGGTGTATTGCGGGGGCTGTCGCAACTTCGCCCCTCGGACCCGGTGCAGGAGCAGGATGTGTAGCCGCCGCTGTTCCTGCAGCACTCTGGGGAGCCGTGATTGGACCAACGATCAGCTTCGGACACTCTGTGTTTACAGAGCTAGGTATGATGTCTGCATACAACAATCAAATCAACAATGTTTGCTCAAAATCGTAGAAAATCTTGAATTCGAGAGGGTAGGATCATGACAAACCTCAAAGGTGCCATTGACTGGTATAAGCAAGCGGACAGTCAAACGTCCGAAAGCCTCTCTCGACAAGGCCGAGTACGTACTGTTTGGATTGGTGGTGTGCTGATTTTTGGCGGCGTCTTGTTTATAGTTACGACGGTGTCGGACTTTATTCTGCGTCCCCATGAACTCAAGGGCATCTGGGAAATAGGCTGGCTGGCAATATCTATTTTGCTTTGGAGTCTTGCTGGATACATCTTTGGAGTCTTCCAGTGGCGACGGGCTATGCGACAGCAGGCCAATAAACGCCCCAAATAACGGAACCAAATCCCCAAGCTGCGGGAAAGCGTGGGGAAAGGCGATAGCTGGGACGCCGTTGGATGCGACAGGGCTGATTCCAGGAGAAGGAACGATCGCAAAATGACGAGCAATGAACGCGCAGACTGCGACGTAGATGCCCCTATGCGCCATCAAAGGCCACGCAGGATGTACTTGCTGGTGATGACGCTCACTTGATCTTTCTGGTGACCTCATCGCCGTTGAAGGGCTCTTCGATCGGATTCTTTGCAGGCCCCCGAGCCAACCGGCTCCTCATAAGGGCGCTCTTTCGCCACTCTCTTCGCGCTGCTACAAGGAGCTGGAAGTTAATTGCCGAGATGCCATGCGGATAGTTCTACCACGAACGATGGGCGCCCCTGGGTGCCTCGCATTTGGGCACCCGGGATCGCTCGATCGAATGAGATTTGAGATAAGAAATGTAATGGTCGGGACGGGCAGATTTGAACTGCCGACCCCTCGCACCCCAAGCGAGTGCTCTACCAGGCTGAGCCACGTCCCGACACAATCGAGCCGGCTCGGGTGAGCCGGCCTCAGGGGTTCTAATTCAGTTTACACCAGCGCCAGACGCTCATTGCGCGGGCGGAACATACTCCTTAGGCAGGGATGAGCCCTCGCCAAAGAAGAACATCTCCATCTGCTCCACTAGAAACACTTGCGCGTCGTGGGTCCAGGGCTGCAGCCGGTATTCATTCAGCAGCATCTTCTGATGATTCACCCACTCCCCCCACGCCTCCTTCGAGACGTTCTTATAAATCTTCTGGCCCAACTCCGAGTCAAAGGGCGGTTCCTCCAGCCCTTCCATCTCCCTCTTGTTGCGAACGCAAAATACCATGTGCGCCATTCTCTATGCTCCCAATCGATATTGTATGGGATACCGCACGGACCCCCGCCAAAGGGTTGCGCGCGGACCCCCGCCTCACGCTATTCTCGATGAATATGTGCGGCCGATTCGCCCGTAAATCTACCCAGGAAGTCCTCGCCGACTGGTTCGGCGTCGAGCTCGAAGACATGCCCTGGTTCGCACCCACGTATAACGCCGCTCCGCAGAGCGTGCAGCCGGTCATCCGCCTCAATCGCGATTCAGACCGGCGCGAATTCGCCCTGCTTCGCTGGGGCCTGGTGCCTTTCTGGGCCAAAGACGCCAAGCTGGGCTATTCCACCTTCAACGCCCGTGCCGAAGAGATCGCCGCCAAGCCCGCCTTCCGTGAGGCCCTCAAAAAGCGCCGCTGCCTCGTTCCCGCCGATGCTTTCTACGAGTGGCAAAGACTCGACGCCAAGACCAAACACCCCTACGCCATCGGCCTTCGCAGCGGCAACCCCTGCGCCTTTGCCGGCTTGTGGGAGCACTGGCACCCGAAAGAAGGTCAGGCGCTTGAAACATTTACCATCCTCACCACCGACCCTAATGCGCTGATGGAGCCCATCCATAACCGCATGCCGGTCATTCTCGAGCCGCAGGACTACTCCCGCTGGCTCGATGCAAGCGACCCCGCGCGGCCGCCAATTGACTTGCTCCGCCCCTACCCCGCCGAAAAGATGCTCGCCTGGCCCGTCAGCGACCGCGTGGGAAATGTTCGCAATAACGATGCAGAGCTGCTGGCGCAATCTCAGGCAGGCCAACACCCCTAAGCCCACGAATTTTCTTGACAATGGCTCGATTTCAGGGTTTCCTGTTGGCGAATCGAAAGCTCGCGGAGTTCCGTGCATTCTGCGCCGGGAAGAGCGCAAACGGAGTGACGAGCCTGCATCAAAAATGGTGCAGACAGATACCGATCAAATCTCCGCGAAGTAGCACGAAGCTTTTCAGATTTCCGGCCGAAACCAAAGTATGCTCGGCTCTGTTGTCCTTATCAGGGGCCAACTTCGCTCCCATCGGCTGGCTGGCACTCATCGGTGCCATGCCGGCAGCGGTTTTCAATGCAATGTGACCTTAAAGGAGGGTCTATGCCAGACCAGAACCCATCCGTCGTAAACCAATCCGGACTTTCTGACAACGCTGCGGGTGGGCTTGCTTATGTCACCATCATCCCGGCTATTGTTTTCCTCATCGTCGAGCCGTTTAACAGAAACTCATATGTGCGCTTCCACTCCTGGCAGTCTATCTTTCTGGCCGTTGCCTATATTGCTGTTCATATTGCGATGCTGATCATCGGGAGAATACCGTTCTTCGGATGGCTCACACTATTCATGTGGCCGCTGATTGGTCTGGGATTCTTCATCGTGTGGATTATTGTGCTCATCAAAGCTTTTAACGGCGAGCGATTCAAGCTCCCCGTCATCGGATCCTTGGCCGAGCAGCAGGCAAATAAGTAACTTTTCAAGAATTGCAGAGTTTACTCAATCGGCCTGTTCGGCCAATTCTGGTTGCCGCTGGGCATCGAATCAGCAACGCGAACTCAACCCGCGCTTCCCCGGCGTGGCATCTGGACATTCTGTTTTCCGGCTTTGATTTTTATCCCAAAGGAGCTACCATGTCCGACTTCCCACCGCCTCAGCCTGCGCAGTCTGGCCTCTCTGAGAATGCCGCGGGCGCTCTTGCCTACGTCACCATCATTCCCGCGATCATCTTCCTGATCGCCGAACCCTACAACAAGAACTCCTACATACGCTTCCACGCTTGGCAGTCGATCTTCCTGGGCATTGCCTTCTTCGCCATCGGATTTGTCAACGTCATTCCCCTGCTCGGACAAATCATTTTCCTTATTGGCTCGTTGATCCTTTTTGTGGCATGGATCATCGTCCTCTTGAAGGCCCTCAAAGGGGAGCGCTATCAACTGCCGGTCATCGGCAAATATGCTGCACAACAGGCTGGAGCCTGAGCCACTCTGATCTCCGCTGCAAGCGGTGCTGCGGCACAGGATGCCTCAGCGCCGTTTGCGCTTGCCTGTGAACCTCCGCTTGCCCTTCGATGAAGATTGCGCATCGCCTTTGCGCTTGTCCTTCTTCGGCTTTGGCGAATGCCTGGCTGCTGTCTTTCCCGTCAACGCCAGGCCTTCTTCCACAATCGAAAACTGCAGCCTCCGCTCCTGCGCCAGAATTCGATCCAGAATCACCTGCACGCGATCCCCTGCGCGAAAGCGCCGTCCCCATCTCTCGCCGATAATCTCATGCGTATTTTCCCGCCATGTGTAGCGGTCGTCGCGCAGCGAGTCAATCGGCACCAGCCCCTCGACAAACAAATCGGTCAGTTCGACAAAAAGGCCGAATTTCGCGGGATTCAGCACCAGCGCGGCAAATTCCTCGCCCACCCTGTCCTGCATGAAGCGAACTTTCTTCCACTCCACCAGTTCGCGCTCCGCCTCCGCAGCACGGCGCTCGGTCTGGCTGGTCTCCTCCGCAATCTGCGCCAGCTCCGCCTCAGGAATCGGCGGTTCGCCCGTAAATTTCGGTGCCCCGGAGCCTGCCCTGAGCCTGTGAAGGGTCTCGACCGTGAAACCTGGGAAACCACGGACACCAATCCGCCTTCATTCGGGTGTGTCCACGGCGAAGCTGTGTCGCCCTTCGGCAATTTCCCCGCGGCCCACCACACCCTTGCGCAGCAGCGCCTTTGCGATTCGATGCACAATCAAATCTGGGTAACGCCGAATCGGCGAAGTGAAGTGCGTATAAGTGGGCGCGGCCAACGCAAAATGCCCTTCGTTAATCTCGGAGTAGCGCGCCTGCTTCAGCGAGCGCAGCATCAGGTAGCTCAGGATGCGCTCCTCCGGCTTGCCCTCGATGCGCGCAGCCAGCTTCTGATACATGCGCGGCGTGACCGGAATGTCCTCCGCCACTTCGTGTGTACGGACATTGCGGCCGCTGCGCTGTGCGTCGCGCCGGTCGCCCCGTGTTTGAATCCGCTTCACCGGCAATGCGCCCAGTCCCAGCGAATAGCCGAAACTCGCGGCCAGTTCCTCGAACTGAATCACGCGCCGTGCCTCCGGCTTTTCATGAATGCGATAGAGCGATGGCACGCCCAGATCTTCAATCCACGTCGCCACGCACTCATTGGCCGCCAGCATGAATTCCTCGATCAGCCGGTTGGCCCATGTGCGCTCGGACTTCGTCACCCCGCGCATCTGCCCCTGCTCGTCAAACTCGATCACCGGCTCCGGCAGGTCGAAGTCGATGCTGCCGCGCTCTTCGCGCCGTTTGTTCATCAGCACCGGCGAGCTTGCTGCATGCGCTCGAAATTCGGAACAAGGCTGGCGTACCGCGCGCGAATCTCTGCATCGCCCTCCAGAATCGCGTGCACCTCGGTGTAGGTCATGCGCGCAGCCGAGCGGATCACGCCCTCCGACGATTTCGTAGCTTTCGATGCGGCCCTCGGCGTCGAGTTGCATGATGCAACTCAGCACCAGCCGATCTTCGCCGGGGCGCAGGCTGCAGATGTTCGTCGAAAGTTCCTGCGGCAGCATCGGAATCGCGCGATCGGGAAAGTAAACGCTGGTCCCGCGCAGGCGCGCTTCCAGATCGAGATCCGTCGCCGCCGCGCACATATTCGGCAACATCGGCAATGTGCACCTGCAGCTCGTATCCGCCGTCCGCGCGGTCACTCACCAGCACCGCGTCATCGAAGTCGCGCGCCGTTTCACCGTCGATGGTGACGATAGGTAACGAACGAAAATCCTTGCGACGTTGCACTTCGGCCGAATCAAGATGCGCCACGGCGCGCGCTTCTGCCAGCACGTTGTCAGGAAAAATCCGCGGCAACTGGTGCTTGCGGATCATCATCTCCACATCGACGCCGAAGTCGTCTGGATCGCCCAGCACCTCAATCACCCGCCCCACCGGAGGCCGAGTCGGCGTCGGCCAGCGCGTAATCTCCACATCCACAACCAGCCCTTCCAGGCCCTCGGGTTTTCAGGTTTCGGATGAGCAATTGCTTCACGGCCCAGTACGCGATGCGGCGTGAGCGCAGGGCTCGCATCAGGCGCTTCCTGTCCCGGCGGAATCAGAATGTGCTGCGTCATGCGCTCGTCAAAAGGCACGACCGTGTGTCCCTGCGCGCTGTCCGACCGCGCATAATGAAAAATTCCGACCACGGTAGGGTTGCGGCGTTCCAGCACGCGCGCGATGCGGCCCATGCGGCGTCCATCGGCCTTCGGCGGCTCCACCTCCACCAGCACCTGGTCGCCCTGCATGGCGCCATTGATCTCGTTGGGAGGAACGAAAATATCTTCGTCACGCCCGGAAGCCTGCCGCGCATTTGGCCGCACAAATCCGTAGCCGTCGCGATGCAGATCCAGCCGCCCGGCGACCAGGTTGTCGCGCGTCCCACCTGCGCCGGAACAGTTCGCGGAATGCTCCAGTGCTCGCGATCCAGCTTGGCCAGCTCGCCGCGCACCGTCAGCCGCGCCAGTTGCTCCAGCAGCAGACGCCGCTCGCGCCCGCCGCCAAGTCCCAGTTCGCGCACCAGCTGCTTGTATCCGGCTTTCTCGCCGGCGGAGCGGGCAATCCGCGCCACCAGTTCCTTGATCCGTCATCGCTTTGATCAGGGCACTAAACAAAGGGAGCCCCGAAGGACTCCCCGTGAAGCAGACGTCCCCTTTACTCCTTCTTTTCGGCCTGTGGCGCACTGGGCATGTTGCCGTTTGCCTTCATATTGTCGCGAATCAAATTGGCCAGCAAGCACATCCACCAGCGTGCCGCCCTGGCTGCCGCCACCGCCCGCAACAATCTGCGGAACCAGCTGCACCTTGTTTTGAGCCAACGCCTGCACCACCTGCACCAGCGCGTAGTTGCCCGACTCCATCGAGTCGATCTTCAGCTTGATGACGTCGGCTTCCGCGGTTCCCACGGCCTGCGTCTTTGATGCTTCGGCGTTGCCGACCGTGGTGATCACGTTGGCGTCCGCCTCGGCGTTGATCTTCTTTGACTGAGCCTGGCCCCGCGCTCCTTCAATCGCCGCCTCAGCGCCGAACTTGGCGATGGTCACGCTGCGCTCGGAATCGACCACTCGGGCCTGCGTGTCGGCCATGGCCTTGGCCTGCTGCAGGTCCTTGCGCGTCTCCTCGGCCAACTGCTGAGTCTTGTAGGTCACCTGCTCCTGCTCGGCGATCTTGCGGTCGGTCAGCGTCTTCATCAGTGCTTCAGGCGGCGTGATGTCGCCGATGAGGGTGTCGATGGCATTGACGTTGTACTCGGTCAGAGCCGCGGCAATCGATGTCTTGGCTTCTGCCTGGCGCTCGCTGCGCTTTTTCAGGAACTCGATCACGTCGGAGGTCTGCGCCGCGTTGCGGAAGTAGTTGCCGATCGTCGGCTCCAGCACCTGCGTCACCAGGTTGGCCATGGTGCCGAAGCGGGCGATCACTTTGGGCGCATCGTTGCGCGGAACGTGAATAATCTGGCTCACGTCCAGGTTGAACGTAAAGCCGTCGGACGAGCGCACCGTGATCGTCGAGAGCTTCTCGTCGAGCTTGTGCGCTTCCGATTTTCCCGTCGCCCAGTTGAGGACGATGTTTGCGGTCGGCACAATTTCAACTTTGTGCGTGAAGGGGTTGATGGGATACTTGCCGGGATCGAGTGGATCGAACCAGACGCCCTTTTGCCCGCGGCTGACCAGGTTGCCGTGCTTGAAGCTGTCGCCCGTTACATCCTTGCCTTCATCGCCGACATAGGCGATCACGACGCCGACGTTGGCGATAGGAACTTCGGTCATCGGCTTCATTTCGACGGTCGCAAAGCGCGGATTGATGAAGTACCGGCCGGCGAGAATCACCTGCTCCTGCAAGCCCTTGTGGCCGCCATTGGTGATGAATGACTCGGCATCCTGGTACATGTTGTGGCCGGGGATTTCCTTGCCTGCGATCTCGCCGGTCGCCAGAGGCTTGCCGTCCTTCGTCGTCACCACGCCGACCATGTTGTCGGGAATCTCGAGCACTTCGTCCGTGGTCACCTGGAACAGGCTCGTATTGATGCGATAAGTCCCCGGGGGAATGATGGAGATCTGCGGCCCGCGCTCGCCGCCGTGACGTTAGAAACGCCCGCGCATCCTGGAATGAATTGCATTCGACGGTTCTCGCCAGAACGCGGCCGCCTGAGAGCGGATGCCCGTCGCGCGCCTCCACGATGCCGATGTGGCCCCTGTCGATGGTGGTGAACGGCACCCTGTACACCGCAAACTGCCACGCCCAGAGGCCAAAATGGATCCCCGGCGCGAGCGTATCGGCCTGCAGTCCGGCTTCGCCGTTCAGCGCGATGATCGCGCCGTCGGGCAAGGTTCGGTTTTTGCCAAAGAGCACCCACTTCTTGTTCAGAATTCCGATTTCGTCCTTCGAGACAATGACCGTTCCAAAGAAGATGCGCAATATTGCCTTATGCAGAACCACAATCAGGAATAGTGCGAGTACCCAACTGTACTTAATCAATGGGTCAACCAATGCCGTTTCCATACGATCGTTCTCCTTGCGTATTAGGACCCTCAATAGTAGCGCAGGAATGTCACAATCAGGCGCAGTCAGACATCGCCCCTGCGGCAATTACCCTTCATCCGTGCCGCACTTTGCCTTTCAACGCGTCAGCGCAAGATGCCGGGAAACAATGGAGATATGAGCCCCGTTGACTACCTTTCTCGCCTGGCAATTTTGCGGCACGCATCTTAGAGAATCGGAATCCATTTATTTGTTTCGTATTTGCAGAAAATTATGCCCGAACCGTGCAGGATAGAGACAAGATGTTCGAGGCATGTGACCGATTTGTACCACCACGGGGTACACCCCACCCCCCCCAATATTTTCGTTTTCCACAAAATCCTTGCAGATTATATGTGCAACATCGACTCGGCATCCTGCGGAAGCAAACACCCAGCGAAGCTTTGCAGCGGGAAGCGCAGCGAACCCACCCCCACTTGTTTATTTTCTTTTCCACAGAAAATATTGCAGATTATATCCGCGACTTGTGCTCGCCATTCCCTTCGCGGGCACCTGAATCCAACTCTCACACCGCTCTTCCCGCAGCGACTCCCGATGCCCAGGCCCACTGGAAGTTGAATCCGCCCAAATGGCCAGTCACATCCACAGCTTCTCCAATAAAGAAGAGTCCCGGCACGGCCCGAGCCTCCAGCGTGCGCGCCTGCAAACCACCAGTATCCAAGCCTCCGGCCGTCACCTCTGCCTTTTCAAATCCCTCTGTACCCGCAGGGTGAAACGCCCAGTGATGTAGCGCGCGCTCGCACGCTTCGAGCGCTGCATTCGACCAGCCTTTGGGCTCCGCTTCCTCGGCAACATGATGCGCCAGCCGCTGCGGCAACACTGCGCGCAAAGCAGCGCGCAGCGCCAATGCGTCGCGCCGCGCTCCCTCAATCAGAAGCGGCTCCAACACATTGATCCCGGGCGCAAAATCCACGCGCAGTGTCTCGCCTGCACGCCAATAGCTCGACGCCTGCAGCACCGCCGGCCCACTCAATCCGCGATGTGTCATCAGCATCTTCTCTCTGAATTCCGCTCCGCCCGCCTGCGCCACAACTTCCACGGAAACGCCGGCCAACTCCGTCCAGCCCCGCTCTGCGCCGTCCAGCACCAGAGGCACCAGAGCAGGCCGCGGGTCCACAACCTCGAGCCCGAATTGACGTGCCAACTCATAAGCGAGTCCAGTCGCTCCCATCTTCGGAATCGAAAGGCCTCCCGTGGCCACGACCAGCGCTCCAGCCCTGAATTCGCCCACCGAAGATGCAACGCGGTACTCACCTGAAGTAGCTTCAACACGAATGCCGTGCGCGTTGAGCAGAATCTCAACGCCACCGAGCTCGCACTCAGCCAGGAGCATGTCCAGGATCGAACGTGCCGAGCGGTCGCAGAACAATTGCCCGAGTGTCTTCTCGTGCCAGGGAATTCCATAACGCTCTACCAACTCGATGAAGTGACGCGGCTGATACAGCGCCAGTGCCGATTTGGCAAAGTGAGGATTTTCAGAGAGAAAGCTTTGGGGCGTGCAATGCAGGTTGGTAAAGTTGCATCGTCCGCCGCCGGAAATGAGTATCTTGCGCCCTGGTTGCCCGTTGTTTTCCAACAGCACCACGCGCCGCCCGCGCCGCCCTGCCACAGCCGCACACATCAACCCAGCCGCCCCGGCTCCCAAAACGATCACATCGAATTGGCGCAGAGCGAGCGGCATACCGTCTCGTTAAGAATAGCCGCACAGGAATCAGATTCAGGATCGGGTCCATCGTCGAGCAGTATTCCGCCTGCAGGTGAGCAAGCATGCGGCATTTCAGAAGTGCCTTGAAAAGGCTCCACTCGTGCCAAGGACTTTGCGAAGGGAATCTGTGCCGAAGCCTCTTGAACCGATCGAAGCACCAATGCGCGTGCTCCCATTGCAAATTGCGCACAGACCAGTTGACGAGGTCCTTCAATCGAAAACCCATCGAAATGCAATGGCCCAAGAAGCATGTTTCTTCTGCCATCACCCGCTGGCCGGTTTTCGACGCCTTGGGGGAAAGGCGTCACTCCTGGGTTCAGTACAACTTCCTTCGTCAAGGACGATTCAACACGCAGGTTTTTGCGCGCAGAATCCTTGTTGATCTCGGGCTGAGGCAGTGATCCGGTCTAGATTGATGTAGAGAGTGTGTTGGAAACATCTCCAAACACCTGGTTAATGCCACCAGCCAGGGAACTCATTCCGGCTACGCAGCCAAACGCAACAACAGCGACGGCAAGAGCGTATTCAGGCAAATCCTGACCTACTTCACTTGCCAACAGGGTCCTTGTATTCACATAAAGCTTGAGCATGAGGTTGTTCATTTTCAGCTTCCCCCTATTTCTCTAATATGTGATCTATTTCTCAGAGAACCCGGACCTCCGGGGATTCGAGTGAACGAATTCTCGCATGTATCAACGCAATACAACAGACCAGTTAGATACCTCATCCCGGGGTAACCTTGGTAACCGGAGTACCCACTCGATGTCGTCCCCGGCATACACTCAAGACTTCATCGACCCAAAAAGCTGCGGCGTGGATCTTCAGATCCACGCCGCAGAAGAGCTTTGCAATGCGGGTTAGAATTCGAGCCGCGCTGAGACCTGGCCGGTGCGCGCACCGCCAAAGTCCGAGCCGATCGAACTCGACACGAGCCCGAAACTGCCTGAACTCAGGTTCGTGTTGGGATCGCCAAGGTTCGTGTGATTCAGGATATTGGTGAAGGTACCTTCCACCTTGATCTTGAATCGCTCGGTCAGAAAGACGCTCTTGCTCACTCCCGAAGACAGGTTGAAGAGGCCTGGGCCCTCCACTGAACCGACCTGGCTGTTGCCAAAGCGGCCGATCGGCAACGGCACCGGGCCGGAACCGCTCCCCGTCGTGCAGGATGTTCCAGGCGTCCAACCGGTGTAGCCCGGGCAACCAAACGCGGATGCATTGATCCAGTTCAAGCGGGTCCTCGAGGTGGGCTTGACGCTCACGCCCTTCAGCTGGTCGGCGTGCTGTGCGCGGTGGCCCGGATCCCAGTCCGCCGCAGTCTGTGTGAGTCCCGAACCTGTGCCGGAAGGGTCGCCCTCCCCACTCGGGAAGTAAGGAGTTTCATACGGGCCGGTCTGCACCGTGAGAATCGATGTCAACCGCCATCCACCCACCACCATGTCTGCAGCGCGAGGCATCGTGGCCCCAAACGCCTTGCCCCGACCAAACGGCAGGTCGTACAGGACTGTGTTGTTCCAGCGCAGCCTGCGGGTTCCGTACACGTTGCCAAAGTCAACCTCGCGGTCGAGGACAGAGGTAGAGCGTTCTCCGCCACCCTCACCCGCGAATCCGTCTCCGGTCGCCACTGATCCGTATGGACCCTGGTTGTCGGCCAGATTCTTGGCCCAGGTAAACACCGAGTGGAAATCGAGACCTTGTTGTAGCCGATGGCTGGCTTCCAATTGCATGGAGTGGTAGCTCTCGTTTGCGCCCGTGGCACGCGTATTAATGCGACCCCAATTGGGAAACAGCAGGGCCGAGTTGGGTTGGTCGTATGCGGAAACTGTGGAAGAGTAGGGAAGCGTATTTTCATCTGGCGCCCAAACGAGTTGATGAGTCTCGGAGCCGATGTAGGAGATGCGCGCCGCATAACCCGATCCAAAGTCATGGTCAACGCTCAGTGACCACTGTTCGGTATAGGGGTCTTTCCAATTGGTGCTATTGGCGGTGCCAAAATAGTCGCTGCCGTATCCGCCTACGCCCGCAGCACCGCCCGCGCCTGCATAAATCTGCGGCCACTGGTAGCCGATCGCGTGGGTAACCGGATCATAGCTGTTCACGAACTGCTGGGTCTGGGCCTGCACCGTGCCCGTCAGGGAATAGAAGCTCGAACCCAGCATGTTGATGTTGTAGATGCCCGCGCCACCTCGAATGGCCCACTTGTCGTCGCCGAATGGGCGATAGGCAAAGCCGAACCGAGGCATAAAGCGCAAGTGTGGATACTTCTTCAGGCCAGAGGGATAGCCGGCCGTATCGTTGCCCTCGACCTCCATGCACGGTGCGCCGTTCACAACCGCGGAATTGCTATTGGTGACACCATCCTCGTCGCAGGCGTTGGCGGAAGCGAGAAATCCCTGCGCGAGCAGCGCTTGTTTGCCTTGGGGGTAGATTACGCGGCCTGAAAGCGCAACGCTGGGATCAAAGTTGCCGATGTCGCCGTATTTGTCAAAGTACCCCGGATGCAACTCGTAACGGACGCCGTATGAAAGCGTCAGTCTCGGCCCCACGTGCCACTCGTCCTGGCCAAAGAAATGGTAGTGATTCGAAATGCCGTCATTGTCTTGCTTCACCACATCATAGAAAGTCAGGTTGGGAATGCCGAGAAGAAAGTCGGCAAAATCAACGCCGGTGAATCCGCCCTGGCTGCCGTTGCCGTCGCTGAAATAATAGGTCCCGTAATTATCAGAACCGTTGAAGCCGAGCGGCGTGATCGCTTCCAGATGCTGGATGTCGGTACCGAACTTCAGAGTGTGATTTCCCTTGGTCCAGATGAGTGTGTCGCTGTAGTCGTAGGTAAGCGAGCGGCTCAGGCTGGTGAGTCGGTCGGCATTCAGACTCTGGATATTGTAGAAGTCCATCTCCGGAATGCCGTTGTAGAACAGGTTCTGCAAACCCTGCCAGCCTTCTCCGTTCGTCCATGTCTGGCCGTTAAAACTGTCGTTTTGCCCTGAGGTGTAGCGCGTAAACCCAAAGCCTCCCTCGTTGATGAGGTTCGGTTTGATCGACCAGTTCGTGTCGACTTTCATGGCACGATTCTGGCTGATCGACAGGGAAGACGGAACGTTCAGGACTTCTGAGTTGCTGATGGGAAAATTCTTCCAGGTGAATTTTCCCCAGAGTAGGAACTTTTGATTGGATCCGAAATACTGGTCACCTCGCACATCAAACTGGTTGGAGTGGCCGCTGGCATCCACATTCTGCTGCCAGTTGGCGACACCGTTGTCAACGTAGGCCGTGGGGTCACCGATATTCGGATCGGGATAGAATTGCTTGAGTGTATCCAGGGCGATTTGGCTAAGCGGCGATGTGATCTTCGTGCCATACGGCGTGCCCGTATACGGATCGTACAGGCCAGCAAAGGCGTTTCCTCCCATTCCGTCCGGCTCGACGTAATTCGAGAAGTCACCTTGTTTCATCAACGTGCTGGGGACAACTTCCAGGAGAGTTTTTTGGGCCGGATGCCGCCATGCCTCAATATCACCGAAGAAGAAACTCTTGTTGTGCCCGTTATAGAGATGAGGAATGACCACGGGGCCTCCCAGGCTGCCGCCGAAAGTCGCGCCATGTACGTCGGGTTTCGTGGTCGTAGTCGGATAGGTGTAGGCGATTGCATCCCACTTGGAGTCCTGGTAGTACCAGAATCCTGAACCGTGAAGGTTGTTGCCGCCTCCCTTGGTCGTAACAACAATCTGCCCCGGGTCGCCGAACTCCGCGTTGGCCAACACCCCATCGGCGCGAATTTCGGAAATCGATTCTGTAGAAGGGAAGGTATCGGCGATGAAACTTCCGCCTGTCGAACTCTTTAACGTGACGCCATCTACCGTTACGTCGGTCTGATACGGAAGTGCGCCTTGCAGCGAAATGCCAGAGCCGTCGGCCTGTACCCCCGGCATTGTGCCCAGAATGCCTGCGGCGCTGGTGCCGCTGAAACTGGCGCGCGTATTCACTGGCAGGTTTGTGGCGTCATCCGCGGTCAGGTCACCGCTGATCGTGGGCGAGTCGGTTTGAATTGCACTGACTGAATCGCCTGTCACCTGGACCGACTGCTGAACAGCTCCCACGGCCAGGCTCACGTCGACGCGAAGTTCCTGGCGCACCGTCAACGCGACGCCGGTAGCTGCCCACTTCTCGAATCCCGAGGCCGTGACATCAACAGAGTAATGGCCAGCCTTGGTGTCGAGAAAGCGGTAATCGCCGACAGCGTTCGAGGTGGTGGTGCGGGTTGTGCCCTCATCCGTGTTGGTCAGGGTGACGGTTGCACCGGGGACCACAGCGCCTCCAGGATCCTTTACGGAACCTACGATAGCGCCCTGGGTGGATTGCGCATGGCCCTGAACGGGGGCCAGCACAAGCACCAGAAACAGGCTTGCGATAAACATTGACCGCTGCCGGAACTGTTGCCAGAGACGACGGGTTTTGCTGCACATAGGTCACTTTCTCCTGAAGTTGATTCGAAAGTTTTTTGTAGTGGGGATGCCGGGAAGAGCTGCAAAAACAATTTGGACGAACCGCCAGCCACAGCGGAAGAGAAATCAACGCAAGTGAAGTGCGATGGGAACATCGGCTTCAAGACAGATTGAGTCGAGTTGGGCCGACACACCAGATTCGAAATCTGACCAGTTCAGGAAACGCTCCAGACACCGGGAACGACTCCATATTCAGCCTGAAGCATTGTTTGTATCCAATTCCGAGTCATGTGACTGGTTCAGGCTAACGGGCTTCTGTTACAGGGAAAGATGAATCAGGTTACAGACCGTTGAAAATTGAGCGAGCGATTCCGGGGAAACCAAGGTACTGGAAGGTACATTACGACAAAATCTTGGGGCTTTTCCAGATTTTTCTTTCAATCGATCTTCGTTTCGTAGGAAGTCTTCGAGTAGATTCTGGACCCGGGCTTCCTCGCATTAGCCCCCTTTTCGGCCAAGGCCGACGCACGGAGTTGCCATAAATCCTTGAAACGAAGCTGGAATCAATCGTCGTTCTTCGGTTTGCGCAGCTCGCCGGCGGAGTTCTCCATCTCTTTGCGGATCATGTCGGGGTCATCGACGTCTCGCAATTCGGCGGCTTCCTGCTTTGTCTTCGGTCTGGCAAATCGGGCTTTGGCCGCAACGAAAACGCGGGCGTCTGAGGGCTGCGCTTCAAATGGCTCCAAATGCGGCCGGCCATCGAAGATGCCGGTAATCGCGCCGGCTAATGCATCTTCGAGATTGAGTGGCCCCAGGCCCAGGAGCTCGTCGATAGTGCGGGTGATGGAGCCCATACTGGTGTGCCGATGCGAAACGGAACCAGGCTTGACCCATGGGCTGGCCACCAGGAGGATGCTTCGGTGCGCGTCGACGTGGTCGACCCCGTTCTGGGCGTCGTCTTCGGTCATAAAAAGCACCGAATCTTTCCAAATCGATGTCTTCGAAAGGAATGCGATCAGACGGCCCAACGCCAGGTCGTTGTCGGCAACGTACGATGCGCGGTAGGGATAACCGTCGGCCGGGCGGGCCTCAGCGGTGTGATCATCTGGCAGGCGAATGACGATGAGAGCAGGCACTTTGCCGGACGCGAGCTTCCGCTTGAAATCGCGCTCAAACTCCTCAACCCGGAACTGGTCTGGGATTCCCAGGTTGAAGGTGGGATAGCGGCGATCCGTCGCCTCAAAGACCGGTCGAGGCAAGGGTGCGTTCAGAAACAGTCTCTGGCCCTCAGGCTCCGATCCGGGAAGCTCGGCGTTGCCTTCAATCTCCAAACCCTCGCCGTAATTTAGCAGCCCCTTTCCGCTAGCTGCAATGTGCTCCCACAGCGAACCGAACTGAGGCTCGTCCTCCGGCATGGGCGCGTCCGCACCCCCAAAAAGCGCCCTTCGCCCCGGTTGCGCTGCTCCGGCGAAATCGTGCCTCCGGCCGCCGTAGCCGGATGTCCACGCAGTATTGAAAAACGGAGTGGGATTGATGCCCATGACCCAGCGGTGCCCGTCTGCCGAAACATCGGAGTCCACATAAAAGTTATCGCTCATCGCGAACCGGGCTACCAGCGCGTGCAGGTTCGGCGTCACCTTGAGGTGGACAGCGGCTTTGTCCTCCCCGGCCCAGCCATCGATTCCATAGCGCGCCAACGAGGGGTCGCCATTGGCCCCGGCAACATCACCCAGAACCTCGTCGTAGGTGCGGTTTTCCCGTACCACCAGGAAACAGTGCTTGAGCTTCGGCAGGGATGAACGGCCCGCGATAGCGGCAGTATTGCCTGCAATCACGGTCTGCGTCAAAATCTCGGCTGGCGGAAGGCTTGCCAGCTGAATCACGCTCAGACTGCCCAGTTCCAGGGAGCCGATGTAGGTGGGCATCTTCGGGTCATGTCCTTGGCCAGCGTTCGGCCCGGCTCCCTTGCCCTTTGTGTTCACGACGTAGAGGGTCTTGCCGTCTGGCGAAAAAGCTACCGCCGAGGGGTTCCAGCCCACCGGTATGTGCTCAACCACCTGCATCGATCCAGCATCTACCACTCCCACTGCGTCGATTCCCGATTCGGCGACGTACACCCGCCCACCATTGACCACTAGTCCGCTGGGCATCACGCCGCGTAATGGTCGCCCGGCGCCGTCAAGGAATCGCAGGTCGGTGAAGGGTGAAAGGGCGGTCTGCCCAAGCAACTTCGCACCATCGAGGCTGACCTTGGCAACTTCATCCTCGTGCGCCAGCGAGACGAAAACGGCATCACCATCTGCCGCCACTCCGGTTGGAGCAGCGCCGCCAACGGTCTGCCCCGCGCGAAATGAGCCCTCGGCCCCAGAGATTCTGCTCCCTAAGCGCAACTTTGCGATCACAGCCGGATGTTCTCGGTCGCGCACGTCATAGGTCCATAACGAGCTGCCCCGGAGGGAGTTTTCATCGCCCAGCCCGGGTATATGCTTACCTTCCGTGATCGTCCCTTCACGAGCAGCCTTGGATGGGTAGCCAAACGGCGGAAAATGGAGTCCCGTGCCCAGCGGGTCCTTGGCATTAGCACCGGGAATGGCCTGGTACTCAAACAAGCCCGTATTGGTGACGTAGAGGCGAGTGCCGTCCGGTGAAAGCGCCAATCCAAAGGGGTAATCGCCGGTGGGAACCGAAGCGATCGGCTGCAGCTTCGCCGCATCCAGAAGCACAACGCGCCAATTACCCTGGTCAAGTGCGTAAATCGTCTTTCCGTCGGCTGAAATGACGAGAGTTGCCGCGAAGCTGCCGCTATAGTTAGTACCCCCCAACGATTCGTCGAGGGAGACTTCTCCTCCGCCCCGCCAGTCGCTCGTGCGGTAAGCACATATCTTTCCTGAGTCGCCGGTTGCGAGATAAAGTAGAGCCCCATCGGGAGAGTAAGCCAGGCCTGCGTGAACCTGGATGGCTGGGTCGTTCTGCTCCGCCGCAGGCATTCTTCGGGCTGTGGGATTGGCACTGACAGGCTTATCGATGATATTGAGCGCGAAGGGAAAGCCAATCGACGGCACCGCAATCTGTGCGCCGTCTGGGCGCACACCGAGTGCGAACGGGTATGGCGCCAGGGGGATCCAGTTCCCTGTTGGTCGAATCTCGCGACCATTCGGCAAAACGGCTTTGACGCCGGTCTGTCCGGACAGAAACAAGGCAGGGAACAGAACGCCAGCAGCGCAGAATGTGATCAGCCTAATCGAAGCAGGCAACATAGCTCCTAGTATGCACGGACAAGATGAATACACGATTGCCGAATTCATCCTCAGGTAGAACCGTCCAGGGCCATTCCGCATTGGGACTTAGGATAATCCGGCAATACGAAATCGATTCCGCGCCAACGGGACTTCCTCTGGAATATTGCCTATATTCCCTCATCACGGAACATGGGGTGAGGAATGAGTTTGCGGTAATCTTCCTGATGCGCCCCATCGAGGCAGGCCTGGATGATCTCGCGGCCGAGCGGATCGAGGTCGGGAACCAGAAACTGTTTCAACTCGCGAGCAAAGAATTCGCGCCATTGGCGCGCTCCTTCTTGGTAGACATCCATACCTCCCTGCAATTGCTCTTCGACACGGAGAAAAACGCGCGGAATCATCGATCCCTCAACGCGCAATTGAAGGGGGATGTAGCCTAGAAGCGGGCAGACCGCCTCGCTCACTTGCTCGCGACCGAACTTGGCGCTGCCTCGACGTGCGAGGTATTCGCGCGCAATCCACTCCGCCATGAACCCAACATTCCACGCGCCAATGTATTGGTTTGGCAGCAATACATAGCGGGTGTCGGGTGTGTCGACGATCTGCTTGAGCAGCAGGTTTGCCTGGTCCACGCGGCAACCTGTGGCAAAGGCCCAATACGAACCGACTCCTTCAGATTGCATTTCCACGCCGTGCTGGGTTTGAATGCTGGGGTTGGCATGGCCGCGCGGAGCAACCAGCCTCCACAGCCAGGCCAGGGCCGGACTCAGCACGTGAATCATGGCCAGAATCCCATAGAGTTGGCTGTCGCGATGCGTGGGCGGGCAGCGCACTCCAAAGCTGCGCACGTCGACGCGTTGCGGCCCATTGAGGATGTCTTCAATCATGCGCCGCGGCAGAATCACACGCGGATTGGGGCACAGTTTGCCGGGTGCGTCCTCTACATGTTCCCAAGTGAGGCAATTGCCTCCCGGCACGATGTAGTGGTTCAAGAAGATGAGCGGCTCAGGCGGGTCGATGCACAGGCGCTCAAGATTCGGCGCGGTTCCGTAGCTGTGGATGTGGTCGACGCGCACGAACCATGCATTTTCGGCATCGGCAACAGTCAGGCGCCCCTGGTTCCCGTTATGCCCGTTGCGGCCGCCCTGGTACTTCGGATGGGCGCAGGCCATGTCATCCGCGATGGGTCGCAGGTGGCAAGCCTCGGGCAGATTCAGCGTGCGTTCCTCCTTGGTAACAACATTGCGGCCAATGAGGAGACGGCCATCTTCCATGCGATGGATGTGCTCGGTCATCTCGCTCTTGCCGCCGCCCGACGCGCCCTCGTGCATCAGGATCAGCTGATTCTCGTACGGCGTGACGACGGCTACGGCGGCGCAGTGGTTGGTGGTCCAGCCCTCGTGCTCGCCTTTGTCGAGCAGCATGGAGTAGACGCCTTTTTTTGCGCTTGGGCCCGGATAGAGGTTGTACGCATAGACCTCCTGATGCGTGGCAGTGCGGTCATGCACCACGACCTGCTTGCCACCAAAGTGAGTGTGGCGGAAGGGCGGCGCGACAAACAGGACACCGCCGCTGATTTTGAAGTCCGCCGGAACTTGACTGCGCGGAATCATTCCCTGCAGGTCGGCCAGCGCGGCTGCAAAGAAGGCTGCCTGTCGCGGCACAATCAAGAGCGAACCATAACCCAGCGCGTCCGGGCCCGCGTAAAACGGCATGACCACCAGTTCCTGCAATTTGAGCCAGTCGAGGGTCTGTTGCCGTGTCTTTGCAAAAAGCTCGCCGAAGCGTTGCTCGTAGGTGGGCTTGTCTGTGGGGAGACTGTCGCCGATCACCATTGCATCCGGATCGCGGCGGCGCATCGAGGGATCAGGGAAGTTGATGGCCAAGCCGTTGCGCGCCTTGGTAATGACCGCCTCAGTAACGCGGCCCGCTCCCGGCTTACGCCCCGGAACAAGAAAGACCGCTTCGTAGACGCCGTGGTCATCACGATTGCCAAGTCGCCAATCCGTTTCGCCCGTCGACCGGCCAAGCGCCCAATCCAGCAGTTGCGTACGGCTCTCCGGAACCTGCAGCAGGGGAGCCGCGCTCAAAACTTCGCGCACGTGTGCGGGGAGGTCGAGTTCAGCCCAACCGGCCTGGAAGTCAACGACGGGTTCGCTGGCGGCTGCAGTGGTCATGGTGGCTCACTTTCCGGGGAGGGGATGCGCGCTCAGGAGCTATTCCGCGCCAAAGAGCCCACATATTTCTTATCTCATCCGCCGGAATGTCTGGCAGTGCTCTCCGTCACGCTGGATTTTTCAGGTCAGCGGAAATCGCTCGCGGACCAGTGCAAGCGCTTCATCTGAAGTTGAGATCGCCCCCTCAAGCTGCGCATCCTCAACCGCGTGCAGGATCTGTTTGAATTGTGCGCCGGGGATGTAGCCAACGGCGATGAGTTCTCGACCGGTAATCAGCGGTTGGGGCCGCACGGATTCGGGTGGGATCGATTGGTAACGTTCACGAACGAAGTTCCAGTGATCGAGATTTCCGCTCGCCGCGAGGCAATCCATTCTGTGGAGGGCGAGATGCTCCTCGAAATGTTCAAGCCGAAAGAACCGTTTGAGGGTCGACGCCTTCATGCGCGCAGCATCGGCAAAGCGCATATGGTTCTGGATAAGCGCGAGGATCTGTCGCGTTTCGCCGTTGGAGAAGCGAAAGCGCTGGCAGATTTCCGCGGCGATGGCCACGCCCACTTCCACATGTCCGTCGAAGCGAATGCGATCGGCTACGCGAAAGGTCGGCGGCTTGCCCACATCGTGAAGCAGAGCACCCCAGGCCAGAGTAAGCGGGCATCCGGGCTCAAGCTGGTCGAGCAACAACAATGTGTGTGTCCAAACATCGCCTTCGGGATGGTATTGCGGCGGCTGGGCGACGCCTTTCATCCTCGCGACTTCAGGAAGGACCTCGGCGAGAAGCCCAGTTTCGTCAAGCAGTTCAAATGCGCGCCGCGCGTGGCCCTCAGTCAGCATCCTGGTCAGCTCATCGCGAATCCGCTCGCGGCTCACAGCGTGTATGCGGCCGGCCATGGCATGGATGGCCGCATGCGTCGCCGGTTCAATGGCGAACCCGAGGCGTGCTGCGAATCGAACAGCACGCAGCAAACGAAGCTGATCTTCTTCGAAGCGCCGCTCAGGGCGGCCAATAGCGCGGATGATGCCTGCATCGAGGTCGGCGAGTCCAGCGACGTGGTCGATCACAGCGGCGCGCAGATCCTTCGCGTCCTGCAGCGGGTCAAGCAAAAGTCCATTGATAGTGAAATCCCGCCGCTCCGCATCTTCTTCGGCGGCTTGCGTGTAACGAACTTCGTCGGGATGGCGGCCGTCAGAATAAACTCCGTCTGACCGAAAGGTGGCCACTTCAGTGCAGACATAGCCCTCATCAACTCCGTGCGCCACCAGAATGACACCGAAGTGTGCGCCCACGGCAAATGTGCGCGGGAAAAGGCGCAGCACGGTATCTGGCGTAGCCGAAGTGGCCACATCAAAATCTTCCGGTGTGCGGCCTAGCAGCAGGTCGCGCACGCAGCCCCCTGCGAGATAGGCTTCATAACCGGCCGCGCGCAGTTCCCTGACAATTCCTAATGCGGCTCCGAATTGGGGTGTCGCGGGGAACATGTCTTTGCTTGAGAGTAATCCGTTTAGGTCGCAAGATTCGAGGCCGGTAAACTGAATGCATGGCTCGTGGTTTGATTCTCGGGATCGAAAGCTCGTGTGACGAGACGGCGGCAGCGGTCGTTGAACGCGGGGCTTGGACGCTTTCTTCCGTTGTTGCTTCCCAGATCGCGACACACGCGCGTTATGGCGGAGTGGTGCCCGAACTGGCGAGCCGCGAGCATCTTCGCGCCATTGTTCCGGTGGTTCGAGCTGCGCTGGCCGAAGCTCAATGTACTCTCGCCGACCTCGACGCAATCGCCGTGACCAGCGGCCCGGGACTTGCCGGGGCGCTGCTGGTGGGAATCACCTACGCCAAATCCCTGGCCTACGCGCAAGGTCTACCCCTCATCGCGGTCAATCATCTTGAAGGGCACATCCACGCCGTGCTGTTGGAGGAACGACAGAAGCAAGCGGCGGACCATAATGCCAAACCTCAGGACCTTCGACCGGCTTCATTCGCTCAGGATGCCGGGGTCGAACAGATCGAGAGCACGCCAGCATTGGCGCTCGTCGTCTCTGGCGGACACACGCACCTTTATCTTGCCCAGCCCGCACACGGCTCCTGGACCTACACCCTCATCGGCCGCACAGTCGACGATGCTGCGGGAGAGGCCTTCGACAAGGTGGCCAAGCTGCTTGGCCTGGGCTATCCAGGGGGCCCGTGGATTGACGCTCTTGCCTTCCATGGTAACCCACTGGCGGTGCCTTTCTCATTCGCACAAATCAAGACAAAGCTTCATCTTGCCGGTAGACCCCCGCGCACCAAGGCTGCAAAGACCGCGCCCATCGCAGCTCTCGACCCGCATTTTCTTTTTTCGTTTTCGGGCATCAAGACGGCCGTACTGCGTTACGTGGAACTCCATCATCTGCGCCCCGAAGCGGAAGCTCGCCGCGAAGCGCTCTTTGCAGGCCCCGATGCACCGGCACGTCCTTCAGTTGAAGATGCGCTTTCGACTTGCGACCCGACAATGCTCGATCTAATCGCCAGCTTTCAGCATGCCGTTGTCGGCGATTTGATGAAGAAGACCTTTGCCGCGGCAGAAACTCTGGAAGTAGAGCGGATTCTGGTGACTGGCGGCGTGGCTGCGAACCGCGAACTCCGCATCCGCTTCGCCAGCGAGGCTGCACGCCGAGGCTTCAGTGTCGCGTTCCCCAGGCTGGCACTTTCGACGGATAACGCGGCCATGATCGCCGCTGCCGCTTGGCCGCGATTTCTAAGCGGCGATTTTGCTGACAGCACGCTCTCCGCTGATCCATCGTTGGCGCTCGGAATTTGAAGGCGCGGCCGGGGTATCGCTCCTGCACCTCTGGACCCCAGATCTGGAATGCTACAACTGAAGTAGATTAGGCGCGCCTGTTGAAGCACGGTCCGCACCTCCTCTTCCGCTCCGACCACCCATGCATTCCTTACCGTATCGAGTACAAAGTGCATGGTGGAAGGATGTTCCGTAGCAAATTGTCCTTCAGCAATGTGATTGCTTTCATGAGGTTGAATATGGAAGTGCGTTTGGGCTTCGAATTGCTTCGATTTCATCCATAGCTCAGCCAAAAGCTGGCAGGACCCTTCCTCCAATGGGGCGCAGCGTCGCGAACCAGAGGCAGCCCTGAACAAGGAGCAGGAATATCTAGTTTGGTTCTGGATCCAGAGGTAAGTTGCATCATGGGAATGTTTTGGCGGTAAAACACTAGGCAGGCAGAACCCACATGGCGAGCCGTACTCTAAGTCATCTCGAACTCGAGCCACAAAAGGTCAGGAAGAGGGGACGCACTGCGTCTTCTTCACACCCTCAGTCCCCATCTTCGCTTTACGTAGCCCCAGTTTTCACGGAACTCACACAGGGTCTGAAGATATCGAGAAGGGCGGCCCTTGGAGGTGCGCGAGGCGCCATGGCGGCTATTGGCCTTGAAGCGGCTGGTGTCCTTTGTTGCTACGGCATCTGGCAGCTTTGTCGGCTCCTCTAGCGAATCAGTCTTGTCCGCCTCCAGCCTTCAGCGGCTTTCGGAATGTGAGGCAGTAGAGCTTGCCATCAGCAATCTCCTTCGCCTTAACCTCGGTCATTTCCCTTGGAACAAATTCGATAGGGCAGCGTCCCGCCTCACTTCCTGCCTCAAAATAGCCCTTCGTCAATGGGTTTCGCTGATAGTGCTTTTTGACGACCTTTTCGGTCTCGTCGACGATTACAATTTTTGCGCCCGGTCGCGCCACCCAAATCATCTCTTTAATTGCGCGGGCTTTGTCGGTAAAGAAATTGATGCCCCCGACGTGGAACACGCAGTCAAAGGCCTCCACGCGAAATGGCAACCGCTCCGCCTCTCCATGAAAGAAGTGCGCGCGGCGATTCCATCTTTTCAAGTTCTTCTGGCACCTGCGGAGCATCCCCCAGGAGAGATCAAGACCATAGAAATCTATGTTTTCAGGTAGATAGCGCAGGTTTGCCCCTGTTCCCACCGATACTTCAAGCACCCTGGACCCTGCTGCAATCTCCAGCTCGCTCATATATTCCTGGCGGAAGTCCGGCTTTCGAGTAATCCAGCCGATAGGCCCGCTCGGCAAGGTCGTAACCCGGCGCGAGGCGGTCATACATTGCCTGGTATTTCAAATTGGCCCCTGTTACGGTGCTGACAAATAGGGGTATACCGTCGCGGATGGGATAGACTCGGCCAGTTGCCGTATTCCGCAATGTATTGCCGTCCAACTCAAACGGATAGCGCGTGTCCGGGTCGCACAGCATCGATAGAACATCAGCTTCCATAGTTGTGCGGACCGCCGAAACCGCATCAGCCTCAAACTAACATACGACGCTATCGCGAATATCTTCGACGGCAGGAGCTCGTCACCAATCCATAACCCCCGCTGCTACAATCGAAAGGGCCTAGACCAAACGGGTTATGCCCGCACTCATGAGGAAGCAGTACGTCGCGCCGACCGATGACCCTCCACCTTTTCAATACCCTTTCGGGACAACTGGACGAGCTCCTCCCCTCGGACCGCAAAGCTCTGCGCATGTACGCGTGCGGACCAACCGTTTATGACTATGGCCACATCGGCAACTTTCGGACTTTCCTCCAGATCGATGTGCTGCGCCGATTCCTCAAACTCACGGGAATCAACACCCAGCACGTAATGAACATCACCGACGTGGATGACAAAATCATTCGCAACGCGGCCGCGGCGGGCGTCCCAATCAGTGAGTACACACCTCGCTACGTGGACGCGTTTTTTGAAGACCTTGAAGCCCTGCGTATAGAGCGCCCGGAACACATCGCGCGCGCCACAGAGCATATTCCGCGCATGGTGGAGTTGGTGCAACGGCTAGCAGCGGCCGGTGCAGCTTACCGGACCGACGACGGAAGTTGGTATTTCCGCCTGGCATCCTTTCCGGAATATGGAAAGCTGAGCAAGAAAGACCTGAGCGGTATGGAAGACGGCGCGCGGGTGGATGTGGACGAATACGAAAAGGATTCGGCTCGCGACTTTGCGCTGTGGAAGGCGGCGAAGCCCGGCGAGACGGCTTGGGAAACGGCGATCGGGCGAGGGCGCCCAGGCTGGCACATCGAGTGCTCGGCCATGGCGATGGAGTATCTGGGCGAAAGCTTCGACCTGCACGCTGGCGGCGAAGACCTCATGTTTCCGCACCACGAGAATGAGATCGCGCAGAGCGAGAGCGTAACCCACAAGACATTTGCTCGCCACTGGATGCACGTGCGCTTCCTGCTGGTCGACGGACGCAAGATGTCGAAGAGCGAGGGGAATTTCTACACCCTGCGCGACCTGCTCTTGAAAGGCTACAAGGCATCGGCTATCCGGCTCGCACTGATCTCAGTGCCCTACCGGCACCAGCACAACTTCACTTTCGAAGGTCTTGTGGGGGCGACCAACGCCATTGACCGGCTGCGGACGTTTCACCATCGGCTGATGGAGGGAGATTTTCCCACCGGCGAAAACGCACAGCTCCAGGTTGCCGCGCGACAGGCGCAAGCCAGCTACATGGCCGCGTTGGCAAACGATCTGAACACCGCTGAAGCGCCGGCGCCGATCTTCGATCTGATCCGCGCCGCGAACACTGCTATTGACCAGGGGCAGTTTTTCGTGGGCGACCGGAACGCGATTCTTGCAGTGCTGGCAAGGTTTCGACGCCGTGTTCGATGTAATCGAAGACCGGGATGCGGAGCCCACGCGACGGGCCGTTGAGTGGGCGAAGCGGGCCGGGCGGCTGGCGGATGTTGCGCCCGAGCTGCTGACCCGGCAGTCTCTCAGCGATGATTCCGTGAATGCGTTGGTAGCCGAGCGGACACTGGCAAAAAAGCAGCGTAACTTTGCCCGTGCCGACCAGATTCGCAATGAGCTTGCAGAAAAGGGCGTGGTGTTGGAAGACTCAAAAGAGGGTGCGCGCTGGAAGCGGAAGTAGCGTAGACAGGGCGAATCAAGGAGGGAAGTCCCCGATGGAAGCCAACGAAGCTCAGGAATTGCAGGAGAACGCGGAGCACGGATCGAAGGAATCTTCGCTTCGCCCAGTCGCCTTTACAATGAGCGTGCTGGCGGTGCTGGTGGCCGTGACGACGGTGCTGGGCCATCGCACCCACACAGAGGCAGTGCTGGACCAGAACAAGGCCACTGACCAATGGAACCTTTACCAGGCGAAGAAGATTCGGTCAAACAACACAGCGCTGGCTGCCGATCTGCTGAGTGTGATGGCCGTGTCGGACAAGACGGCCGCGGTCAAAATCGCGCAGGCTTATGCCGATCACCAGGCAAAGTGGGTCGACGACCTGAAAGAAGAACAGGAGAAGGCCGAGGCTCTGGAAACCAAGGTCGAACAAGCCGAAGCGCGCGCCAATCGTTTTGATCTGGCCGAGGCACTGTTGGAGATTGGGCTCGTGATCACCTCGGTCACCCTGCTGATGCGCAGCCGGATGTACTGGTACTTTGGCATCGTCTTTTCGATTGCCGGAATCGCGTCGGCCGCCTCGGTGCTTTTTCTCAAGTGAATTCCCGGCCTATCTCAGACGAATGCTCGTCGCACCGTCGTGGGCCATGGTAGACTGGCGGCCAAATGAATCTCCGTAACTTGCTCCTTTGGTGGTTCTCTCCGGCGCCACGCTATTAGCGCAAGCCCCTGCACCTCTTCCAGCACCCGAGACTCACTCAAGTGACCTCGGTTTTACTTACAACATTCCGGCGGACTGGGAGGTGGTTGACACCCATCCCATGTTGCCGGCGGTGAAGCAGCAGCAGACGCAGACCGCAGCCAGCGAAGACGAGAAAAAGGGCATTGCGTGCGTGCAACTCGCTCTTACCGCAAGGCACGGCACGCCTGCGTCGGTGGTTGTTGTGATGGAATTGCCTTTTGCCTGTTTCGGCCAGGAGATGACCGCGAAAGACCTGCCTGGGTTTGCACAAGGCGCCTCGGAGGGATTGAAGAAGACCTTCGATATTTCGGATCCGGTCTACGGTGCCTACACACTGGGCACCCACAACGTGTGGATCGAGCGCGCCAAGGGCGCAGTCATTGGACATCCCGATTCCGTCTACACGGTAGAAATCGCGTGCAGCCTGCTCAAGAAAGGCGCGGTCTGCTGGATGGCTATGGCGGCAGATGGGCCTGCGCTGCAAACCTTTGAAAACGGATCCGTCACGCTGGACGGCGAATCACCCGCACCATTGGTTCCTGTTACCGCATTTGAAACCAAGCCTTCCAACTGAGTGCCCCCGGAATCATTCGATCGGAATCTGCTCCAATGCCTCAACAGGGTGGGGTTTGGCTTTCACCTGGGATGTCGTGAGCAGAAATACTGCGAAAACCACGCCGAGCATACCTGCGCACTCAGCCAGCATCGAGTCGCTCATGGAGCAGAACGATACCCAGGAAGACTGCAACCAATGGGTTGACATAGCAATAAGACGACACCTTGGCCACCGGCACATGTTCGATGAGATAGATGAAACCGGTGTAACCGAGCAGCGACCCACCGGTGACGAGCCAAGCTATCGAACAGGCTGACGCAGCGTTGAGATGGAATTGCGGCCACTCGCCCAATGCAGTTCCTAATACAGTATTGAATGCTCCCGCGGCCAGCATCTGCCAGGCCGCGGCCACAAAACTATTGACAGGCAATTTCGCACGACGCGACAGGATGCTGCCTGCTGTCCACGCTAATCCACCCGCAAGGAGCGCACCGATAGCCCAGAGCACTGCAGAATTCCCAGACAGGCCATGACGCAACGAGGGCCAGAGCAACACGACCAGACCGGCAAAACCCAAGGCCATGCCAAGCCACCCACGCGCAGGCAGGGGCTCGCCTCCCGGCAAAAGGATTTCAATCAGCGCCACATAGAGCGGAACCACAGCCAGCACCAGCGACGCCAGGCCGCTGGGAATGGTCCTCTCCGCGTAGACAAGTCCAACGTTGCCACCGCCAAGAAGCAGCAGTCCAATGAAGGCCAGCATCAACATTGTGTTAGACGGCCAAGCGAGGCGCAGCCCGCGCCACCGGCACCAGGCCAGCAGAATCGAGCCCGCAATTAAAAACCGGGTGCCGGCAAGCAACAACGCGGGCATCTCGGCTGCCCCGATCCGGATGGCTGTATAAGTGGAGCCCCAAAAGAAATACACACTCGCGAAGGCCAACAAGATGGTGACTTTTGTGGCCCGATTCTCCTTCGGGTAGCTCCCTTTTGGTGAAAGACTTGCCATGAGGTTGATTATTCCATCGTAGTCCGTGCCGCTCCGCAGCGCTTCTCGCTTCTTGCGGAATTCCCTGGGATGGCGCGGTTGGCCGTGGCTTTGCGTTTTCAGCCCGTGCTATCCTCATACCCAGCGGGAATCCAATGCATACGCAGGCCATCAGCACGATGCCGCTCATGCCAGCCACAAAGCGCTGGTCGCGATCGCGTGCGCGCTGCATCTGCCCGCGCCGCCACTTGCGCGTCCTGCCCACCCGCACACGACCTAGCCTCTTCGGCGGCGACTAGCTCCGGCCCGCCGAAGTTCGATGCCCGTTTTTGCGTGCCCCCTTGTGGGTCCGTAGATCTGGACGACCCATTCCATATGGGGTCCGCGGCTGCTCTCCATCCATCCTTCATCCGTTTCGGGAGTTGAAGCCGCATCACTGAATCTGCTGAGGTGACAAAATGATGACAAAAAGCCAGTTGCACACACAATACGGACCGAAGCTCGTTTGTCCCTTGCCAGGACCGAGAGCGAGGGCTGCCGTCGATGTGGACACGCGTCTCATCTCTCCCAGCTATACCCGCTCGTACCCGCTGGTGGCCAAGCGCGGCCGCGGCACTCGCGTGGAAGATGTGGATGGCAACGAATTTCTCGACTTCGCCGCAGGTATCGCCGTGGTTTCTACCGGCCATTGCCATCCCGAAGTAGTTGCGGCGATTCAAAAACAGGCAGCCGAACTGATTCATATTTCCGGGACCGACTTTTATCATGAGCCCCTGACCGATCTGGCCGAGAAGCTCTCCGCGGTGGCACCGATGCCGGGTCCGCACCGCTTCTTCTATGGCAATTCTGGCGCGGAGGCTATTGAGTGCGCGCTGAAGCTGGCCCGCTATCACACCGGGCGGCAGCAAATGATCTCCTTCCTCGGCGCATTCCATGGCCGCACCATGGGCGCCCTGTCGCTCACCGGCTCAAAGCCGCAGCAGAAGCGCCGCTTTTCACCACTGGTTGCCGGGCGTCACACACATCCGCTATCCCTATGCGTATCGCGGATGCTCGGGCGGCCCGCAGGAGGAAGAAGCCTTCAGCATGGGCTGTGCACGCTACATCGAGGAGAAGCTTTTTAAGACCGATCCTTCCTCCGGAAGAGGTGGCCGCCATCTTCATTGAGCCCATTCAGGGCGAGGGCGGCTACGTGGTGGCGCCGACAATTTTTTGCGCGAATTGCGCGCGGTGTGCGACCGGCACGGCATTTTGCTGGTGGTCGACGAGGTGCAAAGCGGCGCGGGGCGCACGGGCAAGTGGTGGGCTATCGAACACTCCGGCGTGGAGCCGGATATGGTGTGCATGGCCAAAGGCATCGCGAGCGGCATGCCGCTTGGCATCTGCATGAGCCGCGCGGAGATCATGGATTGGGTGCCGGGCTCCCACGCTTCTACGTTTGGCGGGAATCCCTGTCTCAATTGCCGCGGCGCTGGCAACGATAGATATTTTGCAGCGCGAAGGCATCGCGAACGCGGCGCGCGTGGGCGGCCTGATGCTGGAGCGATTGCAGGGATGGAAGCAGACTCATCCGACTGGTGGGCGATGTGCGCGGGCGCGGCCTGATGATCGGCATCGAGTTGGTGAAAGACAAAGCCACGCGCGAGCCAGCCACCGCGCTGCGCAACCGCGTGGAGACGCTGGCATTCGAGCGCGGTCTGATGGTGTTGGGCTGCGGCGAGACCTCGCTGCGCTTTGCCCGCCACTGATCGTCAACGAAAACGAGGCCACAGTGGCTCTCGATATTCTGGAAGACGCGCTGACCGTAGCAGAGAAAGAACACGCACACGCAGATGAACTGACAACAGCGACCGCCTAACTTTAGCTGGAGTGAATCAAAAGGCTCGTTCCCATTGAGGGAACGGGCCTTTTGGCGAGGTTTCCTCGACTGCTAACGTACTGCGAATTGTTTGCCACGGACAGCGGAATAAACCCCGTCGAAAACCTTCAACGTATCGATATTCGCGACTCCTCCGATCGTAATTGGGTCGCCGAGATACTGGACTTTATTTTCCGTGTTGGTGAAAGCCGGCCAAGCAGGGAGGCCATGACCGTTTGGATTTCCCGACGTGGCAAAGTTGACCCAATAGCCCGACATCTCTTCAGCCAGGATTCGATCGGCCGCTGTCCATCTCCAGGGATCTTGATCAAGATGGTCGAAGACGTACCAAAGCTCGGCGAAATGGCTTGCTCCCCAACCCTCGTATACTGAGCCGGGTGGAAACGGCGGCTGTTGCCGAAACGAATAGTAAAAGACGGGACTATGCCCGGTACCCGCCTGCAGCCTTGCCCATGCCCACATGTCCCAACCAAACCGCAGGTCGCGTTCGAAGTGAAGGCGCCCAAGCCGCGCCTCTTCGTCGGTCGCGTGTGGATAAGCAGCTAAAAGCGAACCTGGCAACGGGCCATAGCTTTCGGCAATGCCGCTCACGAATGTTGCTGCGGACACGTGAGACACATCCACCAGAGCACTCGCTTCCTCAGCGTTTGACCCCAGGAGCAGTGCAACATCATTTTGGTGACCTGCGGCAAAGGTGTCGTAAAGGGATTCAGGGAGCACATAGGGTTCGATCACTGGATGGACGATGCCGCCCACATTGCCAGTAAGCTGGGATGCAGGCAGGTTGCGCAACTCATTGAGTGAGGTCGCGCCCAAAGATGTGGCATAAACCTGGCCTTCTTTTTCTGCGTTTGCCAGCAAGTACTTTGGCGCAAGCTCGAGCGGCTCAAGCAGCCCGCCGCTTTCTCCGATGGCGCGTTGAAACAAACCGCGCGCCAGCGGCGAGGTCATCAGGATGCTGACCGAGATCGATCCTGAAGATTGACCGGCAATGGTCACACATTGGGGGTCGCCTCCGAACGCTTTAATATTTTGTTGAACCCATTCGAGCGCTGCGATCTGGTCCATCAGCCCGTAGTTTCCAGACGAATGTTGTGGCGATTCGCGGGTCAAATCAGGAAGCGCAAGAAAGCCAAGTGGGCCAAGTCGATAGGCAATGCTGACAACGATCACGCCTTTGTGTGCGAGGTGGTCACCCCAATACAGCGGCATGGCCGCTGATCCGTTGATGTAGCCCCCACCGTAAATCCAGACGATTACCGGCAGACGTTCATGCGAGCCTTTCGCAGGAGTCCAGACGTTGAGGTACAGGCAATCTTCGCTGATTTTGGGCGTCGCCTCGCCTGGCATCGATACTCCCGTCTGCATGCATGCTGGAGCAAACGTGTCTGCCTTGCGCACACCAGACCAGGGTGCGACTGGCGCAGGCGGACGCCAGCGCAACTCACCTATTGGCGGGGCCGCGAACGGAATGCCTTTATAGACGCTCAAGGAGCCGTCTCTCACTCCGGAGATGGTGCCTGACACCGTATGCGCCGACTCCGCAACGAGAATAACAGGCAATTGAAGCGCTGCAACCACGAGGCCCGTGAGCCACCAAAGCTTCCGCATGCAGGTCCTTTCACTGCTTTGTCGTCCTCGATGAGAGTGCGACCTTCAATTGGACCTGAAAGTGGCAGGATCCATTCGCGAGCCCGAATGTCGAATCCGTAGTGGATGGTACGAAGTCGAAGGGGCTTTAGTTGCACAATACCGCTCACACTCTCGGGAGTTTGCTTTGGGTGCGCAACAAGTTGAGAATGGAGCGTTACGGAACGGGGATCGAGAATGCGTATCGGGTGGCTGGAGCGAATGCTCAATGGGTTGGATCGGATGGCGCTGCAACGTGGGCACGCCGAAAGTCTTCCCGCTCATCTCGTTACTGGAGTCAAAGGCGAAGATGCGGCCTTCTTTTATCTGCAGCGAAGGGCTACACAATTGTGGCGCGGCGGTGGTCGTCAGGCGATGTGCCGGGCGACATCGATCTGATTGCCTGGCAGGGACCGATGCTTTGCTTTGTTGAAGTGAAGACGCGCACAGCTCACGACATGGCTCCGGCCGAGGCGGCCGTTGACTCGCATAAGCGCGCAGTGCTGACGCCGCCTGGCGCGCCGATATGTGCGACAACTTCCGCAACAGACTGCGCCGCCGGTTCGTTTTGATGTGGTCAGTGTGTACCTTGTGCCGGGACAGGAAGCGGAGTTCGTGCACTTCGAAAGCGCCTTTGGCGGCAGCGGGCGGCGGCAGGATTGAGGGTGTTAGCCCTGTGCGTCCTGGAACTCTTCGTGCCATGCCATCTGGATCGCTTCAAGCCGCGACTCGTTGGATTTTGTCGGATCGTCGGCGAAGCCTGGGAGCTCCGTGACGTAGCGATGCAGGTCAGTGAAGCGTACCGTCAACGGATCGAGGTCGGGAAACTTTTCCTGTAATTGAATGCCGATTTCTTCGGCATCGGTCCACATGATTTCGCGCGGCATGGGGATCGCTCCTTACTTGGGTTCGGCAAGAGTTAATGGCTTGCCTTCAGAGACGTAATTACGGTTCCACTTGGGAATCTCGACCACGTACTCACCGGGGCCGGTAATCACTGCCTGGCAACCCAAGCGCGAATTCAACTGCTGATCGGCGGCCATGTCCATGCGGTCAAGCTCATCGTCTTCCGCCTCGCTGATACCATCCTGATCTTTGATCCAAAGATGACAGGTGGTGCACGCGCACACTCCACCGCATGCGTGATCGAGGAAGATGTTGAAGTTTTCCGCCACGTCGAGAAACGACATCGGCTTGCCGTGATGTTCGTAGGGCATCGTGCCGTACTCGAATTCAACTGTCTTGCCCTCGGGAAGGAAGGTGACGCGCACCATCTTCTCGGGCGGAATGTTTTTGATAACGGCTTCGCTCATCAATTAAGACTCCTCGTACTTATGCTGGCTTGCTCGATTGCCGGTTCGCCCTACTTGAATTCCGCCGGAGCCATGGGATGCGGAGCCGTAACTTCGTCACCGAATTCGTCGCCGGCGTCATTCATGGTTTTGCCGCGGATGGCTGTAGAAACGGCGGCCTCCATCATCAACTCGGCAAAGCGCCGCGTGGCTTGATCGAGCGCAAGCGTCGCGTCGCGAATCGCGGCCGCATCACTGCCGAGTTTAACCTGCGCGAGCCGGTCACGCGCGGAGGTTATCGCGGCTTGCTCTTCGCCCCGCAACTGCGCCCATGCGGGGCTCTCGGGCGCGCGCTCGACTGCGGAGAGAATCGTCTCCGCCTCGTTGCGAGCCTCAATCAGCAAGCGCGCGGCAAAATCCTCTTCGGCGTGGTCGAAGGAATCGAGAATCATGCTCTCGACCTGCTCATCGGTCAGCCCGTAAGTTGGCTTGACTTCAATCTGCGCCGCCTTCCCACTGCGCTGCTCGCGTGCTGAGACCTGCAAGATTCCATCGGCGTCGATGAGAAATTTGACTTCGATGCGCGGCAGACCGGCGCTCATGGGCGGAATGCCTTTCAGGTCAAACCGCGCCAATGACCGGCAATCCGCAGCCAGTTCACGTTCGCCTTGCACGACGTGGATCGCCACGTTGGTCTGTCCGTCCACACCGGTGGTGAAGTGTTCAGTGGCCGATGCAGGGATTGTCGAATTGCGCTGAATGATACGCGCCACCGTGCCACCCAGAGCCTCGATGCCGAGCGAAAGAGGTGTTACATCCAGGAGTAGCAATTCTTCGGTCGTCTTGGATGCGCCCGCGAGAATGTCTGCCTGCACAGCCGCGCCCAGCGCGACCACTTCATCAGGATTGAGTTCGATGTGCGGCTTCTTGCCGCGTGGTGCGAGATGGAAAAGTTCGATCGACAAGCCGGCGAACCGCAGGAATCCTTGTGGACCCGCCGACCATGACCACTTCATCGATCTGTTCCGGAGTGATGTCCGGCATCGGTGAGGGCCTGTTTGCAAGGGCCGACGGTGCGGTCGAGAATCGGCTCGATCAACTGCTCGAAGACTTCGCGGGGAATCTCACGCTGATAACGATCGCCATTGGGCAGCTCAATATCAAACTTCGCAATCGGTTCGGTTGAGAGATGGATCTTGGCTTCGATGGCAGCCTTGCGCACGGCCTGCACAGCACTGGGATGAAGCCGCAAATCGACGCCGTGTTCGGCGTGAATCTCATCGAGCGCGATAGCCAGCAGCAGGTTGTCGATGTCGTCCCCGCCCAGGTGCGTGTCGCCGTTGGTGGACTGCACTTCGAAGATGCCGTCGCGCAGCTTGAGGATTGAAATGTCGAAGGTGCCGCCGCCCAGATCGTAGACGGCGATCGTGCCCACTTTGGCGCGGTCAAGGCCATACGCCAGCGCCGCCGCGGTGGGCTCGTTCACCAGCCGCAGCACTTCAAGGCCTGCCATGCGGCCTGCATCCTTGGTGGCCTGGCGCTGCGCATCGTTGAAGTAAGCAGGAACAGTGATGACCGCCTGCGTCACCGGCTCGCCGAAGAACCGCTCGGCGTTGCGCTTGAGCTGGCGCAGAATGTAGGCGGAAATTTCCGGCGGCGTGAAGCGAAGCTCGCCAAGCTGGATGCGCGGGACCTCGCCCGCTTCGACATCGTCGGCAAGACGGAAGGGAAAGAACTTCAGCTCGCTTCTGGACCTCTTCAAGGCCGCGGCCCATGAGCCGCTTGACGGAGTAGATGACGCGCTCCGGCGTCTCGATCAGCGCCTTGCGCGCGCTGTTGCCCACGGTGACCGTGGGCCGTCCGCCCTCCGCTGGAATGGGGTCGAGCGCCACCACCGACGGCACCAGGTTTGAGCCGTCCACGCCGGGAATCACCACCGGCGCATCGCCCTGCATATAAGCGACCAGGGAATTGGTGGTTCCCAGGTCGATTCCAACTACGCGTCCTTCCGCCATGCTTCTCTTTTATGCTCCCAGAGTTTCGGTCACGTCGCGGACCAGATTGCTGAGGTAGCGGCGCCGGTCGAGCAGGGCCACCATTGTCTTTTGCGCGGCCTGGCGCGCGGCTTCGTCGCCCTCGTCCCATGCCTGCCACTGGGCGCGCAGGTCGCGATCCACGTCGTCCAGCAGTCCTTCGAATTTTTTCTTTGCCTGGTCAAGGCTGTCTGAAGCTCCGGGTCGTCTCGCCCATCTTGCGGGCCATGCGCATCTCTTCAAGCTGCATGTTCAGGTCGAAGACCTCTTCGAGCAGATCGGCGGGAACGCGCGAAGGATCCTTTGGCCTCGATCCTTGCCGCTGTGCTCTTCGCCAATCTCCGCGCCGTGCAGCTTGAGCAGATATTCGGTGCGGTGCAGCGGATCTTTCAGGGTGCGATAGGCGTCGTTGAGCAGCGCCGTGTCGGCCAGGCTCCACTGCTTCTCGTTTTCCGGGCGCGGGCAAAGCGGTCCGGATGCACCTTGCGGCTGAGGCGGTGGAACTCGTGCTCCAGCATCCGCCAAATCCAGATCAAGCCGCGGCACCAGCCCGAAGACCGAAAAATAATCGCCGCCCGGCGGAGGCTGAATCTTGCTGCAATGCGGGCAAAAAAGCGTGGACATCGTTGTGCGCCGACCGAGCAGGACCAGCAGGCAACCGGGACCGCGGAATCGAGAACTTTCAACATGATTGAACTCCGGGCAACGGACCTACGAGAGAACGACGAACCGCAGCCGCAGGAGCGCGAGGAGTTCGGATTGATGAAGTTGAATCCCTGCCGCATCAGCGTCTCTTCGTAGTCCAGCGTCATGCCGTGCAGGTAGAGGAACGACTTGGGATCGACGAAGACGCGCACGCCGTCGAACTCGTAGATGCGGTCGCGCTCGCGGGGCCGCGTATCGAACTTGATCGAGTAGGAAAGCCCCGAGCATCCGCCGCCCATCACGCCCAGGCGCAGCCCGCCCTCTTCCGGCGAGACGCCTTCCTTGGCCATGGCCACGCGAATGCGCTTGATGGCGCGCTCGGTCACCTGCAAGCCCCTGCGGCGGGGCCGACTACGCCTGCGGCGCGGCTCCTGGCGTGCAGCAGAGCCTGGCCGCAGCCGCGATGCGCCTTCCGCGGGCTTCGATTCGATTGTCACCATGTTCGACATGTTTGCCTTTTCCTATCCCCGTGCAGCCGCATTCGCCTGGATGCCGGAGTCCCGGCCGCGCCAGTGCCAGTCCTTACTGCGCTGCGGCGGCTGCGGGTACGCGTCTCCGCAACGCCGTTCTTCTTCTTCCAGTCGCCGATGGCCGCGCGAATCGCATCCTCGGCCAGCACCGAACAGTGAATCTTCACCGGCGGCAGCGACAGCTCCTTCACGATGTCGGTGTTCTTGATGGCCAGCGCGTCTTCGACGGTGCGGCCCTTGATCCACTCGGTCGCCAGCGAAGAGCTGGCGATCGCCGAGCCGCAGCCGAAGGTCTTGAACTTGGCCTCTTCGATGACCTGCGTCTCGGGGTTCACGCGGATCTGCAGCCGCATCACGTCGCCGCACTCCGGCGCGCCCACCAGGCCCGTGCCGACTTCGGTCGAGCTCTTGTCCAGCGTGCCCACGTTGCGCGGGTTGTTGTAGTGGTCGATTACCTTGTCGCTGTATGCCATTTGTCCATTCCTCCTGCGGGGGAAGCCGCGTTACAGTTCTCAGTTACAGTTGTCATGATTCGGCAGGCTACAGCCCGCCGATGCTCTGAACCGACCCCTGAAAAGCCCTGAGGCTGCCACTGCCTTTAGTGCGCCGCCCATTGAATCTTGGTCAGGTCGATGCCTTCCTTCACCATCTCGTAGAGCGGCGAAAGCTCGCGCAGTTTCTTCACGATGTCGATCACCTTGGCGGCCACGTAGTCCACTTCGGCCTGGGTGTTGAAGCGGCCCAGTCCAAATCGAATGGAGCTGTGCGCCACATCGTCGCCCAGGCCCAGCGCCTTCAGCACATAAGACGGCTCCAGCGTCGCCGAGGTGCAGGCCGAACCGCTCGAAACCGCAACGTCGTTGATGCCCATCAGCAGCGACTCGCCTTCGACATAGACAAAGCTCATGTTCAGGTTGCCGGGCAGGCGGTGTTCCATCGAGCCGTTCACGTGAACGTAGTCCAGTTCCGACTCGAGCTTCGCCTTCAGCCGGTCGCGCAGGCCGCGCAGATATGCCGCCTCGTTGTCCATCTCCTCGCAGGCAATCTCGCACGCCTTGCCCAGGCCCACGATGCCGGGCACATTCAACGTGCCGGACCGCATGCCGCGCTCGTGGCCGCCGCCGTCAATCTGCGCGGCAATCTGCACGCGCGGATTGCGCCGGCGAACATACAGCGCGCCCACGCCCTTGGGCCCGTAAATCTTGTGTCCGGAGAGCGACAGCACGTCGATGTTGTCGGCGATCACGTTGACCGGAACCTTGCCCACGGCCTGCACCGCGTCGGTGTGGAAGATCACGCCCTTCTCGTGGCAGAGCTTGCCGATCTCGCGGATGGGCTGCAGCACGCCGATCTCGTTGTTGGCCGCCATGATGGAGACCAGGATGGTCTTGTCGTCCATGGCCCGCTTCAGGTCTTCGAGATCGATCAGCCCGTCGGCCTTCACCGGCAGATACGTCACGCGGTAGCCGTACTTCTCCAGGCGCTTGCAGGTGTCGAGCACCGCCTTGTGCTCGGTCACCTGGGTGATGATGTGGTTGCCGCGCTCGCGATACATCTCCGCGATGCCCTTGATGGCCAGGTTGTTCGCTCTCGGTGGCGCCGGAGGTGAAGATGATCTCCTTGGCGGTGGCGCCGATGAGCTTGGCAATCTGCTCGCGCGCCGTCTCCACGGCCTGCTCCGCCTCCCAGCCAAAGGAGTGGTTGCGGCTGGCCGCGTTGCCGAACTTGGTGGTGAAGTAGGGCATCATCGCTTCCAGCACCCGCGGGTCGAGCGGGCTGGTGGCGTGATTATCCATATAAATCGGCAAGCTTCACGCCTGCCGGCACTTCAACCTGGCTGGCAACTGTGCTCATCTGCAATCTCCATCCTCATTCGATGTTCGGCTCCGCGTCAGCTGCGGGCGGAGGAAGAATTCGAACGTTAAAGCGTTAGGGAAACCAGCGCACTGCGCCTCGTGGGCGTGTCCGGCTGGCTGTTCGTGCTCGGCCAGATCCTGAATACTGATGCTCTTCAGCACTCCGGCGATGGTGTCGTTGACCCGCGCCAGCGGCTCCTTGATGGTGCAACTCGGCGTCAGCTCGCAGCCCTTTGCGCCCTTGGTGCAGGAGGTAATGAAAAACGGCCCGTCGATGGCGTGAATCACCTCGTAGGCCGAAATCTCCCGCGCATCCCGGGCCAGCGCATAGCCGCCGTTCATGCCGGCATGCGACTTGAGCAAGCCCGGACTTGGTCAGCTGCTGCAGAATCTTGGCCAGCAACTGCGCCGGAATTCCGTAGGCGTCGGCTATATCCTTGGCGCTCAGCGCAGTAATCTCCGGGTGCTCGGCAAGATACTTGAGCGCCATCAACCCGTAATCCGCCTTTTTGGTCAGCTTGAGCATTGAATATCCGACTTCTTAGGTCCGTATTTAGTATACGACCGTTTATGTCGGTATTTCAAGCCCGGCACTAATGTCTTGGCGGAACTGGCCCGAGAGAATGTCGGCGCCACGAGGAGAACGATTCATCAATTTGGCGCTTGAAAAACTCGAAAAGCCCGCTACAATCGGCGGAAAGAGTACCTCATTCCAACCGATTAACGAACGATGGCAACCGCCTGCAAACACCCCAGGGTACGAATCGTCTCCCGGCACGAAGACACCGAATATGTCGAGTGCCTGGAATGTGGCGAAGTCTTTGACTCCGAAGAGTTTCACGACATGGAGATCGAAGAAACCGCTGACGAGGAAGCGTTCCAGACGACGAGTAGGCTCTGCAATCAGCCATTCCCATGGTTCAATAGAAGACTCCACGAGGTCTCAGCGCTGTCGACGCAGAGCGGGGCAAGTCTATTTGCGTGCGTGACCGTTCGCCGCGTGAGCGCCGGTCCGGTGGACCGCAATCCATGCATAATGCAGACCCGAGACCACGGTCAGCACGATGGTCGCGTCGAGAGCCACCATGCGCAACACCACCACCCAGGGCGCCTGGTGAGCTGGTGCAGAAGCACCGCGGCCACTAGCGCTGACCTGGGCCAAGGTGTTGGCCTTGCCGAAGATGCTGGGACGGAACTCGCGCCTCCCACCGCCGCATAGAGGATGGCCGACACCAGCAGGATGCCCACGTCCCGGCCGAAAACCAGAACTGTGACCCGCGCGGGAATCAGACCTTCGTGCATCAGCACCAGGAACAGCGTGCTGAGCAGCAGCTTGTCGGCCACCGGGTCAAGATACTGGCCCAGCACCGTGCGCTGCTTGAGCAAGCGGGCCAGAGGCCATCCAGCGCATCGGTCAATGCCGCGGCGAGAAACAGAACAAAGCCAAGCTCATAGTGGCCCTCGAGGATGGCGGCGACCAGGAACGGCGCCAGGCAGATGCGCAAGCAGTGTCAGCAGGTTGGGAGCGGTGCGGAGCGGATTCAGTTGAGGCTTCGAGACGTCTGTCATGGCAGCGTTCAACAGGCAGCGGATTACGACCCAGCGCTCGCAACGGGCCGATGGAAAAACCGGACTGAAGCCAAGCGCCTCTGAAGTCGGAGCATACAGGACAGCGCCAGCAGAAAGCTCTGCACTGCAGCTCGTCAACGATGGTACAGCATGGCCAAGCGGGTGGCACAGCCCATCTTTTCCCGCTGGCCCGATCCTGATAGACTACCTCATGTCGCATTGCAGGCGCGTAGCTCAGTTGGTTAGAGCGCTTCCTTGACACGGAAGAGGTCGCTGGTTCGAGTCCAGTCGTGCCTAC
>CAVSAW010000010.1:0-8312 GCA_963725945.1 uncultured Acidobacteriota bacterium | reverse complement strand
CTCGCGTAAACAAAACACAGTGAGGATGTTAACTTCTGACTATCCCCACGGTCCGTATCTTGCCGCAAATCCCCAACGGCATTGTTGTAAGAGCTAACATGGATTACATTCCAAATGCATTCCGACGATTACAACGAGCGTTCAGTGCGGTCAATAACCTGGCAATTCGAAAGAATTTTGTTTCCGGCCTTCCTGCGCATTGCCGACAATTCGCTCGTGATCCAACTGCCACGTTGCTGACCATCCTCCCGCAATCCTGTCGATGAGCGCATTGGCATGATGGCGACAGTTGACTGACCACTCTGAGGAAAGATTCCTGAATGCTCGGTGACACCTGAGGACAGACTGCAAACAGAGGATGTCGACCGCAAATATAGGGTCGACTTCTCCGCACGGCACGCTTGCCCCTCAAACGATCAGTGGACGTTCACATTTTGAGCATTTCTATTTCAGCGCACGTGGATTTTGCAGAAATACTACATAGCCGCGGAACCAAGGGCTTGCCGCGAGATACCCTGGCGCATTCCAATTGCCGCCCTGGATGAGCCCAATCTTGAAGGGTAAGGTCAACTGGGATACACGCGGCAGATAAGCAGAATAGTTTTCTATTGTGTGTCGCCCCTGATACGTCTGCACCACAACCTCGTCAATGATTCCACGAAGCTGATTCAGTTCGTTGGGATCAGCGCGGCTGCTCCAGTCGAGCAGGCCCGTGATGCCGAGACGACAGTCTGATGGCAATTGCCGGCGCAACCCTTCGAGGAACTCCACATATTCCTCCAGATGCAGGGTGTGTGCGTCGAAATCAATCTGAACTCCCACCACCTTATTTCCAGCCTGTCGCCAGCGCTGTAGTTGAGCCAGCAGGATCGCGTATTCACGCCTCGTCCAGTGCAATGTGTGAACACGATAGGCTAGCCAGACCTCGACCGGCTGATCGTGGGGCACTGCAACCCCCTGGGCAACAAAACGCACCTGCGACTCATCGCCGCGCTTTGCTTCGATCTGCCCCTGTAAGACATAAACACAACGCGCGTGCTTTAACACTGCCTGCGGCGTCACGCCGGCCCACAACCAAAACGTATCGTACTTCGATACGTCCACGGTGTCCGCGGCCACACCTCCCACGGCAAGCAGAGCGCTGAGCCAGATCAGGACAACCCGTTTCATGTGGTTCTACCAGTAATACTTCGATGACTTCGCCCAGACACTGTTGGGATATTCCTTGTGCAGCGTGCCGAACCACTGTTTGCGTGTGCTTTGCGGAATATCCTGCGGGCCGCAACCGTTATTTCCTGAAGATGCAAAGCAATTCACGGCCCGATAGAGAGCATAAGCTCTGGCATCGCGATCCGCTTGATGGTTCGCGATCACCTTCATGTACCCATCCAATCGCGAATAGTTTGTGACCGGGAACAGCGAGCCGGCGCCCCCCAGGTCAGTCGCCGGGGGCGCAGCCTGTTGGCCGTAATGCACGCCGTGGAGTCTCACCAGTTCGCCCACGCAATTCAGGCTTCGCGCATCGTTTGCGTCGCGCTGCAAGGCAGCGGCGACCTCCCGCATCGAAGGGCACGGGTACCCTGCGCTCTTGCCTTCGCCCGTTGCGACAAACGGCATCAGCAGATCCTGCGGATGGGGCGGCATGAGTGCCAGATCGGTTTGGAAAGCCTGATATTTGTGCCCCGTGAGCTCCTTGTAAAGCAGCGAGTACAAGGCGGCGTTCACCACGTCCGCGTTTTCCTTCGGGTCCTTTATCCGCTGGCGGAGCATCTCCGCGCTCGCCGTGTACTCAACCACGATAGTACGGATCGCCTTGTCTCGAATCAGTGATTCCGGCGCGAAAATGCGATCGGTACGCCCTGAAAGCACCTCAACCCGCGCGAGCGCCAGTTGCAGTTGCTCGACGTTCGAGCGGCAACTTGGCCAGTGGCAACATCTCGAGCACCAGACTGCGCTCCTTGTCGTACTGTTTGCCGGCCTCAAGCGCCAGCATACGCAACGTCTGCTGGCTGAACGCAAAGTAATTCAGCGGCGCATTTGGCACGCTGGGCAGCAGCGCCAGCGCCTCGTCCGGTTTGTTATCCACATAGAGATGGAACGCGGCAAGCAGATAGTCGTAGAGCGCCGGGTTGCTCGCAAACCGGTCCTTCTGCGCCTCAAGGTCCGCCAGTTTCAATGGCGCATTGGTATTGGAAACCCCAGCCTGCGGGCCGTCGATCTCATGCGCATCAGATCAATAATCGCGAGAAATCGCGGCGACTTGATCTGGTCGATCTGCACTGAGGCAAGCAGTTTCGCGTCTGCCTCCTGGACTAAGTCCAGTATCGTGATATTGTTTGCGTCCTTTTCTGAATCCGCGAGCGCGCGATCAAAAGCTTCGGCCAACTGCGTCTGATTTCCGCCCAGCCAATACACTCGCCGCAGCAAACCCCGCGCCGACGCGGCATACATGCCACGAGGAAAGTCATGAAGATAAGAGTTGAAGGCGTCTTCAGCACCCTTCAAATTGTCTTTGTCTACGCTCGCTAACTTCAGATCTCCCCATTCCCCGAATGCCGAGCTTTGCGCGCTGTTGAGCAATGTCCGCCCCACCATGTAGCGGGAGGTTTCCTTCAGCCATGGGTTCGTACTGTTCTTGATGTTGTCGAAATTTCTTAGCGCGGCAGCGAAATCACCGGCATAGAAAGCGTTTGCGCCAGCGATATAAGCGGCGAAGTCGCGCGCCAGTGCGGAGCGGAGGCCTTGCGGCGGCTTGAGTCCAGGAGGCGTGGTTGCGCTGCAGCCGACGATCAAATTGCTGCGGACCTCAATCAAGATCGCCGCATCTTCCTTGGACAGGCCCGCAGCGGCATTCACGGCATTCTTAAATGCGTTGAGGCCGTCGGCGGCGCTGTCGCAGCGGCTGCCTTCGCCCTGAGCATGGTCATTCGAGCCCGCCGAACCATTCGTACTGTCTTTGTCGGCGGCCGCACTCAACCCCGGTTCGCTCAGTTGCCAGCTATCCATATCGAAAGGAACCCGCAGCGAGACATAGTCCTTCATCATTGGGAGATCCGGCGTTTGCGTCGGGTTCAAGGTTCCCGTCAGTCTTCCGGCATCAATCAGCAACAACTCAAGGTTCAGCCGGCTGTCGTTCGACGGGCTGAGAAAAGGAACGCTGTTGCAGCTCTCATAACTGCGAAAGAAGATAGTCCCTCTTGGCGCGTCGCAACCGTAATCGCCGCTGGCATAAGAAACAGAGCTCGTAAGACAAAGGAAAGTGAATCCCAAAACACAGCGCTTGCGTAGCATGGAATCTCTCCCGCCTTAAACGATACAGGACGGAGGCGGCGCAGAAATCGCAGTGGCAAGTTCTGCTTATCTAAAACAGGGTCGCAGTGTCACGGTGCGCGGGCTCAACTTCTGCGGCACAGTTCGAGTCGTCATTCGCCGGACTGTTCACCAATGTGCTCACGGGATAACACTTCATCAGCGTCGGATCAAAGGGCTTCAGCATTGCGGTCAATGTGTCGAGATCCGTGAATCCAGGATCAAGCCACAGTTCGTAATCTTCCGGTTCCAAGATGACCGGCATTCGGTCGTGCACCTCGGCTAGAAGCGAATTGGGCGTGGTCGTCAGAATAGAGACCGTCTCAACAGCATTACCGTGGGCATCTTTCCAGCGATCCCAAATGCCGGCGAAGGCAAACAGTGAGTCGTCTTGCATTCCGATGTGAATGGGCTGTTTTGACCTGCCGGTTCGCTTCCACTCGTAAAAGCCGTCGGCCGGCACCAGGCAGCGACGATTTTGAAATGCTTCGCGGAACGCCGGCTTGTCGAGAACGGTTTCCGAACGGGCGTTAATCATCTTCTGCCCGATGCCCGGATCTTTTGCCCAGTAAGGGATCAAGCCCCAGCGCACCAGCGAGAACTTCCGAACCGGATGCTCCCGATCCTGGCGAATGATGCCGACGTTCTGGGTGGGAGCAATGTTGTAGCGCGGCTCCCAATCGATCTCATCCGCCGTGTCGAAATACTCGGCGATCAATTGCTTTCTTCGCGACAGCCGATAGCGACCGCACATTGCGTCTCCAGTTCAGCAATAAGACATTTTATCGGGGCAGAGTGAAGGCCGAGATGCTGGTCTGCCACCGGCTGATGATCCCTCACCGCCTCTTCCTTTATATAGGCATTCTCTGGACCGTGACCGATGGCCGTGTGAGCCAATCCCTTTGCCTTCTTTAAGTATCTCTATTTCAGTAGCTTGCAGGTGGGTGCATGTCCCATTTGACGGCACTCAGCATCACGGCGAAACTGCGCCCACTTCGCTCAGAAAGGAGGTACTACGGAGCGATGAGCGTCAACTCAATTCAGCCTCGGGGGCTGAACCTCCCTAGGCCCAAACCGCCCATCGTTCCGGTCACGCAGGAGAGCGTTCGTGACTGGTGGGCCTTGTTCGTAAACCGCAAGGCCTATACCCGCCAGTCGGCTAACCCGCACCCGGAAACGGGGCGGCATTATCACTATCAACCTAAGAATAAGGACAGCGGCCAGCCGCTTGAGCTTGACGCGACGACCGTCCGCAAACACCTGGCCGGCTGGATCACCGTCGGCCTGTATGCCATCAACTCTCAATCGCAACGCTGCAAATGGATCGCTATCGACGCTGACTACGATGACGCGTTCTTCGACCTCGGCAAGTTGAAAGGTGAACTTGAACTGGATGGCGTTTCCGCAGCGCTGGAGATGTCCCGTCGTGGCGGTCACCTCTGGATCTTCTGCGAACAACCGCTCCTGGCAGAACAGTGCCGGGTCTACATCTACAACGTCGCCCTTCGGCTGGGCGTGCCGATCAAGGGAGCAGCCGGCTTGCGGGATGGAATCGAAATTTTCCCGCGCCAGGACCGTCTCGCTCCGGGTGAGTTCGGCAATGCCCTGCGCGGACCACTCGGTGTGCATCGCGCCAACAACCATCGCTACTGGTTTTACGACGCCGGCAGCGACATCAACTCACAACTTGCCTACCTCAATAACCTGAAGAAGCTCACCGAAACCGAACTGACGCGGCTCAGCTTGGGCATGACCATCCCGGAGGAGTTTCTTCGCAAGCCAACCACGATCGAATTGCCGCCGCGCAACCCCGATCCCAACCGACAAACAGTTCTCCATCCTCGACTTCGTCCAGAAACCACGGCGCAAGGCGAGCGGGAACTATTACACCCAGTGTCCGTCCTGTGCGCAGGCGGGCAATGACCGGGCAGGCGACAACCTCGCCATCTCGATTAGCGACTCTCGCAAGTACAAATGCTGGGCAGGCTGCACGAAGGAAATGATTCGTGCCGCAGTTGGCCAGCCAATTCCGATCCGAAGACCGTAAGCAAAAGGTGCTCACGGTCGCGGAAGGTCTGATCCGGGCGGTGAGCGAGTGACTAACCAATTCGAATCGATCCCGAGAAGCGGGATCACAGGGAGCTTACCCCATGACTTCGCAGCAACTGGAACTCATCGCCCGTCGCGGCCTTACTCTACCGGAACCCACTCTCACCCGTCTTCGCACTGTAGGCATCTGGTGCGAGGCTAATCTCACCGTGCAACGCCGAGACCAGGACTGGCTCATCCGTGGCCAGGAATCGGGAGGCGCTGTCGCGGACATTGGACGTTATGTCAGCTTCTGCAAGGAAGATGGCACGGCACTCAACTGGCTGCAGCCGGTGAAGAACTTCATGCCCAACGGCCTGCACGCCATCCTGCTGGCGAAAGGCCCTGTCGTGCGGCTCGACATGTACCGATTCGAAACCAGCTATGACCTGCTGATCACCAGCCATACGCTGGTCAGTGACGAGGACAAGCCGAAACCCAAGCTGGAAACCAAGATGATCTTCTTCCATCGATTCGGAATTCTGGAGCGGGAGCTGTGGGGCAAGGACAAGATGTTCCGCGGAGCCGTCTCACCGCAGTTCTTCATGTCCAACGGAAGTGAAGCAAGAGTGCCGCATGTATATCAGCAGGCAGTGCTCAAGATGACCGAGGCCGTGACCTGCACGAAGTGTAAGCACCAGCACCTGCTTGAGCCTCCTTCGCTCGAAGTCTCAGTTGCGGAATTGGAGAGCGTAAAGGTCTCGGCAGCGGTAGCGTAAGCGATGCCAGACGACTCGGGTCTTCCCGTTCGCTTAATCACACTGGGAGTGGCACTCGTGGCCTTCGGGCTCGGGTGCCACTACTGGGCAGATCGCGTATATCGCACGGCTGGATTGACGATTGGTGCGGCTCAGCTTTGTCGCTACTTCCTGAATGGGCGAATTGAAGGCTATCAGCAAGTTGAGACGGAGAAGATGATGCGGTTGATGAGAAGCTGCGATCACGTCACAGCAGTCGCTGTTGGTAATGGCGGCAATGCACGCGATCACAACTGCTTCCATCGTGACCGCGAGCCAACGAGCGCCAACAACTCCCAGCCGTGGCGATTACGTACGACTTGGCGATTTTCGCAACAACTATTCTCGGCGATCTTATTTGCGCCTCTTCGCTGGAATAAAGATAGAGAATACGCTTCCGCTCTTTCCTGACCTGGTGCTGCTCCGGATTTTCAGCCTCCCCTGATGATGGGCGATGATTTCCTGTACGATGGCCAATCCCATGCCGTTGCCGTAGGCGCCCTTCGTCGTGAAGAACGGCTCGCGTACTCGCGAAAGAAGGTCCGCAGCTATTCCGGTTCCGGTATCTGCAATGGTGATTCGCACTCCGGAGCGCTCCTGTCCGATCCATTCTTGAGTTCTTGAGATCTTCGCCAAGACCTTGCCGCCCTTCGGCATTGCGTCAATGGCATTCAGAAGCAGATTGCTGAAGACCTGCCGCATTTGCTCCGGATAGATGACGGCTGTCGCATGGTCATCGTTCCGAGTGGATGCAGAGACGTTATGTCGGTCGAGCTTGGGTTTGTGCAATTCCAGAACGGAGGCGAGCAGCGCTGCTACGTCCGTTGCCTCTGCGGTTTCGCGGCGCGGAACTCGTTTCATCGCCGCCTGAGCGATCTTTGAGACGCGCATCACCTCCGCCTGCGCCATCTTCAAGTGATCGCGGGATGCTTGGGAAATTGCAGGGTCTGTCTCTACGAGATAAAGAAGGTTCAACAGCGACTCCAGCGGATTGTTGATTTCGTGGAGCGCGGAAGTCAGGGACCTGCCGGGAGTGCGACGGGGCTCGGGAGTGCGCTGCTTGGGACCTTCCATCTTTGAACTCTTTCGAGCCACTCCGATGGATTTTCAAGGGTTCGGAGCACTTTTGATTTTAGAGGTCAGATGGAGATAACGGGTTGCAAGCCGCTGCCCGCTACGAACTTACCGCGAATGGTCAGCCCCAGGGCGAACGGCGGGGACGGATGCGAACGAAACCAACAGGCCGCCGGTGCGAGAGCATCCTGTGGCCTCACGGGACATCTATCGCCATCAACCGTCACTACAAGAAGCCGAACTCAATCCGAAAGTTTTTGGAGTCGTTGATCGGCATCCACGACCCCAGTCGTGGCTCCGCGCTACGGCGTCATCAGTGATGACCAAAACAGCGTGCTAACCTGAAGATCGGACGTGATATGTATGAATTCAGCCGGGCCGTTCAAGTGTCGTGTACTTATCGTAGACGACGAACCTTTGATACTGGAAACCACCGCCGCCATTGTTCGCAGTTTCGGCTTTTCGGTTCGTGCCGCCGCGGATGGTTTTGCTGCGCTAAAGATACTTCGCGAGGTTTTGCCCGACCTGATCATTGCGGACTTGCGAATGCCGAACATGTCCGGCTTCGAACTGCTTTCTATCGTCCGCCGTCGATTTCCGCACATCCCCACCATCGCAATTAGCGGGGAGTTCATTCTCGCAAATATGCCGTTGGGCCTCTTAGTAGATCATTTCTTTCAAAAGGGCGGCTATACGCCCGATGAGCTCTTGGCAAAGATCAAGGAATTAATCGCGGACTCACCCGTGCGGCCGCATCTGGGCAAGCAAGAAAAAGCTCCCTTATGGATTCCCCGCAAAGACGAAGACTATATCGTGGTAACGTGCCCTGAATGCCTTCGATCTTCCACCCTCCCCGATACCACCGTCACCGGCAATTTGCAGGAGACAGAATGCGTTGCCTGCGGAGCTAAGATCCGCTATCTGGTGGATTCCAGCATCCTCAAATTGCTCGACGACAAGAAGAAGAGACTCCCGTCGCTCGGCTGAAGTCCAACGCAGCCTTTGGGTGAGAAGGTGACGTTCACCACTCACGGATCACGGGCGACCTAGCAGCTTGTTGTCCGCAGATAGCTGGCGAGGACAGGCCAACTCGCACTTAATCAC
>CAVSAW010000009.1:0-318240 GCA_963725945.1 uncultured Acidobacteriota bacterium | reverse complement strand
CTCGCTCGCAGCCAACGCCTTCCTCTTCTGGGACGAGCCGGAGGCGAACATGAACCCGCAGCTCAGCAAGCTCACGCGCGACGTCGTGCTCCAGCTCGCGACGGAGGGCGTGCAGGTCTTTCTCGCACGACGATTACGTGCTCACGTCGGAATTCTCTCGCAGTCGAGACAGACGCGAGCTGGCGACCGGGCACGGCGTTCTTCGCGCTCGGGTGGACGAGGATGAGCAGGGCGTCCGCGTCGAGCGCGGGGAGGTGCTCGCCGAGCCCGCGAACAATCCGATCCTGGAGGCGTTCGTTGCGTTGCACGAGCGGGAGCGGGAGGCCTTCGACGGAGGCCGGCGCGTGAAGACGTCAACGAGGGCGGCATCCGCTTCACGTTCGGCGCACGCTGGGATGTCGATAAGTGGGACGCGCACGACGTCTATCTGCGTGGCGTCGGAACGCTCAACGGCGAGCTGACCGACAAGCACGGCGCGACGCGGACCGAGGGCACCAAAGCCGTCGACTTCGTTCGGCCTCCTCGACGAGCACACGCTCTACCTCATCGAGGTGAAGGACTTCCGCGGGCACCACATCGAAAACAAGAAGCGCCAGGTCCGGGAGCTGCCCCTGAGATCGGGCTCAGGTGCGGGACACGGTTGCGGGGATCGCAGGAGCGTACGCCAAGACCGGTGGGGCACCGTGGGTCGAGCGCTGCGGGCACGCGCTCGCCGGCAGAAAGCACCAGGTCCACGTGATTGCGTGGATCGCGGACGACGCGTTGCGCCCGACGGAGCCGCAGGGCAAGCGCGCGGTATACGATTCGGTGCGGCGTCAGCAGATTCAGCAGAAGCTCGCGTGGCTGACGCCGCGAGTCCTGGTCACCGATCCGTTCTTCGGGACCATCCCGACGTCGCGACGCACAACCTCGCCCACGCGCCGGGCGGCAGTAAGAGCTGATCGGGCCTCGGGAGTGCTGGTTCTCCGACGCCGCTCCTCTGGCAAGAGAGAGCGCCCCCTTTTGCGAACGGGGCCGCTGCGTGAAGCGCGGTCGCTCCTCGGGAACGGGGCGATTCCCCTTCGTGAACCGGAGCCGCTCGTGTGGGAGGGGGAACCGCCGCGCTGGGAACGGGGACCGCTCATCTGGGAAGGGAATGCTCCCCTTTGCCAACTGGAGCCGCTCTTCTGGGAACATGAGCCGCTCCTTTGCGAAGAGATGCGCTTCTGTGCGAACGGGAGCTGCCCCTCTGGGAACGGGAGGCGCTCCTCTCGCAACGGGAGACGCTCCTCTCGCAACGGGAGACGCTCCCCTCGCAACGGGAGACGCTCCTCTCGCAACGGGAGACGCTCCCCTCGCAACGGGAGGCGCTCCTCTCGCAACGGGAGGCGCTCCCCTCGCAACGGGAGGCGCTCCCCTCGCAACGGGAGGCGTTCCCCTCGCAACGGGAGACTCTCCTCTCGCAACGGGAGGCGCTCCCCCCGCAACGGGAGGCGCTCCCCTCGCAACGGGAGACGCTCCTCTCGCAACGGGAGGCGCTCCCCTCGCAACGGGAGGCGCTCCCCTCGCAACGGGAGACGCTCCCCTCGCAACGGGAGACGCTCCCCTCGCAACGGGAGGCGCTCCCCTCGCAACGGGAGGCGCTCCCCTCGCAACGGGAGGCGCTCCCCTCGCAACGGGAGGCGCTCCCCTCGCAACGGGAGGCGCTCCTCTGCAACGGGAGGCGCTCCTCTCGCAACGGGAGGCGCTCCCCTCGCAACGGGAGACGCTCCTCTCGCAACGGGAGACGCTCCGCAGCGAAGGGCACCCCCTCCCCTGCCAACACGCCCCGCTCCGCTCACCCGGGCGGCACTCGCCGTTACCAGCGCTCGTGCCCCGCTGGCCGGGGAACCCCTCCCCTTGCCAGAGCGGCGGCGTCGCTTGCCAGGGGCGACGCGGAGCGTTGCCAGCGAGGCAGCTCCGCTCCCGATGGCGCGTTACTTCAGTTGCATGCCGTGAACGTGCCCGCCAGCGTCGAGGTGGCCGCCTGGAAGTAGAGCCCCGAGTTGATCTCGTTCGAGCTGGACTGGTTGACGCACCAGAATCTGGATGTCCGACGGCGCCTCCCCGGTCTTCAGATCGAAGTTGAGCGGGCCGGACGCGCCGTTGAAGTCGATCCCCGTCCCGGCTTGCAAGAAGCCGAACGCCGGGTTGATGTTGCCGCCGCCCACGTCCAGTGAGGAGCGGGTCGTCCCCTGGGAATGAGCGCGGCCATGCCGCTCGCGAGGTCGGAGCCGGTGACGGCAGTGTTCTTCACCCCCGGGGCGAGGAGCGAGGTGGCGGCGTATCCGAGCAGGTAGGCGATGTCGTACGCTCCGGCGGCGCCGAAGACGGTGGGGTCACCGGTGTTGAAGGCGCCCATGTATTCGCTGAGGAACGCCTGGTAGAGCATGTTGTTGGTGCCGGGGACGGAGCCGGAGATGCGGGTGCGAAGGGTGCTCGCCCCGGGGCCCTTGGGGCTCGCGACGTAGGTGGTCAGCTCGGGGACCTCGCCGCCGTCGGAGAAGACGTAGATCGGGTAGTAGGTGCTGTTCGTCCAGCCCTCGTCGATGGGCTCGAAGACGGACTGCACGCCCTCGGTGGTGCCGATGATGAAGATGATGTGCGGCTCTTGCGCCAGGGTAGCGGCGACTTGGGTGCCGTACTTGGTGGGGTCTCCGGGGCCGTCGGGGTTGCCGTAATCGAGGTCCTGGAACTCGGTCTGGCCGAGGGCGGGCATGCCGTTGAAATTGAGCTGGCTGGCGAGGGCGGAGGCGAGGAGGCTGCCGTAGGAGTCTCCCTTGTGGAGGATGCTCACCTTGATCTTGTCGGTGGGCATGAGGCTGAGCTTGGCGCGGACCTGGGCCTCGAGCCCGGTGTTGGGCTGGGCCATGTACAGGGATAGAGCCTGGGCCTGGAAGGTGTCGGGGGGTGAGTTGCGCCAGACGAGACGAGGGCTGCTCGTGTCCAGGGTGGTGATCGCGATGCTCGTGGCCGAGGGGGAGAAGAGCATGACCTTGGCCGGGATGGTCACCATGGTGGCCACCGAGATGGTGATGCCGCTGAAGGCGGCGCCCAGGATCACGGGCACGCCCACGTCGTTCACGAGGTGCTGGGCGGCGGTGACGGCCGTCGCGGAGTCGCTCTTGTCGGTGCAGCCAACGAAGGCCATGGGGCGGCGCGCGCTCTGGCCGGGGGCGGGGGGCAGGCCGGCGGAGTTCTGGGTGAAGTCCCCGATCGCCAACTCGATGGCGTTCTGGAGGGGGACGCCGGTGCTCATGTCGGGGCCCGTGATGGGGAGGATCGGACCCGAAGAGGAAGGCGTCGTCGCTCGTGTAGTCGCCGTAGACGGTGGGGCAGAGGCTGCTCTCCAGGTTCACGCACTTGAGCGTGTCCTTCCGGCAGATGTAGTAGGTGCCCATCCTGCCGCAGTCGGCGTTCACCTTGCAGCTCGCCCTGCTGCGTGCTGGAGATGCAGTCCCGCTCGGTGCAAGTCGCTTGCCGTCTCGCAGTCCGTGCTGGAGGTGCAGATGCGGGCGCAGACACCGTCGGTGCAGGTGGCGCTGGCGTACTTCGAGCAGCCGGTGTTCGACGTGCACGTCGGCGCCGTGGTGGCGACCTGGCACACGCCGTCCACGCAGCTCCGCAGGCCGGGGAAGGCGGCGCAGTCGCTGGCCACCGTCGAGGCGCTGCACTGGTTGGCGTTGGTGTTGACGATGAGTGAGCACGAGGCGTCGGCCACCACCGTTGCCGCGGCGATGCCGCCCACCGCGCCGAGCCGGAGCCAGTGACCCCCGAAGCCACGCCCGCCCAACCCCCGCCGCCGCCCCTGACCGCTCGCGCTCGTTCTCATCGTACCGTCCCCGGGCGCGGGGTGGAGACCCCGGCCCATGGGGATGATAGGCGCGCCGCGGCCCAAACCGAAAGCGCGAGCGATCAGGAGGGGATTGCGGCCCGCCCCGCGGCCGCCTCGGCGGCCATCATCGCCTCCGGCCAGCCCGGGTCCGCCTCGCCGCGCGCCGGCGGCGACCTCGCGGGCTTCCGCGCCCGCCACGATGGCCTCCCGCGCCTCGGCCGAGCCGGTCAGGAGGTCGAAGGCGGGGATGTCGTCCACGTACTCGTAGCGCTCGGTGCGGAAGCGGAAGCGCGTCGGGGTCCTGGGCGCGCGCGAGGGCGGACGAGGGCCACGTACGTGGCGACCGGGCGGAACGCCGCCGCGTCGGTGACGTGGATCTGGACCCCGCCGCAGACGTGCCGCCGTGCTTCTGGAACGTCGGCCGGAAGGTGAGCGCGCGGGCGACGAAGCCCGCGAGGCCGGTGGCGTGCGAGGCCCGCCGCCAGCGCGCGGCCGTCGATCCAGGGCGCGCCGACGATCTCGAAGGGGCGCGTCGTGCCGCGGCCCTCGGAGAGGTTGGTGCCCTCGATGAGGCAGCCGCCGGGGTAGACGAGCGCCGTGTCGACGGTGGGCATGTTGGGCGAGGGGAGGACGAACGGGCGATCCCACGCGTGCGCGGTGCGCGGCGCGGTCCCAGCCGCGCGACCGGGACGATGGCGAGCGCGCCGTCCGGGCCGAGGGGGATCCCCTCGCGTCGGCCGCCACGCAGGCGAGCATCTCGCCCACCGTGAGGGAGTGGCGGACGGGGATCGGCCTCCAGGCCCACGAAGGAGAGGAAGCCGGGGCGCTGGTCACGCCCTCGACCTGGGAGCGAGCCCGCCGATGGGGTTGGGGCGATCGAGGACGAGGACCTGCACGCCGGCGCGGTGCGGCGGCGCGCAGCGCGAGGAGGCCGTCCAGACGAAGGTGTAGTAGCGCGCGCCGACGTCGGCGAGATCGACGAGCAGCACGTCGAGGCCGGCGAGGTGCTCGGGGCGGGGGAGAGGTCCTCGAAGCGGTCGCCGTAGAGGCTGACGATGGGGGCGCCCGTGCGCGCGTCGCGCGGCGGAGGCGACGCCGACCATGTCCTGCGCCTCGCCGCCGTAGCCGTGCTCCGGGCCGAAGAAGATCGCCGGCCGCACGCCGGCGCGGGCAGCACCTCGGCGGCGTGGACGAGGCCGCGATCGACGCTCGCCGGGTGCGCCAGGAGCCCGACGCGCGCGCCGCGCAGCCGGTCGAGGAGCGAGGGGAGGTTCAGGGGAGGCGGTCGAGGCCGACGTCCATGCGTGGCTCGGCGAGCCTCACCCGATCGCGTCGGGCGACACGATCTTGTCCGGCGATCGCGCTCGCGGCGACGACGAGCGGGCTCGCCAGATACACCTTTCCCGGGCCCGCTGCGGCCGGGGAAGTTGCGGTTGTGCGAGCTGACCGTCACCTGGTCGGGCGAGTCGCTCGACGCCGGGCCCCGCCTTGATGCACGCGCCGCACGACGGATCGACGAGCTCGGCGCCCGCCTTGGCGAAGATCTCGAGGTAGCCCTTCTCCTCGGCGTAGCGGCGGATGTCCTGCGAGCCGAACTGGATGTAGAGGTGCACGCCGTCGGCGACGCGCTTGCCCGCGGTCGACGGCGCGCCGCGAGCACGCTCGGCGTACATGTCCATGTCGGCCTTCTTGCCGCCGGTGCACGAGCCGCCGTACGCGATGTCGATCTTCACGTCGCCGCCGCCGCTCGCGCGAGCGTCGCGCAGCGGCACGCCGTTGCGCGGGTCGCCCGGCGTCGCGACCATCGGCACGATCGCGGCGAGGTCGAGCTCGAACGTCGCGCATGTACGTCGCGCCCGGGTCGGCCTGCACGATGCGCGCGCGCACGTCGTCGGCGTCGAGGCCGCGCTGCTTCACGAGGTAGTCGACGACGACCTCGTCCGCCTCGATGATCCCGGTGAAGCTCGCCCGCCTCGACCGCCATGTTCGTCGAGCGTCGCGCGCTCGTCGAGCGCCCATCGCGCGGACGCCCGTCGCCCGCGAACTCGAGCACCTTGCCGATGCCCTCGCCCGCTCTTGAAGAACGGCTGCGAGAGGATGTAGAGCATCACGTCCTTCGCCGTGACGCCCGGCGCGGAGCTTGCCCGTGCAGGACGAAGCGCGCCGTCTCGGGGACGGTGACGCGGACGTCGCGCGTGAACCAGGCGTTGGCCATGTCGGTCGAGCCGACGCCGAACGCGAAGCAGCCGAGCGCGCCGGCCATGCAGGTGTGCGAGTCGGTCCCGGCGACGACCTGGCCGGGGAGCGCGATCTCCTCGACGACCTTGTTGTGGCAGATGGCCTCGCGAGCCCGACGAGCTTGCCGTCGCGGTAGCACCTCGCCGTAGAGCTTGATGCCCTGCTTCTTCGTGAACGCCTCCTGCACCGTCGCGAGCGAGTGCGCCTGCTCGCTTGAGCCCCATGCTCGATGTGCTCCTTCGGCATGACGAGGTCGAGGAAGGTCAGGTGATCGCGGAAGGCGAAGACGCTCTCCGGGCTCGCGTCACCTTCGCGTCGGCGCCGAGGCTCGGCGCGGAAGAGCGACTCGGCCATCGGCGTCACGTACTCGTGCGAGAAGCGCACGTCGGTGCGGGCGAAGAACGCGTCGCCCGGCTTCACGGCGGGGACGCCGAGCTCGCCCGGTCTTGGCGTCGACGATCGACGTGGCTGGCGAGGATCTTCTCGCAGAGCGTCATCGGGCGCGCGCGCGGTCGTGATCGGCGGGCGGCGACGACCTCGCCCGCGAGGCGCGCGCGGTTGTAGGCGAAGAGGCCGCCGTGCTCGACGATGGCGGCGCTGATCGGGTCGAGCCCGCGGGTGAACTCGCTCGATCGGGATCTCCTCGCCGCGCGCGATGCGGTCGAGGAGCGCCGAAGTCGGTGCGTCGTGAGCAGGCCGATGTTCTGCGCGTTCTGGCCGTAGATCTTCTCGATGCTCCGCGCGACGACGAGCTTCACGCCCGCCTCGAGCTCGCTGTACGGCGCCGTCTCGCGCGAGCTGCCGCAGCCCTTCGAGCGGCCGCTGACGATGACGCCGAAGCCGCCGTTCTTGATGCTCGTCCTTCTGCGACGACGCCGCCGCGCAGGCCGACGAGGCAGTACCGGGCGAGCGTCTCGTCGTAGTAGTAGCAAACCCAGCCGGGGGTCAGCTCGTCGGTCGAGATGTTGTTGACGAGCGCGCGTCTTCTCCGGATCGACGGCGACGCTGCCTCGCCGCGGAGCTGCTTCTTCAGGAGCTCCGCGTCCTCCGTCAGGTACAGGATTTTGCCGGTGACTTTCACGGACGTACGGCGCTGTGCGGACATGGCGAAGACCTCACGACCACCCCAGGGTTCGTGAGTCTTTAGCCTTTCCGCCGGCCGATGGGTACCTCGTCGACGAGTGCGCTCGCCTTGCGCGGCGCGTCGCGAAGTTCCAGGTCCGAGGTGGTTCGGGAGGGACTGGGGCCGGCTCAGGCGGCCCGGGGTTCGATCAGCCTCCGGCTTCGCCGAAGCTGCGGAGGAAGAGGTCGTGGATGGCCACGCGCCCCTCGTCGGTGAGGTTCTGCGTGCCGATGCCGGCGAAGGACTCGCTGGTGATGACGGGGAGGCCCGCGATCTCCCAGGCAGCGCCGCTCCAGCGGAACCACGAGCGCCGGCTCTGGTCGAAGACGAAGAGCGGCTTCTTCCACAGCCGGGCCAGCTCGGCGCCCCAGCCGGTGCCGCCGCGCACGGTGTTGTCGTCCTGGATCGTGCCCACCATGAAGACCTGGCCGGCCCCGGAGACCTGGTGCCAGATGGTCTGGAGGATGCTGCGCACGAGCGGGATCTCCGAGAGCACGCGGTTGAGGCGGCGGGAGGCGTTGACGAGGCTGAAGTCGCCCTTCCGGAGGTCGTCCTCCGAGAGCACGACGACGCCGCGCTGCCGGTCGAGCAGGCGGTGCCCGTCGAAGGTGAAGTTGGCCTCGGCCATCCCCCAGCGCTCGGCACAGCGGCCGAACTCGGCCTCGGCGCCCTTGTTGCCGCCGGAGAGGAGCTAGCAGCAGGGCCGCCATTCGCATTGCGAAAACCATGTGCTGGCTAGAGCCATCGTTGCGGGCCAGCCAATCGCGCCCATCCAGATAAGCTTCTTTCTTGAAGTCACGACCCTGCAACGGAGGGACCCACAAGTCACGCGAGAGAATAGGTAGGGTCGCCAGCAGTTTTACCAGCGGCGGGTGTTCGGGATTCAACCCGTAGTCGCCGGTATGCCACATCATGTACCCGGCAAACATGTGGTCGTCCTCATCGAAAGTGAGCGATTCCCGATGAACGACATAGATTGTCTGCGCCGCCTGCGCTGCAAGCAGGCAAATCACTACCATCCACACCCACGACTTTTTCACGTTGGCCCTGACTCCTCGTCGTCTCGACCGGCAATTGTACAAGGTCAATGGTTTCAATCGTATTCAGTGTGGAAGGCACGGAGCGTGACGACTTATCAGACGAGACTGAACCCGCATAGGCACCTGGAATTGGTTCTCGAGCGTCTTACACTAGTGATGCTCACGATTCTCCGCGTGCTCCCTATGGCGCGGACCTCATTCTTCTCGATCCTGCTGATCGCGCTTCTCGCGGTCTCAGTCAGCGCCACCCCGGTACACCGTGCCGGGGTGCATCGCGGCACCGTGGCCTCTGGAGCTTCGCACCGGAGTGCTCGTGCCACATCGGCGCACACGACGCGGTATGCCGCGCGGCGCACATCCCGCCGCACCACCCGGTATTCCCCACGGTATCGCGCTGCCGCACGGGAATGGAGGGCAGGGCGCCGAAACATTGCTCTCCACGTAGCGCGACCGCGAGAGGCTGCCAAAGCCGCCCCGCGCGCCGCAGACAAAACAGACTCCGACCAGGATGCTCCAGGGACTGAGGCCGCTGACGCCGATGCGCCGTCGACGCTGGACTCCAGGAATCCAGCGGACGAAATTGCGGCCTCAGAGAACTCGACCTCCGAAACCCCAACCCACCCCGCTGCCACATTGAGCAAGCCCGTTCCGCATGGGCGAGCCGCCGGAGTTCCGGCAATCGAAGCTGCCAGGCCCTCCGTACCCCCTCCCACTGAAACCGCCGAGCTTAGTCTACGCAGCGCCAGGATTTTCCCGATGGCCCCCTTGCGCGGGTCTTACGAGTCCCTGGCGCGGCAGAACCAGAAAACTGAAGCGGACGGACTGGAGCGAATTCTCGATGACAACGATCTGAACGACCGCATCGCGCGCCACATGCTGGTGCCGGTTCCTGCCTCACCGGCTCTCACGGTAAATGGAGAGCTGCCCCAGAACCGCCGCTATTGCCGCCCTTGGACCGCCACCTTCCTCAATGACCTTGCGCGTGCACATGATGCGCAATTCCACCACCCGATTGAGGTCAGCTCCGCGGTGCGCACTGTGGCCTACCAAAAGCGGCTGATGGAAATCAACGGCAACGCAGCGCAGGCGGAAGGCGACATTGCCAGCCCGCATCTGACCGGCGCCACGATCGACATTGCCAAAGAAGGACTCAGCCTGCGCGAGATCTACTGGATGCGCGACCGGCTCGCGCGTCTGCAGGATGAGGGCAAGATCGACGTCGAAGAGGAGTTCCAGCAGGCCTGCTTCCACATTACGGTGTACAAGAACTACGCTGCCCCCAAGGCCACACACAAGGTTCGCCGGCACCCGGCAGTTCCGCCCCCGCCCGACAAGGACGATGCCCCTGAGCCCGCAGAAGCCACCGCGCAGGGACTGTAACGCGCCAAGCTAAACAACTGTCTTTAAAAATGATTACGACTCTTTAACCGTTCAGGGTTACAATCGCGTGCGAATGCTTTTTGCGGGCGGACCCGTTGCGTGCCTTGGGATGGACGTGCGTACTGAACGGGCTGCGATCGTTTGCAGACTGTTGCGTTCGACCCGCGCGGAGTGAAGGTAAGTTACCCCAATAGTCTTTCGAGAGGCAGACTCATGAGCGATCAGGAAATTCAACCGGTGGCCGAGGCAGCACCCGGCCTCTCCCAGATGCAACGCGTAACAAGCATATTTACCGCGCCCTCAAAAACATTCGAAGACATCAAGCAGGGGAGCAAGAGCTGGTGGATGCCGTTCGTCATTTTCGTAGTGGTCGGCTACATCTTCTTTGCGGCCGTGGCACTCAAGATCGGAATGCAGCAGGTTGTCGAAAACCAGGTGCATCTCAATCCCAAACAGGAAGAGAAAATGGCCGAAGCGCCGCCTGCACAGCGCGAAATGGCGGCCAAAATTTCGCTCTACGTCACCGAGGGAGTCTTCATTGCCAATCCTGTGATCGTGTTGATTGCGGTTGCCATCGGCTCGCTCGGCCTGTGGGGCACCATCAACTTCGTGTTCGGCGGCAAGGCGAAGTATGGCGCATCTTCGCGGTTTGGATGTTTGCCAGCCTGCCCGCCATCATCAAGACACTACTGGGGACAATTGTCATCTTTGCGGGAGCTGCGCCGGAGTCGTTCAACATCAAAAACTTTGCTCCAACCAACCTCGGCGCATTCCTCAGTCCGACCGACACCAACGCGGCGCTCTACTCCGTGGCCACGTCGCTGGATGTGATCTCCATCTGGACCTTCGTGCTTCTGGGAATGGGCACCGCAATTGTTGCCGGGGTCAAGCGCAGCTCCGGCTACATCGCGGTCTTTGGATGGTGGGCGCTTTTCGTCATCATTGGCGCGGGCATTGCGGCGCTGACAAGCTAGCGGCTCTCGCAATTCAAAAAAACAAACGGCGCGCATCCCACGGATGCGCGCCGTTTCAACCTGACCTCTGACCCCTGTTCCCTGACCCCTGTTCCCTGATCCCTGATCCCTGTTCCCTGATCCCTGTTCTACTCCTCCCACCGCCGCATGATCAGCGTGGCGTTGATGCCGCCGAATCCAAACGAATTCGACAGCGCCACGTCGAAGCTGTGCGCCACCGCCTTGTTGGGCACATAGTCCAGACGGCACTCGGGGTCGACGTTTTCAAGGTTGGTGGTCGGCGGCAACATCTGGTTCTGCAACGCCAGCACCGTGATGCCGGCTTCCAATCCGCCCGCGCCGCCCAGCAGGTGGCCGGTCATCGACTTTGTTCCGCTCACCTTGAGCTTGCCGCTCAGCGCGTGCTCGCCAAACACCAGCTCGATGGCGCGCGATTCGTTGCCGTCGCCCGCGGGAGTCGACGTGGCGTGGGCGTTCACATAGCCCACCTGCTTCCGGCGCAATGCCCGCGTCTTTCAACGCCGCCCGCATGCTGCGCTGCGCGCCCTGGCCTTCAGGAGCGATGCCCGTCATGTGGTGCGCGTCGGCGCTCATGCCGTAGCCGATGACCTCGGCCAGAATTCTTGCTCCGCGCGCCTTGGCAAACTCCAGCTCTTCAAGAATCACAATGCCCGCGCCTTCGCCGATCACGAATCCGTCGCGATCCTTGTCAAAGGGCCGGCTGGCGTGGGTGGGATCGTCGTTGCGGGTCGAGAGCGCGCGCATGGCTGCAAATCCGCCCACCGACAGCGGAGTGACCGAAGCCTCTGCGCCGCCGGCAATCATCACGTCCGCGTCGCCGTGCATAATCATGCGCACCGAGTCGCCAATGGAATTGGCACGAGGTGGCGCAGGCCGTGGCCGTGGCCGAAATGGGCCCCTTGGCGCCGTAGCGAATGCTGATCTGCCCCGCCGCCATGTTCACAATGACCGCGGGAATAAAGAAGGGTGATATTTTGCGCGGGCCGCCCGCCAGCAGGTTGGAGTGCTCGCGCTCAATGATTTCAAATCCGCCGATGCCGGAGCCGATAAAGACGCCTACCCGGTCGCTCGATCTCTGGAGTGATCTACAGGCCGGACTGGGCCATGGCCTCCTGCGTGGCGGCAAAAGCAAAGTGGATGAAGCGCCCCATCTTGCGCGATTCCTTCTTGTCCACGAAATTCAGCGGGTCAAAGTTCTTGACCTCGGCGGCAAAGGTGACAGGAAATCCGGTTGTGTCGAAGCCCTGAATCGGGGCCATACCGCTGGCGCCGGCCAGCAGCTGCCGCCACACCTCGGGCGCGGTGTTGCCCACACCGCACACCAGCCCAAGGCCGGTGATGACGACTCGACGGTTCACCGGCTACTTGCCTTTCGCGGTCTTTTCGTTCTTCTCGATGTACTCGATCGCGTCCTTGACGGTCTTGATCTTCTCGGCGTCCTCGTCGGGAATCTCCAGGTCGAAAGCCTCTTCGAACTGCATCACCAACTCGACCACGTCCAGCGAATCCGCGCCCAGATCTTCCTGGAAGCTGGCGCCGGGGGTCACTTCAGCCTCGTCCACCTGCAACTGCTCGACGATGATCTGCTTAACTTTTTCTTCAACAGCCATGCGTGTTTCTCCTCGTATTCTTTGGAACTTGGAATTGGCTCCGGGGCCGAAATCCGTTTCTGTTCCGCCTGCCTACAATACCGGCCCATGGCAGGGAAACACAACCACCGCGCCAAAAAAATGCGCATGGCCCCGAAACTTCAAGTCTACCGGGCGGCTGGGGGTGTGTAAAGACGACCAAAAGCAGGGAAGTGGCTCAGTTTGAAGTTGTTTTGAAAGGGCACGAGTTTACTCGTGCCGCAACCGCCGCAAAATGAACAAGGGCTTTAGCCGCTGAGGGGGGTTTCTCTCAAGCTGACCCACCACCAAAAGCATGGAATAGGGATCAAGGAACAGCGAATTAGGCAGCAGGTGATTTGGTCCTGAAATGCACAGCCGGAAAGGCGTACATTAGGCGAAGAGGAATTCGAGCAAATATGCAGTCTGCCATTGCTATCGTCGCTTTGCTGGCGGGAATCCTGCTCGGCTTCATCATTCGCAACCTCTCCGCCAAATCCGAGAAGGCCCTGCTTGAGCAGCGCAACCGCGAAAACTGCCGATGCGCTCGTCGCGGCGCGTGCCCAGCTTGCCGATGCGCAAGCCGAGTCCGCTGCGCGTGCGGGCTTTGAATCGCTGGCAACCGAACGAGCAAAGACGATCGACCGCCTCACCACTGAACGCGATGTCGTGCGCGAAGCACTGCAGGCCAAATCTGCGAAGCGAGTCGAGAGCGCCGCCACCATCGCCGAACTCAATTCAAAGCTTGAGAGCGAACAGAAAAACATCGCCGAAAAGATCGCGCTCCTTGACGACGCTAAGAAAACCCTCTCCGACCAGTTCCAGACCCTCGCGAACGACATTCTCGACAAGAAATCGAAGAGTTTCTCTGAAGGCAGCCAGAAGGAACTTGGAACCCTGCTGACGCCGCTCAAGACCCAAATCGACGAATTCCGCAAGAAGGTCGAAGAGGCGCAGACCGACTCAAAAACCGGCGTCACGAAGCTCGAAACCCTCGTCAACACGCTCAACAGCCTGAATCAGCAAATCTCTGACGATGCGCGCAATCTCACCACTGCTCTTCGCGGCTCGTCGAAAACCCAGGGCGACTGGGGCGAATTCATTCTCCGCGACCTGCTCGAAAAAGCCGGCCTGCACGAGGGCGAGCAATACAGCTTCCAACAGACGTTTACTGGCATCGATTCGGAAAATGGCGAGCGAAATAAATCTGCTCGTACTGACGTCATTGTCTCTCTGCCCGGCGGACGCAATCTCGTGATCGACTCCAAGGTCTCTCTCACCGCATACACTGACTGGGTCAGCGCCGCCGACGACGATGCGCGCAAAGCCGCGCTCAAACTCCATCTCGCCAGCGTGCGCAGTCACGTGACAGGGCTTTCAAAAGCCGGTTACCATCGCCTTCCCGGCATTGAGGCTCCCGATTTTGTAGTGCTGTTTGTGCCCGTCGAGCCGGCTTTTCTCATGGCTCTGCAAAACGACCCAGAACTGTGGGCCGATGCCTACAAGCAAGGCATTCTGCTCGTCGGACCCACAACCCTTCTCTACGTAATCCGCATCGTCAATGTGCTGTGGCAGCAGGAACGTCAGGCACGCAATGTGAAGGAAGTCATGGACCGCGGCGCCGAACTTTACGACAAATTTGTGGGATTCGTGAGCGACATGGAAGCCATCGGCGACAGCCTGCGACGGACGGACCAGAGTTATACCAGCGCCATGAAAAAACTTGGCGAGGGCCGCGGCAATTTGATTCGCCAGGTGGAGATGCTCAAGCAACTGGGCATTCGCACTACTAAATCAATGCCGCGCAATCTTCTCGACCGCGCCGACGATGAGGATTCGGGGCTGGCATTGGCTGCCGAAGCGGAAAACACCCGCGATCCCGAAATTTGACACTGCTAACACCGCTAACCCCGCTCCTCCCCAAACGCCTCCCGCATCCGCTTCCACGTCGTCGGCAAATCCTCGGGCAACACGCGCGTCTCCGCCACCGTAGTCATGAAGTTGGTGTCTCCAGCCCACCGCGGCAGCGCGTGCAGGTGCAGATGCCCGGCCACGCCCGCGCCTGCGGCCCGTCCCACATTCATCCCAAAATTGAACCCATGAGGATGGTAAAGCCGCTCCAACACCTGCTCAGTTCGCTGCGCCAGGTCCATCATCTCGTGCGCGGTCTCAGCAGGCAGCGCGGCCAGCCGGTCGAGATGCGCGTAGGGCAGCACCATCACGTGGCCCGAAGTGTACGGGTACGCATTCAGGCAGATAAAGCAATGCGTGCCGCGCAGCACCAGTCCCCCGGCAGCCTCGGCGTCGTCGACACTTATGCCATTGGCGATTGCGTAATCGACCGAGGCCATCAGGTTGCAGAAGACGCAACCTTTATCGCCCGGCCACGCGGCCAGGCTCGCGGGAACACCCTGTCGCACCGCTTTATCAGCCGCCGTCACATACGCGAAACGCCAGGGAGTCCATAGCTGATCCATTTCCGCCGTCCTGTCGGGAATCAGTATAGAGGGGGCGGCTGCGGCGTGTTGAACGCTTCCGTGCGCGGCCTCACTTGCCCTGTGCGGGCACCTCGGCAACGGTCGGGTCCGCTTTCAAAGGCAACAATTCAAGCTTGTATCCCGGCCTGAGATTCACGTCTCCGCCGTTCGAGAAGAAGGCGAGCGTGACGACGGAGATGGGAATCGCGTACCACGACTTGTAGACCGCCCCCGAAAGCCCGTCAGTAATGTCTTTTGCGCCGATTCCCACCCCGCCGTCCATCAACATGTTGGCGATTTGTTTGCCCCGGCCCGGTTCAATCTTTCCCTCATCGGAGGCCTTCTTGCTCACCACGCTCATTGGTTGATCGAACTTGAGCCTGAGGTGCCCACGCCGAAAGAATCGCCGCGCCTGGGTGGAAATTAATGTCCCCGTGTACGTCCCCGATGCGCACTTCACCGTAAACGGCGTCCCCGTGACCATCCAAGAGGATGCATAGGTTTGCAGCACACAAGTCTCCGCAGACGCCGTGGTCGCGATCAAAAGGATTGCAAGAGCCAGAGCTTTCATCATTGACGGGTTCTCCCGATGCTTTTTGTCCTGGAACGGGCGTCTCTCACTGAGGGTGCCGATCGGCGAAAGTCAACGCCACTTGATCTTTTTATCCTATTCATCGTTGTTAGCGCGCTCATCGCAGACGGGTTGCTGCTTTGTTTTGTACGGAACCTATTCGTCATTAACTCTCGGCACCGTTTCGAATCGCCCTGTGGTTGATGAATTTCTGGTGCAATTCTGCTCACAATGCGGTTCGGCCAAGCTGTTGCATTGACGATGGAAAGCGGGGGTTGCTACACTTGAAAGCGTAGCTCTCTGCGCGGATTCCAGCTGAGAGCTGCGGCCGACCTCCCGCCAGCCGTTGCGCGCCTGGTGTTTCCTGCAGGAGACGAGTCGCTTTTCGACGCCGGCTTTGCTGGCACGGAAGCCCGTCTCTCAAGAGAAGCCCCCTGGTCACACAGCTGCGGCGTGAGTCAAAGGTCCCCGGCATTCCTCGTTGACAGTCCGCTGCGGCGGACAGCACAGGTGCCAACCCCAGCGATGAGTACGCCTGTCGCGGGTGCAGGGAATCCCGGAGCAGCAACAATGGCAAACGTCCTCAATCCCGAACCCGAGAGCATAACCCTGAACACCGAACTGGAAACACCCACACTCGAACCTGCGACGGAGCTTGAACAGCCGTTGCTCGAATCCACGTCCAACCCCGAGACCGCCGAAGTAGTCGAATCACCCGCGCTGGACGCCGATGCCCTAACCAAGTCTGTAGCAGAAGCTGAACCGGTGGCCGTTGCCCTGGTAAATGCCGAATCCGCTACAGCTCCGGCCCCTGAAGCGCATATTTCTGAGCCAGTGAATGCACCATCTGAAGTTGCCGTAGCTGCCGCGCCTGAAAAGCACGCGGAGCACGGCTTCGATTCCGGCGACGATTTTTCCGCAGCTCTTGAAGCATTCGAGCGCGAGCAGGCCGCTGAAGCGGCCGCTGTCGAAGCCTACGGCGACAAAGTAGTATCCGGCACCGTACTCAAACAGACTGAGAAGCACCTCATCGTCGATGTGGGCCTCAAGTCTGAGGGAATGGTGCCTCTCGAGCAGGTTGTAGATCACACCGGCGCGGTGAAGTTTCAGCCCGGCGAGGTGATCGACGTGGTCATCGAGCGCGAGGAGCCCGAAGGCGGTTATCTCGTCAGCTACGAGAAGGCACAGCGCCTGCGCGTGTGGGACACCATTGAAAAGGCAGCCGCCGACAAGACGCCCGTCATGGGCACCGTCGTCAGCCGCGTCAAGGGCGGCCTCACCGTCGACATCGGCATGAAGGCCTTTCTGCCCGGCTCGCAGCTTGAGATTCGCCCCGTCCGCAATCTCGACGGCTATCTCGGCCAGCAGATTGAAGTCCGGGTCATCAAGCTCAACAAGAAGCGCGGCAACGTGGTTGTCAGCCGCAAAGAAATTCTCGAGGAAGAGCAGAACGCCAAGCGTTCCACAACCCTCGAGCACCTGGGCGAAGACGCGATTCTTACCGGCACGGTGAAAAACCTTACCGACTACGGCGCGTTTGTCGACCTCGGCGGCATTGACGGCCTGCTGCACATTACCGACATGAGCTGGGGACGCCTCACTCATCCCCGCGACCTGGTCAACGTCGGCGACGAGATCCAGGTGAAGGTGCTCAAGTTCGACAAGGACAAGCAGCGCGTTTCACTGGGCTTCAAGCAGTTGACGCCCGACCCGTGGCTCGACGCCTCCGAGCGGTATCCCGTGGGCGCGCGCGTCAAGGGCCGCGTTCTTTCGGTCACCGACTACGGCGCGTTCGTTGAGCTGGAGCAGGGCATCGAAGGCCTGGTTCACCTCTCCGAGATGACCTGGTCCAAGCGCCTCAAGCACCCCTCCAAGCTGGTCAAGCCGGGCGATGAGGTCGAGACCGTGGTTCTCAGCGTGAACCCCGCCGATCGCCGCATCTCCCTGGGCATGAAGCAGCTTCTTGAGAATCCGTGGGAAAACCTGAGCGAGCGCTACCCGGCCGGAACTGTGGTCGAGGGCCGCGTGCGCAATCTTACTGACTTCGGCGCCTTCATCGAAATCGAGGATGGCATCGACGGCCTCGTCCACGTCTCCAACCTGAGCTGGACCAAGCGCGTCAAGCATCCCTCTGAAGTGGTGAAGAAGGGCGAAAAGGTCAAGGCAGTTGTTCTCGGCGTCGAGCCGCAGAACCGCCGCCTCAGCCTGGGCATCAAGCAGCTCCAGCCCGACGTGTGGGAGAGCTTCTTTGCCGCGCATCGCGTGGGCGACGTGGTCCACGGCAAGGTGCTTCGCACCGCGCAGTTCGGCGCCTTCGTCGAGATTGCCGAGGGAGTGGAAGGTCTTTGCCACATCTCTGAAGCGGTCACCGACGACGGCACGCCCGCCAAGATGGATCAGGGCGACGAGCACGAGTTCAAGATCATCAAGATCAACGTGGAAGAGAAGAAGGTGGGCCTCAGCCTGCGCACGGTCGGCCACGAAGCCAGCCGCGCCGTGGTCGAGCACTACAAGGAGAACACGCACAAGCAGCCTGTCTCCAGCTCCACCACAACCCTTGGCGATCTCATTAACTGGCGCAAAAACGAGCGCTAACCTGGGCCCTCCTAAGCCGCACGACACAACGGCCACCCGCAAGGGTGGCCGTTGTGCGTTGCCGTCTCCTGTTCCTCCGTCGGTCGGTACGAATTCCAAGAGGTGTCATCCTGAGCGAAGCGCGTTTGGGGCCCCGGCGCGCTCTATGCGCGGTGGGGTAAGCGGAGTCGAAGGATCTGCTTCTCGCAGTGATTTGGATTGTTTCCCCCATGATTCTCACTCCGGGCCCGTTTCCACAGACCGCAGAAGCTCGACCACCTTGGGCGCTGCAATGTGCTGGTAATCGGTCGATAACAGGCCATAACTCTCGACCGTGTCGTACTTTCGGCCCCTCCCACTCGATTGCGTGCCATTCAGAGGCCAATAGCTCCACGAGATCAGTGGGTTCTCCTTGAGCAGTTCGACAAACAGCTTGAGCCAGTCGGAATCCGCTCCGCAATCGACCGTCTGGCACGCGCCGAACTCCCCAACCCACACCGGAGTTGCGGGCTCAGTATGAAGCAGAAATGTAGCCCGCGCGTCGTATGCTTTCTTCAGCGCATCGACACCGGAGAGATCCTGGCCTTCTGCATAGTAGGCGTGCGGCGAATACACCAGCCTGTGCGCCACCGGCAACGTCACCGGCAGTTTGTCAAAGCCCGCAAAATTTGTGGAATAGTCAGGGCTTTCCACCATGATAAGCAGCCGCGGGTTGGCCGCGAGCACGGCCTTCCCGCCGCGCTCAGCCGCGGCATGCCAGTCGAGCTTGGCGTCCGCTCCGCCCCAGGTCGCGCCGCTGCGAAGCTCGTTGCGCAGATCCGCGCCAATCACCCAGGGCTGTTTGCGATAGCGGCGCACGATCGCCCGCCAGTCCGCCAGCCAGTTCGCCTCCGGGTACTCGCGGTTATACCAGAGCCCGTTTCCGTCGATCCCGCTGCAGCACCAGTCTGCATTGCTCATGTGGTTGTCAAGAATGATCAGAATGTGCGCGTGCGCCAGTGCGTTGACCACCGCGTCCATCACTGCCATCGCGTGCTTGCCTTTGAACTGCGGGTTGGCCGCGACGGCATAGTCGGGCACCATCGGGTTGCGCTCAACAGTTTCGTTGGCCCACGGCAAGCGAACTGAATTCACGCCGATCTGCTGGATCTGCGCGATGATGGCTTCCAGTGGTGCATGATCGAGACCACCGGCCACATATTCCTTCTGATCGAATCCATACCAGTTCACAGAGGTGAGCCGTACCACGCGACCTGACGCATCCACGATCCTGTATCTGTCGGTGTGCAGTGGCGGCACGATTGTCGCGTGCTCGCCCAAGGCAGCCAGGGTAGTAAAGCCCAAAACACATTGACACAAGAAAAGCACGCCATGATTTACGCATTTCATGGGCACGAGTATAAGCGATGGGAACTTTGCCGAATGCCGGGCGCCCCAGTTCTAGCTTTTGAGACCTGGGAAAGCGAGGCCCTACCCCAGCCGACTCGTCAAAAGCTGAAAACTGAAAACTGAAAGCTGAGAGCTGAAAGCTGAAAGCTAGAAGCTAGAAGCTAGAAGCTGTCTTCCTCCCCGCCAGCACCACCACAATTCCCAGCGACGCCAGCACGCACACCAACGCAAACAAAAATGCGCTCGCGTAACCCCACTCCCCAATCACCGCGCCCGCAACCGGCCCCACCAGAAAGAACGACACATCCGCGAAAACCGTGTAGACGCCGAGCGCCGTTCCCCGGCTGCGTTCCGGCACGCGCTTCACTGCCTCCACGCCCAGCGAGGGAAACACCAGCGAGAAACCAAACCCCGCCAGTGCCGCACCGCCAAACGCCATCCATGGAGAAACTGCCAGCCACAGCAGCAGCACTCCCAGCGACTCCACGACAAGGCACACCTTCGCCACCGTAAACCCGCCGAACCGGCTGATGGAGTGGATGAAAAGCAACCGCGCCGCAATGAACGCCACGCCAAATGAAGTCAGGCATAGCGCTGCACCGTTCCATTGGCGGCTGGCGTAGAAGAGCGTGACAAAAGTAGCGAGCACGCTATAGCCCACGCCGCCCAGCGCCAGTCCCATGCCGTGCGGTGTCACCCGCCCCAGCACATCGCGAAAGGGCAGATGCTCGCCGTGAACCACCGGTACAGGCCGTTTGGCGCTAGCTACCAGAACGCTCACGCCGCACAGCACCACGGTGAGCACCGCAACGGACTCAAGGCCCCAATACTGCTCCATCACCACGCCCAGCGGCGCGCCCAGCGCCAGCGCTCCATAGGTGCTGATGCCGTTCCACGAAATCACTTTTGCCGTGTACTCCGGTCCTGCAGCAGTAATGCCCCACAGCGTCGCTCCCGTCGAACCGAGACTCTCGCCCACGCCCAGCACCAATCGGCTGGCCAGCAGGCAAACCACTGCCAGCCACGGCGGATTGCGATGCAGCGCGGCCGCAATCATAAGCAGCGCGCCGCTGGCCGTGCACGCGCCCATTCCCCAAATCACTGAAACCTTGGCTCCCGCATGGTCGCTGATGCGCCCCGCCCACGGCCGGCTCAGCAGAGTGGCAATGTACTGGATGCTGATCACCAGCCCCGCCATCGCCGCGCTGAACCCCATGCGCAGATGCACGTACGCAGGTAAAATAGCCAGCGGCAAGCCGATCGAGAGATAGCAGATAAAAGTGAAGTAGGTGTAGCCCAGAATCTGTCGCGTCGCAGCCTTCGAAGGTCGCGACGCCAAGGCTAAATCGCTCTCAGGTGCAGATGTTTCCATGCGATCGGGGGAGATCCTGCGAAAAAAGTGGGCTGCTTCAAGTATATCGGAAACAGGTTTTTGCGAGCCGCAACGCAGCTATCCACTCAGCCCTTTAACCCCGCTAACCCCACTAGCTCCGCGAGCCTCGTGCTCTCCGCTAAACTCAATCCATGAGCGCTTCGTTCCACATCGAGAACTTTGGCTGCCGTGCCGCACGCGCCGATGGCGAGGCCATTGCCGACCGCTTGCGCTCCGCTGGGCTCACTGAGAGCCAGCCAGCTCTCGCCGATGTGGTGGTCGTCAACACTTGCAGCGTCACGGCCGAGGCCGACCGCGCGGCGCGTGCCTTCATCCGCCGAGCCCATCGGCTCAATCCTGAAGCGCGCATCGTGGCGACCGGCTGCTACGCGCAGCGCGCACCTGCGGGAGCTTGCAACGCTTGCCGGTGTGGCCGCCGTGGTGGGCAACAGCCACAAGGCCTTCGCTCCGGAGATTGCGATGCAGTTGGCCTCGCGCCGAAATCCTGCAGAAGTCGATCTGGCTTTGAATGCAGAAGAATGGACTCCGGCTTTGAAAGGGCATGGCTTGAGCCGTGCCAACGAGGCGCCAAATTTTGAGCGGGCTTTAGCCCCTGAGGGAAACGCCTCTCAGAGTACCCAACAGATTGTCACCCTCCAATCCTTGCTCACCGGTACAAACGCTCCGCTGACACTCGCCGACGACCGCTTCGCCCACTCGTTTCTCGAAGAAGCGCAACTCGACTCCCGGCGCGCAAACCCGCCCCAATCTCAAGATTCAGGAGGGCTGCGGCAATCGCTGCTCCTTCTGCGTCATTCCGCAGACCCGCGGCTCCTCGCGCAGTCTTGCCGCAGATGCCGTCATGCGCCAGGTCGCGGGATTCGTCGCCGCGGGCGGCAATGAGCTCGTGCTCTCCGGCATCAACCTCGGCCGCTGGGGACGCGATCTGGAACCCTCCACCAATGCGCCGCGAACGTTTGCTTCGTTGGTGCGAATGATTCTTGAGCAGACGGAACTGCCCCGCCTTCGCCTCAGCTCCGTCGAGCCCATGGATTGGGACGCGGACCTGATCGCGCTCATGGCGCAGTTCGGCGGAACCAGACTCGCGCGTCACGCACATCTGCCCTTGCAATCCGGCTCCGACACCGTTCTGCGCCGCATGCATCGCCGCTATCGCCCCTGGCACTACGCAGAAAAGGTAGCCGCATTGCTCCGCGCCGCCGGTCCCGATCTCACTCTCGGCGCAGACGTCATGGCCGGTTTCCCGGGCGAGACGGATCACGAGTTTCAAAGAACACTCGACTTCATTCGTGCGCTTCCCTTCGGCTATCTGCACCTGTTCCCATTCTCTCCCCGTCCCGGAACACGCGCCTGGGCGTTGCACGCCGCGGATCCGGTTCCGCCCGCAGTCGTCGAAGAGCGCATGGCGACTCTCCGCGCCCTTGCTGCCCAAAAAAGTGAGGCGCACCGAAGGCGCTTTGTCGGCCACGCGCTCGACGCTCTCACTCTGCACACTCCGACCGCGCTTGCCGGTCTCGGCCTCACCTCTGCCTTGACCGAAAATTTTTTGCCGGTTGAGATCGCGGCCGTGCTCGAGCCGAATCGGCGGGTGCGGGTGCGTGTCGAGCAAAGCGATGTGCTTGGTGGTTTGGCCGCTACACTTGCCGAGGCCATCGAAGTGCCGGTGTCTGTCGTCGATTTACATTACTGAAACAGGCCTATGAAAAGGTGAGTTCATGCGCCATCACAACCTATTGCGGCTGATCGCTGATGGAGTCCGGTGTCTGCTTGCAATCTGTTTGCTCAACTTCGCCGCGCTGAACGCGAATGCTCAGCCCGCGCACGACACTCAAAATGTCATTGTCGTCATGATCGACGGCATGCGTTGGCAGGAGATCTTCCGCGGCGCCGATCCAGCCCTGATCAAGACCCTTGGCCCCGAATCCCTCGGTGCCGCGAAAGAGCGGGCGGCTTTGGCCCAACAGAACTACTGGCGCCCATCGGCTGCCGAGCGGCGACAGGCCCTGATGCCATTCCTCTGGAGCACGGTTGTCCACCAGGGGCAGATCTTCGGCAACCGCGATTTGGGCTCCGATTCCCATGTAACGAACGGGCTCAACTTCTCCTATCCCGGCTATTCTGAGACCCTGACCGGCATCGCCGATCCGCGCGTTCACTCCAACGACAACATTCCCAATCCCAACGTCACTGTCTTTGAGTGGCTCAACGCCCGGCCGCAGTTCGCTGGCAAAGTGGCCGCGTTCGGCGCGTGGGAGGTCTTCGACGGAATCTTCAATAAGCAGCGCTGTGGTTTTGTCGTCAACGCCGGCTATGAGCCGCTCACTGCCATTGAGCCGAGTCCGCAGCTAGAGCTTCTGAACAGGCTCAAACGTGAAACAGTGCGCATCTGGCCCGACGAGGCCTTCGATCCAATCCCCTTCCACACCGCTGAGGAATACCTGAAAGCCGCCCACCCGCGCCTTCTCTTCATCGGCCTCGGCGAAACCGACGACTGGGCTCACGCCGGCTCGTATGCCGCATATCTTGACGCGGCACACCTGGCCGACAGCTACCTGCGCGAACTGTGGGACCTCGTACAGTCCATGCCTGAGTACCGTGGGCGGACGACATTGATCGTGCTGCCCGACCACGGCCGCGGCGAAGGCGAAAAGTGGACCAGCCATGGCGAAGAGATTCCCGAATCCATGCAGACCTGGATGGCTTTTCTCGGTCCGGATACCAGGGCGCTGGGGGAGAGAACCAAAGGTGAGCCAGTCACTGAGAGCCAGGTGGCAGCTACCATCGCCGCGCTTCTCGGCCAGGACTACCACGCCGCCGTTCCCGCTTCGGGCGCGCCCATCGTGGATGTGCTGGGCAAATAACGATTGCAACGCAGAACTCGCGCTCTTTTGGCCGTGTATCCTGCGGCATGCTCTCGACAGCTCGGCGCACGCGCGGCGCCAGGATCGGCTTAAGTGCCGCACGATTCGAGAACCGCGGCCATAGTCCGGCTAACTCCTTCGCTCCCCACAATCTCGACCAATGCTATACTCAGTGTGCGTTCGTGTACCCGCAACGATTCCGGAAGACTCCGGAAGCGGGCAGCGACGACTCTTGGAGGAGCATCATCGCACTCGATAAACGTTCGGCAAAGTCCTTTATTCGCATCAACGACCGCATTCGCGCACGCGAAATCCGCGTCATCGACGAAAACGGCGAACAACTCGGCATCCTGCCCCCTTTTGAGGCGCTGAAGATTGCCCGCGAGCGCGGCCTTGACCTGGTTGAGGTATCGCCCACCGCCGTTCCTCCCGTCTGCCGCATCCAGGATTACGGCCGCTTCCTCTACGAGAAGGAAAAGAGCGAGCGCGCCGCCCGCAAGAAGCAAAAGGTCATCACCATCAAGGAAGTCAAGTTCTCCGTCACCGTCGACGAGCACGACTACCAGACCAAGAAGAATCAGGCCGTCCGCTTTCTCAACGACGGCGACAAGGTGAAGGCCAGCCTGCGCTTCCGCGGCCGCCAGATGGCCCACCGCGAGCTGGGATACGCCATCATCAATCGCCTCATTCAGGACATCGGCGAAGCGGGCATTGTCGAATTTATGCCGCGCATGGAAGGCACAATTCTGCACGCCATCCTCGCGCCATCAAAGAAGGAAGCGCCCAAGCCCAAGCCCGCCGTGCCGCAGCAGCCACAGGCCGCCGCGCCCCGTCCAGCCGTACCCCAGGCGCAATAAGTCGAGCGCACAATCAACTCGCAAAGGCCGCCCCTCATCGGGTGGCCTTTGTGTCTCAGGCGCCCTCATCCTTTCATTGCGAATCGGCCCATGTATGCTGGCGTCATGCATTTTTCCCCGTCTCGCGCCCGGCTACGAGTCCTGCTTCGCTTTACCCTGATTGCCTCGGTCTCTGTCGCCGCCGCGCGCACCCTATCCGCTCAACAGACTTCGACCCCGCACTTCCCCACCAGCGAAGACCTGCGCCACATCAAGTCCATCTCCGCGCCCCAGCTTTCGCCCGACGGAAAACAGGCGCTCTTCACCGTCACCGATCGACCGCCGACGGCGCCAAAGCGCATCTCTGGATTGTGCCGGTCGCGGCCGGCACGGACAAGGCTCGCCAGCTCACGTTTTCGCCGCCCGCCGACAAGCGCGGCGAGCACAACGGCGCGTGGGCGCCTGATGGCTCGGCCATCTTCTTCCTCGCCAAGCGCGATGAGCACACCCAGCTTTTCCGCCTCGATCTGCGCGGAGGCGAAGCCGCGCCCTATGACCTGAAGATTATGCCGACTGTCGACGAGTCCAAGGAGAAGGACGCCATCCCGCCGCCGGGCGCCGACAAGAACCTGCGACAAACCCAGACAAGAATCGGACAAGAAAACCCGAAGCCGACGCCGACGGAACAGGACAAAGACAAGAAGCCGGAGCCGCTGCCGGGCCATTGCGACTGGTCTCCGGCTTCGCGCTCTCAACGACGGCAAGTGGCTCGCCGTCTGGGCACACGATCCCGAAACTCCCGGCGAGAAGAAACAGAAAGACGCCAAGGCCGACGCCTCCTGGGTAAACCACGAAAAGCACGGCACCCGCCTTTATCTCGCCGCGCTCAAGCCCGATGGCTCAGTGTCGATGGCGCGCTCAAGGCAGTTGCAATTCCCGCCCGACGTGCACGGAGCCGTGTGGTCACAGTGCAGCCGATCGTCTTCTTGTCATTACTGAGGCGCCCAACGATGCCGCCGACCTGGGCCCCGCCGGAGCCGCGTGGCTCGTCGACGCCCCCAGCGCCCGACAAGCCCACCAAACTCGACGCCGTTCCCGCCACCGTGCGGGCGGCGCATTCAGCACCAGACGGCGATGCCAATCGTCTTTGCCGCCCAAACGCCTGAAGACGCGCCTCCCGGCTACGACGAGCTCTTCGGCCTCCCGCATCGGCGTCCAGACGCCAGGCCCCGTCCGCCTGACTGCGGGCTTTGCCGGCCAGTTCAACGCCGCGGACCCTCACTTTACCTCGGACGGTTCACTCGTCAGCGAGGCCGGCATCGGCACGCGCACCATGCCGGTCTGCGCATCGCCCTCGACGGCAAATCCGCGCCCGTGCCCGATTTCGACCTGGGCTGCGGCCGTGGTCACCGGCCTCAACACCAACCGCAAGCACACCGGCTGGCTCTGGCTGGCCGACAACGGCGGCAATCCGCAAAGCTTTGTTACGCGCAGCATCTTGGCGACGCCTGCACCGCATTGCCCACCCCGGAACTCGCGCCGCCAGTCTCCGCTCTGTCACGCCGCAACTCTCCACTGGCAAATCGGCGGCCTTCACCATTGAAGGCCTGCTTTACATGCCTCCCGACTCGCGGCTCCGACAAACTTCCGCTCGTCGTCGACGTGCACGGCGGCCCCTTCGGTGCCTGGGAGAACCGCAACGATCCTTTTGCCGCCTTCATGGTCGGCCACGGCTGGGCGGTGCTGCGTCCCAACCCTCGCGGCTCCTCCAACTACGGAGTCAAATTTGCCGCCGCCAACAAGAACGACCTCGGCGGCGGCGACTACCAGGACGTGATGGCAGGCGTCGACTATGTGCTCGCGCAGCTACCCGCTCGACCCCGCGCGGATGGCGCTCATGGGCTACAGCTACGGCGGCGAAATGGCCGCCTTTGTCGAGGGCAAGACCGACCGCTTCAAGGCCGTCATCAGCGGAGCCCCGGTCATCGACCAATTCAGTGAATACGGCAACGAGAGGACTCCTGGTACGACCGCTGGTACTTCGGCAAGCCGTGGGAGCACCATGAAGACGCCTGGCGCCAAAGCCCGCTTGCCGGCGCAGCCAAGGCCAAAACGCCCTTCCTGCTCATTCAGGGCAAAGCGACACCACCGACCCGCTGGGCCAGTCCGAGGAGATGTATCGCGCCCTGCGCCAGGAAGGTGTGCCCGTCGAACTGGTCACCTATCCGCGCGAAGACCACGGCCCGCTGGCCATGTGGCATCTTCGGCTACCCTCGCCCGAGCCCTGGCACGGCTTACGATGCCCGCCAGCACATTGTGGAGTTTCTCGACAAGGCCTTCAGCCCCGGCGCTCCGACGCCCGAATCGAGCCAGCCCTAAGCCGTCTCTCCACGCCGTCACGCGGTCTCGCAAACCCTCCGCCGCATGTGCTAGACTCCCCGTCGTTATGCGAATCCGCGCTCCGCTCGCTGCCAATTCTTCTGCTCTTCTTCGGCCCCCAATCTGCCCTCACTTCCGCGCAGCAAAACACCGCACCGCATCTTGAAAAGCGCGGCGCCGCCACGCAACTCATCGTCGATGGCAAGCCATTCCTGATTCTCGGCGGCGAGTTGCACAACTCCTCCTCGTCCAGCCTCGACTACATGAAGCCCATCTGGCCCAAGCTGGCCGGCATGGGCCTCAACACCGTGGTCACGCCGCTGAGCTGGGAACTGATTGAGCCCAGCGAAGGCAATTCGACTTCGCCCTCGTCGACGGCCTTCTCGCCCAGGCGCGCGAACGAGCACGAGCGCATCGTCTTCCTCTGGCTCGCCTCGTGGAAGAACGGCATGTCCAGCTACGCGCCCGTCTGGGTCAAACAGGATACCCGCCGCTTTCCCCGCGTCGTCGAGCACGGCAGCGAAGTCGAAATCCTCAGCCCCCTCGGCACCGCCACCCAGCAGGCCGACGCCCGCGCCTTCGCCGCCCTCATGCAGCACATCAAAGAAGTCGACAGCCGCGACCACACCGTGCTGATGATGCAGATCGAAAACGAAGTGGGCGTACTCGGCGACACGCGCGATCACTCCGACGCCGCCAATCGCGCCTTCGACTCGCCCGTCCCTCGCAGAACTGACCCGCTACCTGCAAGCAGCACCGCGACGCGCTCTATCCACGACTCCGCGCGCTGTGGGAGGCCAACGAAAGCGACAAGAAAACCTCCGGCACATGGGCAGACGTCTTTGGCGACACCGAGCGAGGCCGACGAAATCTTCATGGCCTGGCACTATGCCCGCTTCGTCCAGGCCGTCGCCGCGCGCGGCAAAGCTGCCTACAACATTCCCATGTACGTGAACACCTGGCTCGCGGGCGACGACTCCACCCCCGGCGAATTCCCCAGCGGAGGTCCCGAGCCTTGGGTCGTCGATGTATGGAAGGCTGCGGGCTCAGCGCTCGATTTCTACTCGCCCGACCTCTATGCTGCCAACTTTACCGAATGGTGCAAACGCTACCATCGCGACGGCAATCCGCTCTTCATGCCTGAAACTCGCGGCGGCGCGGCAGGCGCGGCCAACGTCTTCTATGCGCTCGGCGAAGAGGCAGGCTTCGGCTTTTCGCCCTTCGGCATCGAGACTGACACGCGACGAAAAAGCGCGACCTCGCCGCAAGCTACGCCCTGCTCACCAGCACTGACCCCGCTGCTCACTGAACACCAGAGCGCCGGCGACGTGCACGGCTTCGTGCTCGACAAGGATCATCCCTCCGTCGACTTCACTCGTCAGCGGCTACACCCTGCATGTCAGCCTCGACGAGATCTTCGGCAATCATGCCGAGGGTGGCTTCGGCCTCATCATGGCCACCGGGCCAGACGAGTTCCTCGGCGCCGGCAAGGGCTTCAAAGTCACCTTCACGCCGCGCTCAGGCCTGAATGTCGGCATTGCTTCGGTAGACGAAGGCAGCTTCGACGACGGCAAGTGGGTTCCCGGCCGCCGCCTCAATGGCGACGAAAACAGCCAGGGCGGCGCCTGGCGCTTCAACTCCTTCAAGCTGAACACCGAAAAGGTGAAACTCTACCGGTTTCAGTAGCTTCGCGCCGCAAACGAGCACCAAGGTTAGCGGCCCAGTCCGGAGGTTGTCTTGAAAGCGCACGAGTTCAATTGCTCGCCCTGACCGCCCTCGAAGGGTGCCGTATTCAAAGTTTGATGTTGTTTTGAAAGGGCATGGCTTCAGCCGTGCCGTTAGAGGCGCAGGAGATCGAGGGCTTTAGCCCCTGAGGGATGGTTTCTCTCAAACTGAGCCGCTACCCGTCAAAGTCCCGCATAGCCGCCAAACTGCCTTTGCGCTATACTGGAAAGAGCCTCAAGCGGGCAGGGAAGTCCCTGCGCCTCGGGGCATTCGGATGGGGCCCCGCCCCAATCCCGGAAACGAGAAGAAAAATGCCCAAGTTGAAGACCCATACGGGCGCGAAAAAGCGCTTCAAGAAGACTGGTACGGGCAAAATTACCCGCCACCAGACCAAGACGCGCCATATCCTTTCGTCCAAATCGCCTAAAGTGAAGCGCAAGCTCGGCAAAAAAGTGCTTGTTTCCGATGGCGATTACCTTAAGGTCGCGCGCATGATTCCTTACGCCTGATCGTCGTGCTGTCCTCTTTGACAGCGCTTCAGGGCCCTTGCGAAACGGGCCCCCGGCAGAACGGACAGCATCAAGTCCGAATTCGGCCGCGAGATGCAGGGTTGAAAAAGCGAGTGAAGAGGCCTACCGCGCCGCCCTCCCAGGGGTCGCGCCTCCTGCCTCCAGCCGCAACACCGCAAAACAAATGGAGAACGCATCATGCCTCGTGTAAAACGCAGTACCAAGCGGAGTGACCGCCGCAAAAAGATTCTTGACCGCGCCAGCGGTTATTTCCTTACCAAGTCCAAGCTCTACCAGGCAGCCCAGGAAGCCGTCGAGCGCGGCCTCAAGTTTGCCTACACCGGCCGCCGCCAGAAGAAGCGCCAGTTCCGTTCCCTGTGGATTGTCCGCATCGCCGCCGCCGCCAAGCTCAACGGCACCAGCTACTCGCAGCTCATCAACGGGCTGAAGAAGGCCGGCATCGAGCTCGATCGCAAGATTCTCGCCGACATCGCCGTCCACGACGCCGCCGGCTTCACCAAGCTGGTCGACCAGGCCAAGTCCGCCCTCGCCGCCGAAAAGAAAGCCGCATAAGAACGCAGCGAGTCAGCGAACACCGTAAGTCAGCGGGTTGGCAAGTTAGCAGGTCAGCAAGTAATCAAAAAGCCCCGGAGCCATCCGGGGCTTTTTTGTTTATAGATTTGTCATCCTGAGCGGAGCGCAACGTTTTTGGTTTGTAACAAGGGCACGGCTTCAGCCGGGCCGCAAGCCCCCCGACTAACCTGTCATCCTGAACGGAGCGCGTTTGGGGCCCCGCGGACAGCGTCCGTGGGGTAAGCGGAGTGAAGGATCTGCTTTTCGCGATGCTCATTCCACCACGAACCTGGGTGCCCCAGGTTATCACTATGCTCCAACCATCATAAAATGAATGCTTTGAGAAACTCGCCTAAGATTTTGTGCTAGTTTTGTGCTATCCCATCACCGGCAGCTCCATTCACAGAAGTAATTGCCGAAAAGGCCACGACTTTCCGCGTGTACACACCAAGCAACCTTAGAGATCAGATAAGAACTCGCGGCCCGTCACCTGTTGCGCAAACACGTATATCCCAGATTCAGGCTCTTAACGCCAGACGATGCTGCACTTTCAGGGTCGAACATTGCCATGTCACCTGAAGTTCGCGGCTCATCGAAATGTCCGGGATTCGCCTTTGGGGTCCCGAACACTTTGTCAACGACAAAGCCCTTCCCACAGTGTCCGTAAAGCACGAAGCCACCAGTAAGGTAATAGCTTGCGTAAGCTTGCCAAGGCCGCAGTTCTTTGTCGCCCGTTGAGACATGAAAGATTACCGGGTGATCTCCCGGTTCATAGTCCACTCGCATGTCCACACGATATCGGCGGACTGCCGGGTCAGGTTTGTCCTTGGAATGGTTGGGAAACTGTGACTGTCGCGTGCAGGTGCCGACTGGCTCGATCTCGTCCACGAACTGATAGGTTTCCAGCGAGTAGTATCCAGTGCCCGAGATGGCCATTCCGCCTCGCGATCTAACCCGACACCCTCTCATAATCTCCAACGGCTTCCAGTCTTTATCTCCTCTCACCAGTTCGGTGGAACTTTGCCCACATTGTGGTTGGTCCAGCCTCAACTCAAACCACTGCCGTATTCCATCGTGGAAAACCAGTTGCCCTTCTAATGTGAGGACCTGAGACGCAACCAGGGGTCCCGCTGGGTCGGCTTGTGGACACGATTGCGGAAGCACGCGAGCCGTTGTAGTGCAGAGCAAAAGAGCAATCGCCAAACGATGGAGCATCCGAAATGTATAGCACAAAGTCTTCCCACTTGCGGTGATTTTCGGACCTTGGACGTATCACTGCCTGACCGGATATCAGGGTTAGCTGGAAGTCCGAGGATTTGTGCTCATTTGTGCTCCTACTGTGGTCCTTATGGAGCTTTTGGAGGTTTTGAACATTGTAGAATCTGTAACTTACATGTATTCAATGCATCCCATTGTCGGTGCCCCATCCTTGCCGGGACTTTGTTTTTCCGGCTAGGGTGGGAAAGCAAAACACCCCGCCGATAACCTGTCATCCTGAACGGAGCGCGTTTGGGGCCCCAGCGCGCTCTATGCGCGATGGGGTAAGCGAAGTCGAAGGACCTGCATTTCGCGATGCTCAATTCACCACGAATCCGGGTGCCCCAGGTTTAGAGCGGTATCTAAGTACACTTAAATGAATGCCTTGTGAAATACGCCTAAGCATTTGTGCTAGTTTTGTGCTATCCCACAAACAGCAACTGCGTTTAACACGAAGCAGTTGCCGAGTAGGCGGCCAACCGGGCGTTACACTCTGTGATATGAGTTCGATAGCAGGGACGATGTTGGCGCTTCTCATCGCGAGCACTGTTACGTCGGGCATGAGCGTGCCGCTAACCCACCTACACTTGGGCAAAGGCACAGTGCACTACTTCCACCCGCCGAACGTGGTTTTGGACCTTCGGCTGGTCCCAGGCAAAATGAACCGCATTCCACTCTCTTATGAAGAGATTGGGCAGCAGCGGAGAGGCGCGATCTGGGATGCAACAGTTCTCGCAGAGGGCCCCGGGCACTTCGTGATCTTCGCTGATCGATTCTCTTCCAATGCCAACATCCAAGGCGAGTGCGGCGCAAATCCAGATGGCGAGCGGTATCTTCACGTCGTTAGCCTCACCGTCCCGATGCGGGAGACCTTTTCGCTGAATATCGACAGCTGCTACCAATCTCTTAGTACGATCCACGGCTACCCAAAGTACGATCCCGCAACACACATCCTCGTGATTAAGACCGACCACGAGGATACCTCGATCACCAGCGTCGCCCGCTATCGCTTAGCAACCGATGGCAGCGTGGAAATGATCCGCTAGCCAGTGCCTGCGCCAAGCCAGCACCCCACCTCTTCAAGTGAATTGTTTTGTGCTAATTTGTGCTACTACCGTGGGCTTTTTGGGGTTCTTGGAGATCTAGGAGTTTGTAGAATCTGTAACTTACATGTTTTCAACGCGTCCCATTGTCGGTGCCCCATCCTTGCCGGGACTTTGTTTTTCCGGCTAGGGTGGGAAAGCAAAACACCCCGCCGATAACCTTGTCATCCTGAGCGGAGCGCGTTTGGGGCCCCAGCGCACGCACCGCGCGCGCTGGGGTAAGCGAAGTGAAGGACCTGCATTTCGCGATGCTCAATTCACCACGAATCTGGGTGCCCCATCCTTCGCGCATTGTGCGAAGGGTGGGATCGCACGAACCCCACCCCGCCACATCAATCTGCACGAATCGGGGTGGGATACCACAACGCTCAATTCAGAGTTGTCACCCTGAGCGAGCGCAACGTTTTTGGTTTGTAACAAGGGCACGGCTTCAGCCGGGCCGCAAGCACCCCGACTAACCTGTCATCCTGAACGGAGCGCGTTTGGGGCCCCGCGGACAGCGTCCGTGGGGTAAGCGGAGTGAAGGATCTGCTTTTCGCGATGCTCATTCCTGCACGAATCCAGGTGCCCCATCCTTGCGAATTTTTTCTTTCACCTGGGTGGGATACCACAACACTCAATTCCACCTTGTCACCCTGAGCGAGCGCAGGTTTTTGCTTTGTAACAAGGGCACGGCTTCAGCCGGGCCGCAAGCTCCCCGACTAACCTGTCATCCTGAACGGAGCGCGTTTGGGGCCCCGCGGACAGCGTCCGTGGGGTAAGCGGAGTGAAGGATCTGCTTTGTCACTTCGCTTCGAACATCGCCCGCGCTCATTCTTCAGGAAGCGCGTCGTCCCACGGGAGCTTCGGCGTCTTCGGCACCGCAACCTTAACCCTTGCCGCTTTCTTGAACGTGGCGTCGGCCCTGTGCAGCGGATACTCGGGCTGCTTGCCGTCGAGAATCTGCTGAATCGTAAGCACCTGCACACGCGCATACGTGGTGCCATCCGAGGATTTGTAGAGCCCGGCTTCGGCCGCCTCGCGCAGCATCGGTTTGGTCGGTTCTTCAAAGCAGATAAACACGCCGATTTGTGCCTTCTCGCGGTCGAGCACTCCCACGAGGTCGCGAAGCCAGCGTTATGAAGCTTCGTCATACGCGGTTTTCTTGATGCCGAACGCAAGGACAGGGCACCCGCCCGACGCGCGATTGTTCATCTTTGGAACTAGCTTGGCCATATGAGTGGTCGAGTTGCCGAATGAGCGTCCTTTTCCGAGTTCGTCAAACACATCCTGCAGCTCACTCGCCCTCGTTACGATTGCCCCAACGTTCAAGACGTTAAATTCGAAGAGCTATCGTCCTTCGAGCCTAGCTTCGGCGTAATCTCTGGCTTGCTCCGCTGTTGCCGCCCATAGCATGAGCGTCGAGCTCGGGTTTCAACCCGAGCCGTCGTTCCGCCCCTTCGAAATCCTCGGGCAAGAGCTCTCGACTTAGGTCGCGCGATGAGACGGGGCTGGATTCCAATTGACAAGCTGGACATCTGTCATTGCAGTACGCATGACCACTCGTCCGTCCACTCCGTTCGGCATCTCGGGCATAGATGGCTCTTCTCATACCATCGAACTTGAATCACCGGACGTGCTCCTTTGATGAATCTGTACTAGCCCTCGCGCCTCAAATTGTATTATGCCCGCGTCTCGAAGAACTTGGAGCTGCTGTCTGATCTTTGGACGCACATTCTTATTCTCGGGATATAGTTTGGCGAGATGTGCTTCGAAAAGATAAGCATCACTCAAGGAAAAGTGATCGCCGGGAAGCTGACGTAGGAGATTCAGCAGAGACGCAGCCCAGCCTCTTCGCTTCGCAGGCATTCTCGAAAGAAACTGAAGGCGCGCAAATGCCGTTCGCGAAGCCTCCCGCGCTTGCGCGACTGCCCGCGGTCACCAATTGATATACGGCCTTCCAGGGCAATCTTCGGCAGGATTATGTTGCAGCCAATCCACCCGGCTCTGCGAGCCATCGGGCCGAGTGCTTTTCTTTCCTCAATGCAGTCTTGAGTAATCAGCGAATGGTGTAGGGCGGTCAGGTCTCGCACTTCCCAAGTGGGAGAATATTCCAAGCAGTAAGAAAGCTGGGCGTGCGGCCTTCGCGAATCGTTGCCATCATCGCGGAGAATGCCCCATCCGCGATTCGGCTCCCGAATGCGCCGACGCGTGCTCTTCAATTCATATCCGTGGGAGCACTGAGGGCAGATGAAATCCTTGGTTCGCGTGTTGGCGGCGGTTTGCAGGAGACTGTCGGACTTGCATGCCAGGCAATAGCCATTTCTCAAAACCCAAGCTTCGCTTAAGACCCGAGCCCGCTGAGAGTTGCTGGTGTAGCTTGCAATCAGCGACGTGTTGTCCCAAGAGTCGATCAACTTATGGAAGCTCTCAACGATTGGACGCATTCTTTTCAGATGGAGCCGGTCTCCTTGAGCACCCGGCGGAGTTCGACGAGGCGCGGGGCCATCATCGCGAGATAAGCCATCATGTCGGAGCCACCAAGGAAAGTGCGGAAGGCGCGGAGGGCGTCGGCTACCCGGCCGCCCTGCTCGACGATGTGCTCGTAGGCCCGCTCGGCGTCAATGTTCCACTCCCATGTGTCCTCAAAAGCGTGAATCTGCGAGCTGGACTGCGAGCCGTCCTTCTCCGCAAAGAGCACGTTGTAGTCCTGGCGGGAGTTGAAGGGCGGGTCGAGGTAAACGAGGTCGACGGACTCCGACTTGATATAGCGCTGCAGGACTTCGAGATTGTCGCCGTAGTAGAGCTGATTTTTGCTTGTGGCCACGATGCCCCGAGGGTAGCACCCGCCGGGTGCACCCGAAAGTGTCTGTCAATATTCTTCCAACTGCCTTCCCAATTTGCAGATTATTTCCCCCACCCGCCTACACTGGAATCAGCCGCACCTCCGGCCAGGCACTTTTGGCTGCAACGGCGAGCGGGCGGGGTACCCCCCCACCCCCCTCCAATATTTTCGTTTTCCACAAAATCCTTGCAGATTATTTCCTCCACCTGCCTAAGCTGGAATCGGCCTCGCACCATCGGCCGGGCTTTTTCCCCTCAACCGGCAGCGGACCCACCCCCACTCGTATATTTTCGTTTTCCACAAAATCCTTGCAGATTAATTCGCGGTCCGGCACGCACTGGAATCCGCCTCGATGGCCCGCGCCGCGCCGCTCCAACAACCCACCCGGCATTTTCCCCTGTCCTTCCCTGATTCTGTATGCCTTCAAACCCGCCAGCGGTTCGGTTCCGCCATGCGACAGTGGTTTATCCTGAACATTACGCATGACCAACGAAGCAATTCCCAATCTGACGGCATTCGATGACGCCGCGCTCGATAAAGCCTTTGCCGCGCTGGAGAAACAGGCCAGCGACGACGCAGCCACGCTCCACTCGCCCGAGGCCGTCGAAGCCTTCCGCCTGAAATGGCTTGGCCAGAAGCAGGGTCTGCTCAAGGAAGTTTCCGGCCGATGGCTCAAAGCTTCTCCCGTTGAAGCCAAAAAGGCCCTGGGCCAGCGCTTCAATGCACTGAAATCGGCAGTCGATGCCCTGTTTGAAGCAGCTCAGGGCGCGGGGTCGACCGACGCCGCGCTCGCCGCCCAGGCCATCGATATCACCCTGCCCGGAAGCAGGCGCCTCATTGGCGCCGAGCATCCCATCACCCGCACCATGAACGAAATCACCAGCGTTTTCGCGGCCCTGGGCTACTCCGTCGGCGTCGGCCCCGAGGTCGAAACCGACTACTACAACTTCGAGTGCATGAATTTCCCACCCGGCCATCCTGCGCGCGACACGCAGGACACGCTCGTCATCGCCAATCAGGACCGCCGCCCCCAGCGCGACCGCCTCCTGCTGCGCACCCACACCTCACCCGTCCAGATGCGCACCATGGAGCAGCAGCCGCCCCCCGTGCGCATCGTAATTCCCGGCAAAGTCCACCGGAATGAAGCAGACGACGCAACACATTCGTCCACCTTTCATCAGGTGGAAGGGCTGTGCGTGGATACGAACATCACCTTCAGCGACCTAAAAGGCACGCTCGATCACGCCATGAAAGCGTTGTTCGGCTCCTCGGTCAAAACACGTTTCTTTCCGTCGTTCTTCCCGTTTACCGAGCCCAGCGCAGACGTGCAAATCAGCTGCATTTTTTGCGGCGGCAAAGGCTGCCGCAAGTGCAAGCAGTCCGGCTGGATTGAGTTGCTGGGTTGCGGCATGGTCGATCCCGCGGTTTTCGCCTTCGCAGCAGAAAAGCAGCCCGCCTACGATCCGAAAAAGATTTCCGGCTTCGCCTTCGGCATGGGCGTGGAGCGCATTGCCATGATGAAGTACGGCGTCAGCGATATCGGCCAGTTCTTCGCGGGCGACATGCGTTTCCTGGGGCAGTTCGCATGAAGATTCTCACCAAATGGCTCCGCAGTTATCTGCCCGAATTGCCCGTCGACGACCTACAGCTCGCCGAGGACCTCACGCTGCGCGGCATCGCGGTTGAAGGCATTTATCCGCTTGGCGAAGGCAACGGCTCGCTTTACGAGATGGACATCACCACCAACCGCGTCGACGCCATGAACCACTACGGCATCGGGCGCGAGGCGGCGGCAATTTACGGCGCCCAACTCAAGCCGCTCGATGTCGCTCTTCCAGCATCCAAACCTGCGTCCAAGCCCTATTCCGTGCGCATCGAGGCGGAAGATGCTTGCGGTCGCTTCACGGCGCGTGTTCTGCGCGGTATCACCATTGGCGACTCGCGCGATTGGTTCGCAGGCGCCGAAGTTGAGACTTATTTCGCGCTTCTTGAGCAAAAGAGAATCTCCAACGCCGTCGACGCCACCAACTTTGCATGGCTCGCGATGGGCCAGCCCACCCATGCCTTCGATCTCGACAAAATTGAAGGCGGCATCATTGTTCGCCGCGCGCGCAAGGGCGAAAAGCTCAAAACTCTCGACGGCGTGGAGCGCACGCTCGACCCCGAAGACCTCGTCGTTGCAGACCACTCCAAGGCGCTAGCTCTTGCCGGCGTCATGGGCGGTTGGGACACAATGATTACCGCGACGACGACCAACGTGCTCGTTGAGGCCGCCTGGTTTGAGCCAATGGCCGTGCGCCGAACAGCGCGCCGTCACGGCCTGCATACAGACGCCAGCCATCGCTTCGAGCGCGGCGCGGATTTCGATGCGGCTCCCGTAGCTTCGGCCCTCGTCAGTCGTATCCTGCTGGCCAATGGCGGCTCGATCGAAGGCGATCTTGTCGATGTGCGCGTCGAGACTCTCCAGGCACGCACCGCCAATCGCCAGCCTATCTCTCTCGCGCTCAGCGAAGTGCACCGCATCCTCGGTAAGACCGAAGACGAGAACGGCATCAACGCGCCTGCCGTCGAATCCATCCTCACCGGCCTCGGATGCAAACTCGCCCTGCACCCGGCTACCTTCTCCGAGGGCAGACCCGCGTGGAACAGCACGTTGCCAAGCTGGCGCCTGGACCTTGAACGCGAAATTGACCTGATTGAAGAAGTTGCTCGTGTTTATGGCTATAACCGTTTTGCCAACACGCTGCCTTCATTCGGAGAAGGTGTGCGGGCGTTGCCGTGGGCTGAGCATGAGTCCGCTGGTTCGACGCGCATTGTTCGACGCCGGATTTCACGAAGCCATCGCCAGCACTTTCTGTTCAGCCGCAGAGGCCGCGCTCATCCGCGCCGCAGCCGGGCCTTGTAGTTCCGCTGGGCAATCCGCTCAGCGAAGAGGCTGGCGTGCTGCGCCCGTCGCTGGTGCCCGGCATGCTGGCCATGGTTGCCGGCAACTTGCACCGCGATGTCGGTGACGTGCGCCTCTTTGAAATGGGCACCGTCTTCGGCGGCACGACGGAAAAGGTGGACGAGCATCCCGCGCTCGCCTTCGGGGCAGCTGGCGCACTTGCTGAGCAGAGCGCGCTGCACTCCGCACGAAGCATAGATTTCTACGATGTGAAGGGAGTCGTCGAACAGGTCCTGGCGCGTTTTCAGATGCGCAGTGTGTACTTCGACCGCTTTCCATCCGATGCCGGACTCACACCCGCTTTGGCTTCATCCTTATCGTGCGGCACGGGTTGTGGCAGAAGGGTACGACCATGGGCTGGTTCGGCCAGGTGCACCCCGGCGAGGCCGCCGCGCGCAAACTCAAAGAGCCGGTCCTAATTGGGGAGATCTATCTGGATCGCCTTTACAAGCTTGCCGCTGCGCAAGCCTGCCGCGCGCGAAATCTCTCGCTTCCAGCCGGTGCGACGCGATTTCTCGCTGATTGTGGATGAAAGTATTGCGTGGGAGAAAGTCGATTCAGCATCTGGCGGCTCTCGCAATCCCCGAGTTGGTGGAGTGGCGGGTGCGCGAAGTCTTTCGCGATGCACGGCTTGGCGCGCGTGAGTACTCCCTGCTGATGGGCGTCACCTTTCAGGCGGCCGATCGCACGTTGCGCGAAGAAGAACTGCAGGCCTTTCAGGCGCGGGTGGTGGAGGCGGTTGGCGGAGCGGGCGCGCGGCTGCGAACGTAGAATGAACGCACCGCCCGGCCGGCGTTATACTTTGACGGACAGCGGCTGGAGCGGAGGTCAATTCATATGTCGAAATCTTTGTGGGAATCTGAAGCGGCAGAAGGATCCTTCTGCGCAACAGCGCCCGCTGAACAGCCTGTCGGGGTTGGCGCGCTAGCCCTCAGTGCGGATGATTTCTCGGCTCTCGAAGAGCGCATCGTACGCGCGGTTGAACTGGTCAAAAAGGAACGGCAGAGCCCGCGTTGCGGCAGAGGAGCGCGCAGCTAAAATCGAGGCGCAGCTCGGCGAGCAGGCTCCGCTGGTCGACCAGTTGAATGCAGAAGTCCGCTCCCTGCGAAGTGAGCGCGATCATGTGCGGCAACGCGTAGAGCGGCTTCTTTCCCAGCTCGATGCGCTCGAATTGTGAGGCAGGCAATGGCCAACAAAAACTCCGGTAAAGCGACTGGCATACACGACCGTCACCATCTACGATCAGGCCTATCACCTCACTGGCCATGATCCGGAGCATATTCGCCAGATCGCAGAATATGTCGACACCAAGATGCGCGCCGTGGCCGCGCAGGGTCACACCGTCGACTCGCTGCGAGTGGCTGTGCTGGCGGCTCTCAATCTGGCCGACGAACTTTCTCAATCCACCGGCGCGGATGCTCGCCTGGGCCATGCACGCGCCGCAACCCTGACGGGGCTGCTGGATGAGGTGCTCGTGGAAGAGCGCGAAACAGGATCTTGATCCGCGCGCTCGATGTTCTTCATGTGCGTGATCCGCGGCGTTCCGTTCTGGCACTGCAGTCCCAAATCAGGAAAGCGAAAAAACGTACCACACTGCGCCCACTCCGCACAAGACTTGCAATTCCGAGCGCGGCACCATACTATCCGCAATAGAAACCGGCCTGCAAAGCAGGTGGGTGGTCAACGCTGGTTGAACCAACATTCATGAACAGGGGCTCGACTCGACAATCGGTTCTGTGTGCCGTGTCCGCCAGTCCGGAATGCCTAATGAACCGCGGAGAGCTCCACCGTCTTAGGACGGGTTCACCAGCGCATCACTCACGGCCCAGTGGGCCGGATTCTACATTTCCGCGATAACGCCCTGAGGCTCGACGAGCTATCCTTGCTCAGGTGTATCCAGTCCTCTTCCACATCGGTTCAATTCTCATTCCCGTCCTATGGCGTGATGGTCAGCGCTGGGCGTGTTGCTTGCGCTCGCGCTCGCGCTGCGCACTGCGCGCATCGCTGGCGTGAATCCCAATCAGCTTTGGAACTCTCAGCATCGTTGCACTGTTTACAGCACTTGCGGGTTCGCGCCTTCTGCTGGTCATCGTCAACTGGACCGTGGTGCGCACTCATCCCGCCTGGCTGCTCGGCCTGGCCATGATTCACCATCCGCTGCTGGCAGCGCGTTGGTGCGCTTCTTGCAACGGTCGCAGCCGCGCTCTTTGCACGTTGGCAGCAGATGCCGTTCAGCGACACTGCGGACGCGCTGGCCGCGCCGTTGGCTCTCGGTCTGGCATTTGAGCAGTTCGGCGCGCTGCTGGCCGGCTCCGGCTGCGGAACGGAGACAGCGGTGCGCTGGGGCGTGGTCTATACTGATCCGCTGGCCGCGCGATGGAGCGGCGCGCCGCTTGGCGTTCCCGGTTCATCCTGTGCAGGCCTACGCGGCGCTCGCCTTCCTCACCATTGCCTGTCTGCTTCTCGTGTGGCTGCCTCATCGGCGCCAGCGAGGCGACATCGCTGGGTTCTGGCTGGTCGCTGCCGGTGCCGCTGTTTACTTCACTGAGTTCTGGCGCGACCCTGAGGGCCGCGGCGCCATCTGCGCGGCGCACTCGACGGGCCCCAGCTGGCCGCCATTGCGTTTGTGCTGGGCGGTGCATTGGTCCTGCGCCAGCGTGACAGCGCGCGTATCTCCAGAAGGGTTACCCTCGACACAGACTTCGGCAGAAAGCGTGAATCCGGCTAACGAAATCGACACACTCGACGAGGCCACCCATGAGTGACGCGCGCACGATCGCTGTTCCCGCCGAAGCGTCGGGTCAGCGTCTCGATCACTTCCTCGCCACGCAACTGGACGGTGTAAGCCGCTCGCGCGTGCAGCTGCTGCTCGACCAGGGCGACGTGCTGGTGAATGGCGCGCGAGTTAAGCCATCGCTCAAGCTGCGCGGCGGCGAGCAGATCGTCGTCACCGGCGAGCCCCGCCCGGCGCCGCTCAAGGCTACGGCTGAAGACATCCCGCTTGACGTCGTCTTTGAAGATGCCGACCTGGCCGTGGTGAACAAGCCGGCAGGCATGATGGTGCACGCCGGCTCCGGACAGAACGAAGATGCGCGCAGCCGCGGCACGCTCGTTAATGCGCTGCTTCATCGTTTTCGCGCGCTTTCCTCCACCGGCGGCGCAGCTGCGCCCCGGCATTGTGCATCGGCTCGACAAAGACACCAGCGGCCTGATCGTCGTGGCCAAAAACGACGCCGCCCACGCGGCGCTCGGCTCAACTCTTCTCAAGCCGCCACATCAGCAAGACATACATCGCGCTGGTTCAGGGAGCGGTGGAGCGCCAGAAGGGAACCATCAACTCCGCCATCGCCGCGACCCGGTGCGCCGCACGCGCATGACCGCGCGGCCTACAGGAAATGCCCGTTCCGCTGTCTCTCACTATGAGGTGATTCGCAAACTGACTACACGCTTTGGCAAATTCACGTTGGTACGCGTGCGCATTGAGACCGGCCGCACCCACCAAATCCGCGTTCACATGGCGTCCATTGGCCACCCGTTGTGGGCGACACGCTTTACGGGGCCTCAGGCCAGCTAACTGACCAGGTGGCGGCGCAGGCGGCGCAATCGAAGGCCGCGCGCCGGAACGCCGCCCCTGAAAGGCTCAAGCTGGGCCGCAATTTCCTTCATTCGGCGAGGCTTGAGTTCACACACCCAACGACAGGCAAACCGCTGCAACTTGAGGCGCCCCTTCCGGATGAGTTGAACGCATTTCTGGATCGATTGGAAGGCGCGCCGACCGTGGATGGGCGCTAGATTCACCTCAAGCATGGGTGCAATTGATAAAATAGGCGGGATATGACTCGAAAGCTATTTGGCCCGGTACTTGCGGCTGCCCTGGCGGCTGTTGCACTGCAGGCACAGCAACCCGCGACGCAGCCCGCCCCCTCTACGTCCCCTGCGCCTCAACCCCCGCAAGCACCAACAGGTCAGCCCGCGCAGGCACCGACAGTGCAACAAGGGGAGCCCGTGACGCCGGATCAGGCCGCGCAAAATGCCCCCGTGATTCATGTTGGCGTCAATGAAGTCAATCTGATTTTCACGGTCACGGACAAGCACGGGCACTACATCCCCAACCTCAAGCAGAGTGACTTTGCCCTGCTCGACGACCAGAAGGCACCGGCCCATGTAAATTCGTTTCATCAGCAGATCAACCTGCCCTTAAGGGTTGGCATCGTGATTGACGCCAGCACCTCGATTCGCTCCCGCTTTCAGTTTGAACAGCAGTCCGCCGTAGAGTTTCTGCTGGATGTGCTCAAGTCCCGTGCCGACCGCGCCTTCGTGATGGGCTTCGACGTGACGCCCACCGTCACACAGGACTGGACAGACAACATCGACGGTCTCGAGACCGGAATCAACCGTCTGCGCCCAGGCGGCGGCACTGCGCTGTTTGATGCGGTTTATACGGCCTGCCGAGACAAACTACTCAGCGAGCGTGGCCAGGAACCTGTGCGCAAAGCCATGATCCTGATTTCCGACGGCGATGACAACCAGAGCCGCGTGCGCCCTGATGAAGCCATCAAGATGTGCGAGCGCGCGGAGACCATCATCTACGCCATCAGCACCAACTGGACCCCCAGCCGGGGCAAGGGCGACAAGGTGCTCGGCGATATGGCCGAGGCCACCGGCGGCGAGGTCTTTTTCCCACCTTCGGTGGAGGAGATGTCAGAAAGCTTCCACAACATCGAAGAGGAGTTGCGGAGCCAGTACGCGCTGGACTACACCCCTGCGGACTTCAAATACGATGGCGCATTCCGCTCAATTTATCTCTACTGCACCGACAGGCGTTACCAGGTGCGAGCAAAGAAGGGTTATTTCGCGCCGCGCGAATAGCCTTCTGCCCTGGTGAAGCAGGTGAATTTGTGCGAGGCTTCCCACACTTTCTGCGGTTATTTGCGGAGGTCGGAGAGGCATTTTCAAGCGACTGAACCACCACTTCCCAATTCAGGACTCTCTCCATCCAGTTGGCCCACTTTTGCTTCAATCCCTTATTCTCTGTACCCTTCTCTTCTTTAAACCTTCGCATCCGCGATGAAATGAAGGTTAGGCAGTGCTGCCTGGAGGGAGAGACTCGGGTGATCCGGCAGGCAATTTCTTGCGATATCTGCGGAACGGAAATGCATCATCCAACCCACTGGTTCGTAGCTTATGACCAGGGAGCCGAGCTTCGCGTAAGTGGGTGGAACACGCGCAGCCGTCTGCGCGCCGGGGCCAAGCACCTGTGCGGGCAAACCTGCCTGCACAAGCTAGTGGACGACTTCATGGCGCGCACTCTCTCTGCGCGCGCGCCGTCCGGCTTGGAGAAAGCCACGATGCTGCAGAAAACTGCCGCTGGCGCAATTCCGCTCAATAATGCAACCGTCACTTCCGTCGCGGCCGAAGCGGCTTCGGCACGCCCCGTAGCTCTTGCCCTCGACGAGATTGAGCCTTCTGCCCGCCTTATTCTGCCCCCGAAAGTGGATGCGCCTGCAGGACCATTCCGTCCGCTGCCTCTTCGTTTGGCCGTTGCCCCGTCCAATTCCGCAGAGGATGAACTCGTGGCCAATGGCGGAGTCGCACCCGTTTTTCGCCTCGAACCTGGCGAGCTGAAGCGTGGAAGCGTGAGCGCGAGCGGGAACAGCGCTCGAAAGAACGTCCCGCGTCGGGCTCGGTACGACGCCATTCGATCGGTTGAGTTCGGGCCTTGCGGATCAAAGGCCTGTGGGTCTTGCGGTTTGGCCTCAAAGCTATTTTGGCGAGGGGCCGGACTCCAGCAACTTCAGCAGTCCCACCTCATCGAGCACGGGAACCTTTAACTCATGCGCCTTATCCAATTTGGATCCCGCCTCTTCACCGGCCACAACGTAGCTTGTCTTCTTACTAACCGAACCTGCGGTCTTGCCACCCGCCGTTTCAATCATTTTCTTTGCCTCGTCGCGGGTCAGGGTGGCCAGAGTTCCGGTCAGAACGAAAGTCAAGCCCAGCCAACTTGCGTCGACCGTTGCTTCCTTTCCGCTGTCATATCGACGCCGGCGGCGCGCAGGTGCTCCACGAGTTCGCGATTCTTCGGTTGCGCAAAAAACTCCAGAATCGCCTGTGAGATGCGCGGACCTACTTCTTCGACGCGTTCCAACTCTTCTTCCGTGGCCTCCATGAGTGCATCGATCGACCCAAACTCTTCCGCCAGCAACTCGGCAGTGCGCTCTCCTACAAAACGAATTCCAAGGCCCATCAGCACACGCGCCAAGCCGGCCTTCTTGAGCGCTCGATTTCCTCCACCAGCGCTGTGGCGGACTTCTCCGCAAAGCGCTCCAGCCCTGCAAGCTGCTCCACTGTCAGCTTGTAGAGGTCGGCAACGCCATGCACCATGCCGCGCTCCAGCAATTGCTGCACCAACGCGTCGCCCAGCCCTTCGATGTTCATCACGCCGCGTCGCCCAAAGTGCAGCAGGCTCTCGCGCAGCTTGGCGGGGCAATCGGCGTTGACGCAGCGGAAGTCGACCTCGCCCTCGGCACGGACAACCTCACTGCCGCACTCCGGACAAGCGGAGGGGAAAACGAATCGGTGCTTTCCGCGCGGATGCTCGGCGTCTTCGATGACCTCGACAACTTTGGGAATCACGTCGCCGCCGCGCTCCACCTTGACCCAGTCGCCGACCAACAGGCCCAGGCGCTCGATGAAGTCCGCATTGTGCAGCGTGGCGCGGCTCACCGTGGTGCCGCCGATAAACACCGGCTCCAGTTCCGCCACCGGCGTCAGCTTGCCGGTGCGGCCAACCTGCACGGTGATGTCGCGCACCTGCGTCACGCCTGACTTGGCGGTGAATTTGTATGCAATCGCCCAGCGCGGCGCGCGCCCCGTGTAGCCCAGGCGCTGCTGCGTCGCATGCGAATCCACCTTCAGCACCACGCCGTCAATCTCGTAGCCCAGCGTGGCGCGCTGCTCCTCCGCCTCCTCGATGAACTTCGTCATCTCCTCCACCGAGTCCACGCGCCCGCGATGCGGATTCACGCGAAACCCAAGCGCGGTCAGTGCATCGAGCGTGGCTCGTCTGCCCGGCGGCCAGATACTCGCCCTCCACCAGCAGGAAATAGGCAAAGAAAACCAGGCCCCGCTTCGCGACAATGCTGGGCTCAAGCGTGCGCAGGGTTCCCGCGGCCGAGTTGCGCGGATTCACAAAAACCGGCAAGCCCTTCGCGCTCGCGCTCTTCGTTCATGCGCAGGAAAGCAGCTTCCGGCATCACCGCCTCGCCGCGGACTTCGAATGCCTGCGGCAGCCGGCCTTCTTCAACGCACGCGGCGGAGATCGAAAGCGGCACACTGCGAATGGTGCGGATGTTTGACGTCACGTCCTCGCCGGTCTGCCCGTCGCCGCGGGTAATGCCGGCGGCAAGCCGCGCGCCTCCGCCGCCAGCCTCGTAGCTGAGCGCCACGCTCAAGCCCGTCCAGTTTCAGTTCGGCGATGTATTCGACCGGCAGAGCCGCCGGCCAAGCTCGCGCACCCGCCGGTCCCAGTCTGCCAGTTCTTCTGCGGAATAGGCGTTGTCCAGACTCAGCATGGGCCGCGAGTGCCGCACCTTCTTGAATCCCTCGGCCGGCTTGCCGCCGACTCGCTGCGTCGGCGAATCCGGCGTCAGCAAGTTCGGGATGCTCGGCTTCGAGCCGCTTCAGTTCATTCATCAGCGCGTCGTACTCGGCGTCGCTGATCTCGGGCGCGTCCATCACGTAATAGAGGTGCTCGTGACGCCGCAGCTCCGCGCGCAACTCCTCCGCCCGCTCGCGCAAGATTCGAGACCTTCCTGGCTCGTTCGTCCATGGGCTGGATTATAGGATGCAGGCCGCAATTCATGGCGAATTCAGAGTTACCTTACCTCGAAACCGCAGTGTTCAATTCGCCTCAACCATCTCGGTGCCGCGACTCGCACGAGACCCACAAGTCACCCCGACTCCGGATTCGCTCTACTATGGTTAGAAACGACCATGGAACCCATCACCCATTTCCTCACCGGCGCCTGCATCGGCCGCGCCGGTCTGAACCGCAAAACAGCCTACGCCACGCTGGCCGCCGTGCTGGCCGCCGAGGCCGCCGACATCGACATTCTGTGGGGATTCGCCGGGCCGGTCGAGGAACTGAAGCACCATCGCGGCATCACGCACACCTTAGTATTCGCTCCGGTGGTGGCCGCGGCGGTCGTGGGCGTCGTCTGGCTCTTCAACCGTTGGCGGGAGCGTCGACGACACCAGCAGCGCCAGAGGCTCGCCAGCAAAACGGCGAAACGCCCCCAACGCGGCAGCTGCAGCCGGTCTCGCTGGGCTGGGTCTACCTTGCGCAGCGCTCATCTCCGCGCTCAGCCACATCCTGCTCGACTGGACCAACAACTACGGCGTCCGGCCCTTTTTCCCTTTCAACCCGCGCTGGTATGCGGGCAGCTTTGTCTTCATCGCCGAGCCGGTGCTGTGGGCGCTGCTCCTTATCCGCCCTTATCATTCCCTGGCTGCTGGGGCTCGCCGACCGCGAGATCGGCGCTCCCGCGCACGGCTTTTCGCGGCCGCGGCTGGGCCATCTTCGCTCTGTGCGGATGGTAGTTCTGTGGCTGCTGGCGCTGGGCGGAGCACGCGCAGGCCCTCGGCCTTGCTCGAAAACGCCGGCATCACATCCGGCGCCCATCCGGCGTATGGCGGTCGAGCCGTACCCGCTCAATCCCTTTCGCTGGCACGCCATTGTGGAGACCGATGACTTCTATCAGACCGCCGAAATCAACACCCGCACGGGCTATCATCGACAGCGACCCCGAGCGCGACGTGCTCTACAAACCCACCGACACCGCCGCCGTCGAAGCTGCCAAGCGCACTCCGCTCGGCCAGGTTTATCTCGACTGGGGTACGTGGGCCGTGGTGCGCGACATGGGCCAGGAGCCGTGACTGGAATGGACCCTCCTCAACTGCCGCCCGGCCGGACCTGGACCACGGTCGAGTTCACGCGACTTGCGATTTGCATACTCATTTCGCGGTACAGGGCGAGAGGCGGGGCCACCGCCGCTCAGCGGCTGGGTCTACATCGTAGACGGCCACGAGGACGCCGGAGAATCCATGGGCGGGCGGGACCAGAAGTAGAGGCACACTGCGCCTCAAGGCTTAGTGCCGGGGTAAAGGCCAGGGTATAAACCCGGTTTGACCCACTCCCACATGCCTCCCTTTTGGATATCTGCAGGAGAGGCTTGGTATTGCAGCACGGTTTCAGGCTCGGAGCATTGCCGGTACACTCTCGCCGCGGCCGACCCATTCCTTCCGAATTCGACATCGATCACAAATTGCTCGGGAACATTGTCGACGCGGTACATCCCGCTCGAACCCTCTGGCTGAACTTCGTGCAACTGCCCGCCTGAAAAAGTAGCGTGCCCCTCGTCGTCCAGGCGCGCCCCGTAGCGCGGAGCGGGTTCTGTGGCGGCGAGATCCACTGCAACCTGAATGCGTTTGGTTATTGGGGTATTCCAGTCTTTCCCGCCCATGCCTATCACTCTGAACAGCATCGTGCACGAGTTCCTTGATGCAGGGCCGATCATCGCGTTCCAGGTCCACTTTCCGAGCGATCCCGTCTCTTTGGAATCGGCTTCGGGCTGCTTTCGAGTTTCCGGCACGATGCCGAAAACGCTGCAGCGCGCCGGAACCTCAAAGGTGGAGGCCGGCGGCGGAGTCAGGCTCAGGTCCGTCACCTCCGAAAATGGCTTCGTCTTCCCCACTTCTGGCGAAAACAACTCTGCCTTCAAAATCAGACCGGTTCGCGGATCCACCCACTCTTTTATCGCGAGCAGGCGGTCATCGGTCGATTCCAAAACGATGGTCGAGAACCCAAGGATCGTCGCTTTTCCGACATGCTTCACTTCCTTGTCCGTCAGACTGGCTCCGCCTGCAAAGGGATCCTCCCAGTCATCGGCGGTAAAGTTGCTACGCTTGCACGGCACCGACTCATCCACCGGGTCCCAACTGACGCTTTGCTTGGTATCGAGATAAAAGAGAGTTCGGATCCGGGTTCGCTTAGGATCTTCTTCCATTTCCCCACGAGGGATGGTCTGGTCCACCAAAATCTCTGACCCCAGGCGATAGGTCTTCGTGACAGCACCTGAGCCGGCCATTCGAAGGTGCATGGTCACGGTGTAGCCGGGAGGTTCCACGGGTGTTTGTGCCGCGAGTACTACACCAAAGACCGCCGAGCCTGTGCAGGTCGCGAAGCAAAAAAGTCCGCGCAGAGTCATGGATTTCAACCATCGTGCCCGGCGCAATCGCTTCTGTATTGCATACGGGCAGACCCCATAGTACCGAGGCTATCGACGAGGGTCACGGAAAAACGCGGCAGAGAGGATCACCATTGAGAGGTCTGGCGGGCAGAAATCAGAACGCAGTTCGCGCGGAGAAGACGCTTGCGATTCAATCGGGCCTACCGTACTGATTCAACCAATTCTCCTGTCGGGTGAAAAGTTTTGTTGACCCGGCGGCTCATCCAGGTTGACCCCCGGGCCCGCGCCCCTCAGAATGGAAGGAGCGTTTACTGACCCTAGGAACAATCTTTCCGGGATTTCAAAACCAGAGGTGTCCATGCCCGCGTATCTCCTGCTCGTTGTTGCCATTTTGAGCCGTGTTGTGCCTCACCCCGATTGGCTGAATTTTACCGCTGTGGGTGGCGCTTTGCTTTACTTCGGCGCTCGCCGCTCATGGCGCGAAATGCTGGCTCCGCTGGCTGCGCTCATGGCCACTGACTACTTCCTTACAGTCTTCAGCTACCACTATGCGTTCCGCTGGCAGGCGTACGTGACGACCTGGGCGTGGTACCTCGCGGTGATGGCGCTGGGCTGGATCCTGCTGCACACCCGCACCACGTTCATCCGCGTGGCTGCTGGCGTCGTGCTTGGGCCAACTTCTTTCTTTGTGGTTTCAAATTACGCGGTTTGGGCTGCGGGCGGAATGTATCCCCGCACTTTGGGCGGCCTTGCGACTTGCTTCGCCGCTGCGGTGCCCTTCTATCGCAACGACCTGCTATCGACCGCAGTCGTGGCTGGTGCGGCTTTTGGCCTTCCGGTTCTTATGAGGCGCCTTAAGAGCGTGGAGCCTCAGGCAGCTCTGGCCGGTAAGTAGATTCAAGAGGACGCTGACCTCCGACAACTGCACACCTGGCGATGAACCGATGCATTCATTCGGTCACGATCCGTCGATTCCGTCTCTTTCCGAACCACCAAATGGCAAAGCCAAGCACTGCCAGCCCTCCCACCACCAGCAGCGCGGTGAGGCCGTGATGGGCAACCAAGCCTACTGCGCCCGGCCCAAGTTTCAGCACCAGCAGCGCGAGAAGCAGCCAACGCACCAGACGGCCGCAGAATACCGCCACCATATAGGGTAAGACCCTCATTTCAAATACCCCTGCGGCAAAGACAAACATCTTCCATGGGGTTGGCGGCGGCAGCATCGAAGGAATCATCACGGCCAGGAACTCCTGCCGTTCGAAGCGGTCGCGCAACTGCTCATAGCGTTGGCGGTTGACCCGCTTCAGCAGAAAGAGCTCGCCTCCCGCCCTGCCCAACCCATAAGGAACAAGTCCGCCAATCGCCGAACCAAGTGCCGCCAGAACGCAATAGATCCAGAAGTGAGCGCGATCGTTCCACACCCAGCCGGCAATGAAGAGGTCCATCGGGACGGGAATGGAGGAAGAATCGAGCAACGCAGCTGCGCCGGCACCCCAGGCTCCCAGCTTGGCCAGGAGCACGAGCGCAATCTTCCACTTGGCCATCCAATACGCAAAAAACTGCTTCAAAACGGGTCTCTTTCCGGCCTGGAATCCGTCCATTCCAAAAGAATCATTGTACGGTCCAGGGAATGAGAGAATAGATAGGAAGGACTTGAAACGGAGCCAACTGGATGCGCGCGACGCCAGATAGGCTTCTGTCGGAAGAATGCCCACCAGCGAAACACAAACCACAGTGAACGAGCCAGACGAGCCAACGGGCACTGTCCGGGAGACGGATAGCGCCGCTCCTGACACTCCGCAACTCCCGGAGTCGGAGCAGCCCCGAGCCACAATCTCCACCTCGCGCTGGATCGACTACGACACCCACGAACTGCTGGAGATGATCAGCGAGCTCGAAGACGAGCGGCGCTGGGCCCGTCTCCGCGAAGGCATCTGGCTCGCCATTCTGATCCACGTGCTGGTGCTTTCCGCGATCACCTGGATTCCAAAGTACGTCTTCAAGGTGCCGCCGGTCATCGATCCCTTCGACGCCATCAAGCAGCGCAAAGACCTGAGCTACCTTGACTTGCCTCCCGACGCCCTGCGCCAGCTGCAACCAAAGGTGAAGATCAAGCCGGTTCCTGAAAAGCCGCCTCAGATCGACAAGAAGACGCTGGAGGCCATGAACAAGCCGACACCGCCGCCGCTGCCGCTCCGAAAGCAACCGAAGTGCACCCATCCGTTCAGCCTGCGCCCACACCGCCGCATCCGCGAGACGCAGTCGCAGTTTGAGGCGCCGAAGCCACAGGCGGTTCCGGCCCGGCCCAACTTTGCCATGGGCTCGCAGAATCCTGCCGACCAGTTGCGCGAGGCCATGCGGGATGCCTCGCGCAGCTCCGGCTCCGGTGCCAACCAATTGCCTTCCGACGGCGGGTTGTCGATGCATCCAGGCGCGGGCAGCGGCGGCGTTCAGGTCCTCTCCGACACGCAGGGCGTGGACTTCAGTTCCTGGCTGCAGCGCTGGCATTAGGAGACGGAGCACACCTGGGATCCGCTGATTCCCGATGAAGTGAATCCCCCGATTCTCAAATCCGGGACGGTTATCATCCGCTTCAAGGTGCTGCCCAATGGCCGCCTGATGGACGGCAGCATGGTGCTGGAGGGCCGCTCCGGCGACACCGGTCTTGACCGCGCTGCGTGGGGAGCGCTTGACCGGCTCCAACTACCCCCCGCTTCCGCGGGAATTTCATGGGCCGTATCTGGAACTGCGCGCAGTGTTTCTCTACAACATGGAGCCCCGGTAGCGGAGTGTCCGCAGTCATCTGCCAGAAGGCAGAATCGGCTTGGTCGCCTTCTGCGCAATTCACGCGCGCTCTTCCGTGGTTAGCACACTCTCGGCACTGTTCGCGGCGAGAGAGTCGAGCGGTGTTGCTTCCTGATGCAGGAAGATGCCGTCCTGCTCGAGCAGTGCGTCGTAAACCGGGGTATGACGCCAGTGTCGCGCAAGGGCGAAGCAACTCATGTTGGCGATCATCAGCGGCAGAATCAGCCCGTAACCGCCGGTCATCTCAAAGATGATGAGAATCGAGGTCATGGGCGCGCGCACGACCCCGGCAAATACCGCACCCATCCAACCACTGCAAAGGCACCAATGGAGTCGGCCGAATGGTGGAAGACAGCGACATCAAGGTAGCCGACCGCGCCGCCCAGCATTCCACCCATAAAGAGCGCGGGGGCAAAGATGCCGCCAGCGCCGCCGCTGGAATAGGAAGTGACCGTGGCGGCGAGCTTGAGCACACATAGGGCCGCCATGGCACCGACGGTGAGCCCGGTGGCGCCGGTAAGGGCCATGGTGAGGGTCTTGTAGGGATCGCCGGCAATGCCGTTCACGTGAAAGAACAGCAGCGCCACTACCGCAAAGCCGCCCGTGGCCGCGCCGCCAAGGGCCGGATGCACCCACTTTGGCACCGACGTGAGGCGTTTGAACCAGGCGCGCAGCCAGAGCAGCGAGTCAGTGAACGCCACGGAGACAATGGCCGCGAGAAGGCCCAGCAGCGCGTACCAGATCGAGCGATGACGCATTGGCCAGTTCGTAGTGCTTCGGAACGTGAAAGATGGGATTGGAGCCCAGAACTCGGTTCTCGACTACGGCGGCCAGCGCCGCGGCCACGATCACCCCGGAAAGCATGGTCTGGTCCAGGTTGCCGATCAGCTCCTCCAGCGTGAAAGTTACGGCGGCGATGGGAGCATTGAACGCTGCGGCGATGCCCGCGGCCATGCCCACTGAGGTCATTCGGCGGCAGTTCTCCGGGCTTAGCCTGGCGATGCGGGCCAGCATGCTGCTGACGCCGGAGCAGATGTGAACTGTTGGACCTTCAACACCGAGTGAAGCACCGACGCCCAGTTGAAGAACGCACAGCACGAACTTGCCGATTGTCTCCTTGACGGAGACATAGCCGGATCGCCTGGTAAAGGCAACCTTGACCTGGGGAATGCCGCTGCCTGCCGCCGCTGGAACCCAGTATGTGAGGCCGATCCCCGCAAGCAAGGCCGCCGAGCGCCGGAGTGAGAATCGTCCACCAAATCCAGGAATGCCCAGGGGCGGAGGTGGCGCGATTGATGAACAGCGCCTCAATGATCCCGCAGCTGATATGGAAGGCGACCGCCGCAAGTCCGCAGAACCCGCCGGCAAGGATGGTGAAAGCCAAGCAACCGCTGCCGCTCATTGGGCATGCGGCGCATCAGCCAGGCGATGAAACGAGAATAAAGACCTGCCAAACCGATCCAATAGTTCAATTCTTAGGGAACCTCGACTGAAGAGCTTGCACTCTCAAGTATAGGAGCAGGGCTAAGGAGCAGGAGAGCAAAGGAATGCACCTGTCGCAGCGTCAGGGCAAGCCTGGTCGATTGAAGCGCATTGGCCTCCACAGGCGTTCACGCAAGGTCGGCTCGCGCGCGTCGGAGGTAGATCAAGGCCTGGGTTCGGTGGCTCGCATGAATTCTGCCAAATAGTCCTTCCAGACGGCGGCGACAGTGTGGGTTCCGTGGCCCCGTGTCGCATCTGAGATGGGAATAAGAATGAAGCGGGCGTTCGGCATGCGCTTGACCTCCTTTTCGGCGATGCCCAACTCCGGCGGGTTGATAAAGTCGTCGGCGGAGTTGATCCACAGCACCGGCGCGTTGATTTGGTCGAGACGCGGGCTGGGATCGTAGTTGCGGCTGGCGTTGAAGTAGTAAATGGCGTCGTTTGCGTCTATGGAGATGGTGCGCTTCAGGTAGTTGTCGACATATTTTTCAGCAAGTTCGCGGGTCGGCGCCTGCTTTTGCATTTGCAGCGGGCTCGATCCCATGACCATGAGGAGTTCGGTTGCCGTGCGCAAGCCCTGCACCGGCTCGGTCTTGTATTCGCCGCCCATCCATGCGGGATCCTGCTTGATGGCCTCGATGGCCATGTAGCGCATCATGCGGTTGCGGCCCGCGATCTGCAACGGGCAGGCAGGCAAACGGCGCCAGTGCATCGGCGAAGCCGGGATAAGTTTCGCCCCACACGAACGTCTGCATGCAGCCCATGGAGGTTCCGAGGATGAGGCGGAGATGATCGATCTTCATCTCGTCGAGCATCATGCGCTGGCTGCGCACCATGTCGTCGTAATCGTAGGCAGGGAAGTGCGCGTGCAGGCCGTCGGAGGGCTTGGAGCTTTCACCGTGACCGATGTCGTCGGGCAGGATGAGGAAATATTTTGTGATGTCGAGCACCCCGCCGGGAACGAAGAGCACGTCGGAGAACAGCGGGTTCAGCAGAGAGTGCGCATTGCCGCCGGTGCCGTGCAGCAGAAGCACGGCGTTATCGACGTGCCCGGCCGCATTGCGGTGGGGCGTGCCCAGTGTGAGGTAGTGCAGCTTGAGTTTGGGAAGCGTTTCGCCTGTGCCGAAGTGAAAATTCGGAAGGATCACCGTGCCATCTTTTGTGGGCCAGGCGGCTGTCTTGGCAGGAGTCGCCGAGGACCAGCCCGTGGGGACAGTTGAAGTTGTCTGGCCGAATGCGGTTGCGCTGAACAGGAGAGGGCGACAATGAGCGCAAGGCGGGCGGCACGCAGTATGTTTCGACAGAATCCTGCAGTGCATGGTTCGAGCGTAGCGTTGGCCTTTCGACTTGCAAGTAATTCTCTCCGCGGAGAGCAAGTCTGGCCGACGCGCAACGCAATCATTTCTGTTCCCCCGACGGCTGTTTTCGCGATAAAATCGTGGCGTATTCGATGCGCAAACTGCTTTGACATCCCGCTCAAGAGAACGCCCTGGCTCAAGCGTTTCCGCCACGGCCGGCACGATCGTGGTCGGCACTCTTCCCGCTGAGTCGTCTTTCCCTGTTGATGGATGTTCCGAGTCTCATGAATGAGACTTGTGAGGCCTAGCGTCCAGAATGCAACCGGGATTTCTGCGGGGCATTTCCCTTGCGCATTAGAATTTGAGAGTGCATCCGCCCGTGCGCGGATAGAAAGGTTTTCCTGATGAATAGTTTTGAAAGCCGTGCGAAATTGATGTCCGGCAACCGGGCCTACACTGTTTTCCGCCTGCCTGCGCTCACGGCGCGCGGCTTCAATCTGAGCCGGCTTCCATTCAGCCTGAAGATTCTGCTGGAGAACCTGCTGCGCCGCGAAGATGGCGTGAATGTGACTGCGGCGGACATTGAGTTTCTGGCCAACTGGGACGCCAAGGCTGAGCCGAGCCGCGAAATCGCTTACATGCCGGCGCGCGTGCTGATGCAGGACTTTACCGGCGTGCCCGCCGTTGTAGACCTGGGCGCGATGCGCGACGCCATCAAGACCCTGGGTGGCGACCCGGAGCGCGTCAATCCGCTGGTGCCTGCGGAACTGGTGATCGATCATTCTGTGCAGGTGGACGAATTCGGAACCGCGCGAGCGTACGACGCAAATGCGCTGCTTGAATTCCAACGAAACCGCGAGCGCTACGCGTTTTTGAAGTGGGGCCAGACGGCCTTTCGCAATTTCAGCGCGGTGCCGCCGGGCATGGGCATTTGCCACCAGGTGAATCTCGAATACCTGGCGCGGGTGGTCTTTACCACGGAGATTGACGGCGAACGATTGCATATCCCGACACGCTGGTGGGCACCGACTCGCACACGACGATGATTAATGGCCTGGGCGTGCTGGGCTGGGGCGTGGGGGGAATCGAGGCCGAGGCGGCCATGCTGGGTCAGGCTGTTTCCATGCTGGTGCCGCAGGTTGTGGGTTACAAACTTACCGGCAAGCTGCGCGAAGGCGCGACCGCGACCGACCTGGTGCTGACCGTGACGCAGGCGCTGCGCAAGCTGGGCGTTGTTGGAAAATTCGTCGAGTTCTATGGCCCGGGAATCGCGGAGCTGCCGCTGGCCGATCGCGCGACGATCAGTAACATGGCACCCGAGTATGGCGCGACCTGCGGCATTTTCCCGGTGGATGCCGAGACGCTGCGCTATCTGCGGCTGACCGGGCGCAGCGACGACCAGATTGCACTGGTCGAGGCGTACTACAAGGAGCAGGGCTTTTCCATACTGCCAATTCGCCTGAGGCCGAGTACACGCAGACGCTGGAACTGGATCTGGCGACTGTCGAGCCGAGCGTGGCGGGACCGAAGCGCCCGCAAGATCGAGTGCTGCTGAAAGACGCCGCGGCGAGTTTTGCGCAGCAATTGCCGACGCTGCTCTCTCCCACGGCGAAGCCGATCGGTACGCGCACTGCCGCCAAATGGAAGCGCAGATCCGTTACCGATGCCGGTGCCACGGAACAGCTGCCGCGTGCATGTGACCACGACGGTCAAGGAACGGTTTGGTGTCGATCCGGACACATACCTCGATCATGGCTCAGTGGTCATCGCGGCCATCACGAGCTGCACCAACACTTCGAATCCTTCGGTGATGGTGGCCGCCGGAATCCTTGCCAAGAAAGCCGTCGAAAAGGGCTTACTGTTCCGCCATGGGTGAAGACCTCGCTGGCGCCCGGCTCGCGCGTGGTGACGGATTACTACACCAAGGCCGGCCTGCTGCCGTATCTTGAAAAGCTGCGCTTCAACGTGGTGGGATACGGATGCACGACCTGCATCGGCAACTCGGGGCCTCTGCCTGCAGACGTGACGAAGAGCATCGACGAGCATGGGCTGGTCGCCGTCAGTGTGCTCAGCGGCAATCGAAATTTTGAAGGCCGCGTGAATGTGGATGTGCGCGCAAATTACCTGATGAGTCCGCCGCTGGTTGTCGCCTATGCGCTGGCCGGAAAGATCGGCCACAACTTCGAAACCGACCCGCTGGGCACGGACCAGGCTGGGCAAGCCCGTCTATCTGAAGGACATTTGGCCGACGCAAGCCGAAGTTGCCGCAGCCATTGAGAAGGGAGCTCAGCAGCGAGAGCTTCCGCGGGAATACGCCACGGTGAGCGATGGCGACGCCAACTGGCAGGGGCTGAGTTTTCCCACAGGCGACGTCTATCAGTGGGAGCCGGATTCGACCTACATTCGCAAGGCTCCCTACTTCGACGGGATGACGCAGACGCCGCCGCCTGTGACCGACATTCTGGGCGCGCGCGTGCTGGCGGTACTGGGCGACTCGGTGACCACGGACCACATTTCGCCTGCCGGCTCCATCAAGGCCAGCGGACCTGCAGGCAAATATCTGCCGAGCATGGCGTAAAGCCGGCGGACTTCAACATCTATGGCTCTCGGCGCGGCAATCATGAAGTCATGGTCCGCGGCACCTTTGCCAACGTGCGCTTGCGCAACAAACTTGCGCCGGGCACCGAGGGCGGAGTGACGCGGCTTGCTGCCTGAGGGTGAGCCGATGTCAATCTTCGACGCCAGTGTGAAGTATGCGGAGTGCGGTGTCCCGTTGGTCATTCTGGCGGGCAAGGAATACGGGTCAGGCTCCTCGCGCGACTGGGCGGCCAAAGGGCCGAAGCTGCTGGGCGTGCGCGCAGTCATCGCGGAAAGCTTTGAGCGCATTCACCGGTCGAATCTTGTGGGCATGGGGATTCTGCCTTTGCAGTTCGAAGAAGGACAGAACGTGGAGTCGCTCGGACTAACGGGCGAAGAAGTCTACGACTTTCCCGGTCTGACTACGATGCTCAAGACGCGTTTTGCTTGCGGCCGCACGCTCCAGGTGAAGGCCACTGCCGCGGATGGAGGCGAAGAAATTCAACGCAAAGGTCCGCATCGATACTCCGCAGGAGATTGAATACTTCGAGCACGGTGGAATCCTGCAGTATGTGCTGCGACAGTTGGCGGCGAAATAGTTCTGGGCTATAGTTCGCATCACACAAAGAACGCCACTTCTCAAGATCAAGTGGCGTTTCTTTCAACTTTAGGTTTTCGGCTTACTTGCGTCGCTGGGCGCTCTTGACTGACTTTGCCACCGGGCGCTTTTGCTTTGCCGCGGGTGCCGGGGCTTCGGGCGGTGGCGCGGGTACGTTCTCATCTTCCTTGGGAGCAAAAAAGCGCACGCCTTCCTGATTGTGTTCGCCGAGTACGTGAAGTCGCAGGAAGTTCGTAGAACCGGATTTGGTGCGTGTGCCGGCGACGATGGCTATTACTTCGCGGGGCCTGACGTATCCGTACTGTTCGAGCAAGCTCTCTGCCACATCGACCAGCGCTTCAGTCGAGTTGACCTTGGGGCAGCGAATCGGAGTCGTCCCCCAAAGCAGATTAAGGCGGTTTATGGTTATATCCACGGGGCTGAGCGCAAAGATCGGCGAGGTGGGATGATACTTCGAGAGTTGCCGAGCGGTAGCTCCCGACTCCGTGAATAGCGCGATACCACGCAGGTCCAAATCGTCAGCTGCGTGCGCCGTGGCCTCGCAGATAGTTTCAGCGATTGAAAGGTGACTCTGCCGCACGCGTGGTGTGGCATATGCCTGCAAGTCCTCCTTGATGTGACGCTCAGCTTCTGACACGATGCGCGCCATCATGGAGACTGCCTCGACTGCGTACTTGCCTACGGCGGACTCACCGGAAAGCATCACGGCATCGGTTCCGTCGTATACAGCATTGGCCACATCGGAGACTTCGGCGCGGGTGGGGCGAGGGTTTTCAATCATCGACTCAAGCATCTGCGTTGCGGTGATCACCGGCTTGAAATACTCCGATGCGCGACGAATGATGTGCTTCTGGATTGCCGGAACCTTCTCTGGAGGCACTTCGACGCCGAGGTCGCCGCGGGCTACCATAATGCCGTCTGCGGCCTGCAGAATGCTGTCGAGATGCTCGATGGCTTGGGGCTTCTCGAGCTTGGCAATGATCCAAGTTTCGCCACCGTAAGCGGAGACGCGGTTGCGCACCAGGCGGACGTCCTCTGCAGTGCGGACAAAGGAAACGGCGATAGCATCTACACCGTTTTTGAGTGCAAACTCAAGATCCGCGGTATCTTTCTCGGTGAGCGAGGGAACGCGAACCGGAATGCCTGGTAGATTGATGCCCTTGTTTTCGCCCAGCATCCCACCGTTGACGATGTCGCAGGAGATATCATCGCCGAGCACCTCATGTACGCGCAGTTCGATGAGGCCGTCGGAGAGCAAAATACGCGATCCCTGTTCAACATTTTCTGCGAGGGTCTTGAAAGTTGTGCCTACAAGTGACGCAGTTCCGGGAACATCGCGCGGAGTGATGGTCAACCGCCCGCCCGCCTTCAACATCACTGGCTGGTGGTCCTTCAGCTTTGATGTGCGGATCTTCGGTCCTTGTAGATCACCTAGGATGCATAGTGGCTTGCGCTCTTCGCGGCTCACCTTGCGAATCATCTGGATCAGAGCCAGCTTCTCTTCGTGCGTGCCATGGGAAAAGTTGAGGCGAACGACATCCACGCCGGCGCGAACCAACTCGCGGAAAACAGGTTCAGTGTTCGATGCCGGTCCAAGGGTGGCAACGATTTTTGCTCGGCGTTGAATGGGAGATTCGGTCAGGCTCGTTTCAGCGAACGGCATCAAAATAACTCCAGTATGGACTCAATTGGGTGAATGGGTTGAAAGGTGTGTGACCCGCTTCATTGTACACGCAGGGGTGGGCACACAAACCCCTTTATTCATGATGCATCGCAGCGTGGGCGATAGTCCGTGAGAGTGATCACGGCCGTGAAGATATAGTTTCGCCAAAGCTCTTGGCAGAATCCTGACCATGCCGTTCACGGAAGAGAACGCCATTCAGTTCCGCACCCAGCAGTGCGCTGAAAGAGGTGATATAGAGCCACACCAGAGTGGCAATGCCAGCGCCGAATGAACCGTAAAATCTGGAGTAGTCAGCGATTCGAGTGACATACCATCCAAAGGCCAACGTGGCAGGGAACCAAACGAGTGTGGCAGTGATTGCGCCCGGGGCGACCAATACCCAGTGTTCACCCCGCTTGGTTCCGAAGTGATAAAGGGCGCCGAGCACGGCAACACTCGTGAGCATCGCCACTGCCCATCGCACCATGCGCCAGAAGAAGAGAACGGCATGACGTAATTCGTGCACGGAGTTGTGAATCATCCACGACTCAATCTCCCTGCCGAATACAAGCACCATTGTGGCCAGAGCTAGCGGGACAAGCACGATTGGCACCAACAGGAGGGCACGGAAACGCCGTTCGCCAAAACCCCACTCGTTGCGTGGCAGATGGTAGGCGCGTCGGAACCCTTCCATGAGCGAGAGCATCATACCCAGCGCAGCAAACACGCTGAGGCTTGCCGCGGAGAAGAGCAACTGGGTGGATTGCATGGGGTGAGATTGAACCGAAGTTTGCAGGATCGACAAGCTGTCCACGGGGAGAAATTCCACAAACGATCTGCGAATCTCACCCACCAAAGTAGTTCCCTCCGGCACACGTGCAAGCAACGTGGTAAGAACGACAATGGCAGGAAACAGCATTAGCATGCCGGAGTAGGCTGTTGCTTTCGCCGTGTTGATCACGTCGTGCTTGAGGGCCAGCCAGATTGCTTTGCGGAGTTTTGTTGAGAAATCCACCATGCGAGTCACATGCAAGAGTAGAGCATTCAGTGGGTTTGAGGCGATACGAGAGGGCCGGGCCTAGCCGCGCAGACTTCTCGGTTTCGAGGTGCAAGAACTTTTATATGAGTTGGTTACGGGGTTTTCTTTTCGAATGGCATGCCCGGATCGCCGAGAATTTGTTGCGGTTAGGAGAGTGTGCCCGAGGCGCGCTTGAGGGTGCTGAAGTGGAGGTAGAGGCGTTGCTTTTCGAGTAAAAGCGTGACTACGCTATGCCACGGTTGGTGGAAAACGGTGGCAATGGGTTGGCAAACATAGCGAAAAGTGAGGCAGGGCTGAAGCAGAGAACAGCGCTCACTTAGTCGGCGCCTGCAATGTTCGGGTAGGAGGAACCGGGGCCGGATGGCGGACCTTCGGGAGTGGATGGAATTTGCGGGCTGCCGCACCAGGAGCAGAACCGCAGGGGCTGCGGAATTCTCTGTCCGCAGTGCGGGCAGGCGGACGTGACGGGTTGGCGGAGGACAAAGTACAGCAGGAACCCCAGCAGGTGAGGGCACAAGATTACGATCCATACCCAGAGGACCGGGCGCATAGCGCGCTGTTTTGCGTCGCCATAGACGAAGCCGACACACAGCAGCCAGATTGCCAAGAGGCAGCCGATGAAGAGCCCGGCTCCGACACCGATGCACGTGGCCAGCAGTGTTGCGGCGGGATCGCCGGGGAGATGGTCGATGGTCTGCTCAAAGGAACCCAGAATCAACCCGGCGAGCGAGGCGCATCCGGCAAACAGAGCCGCGGTGATCCGAACTTTCCTGGGGACAACACTCAAAAGGCGACTAATTTTCATAGGTTATTCCTTTCCGATGCGCGCTTGATGCCGAAAGCAGGGGTAAGAGGGGAAACACAAACAGAAGGCAGAGCGAAGGAATGACCCAGAAGGTGAGCAATCCCTGCTGTACTTCCGCGTGCTGTATGTCAAAAGTCGACGCGACGAGGCTTCCGAATTTCAAATCAACGATGGAACCAACTGCTGTGAGAAGGAGCGCGATGACACAGCTGCCGGCAATTCGCACGCGACTGAGGCGGCCGACCGCGGCTAGTGGCGAGCGAAGCCGCACAGATTCGATGACCCTTGACTGAAGAGTGGGGTCCAGCTCGAATGAAAATCCGCTGAGGCTGGCGATGGCTCGATTGCAGGAGCTGAGATAGTCCCGGCACTTTGCACAGGAGTGCAGGTGCTCGCGGAGGGATTCCTGGTCCTGTGGCGATACTTCATCTGCCAGGGCCTGGTCAATTTTCCGCCGGAAGACATCGTGAAGGTCAGGGCTCATGGTTTTTCTCCTTCGAGCTGCACGCGCAGGGCAGCAAGGCCGCGATAGATTCTTGAGGCAATGGTTGTGACCGGCGCGCCGACCACGGTGGAGATTTCCTGTAACGACAGATCCTCTTGAAAGCGAAGGACAAGCGCCTCGCGATAGATGGATTCCAGAGTTTGCAGTGAGTGGGCAAGGCGCTGAGCATCCTGGGTGCGCGCTGCGAGTACGAATGGAGAAGGCGCGTCAGAGACGGGCGATGGGGAGACGTCGTGCAGCCCTCTGTCGTCGCTCGAGTCCAGGCTTACGCTTTGCTTTTGCCGAGTGAGATCGATGGCGAGATTGCGCGCGATGGTGAAGAGCCAAGGTTCGAAGCGGGAGCGTCCGTCGTAAGATGCGCCGCGTTCGAGCACGCGCAACCAGGTTTCTTGCACCAGGTCGTCTACGCCTTCACGGCGACCGAGGAGGTAGATGAGATAGCGCACAAGGCGGTATTGATATTGCTCGACCAGCCCTTCGATGAGAATGACGTTTCCCTGACGAAGTCCAAGGGCGATTTGCCGCGGATCGCTCCTCAGTTCTGCCGCGAACGCCATGTCATATTCGAACATACGAGGTGTATACGGATGATGGGCACAGGATTACGCATCGAAAGGCAGAGAAGAGGGAACAGTGACTAGACACTAGGGACTGGTCTTACGAATAGAGTCAAATTGAGGGAGGTTGCTCATGGTGAAGTTTCTGCTTGGCTTTGTGTTCGCGGTGGTTGTGGTTTCGTTTGGATTGTTCTGCTTTGTGAGGTTCGGATTTGTAGATCCGCGGGCAGACGCAGAGCCGAGCGCAATTGAGACCAAGGTGGCGATGCCGGCTCTGGATGCCGCTGTGGATCGGAGAGCGCCTGGGGCCCAGAATCCCATGCAACCCACGGACGACAACTTGATGGCGGGGATGAAGATATACCAAACAGACTGCGCGGGGTGCCATGGGGATGTTCAGCAGACACATACGAAGTTTGGCGATTCGTTCTACCCGCGTGTTCCGCAGTTTGCGGAGGATGCGTCCGACATGCCGGAGAATCAAAACTTCTACATTATTGAGCACGGGGTGCGGATGAGCGGAATGCCGGGATGGAAGGGAGAGTTGACGGAGTCACAGATGTGGCAGGTGACGACGTTTCTGAGCCACATGGACAAACTGCCGCCCGCGGTTTCGGTGGCATGGAAGCTGGCAGCGGGTACTCCGCCGGAGGCGGAGAGCGTCCCCGCTGCGAAGAATGAGCCAGCGATAAAGATGAAAAACAAACGGGGCATGGATATGTCCGGGAAGTAAGGCGGGCGCAATTCTTGTCTCGGGCCGTTACAATCAAGGAGTTATGATTCGTTTTTCAACGGCCGGGGAGTCGCACGGAGAGGCATTGATTGCGCTGGTCTCAGGGCTGCCGGCGGGGGTACCTGTCGATCTTGAATTTGTGAACCGCGAACTGTGGCGGCGCCAGCAAGGCTACGGGCGCGGCGGGCGAATGAAGATTGAGACGGATAAAGCCCATGTATTGAGTGGAGTGCGGCACGGCAAGACGATCGGCGCGCCGATTGCGATTGAGATAGCGAACCGCGATTGGAAGAACTGGGAAGAGAGGCTTCCGGTGGAGGCCGGGGACGCAGCGAAGCACAAAGCAGTTGAATCTCCGCGACCGGGGCACGCTGACCTGGCGGGAGCACTGAAGCACAATTTTCCTGATGCGCGGTATGTGCTGGAGCGGGCGTCGGCGCGTGAGTCGACGGCACGGGTGGCGGCCGGAGCCTTTGCGAAATTGATGCTGCGCGAGCTGGGCATGGAGATTGCCAGCCACGTGATCCGCGTGGGACGGGTAGAACTAGAGCGTACGGCAACCTGGGAAGAGATTGCCGGGGTTGCGGCGCGGGACGAGATCGTACTGAGTTGCGTGGACGCGGCCACCGAGGCGCGGATGAAAGAGGAGGTCGAGCTGGCATCGCGCACCGGCGACACGGTAGGCGGAGTGTTTGAGGTGGTGGTGCACAATGTGCCCGCGGGCCTGGGCACCTATGCCAACTGGGACGAGCGGCTGGACGGGCTGCTGGCGTGGTCTGTGATGAGCCTGCAGGCGGTGAAGGCGGTTGAGATTGGCCGGGGTGTGGTGGCGGCGGAGTCGTTTGGCTCGGCGGTACACGACGCGATTCACTACGCAAAAGAGCAGACGGATCGGCCGACGCGCTTTACGCGCGAGCGGAACAATGCAGGCGGCATGGAGGGCGGAGTCTCAAACGGCGAAGACGTGGTGGTGCGCGGCTATCTGAAACCGATTTCGACCCTGCGGCGGCCGTTGGAGTCAGTGCGGTTTGATACGCGGGAGGCGACCAGCGCAAGTTACGAGCGCAGCGACATTTGCGTGGTGCCGGCGGCAGGAGTGGCGGCCGAGGCGATGGTGGCGCTGACGGTGGCGGGGCTGGCGCACGAGAAGTTTGGCGGCGACTCGGCGCTGGAGATGAAGCGAAATTTCGAGGGTTACATCGAACAGATACGGAGCTATTAAGAAGACGGAAATGATTCTGAAGATTGTGAAGTATCCCGAGCCGGTGCTGCAGCAGCCTGGCGAACCGGTCACCGAATTCAACGCGGAACTGCGGAAGCTGGTGGCCGATATGTTTGAGACCATGTACTCCAACCAGGGCATTGGGCTGGCGGCGCCGCAGGTGGGGGTGTCGAAGCGCGTGACGGTGATTGATCTGAGCCAGGGCAAGGACCCGGAGCAGAAGCTGGTGATCATCAATCCAGAGATTATTTTTCGCGAGGGGAAGCAATACGAAGAGGAAGGCTGCCTGAGCTTTCCTGACATTCGCGAGAAGGTGGTACGCGCGGCCAAGGTGCGGATTCGCGCCCAGGACGAAAAGGGCAAGTGGTTTGAGATGGACGGCGAAGAGCTGCTTTCGCGCGCGTTTCAGCACGAGATCGACCACCTTGACGGCATGCTTTTCATTTTCAGGATGAGCGCGCTGAAGCGCGACTTGAACCTGCGCAAGATTCGCAAGCTGCAGCGCGAAGGCACATGGTAAAGCCGTGAAGCTGGTTTTTTGCGGGACGCCGCGATTTGCTGTGCCCACGCTGGAGGCATTGCTTGCGGCGGAGCACGAGATCGCGCTGACGGTGACGCAGCCGGACCGTCCCGTGGGGCGCGCGCAGGAGATGGCAGCGCCGCCGGTGAAGCAGACCGCGCTGGCCGCGGGACTGGCGGTGACGCAGCCGGAAAAGATTCGCAACAATCTGGAGTTTCGCGCGCAGTTGGAAGCCATTGCGCCGGATGCGATTGTGGTGGTGGCGTACGGGCGCATCATTCCGCCATGGATGCTGGCGCTGCCGCGGCTGGGGTGCATCAATCTGCATGCGTCGCTGCTGCCGAAGTATCGCGGGGCGGCGCCGATTCAGTGGGCTGTGGCGATGGGCGAAACGGTCACCGGCAACACGACGATGCTGCTGGAGGAAGGGCTGGATACGGGGCCGATTCTGCTTCAACAGCAGGTTGAGATTGGCGCGGAGCAGACGGCGGCGGACCTGTTTGATGTGCTGGCGCGGGCTGGCGCGCCGCTGGTGGTGGAGACGCTGGCGAGATTGGCGGATGGGAGCATTGAGCCGCAGGCGCAGGATGATGCGCGGGCGACGCTGGCTCCGCTGCTGCAGCGGGAAGATGGGCGGATGGATTTTGCCGGCGCGGACAGCGATGGAACTGAAGAATCGCTGGCGGGGATTTCAGCCGTGGCCAGGAGCGTTTACACAGCTCGATGGAAAGAAGCTGATTGTGCATCGCATGGCGCTGGCGGAGAATGCCGGTGGTGCGGGCACGCCGGGGGAGATGCACGTGGAGGGCCAGCGGCTGCTGGTGGCGTGCGCGCAGAATACGTGGCTGGAACTGGTCGAAGTGCAGCTCGAGGGGAAGAAGCGACTTGGGGCGGCGGAGTTTCTGCGCGGAATGCAAACGGGCGCCGGCGCGCGGCTGGGTTGAAGACGATGGCTGCGGTGTCTCCGGCGCGCGAAGCTGCATTCAAGATTCTGATGGCGGTGGAGCGCGGGCAGGCGCACTCCGATGATTTGCTGCGCGGGAAAGCGGTGAATGCGCTTTCGCCTGCCGACAGAAATCTGGCCACTGCGCTGGTGCTGGGCGTGTTGCGCTGGCAGATTCAGATCGATCATCAACTTCAAGTGCTGCTGAAACGGCCTCATGCGAAGCTCGACGCAGAGGTGCGGATTGCCTTGCGGATGGGGGCCTTTCAACTGCTGCATCTGGACAGGATTCCTGCGCGCGCGGCGATTGATGAGAGCGTGGAGTTGACCAAGCAGGCGGGGCATCGCTTCGCTTCCGGCATGGTGAATGCAGTGTTGCGGAAGCTGGGCCCTTCGGGCTCTTGCTTTTCGGAGGAGAGCGCGGCGGAACTCGCGCTGGCGCAGGCGCATCCGGCATGGATGGTGGAGCGCTGGGCGGGCTTCTACGGGATGGACGGGGCGCGCGCGATTTGCCGTCATGGGCAGAGACAGCCGGCGATTGCGCTGCGCATTGCGGAGACTGCTGTTGAAGGTGAGTTGGCCGCGCAGGGTGTGACGGTTGAGCCGGGTGAATTGCTGGCTGGAGCGCGGATTGTGCTGGCGGGCGACGTGACTGCGACAGAGGCGTTTCGCGCGGGGCATGTGCGGATGCAGGATGAGGGCTCGCAATTGGTGGCGGAGATTGCGGGGCGCGGGGAGATGATTCTGGATTGCTGTGCGGCGCCGGGCGGGAAGACGCTGATTCTGGCGGAGCGAAATCCGGGTGCGCGCATCGTGGCGTGCGAGTCGAATCCACAACGACTTGAGCTTTTGCGGAAGAGGCTTGCCAGTGCGGGGAGCAGGGTGGAATGCCGGCTCGCGGACGCGGCCACGCTGACGGAGAAGTCTGTGTATGACATTGTGCTGGCCGATGTGCCTTGCAGTGGAACAGGCACGCTGGGACGGAACCCGGAGATTCGGCATCGGCTTACGGTTGGAGGATTTGGCGCGGCAGGCGGAGCGGCAGAGGGCGATTCTTGCTGGGGCACTGCGAGCCGTGCGGCCGGGCGGACGCGTCGTCTACTCCACTTGTTCGCTGGAGCCAGAGGAAAACGAGGAGGTGGTTGCGGCGGTGATCGCGGAGATTGCGGAAATGCTTGTGATTCCTGTGGATGCGCGCATTGACGAGATGCAGAGAGAAGGTATTTTGACCGCCTCGGGCGCGGAGCGATTGCGAGGCTGCATTACGCCTGAAGGCTATTTGCGGCTGTTGCCGGGCGTGTTTCACACGGATGGATTTTTTATCGCGGTGATCGAACGCATGCGCTGAGGGTGGGCCCGGATCCATCGAGCGGGTTTTATTTCGCGGCGCAACTTTAAGGTTGCATAATCGCGGCCAAGCATGGCGCAAAGGGCTTCAACCGCCAGCTCGTGGTCGGCGCGTTGTGGAAGGCCGGAGACGGTCACGCTGCCAACGACGCCGGCGCCGACGACTGAGAGCGGAAACGATCCGCCGTGGGTAGCGTAGTCGGCCACGGGCAGGCCCTGCGCTGTCAATGAGGGTTTCGTTCTTGACCTTCTCGTTGAGTCCGACGGCGTAGGAACTGCGATGGAAGCGCGCGACGACGTTGCTTTTGCGGCGCACCCACTCGACGTTGTCGGGCGTGGTGCCTTCCATCGCGGCATAGAAGAGCGGCTGGCCGAAGCGGCGCACGTCAATGACGACGGAGAGGCCGCGTTCGGCAGCCATGGCCCTGAGCAGTCGAACCCAAGTTCCCACGCAGTTTGCGCATCGAGGCGCGGCAACACGAGTTCCTGTTCCTGCAGCGCGATTTGTTCCAGGTCTTCATTCATTCCCATGCGGTGTCATCCTTTCGTCGACTTCTAGCCATCATAGTGCGCGGACGGGCGAGGCATGCGATGAATTTCTGTGTACTCTAGCTTTCCGCGCTCTCTTCGATGGCGAGATGGGCTTGCGGAACGATTCCGAGGCGTTCGTAGACGGGGCGCATGTCCTTGCGAATCGCAGGGAGCCGCGACCAGAACCACATGCGATCCGAGGATGCAGGCGATGCCGCTGACGATCACGGTGCGAGGCGCGCCGATGGCGTGGGCCAATGGCCGGCGAGCAGGCTGCCGAAGGGCGCCATGCCGACGAAGGCCATGGTGTAGTAGCTCATGACGCGTCCGCGCATCTTTTCGTCCACGAAAGTCTGCATGATTGTGTTGCTGGCCACCATTCCCTGCATCATGCCAAAACCAGTACGAGCATCATGAGCAGGGAGAGCCACAGAACGGTGGAGAGGCCGAAGCAGATGAGGCCGACGCCAAATGCGACGGCGGCAATGGGAATCATCTTGGTGAGGCCGCGGACCGAGCGTCGCAACGACCATAGACAGTGCCGAGACCAGCGAACCGACGCCCACGGCGCCCATGAGGAATCCCAGCGTGTGCGGGCCGCCGTGCAAGACCTGCGCGGCGAAGATCGGCATGAGCACCATGAATGGCCAGCCCATCAGACTGAGCAAGGCGAACAACATCAGGATGGTGCGAATGGGCGCGAAGCCGGAGACGTAGGTCCAGCCCTCGCGGAGTTGCGCGACCATCGTGGTAGTATGCGGTCTGATCGTCGCGATCGCGGCAGGCGCATCATCAGGAGCGAAGCGATGACGGCGATGTAGCTGATGCCGTCGACGAGAAAGCACCAGCCTTCATTGGTGGCGGCGATGAGCAAGTCCGGCGAGCGACGGGCCGATGAGACGCGCCAGTGTTGACCATGGAAGAGTTGATGGCGATGGCGTTGGAGAGGTCGGCGCGGTCCTCGACCATCTTGACCATGAAGGACTGGCGGCCGGGCATGTCGAAGGCGTTGATGATGCCTTGCATGGCGCTGAGGGCGAGAATCTCGGCGATGGTGATGCGATGCGTGAGCGTGAGCCAGGCGAGCGCGAGTGACTGCACCATGGCGAGAGTCTGGGTCCAAACCAGTACCTTGCGGCGGTCGAGTGCGGTCGACAATGACGCCGGCGAGCGGGCGCGAGCAGGAATGTGGGGATCTGGCCCGCGAAGCTAACTGTGCCCAAGGAGGAGAGCCGATTTGGTGAGGCGGTAGACCAGCCAGGAGGTGGCGATGCGTGTCATCCACGTGCCGATGAGCGAGATGCTCTGGCCGCCGAAGAAGAGGCGGAAGTTGCGATGGCGCAAGGCCCGCCAGGCGTGCGAGAAATCCGCGTGGCGGGCGCGTTGCCGCTCCCGTGTTGTGATTCCCTGTTTTCGGGCGTCATTGCGTTCCTCAATCAGATGCGGTACTCGGACGAAACGAAGCGGCTTACTTGGCAACGGTTAATTTCACTTCCATGGTCTGATCGACGCGCGCGCCAGCGGGCGGCTGCTGGGCAATGACCGAACCGGGCGCGACGGGTGGCGGGGGCGGCGCATTGCCGGCGCCGACCGGGGGCACGGGCACGTCGACGAAGGCGGGCGTGGCCGACTTGATGCCGACCTTGGCGAGATCGCGCCTGCGCGGTGACGACGGGCAATCCTGTGAGGTCAGGCATGACGTAGCCGTCGGGGGTCTCATTGTCGGCGCGGCGACGAGGAGATTGACGCTGGGCTGCTCGATGCCTTGAGCGTGGGCGGGCGGGTCCTGCGCAATGACGGTGCCCTCGGGAGCTGCGGTGTCGGCAAGGCTGCGCAGTCACGCCGACTTCGAGGCCGACGCGGCGCAGGCGCAGCGCCGCCAGGCGCTCATCGGTGCCGACGGTATCGGGCACATCGACCTTTTGCGGGCCGAGGCTTTCAGCCACGCGCACGCGCCACTCGCGGCGAACCACGGTGCCGGGCGCGGGGGATTGCGGTGAGGATGTGTCCGGCGGCCACGTCAGCCGGAGTAATAGCGATTGTCGACGTCGAGATTGAGCCCCATACCGGCGGCCTGAGCTGCGCGCTTCGGCAACTGTCATGCCCTTGAGCGAAGGCACCTGCACTTCAGCGCCATGAATGGCGAAGTGCATGGTGGTGATGGCGGACAGCATGGCGAGCGCGACCAGCAACATGACGAAGCGAGGCCATGCGGAAAAGTTTGAAGAGGAATGCGTCCGCTCATGGCTCGCGGCTCTCCATCGGGATAGACGATCTCGTATTCGATCGTCGCGGCCTTCTCAAGCATCAGGGAGACGGAGCAGTACTTGTTTTTGGAAAGCGCGACCGCGTCTTCGACGGCCTTGCGGCTCAACTTGCCGCGCACCGCATAGGTGAGCTTGATGTGGGTAAAGACGCGGGGAGGTGCGGGAGCCTGTGTCTGCGGCGGCGGTGACGCGGAGGCCAGGTGAGGGTCTGGCGCTTTTTCTGGAGAATGCTGACGACGTCGACCGATGTGCAACTGCAGAGGGCCATCAGCACGGCCTCCATGGGGCTGGGACCATGGGTGTGCGCGGAGTCCGCATCGAAGAGGATCGTGTTGCCGTTCTCGGCGATACCTTCGAAGACGTTGTCGTGTTTCCATTCGCTGTGCGCGATCATTGTTTGAATCCTCTGCAGGTCTATCGCGTGTTGTCGGTGACTGGTTCGGGGTGGATGGTGACGCGGTAGACCTCAGGGCACTCGAGCTTGAAGCGGTCTTCGAGCGCCGTAATGATTTCGTGAACGCGCTGCATGGTGAGATCGTCGGGCAGTGTGCAGTGGCAAGAAACGGAGATGTGCTCCGCGGTGCGGCCGACGATGATTTCGTGCACGTCGGCGATTTCAGGAAAGCGGCTCGGCGGCGGCGCGGAGAGCCTGCTCGATCCTGCGATCTTCCTCGACCATTTCTTCAGGCTGCTCGATGGTGGCGGGCTCGCTTTCGATGTGGGTGAGCACGGAGTCGATCTCCGGCGTCTCGCGCAGAATCTCGGCTTCCATGGCGCTGACGAAGCTGTGCGCATGAAGCAGCGGCATGGTCTCGTCCAGTTCGACGTGCTGCTCGACGCGCAGGCGTCCGTGATGCGACTGCACGCTGAGGTCGTGGACGCTGACGTTGTTGCGCGCGGCGACGGCGCGGACGCGGTCAAAGATGCTTTCGGCGCGACCCTGCCGGGGAACGGTGTGGATGACGACATCGGCGCGCGGCAAAGCGCGGTGGACGGCGTCGGTGGCTTCGTTGCACCAGTTCGCCGGTGTGCTCGAAGGTATAGCGGCGGGGCAAGCGCGAGGGTGAGGTCGGCAAAATAAGTGGCGCCGGAGCGGCGCACGCGAGCCTGCTCGACGGCGAGGACGCCGGGGACCTGTTCGACTTCCCGAATAATGCTGTCGTCGGGTTTCGGCGGGAATCTGATCCATGAGTACGCCGATGGTTTCGCGGGTGAGGCGCGCGGTGAGGCGCAGAATCATGAGCGAAACGACGATGGCCGCAAAGGGATCGGCATAACGGAGCCAGCCGATGTGGAAGGACGGTTCCAGCCCAACTGGCGCAAAGGCCGGCGAGCACCGCCAGCGTGGACCAGATGTCGCTGGCGAAATGGAAGGCGTCTGTGGCGAGGGCGGGAGAGCCGGTGCGGCGGGCGACGGCGCGCAGTTGGCGCGAGCGCCAGAAATCGACGGCAATGGAAGTGAGAAGCACCAGAACCGGCCACACGGAGTGGTGGATTTCGCACGGTGTGGTGCGATGATGCGCTCGACGGCTTCCCAGATGATCCATGCGCAGGAGACAGCCATCAGGCCGACTTCACCGAAGGAGGAGATGTTTTCGATTTTGCCGTGGCCGTAGGTGTGGTCCTCGTCGGCGGGATTGTCGGAGACGCGGACGGAGAAGAAGGTGAGCGCCGCGCCGGTCAGGTCGAGGCCGGAGTGAGCCGCATCCGAGAGAACGCCGAGCGAGCCGGAGAGCAGGCCCGCAGCCAGTTTGAGCAGGTCATGGCCGCAGCGGCGAGCATGGAGTGCAGCGCCACGCGCCGCTTTTCAGCGGAGTACGCGGCCCTGCCCGCGATGGGCGGACCGGAGATGGGCGGACTGGAGAGGCCGGTGGTCATCGCTTTCCTAGGCTACAGCGGAGCGTGTCGCCGTGTACAACCCGGCGATGCCGAAGGTGTAGGGCTGCCAGGCGCAGGCATTCGTAACCGGTGGCGCGCATGAGGTCCAGCATCTCGGGCGGCGGCGGGAAGTTGCCGACCGATGTGGGCAGATAGCGATAGGGACCGTCTTTGCCGCAGATGAGGCGGCCGATGGCGGGCAGCACGCGGCGGAAATAGACGGCGTAGGCTTTGCCAGAGGCCGCCGGGCTCGCTGAAGTCGAGGATGCCCAACTGGCCGCCGGGCTTGAGGACGCGGTGAAACTCGCGCAGGCCGGCCTCGTAGTTGGCGAGGTTCCTGAATCCGAATGCGGTGACGATCAGGTCGAGCGACTGCGGAGCGAAGCGGCAAGTGGAGGGCGTCGGCCTCCAGGGCGATGGCACCGGGCAGGTGCGGTTTGCGCGCGGCGAATGCTGGTCTGCGGCGCGGCTGAGCATGCCACGGGCAAAATCGGCGGCGAGGATGGGACGTGCGCCGCGGGGACGGCCCTTGAGCAGGGCCATGGTCATGTGGCCGGTGCCGCAGCAGATGTCGAGGATGGCCGCATCGGGGTTGGCGAGGATGGGGCGGAAGCGGCGCGCCGTCTGCCACCACCAGAGCCGGTCGACACTGGCCGAGAGCACATGGTTCAGCAGGTCGTAGCGCGGCGCGATGGAGTTGAACATCTGGCGCACGTTCTGCGCCGCGCTGGCTTCGTCCATCGCGCCGATCGGCTTGGCTCCAGTGGCGGGCATCAGGCGGGCGCTCCCGCGGCGCGCGCGAGCATGAATCTGACCGCGGCTTCCAGCTCGGCGCGGGTCACGTCTTCCACCACGCCCGCGTCGCCGATGCCGACGGGCAGCACGAAGCGGCGGACGCCGCCGATGTTCTTCTTGTCGCCGCCGGTGGCGGCGACGAGCTTTGGCGCGCGCGGACTTTGAGCGGCGGCAGCGGCCCGTAGAGGTGAATCAGGTTTTCCAGCCGCTCAGCCTGGCTGCTGGAGATTGTGCCGCGCCGGCGGGCCAGGTAGAGCGCGGCGATCATGCCCCAGCCGACGGCTTCGCCGTGGAGCAGAGCTTTGTAGCGCGTGGCCTGCTCGATGGCGTGGCCCACGGTGTGGCCGAGGTTGAGAATCATGCGCAGGCCGCTCTCGCGCTCGTCGCGATTGACCACGCCGGCTTTCATGCGGATGGATGCGGCGATGACCTTTTCGAGGGCCTTTGGGATCGCGGCGCAGCACTTCGTCCGCGTGCTCCTCCATGAAGCGGACCAGGGCGCGGTCGCGGATGATGCCGGCCTTGATGCTTTCCATCAGGCCGGCGCGCAGCTCGCGGTCGGGGAGCGTGCCCAGCACGTCGATGTCGGCAAAGACGGCGCAGCGGATGATGAAAGCTGCCGACAAGATTCTTGCCTTCGGGCAGGTTGACGCCGGTCTTGCCGCCGACCGAGGAGTCGACCTGGGCCAGAAAAGTGGTGGGCACCTGGACGTAGGGAATGCCGCGCATGAAGATGGCGGCGACGAAATCCGCCGACGTCGCCGACGATGCCGCCGCCGAAGGCGATCAGCAGCGAGCCGCGATCGCCGCCGGCGCGGACCATCTGGCGCGAGAAGCTTTTCCACACTGGCCATGGTCTTGTGCTTTTCGCCGGGGGTAAGGAAAAGCGCAATGGGCGGTTCGGCGAAAGAGGCGAGAAGCGATTCGCCCCAGAGCGCCCAGATTTCCGGCGAGGTGAGGACGAAGACGCGGCGCGGCAGGCTGCCCGCAACCCGCTCAATCCGCGGGGCCAAGCGTCCGGAGCAGGCCGCTGCCCGCAATGACGTCGTATTTGGCCGAAGGTGTGTCTACACGTATGGTTTGCACGCTGCCTTCCATCCTAAATGGAATGCGCGGGTGTCTCACGCGGAGCAAGGAAGAGAAATGCCCCTCGGGTAAACTGGAGGTATGCGAATTGGCATCGATTTCGGAACCACGCGGGTGGTAGTGGCAGCCGTCGACCGCGGGAATTTCCCCCTTGTATATTTCGAAACGGCGGACGGCCAGATGCGCGACTGGTTTCCTCCGGTGGCGGCGGTGAACGGCAGCACCCGGCTCTATGGCTGGGAAGCCGTGGCCGTGCAGAACAAGAAGAGCTGGACGATGCTGCGGTCGCTGAAGCGCTGGCTGCGCACGGCTGGGCCGCGCACGGAGTTGCAGGTGGGCGGGCAGGCACTGCCGCTGCGGCTGCTGATGGCGGAGATGATGGCGGCTCTGCGGACGCAACTGCTTGAGCATTCGAACCTGGGAGCGGGACCGGATGAGCCGCTGGAGATCATGTTGGGCGTGCCCGCCAATGCGAACAGCAATCAGCGATTTTTGACGGAGGAAGCGGCGCAGGCGGCGGGGTTTGCGGTGCTGGGGGTGGTGAACGAGCCGTCGGCTGCGGCGATTGAATTTGCGCACAGCAACAGCGCGGAGCGCAAAAACGGGTCGGGCAGCCGGCTGCTGGTGTACGACCTGGGCGGCGGCACATTTGATGTTTCGCTGGTGACGCTGGGCGAGAGCGGAGCACACGGTGGAAGCTTCGGATGGAATTCCGAGCTTTGGCGGAGACGACTTTGACGAGATTCTGGCCGACCTTGCGCTCGAACACGCCGCAGCCCGGGCCGGCATTGACGCCGTATGAGCGGCGCCTGCTGCTGGACGAGTGCCGGGAAAAGAAGGAGTCGCTGAACTTCAATACGCGCAAGGTGACGATCGATATGGAGCGGGTGCGCCCGGATTGGGAGCAGGCGACTTTTCCGGTGGAGGCGTACTACGAGCGATGCCGTCCGCTGATTGAATCGACCAAGGCGTTGGTGGAGAGTTTGCTGGCAGCGCACGCGGATCGGCCGCTGGATACGCTGTACGTGACGGGCGGAGGATCGGAGCTGCCCCCGGTGGCGCGGATTTTGCGGGAGAGCTTTGGACGGAAGGTGCGGCGGTCGGCGTATATGCGCTCGGCGAGTGCGATTGGGCTGGCGATTCGCGCCTCAACGGCTGCGGAACCGATGCAGGAGCAGTTCAACCTGAACTTTGGGACGTGGCGCGAAGCCGATTCCGGCGGGACGATCGTGTTTGATCTGATCTTTCCGCGCGGAGTGCGGCTGCCCACGCAGAATGAGCCGCCGCTGCGCCTGGAGCGCGTGTATCGGCCCGCGCACAACATCGGACACTTTCGCTACCTGGAGTCTTCGCGGCTGGACGCGCAAGGGCAGCCGATTGGCGAGATTACCAATCTGGAGCAGGTACAGTTTCCGTTTGATCCGCAGTTATGGGATCGCGCGGACCTGGCTGCAGAGCCGGTGAAGCCGCTGGCGTGGCCGCATGATCTCACGGTTCGCGAAGAATACACCTGCGACGCGAGCGGGAACCTGAAGGTGAAGATCAGTGCGGAGCCGCCGGGAAAGGCGCGCGAGTTTTCAATCGGACATCTGGCAGCAAACTGAGCGTTGCAGCTACAGGCTCTATTCCGGCGCATCGGGCTGGTTGACCGCGCCGTTCTTCAGCGCCCAGTCGACGAAGCCTGCGGGGGCATTTCTGACGCCCGCAATGTTGGCCATGGCGATGCTCTTGAGATGCTGCCACTTCGGATATGCTCAGATCCGCGGCGCGGAGATCGGCGCTGTCGAGCGCCGCCCCGGAGAGGTCGACGCCGACGAGGCTGCTGCCGTTTAGGTCCGCGTTGCGGAGATCGGCCTGGGCGCAGTTCGCACGATCCAACACAGCGCCGCGCAGATTGGCTGAGTTGAGATTTGCGAGGGTGAAGTTGACGCCGGCGAGATCGCTGTTGCGCAGGTCGGCGGAGCTGAAATCGGAGCGGAGCAGGTCGGCGTTGGGCAGGCTGAAGCCCCTGCAGGAATGCGGAAGAGACGTCGACTCCGACGAGCGGAACCTTGTCTGCGTTGAGCTCCTGGAGCGCTTCGATTCTGCCGCCGCTGCCGCCTTTTCCCTGGGCGGTGTTGATGACCTGCCATGCCTGGTAGTGGCGCTGCTTGATGCGGTCGCCGGATTCTGAAAAGTAGAAGATGACGGCGATCAGAACGGAGAATGTGCCGAGGTATTCGAGGACCTCGAGGAAGCTCCAGTTGCTGAGGGCGAAGGCTGTCCACTCGAATATCCATTCAAGCGCGACGAAAGGGATGAGCCACACGGAGGCGCTTGCTTTCTTACCTTCCAAGGCGCGGGGCGGGATCTGGGAGTGTGCAGGATCATTTCGAACTTTCTGTGCCATTGTAGATCTTCAGCTTCGCGGCGGAGCGTCGGGTGAAGATGCCGGCAGCGTGGAAGCAAAGGGTGCTGACGAGACAGATGATAATCGTTGCGACATAGGGCGATGTTGCTCAACGCCCTGATAAGCTATAGCATGCACAACTGCGAGGCCGAATACCGCATAGTTCCAGCGCTGCAACTGCTTCCACTGCGGAGCGCCGAGCTTGCGAAGGCGCAATTGCAGACGGCGGGATTGCTCTTGAGTTTTGGCCCCGGTCGTACTTTTGTGGATTCTCTCAGGCATGCAGTTTGAGTTGGTTGCCTCACACTGTCATCTGATCCGAGCCATAAGAGGGGAATGAGGCTGATGGCTGCAAGAGTTATCAGAACGTCCGAGGCCCTGCATGCCAGTCTTGCGATCGGCCAGGCTGAACGCATAAATCCCTTTGACAATGTTATTGCTGGCGGCGGCGATGAGGATCGCCGCGGCAGCAACCTTGAGGGGCGTTAGTGTGCCCGCGGCCTGAGTTAGTCCCATGATGAAGGGATCGACGTCACTGACTCCCATGACGGCGGCCAAGAGTATTCAGACCTCCTCGGCCGAGATAAGTGACAGCTAACTGAGTGGCGACCAGCATGATAAGAAAGAGTGCGGCGAAAAGGAATGCCGTGAGCAGGTCAAGAGGGTTTCTTCGGCTCGTATTCGCGCTGCACTGTCTGCGGAGCTCTTGTCGGCCCGGCGAGACCAGAGCCAGCCGAGTCCGACAGCCAGGTGCGGCCAGCACAAGAAACGGCGCGAGAACAAGTAACATGAGCTGCCGGTTGAATAAGCGCGAGAAGGATGACGAGGCGCAGATACATCACTCCGGAAGCGATGAGGATGCCGCCGGCGAAGAGGTGCGGATGGTCTTCGCGCTTGGCCCGGCGCGCAAGTACGACGGTGGTGACGGTGGACGAATAAGCGCCGCCGAGCAATGCGGCGAGCACGATGCCGCCCTGATCCTTGGTCAGCTTTTGCAGTACATAACTGGCATAGGAAATTGCGCTGATGGCCACGACGACGAGCCAGGTCTTGAAGGGGTTGATGTGGAACTGCGGTGAATTCCTGGTTGGGAAGCGCGGGCAGAATCACGCCGCTGAGGAGGAGGAACTTTGGCGAAGGTGAGAATTTCAGCCGGAGCGAAGCGGGTGGCGAGTTTCTCGAGTGCCGCTTTCAGATCGAGCAGCAGAAGGCAGGCAACGCTGAGCGTGGTGGCGATCCAGAAATGCCCGTAGCAAACGAGAGCACCCACCAGAAACGTGGCGAGGCCGGACATTTCCGTAGTGACGCCGGCAGCCTGGACTGATGAGAGCTTGTGCCAGTAGGAGAGGAGCAGGAAGGCGGCGATGACCAGGAAGCCGATGGTCAGCGGGAGCAATTGCGTGCCGGAGACGAGAGCGATGGAATAGCCGATGAGGCCGATGAGCGGAAAGGTACGTACGCCGCCGAAGGAGTAAGTCCCGCCCGTGAGTTTGTGCTCTTCCCGTTCCAGTCCGATGAGGAAGGACAGAAACAGTACGAGAACAATCTTTACTGCTTCAGGGGGTAGATGCTGGTAGAGCTCCATTCGAGTTGAGTCTCCGATCTTCTATTCTCCTCTGTGGCGGGCGTGAGCCGGGAGGAACGAGAGACCGTCGGGGCTGCGGCCATCCTCTGCTTAGTCTCTGACTAAACTGCAAGTCAGCTTACACTCTCTTGATGGCTGATGTCGCTGGTGTCGCGCCGGTGTTTTGAGACTTCACGCGCGAGGACGCTATGGGGAAACGTGGCGGCGAGTTCTACGTCGCAATGAAAAGCGGCGGAGCTGGTTGGCCCCGCCGCACATTTCACGATGGCTGCTTGATGCTATGCAGCAACAGATTACTTGTGGTCCCCGCCGTCATGGCCGCCACCGCCGCGCGGTTGTCCCCCGCCACCACCGTGGGCCTCGCCACCGGCGCCGTGCGCCTGTCCGTTGCCGCGGGGCGTTGAAGTGTGTGAAGAGCTATGGGTCGCGCTGGGCCGCGCTCCGCCTGAATGGGATGCATCTGCTGAAGGTCTTCCGCCCGCCACCGCGCGGTTGCTGTGCGTGGCCTCCGCCTCCGCCGTTATATGCGATGCGGCCCGCCCCGCCGTGATAGCGCCCACCACCGTCATTCATGAAGCGATGGCCGCCCCAGCCGTGGTTGTAGCCCCACCCGGCCCAAGGACCCATGCCGAGGAAGATGCCGTTGTAGAAATAGCCTGAACCGTAGTAACCCATGGGCGCGCACTGGTAGGGCGCGTATCCGTAGTAGCCGTAGGAGCAGACCGGCTGGACACCGATGTTAATGGAAATCTGCGCCTGAGAGGCCGGCGCAATGGCCAGGCCTGCGAGCAATGCTGTAGCTGAAAGTAGAGTTTTGAGTCCGCGCATGTGTAACCCCCTTAAGGTGCCTGCGTCTTCCTTTATGTGCGTGGGATGCTGTGTGCAGCCGTAAAGAACAACCCAGGCAACAGCAGCGACCATAAGGATTTTGAATCTTTTCCTGATTGCCCTTGGAAACGAGGGCGGCGGTCTATCTATCCCTACGCTTCTCACTTTAGGGGCCGAGAATAGCGAAGTCTGAGCTATAGAGACCATGGCTGTGATATGGTGCGGCTTGAGCGGGAGCGGTCAGGGGCCATCGCGGGCGCTCTCCCAGGACTCGCGCTCGGCGGCTATCTCCAGTGATAGCCTCAAAGGTTATGGCCTTTCAGGGTTGCGTCAATGCCGTTGCAGGTTGATTTTTTGGTGATGGGCGCGGGGGTGGCCGGGCTGCGGGCGGCGGTGGAGCTGGCCGATCACGGCGATGTTCTGGTCGTCACGAAGGAGTCGCTTGGCGAGTCGAACACGCACTATGCGCAGGGCGGCATCGCGGTGGCAATGGAGGGCGACGAGGATGTGGCGCTGCACCTGAAAGACACGTTGGCGGCGGGCGATGGGCTGGTGTTTCGTCCGGCCGCGGCCGCACTGGTGGCAGAGGGGCCGCAGCGCGTTGCGGAACTGATTGAGTGGGGCGCACGATTCGACCGCGAAGACGGCAAGCTGCTGCGCACGCGCGAGGGCGCACACTCGCTGGCGCGCATTCTGCACGCGAACGGGGATGCAACGGGCGCGGAGATCAGCCGGTCGCTGGTGACGTTTGCCCGGGCACACAAGCGCATCCGGTTTGCCGAGTGGACCACGGTGACCGGGCTGATGGTTGCCGATGGGCGCGTGATTGCAGCCGATTTGCTGGATCGCGAGAACAACCTGGCAACGCGTGAGCGCGCGGGCGGTGCTGATTGCGGCTGGTGGCGCGGGGCAGGTATACAGCGACACGACCAACCCCGCAGTGGCAACGGGCGACGGGATCGCGCTGGCTGCTGCAGGCTGGCGCGGAACTGGCGGACATGGAGTTCTACCAGTTTCACCCCACCGCGCTTTCGCTGCCCGGGGCGCCGCGGTTTCTGCTGAGCGAGGCGCTGCGCGGCGAGGGCGCGTATCTGCGCAACGAGAGCGGGGAGCGCTTCATGGAGCGGTATCATCCGCTGCTCGAGCTGGCTCCGCGCGACGTGGTGGCGCGGGCCATTACGCGCGAAGGCATGGGCGGCACGCCGGGCGAGACGCACGGAGTGCACCTTGATATGCGCCATGTGAAGGGCATCGATCTGCTGCAGCGTTTTCCGGGGATCAGCGCGGTGCTGGCGAGGTATGGGCTTGACTCTGCAGCGCGACCTGATTCCGGTACGACCGGCGGCGCATTACCTGATGGGCGGGATCCGGACCGATCTCGATGGGCGCACGAGTCTGCGGGGATTGTATGCGGCGGGCGAGGCGGCTTGCACGGGTGTGCATGGAGCGAACCGGCTGGCTTCAAATTCGCTGCTGGAAGGATTGGTTTTTGGCGCGCGCGCGGCGAAGGCGATGCTGGACGATGGACTGACGCTGCTGATTGCGGATGCGGCTCAGGCCGCGACGGGACGGCTTCACAGTAATGAAGAGAAGCTGGTCGAGATTCAGATCGCCGAATTGCAGCGTGCGATGTGGGCCCATGCGGGATTACTGCGCGACGCGGGATTGCTACGCGAGGGCTTGAACGCACAGGCAGAAGTGCGAAGGAGGGTTGACGCAGTTTACGCGGCGGGGAAAAGGAAGCCGGAGGCTCTTGGAGGCATGGGCGATGTGTTCTGTGGCGGGAGCGATTCTGCACTCGTCCCTGGCGAGCACGGAGAGCCGCGGCGCCCATTTCCGCAACGACTACCCGCAGCGCGACGACGAGCATTTCCTGAAGCACTCTGTGCTTAAGAGGGGCGAGCAGGCGAAGAGCCGGTTGTGTTTGAAGCATGGTGAGGCAGAGAACGAGGGAATCCCGGCGTGGTTTACGTTCTTTTGATGGAGAAGGCGATTTTCGACCTTATTGATTGCAGCTTCTGCCTGTAAACTTCCCAGAACAGGAGGATTCCCGTATGCAGACCCGGATTCAAGGCACGACTATGCCCGTGCTCGATGTGCAGCTTGATCCTAATGAGAGCGTGTATTCAGAGAGCGGCGAACTCTCGTGGATGACCGCCTCGATCCAGATGACGACTCATACCCAGATGGGCGGGGGCGGAGGACTATTCGGGATACTCAAGCGGGTTGCGGGCGGCGGCAGCCTGTTCATGACCGAGTATCGCGCGTACCAGTATCCCGGCGAGGTGAGTTTTGCGACCAAGGTGCCAGGACATATCGTGCCTGTGCAGGTGGGGCCGGGGCAGGAGTACCTGGTGCATCGGCACGGCTTTCTGTGCGCCACGCACGCAGGTCGACAATCGGGGTGGGCTTTCAGCAGTCGCTGGGTGCGGGACTGTTCGGTGGCGACGGGTTTCTGCTGCAAAAACTGAGCGGCATGGGTACGGCGTGGCTGGAGCTTTCAGGCGAGCTGATCGTGAAGAACCTGGCTCCGGGCGAAGTGCTGCGCGTGCATCCGGGGCATGTGGGGGCGTTTCAGGCTTCGGTCGGATTCCAGATCATGATGGTGCCCGGAATCAAGAATGCGATTTTCGGCGGAGACGGGTTGTTTCTGGCGGTGATGCAGGGGCCAGGGACGGTCTGGCTGCAGACGCTGCCGATTTCGCGACTGGCGCATCAGATCAGTGAGTATCTGCCGCGGGGAGAAGGCCGGCAGGTGGCACCGGCCACGGGCGGCGCACTGCTGGGCGGGATTGTGGGATCGATTCTGAGTGGGGATCAATAATGCTTGCGTCACGGGATCGGGCGGCGGGGAGGTCGATGTGAGGGATCGTGCGCTGGTGAACAGTCAAGACAAGCACAAGGGAACCCGCGTATGAAACAGATCACCGGCGAAGGGCATCGTCTTCGCAGCGATATTGTCTTCACCTTCGCGCTGGGGCTGGCTTGTTATATCGCGTGGTTTATTCGCGACGTGCTGGTGCTGCTGTATGTGAGCGCACTGCTTGCGGTGGTGATTTCACCGGTGGTTCATTCCGTCTCCCGGTTCCGGGTGAGAGGCTGGCGTCCGTTCAAGGGCAAAGCCATTTTGATTATGGTTTTGGCTTTGGCGGGAGCGATCACCGCATTCGGCTTTATGGCATTACCACCGGTTATCAGGGACTTGAAGGAGTTTGGGCGGGAGATGCCGACGCGGACTCCCGCACTGCTGGACAAGCTGAGACGAATTCCCTTCGCCGGCAACCTTGACACGGACGACATCAATGACCGGATTCAGACCTTCGTCAGCCAGGCGGCAACCTACTTTTTTCTTTCCGTGCGGAGTTGGGCGGGAGGACTGATCAGCATCATCACCGGCTTTGTGCTGGTGATTTATTTCATTCTGGAGGGAGACCTGGCTTACGGATGGTTTCTCTCCTTCTTCCCGCTCGAGAGCCGGGATCGCCTGGACAGGACGCTGCAAAGGGCAGAGGTCAGGATGGGCAAATGGCTGGTAGGGCAAGGAAGCCTCATGCTCATTCTGGGTGTCGCCAGCACGCTTGTGTATCTTGCGCTGGGGGTGCGCTATGCCTATGCGCTTGGCGTGCTGACCGGATTGCTGAACATCATCCCAGTGATCGGCGCTGCGGTGAGTATTGTGCTGGCAATGCTGGCGGCGGCGATCGACTCCTGGGGGCGTGTACTGGGGGTAGGGGTCTTCTATCTCGTCTACCTTCAGGTTGAAAATCTGTTTCTTGTCCCACGCATCATGAGGAACAGGGTTGGGCTGCCGGGATTGGGGATACTCGTCTCCCTGATGCTGGGTTCCGCGCTTGCAGGCGTCGTGGGAGCCTTGGTCGCCGTTCCCACTGCCGTGCTGGTAACCGAGTTGGTGGACGAGTACCTGGTTCGCAAAGACGCGGCTTGAGGGAGCTTCGAGGCTCTACCTTGAGGAAACCGGACGGAGACTAGGGCCGGAGCGTGGTGTCGGCGGCGACGGCCGCAGTCAGTGGCATACCGGGCTTGATTTCAGCGTCCTCTCCGCGCGTGGCCAGGGCAGGGATCACGCCGACGGCCGGGATGAGCATGAAGTAGCGCGATTTGTAGCGATCGGCTCCTTCGAGAGTTTCGCCGCCCTGGAGGGGCACCTTAATTCCATTCACCTGGACGAAGCGAACCTCGAAGGCGATGTCGCCCGGCGCGCCGACATGTCCTGCGGGATCGGCCTGGGTGATGGTGGCTTCAACCGGCGAGCCCTTGGGCGCAACGACGGTATCTCCGACTTTGACATCTTGATCGAGGATGAGGCTGAGAATGTCACCCACCTGAGCGGTTTTCGAGTTCGCTACGGAGTTCGTGACCAGGGACAGCCGAGTTCCGGCGTGAAGCAATCCATCGGCAGAGAGATCGAGCGCCTGGGGCGCGACCGGCGCGCTCTTCACTGTGTAGGTTGCGCGAGTGATGAGGCTGTGCGCCGAATTGGGAGCGATGGCCATGGCCTGGAGTTCGGTTGTGGCGTGAATGGGAATCGGGCCGGTGTAGCGGCGGGATGCGGTGGTCGGCGTCCAGCCGTTGGTGGTGTAATAGATGACCGCGTAATGCGTGGGGCTCTTGATGCGCACCGTGGTATCGGGCGCAACCTCGCCGGCTTTGGCAGAGAAAGATGGTTGGCGGGTGATGGCGATCACCGGGCCGCTGTTTTGCGCGGCGTTCTGTGCGTTCTGCATCGCTTGCTGATTGGCTTGCTGACTGGCCTGCATGGCCATGTCATTTGCTTGTTGAGCGGCCTGCATGGCCTGTTGATTCGCCTGTTGCGCGGCCTGCATGGCCATGGAAGCGGCATCATCCTGGCCGAAAGCGGACAGGCAGCCGAAGACGATGAGTAAAATAGCGGCTTTCATGTTTTCCCCCACGTGCTGCTGTAAAGCATCCCCATGCTCTAAGACGCTAGATTCAGGAAGTTAGTTGTGCGTTGAGCTGAGTTATTGTGGAGTTTGCGGCTGCCCTGATTACGGCTTGCACCGCTGCTTTCATGACGCCGCTGTTGGAGAAGAAGCGAACAAAGCTGGCGGAGAGCGGTTGAACTGAATCAGGCGTTCGAGATGTGATCGGAGGGCGAGGACTCGAGGACTCCCGCACTTGCGCCGCCAGGAAGACGCGAGGTTCGGGCACCCGGGTTTTGCAAGCCTCCAGAGACGAGCACCGGGCGGCCTTGAGGGGCGAATCTTGAGGGAGTTGTCGCGGAAGCGAACTGCATGGCGCCGGAGCCCTGGGCGTCCAGGATCAAAGAGGCGAGTTTGCGGGAGATGTCGAGCGGAAAGCTCTCGGAGACAAAGACTTGCTTGCCGCGGGTGGTGATGACGACTGGGCCTTCGCCGGTGTCGAAGACCTGTTCAACAGAGCCATCGCTCGCAGGCGCCTCTTTTCTGCGGCCAGTATCGGGCTTGAGGCCGGAATATTTGCGGCCGAGCTCGTCTGCGTAGAGGTGGGCGAAGGCTCTTGCGGAGGCCGCGTTCGTCCATGCGGAGAGGTAGAAGAACGCGATAGAGGCAGTGGTGCTCTGCTGGGCCGGGGTCGCAGCGCTGCGCAACTGGCCGGCCCAGTAGATGCCGCCAGCCCACGCGGGAGTCAGGTCGCGCGCCGCATCCTCTCCGCCGAAGAGGCCGGTGAGGATCTGGACATCGAGCTGACCGACCTGGCCGATGTCGTATGGCCGGTAGAGCTTGTCGACGAGGGGATGAATGTCGGGAAGCAGTGGCACAGGGGCATGGTGACCCTTTTCGTATTCGCGCGGATTGATGATCTCCCAGGTAGACGAGGGCGGCCGATCGAGCGCGCCGGTGAAGGCTGCGGCCTGGCCCTGGTCCATCCAAACATCCTGTTCGAAGCTGAGACCGTCGCGATAGGGAAAAAGGAGCGATTCAGAGAGCAGCAAGGGGGCGCGCGCAAGAATGGGTGAATCTCCGGAGCCGGACATCTGCTGCTTGATCGTATCGACCACTTCAGGGTCCTTGAGCAAGCTGCGGCCCATGGGTTTGAGCATGTTGTCCATCATGACGGCAGTGGCCTGGCCCTCGGTGACAGCTTCGCGGGCGCTGTCGATCTCGTCTTTTGCGAGGTGAGTGGTGTCGTCGCTGGAGTTGAGCGAGACATCGGGCGGAGTCTGGTCGCTCCATTTATCGAGGTCGATGTGCTGGTCCTGCAGGGCGTGGGTGAGCTCGTGGGCAAGGACCGGCTTTTGCTCGTCAATGCTTACCCAGTCGAGCATATTGACGGTTTTTGTCTTGGGATCGTAGTAGGCCTCAATCTGCTCCTTCAGGAGGGCAAGCAGGAAGGGCTTAAGGTCGAAGTCGCGATCGAGCAGGCCGAATTTCTTGAGGACAATTTCGCTGCGCTGCATTCGTTTGGCGTCTTCATCCTCGTTAAATTTCTCGTTTAGGTAGCTTTCGACGGCGGCGCGGGTAGTGAGCTGGCGCTTGACTTCGCTCTTGATCGGCAGGCCGGTTTCCTGCGAGGAGAACTTGAGGAGCTCGTCGACCAAGCGAGAAGAGCTGCTTGGCCTGCTCGGGGGTGATGTGCGTCTCGGGTCGGGACCTGTCCTTGCCGGGAGATGTGGGCGGGGCCTGGGTCGATGGTGTGGTTTGCGGGGCCGCGGACTGGGCCGGCGGAGCGGTTTGCTGGGCTGCGCAGGAACTGTCCGCTGTAACGGCCAGACACAGGGCGATAGCATAGGCTCCAAATGAGCCGGACCGTTCACCGCCATTTTGGACTGTTCGCTCATTCAATCTCCCTGCGACTCGAGGCTTCTCGAAGCCCAAGTATCGCATCTCATCTCAAGGCTATAATCAGGATGCGGTGCCGCGCGCGGTTTGCGCAGAAAAAGTGCTGGCTGGACCGCAGAGACGTCCCCCTATGACTGAATCGGATCTTGCGGCAACCACAGTTCTCCACACCACTTGCCGGCATGCTGGCGTCGGCGGCCAAACCGCCTCAAATCGCGGAGTATCACGGTGCTCTGACCCCACGGGAGTTGGACGCGCCAGAGGCGGAAATAGCGGCGCTGTTGTCAGGGGCCGCGGTGCACGACCTGGGCTGGATGCGGCGAGTGGCGGTGCGCGGCGAAGACCGCTTCCGCTGGCTGAGCGGCATGGTGACCAACACGGTGAACGACTTGGGCGCCCATGCCGGGACTTGGAACCTGGTCCTGAATGCGCAAGGGAGGATTCAGGGCGACCTGACCGTGTGGCGGGAAGAAGAAGGGCTGGAGATCGGAGATTGCGGCCGATCAATATGAGCGGCTGCTGGCTCACCTGGAGCACTTCATCATCATGGACGATGTGGAACTTGTGCCGCTCGGGTCGGAACCGGGTGCTGCGGAGACGGCAGTCGGGCTGACCGGCCCGCAGGCTGACGAGGTGTTGGAGCGCATGGGTCTGCCCACGCTGGCCGAGCCGATGACTGGAACCCGGGTGGAGTGGAACGGGCTGGACCTGCGGATTCTGCGAGGCTTCGGGGTGCTGGCGCCGCACTATGAGATTTGGACTCCCGCCTCGGGGCTGACGCAAGCTTTGGCGGATGCTTTCGACGGCTGGGGCAAACCCGGTAGGAACGTCCTCACTGGAGGCGTTTCGGATTGCCGAGGGGATTCCGGCGTATGGGATCGACATGATGGAACGCGACTTGCCGCAGGAGACCTCGCAGATGCGGGCGCTTAGCTTCAGCAAGGGCTGCTACCTGGGGCAGGAGATTGTGGAACGCATCCGCTCGCGAGGGCAACGTGCACAGGCACCTACGGGGGCTGGAACTGGAAGGTCCGGTGCCGGAAGCCGGTGTCGATTTGATTTCAGACGGTGTTGCGGCGGGGAAGATTACCAGCGCCGCTGAGCTGCCACTCAAGGGCGGGAGCCGTATTTTTGCCCTGGGCATGATGCGCGCAGAGGCGGAAGCGCGCACCCAGGAAATGACCTACACAGCGGGCGCGGTCACGGGCAAAGCCCGGCTTTTGGCCGCTCCGCCAACTTTTTGATTCAAGACGGATTGGAAACCTGAGGCTATGAGCGATACACCGAAGTTCGAAGTGATTGACCGTCGCAAGTTCAAGGCGGAAGAGGAGCATGAGGCCGCGAAGGCGTCTGCGACTGAGACGGAACCCGCTGAGCCGCATGCCGGGCCACGCCTGGTGGTGCCGGAAAGCACGCCTGAGCCTCCGGCGGTGGTGGAAACGGCCGAAGAGGCGGTGCCGGATGAGGGGTTTGGTCCGGCGCTTCCGCCTCCGCCCACGGTGGAGGAGAGCCGCCAGCAGAAGTCTGCCTACGATGCCTCGGCGCAACGGCTGGAGGACCTGGTGCGGGCGCAGAACCCGGCCATGGGAGCACAGCCGCCGGTGGGGTTTGAGCACCTGGTGCAGCAGCTCTATGTTTCAGCGATGATCCAGATGGGGGCCGGGGCGCAGGAGGGCCAGCGTCCGCGGGTCGACATTCTGGGCGCGCGGCAGACCATCGACCTGATGGGCGTGCTGGCCGAAAAGACCAAGGGCAACCTGACAGCGGCCGAGAGCCAGACGCTGGAGACGGTGCTGTTCGAGGTGCGCATGGCGTTCCTGGAACTGACCAACATGATTACGATGCAGGGCATGCAGCCGCCGCAACCTCCTCCGCCGGGCAAGCGCTAATCACGCGAAAATGGACGGTCTTCTCACGTTGCTTGGAACGGGGACCTCGATGGGGGTTCCGACGCTGGGATGCAGGTGCGCGGTGTGCACCTCGGAAGATCCGCACGACCGGCGGCTGCGGCCCTCGTTGCTGCTGAGGTGGCGTGAGGGACTCAAAGAGCGTGTGGTGGTAATCGACACCGGGCCGGATTTCCGCGAGCAGGCGCTGCGCAGCGGGTTGACCCGCGTGGATGCGGTGCTCTATACCCATGGCCACGCCGACCACATTCTGGGCCTAGACGATCTGCGGCCGCTTAGCTTTATTGCATTCGCGGGAGGGCGGAGCGATTCCGCTGTATGCTTCGGAGGCTACGGCAGAGGTGCTGCGCCGGATCTTCGATTACACCTTCTCGCCGGATGCGACCTATGCGACGCGCGCCCGGGTGCGGATTGAGCCGCTGAAAGACCGGACAGAGGTGCACGGCGTGGAGTTTGTGCGCGTCCCGCTGCTGCATGGGCAGATGGAGACATCGGGTTTCCGGTTTGGCAAGCGTAGCCTATTTGACGGATGTAAGCGCCATTCCGGAGTCAAGCTTTGCGCTGCTGGAGGGGCTGGATTGTTTGATTGTTTCCGCGCTGCGCCACAAGCCGCATCCGAGTCACGCAACTCTCGACCAGGCGGTGGAATGGGCGCGGCGGATTGGCGCGAAGCGAAGCTTGGTTCACCCACATTGCGCATGAGCTGGGCCACGCGGCAACGAACCGCGAGTTGCCCGAGGGCATGGCGCTTGCATACGACGGCCTTACTTTTCCCGTGAGCTTATGAGCGATAGCGTGCGCCGCACGACTCCTGTCTACCGTTCGCTGGCCGAGATTCCGGCGGGGTTTGGCCCCAGCGTGGCCGCGATTGGAAACTTTGACGGGGTTCACCTGGGCCATCGCGCGATTCTTTCCGCGGTGGTTGCCGAGGCGCGCGCGTTCGGGACGAAGGGAGTGGCGGTTACCTTCGACCCGCATCCGGACCAGTTTTTGCGGCCCGAGCGAGCGCCGAAATTGTTGACACCCATCGATGAACGATTGCGGCTGCTGGCAGCGACGGGCGTTGACGCTGTTGTGGTACTGCGGTTTGATGCCACATTGGCGCAACTGCCGGCGTGGGAGTTTGTGCGCAGCGTGCTGGTGGAGAGCCTGAACGTGTGCGGGCTCCACGAGGGAGGCAACTTCCGCTTCGGTCATCGCGCCGAGGCGGGAGTAAAGGAACTGGACGAGTTCGGTGAGGAGTTCGGGTTTGCCGTGCGCGTTCACGAGCCGGTACGCGTGCATGGGATGGAGGTTTCAAGTTCGGCGATTCGCGAAATGGTGTCGGCAGGCGACATGAAACGCGCGCGCTGGATGTTGGGGCGACCGTTTGGAGTGTTGTCGAATCCGGCGCGAGGGCGCGGGGTTGGGACGCGACTGCTGGTGCCAACGGTGAACCTGGCGCGCTATGACGCGATGCTGCCGGGGTTTGGTGTTTATGTGACGCGGCTGACGGTTTCAGCGCAGCGACATGAAGCCGTGGCCGGAGATACCGGAGCGAGTGGCCGATGCTTTCAGGCGGTGACGAATGTGGGCAACCGGCCTACGTTTGTGGGTGCGGGATTCGGAGTGGAGTCGCACATTCTGAACTTTGAAGAGGTCGAGTTAGGCGAAGAAACGCCTTTGGAACTGGAGTTTCTCCTGCGGCTGCGGGGAGAGATGAAGTGGCCGTCGGCGTGGGCGCTGAATGCGCAGATCGCGAAGGACGTGGCCCGGGCGAAGCGATATTTCCGGCTTGCGGACGGGAAATAGATATAGATGTTGCGCATGCGAACGCCGATAAAATCTGCAAGGATTTTGTGGAAAACGAAAATAAGCGAGAGGGGGTGGGTTCGCCGGGCTCCCTCCGCAGAGCTTCATGGGGTCTTTGCCCGGGCGGGGACGCGGACCGCATGTTGCCGATAAAATCTGCAAGGATTTTGTGGAAAACAAAAATATTGGAGGGGGGGGGGGGTACCTCTTTCCGATAGGGACCGTTCACATTCGTGACAGATTCTGTCGTTGTTGGTGACACCTCCGGCAAAGCGGTTTCTCCTCATCTTTAGATTGTGCGCGAGAAGGCGATAATCATCTGCAAATGTTGGGGCAATATCTTTTGAACCTCGACCTGGTTTGGCGGGGAGTTTGAAGGATGAGGCTCATGCGCTTCCAGGTCTTTGACGACGGCGGATGAGGCATCCAATGTTGTGTGGATTGGCGCGGCTGGAAGAGCGGTAGCAGGGATCGTTTTCCCATGTCTCAGAATCGAGGCATGGGCACCCAGGAGATTGCGGCAATGCGGGCGGTAGAAATTGTCGTTGACAATCCATAACCATTTGGTTATGATTCTTTCATGCCGGTGATAGCAAATCACGTTTTCAGGGCCCTAGCCGATCCGACGCGAAGGGCAATTTTTGAAGGATTGACGCGGAACGGCGAGCAGACGGTTCATGCGCTGACGCGGCGCGCCGGGATCTCGCAGCCCGCGGTCTCGAAGCATCTGACGGTACTGAAGCGGGCGAAGCTGGTAGGCCACCGACGTGAGGGTCGCGAGACCCATTACAGTGCACGGCCGCAGGCTCTGGCCCCGCTCGTCGACTGGATGACAATCTACGGCGCTTTCTGGCGTGACCGGTTTGACCGCCTTGAAGATCTACTGAAAAGGATGGACGCATGACGAATCCAACCGCGGAGAGTCGTTCCCTGGTTATCGAGCGGGAGATGCCCTATCCGCCAGCGAAGATATGGCGCGCACTCACCGAAGGCCCGTTGATCGCGGAGTGGCTGATGTCGAATGACTTTTTGCCGGTGGTTGGGCATAAGTTCACTCTGCGCACCACGCCGAAGCCGAATTGGGACGGGATCATTGCGTGTGAAGTGCTGGTGGTGGAGGCGAATTCGCGGCTCTCTTATAGCTGGGGTGCATTGGGTCTGGGGAGCGCTGTTACCTGGACGTTGACGCCGACCGACGGCGGCACGCATGTTCGCATGGAGCAGTCAGGATTCCCGTCAGAAGAAGGGGCCAATTACAAGGGGGCGAAATACGGATGGCAGAAGTTCATGGGCAAACTTGAGGACGTCATTGGGAGGTTGGACTGATCATGAAAACCAAATCCATCGCTTATTGGGCTACGACCGGACTCGTAGCGTTTTTTATCGGAGGCGGGGGACTCGCGCAGATATGGCAATTTCAGGCCAATCCCCACGGAGTCGTGCCCGAGCTTGGCTACCCAATGTACTTCTTTGGCATCCTGGGATTTTGGAAGGTACTTGGGGCGATTGCCATACTCGCGCCGCGTTTTCCGCGTCTTAAAGAATGGGCGTATGCCGGAATCTTCTTTGACTTGACGGGCGCGGCCGTATCCTGCGCGGCGGTGGGTGGCTACGGCGCCTATGCGTTTCATGTGATTGCCCCTCTCGTCATCGCTGGTCTTACGGTGGCATCGTGGGCGCTGCGGCCGGAAAGCCGCACCATCGGTGTGCTTTTCCAGGCGAAGAACGGCGAGCCGGCATAAACACAGAAGCAGCGAACGTTGAGGCGTGACGGGCCAGGAGAATGCCTGGGAGAAAAACTCTACGCAAAAAGGGATCGACACTTCACAACACAGAGAGGAGAGACGATGAAAATCAAACTTACGAGCGTCTTTGTGGACGATCAAGAGAAGGCCCTGAAGTTTTACACGGACGTTCTCGGCTTCGCCAAGAAAATGGACTTCACAGCAGGGAGCTATCGATGGCTCACAGTGGTTTCAGCGGAAGAACCGGATGGCGTGCAGTTGCAGTTGGCGCTGAACGATAATCCGGCCGGTAAGGCATATCAGCAAGCGATTTTTGCGCAAAGTACGCCCGCAGCGAATTTCTTTGTTGAGGACGTGCAAAAGGAGTATGAGCGGCTCATGAAGCACGGCGTGAAGTTCACCAAGGAGCCAGTGAAGACGACGGGATCGACCATCGCGGTGCTTGAGGATACGTGCGGAAATCTCATCCAGCTCACGCATCTGGATTGGTAATAGGATTCATGACTGAGGGGAGGCGGTGCCCGCCTCAAGCCGAATCTTCCGGGAAAGGAAAAACAGGTATGAACAAGAGTGAGCAGGCGGCCGGGAAACCCGCATCCCGGCTCATCGACGAAAGGATCGAGGAACTGGACGACTGGAGGGGCAAGATGCTCTCCCACGTCCGGACTCTGATCAAACAGGCCGACCCTGCGGTGGTCGAGGAGTGGAAGTGGCGCGGCGTTCCAGTCTGGTCTCACGATGGAATGATCTGCACAGGCGAGACGTACAAGAGCGCGGTGAAGCTGACGTTCGCCCAGGGGGCCAGGATTCCAGACCCGTCGCGCCTCTTCAATTCCAGCCTGGAAGGGAACACGCGGAGGGCGATCGACATCCATGAAGGGGAGAAGGTGGACGCGAGGGCGTTCAAGGCGCTGGTGGAGGCCGCGGTTGCGCTGAACAAGTTACCGATCCGGTAGTCGACTCCGGTGCCTCATGAGTTGGCGCGAGTGAGGGCGATGCTGCGTGCCGGTTCTGCTCTATTCCTCAATGCGGTATGTGAATTCCTCGATGACGGGGTTGGTGAGGACTTCGCGGGCGATGCGCTCGACCTGTGCGCGGGCGGTGTCGGCGGGCAGGCCATCGGCAAGGGAAAGCGGCGAAATACTTGCCCTGGCGCACGGCGGTTACGTCTGCAAACCCGATCTTGCGCAGGGCATTCTGGATGGTCTGGCCCTGCGGATCGAGGACCGACGTTTTCAACGTGACATAGACATGCGCCTTCATTATCCGTGATTATATAAGGGTCTGCTCACGCTGCGGGTGATGGCCGAATCCCTGGTGGTGGGCAGTGCGTAAGAGCATTCCCCTGGGCTGTAGCCCGCAGTCATTTCTTGAGATTATGTGCCGGGTGAATCCCGTACTTTTCAAGATGGAGCCCGGACTTTTCAAACTGGCTCAAGATCGAATTCCGGTTCGATTCTTCGTGCCGGACCAACCCTCCCCACTGTTTAAGGAGAAGCAAGAGAGATGGTTAATTATCTGGAGTTGCCGATTGGCGACCGCTGCCCCGAGGTCTTTCGGGCGGTGATCGAGATTCCCAAAGACGGAACCAACAAGTTTGAATATGACAAGCAACTGCACGTCTTCAAGCTGGACCGCAACCTGCACTCGCCGGTTCACTATCCGGGGGACTACGGATTTATTCCTTCGACGCTGAGCGACGACGGCGATCCGCTGGACGTGCTGGTGCTGGTGCCGGGAGCGAGTTTCCCGGGCTGCGTGCAGGAAGTGCGGCCGATCGGACTGCTGGAGATGCTGGACCAGGGAGTTCTGGACGAGAAGGTGCTGGCGGTGGGCAAGAATAATCCGCGCTATACCAATGTTTGGAATTACACCGATATCTATCCGCACATGCTGAAGGAGATCACTCACTTTTTCTCGATCTACAAGGATCTTGAAGGCAAGCGGGTGGAGATCAAGGGCTGGCACGATGCGGCCTATGCGCGCGACCGCGTGGTGCGGGCCGTGAAGCTGTTTGAGGAAGGCAAGGCGAAGGCCGCGGAGCATAAGGCGAAGCACGCGAAGTAGTGCCGGCAGGCTGAAGGCAAAGTTGCGGGCAGCGGCGGCGGAATTGCGCGCTGTGCGGCTTGTACTTTGGGGACGTGCTTAGTCTGTGGCCGGAGCGGAGGCGAGGCGGCGGCGCGCGAGTGGCGCAGCTGTGAGCCAGTAGAGCACCGGGCCGAGCAATGCCACGCCTAGACGCGAAGAGCAGTGCGGAGGTGGAGCCCATGAGTTTTTCGTCGCGCGAGGCGTAGAGCGCGTAGCCGATGAGCGCGGCGGGCCCGACTGCCAGGGAGCAGGCAAAGGCCAGATTGCCGGCTTTGAACGGCCGTTCGAGCTGAGGCTCGCGAATGCGCAAAACAATCAGGGCGACAAACTCCAGCAGCAGGCTCGATCCGTAGAGGATGAGGTCGATGGAGATGAGGCGCTCGAAGGGCAGCTTGAGCGCCAGCGCCCAGGCCAGTGCCGCAAAGGAGCACGCTGACCCAGGGCACTCCGCGGCTGTTGCGCCGGGCTATGACGCGCGGAAGCATGCCGTCTTCAGCCATGGCCATGGGCAGGCGGGTGTAGCTCATCACGAGCGCGTTGAACATGCCGATGCCGGTGATGGCGCCGCCGGCAACGACGGCGATACCGAGCAGCGGACCGCCAATGGCTGTGGCGGCGGTCATCCAGTCACCGGTGGAGAAGCTGGTCGACTGAGAGACCGGCGAGCGCCATGGCCACGAGCGGCAAAATGTAAGTGACGGCGACGAGAATAGTGCGACAGGACCATGGCGCGGGGATAGTTGCGCTGCGGGATTCTCGACTTCCTGGGCGACGGTAGAGGCGTTGTCCCAGCCCATGTAGTTCCACATGCGCCACGAGGACGGCAGTGGAGAGCGCAGACTCAGAGACTAGGCTGGCCCCACTGCACTGCCGGGTGAAGCGTGAAGCCGCGCCAGACTGCCAAGCATCATGAAGACGACGAAAGGCGCGAGCAGCAGGACAAACATGCCCACGGAGCCTTCGCCGACGGCCGGAGCGCCACGCAGGTTCCAGAGACAACAAAGAACGCACCACGGCGAGCGACCAGGCGTAACCATACCAACCGGCGGTGAGCGCTGGGTTGAATTTGCCAAGATAGAGAACGAAGATGGCCGGGTAGATGGCCATGTCAAAGATGCTGGCGGAAAGCGAAAGCCAGCCTTCCTGATATCCCCAGAATGGGCCCAGCGCGCGCCGCACCCAGATGTAGAAGCCGCCTTCGGCGGGAATCGCGCTGGCCAGTTCGCCAATCATGAGTGCGGTGGGCAGGCTCCACAAGATGGGGAGCAGAAGCAGAATCACAATCGCCTTGGCAAAGCCGGCGCCGCCGAGGATGTCCTCAATGCCGTAGGGGCCTCCTGACACCATGAAATAGGTGGCGGCGATCAGCGGCAGAAAGCGCAGCTTTCTGCGACCCGGTTTGAGGGCCAAGACCATAGATGTGAATCTAACAACCTTTAGCCCCTTGACAAAGGGAAAAGTGTGGAGGCGAACAGGATTTTTCAACCTGTGCCGCAGTCGCATCTGGCGCGGATGGAAGTGGATTCTATCTCGCGCCGAAATCGTTGCGGGTAGACCGTGTTGCGAGAGGCTGGGACGTTCAATTTTCGAAGGGGATGCGGACGGAGTTCGAGTGCAAATTCGTGAACGAATGGGCGGTCAAATGCGGCATGCCGGTTTGCCTGTTTGCATTGATCGAGCAGTTGCTCTTTCGGAGCGCGACGCTTGCGGTTTCGTGCTCCGATGGCGACTTCCGGTATAATCCGACTCAGACCCGGAGAGATGGCCGAGTGGCTGAAGGCGGCGGTTTGCTAAACCGTTGTAGGGTCAAAAGCTCTACCGGGGGTTCGAATCCCCCTCTCTCCGCCAGCATTTTCCCTATCCGATTGAATCCAAAGACAAACACAAGACAATAAATTGGTTATTCGAATTCTCATGTGTCGCATCTGTCGCATGAATTCGCATTTTTACCCTAAATTCAGGCTAAGAACCAGCCAATCAGGAAAAGCCCTTTCACGAGGCTAGGTCGGTTGTTTTGAGGACGCACTTCTCGTCAGCGGGCTCTGCTGGCCGCGGGCGATGGCGGAATCAGACGTTCCGCCCGGATGGAGCCCGAACCCTCTCTCAGGGTGATGAGTTGATCGGCGCCGACATTCTTGTGAACCTCAACATCTCCCAGAGGCCAGCGAACCTCGATGTCGACGGACTCGAATCGCCCCAGCCCAAAATGCAGCCGCGGGTCGTTGGAAGAAACGTAGCTGGATTGGCTCATCAATTCCTGTACCTGCATTTTGCCGCCGTAGCGGAGAACAACCCTGGAGCCGATGGCGCTACGATTGCTTTTTGTTCCCTGGAGCCGAATTTTGATCCAGTGATTTCCCGGTGGCGCGTCGTTGCGCAGGAGCGTGGGCGGCTCATTCTGGTTCATGATCACGATGTCCAGGTCACCATCGTTATCGAAGTCGCCAAAGGCGCATCCGCGGCTGACATGACGGGCATCCAGCGCGGGACCTGTCTCATCGGTGATTTGCTGAAATGTGCCATTGCCCCGATTGCGGAAAAGGATGCGAGGTCCTTTGCGCGGATATTTCGGATTGACGGCTTCCAATTCGGGATAGACCTGACCGGTGACGATAAAGATGTCAGGGTTACCGTCATTATCCAGATCGAGCAGGCCCGCTCCCCAGCTTACGAATCGGCGCTCATGGACGAGGCCGGCCTGGTCGGTTACATCTTCAAACTCACCCTTGCCCAGGTTGCGATAGAGGCCGGTGGCCTGATTCATATAGTGCGTGCGGACGATATCGAGGCGGCCATCGCAGTCATAGTCCCCCACGCCGACACCCATGCCGGCCATCTCCTGCCCATTGCTGCTGAGAGCGACACCGCGCAGCAGCGCCTCTTCACGAAACGTGCCGTCATGATTATTCATGAGCAGCAGACTCGGCGTGGAATCGCAGGCCACGAAGATGTCGGGCCATCCGTCCTCGTCGACATCGAATGCCGCGGCGGTGAGGCCGTAAGAGCCACGCATCGCAGCCACGCCGGATTCCTTTGAAACATCGGTGAATGTGCCATCGCCATTGTTGCGGTAGAGGGCATTCACAGGCAGCGGGAGGCCGCTGGGTCCGCAATTCACAGGCACGCCGAGGAAGTTGCAATTGGGTCTTTCAAGCGATGGTTTCGGCAGTGTGGCCACATCTACATCGGCATAGTTCGAGACAAAGAGATCGAGCCATCCGTCGCGGTTGTAGTCCACGAAGGTGCAACCGGAGCCAAATCGAGTGGCAGTGCTGCCAAGACCGGACTGTGCCGTTACATCGGTGAACGTTCCGTTGCCATTATTACGGTAGAGCTTGTTTTGGCCAAAGTAGGTGACATACAGGTCTTCAAAACCATCATTGTTGTAATCGCCCACGCAGACGCCGACGGCCCAGGCGGCATCGAATAATCCTGCCGATTGAGTTACATCTGTAAACGTGCCGTCGCGATTGTTGTGATACAGGCGGTTGCTTGCGCCGGCTGGAATGCTTTCCAGCAGTCGGCCGCCGAGGATGAAAATATCCATCCAACCGTCATTGTCATAGTCAAAGAATGCGCAGCCGCCGCCCATGATTTCCGTGATGTAAGTGGCCGTTGTTCCCGCGCCGTAAGACATCACCTTCGTTAATCCGGCGTCCTGGGTGACATCGACGAGGCGGGAGAAGGGTGCAGGTGTCTTTGACAGGATCTGCCCGGCATCCGAAGCGTGCACCTGCATTGCCGCAGCGGCTATAACACCGGGGACGGATTTCAAGAGCCGGCGCCGCGACCACTTGCCACCTGCGGGAGACATCATTTCCATCAGCGTGGGGAACCTTCCTGCGAGCGTCTGCAATCACGACGCGCAGCAAACCTGCCGCAATCCATAGTCTCAGAATCAGGGCCGTGTGTGGACGCTCTTTGCCGAGAGAGCAAGAATCTCATGGGCCTGGATGTGCAGCGACGATGGCCTGTTCAAGTTCGCGGGCCCCTGAGTTATCCGGGTCGATCTCCAACGCCCGGTCGACGGCCTGCTTCGCATCCTGCCAGCGAGCCTCGCTGGCTAAGGTGGCCGACAAATTCACCCAGGCAGCGACATAGGATGGCGAAACCCGGACCGCAACCCTGAAGTAGTTTTCCGCGGCAGCGGCGTCGCCGGCGTGCACGGCGAGAAAGCCCATCTGGTTCTCGGCCTCGGCCAGATTGGGATCCAAATCGAGGGCGCGCTGAAGTGCAGTTTTTTCGCCGGCGAGGTCATTGGTCTTGTCGAGCGCCCGCGAAAGCTTGTAGTACAAAAGCGGCTCGTCGGGATCAGACGTGAGTGCATCGCGAAAGAGGGAGACGGCCAGGGCCGGATTTCCGGCGGCCATCGCCTGATCAGCCTCCTCCGCCTTGCCTGCGGCCTGGGTCCGCGCGGATTGGATGCCTTTAAGCTGCTGATAGATTTTCAACCTCTCGGTTGCATGTTCTGTGTCGCCCATTTTCTGCAGAACCCGGGCGAGATCATATTGGACCTCCGGCTGCGTGTCGCCGAGTGCGATCGCTTTTTCAAAGTGCTCTTTTGCATCGGGCAGGTCGTCGAGTTTCGCGAGGATTTCACCGAGCGCCTTATGGGATGGAGCGTATTGAGAATTGCCTGCAATCGATTTTTCAAGGTGGGTCCGGGCCAACTGTGAGTTGCCGTCGCTTGTCTCGAGCACTGCATTCAGATACAGCACCTCCCATTGGTCCGGGTACTTCGCGAGGAGTTCACGCGCGCGTTTCGCCGCCATGTCGGAATGGCTGTTGACGAGCGACTCCAGGAAGAGCACCTGCGTCTTCTGGTCATCAGGATGTTTTTCGAGTGCCAGATTGAAGACGGCGCGGGCCTCGTCATCCCTGCCCTGGAGCATGAGTACCATGGCCAGTTCGTCCGCGATCGGAAGGGAATCAGGCGCCGTATTCAGACCTTCGCGTAGCACCTTCGCCGCATCGTCCAGCCTTACCTCGCCGGCATACGCGATGCCAAGATTGAGGCATTGCAATGGCGACCGCGCCTTGCTCCGGGCAGGTTTATCGAGCAAAACGATCACGCCCTGGTAGTCCTTTTGGTTAATCAGATCGCGGGAGAGGCTGTCCAGCGAAGTCTCAGAATCCGGATCGATGACAAGGGCGGTCCGCCATTCGTCTTCGGCGTCCGCAATTTTCTTCTCGCTGTCGAGGGCGTCGGCCAGCGCGAGATGGGGTCTGACATCGCTGGGGTCGAGTTGCGCCGCACGGCGCAAAGGGACTGCCGCTTCATTGTTGTGTCCCGCGGAGTAAAGGCTCAGCCCCCACATATATTGGAGGGACTCGGAGGAAGGATCCAGCCTGGCGGCAGAAGCAAAAGCTGCGGCGGCGCAATCGAATTGTTTGTGATCGCCAAACCAGGACCCAAGCTCGGTGTACACCTTTGCAGTCGGCGTGCTTGCGAGTTGCGCCTTCAAAGCAGCCGGTGCATTGCACGCCGCGAAGGCGGAGGATGAAGGTGCAAGGAAGGCGAGAAAGCAAACCGCGATCCACGATAAGCTGCAAAGCCTGGAAGAAGTTGACTCGATATCGGTTGCGGAGGAAGCGCCCGCCTGCATTGGAGCGCAAGATCTTCGGTACCTGTCCGACGAAACACGTGCTAACTCAAGAGGGAACATGGTTGACCAATGAGAGCTTGAATGACAGAAGAATCCCTCTCCCGCATGAAATGTTACGCAAGGCGCAGTGTACAGCCGATTGGCAATGCGCGTATCCCCCGGAAGTCGGAACCTACCTTGCCCCGCGTGATTCGATAGGGCCTGATTCCCGAGGCTGCGGGTAAGAAGGCGCGACACGACATTTCTTTTACGCAATTAGAGAGGTTGGATCCTGCGTCAATTACGGGTGCCAGAGCTTCGGTCGAGTGCCTGTTGCGTCTTCTGGTTCGCACGAAGGAGAGGCTCTGCTTCCAACTCGCACATTACAGGAATCTTGAGGTTGATCAACGGGCTGCGCTCCGGAAGCCGAAATTATTTTGGTCAATCCTACTTTTGGCAGATACATGCTGTTGCGCGGCGAGCGTAGAGTTCGTGTCGACTCAGAAGACGCAATCGCAAACGGTCTGTGAAGGAAAACCCCGGGAGCAGATTGCGAATTTCCGGGCATAGGCAAGTCGGCGGTCCCGAAGCTGAAAACGGTTCCAATTGCGGCTCTAGGCAAATTGAATAGAGCGCAATCAAATACAAGGGATTCCCGAGAACATATTTCAGGAGGCGGTCATGCAATTGATCAGCGCCAACCGTGTACGAGCTTTCATCCTCGTTGCACTCACAATCTTCATTGGCTCCGGCGTCCTTGTATACGCGCAAGGCACAAACGGCAGCTTGACAGGGCAGATTACCGATCCGTCGGGAGCCGCGATAGCGTCAGCGGACGTCACCCTTACGAACACCGGCACGAATCTCACGCTGGCCGCAAAAACGGACAGCACGGGAGTCTATTTGTTCAAGCTGGTTCCTCCGGGCAACTATGCCCTCGGGGTCAATGCAACGGGATTCGCCGATTACCGCCAGAACGGCATCGTGATGAACGCCAACCTCTATGCTACGCAGAACGTGGGCATGAAGGTGGCGACGGCGAAAGGCGAGACGGTGAATGTAACCGCAGATGCCGAGCTGATCAACACCACAACGGCGGAACTGGGCATGACCGTCAACGAGCAGTCTGTGGCCGATTTGCCCTTGAATGGGCGCGATCCTTCTACGCTTGCTCTGCTGGCGCCGGGCATGGTGGATGGCAACAAGGCCGGCATTGCGTGGCAGCAGAGCGGCTTCTCGTTTCCAAATGAGTCCGTGACCTCATCGAATGGCGGCCATATCGGCAGCACGTTCTACATGCTCGATGGCGTCACCAATATGGACACTTATCTGGGCTCCAACTCGCCCACGCCCAACTCCGACGCGACGCAGGAATTTCGGTTGATCTCAAGCAATTTCAGCGCCGTGTACGGATTTTCAACGGGTGGTGTTGTTTCAATGGCCACCAAAAGCGGCACCAACAATTGGCACGGCGGCCTCTTTGAATTTATGCGCAATGGCGATTTTGACGCCGGCAACTGGAGCAACCACCAACAGGATACGCTATCGCCGCAACCAGTACGGCGGCTATGTCGGCGGGCCGGCCTTGAAGAACAAACTGTTCTTCTTCTTCAACTACCAGGGTACCGTGCAGGTGGGCGGCCCGGGGACGACGACGAATTCAACCACAACTCCCACCGTCCAGATGTTGAACGGCGATTTCAGCGGGCTCATCACATACGCCCAGGCACACAATAGCAACTGCGGCACGGGTTTTGGCGTTGACCCTTCACTGCAGACAACGAACTGCGGTTGGTTGAACGGCCCATTCCAGGTTGTCGACGGAGTACCCAATCAACTGATCGGCGGCGCGACCGGGCTCGATCCGGTGGCCGTGCAGATCACCAACGACGGGCTACCCGGGCATGCCGCCCCAGCCTCAGGGACTTCGTCCCCGACGTCGTCAGCCCAGAATCTTGCCGGGGGAATGCTTTACGCAACGGCCAACCTTGGGAATTCCACATGGAACGAATACACGAGCAGGGTTGACTACGATTTGTCGAAAAGCCAGCGCCTCACCTTGCGCTCGTTCGTAGACAAATTCGTACAGCCAGCCGGCGACACGCCGGGCAATGTTCTCTCGGTATTGAATCTGAACACCTGGAATCAGACTTTCGGTGAGCAGATGTGGTATTTCAACGAGATCGCGCAGCACACATGGACGGTGAACCCGACCTCGGTCAACACGGTTACCGCATTCTGGACCCAACAGAGCTCGCACAACGGCACGCCGGTCCTTGACGCCGGCGGCAAGAAAATGTGCTGGTCGCGTTACATCAGTATTGTCGAGCCGAGCCTGCTATATGGAAGGCGCGGGCTTCGGCGGCGCGAACGGCGGCTGGACCGAGCCTTCGGATGAGGTCCGCGGCACTCTCGGCGTCTCGGATACTCTGATCAAGACAATTCAGCGCCACACGATCTCGGCGGGCATCGATCTGATCCATCAACGGGCGGTCGAAAATGCATCCAATTATCCGGCCGACGCCATCATCAGTTTCGGCGGGGCTTACACCGGCAACAATGAGGCCGATTGGCTGCTAGGCTACATGAGCGGCTTCGAGCAGGGAGCAGGCGAATTGGCCGACATCCAGGGATGGCTGGTCGACCCATACGTCAACGACGAGTTCCGCTTCAAGCCCGGCCTAACCCTTACCGTAGGCTTGCGATGGGATCCAGACTTAGCGCCGGCTTCTGTCGGAGGCCGTGGGGGCGGCGTTCGTTGCAGGCGCAGAAGAGCTTGATCTTCCCAGCCGCGCCGACGGGACTGATTTTCCCCGGCGACACCAACATGAATGGAGCAGCCTTCGCCCCAGCGACAAGAGATTCTTTGAGCCGCGCATTCGGCGTGGCCTATCAGCCCAAGAATCTGCCGCGCACGTCCTTCCACGCAGCATTCGGCATGTTCACCGCTCCGGTGGCTTACGCGAACTACAACCACGTCGTCGATTTGGCGCCCTTTGCACCGACATTCACCCCGAACGCGCCATCGAATTCGCCTATTTGCAACGGCGGCGCTACCTGCACGCCGAATACCGGCCAAACGTTCGCCGGCTACGAGAACTTCCACGATCCGTGGAGTAACGTCGTCATTCAACACGCCCAGCGGCAGCCCATTCGGCACCGGAGCGGGTCAGATCCCGTGGGCCAACCCGACCTACAAGCCCCCGCTCAACTCCGCCGGTTCCGACCCCGGTAAGCTTTGGGTGCCTCCTTCAGCCGAGCGTTCAAGGCGCCGATGACGCAGGCCTGGAACTTCTCAGTGGAGCAGCAGATCGACCACAGACACGGCCATTCGCGTGGCCTACGTCGGCAGCGAGTCGTATCACCAGAGCTAGGTGCAGGACGACAACATTGCCAGCTACAGCTACTGCACGTTCTACAACAACCCGAACTGCGCGCTCCCAACGCAAGCGAACGTCAACAATGAAACTCTTCAACTGCCCTTTGCTCCGTACACCGGCTTCACCAGCATTCTGGAATACGACAGCGGGGCCACGGCCGACTATAACTCGCTGCAGGCTACCGTTCAGAGGCATCTGTCTCACGGACTCCAGGGGCAATCCAGCTTTACCTGGGCCAAGTCGCTTGACGTAGCCAGCGTCGCGAATCTTTCCAACGGCGATGAGATGAACAATCCGCGCAACCCGCGCTGGAGCCACGGCATCTCCAATGCGAACATTCCGTTCACCTGGACCAGCAACTTTATCTACAACAGTCCAGGATTGAGGGGGCAGAGTCTGCTGGTGCGTGAAGTGCTGGCAGGCTGGGAGGTAAGCCCGATCATTACCTGGCAGTCAGGCACGCCCTTCAACGTCGGTCCGGGCAACTCCAATGCTGCCTTTGGCGAACTCAATAAGGGCAGCGGCTGCCTCCAAGACTGCGCCAGTGATCGAGCCGACCGCGTTCCGGGAGTACCGCTCAATGTTCGTAAGGGCGGGCGATCGCACTGGACTACGGAATACTACAACCCTGCTGCGTTTACCACGCGCCACGACGGAACCTTCGGCACCAGCGGCCGTAACTCAATGCAGGGCCCTCCGGGCTTCAACATCGATACTTCGCTCATGAAGAACTGGTCGATCGTTGAGAGGTATCAGTTGCAGTTCCGCTTCGAGCTCTTCAACGCGACCAACCATCCCATCATGGCGAATCCGAATGCGATTCCGGGTGATGCGGGTGGAGGCCCCGCCGAAATCAACGGCGGAAACGGGGGCTTAGGCGGCACTTCAAATACCACACGCATAGGCCAGGCAGCGCTGAAGTTCAGCTTCTAACTTTTACCGGGCCCGGGCGGCGCACTTAGCTGCCCGGGCCTTTCGTCTTCTCGCAATCGACGAGAGAAGGTACCAAGCCCGACCGCCCGCCTCAAGGCACCACGCTTTTATGATGGTTTTATGGGTCACAGTTCGAGCGCGGACCCGGAGGTTCAACAAATGCTCGATTCAAGGCCCCGGCTGCCCTCTCTGCGTTCGCGCTTTCTTGTGGCAGTCGGAACCACCTTGTTTGCGCTTCTGATGTGCGCCCTCTTTTTGCCCTTTCAAAGAGCGGCCTTCGGGAGAAGCCAAGCTGATTCATCCGAAAACTCCAAGGCCGCATTGTGGCCCATCTCCATCGACTATCCGCTCAATGACTCGATCTTCCCGCCCGGGATCACGCCGCCCACATTTCTCTGGCGCGATGCGGCGGCCGATTCGTGGCAAATCGATATTGTCTTCGCCGACAACTCCGCTCCTCTTCATGTGCGGCCCAAAGCGGAGCGGATGCATGTAGGCGCCATCGACCCGGAGTGCGTAAGCGGTACGAATGAACCGCCGACTTTGACGCCGGAACAGGCGGCCTCATGGACATGGACCCCCGATGCGGCCACCTGGCAAGCAATTGAATCGCATAGTGTGGAGTCGCCGGCTACTGTAACGGTCACCGGCTATCAGCATGCGCGCGGCGCCTCCTCTCGAGGCGCACATTTCGTTGTCCACCTCGGCCGATCCGGTGGGCGCGCCGATCTTCTATCGGGATGTGCCGCTGATGCCGAGCGCAGGCGCCAACGGGACAGTGCAGCCGTTGTCTCCAGCGGCTATTCATCTGATTCGCTGGCGGCTGCGGGATATTCGCCAGCCCGCAGAGCCGCACAGTGCTGACCAATATGCCCACGTGCGCCAACTGCCATTCCTTTTCCGGCGACGGCAAAACCATGGGCATCGACGTCGACGGCCCGGCCAACGACAAGGGCCTGTATGCCGTCGTCCCGGTCGCGCGCATATCTCCATTCAAAACAAGGATGTTGTGCAGTGGAATACAGACGGGCAAGCGGGCAAGATTCGGGTGGGATTCATGTCCCAGGTCTCTCCGGACGGACGCTACGTCGTGAGCACCTTTGCCGGTTCGGCGCTCGATATTTCCAACACCTATTACGTCACCAACTTCAAGGACTATCGCTTTCTCCAGGTTTTTTATCCCACGCGGGGCATTCTGGAGTGGTATAGCCGGGCCACCGGCAAGCGCCAGCCTTTGCCCGGCGCCGACGATCCACGCTATGTGCAGACGGATGGAGTCTGGAGTCCTGACGGCAAATTACATCGTGTTTGCGCGCGCCGAAGCGAAGGATCCATATCCGCTGGGCCAGAAGAAGGCGATTCACGCCAACGATCCGAACGAGACACAAATTCAGTACGACCTCTACCGGATTCCGTTCAACGAGGGCAAGGGCGGCACGGCCGAGCCGATTGCGGGCGCCTCGCACAACGGAATGAGCAACAACTTTCCCAAAGTTTCGCCCGATGGGCGCTGGATCGTGTTTGTGCAATGCCGCAACGGCCAATTGATGCGTCCCGACAGCCAGCTGTACATTGTGCCTTTCGATGGCGGTGTGGCCAGGCGCCTGCGCGCCAACACTTCCTTGATGAATTCCTGGCATAGCTTTTCGCCCAACGGACGCTGGCTGGTGTTTTCTTCGAAGGCCCGCTCGCCTTATACGCAGATGTATCTGACCCATCTCGATCAGGAACGGCAATTCGAGTCCAGCCATTCTGATCGACAACGCCACGGCCTCCAACCGCGCAGTGAACATCCCGGAGTTTGTGAACATTGCCGGAGACGGAATCGAGGATATCCAGGTTCCGGCTGTTGAACTCTACAAGCTGATGGACGAAGCGATGGAGTTGGAGGAAAAGGGAGAAAACGACCAGGCTCTGGCACTTTGGAAGAAAGCCGTGGCGATGGAGCCGGGGAACGCAAAGGCGCAAAACGGTCTTGGGGATCTCTCTTTATGTTCATGGGGATACGCAGGAGGCATTCGAGCATCTTCGCAAGGCCATCCGCATCAATCCGCTGTCGATCGAGAACCACTTCGTGCTGGGAAAATTCACACTTGAAACAAGGTCACCCGGAACAGGCATTGCCAGATCTGCAAACGAGCGATTGCGATTCGGCCGCACTTCGAATCCGGCGAAGAAGCGCTGGCCAGCGCCTATGAAGCCTTGGGCAACAGTGGGAGGCACTTGCGCACTGGCGAAAGGCGCGGGCCATCGATCCGAGCCGCATCAGCGCGATGCCTCGGCATTGCCTGGCTGCTGGCAACCGCACCGGATGAGTCAATGCGGAATGGCGCGGAAGCCGTTTCGCTGGCCGAGAACGCAAACAACCTTGCACCCGGCGAAGATCCGGATGTGCTCGACACACTGGCCGCAGCCTACGCAGAGAATGGGCAATTTACGCATGCCGTTGCTTCAGCGACACGCGCTCTCGAGTTGGCGACGCGCAAGGGAAACTCGGCTCAGGCTGCCGCATTCGCGGCCGGCTTCTGCTTTACAAAGCAAAAAAGCCATACCGCAGCGAGCGGCGGACCGAGACCGCACGCCCCACCTCGCCGGGCACGGTGGCGACCCTGGGAAAGAAATGAGCGACCTGGCCCAGACCGTAAATGCGTTGGAAGCTCTGGCCAGAGATCCCGTGCAGAAGCGAGCCATCACCAATCATGAAGCGCTCAACGAGGCATATGAGTATGAGAAGCCCAGTTCCTTCTCGCGCGGCATGCGGGTGGATCTGAACGGACTCGTCATCCTATTCATTTCCGGAACAGCCAGTATTGATGAGCAAGGAAGAACCGTTCACATTGGGGACTTCCGCGCGCAGCTTCGCCGCACCTTCAGTAACATCACTGCGCTGCTGGCAGCCGAGGGAGCCACCTGGCACGACGTTGTCCGCACCACCTGCTACCTGCGGGATATTGACCGTGACTATGAAGCCTTCAATGAGGAACGCACCGCGTTTTACCTGAGTCAGTGCCTCGAACCTTTGCCCGCCTCCACCGGCATCCAGGCCATACTGTGCCGTCCGGAGTTGCTTGTCGAGGTAGAAGCCATTGCCATGTTTCGAGCAAGTCAACCGAAATCATAAGACCAATTATGGAAAGGAAAGTTCATGTCGTTATCACGTCGGGGCTTCTTGGAAGTGGGTGCCCTGTCTGCTTCGGGCTTGGTGTTGGAGAATCTTGTGCCGCCCACCGATGTCTTTGGCGAAACCTTCCGCGGGAAAACAAACCGCAAATCGGGAATCAGGGCCCGGCTCTTGAAGCTCGGCTTGTCCTGAGCCTGAACCCTGATTGGGAATTCTTCAGGCCGCGCGAAGATGCCGCGGGCATAAATGGCGGCTCGGAATCAAGGCACGATTCAACTCCGCCGTCCAGCGCGCAGTGGGAGCCCGCGACCCTGCCGCACACGGTCAGGATTGAACCGTGCGATGCGAACGGATGCCTGAACTACCAAGGCGTCTGTTGGTATCGGCGGACCCTGCGCCTGAAACCGGAATGGAAGGGCCGTGTCCTGTATCTGAATTTCCAGGGGGCGATGCAAGTTGCCGATGTCTGGCTGAACGGCATTCATCTGACCACGCACTATGGGGGCTACATTCCCTTCACGGTCGACATTTCAAAGGCCGTCCGTCCGGAGGGGGAGAATCTGCTGCTGGTCCGGCTGGATAACTCCGACAATCCCGAAGTTCCTCCGGGAAAACCGCAAAACCAGCTCGATTTCACTTATTTCGGCGGATTGTACAGAAGCGTAGATCTTCAGATCCTGCATCCCTTGCATATTACCGATCCAATTCTTGCCGACAAGGTTGCAGGCGGAGGAATATTCGTTACCTATCCGGAAGTCGGCAAGGATGAATCGACGGTGCAGGTGCAGACCGAAATCGCGAACGAATCGGATGAGCACAGGGTCTGCACCATCGCGCAGGAGATAATCGGCCCGGATGGGCAGGTGGCGGCGACGAGCAAACAGAGTGCCAACCTCGCGCCCCATGCGGGCCAGGCAGCGACGCAGACCATGCAGGTGCAGAATGCGAGGCTCTGGCATCCCGAGGATCCTCAACTCTATTGGCTGCATACCACCATTATCGAAAACGGCCGGGTAACCGACGATCAACTCACCAGGATCGGCATCCGGACGATCCGGTTTGCAAACGGTCGCGGCCTGCTGATCAACGGCGAGCCTTACTTTTCAATGGGCGCCAACCGGCATCAGGATCATCCGTATGTCGGCTATGCCTTGCCTTCGTCGGCGCATTTTCGCGATGCCTGCAAGCTGCGCGAAGGCGGCTTCACTTCCTACCGAAGCCACTACCCGCAGGATCCGAGTTTCATGGATGCGTGCGATGAATTGGGGATTCTTGCGATTGTGTCGAATCCGGGATGGCAATTTGTAGGCGACGATATATTCAAGAAACGCGTCTGCCAGGATGCCCGGGAAATGATTCGGCGAGACCGCAACCACCCCTGCGTCATCTTGTGGGAGGCGGCGCTGAATGAATCGGATAATTCGTCCCTCGCGGCCGAGCTTTACCAGATTGTTCATCAGGAATACCCATGGCCGGGGTGCTACACAGCGGGCGACCCGATTCGCGGGCAAACGGATGGATTCGGGGGCTGGGATGTAGGTTATGCCCAACACAAAGAGAACGACTCTTCAAGACCGTCGTGGATTCGCGAGTGGGGCGACCAGGTCGATAACTGGAGCGACCAGCAGGGACGTGTCAGAGTCTCCCGCGGCTGGGGAGAAACTCCGATGCTTGTCCAGACATCGAGCCACATGCTGAGCATGGACAGGATTCTCCGGCCAGACTCCCGGCCCGACGGCGCCGATTTATGGGCCGGCATCGATTACTATCGCGGCTACAATCAGCAGACGTTTCTAGGGGCGCCTCTGGACGTATTCCGGTTGCCGAAGTTCGACTATTTCATGTTTCAAAGCCAGCGTATTCCGCATGGCATTCCCAATCGCGTGGGAAGCGGCGCCATGGTGTTTATTGCAAACTACGCAACCTTTCATTCGCCTTCATTGCTTACAGTATTCAGTAATTGCGAACAAGTTCGACTCACCCAGAATGGCAAAGTCGTAGCGACACAGGGACCGGACGCCGGTTATCACATTTCACATCCTCCATTTACTTTCAAAGTTGGGGAATTCAGCGGGACGCACTCGATGCTGTTTTCCGATGGCGTGGCGCCGTTCGGCACCGAGATTGGGGAGTTGCGCGCCGAAGGACTGATCGGAGGCGAGGTAGTGGCGACCCACATTGTACACTCTCCCGGCGTTCCGAACCATGTTGAGTTGAGCGTCGACAGCTGCGGACTCGAACCGGTGGCAGATGGATCTGACTGGGTGCGCGTGTATGCCCACATCTGCGATGCCCGGGGCACGACCTATCCGTATGGCGACGACATGGTCACTTTCTCGGTCGGCGGCGAGGGTTCGCTGATTGGCGACGAAAAGAGAATTGCAAATCCGGTCCGCGCGGAGGCTGGAATCGCCACCGGGCTGGTGAGGATAACCAAGAAAGCAGGCGCTATCACGGTGCGGGCTTCTTCACCGGGTCTCAAGGAAGCTGTCATCGAATTTGAATCGAAGGCCGATTCGAGGCCGAGTCTGGGGACGCGCTGATACGCGTCCAATCCATGCCGTTACAGGGTCCGCTTCGGTTGCATGTTGTTGTCAACGCATGCGCCGTGAGTGATGATAGGGGTTGCCCGCGGCGCCTCTCGAAAAGAAGAAGCCGCGCCAGGAGGCTGCGATCTGAAGCGAGTTCGACATCCAGCGTCGATGCCTTCGTTGCGGCCGGGCAAATCCTGTCTCAAGCTGGCGCTATTCCGCTGCGGAATGCTTGCGCGTGATTGCAGTACTGCTCGCGCTGACGGCTTTGTTTCATTGCACGCGGCCATGCACCGCGGAACCACTCCCGACAGGGGGTGAACTGGATTTCACGGCGCACTCCTGGCAATCGCAGAACGGACTTGCCGGGAGAGACGGTGCAAGCATTCAGCCAAACGCCGGATGGATATCTCTGGGTTGGCACCAGCGAAGGACTGCTTCGATTTGACGGAGCACATTTTTGCTTTTCTCGCACGAGAATACGCCAGCCCTGCGCGAGAACAGCGTGTTTTGCCTGATGGCTGGGCGCGATGGCCATTTGTGGATCGGGACCGACGGCGGCGGGCTGGTTGAGATGCACGACGGAGTCTTTCGGGCCTACACGGCGGCGGACGGACTTACGGACAGCTTTATTCGCGCGCTTTTCCAAGATCGAAGCGGAAGCGTTTGGGTAGCCACCGACAGCGGGCTTTTCCGGCTGACGAAGGGGAAAGTAGTCCGGATTGACGATCGCCCGGAGATGCCGGCGAATGCGTTTCACGGCGTGTTTCAGGACCACCTGGGGCGAGTTTGGTCAGGTGCGGGACGGCTCTATGCAGTTCTCGATGGCCATCCGAAAGAATATGCACTGGCAGGAACTGACAGCGAGCATCGCGTGAAGTCGATTCTGGAGACCGAGGACGGTTCCATTTGGGTAGGAACGGTTTCGGGGCTTTTCAGGATGCGTCCGGGGAAGAACATCTTTGAACGTGTCCCGGGAGTCTGGGGAACGGTGCGTACGCTGTGCGCGGTTTCGCCCGAAGAGCTATGGGCCGGAACGATCGGCCAGGGAATTTTTCGCATTCGCTTTTTAAAGCCCGACAGCAAAGTGGTCCGGCTGACGACTCCTTCGCCCCTGGTGAGCAATACGGTGCTCTCCATCTTTGCCGACGACCGAAACGATCTCTGGATAGGCACTCAAATCGGCATGGTTCGCATGAGCCGGACGCCTGTTCATGTACTCCTGTTACCGGCTGCGGCCGACTCGGATTTCGGTACCGTGTCGTTGGATTCGGATGGCAGCCTTTGGGCGGCGTCCAACGAGCTGGTCCACATTCAGGGCGACCGTGCCGTCCCCACCCGGCTTCCAGGCGTCGGCGATGTTCACGTACGCAATGTGTTGCGCTCCCGCGACGGCGCGCTCTGGATTGGCACCGATGGAAGCGGCGTTTACCGGGTCTCTTCGCAGGGCACGGTGCACTACACAACCCATGAAGGGCTGGTGAACAACTTTGTCCGGGTGCTTGTCGAAGCTCGAGATGGCAGCATGTGGATTGCCACGGATTCGGGCGTGAGCCATCTTGAAAACGGCGTCTTCCACAACATGACGATGGACAACGGGCTGGTCGCACTTCAGCATCCGCTCGCTTCTTGAGGATCAGGCGGGGGATATCTGGATTGGCACCGAGCGGGGGCTGACTCATCTGCACAATGGGAAGTCGATTCAGGACCCGGCCACGAATGCGCTGAAGGATGAGAAGGTGTGGGCCATTCATCAGGATTCCGCGGGTGGGCTATGGTTCGGCACACGCAGCGACGGTCTCTATCGTCTTCGTGCTGGGGCGCTCACTCATTTCACGACTGCAAACGGACTTGCCAGCGACAGTATCCTTTGCATTCTTGAAGACGACAAGCGGAACTTCTGGCTGAGCAGTCCACTGGGCGTTATGCTGCTCAATCGCGATGAGCTGGACGCGCAGGCAAACGGCCGGCAGCAGCGGCTTTCGTTGCGCTTTTATCGCGCGGATGCGGGAGAAAGATCGACCCTGTTTTATGGAGGAACGCAGCCTTCTGGAATCATTACCCCCGCGCGGCGAAGTCTGGTTTCCGACCAACGGCGGTCTTTGGAGAATCCGCCCCACTGCAGAATGATCCATCTGTGCTGTCGCAGCTCGACGTTGGCGTCCATTTCTGTCGACGGAAAGTCGGTTCCGCTATCTTCGCCCCTGAAGCTTGCCGGCGGGGGCATCGCGGGTGGAAATCGAATATGAACCGGTGATGCTGCGATCTCAGGAAGATCTTGAGTTCCGTTACCGCATGGAAAATTTCGATAAGGACTGGACATTCGCCGATTCCCAAAGGCGTTCGGCGACTTATACCAATCTTCCTGCCGGCAACTATACCTTTGCAGTGCAGACGTGGGAGATGGACCATCCCGAACATGTACTTGAAGCGACGGTGACACTCGTCAAAGAGCCCTACTTTTATCGAACGCCCTGGTTTATTGCTCTCTGTGCACTGGCCGTCGGATTGATTTCAGTGTTGGCCTATCAGCTGAGAATGAAGCAAGTGCACGGGCGGTATAAGGCGGTGCTCGCCGAACGTTCCCGGCTTGCACGCGAGATGCATGACACGCTGATCCAGGGCTGTGCCAGTGTCTCAGCCATGCTTGAGGCTGCATCCAGCTGCGAGAGAGACGATGACGAATCCAGAATCCACCTGATCGACTATGCCAACACGCAGATACGCGCGACCATGGACGAGGCGCGCCAGGCGGTTTGGAATCTTCGCGCAGGCGAGCAGGCGCCCACCGATCTCTGCACCGGGCTTACACAAATGGCCGGACGGATGAGCCGGGAATATGCCGTACATGTGGATTGCCGGTCCACCGGCAATCCCTTTCCGATCGGCCAGCAGGAAACCCACGAATTGATGATGGTGGCGCGCGAGGCGTTCTTCAACGCCGTTCTGCATGGGCACCCGAAGGAGATAGGCGCGGAGCTGCGCTTCTCAGCCTCATCGCTGGAGATGTTCCTCACAGACGATGGGGAGGGATTTGACCCGGCTGCCAAACCGTGGGATGGACACTACGGTCTGCAGGGGATGCGGGAACGCGTGCATAAATTTGCGGGGAAGCTCACGATTGAGAGCCAGCCGCAACAGGGTACGCGCATCGAGGTGATTATCCCCCGAAGCGGGTTGTTGCGCGAGCAGCACGATGGCGGACAGGTCCCGGTCGCGCGAGGCTGACAAGGGTGTGTGTGCACACTATAATCCTCGTTCAATGAAGCCAATCCGGATCCTCATCGTCGACGATCACCCGATTATGCGGGTTGGCGTAGCTGCGCTTGTTGCGACGTCAAAGGAAATGGTCGTGGCCGGCCAGGTGGGAACCGGGGAGGAGGCGATTGAACAGCACGCCTTGCTGAAGCCGGATGTGACGCTTGATGGACCTGCGCCTGCCGGGGATAAGCGGTGTGGAAACCATTCGCCGCATCCGCGCCAAGTCCCCTGATGCGCGCTTCATTGTCTTAACGACGTACGAGGGCGACGAGGATATCCACCAGGCGATGGAAGCCGGCGCCAACGGGTATCTGGTGAAAGGGCCTGCCGAAAGAGATGCTGGTCAATGCCGTGCGGAAGGTCTACGGCGGGGGACGCTACCTGCCTCCGCCGATGTCGGAGGCGCTGGCAGCGCGGACGCCGGATTCGAGTCTCAGCGCGCGCGAGCGGCAGGTGCTGGGCCTGGTGGCGAAAGGGAAATCCAATAAGGAAATCGCATCAGAACTGGGCATCACCGAGGCTACCGTAAAGTGCCACGTGAGCGTGATTTTGATGCGTCTAAACGCCAGCGACCGTACCCAGGCAGTCGTGACCGCACTTCAGCGCGGCCTCATCCATCTTTAGAACAATCGAGACCGTCGCGCCGCCGGAAATATGTTTTCACTCAATCCGTCTTTCAGCCGATTCGCGCCGCGTAGGCGGGGCATAGGATTCTCTGCAAGGATCAAAAAGCCGAAGGCAGTAAACGATGCTGCCTGGCTGAATTGTGCGTCCTTTGAAAGGCTTGCAGCGTATGCGCCGCATTCTCGTTTTCTTGTGCTTTTTCTCTGTTCCCTTCCTTCTTGCTGCCCAGCAGACCGCTCACCGCCTCACATTCGATGCAACAACTCCCGCGCCGGCTCTCAAGCCTGTTCCAACGCAACTTGGATCCAATCGCGCCTCAAACGGCGATGTGCTGGCAGCAAATAATCAATACCTGACGCGCAATGGGGAGCCGTGGGTTCCCGTGATGGGCGAGTTTCATTTCTCGCGCTATCCGGCTGCCTATTGGGAAGAAGAGATTCTGAAAATGAAGGCCAGCGGCGTGCAAGTCATCGCAACGTACGTTTTCTGGATTCACGTGGAAGAAGTCGAAGGCCAATTCGACTGGTCGGGGCAAAGAGATCTTCGCAAGTTTGCGTTGCTCTGCGCCAAGCACGGAATGCTTCTTTACCCGCGCATCGGTCCGTGGGCGCACGGCGAGGCAAGAAATGGCGGATTGCCCGACTGGGTCTTGAAGAACAGCGCCATACGTTCGAATGATCCCGTCTATCTCTCCGAGGTCAGACAATTTTACGCGCAGGTTGGCCGCCAGTTGCAGGGGCTGTTGTGGAAGGACGGGGGCCCGGTGATCGGCATTCAGATCGAGAATGAATACTCGATGAGAGGCCCGGGAATGGGCCGCGAACACCTTGAGACGCTCAGGAAGATAGCGATTGAAAGCGGCCTCGACGTGCCTCTCTACACGGTGACGGGCTGGGATAACGCCGTGGTTCCCGCGGATCTGTTTTTGCCCGTGTATGGCGGGTATCCTGATGCTCCCTGGGATGAAAGCACGAGCGTTCTGCCTCCGAGCGAAGTCTACAGCTTTCGCTTTGACAACCGCGTAGCGGGCGATATGGGCGCGCATGGAGGCGAAAGCGCGCTCGACACCGAACGCGACCAGAGACTGCGCGGAGAGGTGCCGTTCCTTACTGCGGAGGTTGGGGGCGGAATGCAGAATACCTATCATCGCAGGCCCTTCCTGGCTGCGTCCGACATCGCGGCAATGATTCCGGTTATGGTGGGTTCGGGCGCAAATCTGCTTGGATATTACATGTTTCAGGGCGGCGAAAATCCCGACGGCAAGTTGACCACTCTGCAGGAGTCCCAGCGCAGCGGATATCCGAACGATGTTCCGGTAAAGAACTACGATTTTCAGGCTCCGCTTGGGGAGTTTGGCGAGATGAGCCCAGAACTCCTTGAACTGAAACTGGATCACTATTTTCTGAACGACTTCGGGAGCGAGTTAGCCGGGGAACGTGTGATTGAACCGGACCCGCACCCGAATAACCCCGCAGACAAATCCGTGCTGCGCGCTTCGATGCGCATTGAGGGGCAGCACGGTTTTCTTTTCGTGAACAACTATGCTCGTGAGCAAAAAATGCCCGAATGGCCTGAGTCGCAGTTCGAGCTGAGAGTTTCCAACCAGACCATCGTCGTTCCTGCAACGCCGATTACGATTCCCGCGAACAGCTACTTCTATTGGCCGGTGAATCTTGACATCGGCGGCACTCCGATGAGGTATGCCACAGCGCAACCTATCTTGAAAACCCAATCCGGTGGAGACAGATTTATCTTTTTCGCCGCGATTCCAGGCATTCCCGTGGAGTTTGCGTTTCCCGCAGAGTTCCGGGCAAACGTCCACACCGAACGCGGCGCCATCGCAGAATCGGATGGATTGGTTCGCGTGCAGAATGTCGAGCCCGGCCGCGACGTGGCCCTCACGATACATGGCAAGAGCGGAGAAACGCACCTGGTGGTGCTGAGCCCGGACGACGCAAAGTCACTGTGGAGAGTCGGCATTGACGGCCATGACGTTCTTTTGCTGACGCGCGCGCAGGTTTTCGCCGAGGGGAAATCCTTGATCCTGCGTCAGATTGGAAACCCGCACTTCGATGTTGCCGTGTTTCCTTCAATCTCAAAGTCCACCGGCACCCTGGCTTCGGCCGGGCCGCAGAAAGAACTGACAGGCTTGTTTGAGCACTTTGCCTTGCAGGCCGTGGAAAGAAAGATTTCCATCGACGTGGTGAAGACGAGGGGTTTCGGCACGGCCCCCGCGCCGCTTCTGGGACCGCAGGCTCCATGGAGGTCGATCCGCGTGGCAATGACCCCCGATGAAGCGAGTTTCGCGCGCGCCGGCGAGTGGCAGATCACAGTTCCACGAGACGCTCTGAAAGGGCTCAGCGATATCTATCTTGTGGTGCACTATCAGGGCGATGAGGCGCGCCTCTTCAGTGGCGAGCGGCTGCTGACAGACGACTTCTTCAATGGAGCGGATTGGCAAATCGGGATCAAGCGCTTTTTGCCGACCTCGAAAGCCGAGACGTTCAAGCTACAGATTCTGCCACTCAGCGAGAAGGCGCCGATTTTCTTTGAGCCGGGCAAGGCGCCGGCTTTTGACCGGGCAGGGCAAGCAGGTTCATTGCAGTCAGTAGAAGCTCTTCCGGAATACGAGATGACTGTCGCTATGCAATAGCGCATCCTGGCTTCGGGTCACGCATTGTCGATGCGGTTGCGGTGCGCAGCGCTCGCGCGAGGGATTTCGTGTCCGGCAGAACGGAGAGACCTGCTTGCTCGATCTGCGCCCGATGGCCGCTCACAGCGGCTTCGAGGTCATCCGCGAGTATACCGGCAGGTTTCTTGCTGCTTGCGATTCGTCGCGCCTCTTTAACGATGCGCTACTGACGGTTTGGCGAAGATGCCTTGAAGCCTTCGGGCCACCCAAAAATCCGTGAAGGGCCTTACGGGGTCCTTTGCTTCAAATATGTGGCGCACAGTTCTCAAACCCCATCGATCAAAGGAGTGCACGGCACGGTTCCCGGCATCTCCGCGGGATCGACGCGGCAGACCGGATGATCGGGAGATCATTTATACTTCTGCTACCACAGCCGTCCCCCATTCTCCCAATGGCATTGGGCCGGCCGTCCCAATCATTTGCCGTTAGTTTGCGAAGCGCGATATGGATGATATTCCCTCGGGCAGCGACGAAACACGTGTTCCAGGCGAAGGAGCGCCTCGCGGTGAGCGAGTTGCTCTCTCTTCGGGAGTGCCTGACAACTCGCCGCCCGCTCGTCGCCTCGATCCGCCTACGCCAGCGCGAGATCCCGACGCGACGATCATTTCCACTTCACCGCTTCGAAGTGATTCCAACGCGCCTGTTTCTGACCAGACTGCGGGTCGAATCAACGAGGCGACTTTGCCGGGTACACGGACGCGCAGCAACGATGCGGCCACAACCGTAACAGGCAATCCGACCGTTGGGGCGGGGACTTCTGCACGCCAGAGCCCGCCTGGGGAAGGCGTCAACGGCCCTGGCGCAAGCGCGATTCTGCTGCAAATCGGGACAGTTCTTGGAAGCCGCTACGAGATTCTCGAACTCCTTGGGGAAGGCGGCATGGGCGCTGTGTACAAAGCCGCCGACCGCGAAGTGGATCGAGTCGTGGCATTGAAAGTCATTCGCCCCGAGATGGCTTCGAATCCGGAAATCCTGGCCCGTTTCAAACAGGAACTTCTGCTCTCGTCCCGGGTGACGCACCGCAACGTGATTCGGATTTACGACCTCGGCGAGGCCCAGGGCGTGAAGTTCATCACGATGGAGTACCTTGAGGGCGAAAATCTCCATCAGATCCTGCAGCAGCGAGGCAAGCTGGAAGTTGCGGAAGCGGTGGACGTGATGGAGCAGGTCGCCAGTGGGCTGTCTGCGGCTCATGGGGTTGGGATCATCCACCGTGATTTAAAACCGGGCAACATCATGCGTGAAAAAAGCGGCCGCGTGGTGGTGATGGACTTCGGATTGGCCCGCACATTCCGCGGTGATGGAATGACGCAAACCGGCGCCATGCTGGGGACGATCGAATATATGTCTCCGGAGCAGGCGCAGGGAATGGAGGTGAAGGCCAGCTCCGATATCTTTACCGTCGGCTTGATCCTGTATGAGTTGCTGGCTGGGGTCACACCCTTCTACGCGGAGAGTGCGATTGCGAGTTTACTGAAGCGCACGCAGCAACGCGCCGTGCCATTGGCGGATGTCGACAGGAATATCCCGGGCAAGCTGAGCAATATCGTCGCCAAATGTCTTGAGAAGGATCCGGCGAATCGTTACCAGAGCGCGGAAGAACTGGATGCAGATCTACGCGCGTGGCAAGGCAGAAGCGGGGGGAAAAAAGTCTCGGCTTCTTCGATGCGGCTGCGCATGAACCGCATTCGGGAACTTCCATGGCCGCGTCTCGGCGTCACGGGCCTTCTGATTGCGGCGATCGCAGCGGGGACATTCTGGTACGTCAGCAAGAGGCAACAGACCGCGAAATCAGTAGAGCATGCCCCGGTCTCTGTGCTGGTTGGCGACTTTGCGAACCATACCGGCGATCCGGTTTTGGATGACACCCTGGAACCGATGCTCGGTGTGGCCTTGGAAGGCGCCAGCTTTATCAACGCTTACAGCCGTGGGGATGCGCGCAAGCTGGCCAAAAAACTCCCGAATCCGACCGACAAACTCGACGAGCAGTCAGCGCGGCTGGTGGCCGTAAATCAAGGCGTCAACGCGGTGATTACGGGCGAGATTAATTTGCGCGGCGACCAGTACGATGTTTCGGCGATTGCTCTTGACGCCGTAAGCGGCAACGTACTCGCGAAAGCGGACATCACAGTCGCCAATAAGCAGGAGATTCTGAGCGACCTTCCCAAGCTGGCGGCGCCGATTCGCAAAGCTTTGGGCGACACGACGCCCGCCTCTGTGGAGTTCGAATCCGTCAGCGGAGGGTTTGCCGCCGCATCCCTCGAGGCTGTTCACCAAGAGGCGATCGCCATGGACGAAGAGTTCGCCGGCCATTTCCAGGAGGCGTTCGATTCGTTTCAGAAAGCCGCAGAACTAGATCCGAACTTTGCGCGGGCTTATACCGGCATGGGGGCCATGGCCCAGAACCTGGGGAGGCCCGGGGACGCCGTAAAGTACATGAAGCTGGCGATGCAGCATATGGACCGCATGACCGAGCGGGAACGATATCGCTACCGCGGGCTGTATTACCTGACCACGGGCGACTGGCAAAATTGCGTCCAGGAATACACGCAACTGGTTACGCACTACCCCGCCGACCGAGTTGGCCAAAACAACCTGGCAACCTGCTATACGCAGATGCGCAACGCGCCGAAGGCCCTGGAAGCGGCGCAACACGCAGTTGCGATTGTGCCGAAGGGTGTGGGGCAGCGTCTAAACCTGGCTTTCATCAGCGCCTTTGCCGGAGACTTTGCGGCCAGCGAAAAAGCGGCGCGTACCGCACTGGAAATCAGCCCATCGGCTGCGCAGGGTTACCTGGTGCTGGCCGAAGCGAATCTTGGGCAGGAGCAGATCGAAAAGGCGGCCGAAGAGTATCGTCAGCTTGAAAAGTTTGGTCCGCTGGGCGCATCTACCGCGGCCGCTGGACTGGCCGATCTTGCTGCCTATCAGGGAAAGTATGCAGAGGCGGCGCGCATCCTCACACAAGGAGCGGCAGCCGATGTGGCGGCCAAAATGCCCGACAACGCCGCGAGGAAGTATGTGGCGCTTGGAAACATTGAAGAAATCCAGGGGAAGCATGCGGCAGCGCTTTCTGACGTGGGGAAGGCGTTGGCGAACAGCCAGTCGATCCAGATTAAGTTCCTGGCAGCGAGCAGCTATGTCGATACAGGAGACTCCGCTAAAGCGCAAAAGCTTGCGACGAGCCTCTCTGCGGAACTGTCGAGTGAGCCCCAGGCTTACGGCAAGATCGTCGAAGGGATGATCGCATTGAAGCGGAACGACGCCAAGGAAGCAATTCAGCAGATCACAGCCGCAAACAATCTGCTCGACACCTGGATTGGCCGGTTCGAACTGGGGCGGGCCTACATGGAAGCGGGAGCGTTCACGGAGGCTGACTCAGAGTTTGATCAATGTTTGAAGCGGCGAGGCGAAGCCATCGAACTATTTATGGATAACGTGCCGACCTATGCCTATTTTCCGCCCGTGTATTACTTTGAGGGACGCGTGCGGGAGGGGATGAAGAGCGAGGGGTTCACCGATTTTTATAAGACTTACCTAAGCATCCGCGGGCAGTCGTCGGAAGATCCGCTAGTTCCCGAGATCCGCCACCGTATCGGCCAATGAACGGCGGTGGAATCCAGGACCAATTCCCAAAGGCGCAAAGCCAATGCGATTTTATAAGTGCTTTGTCGCCGCGATCACAATGCTGGAGATCGTGTGTTAGACGGCGTCATTGTTTCGCGGTTACGGTCTTTGTAACCTGCGCTGCCGCCGAGTAGTTGGAGTTGCCAGCCTGGTTGGCAATCACCGAACATGTTCCCGTGCCGCTGGTCATCTTATAGGTTGGGCCAGAATTGCTGCACGCCCCGGAACTGGTGAAGGTCACCGCGAGCCCGCTAGAGGCCGTAGCCGCCACCGTGAAGCTACTGTTTAAGGCGGCCGTTGCCGGAGGGTTGGTGGTGAACGTAATCGTCTGCGCAACCAGAGTCGCAGTTACAGTCTTCGTAACCTGTGCCGCGGCCGCGTAGTTGGAGTTGCCTGCCTGGTTGGCGATCACGGAGCACGTTCCCGTGCCGCTGGTCATCGTATAGGTTGCGCCTGAATTGCTGCACGACCCGGAGCTCGTGAAGGTCACGGCGTTCCCACTTGCGCCGCCCGTGGCCGCTACCGTGAAGCTGCTCTTGTAGGGGGCGCTCCCCGGTGGGCTCTTGGTGAACGTGATGGTCTGCGGGGCCAGGGTTGCGTTTACGGTCTCAGTAACCTGCGGTGCTGCGGCGTAGTTGGAGTTGCCTGCCTGGTTGGCGATCACCGAGCAGGTTCCTGTGCTCTTGTTCATTGTGTAGGTTGCGCCCGAATTGCTGCATGCTCCGGAACTGGTGAAGGTGACCGCATTCCCGCTGCCGCCGCCCGTCGCCGCCACCGTGAACGTGCTCTTGTAGGCCGCGTTCGCGGGAGCGTTGGTGCTGAACGCGATGGTCTGCGGAGCCAGAGTCGCGGTTACGATCTTTGTAACCTGCGGTGCTGCGGCGTAGTTTGAGTTGCCTGCCTGGTTGGCGATCACAGAGCACGTTCCGGTGCTCTTGGTCATCGTGTAGGTTGCGCCCGCATTGCTGCAGGACCCGGAACTGGTGAAGGTCACTCCAATCCCACTGCCGCCACCCGTAGCCGTCACCATGAAGCTGCTCTTGTAAGCCGCACTGGACGGTGGGTTGGGGGTGAACGTGATCGCCTGTGGAGCCAGGGTCGCGGAGACGGTCTTCGTAACCTGCGATGCTGCAGCGTAGCTGGAGTTGCCCGCCTGGTTGGCGATCACCGAGCACGTACCTGTGCCGCTTTTCATCGTGTAGGTTGCTGTGCCCGGTGTCGTTCCCGTTATGCTGCAAACACCGGAGCTGGTGAAGTTCACCGCGTTCCCACTGCCGCCGCCCGTAGCCGCTACCGTGAAGATGCCGTTGTAGGTGGCGCTTGCCGGCGGGTTGGTGGTGAACGTGATTGTCTGCGGGATCAAAACGAGCGCGCCCAGCGTAACCGTCTGCGGACTTCCTGGCGCACTGTCCATAACCTTCAAGGTCGCGGTTTGCTGCGTGTAGTACGGGCCCGCGATGAAGGTGATCGTAATCGTGCAGCTTTTCCCCGCTCCCAATGACGACGGGCAGAGATTGACGGCGACGAATTCGTTGGAGTTTCCTCCCTGCACGATCGAAATGAAAGGTTGGTTGATGGTGACGGACGCCGTTCCGCTATTGGTCACGGTGATGCTCTTTGTCGTGACGCTTCCCTGCGCGACGGTGCCAAAGTTGATGTTGGACGGAGACACGGTGAAGACTGGTGCGGTTGCGTTCACGATTTGCGTGACGGTCGGTGCCGCGGAGTAGTTTGTGTTGCCCGCTTGATTGGCAATCACAGAACATGTTCCCGTGCTGCTATTCATCGTGTAGGTCGCCGTGCCCGGTGTTGTGCCCGTAATGCTGCACACTCCGGAACTCGTGAACATCACCGGGTTGCCGCTGGCGCCGCCCGTGGCCGTCACCGTGAAGCTGCTGCTGTTGGGGGCGCTCGCCGGAACATTGTTGAGCGCGATCGCCTGTTTCGCTTGCCCTATGGTCAATTTGCCGCTCACAAACAGGAAAGAGTAATTCGCAGCAGCCAACGTGCCGGTCGAAACCGTAATCGGGTAGCTGCCGACACTGCTTGTTGCAGTGGCAGTGGTGGACAGAGCCGGTGAACCCGTCACGGCCGTAGATGGATCCCCGTTCACAAGCGGGCTGGTCGTGTAGGTCAACGCTGGGAGAGCCTGCCCATATGCACTCGTTTGGTTAATTGCCGTGACCGTAAAGACCGCTGGATAAATGGTGAACGACTGAGTCAGCGAGGCAGCGCTATACGTGGCGTTCGCTGTGCTGTATGCCGGCACCGACGCTGTGATCGAGCACAGGCCAACCCCAGTCGTCTTGCCGCTCGTCATGCATGGCCCGGACGCCGTGAAGCTGACCGTCTGCCCAGGTGGAGTGGTGGACGCGCTCAACGAGAACGTGCCGCCATACTGCACGTTCGGCAACTGCGGGAAGAGGATTGTTTGCGATTGCGTGTTGGAACCCTGAGGCAGGATTGTGAATGTTCCTGACACGGGATCGGCCGCATTGTAGTAGGGTTGGGGGCCGGGTTGAGACAGGTTCGTGCCTGCTTGCGAAGCGGTGACGATGCAGCTTCCCGTGCCGTTCAGGATCACACTGGCCGAGGAAGCGCCATTGTTGTCCGGGGGAGACTGGCTACCGATGGAGCAAGGTCCCGTCGCGCTGAAGTTCACCTGCAACCCATTTGCGACGCCATTCGACTCGGCAGTCGCGCTAATGGGTTGCGGACCTGGGAGAGCGACTGAACTCGGCAAGGAGCCAAGGACAATTGTCTGGTTATTTGTCTGCACCGCCGGCGACGAGGGTAGACTCTGGCGCGGCGTCGGATCGATGACTGGTATCGGAAGGAGGGTGGTCGATATCGTGTAGGACACCATTTGTGAAGTCAGATCGGGGTTGGTGTCGGTGAATGTTGTGGCCGGCGGGTTTCCGTTGACTCCGCTGACGCTGCCGACAACAAACGGCGCGTAGGTTTCAGAACCGCGAGAGATGGTGTAGGTGGCAACGACACCGAAGGCCGGCGCAGTCCAATTGACCACAACAGATGTCTGCGTGGGAGTCGAAATCTGCGTTTCGGTGGGCAAAGAAGGGGGGCGAACAATTGAGTTGGCGGTGTTGTAATCCATCTCGGCGGTGCTGGCGCCGCCACCGCCCAAGGTGACGTTGCCGCCACCGCCCAGAGCAATCGTCCCACCGCCGCCCAGGGTGACCGTGCCACCGCCGCCAAGGGCCACAACACCGCCACCGCCCAAGGTGACGTTGCCGCCCCCACCGAGAGTGACTGTGCCGCCGCCGCCCAGGGTGACAGTCCCCCCGCCGCTCACGTTATAGGTGCCGGCCGGAACTGTCTGCGTACTTCCTCCACTGGTGATTGTGCCGCCACTGCTGAGCGTGACGGATCCAGCGCTTGTGAGGGTCAACGAACCACCGCCGCCCAGGGTGACGGTGCCGCCGACACCCAGGGTGACGTTTCCGCCACCGCCCAGGGTGACGTTGCCGCCGCCGCCGAGGGTGACCGTTCCGCCGCCGCCGAGGGTGACCGTTCCGCCACCGCCGAGCGTAACCGTGCCGCCGCCGCCGAGGGTGACTGTGCCGCCACCACCCAGGGTGACATTGCCGCCGCCGCCGAGGGTGACCGTTCCGCCGCCGCCGAGCGCGACCGTACCGCCGCCGCCCAACGTGACCGTACCGCCTCCGCCGAGCGTAACCGTGCCGCCGCCACCCATCGCAATAGTCCCACCGCCGCCCAGGGTGACGGTGCCGCCGCCGCCCAGGGTGACCGTTCCACTGCCGCCGAGCGTGATCATCCCGCCACCATCAGGAAGGGTGTAGCTGCCACCCGTAGAAGGAATGGTGACACTGCCGGCGCTGCTGGTGATGGTGCCGCCGCCGCCCAGGGTCACGGTGCCGCCCCCGCCCAGGGTGACCGTCCCACCACCGCCGAGCGTGATGGTGCCGCCGCCACCGAGTGTGACGGTGCCGCCGCTGCCCAACGTGACAGTGCCGCCATTGGCCGGCGTGATTGTGCCGCCCGTACTGAGCGTCACGCTGCCTCCGTTATTGAGCGTTACACTTCCTCCGCTGCCTGGCGTAATGGTCCCGGCGCTGCCCAGGGTGACATTGCCGCCACTGCTCAAGGTGACGGAGCCTCCGCCGCCCAGGGTCACAGTGCCGCCGCCGCCCAGGGTGACGTTTCCACCTGCGGCAACAGTCAGCGGAGTTGTGGAGGAGCCAAATGAAAGCACACTGGCCAAGGATGCGAACTCGCCTCCGGTGGCGCCCAACTGGCGCAGGTCGATGTTGGCCACATCATTGTATCCGCGCAACGTGGAATACGGTACGCCGTCGAAAGTGATGTTCTGCCCATTCGACCATGCCGGAGTGATGGGAGCGATGGGCCCATTCACACGATAGCCGGTGTCGCCAGCGAGAGGCGTTCCATCACAATGCAGCGTGGCGGGGCTGGCCGTCGAGTTCGGCGCATTCTGGGTATACCAGGCGGAGGTCGAGAAGGTCGCGGGCACGGGTGGGACATCGGCGGTGGCAAGCTGAGTCACCGTATTCAACGAAGCGTCAGTCAACGTGGCGAGTGTCTGGTTGGAGTAAGCGACTGCGGCGCCCGGTCCAACTCCATCGAGCTGGAAGAGGTAATTCATTGAACTCTGATAATTCGGCTTGCAATTGACATCAAAGGTGGGGATGTAGCTTCCTGTCGTGTCGTAGTAGAGCCCACCGTGACTCAAGCCGAGTGTGTGGCCAATCTCATGGAACAGCGTGCCGGCGATGACGCTGGCGCGCTTGCTCATATCCTGGTTCGGCGCCGTTTCCCAAAGCCCCAGAGTGACCGCAGAATCAGCGCCACCGAGATCGGAGTATCCGGAGATGCTTGTGACCGTGCCGGAAGTAATGCCAATCTCCGGTTCAGGCGATGAGGGGTACGAATAGCTCCAATTGTTGGCGTTGGGAGTTGCCACGATCATCGTCGTCGAGTTGGGACACGAACTGGTGTTGTACACGCCGTTGAGGCCGGGGTTTCCGAGCACGCCGGAAATCGTGATGCGGCTTGGGCAATAGTTAATCCCCGTGCCTCGGTCGGTGGTGACGATGGTTGATTGGCCGCTGACGACATTGATCGATGTCAATGATCCGTAACGCGAATTCCATGCGGGGATCGCCAGCGAGTGACCGAAGAGAACGTAGTGGTAGCTATCCTTCTGGCCGTATGGGAAGCGAGGCGAGCAATCGATACCCGCCGCGCACGATGCAAAATTGCGGGGCCACAGCTTCGAGAATTCCAGGCTGTTCTTCCAGCCGATCACTCCCGGCTGGCTGGGAAACTGGCACAGAAGCGGCGGACTCGTGGAAGTGTTGTCTGTGCAGCTGTCTTCGGGAACGGCATTGCCAATTTCGAGATGCAGATGTATCCCGACTCCGGGCGCCGCGAATGCATTGGTCACCATCGCCAACGGATCGTTTCCCTGGGGGTCAGGCGCCGGGAAGAGGTTCTCCTGCGTTGGATCGCACGCGCCGGACGAGAGTACATTGCCGCACATGTAATCGAGTTGAACGAACAAGTCCTTTTCGCCGTGTACGGCGCCAGGCAAGGGCACCCACGATCCGGTCTTGACGTCGTAGTAACCCGGCTGTCCCGCGAAGAAATCACCGGCCGCCGGGCCGGCCTTCCAGGCGTCCAGAATTCCGTCATTATCGCTATTGGTGACCGGCGTCGAGACGATCACCGCTGCATAGGCGCTTCCTGCGTTCAGGGGCGCACTGAATTGATTCGCGTGCGCAGGGAGCGCGATGGAGCTGGAGCCGCTGTTCCATGTTCCACCGGCGTTGAAGAGGATCGTATTCTCTCCGGTGCCGGTTGAGTCATAGAAGCCCTGTACGATCTGGGCTCCAGTGCCCGCTGGTATTGCCGAACCGTCGTAAATTACGACTGACTTGAGAGGGAAGTTCGGTGACAATACGCGATAGATCACCACCAGGCTTGCGCCCTCGTTGAATGGGAATGTGCTTCCGCCGTCGGGCAAGGATATTGGGAACGCGCCCGAGCCAAAGCGGATCCCATTCGTCCCCACAGGGAAATACGTATTCACGTCGGCGCGATATACGCGCAGCGTCCCGCTGTGAGCACTGTCGTTATAGGGCAGATCGCTTCCAATCTGCTGCCCGGTGATTGGATAGCCGAGGAAGGTTCCATTGCCGCCTGAAGGCGATGGCGTATTCTCCAGTGTCTCCCAGTAGAGAAAACCATCAACGATATCGGCGCCATCGGGAACACCTGGGCCGGCGCTTGGGTTGGTGGTGCTATCGGGGATGTTGATGGTTCCGTTAGCCAAGCCGCCTGCGCTACCGAGTCCTCGCAGAGAAGTTCCCGCAGAGGCATAGTCACCGGTGACGAAATAGTTGTTTTCAAACGAGAGTGGATTGGGTGTTGGCGGTTGTGCCTGGCCAGTTGAAACTAGCAGTCGGACAGTGGCTCCAACCATCACTTGTGTTCCGGCGGCTGGGTTCGATGCGATCACGCTGCCTGACGGGATGATGCTGCTGGACGCAGTGCTGACTGTTCCCGGCGCCAATCCTGCACCGGTGATTACCGTAGTTCCCGCCGCTTGCGTCAGCCCGACCACGTTGGGGACGAGGACACCGACAGCCTGGCCATTCAGGCCGCCATTGCCGCTGAGGTTGACGGACTGGAGCGCAACCAGAGGAGAAAGGTTCAGCGTGTTGTCGCTGAAACTTGCTGTACCCGCGAGATAGCCAGTGGTCTGCGGCGTGAAGCTGAAGCTCTCAGAGCAAGTGGCGCCTGGCGCCAACGGAAATGCGCCTGAGCAATCCGGCGTTGCGTTCTGCGTGAAATTCGCGCCCAGCAGACTCAAGTTCAGCGAGCCCGTCAGCGGCTGGTTGCCGACGTTTTGAATTGAAACCGATTGCGGCGCACTCGGGCTGCTCACATTCGTAAGGGCAAAGCTGAAGGATGGCGGCAGTGACCGCGTCACCTCAAGTATTTGCGACGCCGCGAGGTTGTCGACGAAGAGATGGCCCGTTGCGTCGAGCTTTACAGCTACCGTGTTGACCCCGTTCACGAGCACTATCTGGCAGAGGGTTGTGGTGCAGCCGGCCGGGACTTCTACGACCTCACTTAGCCCAGCATCCGCAACAAAGACGTCGCCGGCTGCATCCACCGCGACGCCATCCGGTTGGCTCCAGCCAATGCCAATGGGTTTTACGCAACCGCCTGACGTGCATCCTGCCGGAACTTCTGCGACTGTTGCCAAACCGTAATCAGCGACGAAAAGATCGCCCGCTGCATCTGTGGTCAGATCGATCGGGTGCGAACAACCGGGGTAAGCAGTACCACAACCTGGGGTGGGGTTGTACACAACAGTCTGCGTGCCGCCATTGGCTGGGAGCTCGGCGACCTCGTTTCCTTCGAAGTCACCAATGAACAGATCGCCGGCGCCATCGACTGCCACTCCCAACTGACTGCGCAGATTGAGCGGGTTGGGCAAGATTTGCTCTTGTACGCACGAGCTGTTGCAGCCGGCCGGAATCTCGACCACTCCGTTGAGGTTGTTATCCGCGATGAAGAGATTGCCGGCACCGTCCTCCGCCATGCCCTGTGGGAACAGGAGCGGGGTTGGGAGATTGGGGCCAAAGACGGTCTCGGTGCCGTTTGGTGCGATCTTCACGACCTGGGGGTTGCCGGAAATTTCGCCGGTATCGGAAATGAATAAATTGCCGGCTGCATCTGCCAACAAGCCCTTGGGCGTACTGAGTACGACACTGCCTGTGTTGATCGTGGTTTGCGTCACCGGGTTGAATGCAGCCGCCGGCGCCTGGCCAACGCCGAAAATCGGCGCGGTTGCCACCAGATTGCCGCTCATGTCGTAAAGTTCGACCGCACCCGTGCGCAGTCCAGGCGCAAGCGGAGTGAAGCTTACGCTGACGTTGCAAGAGTTGCCTGCGGAGATGGTGCCGGTACAGGTGCTGCCAGTGCCCAGCGCGAAGTCGAGGCCGGTTGCGCCTTGCGTGACCACCTGGATGGCGCCAATGTTGGTGGTTTCCGCCAGGTTGAATGCCACAGTCTGTGTACCGCTGCACGGCGCCGGTATGATTTCACCCGACGGGCAGACGTTGATATTGCTGCCGAAATCCCCCTGCACGAAATTCGCGCTCACATTCTCAGCCGCGTTCATGGCCACGGTGCACTGCGTGGCCATGCCATAGCTGGCGCAGGCGCCGCCCCAACCCAGGAATGTCGATTCTGCGGAGGCAGATGCTGTCAGCGTCACAGTTCCGCTTGAATAATTTGCCGAACACGACGGACTTCCTGTAACGACTCCATTGGTGTCGACGCAGCCGATCAATCCGTCGCCCGATGTTACGCTGCCAGAGCCCGTGCCGATATCCGTCACCGTCAGCGCGTACGTGGCCCCTAATCCCGTGACCTCGACCGGTATGGCCTGTGTTGCAGGACTGCCATTCAAGGAGTTGTCGCTCACAGGCACCGTGCCGGTCACCAGGCCGCTACCCGTCGGCTGGGCATAAATGCCTACCAGGCACGCCGCGCCCGGAGCCAACGAAATCCCGTTCACACTTGTGCAAGTAGAGTTGATCAAATCGACGGCAAAGTTTGCGTTCGAGGCCGACCCAACCGAACCTGTCAGATTCTGGTTGCCGACGTTTTGAATCGAATATCCGACATCGTTGCTTCGGCCGCCGACATTGACCGATCCAAAGTTCCACAATTCGGGCTGCGATTGGTTGACCTCAAACACTTCCTGTGCGCCCTGATCTCCGATGAAGATATCGCCTGCTGCATCCACTGTGACGCCGCTCGGGTAATTCAGTCCGCTGCCCACCGTGGTCTGGACGCCGCTGGGCGTAACCTCCACCACTCGGCTATTTGGGGCATCGGCGATGATGACATCGCCGGCCGCATCCACAGCCAAATCGTACGGTTGTTTCAGTCCGGTGGCGGGTACGGTGGTCTGGACGCCGCTGGGCGTAAGCTTCATCACGCTGGGCGGAACTGCCGGCATCACCCCGCTGTTGCCACCATCGGCGACGAAGACATCGCCCGCCGCATCCACTGCGACGCCCCACGGTTGCTGCAATCCGGTGAAGGGAACCGTGGTCTGGACGCCGCCTGGCGTAACCTCTACAACACGGGCGTTGTTTTGGTCCCCGATGAAGACGTCGCCCGCTCCATCAAGGGCGATACCGATCGGGTAGTTCAGCCCGCTGCCCACCGAAGTCTGGACACCGCTGGGGGTGACCTTTACTGCATACGAAAGGCCGAGGTCCACGATGAAGAGATTGCCCGCTCCATCCACCGCCACGCCGACTGGGGCTGGGGCTTGCCCAGGGGCGGCGGTATATGCGCTTAACACCGTGGTCTGGACGCCGCCGGGCGTGACCTTTACAACATATCCTGCCCTATTGCTGCTGCCGTAATTCGCGATGTAGAGATTGCCTGCTCCATCAAGCGCTACGCCGGCGGGATAATTCAGACCGCTGGCGGACACCGTGGTTTGCGTGCCCGGCGAGAACGCAACAGCCGAACCTTGGCCGATGCCGGAAACGAACTGGGTTGCGATCAGTTGGCCGGTGTCGCCGAGGAGTTCCACCGCGCCCATGCGCAATCCAGGTGCGGTCGGCGTGAAGGTGACGTTCACGGTGCAGGATTGGCCGGAAGAGAAATTGTTGATACATTGGCCGCTGTTGGGAGCCGTGAAGTCGAGTCCGGTGCTCCCCTGGGTGAACGCCAGGATCTGGCTGACCGCTGCATTTCCCGTGAAATTGAAGGTCACCGGGATGGTGTTGCCAGCGCATCCCAAAGGGCTTCCCCCCGCGCAAACGCTGACGGCACCGAAATCCCCTTGCACGAAATTCGCGCTCACATCGTAGTTACCGTTCACATTGACGGTGCATGTCGGGCTCGTTCCTGAGCAGGGTGTTCCCCAACCCAGAAATATCGACCCCGCAGCCGCAACTGCTGTCAGAGTGACCTGCGAGCCAGCCGTAAGATTTGCAGAACACGTTCCGGAGCTTGTTCCTCCTGCCGCCTGGCTGCAACTGATCCCTGGGGGAGTGGACGTCACCGTTCCGGCGCCCGTGCCCAGTTCCGTCACAGCTATCGTGTCAGTAGCGATCCCCGCCGTGGCTGTGCCAGCGAGGTTGATTTGCTGGAAGGGATAGAAGTCAGAATTCAGTGAGTCGTCTGTAAGGGACACATAGGCGCTGTAGAATTGGGCCGCCGGTGGCTCGAAGCTGATATTCAAAGTGCAGCTTTGGCTCGCCGTCAGATTGAAGTTGCCGCCATTGGAGCAATCAACCGGATTGTCATTCCCATTGAAAATCTGGTCGAATGGGGAGCCGACTGCCAAATCGCTGATGCTTAAAGTCTGGTTGCCGATGTTCTGGATGGTTACGGCTTGCGGGTTGCTGACAATGCCCGCTGCTGTCGTTGTGCCAAAGTTCAACGACGGCAGTTGCGACCTGGGAAGCTCATACAGCTGGCCTATCAGTGAGCCTTGCCCATTTTCGTTGGACCCGGTGTTGACGTAGTAGACGTCACCCTGGCCATCCAGCGCGATGCCGTACGAGTTCACTCCGCCGCCGATCGAGGAGCCGTTGGCCAAAATGTATTGGCAGGTCGCGCTGGCGTTGGCGCCCTTGCAGCTGGGCGTGACCTCAGTCAATTCGCCGTTGCCTCCGGCAAGCCCTGGATCGGCTACGAAGACATCGCCCGCGGCATCGACCGCGAGGCTCGATGGCAGGTACCATCCGGTTCCGACCGTAGTCTGGCAATTGCTGCTGCCGCAGCCGGCTGGGATTTCCACGACCTGTCCCTGTCCCGGATTGCCATTTTGAATGGCGATAAACAAATCGCCCGCTGCATCTACGGCCACAGCGGTTGGGCTGAACGACGAAGCTGCACTGTATACAACGGTCTGAGGATCCCCGTTGGCTGGAATCTCGACCACTTCATTCAGGAAGGAGTCAGCAACGAAGACATCGCCTTCTCCATCCACTGCAAGACCGCGCGGCACGCCGTTGGAACCCTGCGCCGGGTAGACAGTAGTCAGTGCGCCTCCATTCGCAGCAACCTTGAACACCTTCCCCTGCTCACTATCCGCAACGAAGACGTCGCCAGCTCCATCTACGGCCAGACCCGCCGCGGCATAAAATGGCCCGGAACTCAAGGTCTGGACGACTCCCGCCGAGGGTTTCTCCCACAACTCGCCTGAAGCAGTGAAATAGATGTTGCCCCCGGCATCCACAGCGACCGGTAATGACAGCGAGTAGTTGCCAAGACTCACCGAAGCCGGCGAATCCGGGCCGTAGGCATTCTCCGGCGCCTCGCCAATGCCGGAGATCGGAATGGTCGCTACGAGGCCGTTGTTGCCATTGGAGAAGCCACTGATTTCCACCGCGCCAAGGCGCAATCCAGGCGCGAGCGGGGTGAAGGTCACATTGATGGTGCAAGAGGTGTTTGCGAGGATCGTGCCGGGGCAGGTCATACCGGCCAGCGAAAAGTCAAGGGCCGGGCTGCCCTGCGTGACCACCGTGACCACCGCGTTTGCCACAGTCGCAGTAGCGGTGAAGGTCACCTGCTGTGTGCTGGTGCACGGCGGCTGGCCGATTCCTGACGATGGGCAAAGGTTGATGTTGCCAAAACTTTGCTGGCCAAAATTTGCCGCGACATTCGTCGACGAGTTCATGATCAGGTTGCACGTCGTGCTGGTGCCTGAACTCGCGCAGGCTCCGCCCCAGCCCAAGAATGATGCACCACCCGACGGAGTCGCCGTCAGGGTCACCGGGGCCCCACTCACATAGGTTGCGGAACACGTCGCGTTCGACTGGCTGCAATTAATCGAGGTGAAATTGTCAGTCACCGCGCCCGCGCCCGAGCCCACTTCCGTCACCGTCAGTGCGTACTCGGTCCCGAAGGCAGTTCCCGTACCTGTAAAGGGGAAGGATTGGAGGGATGTCGGATTGTTGAGGGAGTTATCGTAGAAGTCGGCGTAGCCGGTAACCGTGCCATTGCTCAGCGGGTCGAAGTTGACACTTAGATTGCAGGCCGCGCCCGCCCCCAGCGAGAAGGCAGGGTTGCAATCAGGCGGTGTGCCCGGTGTTCCCGGACCGGAAGTCTGAGTGAAGCTCGGATTGAGGAAAACCAATCCCTGGCCGGTTGCGCTCAGCGTCTGGTTGCCAATGTTCTGGAACAAGACAGATCGCGGACTGTCGCCGCTTTGGTTGCCTGCAGACGACTCGGCGAAGTTGAAAGCCTGGAGTCCCGGGTAGATTGAGTCGATCCTGTTGTTGGCAACATCGGCGATAAAGATATTGCCCTGGTAATCGGGTACCGCGTCGTAGGCTTGGAATGTGCCGGCCAATGATGGCATGGCAGGAAAGGCCAATGTGATCTGGCAAGCCTGAATGGTGCAGCCGACCGGAACCTCCACGACCTCGTCCAGCCCGGGATCCGCGACGATGACATCGCCGGCGGCATCCAACGCCACGCTTGCCGGTTCAGCCCATCCCAATCCTATTGTCTTCTGGCAGCTGCTTCCGCAGCCGGCAGGGTACTCCACAACCTGATGAAGGCCGCTATCGGAAATAAACAAATCGCCCGCCCCATCCACAGCCACGCCGGTCGGCTGCGAGCCAGTGGGGTTGTAGAGCAGGGTCTGACCGCTTCCATTGGCCGGAATCTCGAATACCCCGTTGGGATTGTCGGCAATGAAGATATCGCCCAGTCCATCCACCGCGACGCCGACAGGCGTGGGGTGTGGACCTTGCGGGGCATAGATCGGAACCTGGCAGGTGCCGGTCGCGCATCCGGCCGGGACCTCCAGCACCTCGCCGTTCGGGCTGTTTAGCCCGGGATCTGCAATGAACAGATCGCCCGCTCCGTCAACCGCGAGCGCCTGTGGCGACACGAGTCCAGTGCCCACGGTCTGATAACCATTCGCGCCACCCGCTTTCGCCTCCACTACTCGGCCGTTCCCGGTGTCGGCCATAAAGATATCGCCCGCCACGTCGACAGCCACGCCCTTCGGCCCGCTCAAGGTGTACGGCCCGGTGCTTTCCACGAAAGTCGTAAGCGGGCTGAAGGTAGCCACCGGACCCTGGCCATTGCCATAGATCGGGGTGCTGACCAACTGATTGGCTCCACCACTATTTACGAGGAGTTGTACCGCACCCAGGCGCAATCCGGGTGCCAAAGGGGTGAAGGTCACGTCCAGTGTGCAGGAATTGCCTGCGGAGATGGCGCCGGCACAGTTGCCGCCATTAGCCTGCACGAAGTCGAAGCCGGTCGCGCCTTGCGTGACGACCTGGATCGAGGTGATGGTGGCATCCTGCGGGAAGTTGAAGGTCAGCGCGAGCGTACTGCTGCATGGCGAAGGAGTAGAAGACCCAGAGCAAACATTGACGTTGCCGAAGTTCTGCGGGAATCCGAACGTCCAGGTGTCGCCGAATACATTGGTGCTGTTGGCGCCGCCGAACAAGATCAGCTCGTTCTCCGTCGCATCGTAGGTGAGCGCATTGAGGGCAACGCGCGTCGAGGGACTGGGCGTAAAGGACCCCTGGGTCCAGGCGGTACCGTTCCATATCCATGTGTCATTCAGGTAGGTGCTGCCGCTGCGTCCGCCGAACAGAACCACCTCGCCCAGCGCCGGATCGTAGGCCATACCGGCAAGATTGCGTACAGTCGGCAACGGAGCCAAGGGGTTCTGTGCAGTCCAATTGGTTCCATCCCACGTCCAGGTGTCGTTGAAGTAATTGAGGGATCCGTCCTCGCCTCCGAACAAAACGACCTGGCCATGCGCCGCGTCGTAAGTCATCGCATAGCTGCTACGCGCGGAGGGGCTGATCGCGGGGCTTGCCTGGCTCCAGCTGGTGCCGTTCCATATCCACGTGTCGCCGAGAACGGCGCCATTGGTGTCCAATCCGCCGAACATCACCACGTTGCCGGTTGCCGCGTCGTAGACCATCGAGGCGCTGGCACGGCCGGGAGGGTTGTTCGTTGAGGTAACAGGGTTAGGGGTGACGTTCGTCCAATTCGTTCCATCCCAAATCCACGTATCGTTGTAGCGGGTACTCCCGTTGTTGAGCCCCCCAAACAGAACCACATTGCCGGTCGCCGGGTCGTAGGCCATTTCTTCGTTTGAACGCGGCGAAGGACTGTTCATCGGACTTGCCTGGGTCCATGTTGTCCCGTTCCACAACCACGTATCGCTGAGATAGCTGCCGTTAAAGCCCCCAAACATGACGACCTGGCCATGAGTGGCATCGTAGGCAAGCGCCTGGGTATCGCGCGGCGTTGGGCTGGCCGCAGGCGAAAGCTGATTCCAATATGGCGCGAGGGTGACCTGTGCCTCGGCTGGAATGCAAAAAGCGGCGAGCAGAATGAGACCCACTGCAAATGAGACGATGCCTTGCGCCCGTGCAAGACGGTGCTGCGAAGTTCCAGAGAGAGAGATCAAGTTGCGGTCAAAGGAAACCCTAAAAGAAATGAAGGCCAATTTCATCGCTCTCCCCCGGGGGTTTACTAAGTTATTGAATTTAAATTCATTTGGATGGTCCGAAATCGGGCGCAGACTTCCAGTCGGCACAGGCAGCCAGCATTCGGCGCTGTACTTCATCTCGCCGAGTCAAATTCAAATTGCCATTGGGGAATGGCACCGTCTTCCGGGCTATTCTTGCCGCATGAGTGGACCGGGATCGCTCGGCACTTATGGGAGATAGCCTTTCAGGGGCAATGAGATTCCACGCTATTGAAGCCAATGTGAATTGTCAAGGAACTTGGCCGCGCTGAAATCGAATTTAACAATTGATCGAAACGGTCTTGCATGGGCGTGCAAAATGTTCGCCTGATAGGCGCTTGAATCAGCCAACTGCTAGAATTCAAACACCCAACGTCTATGCCCGAATCGCATCGCAATAGACAACGCGTATCTCGAGGTCGTATTTTCCGACCGGCCCAGGCAGATGGTACCCGTGAACGAGCTTCCGTTCTTCATCGGACGGGGCCGGGAGAATGGTAACCACCTGTCGATCGATGACCTGCGCATCTCGCGCAAGTGCGTAGCGATTTCCGCAGGTGCCTCTGGGCTTTTGATCGAGGATCGCGGGCAGCGCGACGGCATCTTCGTCAACGGCGAGCTAACCAAGGCCCAAACACTCTCGGACGGTGACTGGATCCGTCTGGGCACCGATGAAGGATGTCAGCTTGTCTTCCGCCTGCCGGCGGGAGCGAGCCCAAAGGAAGAAGCGGAGTCGAAACTGCGGAGTCTTCTCGGCTCGTTGGGCAGCGACTCGGCCGATGAACTCAAGGGTTTGAGGCTGCTGCTCGAAGCCACATCGCTTTTGCATTCTCAGCTTCCCCTGGAGTCTGTGTTGGCGGCGATGATCGATTACGCCATTGTCATCACCAACGCCGACCGGGGAATGCTCCTCGAACCGGATGCAACCGGTGTGTTGCAGGTCAGAATTGCGCGCGGACGCGATGGCGAGAGCCTTGCCCCTGAATCGATGAACCCGAGCCGTTCCGTGCTTGGGAGAGCAATCGAGCTTAGATCCGTGGTCATCAATGAAGATCTGAACCTGGCCGATATCAACCTGCAAAGCGCGCAGAGTGTCGTCCTGCAGTTGTTGCGCTCTTCCGTCGTGATTCCGCTATTCGGCGCACCGCGCGGGAAGGCGGTTTCGTCAAGCGACGTCGTCGAGCACCAACTGCTCGGTGCTGTGTATCTCGATTCAAAACGGACCTCCACTTTTTCGGCGCTTGACCGGCAAATTCTGGATGCCCTGGGTGCCCAGGCGGGAAGCATTCTCGATAACTCCCGGTTGATTGAGCACGAACGGGAACGCCAGCACCTGGAGCAGGAACTGAGCATCGCACGCGAAATTCAGCAAGCTCTTGTGCCCCAGGGACTGCAGGATTTTCCTCATCTTGCCATAACTGGCGTTCATCGGCCCTGTCACGAGGTGGGCGGCGATTATTTCGATGTCTGGCCGTTGCCCGACGGACGAATCGCTCTCTTGATCGCCGATGTTGCCGGCAAGGGACTCGGAGCTGCCCTGCTGACAACCATGCTGCAGGGCGCGCTCTCTGGAATGGCTCTAGGCGTCGACCCGGTCAAAGTCTTCGATCATCTGAATCGCTTTCTGTGCGATCGGGCAGCAGTGGGACGTTGCGCAACAATGTTCTTTGGACTGCTGGCTCCTGACGGCGCCCTCGAATTCATTCGTGCAGGGCACCCTTCTCCGCTTGTGTTGCGGGGTGGACAGGTGAGTGAGTTGTATTCCGAGGGGTCCTTCCCAATCGGGCTGGTCGAACAGGCGTGTTTCAATTCCACGCGGATCCAGCTCCAACCCCAGGATACGCTGGTGCTTTTTACCGACGGCATAACCGAAGCCGAGGGTAAAGAGCGGGAACTGTTTGGCACAGATCGGCTCATCGAGGCGCTCAGCCGGCATCGGGAGTCTTCGTTGGGAACTTTACAGGCGGGAATCCTGGGCGCGGTCGAGAAGTTCACCGGAGGCACGAGCCAGTCAGACGACATTACGCTTCTAGTTGTCCGCTACCGTGGCGCCGTTGAAGACTTGAAGAAGACTCCAGAGATCCCGGCTCGAGGCTAGTTCCACCCGCCGGGGCATTCACGATGACCGGCTACGGCGCGAGACTTTCCGGTTCATCTGCCGCCCAGAGTCGATCGATGCAGAAAGGACAGAGCGAATGATCATCTCGACTGAGTCCATGGACGGGGGCATCACGCGGGTCCATCTGGATGGGCGTCTGGATATTCAAGGCGCGGCCGCCTTTGATTTGCGCAGGAATGCTCTGGCAGCGAGCGGCAAGTTTCTACTCCTCGATCTATGTAATGTTTCCTTTCTGGGCTCAATGGGACTTTGTTCACTGATTCTTCTGGCGCAAGCGATTCAGCGCCGCGGGGGCAAAGTGGCACTGCTTGGTCCGGTTCACATGGTCGAGGAAGTATTGAAAGCCAGTAGTATCGACAAGGTTATTCCCATTTTTCACGATCTCGATTCCGCCGTTGCCTCTCTGCGCTAACCGCGCGGCGACCCTGCCTTTCCGCAGGCTCAGGTATCTCGTTTTGGGGCCGGAGAAGACATTCATGGATCACTCGCAAAACCGGCTTGAACTGGACAGCCGACTCACGGAGTTGAGCCGTGTCCAGCCTTGGATCGAGTCGCTTGCTGACCGCCACGGCTTTGACGAGGACGCACTTTTTGCCATGCATCTATGCGTAGAAGAAGCATTGGCCAACGTGGTTCTGCACGGTTATCGCAGCGAGCCGGGACATCCGATTGCAATACAGGCTTCGGTCTCAGCCGGGAATCTTTTCTTCGCGATAGATGATCAGGCGCCGCCTTTTTCCCCGGTCGAATCAAGTCCGCGCGAATGGGGAGCGAAATCTTCCGATCTCGAATCGATTGAACCAGGCGGAAACGGTATCCGGCTGCTGCGGCGTTTTGCGGGGTCACTCGCTTACGAAAGACTTTCAGATAGCAACCGGCTTACGATAGGGTTTCCCGTCCCAATCCGGGATCTTTCAGGCTGATCTGTCCCCGGGAAACCAGAGATGAAGATTACGCGGAACCATCTGCGGCATTGCTTCAGATTACGATTTGTCTTCCAACAGGGGCTGAGAGATTGGGACCCGGGGCTCGGCGACAGGGTTGAACCCGGCCTCGGATGTTGCAGTTGGACTGATTTCGGATTTCGTACCCGTGAAGCTGAAACCAACGCGCAGGATTGACGGGGTATTTCCGCGCTGAATCAATCGATCAGGACGAGACGACACATTGATATCTGCGACAATCAAAAGGGAAATTGTCATACGAGATGAAAACACTCTTTTCCTTCGGCAAAGCTGGAATTGACGTTGCGGTTCCTGACCGATTCGGTTGCCGTGAGATCAGGAGCCGGAATGCGGCTGCGCTCGAGGATGAGCTTGCAGCGGTTGACTGGGCTCTGGATCATCCGATTGGGTGTGCAGCTTTGGCGGCGCTCGCAGCGGGCAAGAAAACAGCGGCCATCTCCATATGCGACATTACGCGACCTGCGCCGAATCAGATCACTCTTCCGCCGTTGCTCAGGCGGTTGCACGATGCGGGAATTCCGAATGACGGAATTACGATCATGATTGCGACAGGGCTGCATCGCGCGGCGACACACGACGAAATCAACACCATCGTGGGACCGGAGATTGCATCGTCTTATCGCGTCGTAAGCCACGATGCGCGAAAGCTCAATGAACACCGGTGGCTCGGAGACACGCGACGCGGAACGCCGGTGTATATAGATGAGCGATTCATTGACGCGGAGCTACACATTACCCTCGGATTTATCGAGCAGCATTTAATGCTCGGGTATTCGGGCGGGAGGAAGTTGATTGCGCCGGGGCTAGCCGCGCAGGAGACGATCAAAGCGATCCACTCACCGAAGTTCATGCGTGAGCCGCTGGCCACGGAAGGGTCGATTAAGAACAACCCGCTTCACGCAGAGCTGCTTGAGATCGCACGCATGGCGCGGCATGACTTCATTCTGGATGTGACGCTGACTCAAGAACGAAGGATCTCTGGAGTCTTTGCGGGCGATCCAGTTAATGCGCATGCGGAAGGAATGGAATTCGTGGAGACCACCTGCCTGGAACGACTGGAAGAGCCGGTGGACGTGGTTATTACAAGCGCCGCTGGATACCCGTTGGACCTGACGTTCTACCAGACAATCAAGGGCATAACTGCAGCGCAACATATCTTGAAGCCGGGTGGAAGAATCCTGATTGTTTCGGAATGTGCGGAGGGGGTGGGCTCAAGAGAGTTTGCGTGCAAGCTTGCGGCGCTCACAGGGTTTGAGGAATATCTGGAAGAGATTCGTGAATCCCCAGTGATGGTCGATCAGTGGCAGTTAGAGAAGCTGGCCCTGGCGGGTCTGAAGCATGAGTTGTTCTTTTATGTGCCGGGAGTGAAGAAGAAGGAGCTTGGGTTTCTCGGAGGAAGAGTCTTCGAGAAATTGAATGAGGCAGTCATCGCGGTACTCGATGGACTCCCGGACGGAGCGCGCGTCGCACTTGTACCGGAGGGACCCTACACTTTTGCGCGTGCCTCAATGGCAATGCGGTAGGGCTTCACCGCACTGACTTCGGGCCGCAGCTCCAAATTGATTCTGCGCCTGCGCTCTCGCGGCGCTTTCGATGTATCAGGAAAGCCAATCTACAACTGCAGCGCGATTTCGAGACCGAATCCGGAGGCATCTCCGATCTGGATCAATGACGGCGCGAAGAGTCAGATGTTCCGAGAAATCCGGTGTTGCGGAGAATGCGGCGCACCTTCTTCGGCGAAATGGAGAGGCACTCGGCCACTTTGGAGATCTTCTTGTCTTCGCGGAGCCAAACTTTTGGGATCACGATCTCCGCAAATTCTTCAGTTACCTGCTGAAATGTCTTTCCTCCCACCATCCCCTCACACCAGCCGCGAATTGTGTCGTTGATGCCGGACGCCTGCATGATATGTGATTTCAGTGCGGCCAGGTCGTCAAGGAGGTGATCATTTTCGCCGGCTCCGATAAGGTTTGTAGCTTCGCTTGCGCATCGCTTGGCGAGCTCCCATTCCTGAAAGAATTCGTTCGCAGCAGTCATACCTCGGGCGATGAATGCAGCCGCAAGCAATCTTCGATTCTGGGTATGCTTCGCCAAAGCGAGGGCATCATCGCTGAATTGTCTCGCTCGATTCGCATGAATCGCAATGTCAACATCTTCGCCGACTTGCTCCTCAATTTTGGCGTTCTCTGTTGCCGTTTGCAAAACGAGTGCCCGCGCCATAAGGATCTGGTCATTCTTCTCAAGACCGATTCGATAGGCTTCGACTGCCTCCTGCGCGGCGCGGTCGATATCCCCTCTGTCAAGGTGGAGATATCCAGAGTTCACAATCACCGACCCGAGCCCGCTGGCGTGGCCGCATCCGGCATAAATCTCGCGTGCCCGATGGAGCTGCAGAATTGCCTCGTGACAGAGTTGCTCATGACGCGCGCGAAAGGAAGCCGGGCCAGTTGGCGCCTGGGCAGGTTGGCCTGCCTTTCGCGCCGGGCCAGGGATACGCGCTCGCGAATCGATCTTCTTTCGCAATTGCAGGGCGAGAAGCCGTTTCACATACGCGGCATTTACGAGCGTCCTGGCAAGGTTGCGGTGGTTTGGGTTTCCTGACGAGTAGATATCGATGGCGCGATCAAAATGCTCGAGTGCCCTGGTGTACTCTCCGGAGCGGCGCACGATGCGTCCGCGAGCAGACTCAATGTTGCCCAAGGCGAGATAGTGGTCAGAGTCCTTGAGAGCCGCCTCGGCGCGGGTAAGGAGTTGGAGAGCCCCTTTCCGCGAGCCTTTCTGAAACAGCAGCCATCCCTCGTGAATCTGAATCACAGGGATGAAGACGGAGTCTTCACGGTGCTTCTGAGCCAATTCGCGCGCATATGCAATTTCCTTAAGAGCCATCTCATACTCCCCCTTCTTCCTGTGGGCTCTTCCTTTCCAGAAACGAGCGAGCATCACAAGGTGGCCTTCAGGGGATTCGGGCTCAGCTTTCAACACAAGATCAAAAGTGTCGATTGCCGCGTCGACTTCCTCAGCTGAGAACGCCCGAAATCCTTCCACCATGCGCAATCGCAGGTAGTCGTCCAGGGGGAGCTTACGACGAGATTCGCGTGGGAACCTTAGGAGGAGTGAATCGAGGAAATGATAGTCCCGGTATCCCATATCGACCCATTGTGCAAGCAGGAGGAGTAGCTCCGTCGCATGGGGATGGCCCGGGCTTAGTTTCGCCCAGCTGGCATCGGCCTGTTCGAGGATGGCCAAGCCTTGGGTGACGCGCAGCGAATTGAGGGCAGAGTTCAGGTCCTTGATGAACTGCGATCCCATTTTCATAATCTCGCCGATTCCCAAATGTAATCCAATTCGGTCGACATGGGGAAGGAGGGGGTTCGTGCATGCAGCGACCTGCTATGGTGCGATTCAGCCGCTTCTTTTCATTGTGCCATATGTTTCCGGGGGTTTCGGTTTTTGCGGGCGTACCCGATCAGTCATAACCCAGGCGTCCGTGTCCTCTCGCCCGAATCGGACTAGTCGATTTTACGCCTGAGGGTTAATTGGTATTAACTCGCATCAGTGGCCGGGCCGAAGGTTCCAGAAACCCCAGCTTGAATTGTCCGAAGGAGGCATCACAGGCGGATGGAACATCAGAGTCAAGTTTTCTATGAATCGACGTTAGAGGTTGCCTGGCCTATCGGGCTTGGCACCGGTCCCGGCCAGATTGTTTTGTTGGGGCCGCCGGGCGTTGGAAAAGGAACTCAAGCCAGAGAGATGGAGCGGCTTTGGGGGATTCCTCATATCTCCACCGGTGATGTCTTGCGTGCCAATGTGAGCCGAGGAACATCTCTTGGCCGAGCAGCGCAGGAAATCATGAAACGCGGCGAGTTGGTCCCGGATTCACTTGTTTGTGAGATTGTGGCAACCAGGCTGCAGGAGCCGGACACCTTTTCGGGCTTCATACTTGACGGGTTTCCACGGACATTGGGGCAGGCAGTCTGGCTTGAAAGTCGCCTGGCCGAACTCGGGCATGGGAATTCAATGATTGCCGTCGGCATTCGAGTGGAGCCTGATCATCTGCTGCGTCGAATCACCGGGCGCAGGACCTGCGCCGTGTGCCAGGCCGCATATAACGTCTATCTCAACCCGCCAATTCGCGATGGCGTTTGCGATATGGATGGTGCAGCACTCATTCAGCGAGCCGATGACACGGAGCAAGTCTTTGAGGAGCGCGTGCGTACATACGAGATGCTGACCGCACCCGTTGTAGAGCACTTCCGGACTTTGGGGCGATTTGTGAGCGTCAATGGGGCGCGGCCCATTGGAGAGATCGCGGCAGATATCGCCGACGGCGTCGACCGGCTGCGGCAGTAGCAAAGCAGAGACAGAGCCTTGGAGACCGGTGCGCTCCGGCGCGCGATAGGAGTGGCCTCGGTCTCGCAGAAACTTACCTTGCACTTCTGGCGGTGCCGATCCTGTAGACGATTGTGCCGACCGGGGCTTCAACCTGTCCGCAGTTCAGCAGAAGCGCGCTTGCAGGCGACATCGCCCCTCACACCTTAAGCTAATTCCAGATGAAGGTGATTCGCGGCGCGCCCTTCGACATCCACGATTGCGTATTCGGTTTGCTCCATCGTTTCCAGACGAGGAGCGACGTCGTTGCCGTTCACAAGCAGGCTCATGACACGCCTCCCGGCCGGCAACGGCACGCGGAGGGTGGCCTTGTCGGCGCAACTGGTGCAATCGAAGGTAATTGTGTTGCCCTCGTGAAGATAGTGATAGAGAACGTAGCCGCGCGATGCGGGATAGCGCACACTTACTTGAGCATCTTTGGTGCCTGCGGCGAGCCATCGTGGCGAAATCCGCGTTGAGCGAAAGCCGCCGCCCGTGTCTTCAACGCCGGCAAGCCCTTCAAGCAGCGCCGCGATGACGCACCCCGCTCCCCAGTTATTCGGCATTCCAGCCGAGATGTCGTTCCACGGAGGAAGGAACGGGAGCATATTGGAGAGAGTTATACCGATCACAAACCATTTGGAGCCGGCTTCCATACTCTCCAGTTCAAGAGATGCGATGAGAGAGTCACTCTTATGAGAAGCGAAGCTGGTGATCCAGACGCCCACATTGTCGATGAGACCGCTTCTGCCCCGCCAGGCGACCTGCATGCGCTCCTGCGCAAGAGCACCGTGCCGATTATCAAATTCAAGGTCCTGCGGAGCCCAGAAAGAGCCGACGTTGATGCCGCGTTCAATGTATTCGACCTGTCGGCTTCCATCCTCGTAATGGATCGTCAATTTGGCGAGAGTCGCGCCACGCGCCTGAGCCCGCGTGCAACAGATAGAAGGAACTGCAAGTCCGATGGACGGGAACCTGCGTCTTCGCTGCGTACTTTGGCAATGCAGAAACACCAATGCACACGCGGTGGCCATTCTCCTTCGCGGATGCGATTTGGAAGGGCACGCCGCGAAAGGTCTGCTCTCCCGATGGGAAGTCGATGAGATAGTTGTTCGGCTCGTCTACCCAGCCTGGGACGCCGTCGGCGCCTTTGCCGGTATCGCAGTTGGCTTGTGCACTCAGATCGAGCGGAACGAAATTGGTGGGAGGGCGCTCAGGCTGCTTGCCCCGCAGAATGCCAGGCAAGAAATCGCGATGTCGTTTCGTGATATCGTGCACTCTTCGTAGAATATCCACGCCATATTCTTCGTAACCATGCTGAAAGCAGCCGCGCGCTAACTCACCCGCCGTACATGCCAGCACACCGCCGTTTACGTAGTCCCAAATGCCTTGCTCCGCGCCGAAACCTTTTGCGAATGGCGGATAAATCGAGTAGAACTCGCCTGGAGAAGTCTCCGGCATCTCGTTGCGAATTGCCGCATAACTCTGGATGATTGAGGCGGCCTGCTGCGGCGCAATACCGCGGTTCAATGAGTAGGCGTTGGAAAGCGAGACCTGGCTGCTCATATCCACGCCCAGGTCGGGTCGGAACTCCGGGTCCTCCGGCACCCAGTGCGTATAAAAGCGGCCATTCCACGAGATGCGATTCAGCCGCTCTTCCAGCTCGTCGGCAAGCTTATGCATTTCGCCGGCATCCTGCCCTCGCTCCGCATGATCGAGCATCTCGGCAAGATATCGGCAGCCGGCGATCAATCCCGTGTTGTCGCCGAAGAATATTCCGAAGTGCGTCTTCTCCAGATCGATGGCCATGATATCGCCACCGACCAGCGCAGCCTCGCTTTCACAGAGGAAGTCCCAAGTATCGATGGTGAGGCCGCGCTTGATGAGGCCGAACTTCTTTGACCAGCGGTAGGGATCGCTGGTGCTGTAACGCACGGCATGCAACGCGCGGTCGAGATGCTGCCGCATCCAGGCGTCGTCTCCGGTGGTCTTCCAGACCATGTAAAGCGCTTCAAGAAAGTACATCTCCACGTGGTTCTCAACGGGCGCTCGACGCAAGCCCAGATAGCCACCGTCGGCGGAGCGCGAGAAATCCCCGTATTTGAAGCGACGATCCCAATCGCTCTCCGGCGGAGTTCGATCGATGTGGTTTTCCCAGATCATGCCATCTTCGCGTTGCGTCTCGGAGAAGATTTCAAAGCTCTGGCGAACCTCGGGCCAAAAATAGCGCATGCCTTTCAGCGTGTTCGTATTGTCGAGAAGCCAGTCGACCCAGTAGGTATACACGCGGCCATTATGGCGGCGCGCACCGACCGGGCCATCCGAGGCCATCGTCCAATACAACGTGTCCAGCAAGTGCTGAAACTCGCCGCTCGGTTCGCGAATCTCCGTCTGCGCATCCACGTAAAAAGCTGGCGCGGCCCGAAAGCTTGCCGTCCGCATCCAACAGGAGCGCGGTATGTGTGCCCAGAGCGCCGGCGGGTCGAAAGGGAGCTGGCAGCTTGATCTCTTTATCGAAATAGGTAACGCCTTCCCCATCCAGCAGGAGCAGTCGGCCCTCGGCTTTGCCGAGTAGCGTAACCTCATCAAGCGGGCGATATACCGCCTGAGCCGGTGATAGGGTGAGCGATAGATCGTGAATGGGCTGTGCTTGCAGATTCGTTACGCAACCAGTGCCTAGAAGGCCGACTGGCAGCATCTCAAGAAATTCTCTTCGGGATTGCATCAAGATATTTCTCCGTAAATCCGGCGGAGGACACGGCACAGCGTGAATTCACTTGAGGTCGATTTCGCTCTCAAGCCGCCGATCCCGCGAGGAACCGCCAACCCAGACTGTTCGCCTTCCGGTTGGAGTCAGCCAATGATTTTGCATCGTCGACCAATATTGAAACTGGCGCAGGGGAAGATGAATGAGAGCATCCAGTGACTGGTGCGGCTCCAAGTGGACGCGCTCAAATCCTGCCAGGATGTTATCGGCAAACTGCACACCCACGGGGGGGTGGCCAGGCGATTCAAGATAAACCTGCGCTACTTCATCGCCGGCAACAGCGCCTGTATTTTGAATCTTCACGCGCACGTCCACTCCGCCATCGGCTGCGAGGCTGGTTTTGATTTCTGAGTAAGCGAAGCTGGAATACGACAACCCGAACCCAAACGGGAACAGTGGTTCAATCTTCTGCCGGTCGAACCAGCGATAACCGACAAGGACGCCTTCACTGAACGTCGTCTTGCCATCTACCCCGGCATTCGAGCGCTCGGGATGGGCGGGATCGTTTGCCGGAGTATCTTCCAAGCGCTTGGGCCAAGTGAAAGGCAGGCGCCCTCCCGCATTGGCCTGGCCGAGCAGCACCTTCGCTGTTGCCCATCCACCCATGTCACCGGTCCAACCCATATCGAGTACAGCCTTGACCTCAGCCAACCAAGGCATGGCCACCGGCTCGCTCACATTGAGCACCACAATGGTGTTCGGATTCACGGCGGCGATATCGTGGATGAGTCGATTCTGATCGCCGGGGAGGCCGAAGACCGGCCGCTTCCTGCTCCAGGCAAAGACTACGGCAGTCCTGGCCTGCATTGCAGCATCAATGGCAGCGCGGTAAGTTGCTTGCTGCTGCCGCGGAGTCACCCAACTTACCCTGACCTGCATCGGGTCATTCGAACTGTCGGGATTCACCTCCACGGAAATGCGATGAGGTCCGGCACGCAGCTCCATTTCAGCGCGGACGTTGTCCAGACCGTCGGAAGTCGGAAAGATATTGTCTTGCCCGGCCTGAGTCACTTCTCCATGAATCCAGTTGAACCAGTTCGCGTCCACGACCTGGTCATCGACCTTCAGTTTTCCGTAGCAGCCCAGCAGTTGGAGATGAATCCGGTATTTGCCGTTCTCAGGTGCGGTCAGAGTCCCAGCCCAGGCGATGCTCTGATTCGGGGGCAGCGCGCTATGAGCGCCTAGCGTGAAGTCAATCTGCGGATCGACCGATACAGCATCCTCGTTCCAGACACGGCGCTCCAGCCCCGGCTCTCCAAAGTGGGAAAGATACTGCGAAGGGATTGTCGATCCATCCATATCGTCAGCCACTGCGAAAGTCACAAGTGCTGCGCTTCCCGTCAACTGCTTCAGAGCAGCGAGCGGCCCCACTTCAAGCGCCGGCAGTCCTACTGCTTTCTCACCTGTGAGGCCGACGGAAACAATCTGGCCGGCTCCCGGCCCAATCATCGCCAGACTTTCCAGGTCGGCCTTCTTGAGCGGGAGTGCTGCGCCTTCATTCTTCAGTAGGATCGCCCCATCGATGGCCGTCTTCTCGACAATCCTGGGGTCCTCATCGTTTTCCGCCGGCGCTACATCCAGCTTGTTCTTCCCGTCGAGATACCCGAACCTGTCCATCTGCAAAAGAACTCTACCCGCAGCGCGCGTGATCGTTCCCTCTGAAACAAGTCCGCTTGCCACGAGCTTCTTCAGATCGCTTGTCGGCCAAGGCTCCGAGGAATCGTCCCAGCCCTTCCGTGGTGGTTCTTCTGGCAGGCCCGCCGCGCTCAACGATGGTCCGTCGGGGATTTCTTTCTTAACTGCTTCGCGTTTGGGCCCGTTGACGAAAAAGGATGGTCCGACAAAGGAAACGGGAAGCGGCCCGGGCATTTCCATATCCAATCCGGCGTTGATGAAATCCGTAGCATGCGTTGCACCCCAGTCGGAGGTGACAAACCCTTTGAAGCCGACCTCGTCTTTCAAAATCTTCTGAAGGGTCGCAGGATTGCCGCAGGAGTATGGGCCATTGATCCTGTTATATGAGCACATGATGGACGACACACCGGCCTTACTTGCTGCCGCAAAGGGAGCCAGGTAGACCTCGTGCAGGGTTTGATCGTCGATGAAGACATTTGTGGCGTCCGTGTCATATCCGATGAAATGCTTCGCTTGCGACATGACGTTTTGACTTTGAATGCCCTCAATTTCTGCTGCACCCATTTCGCCGGTCAGGAACGGATCTTCGCCGAAGGTGTTATAGCCGCGGCCGTAATTCATATCTCTGTCAATATTGATGAACGGCTGCAGTGCCACGCTCACGCCGCGCGACCGGGCTTCGCGGCCGATGACTGCGCCGTTCTGTCGAGCGTCAACGCGGCTGAAAGTAGCCGCCAACCCCATGGTGGATGTGGGCGCGATGGAGGGAACGCGGGTGAGGATTCCGGGCGGCCCATCGGCAAAACGCATGGGAGGAATGCCGAGCCGGGGGATGCCTGGCAGATAGCCAGCCACACCTTGATTTGTCGCAGCATCTTCACCGGTGCCGTGGATCATGGCGATTTTTTCATCAAGCGTCATTTGCCCCAAGAGGTGATCGATGCGAGCGTTGCCGGTAGTTCCATCCACTTGTGCGATTCCCGGCACAGCACCAAGGCTTGCGAAATACAATGCGATTCCCAGAATTTGTGCAGCTTTCGGCAGATTCTTGATTGCGGACATTGATTCCTTTCGATTCTCAGCCTCGGAGGCATATCGGTCCGGTCTGGTGTGAATCGTACAGACCTTGCACTGGCTCGGATCGATTTCGCCTGTGAGCGAAAAGCTCAACGTGGCGCCGCAGCCAAGCGGCTGCGTCACCCGTCGTGAGCAGCAAGTGGCCAAGCGGCACAGAGAGTTTTCCAGCCTAGTGGGCCAAGTCGTCTCCGGTTGGAGTTCCAGACCGCCGAGCGTTGTGTTTCAGAAGTCAAATAATTCTACATATGAACGGGGCTCAAGGGAGCAACGAATTCTCGCTGATCCGCACGTGGGGTGGGTTCCGCCACAGGCATGCCGATCCTAGCTTGCTTGAGGCGAGATATGTCCCTACCGTGATATCCGTTATACCCAATCTGGCTGTGGCACACGTAAGATGATGCGTCGGGAACATTGCAATTCTTTTCACGCTGAACGGGATCATGCGCAAGGTGGATGAAAGCAAACGGGGAGACCAAGGAAGTAAAGAAGTCTTTGCGCCCGGCCAAAACGGCACTGGCCAATGGAGGGGTGAATTGAAGGTGAGACCAGCTTTGTTGTTCGCTCTCGCGGTAGTTTTCCTATGGACGCCGACTGGCAGCTCAGCTCAGGCTGCATCCCGGCAGCCTTCTTCCAGCGCCGTCTCGCTCGACGTCGTCGTCACAAATAAGTCAGGTGTGCCGGTTGCCGACCTGCAGGCGGGGGACTTCAAGCTTTTCGATAAGAAGAAAGAGCAGAGCCTCATCTCCGTCGAGGCTACGGGTGGCGCAAGCTCCAGGGTTGATCCGCCAGCCGAAGTCATCCTGGTGGTCGACGCCGTCAACGGGTCGCTTGAGACGGTCGCATCCGAACGGCAAATGCTTTCTCGATTTCTTCAGGAGAACAGCGGGAAGCTCACTCTTCCCACTTCGGTGGCGGTCCTCTCAGATCAAGGAATGGCGATGAAGAGTCCACCTACTCTCGAAGGTAAGGAACTGGCGGATTTTCTGAATGCCAACATACCGGGGCTCCGTCCACTGAGCACATTTGGCTGGGATGCCGATATGGCGCGCGAACAGCTTTCCTTAAAGGCGCTCGATTTCCTGGTCGCGCAGGCGGGCAGAAGACCGGGCAGGAAACTGCTTATCTGGTTGAGCCCTGGCTGGCGCCTGCAAACCAGTGGAAACTGGGTCGCGAACCAAAAGGATCGGGAGATGTTGTTCAACAAAGTTGTCGAGCTTTCTACGGAATTGCGGATGGCTCGCGTTACCGTCTATAGCTTGGACCCCTCGGGGATCGATTCCCAACTTACTTTTCAACAGATTTACGAAGCTTATCTAAAGGGTGTGGACGCGCCCAACTATGTCGACTACGGCTATTTACTTCTCCAAGTGCTTGCTACTCAGACGGGCGGCAAGGCGCTTTCAGCATCCAGTGACCTGGCCGGCCTTCTTCACAAGTGCATGGAGGACGCGCAGGGCTATTACGTGCTTACTTTCAGTGCCGTCCCGTCCACTCATGCAAATGAGTATCACACTATTGAAGTGCAGGTTGATAGACCGGGCCTGAAGGCACGTACGCGTACCGGCTACTATGCGTGGGCGGCTGCTCCTGAAAATCGATCCACGCCGAGCACGCCTGCGCAGGCACCGACAAATTGAGGAGAGTAACTGAGCCGGGAAGAGGACTCCAATCAATCATGCCGGGAACGCGGGGCCAGCGGCATCCTTGGGGGACAACTTCACGTTCTGCTATTCTTTCCGAGCCATGCCGGAAGAATCCAGGTGCGTTGTGCTTGCTCTACAGCGGCAGCGATGTGCGTTGCGGCGAGTATTCGCCTCCTGCGTGCTGAGCTGTTGTCTGATCGGCATGTGGACCACCATCGGGCTTCAAGCCGTGGAGCCAGACCCGCTCTCCGCAAAGCTCTCGAGGGATGCCGATGCAGCTTATGTGCGCGGTGATGTGCAAGAGGCGATACGCCTTTATGAAGAACTGATCAAGATACAGCCTGACTTCGGTGGAAGCAAGGACAAACCTTGGAGTCGCACTGGCACGGGTCGGACGCTACAACGATGCGGTTGCCCAGTACGATGAAGCGCTGAAACGAGCCCCGGGCAACCCGAGTGTTCTTCTCGACCTTGCGTTGGCCTGGTACAAACAGGCCGCTTTCGATAAGGCCGCTGTCAACCTCGAACATCTGCGCGCGAAGCACCCAGAGAACAGGCAGTCACTTTATCTTCTTGCCGATTGCTACCTGCGCCTGGGCCGAAACTCGAGATGCTGTGGCACTGCTTCAGCCTGTTTACAATGCCGACCCAAACGATCGCGCGGTGGACTTTGCGCTGGGCACGGCGCTGATTCGCGCCGGGCAGATCAAGCAGGGAGAGGTCATTATCGAACAGGTCGCAAAGACAGGCAACCAAATTGAAGTCGACTCTGTTAACAGGTGCCGCGACAGCTCGCCGCACATGACAGCAAGGCAGCGGCAATCACGATTCACAAGGCGCTTGAAAGCGAGCCCGATCTGCCTGGTGGCTGGATCGTTATATGCGCGGGCCCTGCTGGACAGTGGAGACCATGAGGGCGCAAGAATCGCGTTTCTAAGAGCACTGCAGGCTGATCCGAACGATTTCGAAGCCAATCTTTATCTTGGGGGAATGTTGCGCTATGACGGCAATATCGCGGATGCAACCCAGTACCTTGAAAAAGCGCGATGCTCCGGCCCGTTCAGTGGAGGCGCGTTTCCAGATCGGCTTGCTGAATCTGGCCGAGGGGACGCTTGCAAGACGCTCTATCGGATTTTGCAACAAGTGGAGCACCAGTCTCCTGATTTCAAAGAAGTCCATGTTCAACTGGCGGCCTTGTATGCTCGTCTGCACCGCATCGAAGACAGCGAGCGTGAACGCGCTGCAGTGGTCCAACTTGACGAAAAGGCGCGCGAGCAAGCTCCCAGCCAATCCGCAGCCATAAGCGGTCATTTGGGTTCTGTGACCTGCAGAATCCGGTCAGCCTCGATGTTCTTGAGGACCTGCACTGTTCCCGATGGCCAGCGGATTTCGATTTCGTCCACCATGTTCGCCGCACCCAGTCCGAAGTGGATCGGGCCGGCGCTGGAAGAGGCATATCCAGACGCAGTGGACTTGTAGCAGAACTGAGTCTGCCCGCCGGCCACGATCCGAATCCGCGCGCCGATTCCGTCCCGGTTGCTCTTTGTGCCGCGCAAGGCGAGTTCCAGCCAATGGTTGTGATTCGGACTGTCGTTCATCCAGATTTCCGCGGGAGCGCTCAGCGCAGTGACCACAATGTCGAGTTTTCCGTCGTGATTGAAATCGCCAACGGCAGCGCCGCGATGGCGGCGCGGGGGAAGCGCGTCGAAACCGGCCTCCGCTGTCAATGCGGACCAGCGGCCTCCAGGCGCATTCCGGAAGACTGTGTTGGGCTGATCGATCTGGACAATCGAAGCCATGGCCGGTGATTGCACATCGCCTCGGGCGACAAAAATATCCTTCCAGCCATCGTTGTCGAAATCGGCAATATTCAGGCTGTAGCCAGACATGGGACTGCTTAGAGCGGTCATTCCGCTGCGTGCCGTAATCTCTGTGAATTCACCTTTGCCATTGTTTTGGAAAATGGGAAAAGTCTCATTGACCAGCGCGGTGAATGCGATGTCGGGAAATCCATCGTTGTTGAGATCCTGAGCATCCGCGCCCATCTCGGAGATGAGATTGCCGTGCTCGGGGAGCGCCACGCCGGCCTCAAACGCAACTTCATCGAAATGGAGATTGCCTTTGTTGTGGAAACAGTGAACTGAAGAGCTTGTCATTGGTCACGAAGAAATCCGGCAACCCGTCGCCGTCGAAATCCGCGACCGCGACTCCCATGCCTTTTCCGATGTGCGCGCGGATTCCTGACTGCTCTGATATATCTGTGAATGTGCCATCGCCATTATTCAGGAAGAGCTGATTGGGAAGTCCCTTGAAGAATTTTGGATGGCAATAATCCGGTGTGCCGTTGACCTTGCAGACGGGTTCGTTTGACCGGTCCCAGCTCAGATAATTCACGACGAAGAGATCCAGCAGGCCATCGTTGTTTACGTCCACCCAGGCGGCGCCGGTGGACCAAAGAGGCCCGTACTGCTTATCGAGCTTGGCGAGTCCCGCTTTTTCAGTCACATCGGTGAAAGTCCCATCGCCGTTATTGTGATAGAGCGTGTTTCGATAGACGCCGCCGACGAAGATGTCCTCATATCCGTCATTGTCGTAGTCGCCGATGGCAACCGCTGTGTCGTAACCTGTCCCTGCAAGCCCCGCTTTTTCAGTTACGTCGGTGAATGTTCCATCGCCATTGTTTCGGAACAGCCTGTTCCAGTATTTTGGCGAGGTCTTTTTGAGGCTCGCGATATCGGCCCCGTTGGTGAAGAAAATATCCAGATTTCCGTCATTGTTATAGTCGAAGACGGCAACTCCCCCAGCCATGGTCTCCGGGACGTGCCGCTCCGGCGTTTCGCAACTGTCCAGCGAAAAGGAGATGGGATGGGGCGTGAAATGGAGGGTGACTGGACCGGTTTCGCGGCGGGTGCCTCTTGTTGCGTGAAGAGCAATGCGGTGCGAGACAACAGGACAGCGCCATGAAGGCGACTGAAATGCGCGCGTCGGGACCGCCAACCCTATGTCGGATTCAATGCGCCGCATCTTGTTTGCTGAGCCTTTCAATCTCCCCTTTTTCTCGGGGCGTCTTGCGGGCGTTGTGTGGCGTGTGTACGCACGAAACAGGTCCCAACGAATCCGTATTTCATCGGGCAAGGAGTCCCGGGCGATTTCCAACTCCCGTATCCCGGATGCAGGGTCTCCTTTCGCGACCAGCGCTTCTCCCAGCATCATATGGGCCAAACCATTCCTGGGCTCGAGTTTCAATGCCTGTTGAGCGAACGATATGCCTTGATCGATATCCTGCCGCTTGATGTACTCCTCTGCCAGCCGGATCCTTGCGGGTACATGTGACGGCGAGATTTCAATCTCGCGTTTCAGTTCCTTGATCCCATCGTCCGGGCGCTCGCGCAGCAGGTAAGCGCCGATGAGGAAGTGAACGTCCGGCTCTGTCGGGATACCTGGCTTCCAAGTTCGTTGAAGAGTTTGTCGGCGTCTTCGTAATGTTGCTCTTCAACGGCGAGCGCACCGGCTCCGGCGATGTGAACCATTTCACGGCGATTGGCGGGAATCTCTGTTGGCAAGAATGGCAAGCGCAAGGCAGCCAAGCCAAGCGGCTCAACCAACGGCGCGCGTTCGCGGCCCGATGCCACTTGTGTGAAAAGCATGGTCATGCTTTCATCAAACTTCTCAGACCGCGTGAGCAAAACCGCGATGACGTAGGAGACGGTCGACGTCATTTTCCTGTTGTCGCCAATCCCGAGCACCATGCCCTGCTGCAGATGATCCAGGGCTCGCGTGTATTCACGCGATTCAAACTCGCTCAATCCCAGCAACGCCCATCCATATCCGTTCTCCGAATTACGAGAGAGAAAGTTGCGCAGAGCAGTGCATGCCTCGAAATAATTCTCCGTCTCATAGAGCAGAGTGCCGAGATACCACAACCCTTCATCCCACTCCGGTTTGAGCTTCAACGCCTGGCGATAGCTTTCGATTGCGGCATCGTCGCGGTTCTCATCCCGCGCGCCCTTCGCGGCCTCGGCAAGCTGTTCAAAGTGGCAGCTCCGTGCACTGCGGCGGCGCTTTGGGCGCTGCAGTTGCAGCGTCCTGCGCTGTGAAGCCGGCAGCCAGCAACAGCAGGGCCGGAGCAAGAAGTGCGATCACTGCGGCGGCTCCAGGGAATGCTCGGTGCCCGGACTTCCCGCGGCACGATCCAGATCCCCTTCGCGCTTCTTGATGGACATGAACGCAGACATCTCCCGTTGAGCATCCTCTCTGCGCCCTAATTCCGGTATGCTGCGGCGAGATGAGAGTGGATGGCGGAACTCTCGCGGCGCGAGATGCTCCGCCGACTCCAGTTCCTGCGCGCTTTCTTTCGCCTGTCCGGCCGCAAGCAGCGCGCGGCCGAGAATATGATGCGGTCGGGATTGGTGGGCTCAATCTCTGCAGCATGTCTGGCCAGGGACAACGCCTCGGTCAAGTTACTGTTGTCGATGTCGAACTGCGCGAGTTCCAACATCGCCGGAACGTGCTGGGGAGATATGTCCAGCTCTTTTCGGAACTCCTTCGCCGCCTCAGCAGGCTCCAACTGGAATTTGAGCAGCGTTCCCTGTAAGTAATGGACATTCGGTTGCTGACCATACGCGGCAAGCAACCGATGGGAGTACTCCTGACCGCGAGCGAAGTCGTGCAGCGACACGTAAAACGCGGCTTTTCCCGCCAGCCAGACTGGCTCACGGAGCTCCGGAGAGTAGTCCTCCGGCAGATTTGGGATGCGCAGAGAAGCCAGTCCCATGGCTTCAACCAGCACGGGGCTCTCACCGCCTCGTTGGGCTCTGTCAGCCAGCACGTAGAGCGCCTCGTCGAAGCGATGCTGCCGCGTGAGCAGTAGTGCCCAATGAAAGGCGGCAACTTCGGTCAAGTCGGTGCTTCCGTGGAAATCGCCATGCGCCCAGGTTTGCAGGTCCTGGCCGGCGCGGTCGAAGTCGCGATTCTCGAATTCGCAAAGGCCCCTCAAGGCAAGGGCTGGGCCCGGTTTTGGCGCGAGAGTGAGAAAGCGGGTGAAAGAGGCTTGAGCCTCAGGAAAGCGATCCTCATCATAGAGCAGGTTGCCCAGCCACAACCATCCTTCGGTCCACGAAGGGCGAAGGCTGACTCCTTCGCGGTAAAGTCCGATTGCTTCTGTCATGCGATCCGCAATCCGCGCGCTGTCTGCCTGTTTCACTATCTCGTCGAAGCTCTTTTGAGGGGGCAATGCAGAGGCCGAAACGGCAAATGACAGCAACGCCGCAAAGGAAAACACCCGGAACATTGTTGAACGATAGCACAAGCGATTCACCTGAAACCACCGTTGCAAACGAAGCGGGCGGCCGCGTGGCCGCCCGATTCGTTTCGATACCGGCACCAGTTAGAAGGAGTACTTCGCTCCCACTTCCACGATGCGTTGACCATACCTCCACTTCGCGTGACCGAAGTCGGGGTTGCCGTTCACTTCCGTCCCGGTGGTGGCGTCGTACGAAAGGTTGTTCAAGTCAAGGTCGGGATCGCCTCCCTCAAAGGACGTCAGAGCGTGATTGAGGAAGTTGAATCCAGCGATCCTGAATTGTACGTTTTGGTTCTCACCGACCTTGAAGTTCTTGATTGCCGTAAGGTCGCTCTTCCAGTAACTGGGGCCTGGAATGTAGGGCATTTTGGTCGTGCCGTTCACTCCGTTGCCCGCCGGCAGGCTGAAGCAGCCGGCGTTGATGTAATAGCCCTTCGGATTTCCCTTGCTTGGGTTACAGGTGAGAAGCGGCATGAGCGTGATGTCCGGCGTGCCCAGCAAAGCAGTATTGCTCTTCTGTTCCGCGGGAGTTGCGCCTGAGGCTGGAGCATAACCGAAGTCCCAGCCATCCGGACCCGAAGTAAGGTTCGCGCCACTTTCAATCTGCGTGATGCCGGAGATTTCCCAGCCGTTGACAGCGCCTCTGACGAGGGAATTACCGCCTTGCATGCTCGGCGCATGGATCACATACGCGGTGCTTAGAACATTGGGGCGGTTGATCGGTGCGACGCCATAGAACTCGTTCACGCCGTAATCCGCGTAGCCGCTGGTATTGTTCGAACCCAGGTACCCATCGTCTAACGCCTTGGAGTACGTGTAGTTGATCATTAAGGTCAGGAAGCCGGAGGTGCGCTGCAAGCTCGCTTCAAGAGAATCGAACCGCGCCTTTCCGGCGGTGGTTTCGGAGAGGATGTCCTGGTAATTCTGGAAGGGCCGATACTGCTGCACGCATCCAACCGTGACCGTGGTGCCGGCGGCGCAGGTCGAGTTGAGCATCGCGCCGAGCGGAACTGCGTTCACATTGATCTGTGGCTGGAAATACAAGGACGAGTTGCCCACATAGGAGCCCTCGATGTTCATTTTCCAGGGCAGTTTCTGGTCGACGGTGACGCTGTAGGTGGTCACCAGCGGTTGCTCATGGTCGGTGGGATTGACTGTGTCGATGGTGTTCGGAGCAGCAAGCGAACCTGCCGGAATGCCTTGGCCGAAAACAGCCGGACCCTGCGCATGGGTGTCGATGTCTTCGTAGGTGGGACACAACGGATCGTTCCAGCCGCAGGTCCATTGAACCGAACCGATGGCCGTTTGCGCAGAGGCGGTGTAGCTGTTGCTCTGCACTGAGTCATACGCGCGGTACCGGCCATAGCCACCGCGCAGGATGGTGTGGCCGTTGCCGAAGACATCGAAAGCAGCGCCGAGACGCGGCGAGTAATACAGGAAGGCGTCGGTCGTGCCCGCAAGCGGGATCTTGGAATCGGCCTTATGCCAAGACACGCCTGTATTCTGAGCGACCGCGGACGGATCGTTGTTGTAGGTGTTGGGATTGAACTGGGCCAGGCCGAAAGGCGGCGAATAGGGCTTGCCGTAGTGTTCGAAGCGAAGGCCATACTGCACCGTCAGACGGCGGGTCAACTTCCAGTCGTCCTGGGCATAGAAGGAGAGAATCTTGTCGGCCATCTCCTGCGGCGGTGGGGCTGCCTGTTCGGTATAACCGGTATCGCCAAGACCCATCAATGTGTCGGAGTACATATTGCCGGAGACGGCAGGCGCCCAGTTTCCTTCGTTAATGTCGCCCCATTGTCCCCAGTTGTTCTGGACATTATTCACGAACTCCCAGTAGACGCCCACCTTGGCGGTATGCGTTCCGATAACCTTGGTCAGATCCTCACCGAATGCGGGTATTTTCTTGTAGCAAACCAGGGGGAATTGATAACCCACATCCCCCAAATTGGGAAAACCCGAGCCCCAGGTTGCATACATCGGCGCCGTGGGCTGGCCGAAGATGCCTTTCAATGTGAAGCTGGGGATATCCGAGCGTTGTAGTTTTGCTGGATCCTGCGCAATCGCTGGGTAATCCTCATAGGTGAAGGTGAATCTGGACTCGCTGGTCATGGTAGGCGAGATGACGTGCATGAAATTGGCGCTCACGAAATCGGACAGATCCCCGCCGAGCAGAGGCGTTGGCGCGGGAATCGCGTTTGCGGAGGCCGTGTTTGCCCACATGCCAACCGCCCATGTCGCGGTCTGATGCTGGCGGTTGTAGGTGACGTACAGCTTGCTTCTGTCGCTGTAATCGAAATCCACCCTCGCCATGTTCTGGGTCATATTCATGGGCTGGGTGATGTCCTGGACATAGTTGTTGCCGTTGGAGTCCGGCGCACCGTCCGCGGTTGTGGGCTTCGGCATGTAAGCGGTCATCAGGGCCACGCCGTTGGGATCGAGACAGGCAGCATTAAGAACGCCGCCGGTGATGGTGCAACCCGCAAGGCGTGCCGCTGACACGCTCGTTCCCCCGGGGGCCGCTGCCCACGCTCCGCCAAAAGCGCCACCTGTCCAATTTGGTTGCATCGGGACGTCAGTGAGGTAGTGCCCTCCGGTCACATTCGCGCCATACGTGGCCGCGGTGCTGAAATCCCCGCCCAGCATCTGCGGGGTCATCACGAATGCGGACTCGATTCCCGCATCGTTGAGCTGCTTGTAGTATTCGTAGCCGTCAAAAAAGAAGAGCTTGTCGCGTTTCCTGTTAATCCCGGTTCCCGGAATGATCACCGGGCCGCCGATGGTAACGCCAGGATAGTAGTAGGATTCATTCGGCTTGCTCGTGATTCCGTTTTCCTTTTCATCGGACTCGAGCGAATTCAGTGCGGCATTGCGGGCATTGAAGTGGAAGTCCCCATGGAAATTTGCGCCGCCGGATTTGGAAACGACGTTGACCACGACCGGCCCCTTGGGATTGTCGGCCGTGAAGTTTGAGGTGAGGATCTTGACTTCGGAGATCATGTCCTGGTTGGCAGTGACCGGGACCGAATTGCCATAGGCTCCGGGATCGAACGTATGACCACCATCCATGGTCACGTCAACCGATTGGCCGTTGACGTTTTCGTTGTCCAGCGGGCCATTCAGATTCAAACCGACCGTCTGTCCGTTGAATGCCTTGGCGTTCACGCCGCCGTTGGCGCTCATGACGGCTCCAGGCATGATATTCACGATTTCAGTGGCGTCGCGGCTGACCAGGGTGAGCTGCTGCAGGTCGCCGGCAGAGATGGTGTAGGACTTTTCGCCGGAGTCAGTTTGCGCCAGGTCGGTTCTGGAAGACGTCACTTCCACCGTTTCGCTGGCGGCCCCGATTTTGAGCGGGATGCTGATCGGTGCGGTCGTCGCCACCAGTCAGGACGATGCCGGTCGCACGAAATCTCTCAAATCCCTTGGCGCTGACGATTACCTCGTAGGTCGCCGCCGGCAATCCCGTGACGGAGAAATACCCATCCTGATTCGTGGTTGTCACCCGGGTTTCGCCGGAAGCCGAGTTCTTGATCGTAACGGCTGCCCCGACGACCACCGCAGCTCTGGCTGTCGAGCACCGTACCGCTGAGGTGCGCAAACATCGACTGCGCCCGAGCCACGGGTACGGCGAAAGCCATAAGCAAAAGAGTTGTCAACAGGAATTTGGCCGCTTCATTTTGTACCGTCCTCCTAAAAGCGTTGCTGATGCACGTTGTACCGATGCCCGGCCAAGCGAATGACCGGAATCTATTTCTCGTTCAAACAAATACGACGCGAGACGCGGTATCGTTGTCCTCGAATTGTAGGAGCATCCATGAATGAATGTCAAGCGTGCACCCGCTACGCAACAGTTACAACCGATTAAACGTTTTACTTCAGAGGTGTTTCACGGTTCGTTACTTGGGTGTAACGGTATGTTTCATGCTTGCGGCCGGTTGTATAGTTTGCTAACATTCGTCCGACCCAGGAGGTTCTCCTCATTCCCGCTCAGACACAGACCAAGGATGAGGCCGAAGAGATCCAGGCTGTCCTATCGTCCGAAGTATTTTCTGCCTCTCCCAACCTGGCCAGGCTTTTTAAGTATTTATGTAGCAATCATTTCAGTGAGAATCGAAGCGTCCTGAATGAGTACCGGATTGGCGTGGAAGCGCTGGGACGTCCGGTAGATTTTGACCCCTCGAAGAATTCCAGCGTTCGCGTAGAAGTGCATCGGCTTCGTGCGAAGCTGCGGGCGTACTACGAAAACGAAGGGGCGCAGCACCCCGTGAGGCTCCTTTTGGAGGAGGGGCATTATGGGCTCCAGTTTGTACGGCGTGACGGCCTGTATGCTCCCGCCCGTGGGTCACAAGGGTCGAGCGACCTCCTTGAAGAATCGGGAGACGAGTCAGGCCGGAGTGCCTCGCCTCCAAGCATGGAGATCCCTGCTGAGAAAGCGAACGGAGTTCAAGTCTCCTCTCACTTCACTGCGAGAAGGGTGGCAATCGTTGCGGCTGCCCTTGTTGTCGCAATCGTTGCTATTTGGTTCATGATCGGAAATCGGTCGCGCGCGAGCATCGCCCACACGTTCTCAGCACCCGCTCCCGAGCCGCTTGGCTCAGTATCTTCGGGAACGGCCAATGATGGGTCTACCCTCATCCTTGCCGGCTATCAGAAAGAGAAATATATTGACCGCGATGGAAACGTCTGGAAGGGTGATCGCTACTTTACAGGCGGAGAGGCAGTTGAGCTGAGTCTTCCCTATATTCAGGGGGCGTCCGATATCACGATGTACCGCACTGCTCGAAGCGGGGATTTCAGCTACGACATTCCTCTAAAGCCGGGCAATTATGAACTTCGCCTGCATTTCGTCGAAACCACATTCGGGCCGGGCACATTTGCCGCCAGGGGAGAGAGCAGCCGAGTTTTTTCTGTATTCCTGGATGGCAAGCCTTTGTTGGTTGATTTTGACGTTTTGAGCGAAGCGGGAGGGTCCTTCCGCGCATTCACGCGGGTGTTCAAAGGCGTCTCACCGGGCAGCGATGGGAAGGTTCATCTTAAGTTTGTTCGGCACTTCGATCAGCCTTTTGTCAATGCCATTGAGTTGGTGCCTGAAGCGGCAAACAGGTTGAATCCGGTTCGGATTGTGATGCAGGCCAACTCCTATGTGGATCACGCGGGGAGCATTTGGGTTGCTGACGAATACGCAATCGGGGGAGTTCTGGATACGCATCAGAGAACGTCAGTGGATACGAGTGACCCACACCTTTTCGATGGTGAACGATTTGGTCACTTCACTTATCAGATCCCTGTAGCTCCGGGCCGGTATACGGTGACCTTGCATTTTACGGAAGGATTCTACGGCACAGTATCGGCCCCGCCTGAAAACGGTCCCGCCCGTGTCTTTGATGTCTATTCAAACGGCGAGGCTTTGTTGCGTAATTTCGACATATATGGGAGCGCCGGAGGACCCAACAAGCCGGTGACGGAGACCTTCAGAGGAATCGAACCCAATGCTGCCGGCCTGATCGTTCTGAGCTTTGTCCCGGTCAAGAATTACGCTTGCGTGAGTGCCATCGAAGTGACTGATCAAGCTCCGTAAAGCGGCTTCACGTCCAAGCCGTTTTTGTGAATCCAGGCCACGACCTTCTCCGTATGCCCCGCGAAGCGCAGCTACTTCTGCGGCACAATGAGCAGAGTGATCGATTGGGCAGGGAACGTGGTACTGAGCGAACTGGTGGTACTTCCTGTCGCGGGTGGCGTGATGGTTACGGCGGGTGCAGCGACGATGGAATTCAGGTTGGCGTTGCTGTAAAGGAAAGCCTGGGCGGTGGAACCGCTGGGCGTCAGATTCGCAAGCGAGAGTGTGGCATTCTGGTCGCCGTAGGTCTTGTTGATCACCATGACGGTCACTGCGTTGTCAGTGGTGCGAAGCGCTCCGTAGACTGAGAGCGTACCCTGGTTCCCGCTGCTGGATGCCAGCGCCATATTGCCAAACATTGAATTCGTTCCGTCGTAGTTACGGTAGATTTTGTATGCCATCAGGCCGGGTGATTGCGTAGTTGGATCGGGAGGCCCCCACAGCGTGGCCATATCCAGACCATAGCTTCCGAAGATGCCGAGAATGTCGGCCTGCGCTACGGCGCCGTTGATATTCTCCTGGCCGCCCCAGTTGTATTCGGTAAAAGCTATCTTGGTGCCGGGGTAGTCTCTTGCAACCCAGGCCTGCATCATGGGAATCAGCTGCGGAGCTTGCAATGGAATACTGCTGCAGTTTGTGGTGTAGTTCGAATCGGTGAGGTAATTCGGCTGCGGGTAACTCGGGTCAGTATACGTCGGGTCCCAAAAAACGCGTGTCGAATTCAAGCGCGCCTGTTGTTCGCCGGTATCTCCGGCAGTGGTCAGGCCAACGCCGCTGCCATTGTAGGTGGCGCCGAAATAAGTATGCATGTCGAGGTAGTCGAGCAGGCGGGCACCGTAGGTGTTGGAAGCCGCGGCGAACTGCTGAAGGTAGTACTCGACGAACGGTATGCCGCCGTGCGCTTCGCGGTCTATCGGATTGCTCCATGGCTGAAAGCAATTGATGCCTGATCCCCATCCAGACTCGATGTCCTTCTTCGAGTAGAAATAGTTCCACCAAAAGTCCACCACGGGTCCGTTCACCGCGGCGGTGGGATCGGCAGTCTTGATGGCTTTTGCAGTGGCAATCCCGTTGTTTGTGACTTCGTCGTAGGTTGAGGCGAGGGGATGTACATCGCGATGCTCGCCATCCCACCACGCAGGCTCGTTGTCGAGGTCGTAAGCATACACGCCGCCGTTGGCCGCGGTGCCAAAGGTTTGGACAAGGTAGGCGACCCAGTTGCCGGCCCACGCGGGACCGGCAGGAGTGCCGGACACGTTGGCTTCGCCGGTCGGATCCGGTATGTTGCATCCGGTAGAACTTGTGCAGCCATTCACTCCATCCGGGTACATACCGTCGCCGCAGTTCGAGTTATACGGGTCAAAGGCAAACTGCTGGGGAAAGGCCGTCGAGGTATAGCTGCACGAGGTGCCGTCCTTTGCCACCCAGCCTTCCACCGGCATTGTGCCCAGCGTTTTGGCCCCAACCGCGGCATCGCCTTTGACCTGGGCGTTGAACTCGCTTGTGGCCTGTACTCCAGTGGCGCCAACCCCGTTTTGAAAGTACCAATCGCTGCCCGCGTTGGTTACGTCAAGCTGGTAGTTGTAAAGGGAGGTGGCGTCTCCGCCCCAGCGATCGACAGGCAGGCTGATGGATTCGGCCACCGAAGGGTCGAGCGAGTAACCGTTCATGCCATAGATAAAGGGACTGATGGCGTGCGTCTGGTTGCCCACGTCTATGTTCAACGCCGGGCCTGCGGTCGCGGCCGGAGCGCTCAGGGTCACAATGGAGCTGGCGCTCATATTTGTGTTCAGGGTACTGGTGGCTGTGACCGTGACAGTCGCGGGGGCCGGGTAAGGCGTGGTGTATAGACCAGTTGCGCTGATCGTGCCGGGGCTCAAGCTGCTGCCAGGTGGCGCAGCGACTGACCATGTCACGGCCGAGCTTGTCGTGCCGTTGATTGCGGCAGAAAACTGAACGGTTCCTCCTATTGTGGCGGTCGCGGGATTGGGAGTTACTGTGACGACAGGAGCGGCAAAGTTGGCGGTGGCGGTAAAATTTGCAGTCATCGTAACGGAACAGGTGACGGTGCTCGCGGTGGTACAACCGCTCCACGAGCCAAAGGCATTGCTGCTTGCCGTTGCGGGCGCGATTAATGTGACCGATGTCCCTGCGTTATACACGCGCGTGAAACTTGTGGTCCCGTTTCCTGTGCTGTTGTTGTCTGCGGGAGATACGACAATGGCCACGCCGCTGGCGGGCTTGGCCGAGTTCACGGTGAGCGTGTACGTTGTCACGGGAGGAGTGGTTACGCTTCCGCCGCCGCTGCCGCATGCCGTCATCTGCAGGGCTAGACCGCTTCCAATCCAAATCACTGCGAAGCAAACTGCGTTCTTTAATTCGAACATCCCTAGCTTTCCCAAGCCCCGGGCTCTGCGGGCCCTCTTTCGATCGACTTGGCAATGAGAAATTGAATTCGCTGCCACGATCATTAAGCGATCTGCATCGTCGCGTGTCAAGCGGAGCCCGCTACGCAACAGTTACGTGCTTCTAACTACCTTGCCTACACCATGTTTCATGCCGTTCGTAACGAATGCGTAACAGGTGCCATGCCGAGACTTAAAAGCCATCCTGAGCAAGATTGGAAAGTGATGTGCCTAGGATGGCCTACGAAGTCGCGTCGGTTGAAAGGTCGCGACGAGAATTTCTAGGGTCGGGACTATCGAAGCCTTCGGTTCCTATTCTCACGGATTCCCTATTTTTGAAAAAATCGAATCGGTCCAGAACAAAACTCGAGATAGTTAGGTTGTTCCCGCATGTCGGGGTAACATGAATGGTCGCAGAGTTGCCGGAGATTTTGTTCCGGAAAGGGTCACTTATGCATCCGTTCCGCACGATTTTCACTCTCGCATTTCTCCTCCTTCCGATGACCCAATCGGCGATGTCCGGTTCCGGTGCGTCGCGTCCGTCTCAGACCTCGCCGGCTCCGGCAGGTCAATCGAACGCTGCCCCCGCTCCCGAATCGGGATCCACTGTTCTGCATGCCAATGCGAACCTCGTCCTTGTGGATGTGGTGGTGACCGAGCGGGGTAACGCCGTTCATGGACTGGATCGGCGGCGTTTTCACATTTTCGAGGATGGCAAGGAGAAGCCCGTCACATCCTTCGACGAGCATCAGCCCACCGCAGAGTCAGCAGCTCCCACCCAAGCCGTCGCGTTGCCTCCCAACACCTACAGCAACGTGCCTGCCTATCCCGAGGCCCCCGCAGTGAATGTGCTGCTACTGGACGCGTTGAACACGCCAATGTCGGATCAGTTGGAGGCTCGGCGCCAGATGATTCAGTATCTGGGCAAGATTCCGGCGGGCACTTCGATGGCGGTCTTCACGTTGTCTTCGCGGTTGCGGCTGATCGAGGGATTTACCACCGATGTTGCGCAACTTACCAGGGCCGTTGAAAACAAAAAAGGCGGACCACAAGGGTCGAATGTTCTGGACTCGGAGACCGGCAATGGAATGGACAATGTAATCGCCGATACGGCAAGCGGCGCCAGCGCTACAAACCCTCACGGAGGCATGACCGCGCAAGGCGCCATGGAGCAGATGGCCCTGCCTTACATGCAGCAATTCGCCGCGGAGGTTACCGCCTTCCAAGTTGACCAACGGGTAAAGATGACTCTGGACGCCATGGAGCAGCTGGCCCGTTATCTGAGCGGCATCCCAGGACGCAAAAACCTGATCTGGTTCTCCGGTACATTCCCGATTGCGCTTACTCCCGATGGTTCGCTGAACAGCCCGTTTTCAGTCATGCGCAACTACGGGGACGAAGTCAAAGAGACCGGCGAACTACTGTCGGCGGCGCGTGTGGCTGTCTACCCGGTGGATGCGCGCGGGCTTTTGTCGATGCCTTCGTTCCAGGCCTCCACCATGGGTCCTGGCAGAACCGGACTAGGCGGATCGTCAACCGGTGCGATCAACACAGACCCTCACATCCCGATCAGCAACAACGCCAGATTTTCGCAGGGAAACCAGGCCGAGCAGACCGCGATGAAGCAGATTGCTGAAGAAACCGGAGGGCAGGCTTACGTCGACACCAACGGGCTCAAAGAGGCCGTGGAAAGCGCTGTCAACAACGGCTCAAGCTACTACACCGTCGGCTATGCGCCGTCGGGAAAGTTCGATGGAGAGTTTCGCAAGATCCAGGTTCACCTGGATGACGGCGGAGTCTACAAACTCTCTTACCGTCGCGGGTATTTCGCAGATTCTCCAGACAAGCCTTCGACCCACAATCCCGGAGAACCGAGCCTGATGACGTCGGCAACCCTGTTGGGCGCGCCGCCTGCCACGCAGATTCTTTTTCTCGCGCGAGTGCTTCCTGATACGAGCCCGCTGTTTCGAGATGCCAAGCTGCCGAATGCTCCCGCGGGAACGATGTCTGCAACCCTCAAGGGACCTGCCCATCGCTATATCGTGGATTTGACGATCGCGCCGCGTAGCATCAGCTATATTCAGACGCCTGACGGGACGCACAGAGCCGCGCTCGAGTTTGTCCTGGCCGCCTATGACTCGGAATCCACACTTGTCAACTACCTGGACGAAAGCGTCCAACTCAGCTTCCGCGAGCAACGTTACGCGCAGGTCATGGCCACGGCAATTCCGGTTCGCCTCGCGCTCGATTTGCCGGCGGGTGAAACGTCTCTGCGGATTGCGGTCCATGATCTGAATGCCGGCCGTGCGGGCTCGCTTGAAATTCCCATAGCTGTCGAGCCTAAATTGGAGAGCGCAAAATGAATAATTGGAAAGGGAGAACTGCGTGAAAAAAGCAATTTGTACGGTCTTGGCCGTTTGCGCCCTGCTGGCGGCATCGCCGGCATTTAGCCAGGTGAAGATGACGCACGATCAAGTTCTCTTTTACACCTCAGAGTGGAAAGGCGACCGTTTCCCCGATGGGCGGCCAAAGCTGCCCGACTCGCTTCTGAAGCGGGCAGTGGACATGACTATTGAAGATCTTTGGGAATACCTACGTGGCCACGGGTACCGAAATCAATTCGAAGGAGGCTGGCAGGCGCTGCACATCGAGAAGCCTTTTGCCGGTCGGGCGCTTACGGCACAGTACATGCCAACGCGGCCGGACATGGCGAGAGCGATTATTGCCGAGGGAAAGGCGGAGGGGCGGGTCAGCGGCAACAATAGCTGGCCGATCAACGAGCTGCAGAATGGCGACGTCTATGTGGCCGACGGCTTTGGAAAGATTATCGAAGGCACGCTGATCGGTTCGAATCTGGGCAACGCAGTAGCCGCGCATACTCACACTGGATTCGTATTCGACGGAGGAATTCGCGATCAGGAGGAAAATCGGGAGATACCGGACTTCAACGGGTTCTATCGGGGCTACGATCCTTCGGCCTGGGCAGACATGGAACTAACCGCGATCAACGCTCCAATCCGAATCGGAAGGGCGATCGTGTTGCCAGGCGACCTGGTGCTGGCCAAACCCGAAGGAGTTCTCTTCATTCCCGCAATCCTGGCGGAGGATGCAATCAGCTCAGCGGAATTTACTGCGCTCACGGATGCCTATAACTTCGAGCTCAATCAGCTGGGAAAGAATGGCGCCGAATTCGAAGGAGGATGGACGGCGAAGAAATACGACGCCTTTGAAGAATGGATTGATGCCCACCCGGAGAAATTGAAGATGCCACGCAGTGAATTCGACGCCCTGCTGGCTAAGGCGAAGCAGCGCAAAGATTGATCTTGAATCCCATCTTCACTGCCGGTGTTCACCGGGTCCGCTCGACTACCAGCGCCGCCTGCAGCATGGCCTTTGCGTATGCAATGTCGTACACATCGCCTGTATACCCGCCGCCACCCGGATAGCCGTGGATTGGGCCGCGCGCGCGGTCGTAGTCAAGGGCTCGCGGATGCTCGGGATAAACCTCCCGAGAGTACCGGACCTTGAGCAGTTCCTGCATCACGCGCGAACATATTGACGTCGCCCTCATCGATGAAGCCCTCGTCATATTTCACGTAGGGCTCTAAAACATGGGGATTTCGATAGTGCATGTGGTTGATGCGATCACGGCTACCGAAGTAGCGGCATATAGCGACAGGATCCTCTCCCATCTCCCGGGTCACCCCGCAATCAAATGTAATTCCGTTTGCGGGGCTGTCCACAATCTCGATCAAGTGCTTCCAACCGGCTACGGTAGCCATGATCTGCTGCGAACCGCGGCTGAGCGGAAAGGGCGGATCGTTGGGGTGAAGCGCCAGCCGCACATTCGCTTTCTCTGCCACGGGAATTACGGCCTTCAGGAAATAGGTGATGTTCGCCCACATCTCTTCGAGAGTGTGCGCACCCTCTTCAGGAAGTGGGGAAAGGTCCTTCATCCGGTCGTAATCAACGCCTGTCAACCCAGCGCCGCCCCTGCCAATTTCTTCGTAGTAGCCCTCCATGGCTCGATGCGCGTAGAAGTTGTATTCCACCACCGGAAGGCCGACCTGGCCTGCGGCTTGAATCGATTGCCGGATCTTGTCAATCTCCTCATCGCGACCCGGGCGTCCGTAGACAGTATTGGGAAATCCGCCGAATCATCAGGTTGCCGAGTTTGACACCGCGCAGCGTTCGAGTTTGTCCATGATCGGTTGAAGCTGGCCGGCTGTCCAAGGAATCGACGGTCCGCCCGACAGTACGTGATAGACGCCGAGTTCAACAACGCTGCGAATGGCCTCGTCCGTCACTCCGTTGCGGAGGTCGATCGCGCAGGCGATCTTCGGCGTTGAGGCGCTTTCCTGGGGCATCCCGTCACCGAGCCACCACGGCTTCTTGTCGTCCTGGGCTTCACCACTCCCCGTTTCGAATGCAGAAGCGAAAGCTGTCGCGGCAATGCCGGTGATGAGACCTCGGCGCGAAAAATTGGAACTCATGATGAAGACCCTCTCAGATTTTGAGCTTTCTGAACGCTACGACGAACTGCGTGGAATGATCGGCGGAGCGTCAGCGGATGGGTGAATAGGCAGCCTGCAGGCGCCAAGATTGGCCACGGCTACGCATTCTTCCACAAACCCATCCCAAGCGTCCAGATAAGCAAATCGACTGCGGGGCAGAGCCTGCGGGCATTGGAGTAAGATGGGACTTCGAAATTCATCCTTGGAGAATCGGGCGAATGTCCAACCCAAAGAGTTTTCACTTGAATCGTCGAAGCGTTCTCAAGTCTTCACTTGCGGTACTCGCTGGCGGCGCGATTGGCCAGGTTGCGGAAGCCGAGCCTGAGATCAAGAATGTGAACCTCGCCTCGAGCCCATCGAGCCTGAAGATTACTGACATGCGTTATGCGGTCATCGTGAAGCCGGGGCCGAGCCCGTGCGTGCTGATTCGCATCGACACGAACCAGGGAGTCTCTGGCCTTGGGGAAGTACGCGACATCGCCGGCCCGCAGTATGCGATGGTGCTCAAGAACCGGCTTCTTGGTGAGAATCCGCTGCGCATCGACTATCTGTTCCAGAAGATCGCGCAATTCGGCGGTGGACGCTCGCCAGGCAGGCGGGGTATGCGCGGTGGAAATGGCGCTTTGGGACATTGCCGGCAAGGTCTACAACATTCCGGTTTACCAGATGCTCGGCGGAAAATGGCGTGACGAGATCCGCATCTATGCAGACACGACCGAGTCGATGGACCCGAAAGAATATGGACACCGCGCCAAAGAACGCAAGGCGATGGGCCTCACCTGGATGAAGATGGATCTGGGCATCAACGTGCTCGATGGGATTCCCGGCACAGTGATGCAGCCGCCGGCCTGGACAAGTGGGAGCTGCGCAACCAGCCGCATCCGTTTATCGCCACCGAAGTGACCGACAAAGGCATCGACCGGCTTTGCGAATATGTGGCCGCGGTGCGCGACAACATCGGCTATGACATGCCGCTCTCGATGGATCACCTCGGCCACATTGGCGTAAAGTCCGTCATCCGGCTCGGCAAGGCGTATGAGAAATTCAATCTCGAGTGGATGGAGGACGTGATTCCCTGGTACTACACCGATCTGCTGAAAGAGATCACGCAGGAGAGCCCAACGCCCACTCTCACCGGCGAGGACATTTACAAGGTTGAAGACTTCGAGACGCTGTGCAGGGAGCATGCTGTCGACAAGATTCATCCCGACCTGGCGACTTCCGGCGGCATTCTGCAAACGCATCGCATCGGCGACATGGCCTTCCGATATGGCGTGCCCATGGCGATGCACTTTGCGGGAACGCCTGTCAGTTGCATGGCAAACGTCCACTGCGCTGCGGCCACGCGCAACTTCCTTGCGCTGGAAAATCACTCGCTCGACGTGCCCTTCTGGCAGGATCTGGTTACCGGCATTGAGAAGCCGATCATCAACAAGGGATTCATCAAGGTCCCAGAAACTCCCGGCCTGGGTATCGCGCTGAACGACGACGAACTGAAGCGGCATCTGAAGCCCGGCACGGGCTACTTTGAACCCACACCGATGTGGGACGAAGCGCAATCCTGGGACGATGCTCTCTTCAGTTGAATCCAGCCATTACTGCTTGATCACGGTGCCGTCGCGCAGTCGAATCTCGCCCCAGCCGCCATTCAGCGGGCTGGCGGTAAACGGCGCTTTTGCCGCTTCTTTCTCGTCAATTTCGATGCCCCATCCGGGCTTTTCGCTCACCCACAGATATCCATCGCGCATCTCCGGGCAACCCTGAAAGATCGCCTGCGTTCTTTCGTTGAACGGCGAATATTCCTGAATTCCGAAGTTATAGCTGACCAGATCCAAAGTGACGTTTGCCATGTGGCCAACGGGCGAAACATCGCCGGGACCGTGCCACGCCGTCTTCACGCCAAACTGCTCGGCAAGAATCGCAATCTTGCGCGCCGGGCTGAATCCGCCCGCCTGCGACACATGCACGCGGATGTAGTCGATCAATTGCTCCGTGATCAGTGGCTGCCACTCATGCGGGCTATTGAACAGCTCGCCCATCGCGATCGGCGTTGCGCAGTTCTGGCGAATCTGCCGGAAGTATCCCAGATCTTCCGGAGAGAGCGGGTCCTCGAGAAAGAACATCCGGAACTGCTCGGCCTCCTTGCAGAACTGCACCGCCTCATTGGGCGTCAGCGCTCATGCATGTCGTGCAGCAACTCAACTTCGTCGCCGAGTTCGCGACGGCAAATCTCAAGCAGCTTCAGCGCGCGCCGCATCTGGGCCGCAGGGTCAAACAGCGGCTTGTCGTGGAGCGCCTTCGGCCGGCCATGCATCCTTATGTTGCGAACCGTAGCCCGCCATGCCCGGCAGGCCCACCTGAACACGCACATTGCGAAAGCCCTGCGCCATATACTGTTTCGCATCTCTCCACCACTTCTTCAAACTCGGCGCCGCTCGCGTGCGCGTAGGTATCCACCGCTTCGCGGCATTTGCCGCCCGCAAGTTGGTAGACGGGCATTCCGGCCTGGCGTCCCTTGATATCCCACAGCGCCTGATCGATGCCGCTGATCGCATTGTTCAGTACCGGGCCGTTCTTCCAATACGAGCTGTCGTAGCAGGATTGCCAGATATCTTCGATGCGGTCGGTGGTTTTGCCCAGCAGGAAGGGCTTGAGATACTTCTCCACCGCCGGCTTCACCAGATCTGCGCGCTGCGTGAAGGTCGCGCAGCCATAGCCATAAAGTCCGTCCTGATCCGTCGTGATCTTCACCACCGTCAGGCGCACGCCCTGCGGCTCGCATTCAATCACGCTGATATCTTTGATTCGCGGCGCCGGCATTCCCCGCGTTGCGCGAGCTACCTGCTCTTCTGCGCCAGCGAAGCGCGGAGCGAGAGCGAGCGCGCCCCCAGCCTGCAACAGTCTTCAAGAAACCACGGCGTTCAATCGGCATCTCAGCACTCCTCTTCATCCTTCCGGATGGCTTCTAAGTTGATCACAGAAACGCAATTGTACCTCCCGAACGCGTTCAGGCGGGTGCTGCAGATTCTTTCCGAGCAATGATAGATGTCTGTCGGATAGATGGTAGCTATCTTCGAGGTAATTCGGCCTTTCTGAAATAGGAAACGGGTCGTCGACCCGAGCGAAAGACCAGAAGGAACGGTGGTGGAGAGTCGCTTCTTCACTCGGCTCCGGCGGGACAGATGTTCAGCCGTGCGAAGAGCTAAGTCGTCAACTGCGTCAGCGGGGGAAGCGGAAACGGGCCTTCGCAATCGGCGTACCTACAACCTCGATGCGGCTCAGATCCCGCGTGCCTACGCCCAGATGCTCAGCCAGCCGCAAGGTGCTGTCGCACGTTTCAAAGGGAGCCGTGCCGCGATCTGCCATCGGATCGAGTCCCATGACCGCCGTCGCGACCGCATCCGTCGAGACGCAATTCATACCCGCAATCAACAGCCCGGGGTGAACCGGCTTATGGATCCAGTTGCGCTGCTGGTTCGGCAACTCGCCGCCAGTCATGGTGTAGATTCCGTCGATCACCGCGAGATGAATCGGTCTGGCCGCCACCAGGTCCGCCGTTATGCGCGGCACGCGAAAGCTCGGGTCCTTCGATTCAGTCAACGGCTGCGGCGCACTCTTGGGCGGCACGCGGGAACCCGAATGCATCGGCTCGCGATATCCCACCGGAACGATGCTGGGCTCGTCCTCGGGCGCCTCGCGGCTATAAATGGTGCAAGGCGTGATGCCAAAACAGTTTTTCATTGAGAGGGTAACGCCGGCCGTTCGGTGCTCTTTCAGCTTGGCCAGCGAGACAAAGACATCGGTGTCGCGGTAAGAGTGATTCAGATCGTAGCCGGAGTACATCAGTCCTCCGCCCGGAACCATGAATCGCGCATACGTTTTTCCGCTGCCCAGGAAGTTCGTGTTCTCAAACTCCACCCGCGTCGCCGCGCTCGCGAAATCCTGCGGCTGCCAGCCGGCCGAAAGCATGAACTCCTCCAGCGGCTTTATACCGACCGGCGCGCTCTCAAGCAGCCGGATGCGCCGTGCACCCGCATTGCCTAGAAGTGAAACCAAAGACCCGATGACCTGTGGATGAACCCAGTGCGTCATCTGATTCGGCATTGAATTCAGCTTGTCGTTGGTCGGGCCGGTCATGTTGAGCTTGATGGCGACGGTTTTCCCTCGCACCAACTCTTCCAGCCCGCCGAGTTGGTCGAACATCGTGGAAAGTACGTCGACGACCTGGCGGTTGTATTCCTGGCATTGGCCGATAGCAACACGACTCCGCGGGGCCGCGAGTGCCGCAGCAATTGCAGGTTGGGCAATGGCTGCTCCTGCTGCCATGCCCAAAACTTCGAAAAAGTCTCTGCGGGAATAACTCGAATTCATCTCGGGCTGCCTCCGGCACTTCTCACAAATAGTATGCTCCTGAATATTGCGATTCGCGCTCAATCCTATCTCCGGGCGATCGAAGCAATTTCCACGCGAAGACCCAAGTCAGATTCGCGATGCGGACGTTTGGGATCCACGAAGAGCCATAGGGCACCACCTGCAACAGAGAGCACAGCGGCAAACACAAAGGCAAAGTTCCAGCCGAACCGGCCAGCCAAATACGGCGTTAGCGAGGCAGTCACAGCGCCGCCAATCTGGCACCCCATATTCATCACGCCAGAGACCACTCCGGAGCGCGCACCGGAAATGTCCGCACTTACCGACCAGAACGAACTTTGCGAAAGATACAAAGTTCCAGCCCCTCCAGCAAGGATGATGCTGGCTGCATATGGACTGCTCACATAGGAACCAACGATCAGAAACACCGCGGTGAGCACAAGCGACACGGCCGCGATGCCGCAGCGTCCACGACGCAATCCAAACCTCTTGGTAAGCCAATCACTAAAGATTCCACCTGAGAGGCAACACACCGTCATGGCAAGAAAAGGGATCATCGAAACGATTGCATTGGCCTTGAGGTTGAGCCCACGCACCTGGGCCATGTATATGAAAAACCAGCTGAAGAATATCCAGGCAACATATCCGAAAGTGAAATAGCTAAGTGTCAACGCCACGACGTTGAGGTTGCAGAGCGCGTCGCGCCAGGTGAGCTGCAGACCTGGGCGAATTCCCTCGATGGAACGTGTGGCCTGTATCGTCTTCAGTTCATCCTCTGAGACACGTTGATGCTGTTCTGGCAAATCGCGGGCCACGATATACCATACGATTCCCACAAGAACTCCAACCAGCGCACTCAACCAAAAGGATGCACGCCATCCATAACGGCTGATTATCCATGTAAGGGCAGGAATACTGAGTCCAGCTCCCGCCCCCACGCCGGCAAATATCCAGCCATTCGCACGGCCTCTCTCGGCCACTGGGACCCAATGGGCTACAAACTGATTCGATGCCGGATACACGACGGCTTCACCAGCGCCAAGCGAAAAACGAATCAAGATCAAGATCGGCAAGGCATGCGCGACCTGAGGGCTAACGACAGTTGTCAGCGCGGAAAATATACCCCACCACAACACGCCAGCCGCGAGCGTACGTCGTGGACCAAACCTGCACGCCATCCAGCCGCCAAGGACTTGAAAAGCTGCATATCCCAGCAGAAAAGAACTGAAAACCCAACCCAGTTGGAGATTGTCGATTCCCAGCTCGTCCCGGATTGCCGATCCCGCAATGGAGACATTGGTGCGATCAAGGAACGCGATAGCGCTCAGCATGAAGAGCCAGAAAACCAAGAAGCTTCGTATCTGGAAGCGCCGCACCAGAACCATCTCCAAAATCTTTCATGAAACCCAACGGTATTCAGGCCTGACACCTGGTAAATGCAAAGCACCGAGTCGCCGCTTTTTTGGCGCAACCCGCAGTTCGGAACCTGACCTCGAAATCACTCCAAGACGATAAATATAGCCGGTCGAAACCTGGCACAGCTAGAACGGCCCGGTTTCCGCGTCATCTCGAAGGGATCTTCATGCGTGATCAGCGACGGGGCCTTTTATCCAATGGGATGTTCCCTCTTACTAAAGAGCGAAGCTGCATTTTATGGAGGGGGTTGCATTGCGGGAAGCGCACGACGGGGATTGGAATCCGTGATTCAAGGAAATGCGTTTCGTTTGGGCGGCCCGACATATCCCGGGACACGGCAACGCAGGCCCAATTTCTCAATTTGAGGGTTGAGTCGTGACGTATGCCGGGTTTATCGCGGAAGGGTTCGAGTTCGTGGGGTCCTGGGTCTGGATGGCTTTTCCCTCGCGCCGCTGCCGGGCCAGTTAATTGTGAAAAGACCGAGTGCTCGTCTTATGATCCCTTGTCTCGGCCTTACGCCGAATCGGAGACGATTTCACGGTAACTCTCTTAAAATAAGTTATATAAAGAGATGGAAGAGGGGATGGGACGCTAAGTTTGTCGGCTCCCGTGGAGCTTTCCGGGTGCGCAGACGTTTCGGTGCAGGCAACGGTTTGCAGGAGGTTCCGTCCAACGCCAAGAACCCTTAAAGGCGCTTCCCGCTTCTCCACACCCCAGTTTTCGTCTATCCGTCAACGAAGTTAGCTGCTGGATCCAGCGAAAACTGAACTAGCATGAAGGCTGGTTTTCGGACTTCGGGTCGACCACACGAGCGCTATTCCGGAGGCTACCACGTTGTTTGAGCTGCAAAATCCATTGAACTGCAAACGCATTCAATATAGATTGGCCCAACGAAGATGTTCACTCTTGCTGGCCATGCGGAGAACTGTGCCGCAAATTGTCGCTCGCGTTCTGACGGTTGCGTTCATGCATCCGCCTGACGGTGGCGCATTTTCATAAGAAGACAGCATAATGCTAGGTTAGGGTCGACCTTATATTTCATCCAAGAATTAAATATGGTTGACTCTGGATATGATTTGGTATATATGTTTCATCTGAGAAACAAACAAGAAAAATGGAACGAGCTCGAAGAACGCCGATCACGGAGATGCCGAGTCTACCGGCGACTCCTGGGCCGCCGGGAATGGAATTGTGAAAGCGGCGGAGAGGCCAGGGCAACTGGCTCCGTCGACTCGTCGGGCTTCTTGCCCTGGGTTCGTACAGGGCCGGACAGAGGGAGTCTTTATGCAAGATAAAGAGAAATGTGCAAATCAAGATCGCGATGCAATAGAAGTCCGGCTGGCAATTGATGGAGGAACGCCGGTGCGCACCGAGCCTCTTCCTCTCGAATTTCCGGGTGTACACCACATGGATGCGGAAGAGGTTGAAGCCGCCGCGCGTGTGGTGCGCAGCAGGTCGTTATTTCGCTACTACGGAGTTGAGCTGCAAAGAGAAGTTGAAGCATTTGAATCGGAGTTTGCTCGATTTCTGGATGTGTCCCACGTGGTGGCAGTGAGCAGTGGTACGGCTGCCCTGAGTGTTGCATTGGCTGCCCTCGGGGTGGGGCCTGGGCAGGAAGTGATCGTGCCGGCGTACATGTGGGTATCCGTGGCTGCGGCAGTGATCAATCGCGGGGCCATTCCCGTACTGGCGGATATCGACGACACCTTCTGCATCGATCCGAAGGCTCTTGAACAACGGATCAGCAGCAAGACAACGGGAATCATCGTTGTGCATATGAGTGGCGCTCCCGCGGATATTCAGGCCATCCGAAAAGTAGCTGATCGCAGGAAGCTGTTCCTGCTGGAAGACTGTGCCCAGTGCATTGGAGGCAGTGTCAACGGTCAGCGGGTCGGAACGTTTGGCGACATGGGCATCTTCAGTTTCCAGATGAACAAGAACATGACCTCAGGGGAGGGCGGCGCCGTGGTTACGAATACGCGCAGGCTCTACGACCGCGCATTTGCGTGCCATGATCTGGGATATGCACGCAACGAGCAAGGGCGACTCATTTTGAACGATCCCGATCTTTGTTTATGGGGGCAAGGGTGCAGGCTCGATGAGCTCCGCGCTTCGGTTTTGCGAGTGCAGCTGGCAAAACTTCCTCGAATCACGGGCAGCATGCATCGCAGCAAGTATCGCATCAGGGAAACCTTAGAAAAGCTTCCCGGCATCCTCCTGCGCAGGATCGTTGATCCTGCCGGTGACACTTCGCCCTTCCTTATTACCACGTATAAGGATTCAGAGACCGCCAGGAAAGTGAACAAGGCGCTGAGAGCGGAGGGAATTGTCACTCATTCTCAGGGACTCTCCAACATTCTTATGACCGAGTGGGGGTTTCATCTTTACTACAATATCGCCAGCCTTGTGCAGATGACGAGCGTCGATCGCGGCGGTTTTCCGTGGAACCTTTCAGAGAATTCCGGCCTCCGAATGCAGTACGCCAAGGGAACTTGCCCGATAGCCGACAGTCTATTTGAGCGGAGCATTCTCATTGCGATTCCATCCTCGCTGACGGAACGTGATGAGGGTGATATCATTCGCGCATTCGAAAAGGTCCATCGGGCGCTCCTGTCAGACTAACGCGCCAATGCACAGTTTGGGCGTGATTGGAAAAGCCAACAAGGCAAGGTGTTGGAGCTGCTTTGCCTTTTGACTTGAAAGCGACCGCTTCGCGCTCGGAACGGAACGAGATGGCTGAACTGAGTGAGGCGCTGGTCTTTGACTATGACGGGGTGATTGCCGATACAGAGCCATTGCACTGGAAATCGTGGGCGGTCCTGCTTTCGCGATACGGCATTCAACTCGGGTGGGAAGAGTATTGCCGTATCGGGCAGGGAGTGAGCGACGCCAGGATATTCGAGCATTTCGGCGCGCAGATGCGGCCAGCAGACGCAGATGAGTTTTCACACCAGAATCGTGAACGGAAGCAGATGGTCCGCGAATGGTCGCTCATAGAAAGCCCGATTCCGCAACAATCGGTCGCATTGCTGAGAACACTGGGTGGTTATCGCGTTGGGCTGGTGACCAGTTCCGAGCAAGATGAAGTAGAACCGATTCTTCGCGCTGCGGACATTTACGACAAGTTTGACGGGATGGTATTCGGAGGAGAACCGGTTGCGCCAAAGCCTTCGCCCGCTCCTTACCTGCTGATAGCCGAGAGGCTGGGAGTGAAAACAGGAACTGCGTTTGAAGATTCGGAGCCTGGACTTGCGAGTGCACGTGCGGCGGGATTCAGGGCTGTCAAGATTGTGCAACCGGGCGATCTCGCAAAGATCGTGATGTTATCGCTAAGGTGATTATGTCGACCCAACCGGGTAAATTCCTCAACAGGGGCTGTTTTCGGACGCCCAACGACAGCACTTTTCGCGCGGTTCCTGAATGGGCCATTTTTTCCGTTCATGGCAAGATTCTCAAGCCGTTTCTGTTCTGCTTCATCAACATTTTTGCAGCCGCACTTCCGGCGCAACAGCCGGGAGTGGCGCCGGCGAAGTCACCGGATATCGAGATAAGCGGGTTGCCCCAAGCCGGTGCTGATGACGTTTGGTGGAAACACGCCGTCGTCGAAGAGATCTATCCCCGCAGCTTCGCGGATTCGAACGGCGACGGCGTTGGCGACTTAAATGGGATCACGAAGCACCTCGACTACCTAAAAGGACTCGGCATTGATGCAATCTGGATCGCACCGATGTATCCTTCGCCCCAGGTAGATTTTGGCTACGACATATCAGATTACAAGAGCATCGATCCGCAGTATGGCACCCTCAAGGACTTCGACCGTCTCGAAGGTGCAGCACGACAACGCGGGATGCGCATCATCCTCGACCTGGTCCTGAACCACACTTCCGATCGACACAAATGGTTTATCGAGTCAGCCAGCTCACGCGATAATCCCAAAGCGGATTGGTATGTTTGGAACTCCGGAATTCCGGCGGATTCTCCAGGTGTGGGTGAGTTCCAGAAGAGAAACCAGCACGACGGCGTGGTTCCCCCGAATAACTGGGAGTCATTTTTCGGAGGATCAGCGTGGGAATGGATTCCAGCCCGCCGGCAGTTTTACTACCACAAGTTCTATAAGCAACAGCCTGACCTAAACTGGAAGGACCCAGCGGTGGAGAAGGCGATGTTCGACGTGATGAAGTTCTGGCTTCGTCGCGGCGTCGCTGGATTTCGTTTGGATGCGATCCCCACGCTGTTTGAGGACCCACAACTCCGCAACGAGCCGGAACTTGGCGGGACCAACGATCAGGGCGACCCTAACATTAAAGAAATTTATACGGCGAACCTACCGGAGGTTCACGACGTCCTGCGGCGCATGCGAGCGATGGTCGATAAATTTCCTGGGAACCGTGTGTTGATCGGCGAGACGTATCCGCCCGACGTTGCAGCCCTCGACGCATGGTACGGTGGAGCAGCGCACGACGAATTGCAATTGCCGATGGACATGATGGTTGGCTTTGGCAGTGGTGCGAAGTTTAACGCAGGGTATTTTCGCCGCGTGATCGAAGAGGCAGAGACACAGTTGCATGGTTCGCAGCCGCTTTTCGTCTTCGACAACCACGACAATGAACGCTCGATTGATCGCTTTGGCGACGGCGCGCACAACGTTGAGATTGCAAAGGGTATCGCCACCATCCTGTTCACCAGCCGCGCCACGGCAGTGACCTACTATGGCGCGGAAATTGGGATGACGACGCAGACGCCGAAGCACAAAAAAGATGTGAAGGATCCGATCGGCATCACTGGGTGGCCGAGAGAAAAGGGACGCGATGGAGAACGCACGCCGATGCAATGGACTCCGGGGCCAGAGGCCGGCTTTTCAAGCAGCGCGGACACTTGGCTTCCAATTTCGCAGGACTACAAAACCGTCAATGTTGAAACTGAGACCGCTGATCCGAGTTCACTTCTGAACTGGTACAAGAAGTTGATCGCGATCCGGAGCCAGAATCCAGCTTTGCGCGATGGAAGCATGGTCATGATCGACTCGAACGACCCGGATGTACTTTCCTATCTCCGCCAGGCTCCCGGAAAGGGTCAAGTGGTTGTCGCAGCGATCAATATGTCGGCCCACGCAAAGACTGTCACGCTTCACCTCAAAGATTTTGGAATCAACGGCACTACCGTCGGCACCCTCGCGGCGAGCGAGCCGGAGCTTCAGTCGATTCAATCGCTGGAATCTCTTACGTTGCCGCCGTTCACCTCGTGGGTGGGTGTGGTCCGTTAGAAAGTCGCGTGTGAGGCCGTTACAGAAATCCAGGGAAAGAGCTATGAAACGAGTTGCTGATACTCACCGCGTTGGATTCTCCCCATCGATGAAGCGCCGCATATTGGTGATCTCGTGGCTGCTGGGGGCGGTTCTCCAAGTGCAATCCGCGTGGGCGCAATCAGCAGCTGCAACCTCGCCCTATCTCGATCCCAGTCAACCGGTCGATGCGCGCGTTAAGGACCTGCTGAAGCGCATGACATTGAAAGAAAAAATTGGCCAGTTGAATCTTCCTTGTGGATACGTCGATGCCCTGGGAACAACGAATGCCGAGAAGATGGCATCTGCGCGGAAATTCGCTGCTGGAAGTTTTACCAGCGAGATTGGCCCAGGTTCGGGCTTCTTTACATTGGCAGATACCCTCCATCTGAACAATCTTCCCGACCAGGTCAGATTTTTCAATGAACTTCAAACCATCGCGACAACTCAAACGCGCCTTAAGATTCCGCTTCTTGAGGACGAGGAAGGCACGCACGGAGCGATGTTTGCCGGCGCCACGGTGTTTCCTGAAGGACTTTCAATCGGCAGCACCTTCGACATGCCGCTGGTGCGCGGGATTTACGCAGCCGCCGCGCAGGAAGCCCGCTCGACGGGCATTCATATGCTTTCGACTCTCGTGCTCGAGACAGATCGCGATCCGCGCATGGGACGAAACATGGAAGGCTACACAGAAGATCCATATTTGGATGCGCGAATTGCCGAGAACATTGTGCGTGGCGCGCAAGGTTCAAACGTGGGCGCACCTGACAAAGTGGCTGCGATGATGACCGATTTCCCGACACAGAGCGAGCCTGTGAGCGGCTTGGAACGCGGGGCAATTGAATTATCGGAACGCTATATCCGCGAGAATTTTCTGCCTCCATGGATTGCAGCATTCAAAGCGGGAGCGCTCGGTGTAATGGCAGGTTATCCCGATATAGAAGGCGTACCGGAACACGCGTCGGAGAAATGGAATACTCGAATCCTCCGAGATGAGCTTGGCTTTAAGGGAATTGTCGACAGTGAAGGCGGCGGATTCGATACTTTGATTTACGAGCACATCGTTCCTACGCAGAAAGACGCGGGGGCTCTTGCGCTAAAAGCAGGGGTTGACATGGATATTACTTATGAGCCCGCCTACATGGGACCTCTCGTGGAGAACGTAGAAGAAGGCAAGATTCCCGAGTCGCTGATCGACCGAGCGGTGCGACGCATTCTCGAACTCAAATTTCGCCTGGGATTGTTTGAGCACCCATTCGCCGACGTCGCAGAAGCCCAGCGCGCGGTTCACTCTGTCGACCATCAGCAACTCGCGCTCAAGACGGCTCGAGAGGGAATTGTATTGCTCAAGAATGACCACGACCTTTTGCCGCTGAAAAGAGATATCAGTTCGATTGCAGTGATTGGTCCGAATGCGAATGACGGATGGAGCCAGCTGGGCGACTACACACCGCACGCGGTGCCCCAGAAGATCGTCACGGTACTCGATGGAATCCGAAGTGCAATCTCCCCGGGAACCAGGATCGACTTCGTTCAGGGCTGCGATGTGATCGGCGGCGAGGCGAATTTTGCTTCCGCAGTAGAGGCTGCGCGAAAGGCCAGTGTGGCCGTGGTTGTTGTGGGGGAGCGCCCGAACAACGACGGTGTAGGCAAATCGCCGGCGACCGACGGCGAGGCGTATGACGTGGCCAGCCTCGATCTAACAGGCCACCAGGAAGACCTCGTGCGTGCGATCCAGGGCACGGGTACACCGTTGATTTTGGTTCTAATCAACGGCAGGCCGCTTTCCATTCCATGGGAGGCCGAACACATTCCTGCGATTGTTGAAGCATGGGAACCGGGGGAGAGCGGCGGCCAGGCAGTTGCCGATGTGCTATTTGGCGACTACAACCCAAGCGGCCGGCTCGCCATCACGATTCCGCGAAGTTCCGGACAGCTTCCCGCCTATTACAACTACAAACCAGGCAAAGAGTATTGGATTAAAAACGGATGGAGCCACAATGGCGGATACTCAGACATGCCCGCGTCGCCGCTGTATCCGTTTGGCTACGGGCTGAGCTATACCCAGTTCCAGTACCGTAATCTGCGCATTGCTCCGGAGCAGATTTCTCCCGCTGACAGCGCGGAGGTGAGCGTGGATGTAACCAATATCGGAATGCGCGCGGGAGTGGAAACGGTGCAGCTCTATCTGCATGAACGGTATACGCCGGTGGCGGTACCGGTTAAGAGTCTGCGAGGATTCGCAAGGGTGGAGTTGAATCCAGGTGAGACCAAGAGCGTGACGATGAAGTTGACGCCTGAGGAGCTAAATCTACTTGACGCCGATCTTCATTTGGCAGTCGTGCCGGGCACTTTCGATGTCATGGTTGGAAAGTCGTCGCAAGAGATTGTCTTGACGGGGTCCTTCAACGTGAAACCGACAGACGGTGCATCTACACAGTGAACAAGTCAACGGAATAGATGCGCGATCAAGAACGCCTGACCAACGGAGAACTGCAATGAATGGGCTGAGTCGACGGGAGTTGTTGCGAGGGGCGAGCGCGCTGGCAGCGGGGACGACACTGAGGAGGCTGCGGTCGAAGCTGGGGATTGCAATGCCGGACGGAACGATTCCGCAAGTTCCAGACTGGGTGCGTTCGATACGGCTACTGATTGCCGAGGGGTACTGTCCACCGTTTTATCCCGCGCTGGACTACGAGCCCAGGAAGGCGGTAGCGATCGCGCGCGAGCTGGGATGTAATGCGCTGCGATTCCCGAGCTTCTCATACGTTGCCTATTTCCCGACGAAGACAAAGATGCCTCGCCATCCTGAGCTGGGATCGCGGGACTTGCTGAAGGAGACAGCAGATTTGTGCGGAGAGGCAGGGATAAAGCTGGTTGTGTACAACCCGTTGAATCACCCATTCATGGATATCACTGCGAATGATCCGAATTATCTTGACTGGGCGCGCCGGTTCGCAGACGGACGGCCGATGACAACGACGCATTTCGGGTGGGGAGAGTATTACGAAGGATGCCTGAACAGCCCGGTGCGCGAACAAACAATGGATTGTGTGCGAGAGGTCATTACCAACTATCCGGTTGATTTGATGTACTACGACGGCGCCTACGAAGGGATGGATCACGAACCGGATTTTTGCCATTGCAAATATTGCAAGGAGGCGTACCGGAAGGCACACGGCAAGGACATCCCAAGGCAGGATGGCAGCGCCAAGCTGGAAGACCTGATTGAATATCGTGAGTGGATGGAGCAGGAAGTTGTGATTGCGTTCATGCAGGAGATCTGCACCATGGTGCGCAATGTGCGCGACGTGCCGCAGACCTACAACAATGGCGAAATGATGAGGGATGGTTGGACGGCGAAGGCCTACATGATTCCGGAGATGGCGACCTTTATGTTTGAAGCGTCGAGCACGCCGGAAGAAAAGCTTTTCAACATCCGCGCTGGTCAATCGACAGGGAAAAACATCTGGACCTACGTCGGGTCGCACACAGTGTACAACCGCGAGCACATTAAGGATAGGGAGATTGGTGGCTGGTTCAGCCATCCGATTGAAGGGGAGCAACTGCAGCTGGATGCGGCGATGGCGACGGCTGCGGGCGCGGGTTATTGCTACTGGGGTTTGAACCGCCTGTTCTACGAGCCGGAAAATTCTCTCGATCGGCCTTCGATTCAAGGCTTGAAAGCCATTTTCGAATTTAGACGGAAGAATGAGAAGCTCTTCGATTCCGTGCGCCCGGCTCCGCTGGTGGGAATTCTGCTCTGCACGCAAGCTATCGGCTGGTATCACGACGATAAATTTGTTCCAGATGCCTACGGCAACTATTACTACGGAGCGTTCCAGGTCTTAAAAGATATGGGATATGACTCGGAGCCGTTTCTGGATTATCGAATGACACCACAGTCGCTGGCGAAGTACAAGTTAGTGTACGTGCCGAACGCTCCGTGCCTGAGTGATACGCAATGTGCTGTGCTGGCTCGTTACGTTGAGAATGGTGGAACGCTGATTGCATCGCATCTGACATCGATTGCCGATGAATACGGCAGACTGCGAGGAAACTACGGCCTCGCGGATTTATTTGGCGCGAAGCTGAGCTCGACTAACCCGATTGTTCAAACCACCGACTTGTATCTGCGACCTGCCTCGTCGCAGACACTGATTCCGCAGGATCCGCAGATCATGAGATTCGAGGCAAGTGCCGATGCGACGGTGCTGGCTGAGACCTATGAGAGGGGCTACCGCAGGGTCTTCGGGCCGGCGGTCGTGAAGAAGAGGCATGGCGAGGGAACGACCATTTATATCGGCTCGGGCCTCGAAGCGATCTACGACGAGACCCTTAACGATGCGGTGCTTGGTTACTTTCACACATTGATCGATCCGATTCTCGCGTCGTCGCGGCCGTATGAAGTTGATTTCAGGCAAGGGCTGATGCCCGAGTTTGCAGCGTCAGAAGACATTCTGATTTTGCATCTGATGGCGGATACGGGGAACATCTGGAAGAAGGGGCTGGTGCAAGAGACGTTTTTGCCGGTAGAGAATGTCCGAGTTCGCATCAGAGTTCCAGCTAATCGGCAGGTCCGCAATGTTGTGCTGATGTGGAGCAATTCCACTGTGCCATGGACGATTGATGAAGGCTGGGTGGAATTGACGGTGCCCCGCATCCACATTTACGAAGCAGTGCGAATTGATCTCAAATGAATCATTTTCTGAGTTGGTGCAGACAGAACGCGGGCGCTTGAGTGCCCATTCTCTTAACAAAGAGCCAAGTATCAATGATCCTGAGAGGTCTTAAAGGTATTCGGAAAATGCTCGATCACGCGGCGCTGAATCCGATTGTGGACGTCCTTGCCGGCCAGCGGAGTCCGCGACATCTCACTTGAGGATAAGGAACTGACGAACATACGCGTCGTCTTGGGCATCCATCTCGTCGGTAAGATCGCCGGGGATATAGCGATAGTGGTAAGGCGGTCCAAGGGAGATCACATGCTGCATCCAATTGGTTGGATCGGTCCAGAAGACTTGCCTTGGCTCAATAGCCTTCACTAGATCCTCCAAGTCCCAATGCAGGGCAAAGTTTGGAATGACGGCGTCGGGCAGATCGATAGCTACGGAGTTATCCAGCGCCGAACGCAAACTCGAGGGAGTTCTGTCGAGCCAGATCGCAATCAGGCGGGAATCGGCTGTGGCGGCGAGAAGGAGCCAGACACCCGCAACGCCGCGGGCGGCACCGCGAATCGCATTCGGATCGACGTCCGGCCGATGGCGCAGGAGGTCGACGCCGCGAAGTATGTCGTGCGCCCGCATGGATGGGAGGTTACGACCAATTAAGTTTGCTTGAAGGTCGCTCATCCAATCCCCGGTGTCCGGACCTTCGGTGTTCTTCAGTCGAGACGTGCGTGGTTCCAATTCGAGAACGACCTGACCGCTCGCGGCCATTTTTTCAGCCAATTGTTTCGTCGATATTCCTTCCAGATTTTCGCGATCTCTCACAATCAGCACAGCCGGTTTTCGACCGGCAGTGTTCGGGAGATACAGAGTGGCGTCGAGCCAGATTCCCGGCTCACTCTGAATTTCGAGATGCTGCTTGCGGTTAGCGCCGCTTTTAGTGCTCAACAACTTTACGCCGGGCGCAGAGCCGTCCGTAGAGATCTGCAGGTTTTTGAGTTCTGCATTCAAATCTGAGATCGATCCTTGGCTCTCTTCTTTTCGCAGGTCGGCGAGCAAGAGCTGGTGAAGTTTCAAGCTGCCCTGAAGATCTTCAACATGACCCGTTGCAGTGGCTCGCAGTTGAGCCTCAGGAAACATGGCCACTGGCTGCTCATGGAAATCACCTTGGCCGTTTTTCAACCATCGAATCATCCACTGATATACGGCCTCCCGGCTTTCCAACGGCATTCCATGCGATCCGGGCGCAACCATGAAGCTGAGATTGCCGCGTGCATTGAAGATGTCGTACCAAGTCTGGGCCTCGTGATAAACGAGTTCGACGCCCTCGTGACGAAATCCGAATTGATCGGTTTCGGTTGATTGAAGCAGCCACGGCTTGGGCGCAGACAGTTCGACGAAGTCAGCGGTGTCGAGACCGCTAGCCAGAAAATGAGGGAAGGTCATCTCGCCATGGGGACCCGTCGTGGGAAACAATGTCTGAAATGAGCCTGGATAACATGCAGGGATCACGACCTTGATTCTTGGATCGAGCGCGCCGATGAACGTTGTGAGTGCGCCGCCACCTGAGCATCCGGCAGCACCAATTCGCGAGACATCAACATCTGGCCGGCTGGCGAGATAGTCGAGAGAGCGCATTGCATCCCAGATGAAATACCGAGCCAGCCCTTGTCCGATTAATTCGGACTGGGCATTCAATTCAATATGCTCCGGAACGGACCACCTCGCCAAGGGCCCGTCGAGCTGGCGGCTATAAGTTTGCACCCTCTCACCCTGCCCTATGGGATCAAAACAGAGCACAACAAACCCCTTCGTCGCGAGGTTGGCGGCAATCCGCTGGTTCTCCACCTTGCCCTCTTGCGTATGCCCCGCCTGCAGCAAAACAGCGGGATGGCGACCTGGCTCATTCGGCCGGTAAATATCTGCGGTGATGTAGAAGCCTGGAAGGCTTTCGTAGATTGCCTTCTCGATTGTGTATGAGGCTGTGTGGATCTCGCCGGTGACCTTCGAGTTCAGCGGGCCGTGATGATCCGGCAAGCCGCCGACATCGTTCAGAAGCTCCCGGCGGACGAACTGCTCGCGAATTTCAGCTTCTGCAACTGTGTGGACTTTGTGAATTGACTGTGCGCGCTGCTGCAAATCCTTTTGTGCAATCGCATCCATCCAATTCAGAAATGAATCTTGCGGGATTGCCTGACCAAAGGCCTGAGGTATAGCGAGAAGGCTAGCAATCAGGCATGCTGCGGCGAGCAACCCCGTGAGGCGGCGGAGCCTTCGCGAATTCAGCGCCCATTTGCGGATAGTTGGCAGCAAAGTTGACCCTCGGCGCGTTCCGAAATCGTGATAGGCGATGAATTGTGAAATAAAGACAGGGCTATCAGCGGATGAAGAGACAAGATAATAGTAGAATAGCATTATGGGCAAGACTTTACCGCGTTCTCCAGAGCCACTGGAAAAACTCGAGCAGCGCGAATTAACCATTCTGCAATTAATTCATTCTGGAGCAAATAACTCCAGACTTGAGTTGGCAAGGCAGGCCGATTTAAGTCCGTCTTCTATCACAGCCATCGTGCAGCGATTAATCAAGAAGGGTCTGGTTGTCGAATCTGAGCCGGCAACCTCGCATTTGGGCCGGAGACCGATTCCGCTGCAAGTTCGGAGCGACGCAGCGTATCTTGTCGGCGTCGATCTCGGGTCTTTTTTCCTGCGTATCGTCATCACCGACGTCAACGGTGAGATTGTCTACAGATCGCAAGCGCGAACTGACATGAAGGTAGGACGTCAGCGCGTGTTGGAGAAAACGTTTCTCTCCATTCACCAGGCGATTCGAGAATCCAACATCCCGCAGAAGTTAATCAAAGGCATCGGTATTGGTCATTCCGGCGTGATCGATAGCGAAGCCGGAGTTGTGCTCTCCTATCCCCGTCCGGGGCAAATGGAGGAGTGGAAGAATGTCCCTCTTCGAGAGATATTCGAGAAGGAGTTTAGCCTCACTTGCCTTCTTGAAGACAGTGTCCGCACCTCAACGATTGCGGAAAAGTGCTTTGGCGCGGGCAGGGATCTGAGTGACTTTCTTTATATCGATGTGGGGATGGGTATCGGCGCCGGAATCTTCCTCGACGGCAAAATCTACCGCGGTGGTGGTGGGCGAGCGGGCGAGTTCGGGCACATCACGGTCAACGAGAGCGGCCCGTTATGTTCGTGTGGCAATACGGGCTGTCTTGAAACCTTGGCTTCGAGCGCCGCGATTATTCAAAATGTGCGTTCCGCTATCGAAAAAGGGCATCGATTCAAAGATTCGCGAACTCATCGGCGGGGACCTCGACAAGGTCAGTATCGAGCTGATTGCGCAAGCCGTCTCAGAAGACGACAGCCTTGCTTACAGAGTGCTGCAAACTTCTGCTTCTTACATCGGTATCGGATTGGCGAACTTGGTGAATCTGCTCAATCCCAAAGTAGTGATCTTTGGTGGGGCACTGTTTCGCGAGATTCCGCAATTGATTGCGGATCCTTTGCGAAGGATCATTAAACAAAGATCGTTGGAAAAGTCGGCCAATGAAGTGCAGCTTGTTGTTTCAACGCTGGGCGGCGAAGCCAGCGCGCTCGGCGCGGCGCGATTGATTGCCACGAAAATCATTGAAGATATCTATTTGCATTGGACCCCGCAGGGCGCGGAGCTAGCCTCGCATCCTGGATCAAAGCAGCCAAAGGGTCGAACAGTGCCGGCGGTTGCGGCTGAGGACAACGTAGCTTCGCTCTGAAATGCGCGATTGACCACCACGAGCCCCTACATCCGTGCATCGAAAAGAAATGCGGTTCTTCTCAGCATGGCAGCGTGGGCGATCCTGATCCATGAGGCACGTTAAGCCGCGGCTTCTAAGGCGCCGGGGGAAGGTTCTTCCACTGCGAATCCGGCACGTCCTTGAGGCGGCCAAGCATACGATAAATCTGAATGAGGGCGAAATCTTCCATTTGTTCGCCCGCTCCCACTTGCAGCCAGGTAGTTGTGCTTACCGCGCCGTAGCCGCCTTCGCTTGCTGCTTTGATCGTAGGAAAGTATCCGTAGTAACCGTTCGTATATCCAAGGAAGAAGCAATCACGCACAGGGCATTTTGCGCGCAGGTCTGTCTGAAAATCTACGAATGGTTCGCCCGGCATTCCAACAATCGCGATATTGCGATTGATGAGTGCCGCGGTCACTGGCAAGTCCATGGTTTCTTTGATTGGCGACGCAAAAATCTCGAAGGCCTTCGGTCCGAGTTCGTGCAACGTCTCTTGCCTGAATTTCTGGGGGTCCCAGCGAAGCTTGAGAGGGAGCGAATCGTTTCGAAAGTCGATCTGTGGATCGAGATCAACCTTGGTCTGAATTTGTTGCGCCGCGCTGACCGCGACTTTCCCGAGAGTCTCACCCGCCCAGTCTCTTCTGCCAATGACGTCGAGGTTGATGGGCGTCCCGGCATCGAAAACATTCATGTCACCCGCGGCGCCCTGCACGAAGAATGCCAATGGCTTGCCTCCAAAGGCTTGTTCTACAACCTTGCACATCACGCCTGGGAAGTCGGCGGAAAAGCGGAGTGCATCGGAGCCGAATGTTACGGGATGCGTCGCGTAGTTCACCAGGATTGCCAGAGGCTCGCCGTCCATACGATCGATGCGCAGCACTGCAACAAGCGGATCGACAGGGTAAGTTGGAGCTTTGGTGGAGTTCGACCATAGCATCGAAATCGTCCCGTCGGCGTCAACGTGCCTGCGGTTGTAACCGATAAAGGCAGCGCCGTATCCGACTCCCAAACGGACTGGAACTGCGTGCTCTTCGGCGTTATGAATGGCGTGTTCGATTCGGCTGAGGTCTTCGGTTTCCCACGCGGGAGGCCCGTTCGGATATTCATCCAAAATGACTGGACCAGTGTGAGTATGAGTGGCCTGGACGATCAGGCCGTCGATGCCACTGTCTTCTTTTGCAGCTTTACGGAGAGAATCCAGAGACGCCGGGCCAAAGGTCCGACCGAAATCGAGATCGACATAGGCCAACCGGGTTGTTCCAGTTTCAAGCACAAGAACGCGAGCATACAGTGGATCGAGAACACCCTGCGCACCGTCGAGGCGATCGAAATACCCCCACATTCGTGTGCCGACCGGGGGGGTAATATCCACCTTCTCAACGCCGGCCTTCATGTCAGACGCATTCCCGGTCTGGCTGAACGCCGTGGCCAGGACGAAAAAGAGGGCGGCAGGAAGGGTTTCAATTGATCGGAGATGACGTGCCACGGTGAAAGGGACCTTTTCTTTCTGGAATTGAAATAACTGTGCCAGTTTCTGCTCAATCCGAGCACTCAAATTGAGTCTTGAATCGAGAATGGTAAGTGCATGCAATCTAATCTGATATTTCATCAGGAGTCAACCGGATGGGTCACAATCGAAGGAGTGGTGGATTTTTCTCTTCAGATCCCGACCGTTTCGTGGGGATTTGAGCAATTTTCGATGGCTGTTTCGCGCGATGAGCTCAATGTCGGCGAAGAATCATGCAATCCGGAGTGAGATCAGGTACATACAAGCTGGCAAGCACGATTTATGAATTAAATGTTGACACTCTTGTTTGTGGTTCGCCACATCTTGAATTCTTGCAGCCAACGTTCAGTGGCCGCATGCTTGAAAATGGGAGGCACATTTTGCGATTCGACCGGAGAACGATCCTGAAGGGGCTGGCTGCAGGAGTCATCTCGGCAGGTAAACAATTCGAGGGACAAGAACCGTCTCCGACAGCGGAACTGAATCGATCGTTCCGAGTTTGGGATGTCCACAGCCATCTTGGAGTTCTGCCGGGCATTACGCCCGAGGAGCGCATGGAGGTTCTGGTCCGTGATATGGACCGACTCGGAATCGAACGCCTCATACTCTCCCAGGGATTCGAAGAATACGACAGCCACGCGACTCCGGAGCAAGTGCGGATAGAGAACGATCGAGTCATCCGCGCGGCTCAGCATTTTCCCGACCGAGCCTATGGCTCACTTTATGTGAATCCGGAGCATGTCGACGCAAGCCTGGAAGAGTTTGACCGCTGCGTCCGCGATGGACCAATGGTTTGCGTTGGAGAGGTACAAACCGATCTCAGGTGCAACGCTCCGCAGTTAGATCCGATCGTGGAACGCGCCGTCTCGATGAATGTACCGTTTCTTCAGCACACATGGCTCAACAGCGAGGGCAATGGGCCAGGTGAATCGACGCCATACGATGTTGTGGAGCTCGCCAGGCGTCACCCGAAAGCTCAACTCATCTGCGGCCATACAGGCGGCAATTGGGAACTCGGCATCCGCATCATTCGAGATTCAAAAAACGTGTATGCAGACATTGCCGGATCGGATCCGACTTCGGGATTCGTTGAAATGGCGGTTCGTGAACTAGGCGCTGAACGAGTGGTCTATGGAAGCGATGTCGGAGGCCGAAGTTTTGCCTCGCAGATTGCAAAAGTTTTTGGTGCCGAAATTCCCGACGAAGCGAAAGAAATGATTCTTGGGGGAAACGTCCGCCGACTGCTCGAGCCGGTCTTGCACGCGAAAGGGCTAGGCGTCATGATCGATACCAACGTCAACCTATTTCGCTGGCCTTATCGTCGGCTCGTAGGAGACGACCCGGAAACCCTGGCGAGGCGGCTTCGCGCAAGAGGCGTGACACAGGCATGGGCCGGCAGCTATGAGGCCCTGTTGAACCGCGATGTCGCGGGAGTGAATCTTCGGCTCGCGGATGCCTGCAGCAGGGTTGGTGCAAGTTTCTTCGTGCCGTTTGGCTGCATCAATCCTAAATCTGCCGGATTGGCAGGAAGATTTGCGGCGCTGCCATGAGGTTCATCACATGGCAGGCATCCGTCTATTTCCGAATTATCACGGCTACACGTTCGCCGATCCCGCTATTCCGGAGTTGATCTCCGCCGCTACAGACCGCAACCTCATCGTTCAGATCGCGCTTTCAATGGAAGACACGCGCACGCAACAAACTGTGATTCAGCCCTCCGATCCTTCGCCGCTCGCCGATGTGCTGGTCCACCTGCCGCACGCTCGTGTCGTCTTCCTGAACTCAGGGCATTGGATCGACGATGATGCCGGCGAGGGTATCGCGAAGATCAGAAGAGCAGGGAATGCGTATTTCGATATCGCGATGAACGAAGGAGTAGGCGGACTTGCCAATCTGGTCGATGCAACTTCGCCCAAACGAGTCGTCTTTGGTTCGCATTCGCCATTCTTCTACTTTGAGTCAGCGTGGTTGAAGGTGCGAGAGGCGGGGCTTTTGCCCGATCAGGAGTCGGCGATGCTTGAAAAGAATGCACGGGCGCTTTTAGGCGAACGCGCGTAGTCAACGACCTCTGTGGCGAAATCTGATCGGCGATCTAGTGCTTTGGCATGCTCGCCGAGCTTTGCCACCTGCTCGCCGGCGAGAAGAAAACCTCCAACGCCGAAGTTATAACTCGAACTGGGTAGGTAGTAATTCGGCGATCCACCGGTCTGCTGGATATCGCCAAGGCGGCCGTCGGCATAGATCTCATTCACCATTCCGCGCCAGGCCTTCGCAACAACTGGCGCATAAGTTGCCCGATCCAGAACGCCGTGGTTCACGCCCCAGGCCAGGCCGAGCGTGATCAACGCGGATCCAGAGATCTCCGGATGAGGATAGCCATCCGCATCGAGTAAATCGGAGTGCCACAAGCCATCGTTGGGATCCTGAAGTGCGGCAAACTCCGCTGCCATCTCGCGCATTTGGGCTTCAAACCGGCTGCGGTCTGGGTAATCCTCTGGCATATATTCAAGAGTGCGTGCGAGGCCGCCCATCACCCAGCCGTTTCCGCGTGACCAGAAAATAGGCTTGCCGGCGTGGCCCTTTTGGCCGATGAAAGTTTTGTCGCGGTAGAAGAGATGATACTGCGAATCGTAGAGCGCGCCGGAAGTCTCCCACCAACGCTTGTCGAGGTAGTTCAGGTATCTCGAATCGTGCGTCGCCTTCGCCATCTCCGCCCAAGCGGCGGGACCCATGAACAATGTGTCGCACCATTGCCACCAGATTGGGAACTGTCCTTCAGGGACGGGAGGCATCTTGGCGGTAAAGAGGCTGTCAAGGCCCTTTCGAGTTGGCGCAATCTTTTCGGGCGAGGGATCCTGAAAATACAGCTCGAGATAGGTTTGCGCGAGTGCTTGATCGTTGTTATCGGGCCAACCCCTGCCGACTGGGTCTTCGGCCCCGAGCTCCCAATGAAACGTCTGGGCCATCGCCCGCATTGCGTTGCGATACTCTGGGTCACCAAGTTCTCGTGATGCCGCCATGAAACCGGTAAAGAGTACGCTCCAGGTCCAGTTCTGCGTGAAATAAGGCTGCGCGCGCTTTAATTCCCAGTCGGCGACTTTGCGCATGGCGGCATGCACTGAGGCCGGGCTCATCGACGGGGAAAGATTTGCCTTGGGGCCGGGGTCTGCCGAAACATCGCCCAGATGGCGCGAGATATCCTCGTCAATTCCTGCTTGGTCGTCGGCGCTGATTTTTGAAGACGTTGGAACGCCATGCGGCGATAGTAACTGCGGCAGAAGAGACGCGATCGGGCCGCCGCCGGCGGGGACCGCCGTCTTCTCGAGGGCGTCCATCAGGCGCTGACGCCCCTCAAGATCCCAATCGTTTGCGTGCTGCACCATGAAGACGACAATCAGGCCGCGCTTCGAATCGACCTTCATGTCGGTCTTGTAGGCTCCGCTATGCTCGAAAAAGCCGTCGCCGACATTCCAGCCAAAGCCATACGGCGTTGGCGACCGCTTCGCCAGTTTCTTTTGTCGTGATGAGCCGGACTGACTCCTCAGACAGATAGCGCTTCCCTTGAAATGTTCCGTTGTTCAACATCATCTGGCAAAAGCGCGCGACATCGTCGGCAGTCGAAAACAATCCGCCGGCTGGAATGGGAAAGCGGCGCGCGTGGTCGCTAAGCGGATAGGTGAGCTGATCGATCGGCACCTCGCGAAGGCTGCCGCTTTCGTATGATCTTGCGAGGCGCTTCACTTGATCGTCACTTGGCCAGAACGTTGTATCTTTCATGCCAAGCGGTAAAAACAAGCGCTGCTCAAGAAAATCCTCATAAGGCATGCCACTTACCACTTCAACAATTCGACCTGCGGTGTTCACACCTTCGTTACTGTAGCTGTATTTTTCTCCAGGTTGAGATTGCAGCGGTTCCGCCGCGTAACTCTCAACAGCGGTTTTGAGTGGGAGCAGGTCCAGCGCTCCCGATTCGCGCTTTGAACTGAACGAAAGGCCACTTGTATGGCTTAGAATTTCGCGGATTGTGATTGGATGTTGCAAAGGTTCGAGCTTGACCGGCGCCTTCTGGGCGGGTCCGGGGGGCGCCGATGCAGCGAAGGCGGGATCCGCGTCCGGAGCAGCAGAGACCATCTGTCCTTTGAATTCCGGCAGGTACATCTGCACGGGATCGTCGAGTGAAATCTTACCTTCGTCCACGAGCATCATGACAGCAGCGGCTGTCATTGCTTTGCTCATCGATGCGATCCAGAACATGTCGTCCGATCTCATGGACCTGTGGTCTGCAAGATCCGCATAGCCGATGGTCTCGCGATCCAAAACCCGATCCCGATTGGCAATGAGGACGACTGCTCCCGCGATCTCGTGATTATCGATGTACGGCTCGATCACCTTAGCCAATGGTCCCGTATGGTCCCGGCCGCCCGCCTTGTCGCTCTGAGAGAAGCAGAGCGCGGACGCCCCGAGGCCTATAAGAAGCGCTGCAGCTCTCATGATGAGTGCGAAATTGCAAATTTCGCATGGCGCACTTTGAATCGAGGCACACAGCGGCGTGCCTTCGGCATTTCGATAGTCGTAATCTTCCATTTTCCTCACTTCAATTCGCCCATTGTGAAGCACGCCTTCATGATTCGCTGAAGTCAATTGATTTTGGGGCCACGCGGAATCCTCTTGTGGTGACCACGATGTAAATGAAGCCAATGGCAAACCAGATGCCGCCCACAAACTTGGCCAGGGGATTGAGGTTCCACCAGATGAGAGCGCAGAATGCAAAACCAACAAGCGGCAGAACCACGTCGCCAAGGGCGTTGATTTTCCGTTGCCCACGCATCACTATGCCGAAGTGCCAGAACGTGGAGAGGTTCACTCCCATGAAGGCGAGAAATGCCCCGAAGTTCAGCAGTTCTCCCGCATGCTCATAGGCATTGCCGACATAATTCAACCCGATTGCACCCGCGATGGCGATGAGCCCGATCAGGAAGATGTTGTATGTTGGCGTATTGCTCTTGCTGCTGAGATGCGCGAAGAAACGGCGCGGCAGCACACCGTCGCGTCCCATTCCGAAGAGCAAACGCGCAGCACCGAGCCCCCCTGTAAGACCGCTTCCAACGGCCGCCAGAATCAGGATCAATCCCATGGCCTGAAAGAGAGGCATTCCGCCGACGCGCTGGCATACATCCATAAACGCCGTCTCAAGATTGACGAAACTATGCCAGTCAGGCCAAACGCGTTGGCCGAGGTAGACCTCGACTCCGCTGAAGATACCGGTGAAGAGACAAACCAGCACCGTCGCGAGCAGGACGTTGCGCTTGGGGTTCTCCACCTCTTCTGAGAGAGTCGTGATTCCATCGAAGCCTATATAAGTAAGCGCTGCGAACGATGTCGCCATCCATATCTGGTGACCATTGAAGGTCGCGGGGTCATAGAAAGGCTGGATCGAGAAAAGAGCACCCCAACCCCCGGCCCGCAGAAGAAAACGCACCGCAAGCCAAAGAAAAGCCACGATCACCACGCTCATTGCCACGAGAAGAACTTTGTTGGCACGCGCCGACGATTTGATGCCGCGAAAGTTCAGCACGGTAATGAATGTCCCAACCAGGATGGCCGCAATGGGATAGGGCAGCTCAGGCGCATAGCGGCTGTGAATCGCCGCGGCAATCCATATGGTGCAAAGCAGAGGCTGCAAGATGTAGTCGAGGAGCATCGCCCATCCGATGAGGAATCCAATGTGAGGGCTTATCGTCCTGCCGACATAAGTGTAGGCAGATCCTGCTGACGGATAAACACTCGCCATCCTGCCGTAGCTGAAAGCTGTAATCATCATTGCCAGCATGGCAATGAGAATCGTCGTAACGGTATGCCCGTTGGAAAGTTTCTGAGCAACGCCGAAAAGGGGAATCGGGGCAGTGGGCTGGATCAGAATCAGTCCGTAGAAGATCAGGTCCCAGAGTGTCAGGACTCTTCGCAAGCGCGGTTCCGTGCCGGTCAGCGGGAGTGCTTCAGTGGTCATCGAATTACTCACAACGGTTCAACTGAAATGGATACTCACTTTCAAATTGACGGACTCGCCCTCCGGCGCAATGTTCATTTGAACCGTTTCCAAGCGGGCGTACAACACGATTCGCGCGGCTCACTTCGCTCTACGCCATGAGGAATCCCCCATTGATCTCAATCACCTGGCCATGAATAAAGCTGGCCTGATCGCTGCAAAGAAACGCAATCGCATCGGCAATCTCCTGCGAAGTCCCCAGCCGGCCAGCCGGTGTCGCAGCCCGCACTCCGTCCAGGGCCTCGGGTGTGGAGAAGGAGCGGTGGTAATTCGTGTCCACCGTGCCTGGCGAAACAGCGTTCACACGAATATTCAGCGGGGCGAATTCTCTCGACAGACCCTTCGTCATGGTCGAAATCGCGCCTTTCGCTGTCGCATAGGCAAGTGCGCCCACCCCACCTCCGAATCGTGCAGCCACTGACGACACATTCACAATAACCCCGTGCTTGCGCTCAGCCATACCTTTCAGCACGGCTTGAGAAATAAAGAATGCGCTTGTCAGGTTTAGCATCATCACCCGTTCCCAAAGCTCCGGTGTGAAATCCAAGACTTTCGTTCGCGCAATCAGCGATCCCGCATTGTTCACAAGAATGTCGATCGCTTTGGTTTGAGCAAACCTCGACAGCGTCTGTGTTCCTTCTGTCGTAGTCAGGTCTGCCTGCACCAGCTCCGCTTCGACACCGAGTGCCCGCACTTTCTCAAGCACGGCCTCGGCCTCGGCCTGCTTTGAGTTGTAATGGATCAGGACATTGGCGCCTTGCCGCGCAAGCGTAATTGAAGTGGCTTCGCCAATGCCGCTGCTTGCGCCGGTTACAAGAGCTGTCAGATTCCGGAGTGAATAATTGCTTTTCATATGAGGACCACATTTGACTCCTTCAGAGAATTTGAGTCGGGTTCGAGACGACCCATAAAAGCCCATAAAATCGAAACGCAAATGATTGGGATCAGGCCGAATAAGCAGAAGACTGGCACATAGGAGTAATGCTCTACAAGCCAACCAGTCACCAGGGCAAAGACCATGCCGCCAAATCCCGATCCCATGCTCGCCAGCCCGTAGACTGATGCGACGCCGCCGGCGGGAAACACATCGGCAGGCATCGCCAGCATGTTCGCGAGCGCCGCGGTATAGCCAGCCATCGCAATTGAGACGAGCGCGATCGACAGCGCCGTCCCCTGCACGAGTACCGCCGGAATGGCCATTGTCATCATCGCTGCGGCCACAGTGACAGCTGCCTTGCGCGCGGTGCTCAATGGGACTCAAGGCTCAGAAATCCCTTCGCAATCAAGCCGCCGCCGACGCTGCCCACGCCGGCGACGAAGAAGGGAATCCAAGCATATCGGCCGATGGATGCCAGATCGAAGTGCCTCGCGTGAAACAGATATTCGGGAAACCAGAAAGTGTAGAAGTACCAGACCGGATCGACGAAGATCTTCGAAATCGTGAAGGTCCACACAAATCGCGAACGCAGTAATAGACCCAGAGGAGGTATCGGCGGCAGTGCCGCTGTGTCGGCCTTCTTTGCAGGTGAGCGATAGAACGCGCTCCAAATGGCTAGCCAGATGAATCCAAGGCTGCCCACGGCAACAAACGCCGAATGCCAACCGAATCGGAGCACGAGACCGGCAATCACCGGCGGGGCAAGGATCGCCCCAATCGACGAGCCGCTGTTAAATACTCCCGAGGCAAGTGCACGCTCTTCGGGTGGAAACCACTCGGCCACCACCTTGACAGCGGCTGGCCAATTGCCGGCTTCGCCCAGACCCAACAGGAAACGAAGAATCCCAAGCGACCACACTCCTCGCGCAAAAGCGTGCGACATGGCGCAGAGCGACCACCACGCCACAAACAAGCCATATCCAAGCCTCGTTCCAAGCCGGTCGATGAATAGTCCCGATGCGCCGTTCATGATGGTGTAGGCGAGCATGAACGCGAAAAGCACCCGCGAGTATCCAATGCTGCTCATGTGGAACTGAATTTGCAGGATGGGCGCCGAAACGGAAAGAGCCTGACGGTCGAGGTAGTTAATGAGGGTCGCAAAAAAAGCCAGCGCGATCATCGCCCATCGCAATCTCGATGTTGTCAACGATCCCATACCTGGCCCGCCTGAACAGTCTCGGTCACGCGCACACAAGAAGATAGTGATTTAAATCACATCATCTCTGGACGTCGCTGCCGCGTTCGTCTCAACTCGCATGTGCGTAGCCGGATCCAGCGGGACTTGTCCAATCTGCGAGTCGACTCATATTCATACGGCAAAACGTGTTTCTCGCACTCAACTTCTACAAAATAAGGTGATTAAATTGTCGAATGAAGTAATAGTAGCATGGAGTGGCGAGATACAGACAGCATGCGTGCATAAATGAAATAGACCCATCTCGGCCTTCCAGAATTCACACGTTTGGCTGTTCCACGAGAATTGTGCACCCCTGGCGCTTGCTTCAATCTGCCCAGATATGTGTTGGACTTCCAAGCAAGCATCACACCCTGAGCGTGAAGGGCATAGAATGGCCGGGATTTTGTTCTAAAAATGGAGACTCCGGTTCATGAAACTGTTTGCACGCCTGGCTCTCATCCTCTTGCCGGTTTTGTTGCCCGGAACAGTTGCGCACGGTCAATTCGCAAGTCAGGTCGATCCATTGCTTGGAGTTAGTGGAGGCGGCAGTGTCTTTCCCGGCCCCGCTGTTCCATTCGGAATCATCAAACCCGGACCCGACATGGTGGCACTTGACGGGAACGATGCCAACGCGGGTTGGAATGAAGGCGGCAATATTCTCGGCTTCAGCCAGACCCATGTGAGTGGGACCGGTGGCGGCGCCAAATATGGCAACGTTCTAGTGACGCCGACGACGGATGCGATATCGCGGCTTGATGCGCAGTCACCGAGCGTGGATGAGAAGGCCTCCGCCGGCTTTTATGCGGTTCGGTTGAAGCGGTATGGGGTGGGAGTAGAGATCACGGCAACACGGCGCGCCGCCATTTATCGCTTCAATTATCCAAGCGGCACCCCGGCCAACCTGCTCTTCGATGCAGGCCACTGTCTTCGTTCCAGCTTTGCATCGGGTGAAGCGCAATCGCTCCGCAGCGCGGAGATTCATATTGTCTCGTCCACCGAGGTCTCCGGTTCCACGAGCGTGACCGGCGGATGGAACAAGCAGTCAAATACATACACGGTATATTTCTACGCTGTGATGGATACCCCGGCTATCACCTTTGGGACCTGGTTGAATGGAAAACAAATGGCGGGCGCGAAGAGCGCACAAGGAAAGGCAGATTCGAGCGTTGGAGCGTGGTTTTCATTCGGCGAGCGCAAAGCGGATCCCGTGCTGATGAAGATAGGTATTTCGTTTATTAGTGCGGAACAGGCTCGAAGGAACCTCATGTCCGAGATTCCGGGTTTTGGATTTGATGCCGTCCACGCAGCTGCAGTCGCAGCCTGGGACAAAGCGCTCAGTGCGGTGGAGCTCAAGGGGGAAACTCCGGAGCAGGCGAAAATGTTCTACACCGCGATCTATCACGCCATGTTGATGCCTACGGATCGCACCGGCGAAAATCCTCTTTGGAATTCAAGTGAGCCATATTACGACGATTTCTACGCGATCTGGGATACTTTCCGCACCTCTGGCCCACTATTGACCATCATTGCGCCCCGCCGCGAAAGCGACATCGTGCGTGCACTGGTAGATATTTATCGCCATGAAGGCTGGCTGCCGGATGCGCGCAGCGGCAACTACACGGGTCGCACACAGGGCGGCAGCAACGCCGATTTTCTAATTACGGATGCGTTTATGAAAGGCCTCAAAGGCGTGGATTGGAACACCGCGCTATCAGCCGAAATCCACGACGCGGAGATACCTCCGGAAGACAACCTGAGGGAGGGCCGAGGCGGACTCAACGATTGGCACAAACTCGGCTATGTTTCAGTCGAAGGCTCTGATCGGACGGGCTCAGTCGACATGGAGTATGCCGCAGACGATTTCGAGATTGCATTGCTCGCCAAAGGACTGGGACAGCTCGACATCTACAAAAAGTATCTCGAACGCTCAGGCAACTGGAACAAGTTGTGGGATGCGAGCCTGACCGAAGACGGCTTCTCGGGCTTCATCCGCCCGAGGCACCGCGATGGCAGTTGGCTTACGCCTTTCACGGCCATGGATGAGTGCACGTGGGGTGGGAGCACATTTTACGAGGGCAATTCCTGGACCTACTCGTTTTTTGTGCCGCAGGACGTAGCTTCGCTTATTGATATGGCAGGAGGCCCGCAGACCTTTGTCCGCAGGCTGGATGCGTTTTTTGCAGTACCCGGCCGTTACGATGTGGGCAACGAACCGGGATTCCTCGCGCCTTATCTTTACATCTGGGCAGGACGCCCAGACAAAACCGACGAGCACGTGCGCGCCATCATTGCCAAGAGCTATCATGCCGGGCTCAGCGGACTACCGGGAAACGATGACTCGGGCGCGATGTCTTCGTGGTATGCCTTTGGGCAGATGGGTATTTTTCCCAACGCGGGGCAAGATGTGTATCTGATTGGAAGTCCAGCGTACCCGAAAACGATATTGCACCTTGCCGACGGCAAGAACTTTGTGATCGAGGCCAGGAATCTTGCTCCGGACCGCATTTACGTAACTGCAGCCACCCTCAACAATAAGACACTCGATCGCGCCTGGTTGCGCCATAGCGAGATTGCCGCCGGCGGCCGATTGGTGCTGACGATGGCCTCCGCACCCACCCGTTGGGCGGAACACAATTTACCTCCGTCGACTCCGTCAGTGCACTAAGGGCGCTCTATGCGGCAGATGCGGCTCCCGCGCCCCATCAAGAGAATCGCAGGAGAATTGGGGGCGAGTTTGCGCCGCGCGGGCGGAAATGCCTCCCCAAATTCGCTCATGAAAGAATTCAGCGACTTTTCCTCGACATCAAGCGCGGAAATGCCATTTGCCTACTTCATCTCCGCTCATAAGACTCCAAACTCGGATTTGATATTTTATTTAGAGCCAATTCAGGGCGAACCCATGCATTTTCAGTAAAGCATTTATTTTCTTACCCATCTAGCTGACCAGTTTACGGTTTTCGGAGTGATTTAAATCACAGACATACTTCATTACATGTGAATATAAAATATATGTTGCAGAAAAGCATCGAACAGAATACTGTTATTTCCAATTTGAATTGAAAGCACAACTTCAGTGCATCTCACAAGGGAGGGTCCTGGGCATGATCCTGAACCAAACGTTCTCTGGCGGATTCGCCACGTTCAAGCAATGGACATCGTCGATTTTCACCGTAGCGAATAGAGCGCGGTTGGGGATCTTAGTGATGCTGGTGGGGCTCGCAAGCTGCTCCGTGTTCGCGGCCACAACCGGCAGCATTTCCGGGACAGTCAAAGATGCGCAGGGCGCCGTGGTTGCCGGAGCGACGGTTCGATTGCATAACGAGTTGACCGGCGTCGAGCTAACCGTCCAGTCTGACTCCTCCGGCTTCTACAACTTTCCTTCGATTGCCATCGGCACTTACGATGTGAGCTTTGAGAAGAGCGGTTTCGAAAAATACACACAAACCAAGGTGGTGATCGATGTCGATACGGCCCAGCGGATCGATGCCGCGCTGAACGTGGGCTCGGTGTCGGAGAACGTGACGGTGATCTCCACTGAAGCGCAGGTGGATACCACCGACGCGCAGATAGGCGATGTGATCAGCGGACAGGAAATGGCCGAAATGCCGAATGCTCCGATCGCTCATACACCGACCTTCTGATGCTTCAGCCGGGGACTGTCAACGTCAGCGTATCGCAGTACGGCACGATTCACGCCTGATTTCAGCCTCAACAATGGCCTCATCTCCATCGGCGGCGCACAAGACGTGCACAGCGGCTTCCTGGTCAACGGAGCCAACACGGTGGACGGATTGGGTGAAGGCACGTACCTGATCCCGGTCATGGATTCCATCGCGGAATTGCGCATCGTCACCAACAACGCCGGTGCCGAATATGGTGGGTTTGCCGGCGCCATCGTCAACGTCGTTACCAAGTCGGGAACCAATCAATTCCATGGAGACGCGTTTGAGTACTTAAGCGAAACGTCTCTAAACGCGGCCGACTACTTTACTAAGACGATTTCACCGTCCAATCAGAACATCTTTGGCGGCACGGCGGGCGGGCCGGTCCTGCGCAACAAAGTATTCTTCTTCGCGGACTTCCAGCGCACCCGGTCTACGGGCAATAACCAGATCTACACCCGGCTCCCACGGCCGCCGAAAAGATGGGCGATCTGTCGGCGCCGGCACAGGAGGCTAACCTTACGCGCAGCGTCAGCAGCGCCTATTTGGCGAAGCTGCTTAGCCAAAGACTAGGCTATACCGCGGCACCTAACGGCGAGCCTTACTACACGTCTAGCTGCAACCTTACTGCGCAGTGCGTTTTCCCCGGCGCGCAAATTCCAACAGCGGCCTGGGACCCGGTCAGCGGGAATGTACTTAATAAGTACTTCCCTACGTCCAATACAACCCTCTCCATCAACGGCCTGCCGGGTTTTACCGCGCCAGCGGCCGAGTCCACGCAGACGGATAACAAAGGCGGATTCAGAGGCGATGTCACCACTCGATTTGGAGCAGTTTCAGGCTACTATCACTACGATCCCTGGTCGCAGTACAGCCCCCCGGGCTATGGCCCAACCATCCCCGGTTTTCCCACGATCAACGCGGGAAAAGCGCAATTGTGGGTTGCAAGCCTCAGAACGACATTCGGATCGACCGCCGTGAATGCTTTCGACGCCAGCTATACGCGCAATGCCAACATCCTTGACGAAAGCTCGTCGGGTGGGAAAGACCTGGCCTCGTTCGGCTTTGACACCAACACGGCGATGGCGGCATTTACCAACTTGCGCCGGCACAGTATCAGAATCTGCCGAGCATAAGTATTAATCAAATCGGCGGTGTGGGAGCGCCGAGGATCGGTCATAGCCCAGTACAACAACACATACGGGTTCATGGATGACTTCACTAAAATTGTCGGAACCCACTCGCTGCAGTTCGGCGCCCAATATCACTGGGATCAAATATGGGCTCGGCCATCCCCTCAACGGCAGCAACGGCAGTTTCGGCTTCCAGGGCACCGAGACTGGCGACGGTCTTGCCGATTATCTGATTGGCACGCCGTCGAGCTTTGCCCAGGGTTCTCCCGTCGAATTTAGTCTCAGGAACTTCTACGCCGGGATCTATGCTGAGGATGGCTGGCGCGCAAGCAAGAGCCTGACCATCGACTACGGTGTGCGCTGGGAAGTGGATCCGTGGTGGAGGGAAGCACTTGACAGAGATCCTGTCATGCAAGCGGGCGTGCAATCGACAAAATTCCCGACTGCCCCGCTAGGGTACGTTTTCCCAGGCGATCCGGGCATCCCGCAACACCTTGCGTTTATCAACTGGCACGACTTTGGCCCACGAGTGTCTGTGGCCTATTCTCCCGATTTCTCCAACGGATTGTTGAATACGATTCTTGGCGGCCCGGGCAAAAGCAGCATTCGAGTTGGATACGGGATTCACTATACCAACATCGAAGGATATAACGACTACAATCTTGCGTCTCCTCCCTACTCGCTGTACTATCCCAGCCCATATCAAATTCTGCTTTCGGAACCGTTTATCAACCGGGAGACGCGGCCTGCAGGTAACACAGCCGTTCCCGCTCCTTACCGGAACAAACTCCAAGACTTTCAATTTTGCGACGTATTTACCCTTGGCCCCAAAAAGAAACCCATCTCCTCCATTCTCCGAGCCCGTATGAAGAGCACGTCGATCTGTCTGTTGAACGAGCGCTTACCTCGAAGACTCTGTTCACTGTGAGTTATGTAGGGTGCGTTCGGGCATCACCTCACCTTGAACGAAGACCAGAATCCGGCCAGCCCGGCGCTTTGCATGAGCCTGAGTCAGGCGAGTGATGTTGCGCCTGGCTCACCCACGTGCGGCCCGGGCGGGTCAGAGGGAACCTATACCAGGGCCAACGGCGAGGTAGTTCACACCACGCGCATAGGAGCCCTTGGATCGAACTTTCAAGGCATGGGCCTCGAGGACAATGTGGGCAACTCGGCCTACAACTCTCTTATGTCCACTCTGCGGTATACAACAGATCGCCTGAGCTTCAAGGTTGGCTATACGCTGAGCAAGGCGATGGACAATGGGTCTGGACGTGGGGACCAGAAATTTCTACAATTACGACCCTAACTTTTTCCGTTGTATCTCCGACTACGATTCTCGGCACAATTTTACTGCGAACTACACCTACGAGCTACCTTTCGACAAGCTCTTCCACCATGACGGCAGGTTAACGCGAGGCTGGAAGGTTTCCGGCATCACTCAATTTGAACAAGGCATCCCGGTTATCCTGTACGAATACAACGACGACCAACTCGGAGGTGGGCGATAAAAGTGTCACCCCGTGGTACCGAAAGTACAGACGAACCGGTGTATACCCCAGGGAACATTGTCGGCGATCACAACCCGCGGCACGGCAATGCCTTTTTCAACGTCAGCCTTTTCCAAGGTGAAGCGGCTGGCCAGCAGGGGAACTCTCCACGGAGATTCTTTCATAGCCCCGGCACAGATAACACCGATATAGCCCTGATCAAGTCGGTCAAAATCACGGAACACACGTCGGCGGAATTCCGCGCTCAGTTCTTTAACGCACTCAACCACGCACAGTTCTCTCAACCCATAGGCAACGGTATCGATGGTAACTGGGACGACGGTGTGGGCTCCTTTGGGTTTTATTCCGGTGGCTCCGACCCGCGTTCGGGCCAGTTTGTCATGAAATTCAACTTCTAACTCGTAATCCGTACAAGACTGCTCACGCCCGCGATTCAGCGGGCGTGAGTTTTTGTGGGAAAATTTTGAATGCACCGATCGACGGGAAATTGCGGGCCTGCGCCTCCCGATTGTTTTGCGCCGTCGATTCTGCACCCGGTTGCGGCTTCAAAGTGGCACCTGACACATTGCAGTTGCGGTTAGAAGGCTGGTTTAACTACGGCTTTGGTTTCGAGAGAATCGAATAGATGCGCACCGGCCCCAACAGTCCCGAGGGCAAAAGCGGCGAATTCGCGTTGTAGGGCTTTACATCGGTAAAGGCGATTTTTGTTGCATTCGGTTGCTCATCTCCGATCAGCCGATTGACCCACGCATTCGTCACCCTAATCGAAATCTCGTTTGTTCCGGGCTTCAATGCTTCGGTTGCATCCACACGGAAGGGAAAGTGCCAGACGATGCCCAGCGGCTTGCCATTCACCGTCACCTCGGCGAGGTTCTCCACGTCGCCCAGATCCAGCCAAAGATGCGCACCGTCTTTGAACCAGCTAGCCTTGCCATCGAGCGTCGTGGTGTAGACGCCGGTTCCAGAGAAATACTTCACCCCAGAGTCGGAGTTGTCGGCCCAGGATGCGAGCTTGTCCAGCGTAATCGATGCAGGGGCTCCACGGCCCGCCTGAAAGTCGACTTTCCAGGAGCCATTTACATTGGCGAGTTCTGTCTCGGTTGTCGAAGGCAATGTGTGTGAAGTTTCCGTCGTGGCTTTGCGGAAGACCACGAATACCGTGCCCCAGGGTTCCAGATGCAACGGCACCGTGGTGCGCCCGTTCGCAATCCGGAAAGACGCGGCTTCGGTTTTACCGGTCTCCGCGCGCCACAGTTCCGGGACCTTACCCGATATGCGGAAACTTGCCTCTACCATCTCGTCGCGGTTGTTGCGGTTGTCTACAAAGTAGAGATCGCCATCCGCCAACTTGCGGTGCGCAAAGAGAAGTCGGGTATCGCTCTCGGGTTTGCTGTAATCAAAATCAGGTGCGATCCCGAGTGCGCTTAAGACATCGCCGGGATTCTGGCCCGCATACACAGTGCCTTTACCTATCTTACGAACGCCCGTTCCATCACCAAAGAGTTCGCTGTTCAGCTTTATGAATTCCGCCTGATCGTCGGCGAGGCTGGGATCATCGGTCGGCTTCGGTCCTGCCACTACCGCACCGTCGGCAACGAGCTTGTAAATGGCACGAAGTACGGGAAGCGACATATGGCGAGAGTATGGATCGAGTCCCAGCACACGGTAGCTCATACCTCCCGGCGTTGTGATGCGGCCGTTGGCAACGCTCAATGCGTGAATCAAGCCATCGGCGTTGATATAGTCGAAGCCGTAGCCCGGTGGAATTGCCGGCGCCTTATCCACAAAGATCGCGGTCAGGTTGGAATCTTCACCGTAGAAGTAAATCAAGTCCGCATCGAAGCGGCCTTGCTGCAACAGGTAGCTCGAACGGGCGATGTAGTCGATCCATGGTCCGGCTTGCTCCGCCCATGTCTCGTTGCGATTGAACCATTGGCCGTACGGTCCCAGCGTTAGCCCGGGAGCCCTGCCCACCAGCGGCTGGTGCGCCGACTCATGAATCACAAAGCGGTTAATGCCATTCAGCAATTCCTGGTCTGCGGTTGGCTTCAACGTCTTCGGTGACCAGGCCCACGGCGCGTCGCCGGCAGTCATCGACTCCGCGGCTGCCAGATTCTGCCCGTAGACGTGCGCAACCGATGCCGACTCGCGATCGTCGGCGTTGTAGTCAAACTGCTCGTTGTTCACGCCCGGCCTTTGCGTCCACATCGCACTCATGGGCACTTCGTTGAATTTCTTTACTTCCATTCCATCGGCAACGTAGGCGCGTCCCCACTCGTGCGATTCGCCGTAGTGGCCCATACCCCGTTCGTGCAGCGTGGCCTCCAGTTGACCGTAGTGCTCATTCGCAATCAAGTCGGCGATGGTTTTGCGGAAGTCCCACAGGAACCGGTCGCTGGCTTCAGCGCTCTCCACGATCCGTCCCGCCAGAACCGGCATCCAGGGCATCGGATCGTAGCCACGATACTTCTTGAACTGGGCGATCATATTGTCTGTCCAGTTTTCCGAGCCCGCCTCCCAACTATCGTTGATCACATAGCGGATACCCCTCTTGCCCATCATGTCCGCGCCGACTACTTCCTTGTAGCTGTCCAGGTAGGTGTCGAAATAGTTCTTCACAAATCTTCTGTCCAGTTTGTCGACCTCAAGACCGGTGGCCTCGGCGGTCGCCGGATGATTCGTAATTCCCAGCAGCGAATATCCAAAACGGAGTACGACCCAGTCGCCAGCCGGAGGAGTCCAGTCCAGCATCCCATCTGACCGCATCTTCGATGTCAGGTCGATCACATCGGATTTGGCAATCGCATCCGTGTCGGCGACCGGGGGTGTCGCGACACCATACAAGTCCCCCTTCGCCACGAAGGCGGCCTTCTCCTCAAAGTGGTTCACACGAGCGCCGGGATGAAGCACCAGCTCGGCGATCTCGTACCCGGCCGGTGGCGGAACGACTTTGCTTTCCGGCGCATGGGCCCAGTCTGCGGGCGGCGGTGTCCGCTTGAAGACGACGCGAAAATACTTTGCTGTTACCGCAGAGAAGGAGATTGTGTTCTCGGGTGCGTCGCCTTCCATCAGTTTGCTCACCAGCCGGAAGTTCACTCCGTCGCCGCTGGCTTCAAGGGATTTTTCCGGAGCGCTGATTCCGTTGCTTCGGGCGGCATCCCCATCGGGGTCTTTGGTCACATACGTGATCGAGCGAATTGCCTGCGGCGTTGCGAATTCATACTGTATCCAGGAGCTCTCGCCTATCGCCGGAATGGGCAGCAGTGTCGTCTTCTTCAGGTCTCCATCGCTCAGCATGGCGATATTCGTCAAGCCGGAACTCGCTGTGATTCTCGCGTGCAGCGACTCAACAGAAACTTCGTTTGCCGCTCTGCGATAGGCAACCACCGCCGCATCTGCATAAAACTGCGGAACTGCGTCCGCACCACCAGGCCAGCTCTCTCCTTCGCGAACGTCCATGTTCTGAAACGCGCCGGTGTTTGCCGGAGGATGCGGCAACGTCCCGGTGAACGGCTTGCCGCCGTCGACGCGGGTCTCGCTCCAAACATATTTCTTCATCCCCTGCGAAGCAGGTACCCACGGACCACCTGACTCGCTCCAACCCGGCGATCCGGCGATCGCCTCTTCCATGCCTAACTGATCGGCAAGTGTGGTCGCGTACCGGAAAGCATCCTTCCACTCCGGGGTCATATAGGCCAGCCGCTTGTCGACCACCAGCGGCGTATCAAGAGCCGCATCGAAATTCTGAAAGCCGGCAATCCCCACGCGGTGCATCCACTCCAGGTCGAGCTTGATGCCTTCCTTGCTGATATTGCCGTTCATCCAGTGCCACCATACCCGCGGACGAGCACTGTCGGGAGGGTTTTCAAATCCACTCTTGAGCGAATCGGAGGCGCTCTGCGCAGCGGCCATCCCGAGCCCCGTGACGAGCACTAAACTTGCCGAAATCAGGCTTTTTGACAGTAAGTTCATCGTTTTTCCTTTGATATCGATTCCCTTGAGAAGCTAACTTCGTTCAGAAGAATTCTTGGACTCATTTTGCAATGACCTGTTGATCTTCCGAATTGACCCGCGTGAGTTTCAGCCGGCAGTCCAGATCGCAGCGATTTTGAGCTTCCCGCCAGGCATCTGGAATACGACGCCCCATTGTAGATAGTCAGGGCCTTGGCGGGCTCTTCGTCGATTTTCTAGGAGAGTGTTCCGGAAGCTTTTTCCATGTCGTTTAGTTCGCCGTTTTCGCGGCCTTCGCGGCAGAAGCCGACCGGTCCGCACCGATTTGCCGATGCAGGGCTGGAGATTCCGAATCTCGGCGCCCAGGTTCCTGTTTGTTTCGCTTGGGTTGACATTCTACCCAAACGGGGTGAATACTTGGGTAGAATGGCTACCCAAGAGAGTAATGACGATCGCATCGCCTTGTTGCAGGGGACGCTGGACCTGTTGATTTTGAAGACGCTTGTGTTCGGACCTTGTCATGGGCAGGGTGTCGCGCGATTGATTCAGCGCCAGTCGGAAGACGTGTTTCTTGTTGATCACGGTTCGCTCTATGTGGCTCTACAAAGGCTGGAGGACAAGAAGTGGATACGTGCGAAGTGGGGCGTGAGCGAGAACAGACGCAAGGCGCGGTTCTATTCGTTAACGCCGAAGGGGCGCGAGCAGCTTATTGAGAAGGCCGGCGAGTGGCGCCGGCTCACGCGTGCGATGGGCTTGATTCTGGATTCGAGCGGCGGACCTCAGACCGAGGAGGCATAAGAATGTTCAGGCGCAAGCGAAGTGCGGAGGATTTTGCTGAAGAAATCAAGGCGCACCTCGAACTCGAGGCTGACGACCTGAAGAGCGAAGGACAGAGCGAGCAAGAAGCGCAGAGGAGGGCGCGCATTGCGTTCGGGAACGTCCCTGCGGCGGGGGAGCGCTTTTATATGAGAGGCCGATGGGCGGGCATGGATAAGCTGCTGCGCAATGTGCGATTTGGATTGCGATCATTAAGGCAGAGTCCGGGATTTGCGGCAACGGCAATCCTCACTCTTGCCCTCGGGGTTGGCGCAAATACGGCAGTCTTCAGCGTAATGAACGCCGTGCTGTTGCGGTCGCTGCCGGTTGCCGATCCAGGCCGCCTGGTTTATTTGAGGACATCTAACCCACCGCGCGGAACCGGCACCGTCGATTCCAATGAAACCTTCTCCTACCCGGTGTACGATGCGTTGCGAAAGGCAGGTCGGGGGCTGTCGCCAGTAATCGCCTATGTGCCCCTGTCGGGCAGCAAGGTCGCAGTCCGCTATGGAACGGAACCGGAGGAAGCGGAAGGCGACATGGTGAGCGGGACCTTCTTCTCAGGCCTCGGCGTAAGTCTGCCACTTGGTCGCGGTTTCGGCGAGCAGGACGAAGCGAACCATGCGCCGATTGCGGTGATCAGCTACAACTACTGGACGCGGAGGTTCGCGCGAAATCGAGACATGTTGGGAACTACGCTCTATGTGAATGGGGTGCCTCTGACAATTGTCGGCGTGGCAGCACGGGGATTTGAAGGCGTAGAAGGAGCGGGGTCGACGGACTTCTGGATTCCACTGCAGAACCGCCCGGAACTGAATGCATGGGGTAACCCTCCTCAGGACGGAAAGCTGTACATCGCCAACTCCACTTGGTGGTGCTTGCGCCTAATCGGGCGGCTGGCTCCGAGCGTGACTAGAACGCAGGCTCTGGCGCAGTTGCAGCCCCTGTTTCAATCAGCGGCGTATGTGGGGCTGGGCGGTGTGCCGATGCAGGGTGAGAAGCCGCCGGTTTTGAGCCTGATCGATGCCAAGAGCTTTCCCGGCTATGACCAGGAATACGGCAGCCCATTGCGCATATTAATGGCGATGGTGGGGTCAGTGTTGCTGATCGCGCTCACGAACGTGGTGATGCTGCTGATGGCGCGCAACGCTTCGCGCCAACGCGAGTTCTCAATACGCCAGGCGCTGGGGGCCGGGCGCGTCGAGCTGCTGCGGCAACTGCTGACCGAGAGCTTAATGCTTGTAACGGCTGGCGGCGCGCTGGCCTGGGGCTTTGCGGAGATGGCGACGCGAATGCTAGGCAACTGGGCGCAAATCGAATCAAGCCTTGCACCGGACGCAACTGTAATGCTGTTTACGCTGGCTGTGCTTGTATTTGCCGCCTTGCTTTTTGGCCTGGCGCCGCTGCGTGTGGCCCTCGCAGGCCGGGCGGAACTGGCGCTAAAGACTTCGGCGGCTACATCCAATTCTGACGCTGGCAAATCGAGAGCGGCACGGATTGTTGTCGCACTGCAGGTGGCCATGTGCGTGGTGCTGCTGGTCGGAGGAGGGCTGCTGATTCGCACACTACGCAACCTCGAGAATACGCCGCTTGGAATGAACGTCGATGGCTTGGTGGTGTTCGGAGTGAGCCCGAGAATTCCCTCGATTCCCGAGGGCTATGCGATCTATGCCAATCTGCTGGGCAGGCTGCGCGCAATGCCGGGCGTGGAGTCGGTGACAATCATGGAAGAACGTATCGGTTCGTGGTGGTCAGACAACAGCGACATGCTGGTGGACGGCCGGTTGCCGGATGTGGCTAACGGAACTTCCAGAACTGTCCGCAGTAACGTAGTGGGACCGGATTTCTTCAGCACTCTCGGCGTCCCTGTGCTGGCTGGCCGTGATTTTGCCGACTCCGACAATGTGAAGTCGCCGCACGTGGGCATAATCAACGAAGAGTTTGCGAAGCGGTTCCTGCCAAACACGAATCCGCTGGGGCATACGATCGGCACCGACGATGGGCGCTACACAATGACTATCATCGGCGTGGTCAAGGATCACAAGTATCGCAGCATCGACGAAGAGCCGATTCCAATGGCATGGTATGACTACGCTCAAATCCCCTACGTCGGAGGGATGGACGTGGAGATGCGTGTGCACGGCGATCCGTTAGCGATTCTGCCCACGGCGCGCAAGGTCGTTCAACAGATCGATCCCAACCTGCCCTTGATCAAGCCGATGACCCAACGCGCGCAATTTGATACAACCATCTCTCACCAGGTCCTCTTTGCGCGGCTTGCCGGTTGCTTTGGCTTTTTAGCGGTGGTGTTGGTGGCGACAGGCCTCTATGGCACCCTCGCGTATCGCGTGAACATGCGAACCGCGGAGATTGGCGTGCGCATGGCCGTGGGCGCCCGGCGTGAGCAGGTGATCTGGATGGTCTTGAAAGACAGCCTGCTCCTCACGGCTGTGGGAGTGGTGCTGGGTGTTCCGCTGGCCATGCTCGTTGGGCACGCGTTGGCATCGTCTCTGTATGGCGTGAAGCCGCTTGATGGTGTGACCTATCTCTTCGCAGTCGTGGGGGTGGCGGTCGTTGCGCTGGCGGCGAGTGCGGTGCCGGCAGGGCGCGCGGCAAGTGTCGACCCTATGAGAGCGCTGCGCACGGACTAGAGGTTGAAAGTCTGGGTTGATTTCAGTGCGCGGCCAATCCATGAGCGGCGAGAGCTTTGGCGCGAGTTCTGCCGCCGGCCCCGGGGAATCGAATTCCTGTGTAAGTGAGCCGCGAATTGCTCATATGTCTTCCGCTTTGTTTTTCAGCGGGCGTCTCCAGAGTTTGCCGCTGGAGCATGGGGAGCTGAGTCGGCCGGCTGCGCACGTAGGCTAAACTTGATTTCACTCTGAAGTTGTCTTGAAGGCCTCAAGACGCTTGAACTCTCGATGATGACTTGTGTCTACTGACTTCTGAGTTCGTCTCGTTCAAAATCAGGAGGTTGGATTTGTTCACTCGTCGCAAACTTCTCGGCAACACGCTCAAACTCTCCGCAGGTTTCGCGATGAGTTCCAATCGATTCTCATTTGCAGGCGAGGGACCCGCATTACAGCTCAAGCGAGGTGCCGGTGCTCCCATCCATCTTCCTGCTCGTTTTATCGGCCTGGGCTACGAGATGTCCTCGGTCGCGCCTCTCGGGTTGTTGAGTGTCTCAAATGCGCGATACGTGGAACTGATACGAGGGCTTGGTCGCCAAGGTGTGATGCGCGTCGGTGGCATCGTGGCGAACTATACCCGCTATGAGCCGGACGGAACCATCAAAGCGGAACCTCAAGACACCGTAATCACACGCGCAAGTTTGGAACAGTTCAGCGCCTTTCTTGAAAAGACAGGATGGAGCGCGATCTGGAGCGTCAATTTTGCGCAGGGAAGCGTTGAGGAGGCGGTGGAGGAAGTGCGTGCGGTCGCGGAGATGCTGGGACCGCGTTTGCTGGCAATCGAACTTGGCAATGAAGTTGAGGCTTATCAGAACGGCATGAGACCCTGGCGCAAGCAACCCTATTCCTATGAGACGTATCGAGCAGAGTACAACAACTGGCACGCAGCGATTGTGAAAACTGTGCCGGGCGTTCCGTTTGCCGCTCCGGATTCCGCGGCCAATGTCGAGTGGGTGGAGCGGATGGCGGCTGATGCAAACGGCGACGTGCAACTTTTGACGACTCACTACTATCGTGCCGGACAAAGCCACGGCAGTGCCGAGCAATTGCTCCGTCCCGATCCGCGCTTGATGCAGACGCTTCAACGCCTGCGCATTGCCACGCAACAGAGTAGGATTCCGTGGCGTATGTGCGAAACAAATTCCTTCTCTGGTGGCGGCCTGCCCGGAGTCAGCGACACCTTTCTTGCGGCGCTGTGGACGCTGGATTACATGCTGCTGTTGGCTGAATATGGCTGTTCGGGCGTGAACATTGAAACAGGTGTGAACCAACTCGGCTTCGTCAGCTATTACTCTCCGATCCGGGATGATGGGAAGGGGATGAATTCGGCTGGGCCATCGTATTACGGCATGTTGGCATTCGCTGTGGCGCGACGGGGATGTACTGAAGTTTTGCCGCTTGAGGTGCGGGAAGCAACAGACGGCCTGACCGCCTACGCGCTCGGAACAGCCGGCAAAGTTCGTTCTGTCGTGGTCGTAAATCGACGAGAAAGCGATGCCAGGGTGTCGGTCTCGGGTCTCGGGCTCGGACGCCGCGTCGAAGCAATCCGCCTGCGCGCACCCACCGAGGACAGCAAGACAGGGGTGACCTTTGGGGGCGCATCCGTAGACGCGAGCGGAACCTGGCCGCCACCGCGCGCGGAGCAAGTCTCCGGCTTGGAGGTTACGGTCCCCAGGATGAGCGCAGCGGTGCTTCAGGGTTGAGGGTTCGCAGGCTCCGATTGTTTGAAGGGCTGCCGGCAATCCATCAACTTCAGCGACTTACCTCCTTATTTTTGTTGGTCGTACGGGAGCATTCTCGGCGATCGGTTCGAGTCCCGCCTCAGTGTGACCGGCGCAGCGAATTCATTCATACATTACTTTTGTTTCCCGTCTGACCTCCGGGCGATCCACGCCGCGGGAGGGGATGTGCTTTGATGAGAGAAGTTCATCTTGAGAAGTCTGGAAAATGGTCGCGAGCAGGGGGTCCCAAGGGTTCGCGGCGAATGCGGTTGGTTGCGCGATTTCGATTTCGAACGGTTGTATCCAAGTCTGAATTTGCCCAAGCTGCGACTGCCACACTGATTCCTTGTCTCCTCATCCCCGGACGGCCACTACGATCTCTCGGCCAGTATGAGCCCAACAGACTAATCCCGAATGCGTAGCGCGAATCGCCCCGGAGGCGGTCTTTCTCCAGTGGGCGTCGGGAAACTCTGAGCGCCAACTTCTGCGTGCCAATTTGAGCAAGTGCAATCGGTAGGGCCTTGATCCCTTGTACCCCGACCAGGAGTATCCATGCACGCACGATCCGAACGGCTCCACGCTTCGACGCTCGCGCTGATCATTGCCTCTCTGATTGCGGCGACAGGTCTGCTCTCGGGCTGCTCCAGCTTTACAGTCACGGACCCGAGCTTTTTCACCGCCATTTCAGCGGCAAGCGGCACTCTCCGTGTCAATCAGCAGATTCAGATTGCCAACAACGCAAAGAGAACAGGTGTGCCGCTCATTTTCTCAGTGAACGGGATTCCGGGTGGCAATGAAGAACTGGGGACGATCGATGGCAATGGCGTTTACACCGCGCCGGCAATTGTCCCCGTCCCCAACACGGTGACCATTACCAGCGTTGCGAGCAAATTTCCTAACTATCCTCCCGGAACGGTGGCCCTTGGCGTACTGAATCCGATTCCCGTCCTCGGCGCTGTCACGCCTTCAGGCTTCTCCGAAGGAACAACGACGGTCACGGTGGATGGATCGCAATTTGTCTTCGGCGCCCAGATTATGTGGAAGGGTGCGGCTGTTCCGACAACATTTGTTTCGAGCACTCAGTTGGTGGCTTCGATTGCTGCGCCCAATCCAGGAACATTCCCGTTGCTGGTGAGCAATCCCAATCCAGGGTCGGCAAACTCCGCGACCGCCAATGTGGTTGTGGGTCCAGGCCAGGTGGTGCTGACCTTGCAGCCCGCAAACGGAACAGACGTGCGCGTAAGCAACAAACTCAACATCGGCCTTACCGTGATGGGGACAGATAATCCGGCAGTCACCCTGCAGGTAAACGGGGTTCCTGGAGGCAACGCGCAAATTGGCACGGTCGTCTCGAACGCCGATGGATCCATCACCTACACGGCCCCGCCTGTCGTCCCGACCCCCAGTAACATCGTCCAACTCACAGTTGTGAGCGTGGACAATCCGGCAGTTTCGATCACCCGCGATATCTCCGTGCTGAACCCGATTCCGATTCTGAGCTCTGCAACGCCAATGACCTTCAACGTTGGGCCTGCCACGGTAACGGTGCAGGGCCAGAGCTTCATTTCAGGCGCGCAGGTTCTACAGAACGGGGTTGCCGTCCCTACGACATTCAACAGCGGCGGTCAATTGACCGCGAGCTTGAATCTGACCGAGCCGGGCAATCTGGATCTGCAGGTGCTCAATCCAAACCCGGGGCCGGCCACTTCTGCGGACCTGATTGCGCAGGTCAATGGAACACCGCCGGTGCCTGTTGTCACGCCTGAAGATGCTTCGCGCTTCCTTGAGCAGGCGACCTTTGGCGCGACCGACGCGGACATTCACCAGGTTTCACTGATCGGTTTCCAGCCGTGGCTGAACCAACAATTCAATATGCCGCAGGTGCCGCAGGAGCCAGTGGTCGAACAGGCTCTCATTCTCAACAATCCGCCCTGCGTAGCGAACAATGTCAAGTGCAACGCCGCGTTGTTCGTCCAGAACACTCAGGACGAGGGGCTAGTCCAGAACGCATTCTGGCAACAGAGCCTTACGGGAAGCGATGAGCTGCGGGAGCGCGTGAAGTACGCGCTGTCGGAATTGTATGTCATATCAGGTCAGAACTTTGCAGTGCAGAACATGCCCCGTGGCGAGGCAAACTACTATGACTTGCTCGGCACAGACGCATTCGGAAACTTCCGTCAGCTTTTGCAGGATGTGACATTGAACCCAATGATGGGCCAGTTCCTGTCGATGCAGGGCAACGACAAGGGCAACGCGACGACTGATCCGGATGAAAACTACGCACGCGAAGTCATGCAACTCTTCACTATCGGGCTCTATCAGTTGAACGACGATGGCACACAGAAATTGGATACGACTGGACAGCCTATACCAACCTACTCGAACACAGATGTGATGGGTCTGGCCGCGGTCTTCACGGGATTCAGTTGGGGCGTTCCAGGCAATAGCAGCGACACTGCCTGGTCGAACTGCTGCATCTACGTTGGCCCCGGATATGGAGAAGACATTCTGCCGATGCAGAGTTTCCCGAGCCACCACTCGACGGTGGAAAAGGATTTCCTTGGCGTGACCATCGGGGCCTCCGGTTCGCCGGACCCCAACGGCGATCTCAAGATTGCTTTGGACACGCTCTTTAATCACCCCAATCTTCCTGCATTTTTCTCGAAGCAGATGATCCAGCACCTTGTCACCAGCAATCCTAGCCCCGCATACGTTGGTCGCGTTGCTGCGGTATTCAAAGATAACGGTCAGGACGTGCGCGGCGACATGAAGGCGGTGATTACGGCGATCCTCATGGACCCGGAGGCGCGCGATTCCGCCGGTGATTTCAGCAATCCGCAATACGGAAAGGTGAGGGAAGCGCTGCTCCGCTATACGGAGTGGGCGCGGGCATTCACGGCGCAATCGCGCACAGGCTCTTATTATCTCGGAACTACCGAGGATCCGATCTGGGGGCTCGGTCAAATGTGGCTTCGCTCGCCCACGGTCTTCAATTGGTTTGCACCTGGCTATGTTCCGCCTGGCACAAGCATCGAACAGGCTGGTCTTGTGGCGCCGGAGATGCAGATGACTAATGTTTCGTCAGTCGTCGGCTACTTGAACTATATGCAGAATGCGATCGGGAGCGACGCCAACAACGGCGTAGACGTCTTCTCGTCCTACGACACCGAACTGGGTTTGGCGGCGACCCCCGACGCTCTGCTTGACCGGATCAATCTGCTCTTGATGGCGGGCGAAATGGACAGTACCCTTCGCTCCGAGATTCTGAATGCGGTCAGCGCAATTCCTATCCCGACTGGCGATCAACACGCAATCAATGCCGCACTCGAGGCTCGGGTGCAAACGGCGGTCTATTTGACGATGGCTTCACCATCCTTCTGTGCGCAGTTTTAAGGAGCCCTTCATGTGCAAGTGTGAACATACCCGGCGACAGTTTCTCAGAACGGCTTCAATGGCCTCGATGGCAGGTATGTACGCGAGCCCGTTTCTGGTTGGGCTGAACTCGATGGCGGCGATGGCGCAGTCGGCCGGCACTTCGGACTACCGCGCGCTTGTCTGTGTGTTCTTGCAAGGCGGCAATGACGGCCACGGCACCGTGATCGCTACTGATCCGGACTCCTTTGCCTCGTTTACGCAGGCGCGATCAGGAGCACCCGGACTGGCCTATCCCATGAGCGAACTGCTGCCGATTATCCTGAAGACTCCGCAGACCGGGCGCACATTCGGGCTTAATCCAGCTTTGATTGGTGTGCAGAACCTGTTTAATGCTGGTCGTGCCGCGATCGTGGCCAACACCGGCACGCTCGTTGCTCCAGCTACAAAGGCGCAGGTCAATGCCAACTCCGTTCCCTTGCCGGATTCGCTGTTTTCGCACTTCGATCAAACGGCAGCATGGCAGGCAATCGCTTCGAATACGGGCAGTGCGGAACATGTGGGATGGGGCGGAGCCGTCGCCGACGCAATCGAAAGCATGAATCTAAATTCAAATTCTATGTTCACATGCATTTCGACCGCCGGGATTGCGCTGTTCTTGTCTGGGCAGACATCGTTTCAACTGAATGTAACTCCGGCAGGTCCGATCCCGATTTCGGGGTTGGCGCAACCCTTGTTTGGTCAGGCTGCAGGCACCAACGCGCTTGCATCGATTCTAACTGCCGACGAAAGCAATCTCTTCGCCAAGGAATATGAAGTTGTGATCAACCGCTCGACGCAGGCGCAGGCGCTGCTCGCATCGTCGATGCTAACAGCGGGTGCGACAGGAATTCCAAATCCTCCTCAATATCTCGACCCCATCACGAAGATGCTTACTGACAATCCCCTTGCCGGCTCGATGCAAACGGTGGCCCGAATCATTGGGGGAAAGAGCGGCCTGGGCGTGAGCCGGCAGATCTTCTATGTACAGCTCGGAGGATTCGATACACATGATGGGCAGGCAGCGCAACATGCGCGTTTGCTTACACAACTCGGCCAGGCGCTCGAATACTTTGACGGTGTGATGACAACATTGGGTATGGGGGACCAGGTCACGACTTTTACCGCATCCGATTTCGGAAGAACGCTCACCTGCAACAGCGATGGGACCGATCATGGATGGGGCAGTCATCACTTCGTTGTAGGAGGCGCGGTCCAGGGACAGGATATGTACGGTCCCTATCCGGTAATTGGTGCCAACCAGGCCAACGACGTTGGGGCTGGCCGCCTCATTCCGACCGTTGCGGTCGACCAATATGCGGGCACCCTGGCACGCTGGTTTGGGCTCTCCGACGGCCAGGTCAGGCAGGTCTTTCCAAACTTCGGCAACTTCGGTTCCAACCCATATCTCGGATTCCTGGGCTGAAGGTCGCTTCATCCGGCGCTCAGACGCGATCATCTCATGGCTACTGAGTCCATGTTTTGAGAGAGGCGCTTCGCTTGCGCCTTGCGCCCGCTTCCCAAGGTGGATATCTTGGTGAAGCAGGTTCTACGACTGCCGGAAAGACCTTCATGGATGTTCTAGAGCGGCTCTTCGAGCAGCATTTCAGGATGTCGGCCGAATGCGTGAAGCCGCTTCAGGGCCAACTCGGTGGCTCCGGGCGCGCGATCGTCCGGCTCTCTGGTGGGCAATTTACCGCCATCGGAATTGTCTATCCCGTTAGGGAAGAGAATGTCGCGTTTCTTGAGTTCTCTCGGCACTTTCGTCGCCACGGATTGCCAGTGGCTGAGATTTACGCAGAGGACTTGAACCATGGCGCTTATCTCGAAGAAGACCTCGGCGACACAACACTCTTCGAGTTCCTCGGCAAGCATCGTCAAGGCGAGACGATCGCTCCGCCGGCGATTGAGGCATATCGCAGAGTCGTCGGGGTCTTGCCGCGCTTTCAAGTTGAAGCCGGACGCGACCTCAACTACAAAGTCTGCTACCCGCGTTCCAGCTTCGATCGCCAATCCATTGCCTGGGATTTGAATTACTTCAAGTATTATTTTTTGCGGCTCGCCGGTATTCCTTTCAACGAGCAGGCGCTGGAGAATGATTTCAGCCGCTTGACGAAGTTTCTTCTCACCGCGAATCATGACTACTTTCTGTATCGGGATTTCCAGAGCCGCAACGTCATGCTGCGCGAAGGTCAGCCTTTTTTCCTCGATTACCAAGGCGGCCGCAAAGGCGCGTTGCAATACGACATCGCATCCCTCCTCTACGATGGCAAAGCCGATTTGCCGCCGCAGCTACGCGAGGAACTGCTTGACCACTATCTCGAATGCCTGGCCGGCTTCATTCCCCTCGACCGTGCATCGTTCATGGAGCATTATTACGCGTACGTATACGTGCGCATCCTGCAGGCTCTCGGTGCGTATGGTTTCAGAGGCTTTTATGAACGCAAGGTTCATTTCCTGCAAAGTGTGCCTTACGCGCTCAAGAACCTGCGCTGGCTGGCGGAGTTCGTCAAGCTGCCCATCGCCCTGCCCGAGTTGATGAATGCACTCGAGGCGATGTCGATGTCAGAGAAACTGCAGGGCATTGCTTCCAGCGGTGAAGTCCTGACGGTGCGGATCTTCAGCTTCTCCTTCCACCGTGAGATGCCCACCGACGAGTCAGGGAACGGAGGAGGTTTTGTCTTTGATGCGCGCTGCCTTCCTAACCCAGGTCGCGAAGAACGCTTCAAGCAACTCACCGGCAAGGATGCGAGCGTCATCGACTTTCTAAATCAGCAGGAGAGCGTGCACCAGTTTATGGCCAACGCAGAGTCTCTTGTCGATGGCAGCGTCAATGCCTTTCAACGCCGCGGCTTTAAAAACCTGATGGTCTCGTTCGGCTGCACCGGCGGCCAGCATCGCTCGGTGTTTCTCGCCGAGCAATTGGCAAGACATCTGCGCGGCACCAGCGGAGTTGAAGTGATTGTCCGCCACGTCGAACTGGAAAAGATGAGCAAGCTGGAGAGCGTAGCAACATGAAGGCGATGATTCTCGCCGCCGGGCTGGGCACTCGCCTGCGCCCGCTCACCGAAAATCGCCCCAAAGCGCTGGTCGCGGTTGCTGGACGCACGTTGCTTGAAATCACCCTCACACGCCTGCGCTTGTTCGGCGTGAACGAAGTGATGGTCAATGCGCATCATTTTGCCGGCATGATCGTCGAGTATCTCGAAGCCAACCAGAACTTCGGCATGCGCATCGAAGTCTCTCGCGAAGATGAGCTTCTTGACACCGGCGGGGGCCTGAAGAAAGCCGCCAACTTTTTCCTCGACTCCAGTGGCAACTCACACGAGTCGTTCATAGTCCACAACGTCGACGTGATCAGTACCATCGATCTTCGGCGCATGGTGCGCTTTCACCGCGAACAGAACGCTCTCGCCACCCTGGCAGTTCAAGACCGTGAAACCTCCCGGTATCTGCTCTTCGAGAAGGATGGGCTGCTCTGCGGTCGCCAGGCCGGGCGCGACGGGAAGCCTGAATTGGTGCGATCTACCGAAAATCCGCGCCCGCTGGCGTTTTCGGGCATCCACGTGTTGTCGCCGAGAATATTCGCCTTTATGGACGGCGAAGGCGCATTCTCCATCATTACTACTTATCTGCAGCTTGCAGCAAGGGGAGAAAGGATCGTTGCCTTTCGCGCCAATGAGTACGAATGGTGCGATCTTGGCCGGCCGGAGAGCCTGGTGCAAGCTGAGCGCGACATCGCCAACGGAAAACTCTCCGCCTGACGCTTCGTCTCGCCTCCGAATCTAAAACCACAAGATTGCATCCGTGATGGTTCCACATTCCGATTGTCCTGCTTGCCCACCGACCCAATTGTCGGCAGTCCCGATAGCCCTGGCCCGCCATCGTATCTCTTGTGACTTGAAGCGGAAAATCGTCCGTGCTGCTCCTGAGATTGTCTTTGATCCATTGAAGCTTCAGGAACTCGCCCATCTCCCCCACCGTGTCCAGATCCTCAGCGAGTCGGATCGATGCGGCGCGCAGCCGGGCATCTGCGCACTCGCATTGATTATTGGAGAATACGCGCTCCGTTATTGATGATGCGTATTGAGCATATCGAGAACATGTTTCAATTCGTCGAGCTTCTGACCGGCTTCACCCAGTTTGCCCTCTGAAGTCAGACGCTGATAGTCCGCAAAGTCCCTGGCCGCTTCAGAAATCAGCGCATGCATATCGGTAGTGGGCTTGGTGGTGGGGGTCGATTCAGTAGAAGCTTGCGGAGCCTGAGCTGCACTGAGCGACGAGGTTTCTCCGCCGAAAAGCGAAGTGAGCGCGGCCTCAAAGGTGGGCCCGTAGGCGAGCCGGTCTTGCAGCGCGAGGACAACCAGGCGAAGCTCTGGCATCGGGCTGCGGTCTGCCTGCAGATAAATAGGTTCAGCGTAAAGAAGCGCGCGGCCAGACGGGATCACGAGAAGGCTTCCGCGTCGCACATGGGATCCTTGCTGATTCCACAATGTCAGTTGTCCCGAGAGTTGCGCGTTCTGGTCGATCCGTGCCTCGATTTGCAACGGCCCATCCACCAGTTTGGTCTTGGGAAAGTCGTAGACCACCGCGGTGCCGTAATTCGCGCCATCACTTCTTCCCGCAATCCAGCCGATCAGGTTGTTGCGGTTGGCAGGCGTGAACGGAAGAATTTCAACGAACTCTTCTCCAGTTTCACCGGGCAGCTTCATCAGCACAAAGTTCGGCTGCATAGCCAGCGTGGTTTGTTCGCCACCCTCCGCCATTCCAACTTCGCTCGCGACTGTCCAAAGGTCTTCCCGGTTATAGAAGACTTCAGGATTCGTCATATGATAGAGACCGTAGACTTCCGCTTGAAGTTTGAGCAGTGATTCAGGGTAGCGGACGTGCTTGCGCAGGTCCGGGGGCATCTCGGATGCCTCCTTGAAGAGGCTGGGAAAGATGCGTCGGTAGGCCGCAATCATCGGGTCTTGCGAGTCGAACACGTAGAACGTTGTAGTGCCGTTGTACGCGTCAATTACAGCCTTTACGCTGTTCCGCATGTAATTGACGGGACCATTGCCAAGTCCGTAGTGAGTCGAGTAGGGGTAGTTATCCGACGTTGTGAATCCATCTATGATCCAGGAGAGACGGCCGTCGTCGCCGAGGACGATGTAAGGATCCTGCTCGAACGTAAGGAAGGGAGCCAGCGTCGAAACGCGCGCGCGCACTTCGCGCCGCATTAATAAACGGCTCTCGGAGTTCACGTCGTCGCTGAAGGGCAGCTTGGCCAGATCGCCAAGGTCGAATGCCAGCAGAATGCGGCGCAGAAGGCCGCCCAGCACAATGCCGCCCGTCCCCTGATAGGAAGTGAGATTGTTGGTGTCACCCTGCGGGTAATTGAATTCCTGCTGCCGCGTTTTCACGTATACGTCCGTATCGGTCGATTCGCCAAAATAAATCTCCGGACGGGTGACGCTAAGGCCGGGGACGGTGCTTTGAACTGGCATATTACTCAGCATCAGCGTAGGCAGGCCTTCCGACGTGAACCCATTTACGGGATTCATCGTGATGCCATAGCCATGGGTATAAATCAGCTTCTCATTGATCCAGTTGCGGCTGCTTACGGGCAGCTTGTCCACATCCAACTCACGGGTGCCAAGCATTACTTCGCGCATCGTGCCGTTGATCTTGTAGCGGTCAATATCGATGTCGGGAAAATCGTAATAGGTGCGGATCTCCTGAATCTGGCGCAGCGTGTCCTGCAGCGCATGCCAATCCCACAGGCGGATGTTCTGCAGCGTGGCCTGATTATTGGCGGGATCGGCCGCATCGATTGTTGTCTCGGCAGGAAATTCGCGCTCGACAAAGCGGTCGAGGCCAAAGCCCTGTCGCGTCATCTCTATGTTGTGGGCGATATAGGGTTCCTCGCGAACCAGCTCATTAGGCTTGACCAGAAAACTGGTGACGTACCAGCTGACTAATCCAACTACGGCATAACAGACTATCGCGGGAACGATGGATGCGATCAGCCAGCGGCCACCGTGCACCCACAGCGCGCTTGTCGCGGCAATGAGCGCTCCCAGCAAGAGGGCTGCACACACCACCAGGCTCCCAGTCAGCGTCACATGGGCGTCGGTGTAAGTGACTCCATCAAATATGGTGTGATGTTCGAACAACTGCGCGAATCGACCGAGATAAGTTCGCAGCGCAAGAACCAGCAAGAGAAACGCGACCGTCGACGAAAGCCCACGCCACGGCAAAGGAATGTAACTTGCGCGGCGCTCTCCGCCAAATGCGCGCGTTCCGCCGGTAATGAGGATGAAGAGAGTAGCGATAACGCAGGTCACTATAGCGAGAGTGAGCAGCCAACCGACGATGAGATTCCATGCCGGCAAAGTGAACAGGAAAAAACTGAGCGGCTTGTTAAAGATCGGGTCGACAACCGAGTCTGCCCCACGCGGAGCAAACCAGAACAGAGCAAGCGTAGGCCATTCCGACGCCATGGCGCCGCCGGTTGCGAGAGAGATCAGTAGCGAGCCGCCAATTGCAACGATGCGCAAGGCTGGCTTGACTGAGAGATTCACTTCGCGGCCGCCAAAGAAAATCGTGTGATCAAGGGGCAAGTCGTCGTGATGTGCGCGCTTTAGGAGAGAGAAGGCTCCGTAGAGTATGACGAAAGTTGCCACCGCGAAAGCAGCAAAGATTCCCCACTGCAAGGTCAAAGTGCGTTCGAAGACGTCCCCGTATCCCAGCGACCGAAACCAGAGCAGGTCGACCCAATAAGAAAGAGCTGTCTTGCTCGAGAGAAAAATCGCAGCGAGAAACGCAATAAGAAGAAAGAAAACGCGATTGCCGCGTTGAGGTAATTGTTGTTTTTTCGGCCAATCAATCGATTCGGACATCTTAAGCTCCATCTTGTGTGGGTGTGAGTTTGGATTCTCAAAAGCTGTTCAACACATTCGCGGAACGGGCATTCTGCGCCCCGAGGACCAACCGTTGAACAATACAGCCACATTTACTTTAGTCTTCTTCAATCCACTTTGCTGTGGGCCATGCCAGGGGCAGGCTCGGACACGCTGCGCGAACAGCGTCCGGTGCATTGCCATTTAGGAGCGGACTGCGCGATACTGCTTTTGGCTGCCCGTGCACTTGATTTCGTATCGGGGGCTCGCGACTGGAAGGACTGCATGTTCGGTGGCAGCCAGCGTTGAGCTTCGCAGCTTGGCCATTCCGATGAGCGGGAGTAGTTCAGTGGCAGAACGTCAGCTTCCCAAGCTGAATGTCGCCGGTTCGATCCCGGTCTCCCGCTCCATAGAATCAATGAGATACAGAAAGCAGTTAGAGTCGGAAACCCTACAAAACTCCGCTCATCCAATTGCCGCAGCGTTTCCGAGCTCAAAGGTAAGTTTCCTGGAATTCCAACAGCAGCGCGAGTAAAAGGGCAGAGTGCGTCCGTCTTGCCCCGACGAAGCCGAAAGCGCGGAGCGAACAATACCGCCGCGACAAAGCGGTACCCGATAAAAAAGCGGCACCCGTTAAAATCGATTGAGTGCGCGATCAGATTCATTGATGCCAACCAAGTTCAATTCATCACTTTGGTTCCCCAGAGTAGTCCGGGTCCATCGTGGCCGCGCGTAATCCAGCCATCTCAAGGGCTTGAAGCACGAATGAGTTCCATGCGAAGACGCGGTGATATCCAAAGAACTGGTTCCTGAGAGCGGTCGGCAGATATTCCTGGCTGGTTGGAAAGTTTTCGTCTGTGCGGGTTTCAGCCCAGAGCCGATTTGCAATTGCGCGCTCCGCCTTTTGCCATCCATGAAACTTGCCGGTCACATAGCCACAGACTTCAATTCTCATCCAGCTACCCCCGTTGTAGTAAATGCCGTCCGCCGCCCTGTTTGCATAACCTGCGGCGAATTCGTCGCTTACCATCGGGTGCCATTTATCCGTAAAGTAACTCCAATCTTTGTCGCCTGCGGGCAGTCCGATAAAGATTGGCCTGACGGTGCCGCCCTCGGCCGGAAAAGGGCATGCCGGATTCGGCAACAACACCGGAATATGACTGAGGTGACTGACAACCATTTCATCCGTCAGGAGCTTCCTCTTGAATAGCCATAGCGAGAGAAACTCGGGGAATATATCTGCAAATCCAATCGCATCGCGAATATTCCTGGCTGGACGCATGAATCCGCGTTCAGAATCATAGTAGCTTCGATAAGATTCCTCCGCCTTGGCGATGTAGCTCTCTGAGATCGATGCGCTCAATTCAGGGATTTGAAGTTCGCGTATCACTCTGAGAAGTACGGCGAGCATTCCCTGGTTCTCGCACAGAATATTGGTGCCCTCGGGATAATGAATCACGTCGAGTTGACCCATGACGAAATGCGCCGTACAGGTAGCTTCGCGTTTTGGATCATATGCGGCGAGACAATATTCTGCAGCTCGCCGCACCTTATCCACCGGCAGCGCAATGCCGAAACGGCGTCGATTGAGGAGCGCCCACATCAGCCACAGTGGGGTTGAGTCATTCGACTTCCGCTCCAGGTTTGCAATGTTCGGTTCCACCAGAGTGTTGATCGCACCGTCCGCGCCTTGATTGTCTGCCCAGAGGGAAAATACCTTCTCGTTCAGTTCGCGATTGTGAATGCCGTTGAGAGCATAAAAGCTATCGCGCAGATACATTTCACCGGCGGCCGAATACCAGATGCTCGGAGCCAACATGGGACTGCGGCCATCTAATTCGGCATTCCAGCACAACATCATCACGTCCGCGTACAGCACCTTCTCTGTTTCGCCCCCTTTGAAACCAAGGCCGTCGGCGAGACGAAGCTGGCTGGCAAGGCGATAGCCGCCGACTGTGTCTGGAACGGCATCGCTGGCGAAGATGAAAGTTGTCTTCACTTGCGAGCGGCCCATCTCCAGGTGATGGTATGGCTCGCTTTGAGTTGCCACGCGGAAGATCTCAAGATCTTGAATCTCGAACGAAGGCAGTTTGTGATTGCTTTCGTCTCGCGTCCCATCTTGCAGAAAATCGGGGAGCGACAGCGCGAGCGCTACACCTGTACCTTGCAGCGCAGGCACAACAAAGGAATTACAAAAATCCGCAAAGATGGAAGGCGACGACGGGGCCGTGTCGTTGAACAGCGTAATATCGCCGAGTTTCTGGAACTGGCCATCCATGTCCCACGCGTGAATCGATATCGGAACCGCGGAGCGATACTTGAGATGCACCGAATAGACCTCACCGCCTTTGGCCGGGAACGGTAGAAGAACGAAGTCTTTCAAATGACTCGGTGACAGCCTGACAACGCCGTCATGCTGTTCGACTTGAATTTCGCCGCTCTTTTTCCAGAGAGAGGGCGACGGCAGATCAATTCGTGTTCGGGATCCCTCTCCCGACAACTGGACCGTGGCCTCACCAAACGTTTGCTGGATGAAAGAGCCCTGCTTTTCGCGATCGGCGACCGTGGGAAGAAAGTAGAGATTCAGATCAGGAATGCTCGCAGGTGCGGGCTTCACGGGCGTCCCGTCGCGTCGAATGATACGGCTCCATTGATTGCGATATCCCGTATCGGTGAGCAAACCTACTGTGACTCCATTGATCGTACGAAACCCGGCGGCAGGGAAATACTCATGCAGCGCTCCGCCCCTGCAATCGGGATGATCGAAGCTCCATAGCTTTGCCCGCGCCTCCACCGGTTCCAGTCGACTGGTGAGTTGATAAAGCAGAATGAACATATCAGCCTGGTGCAACCGAATCGTCCTTTTTACAACATGTGACGGTAGGACTTCGTAATTGACCTCGGCTGAGACGGTTGTGCGAAGATTCTTGAGTTGGATTTCCCCGGTGAGACTGACCTGTGAGGAATCTCCACTCCATGCGGTCAGCCTCCAGGCATCGGAGCGGTCTTCGAGGCTGCGTTCACTGTTTTGGAAGACAGCCGAGAACTCCCCTCCGTGATGCCGCGCGATGGCTTGACCACGATAGTGAATAGTCACTCCATATCCTCGCTGGGCATCGCCATTCACTCGAAGGGAAACGAGGCCGGCTTCAGTTGAGGGTACGGCATGCAGGGGTTCCGGCAGGACAGTCGCTGCTGCAGTGAGCGCTGAAAGGGCGATGAATTCGCGGCGATCGAATCTTCCGTAAGAAACCATGTTCAATCATTCCTGGCATAGTTCAGGGTTGCTGTTTCAAAGACGAAACTACTGAAGCAAAAAGGAGTCCATTGGCGCGAGTTCGCGGTCAGGGCGCAGGGGCTGCGAGGGAGTGCGGTTGGAAATTCGCACCGCGCTCAAGTTGTTCTTTCAGCGCCCGGTCGCGTTGCGCCTCAACCAACGTATGGGTTAAATGCGCCTCGTCTTCGGCTTTGGAGCGCAGCCCAAGACGCGCATAAACCTGGCTCAACTGGTAGTGGGCAGGCGCGAATTCTGGATTCAACTCGACGGCGTGGACGAATGCATCGCGGGCCTTGGGCCAATCCCGTTGCGAGGAGTAGATCTTGCCGAGTTCAAAAAATGGATCGGGAGACTTGGGCTGCAACTGGGCGGCCTTTTCGAGTGCGAGAATCGCCTCTTGCACGCGCCCAAGGCGACTGGCCAACAAGCCAAAGTAATACTCCAGAAGATAATGTCCGGGCAGTTTTTCTCGTGCCGTTTCAAGGACGTGAATGGCCTCAGGGTCGTTGGCTTGGCGGGCATAGGTCTGTGCAAGGCCAACATAGGCGGTATCGAGCTGCGGATCAATATCGAGTGCCGATTTAAACGCATCGCGCGCAGCGGTGTAGTTCCCCTTTACCATTTCAACCGCGCCGAGACGCAGTTGCAGTGGTGCCGTTGAGGAGGTTTCTCCGAGCCCGGTTTGGACAACCTGGATGGCCTCGTCGTAGCGGTCCATGTCCATTAGCAAACGCGTGTAATCAAGCGTCCGGTCGGGGTTCGATGGATCGGCCACAAGAGCGGCGCGATAGGCTTCGAGCGCCTCAGGCATCTTCTGCTGCGTTTCCAACGCCGAGCCGAGAAACATGAGCGTATCGGCGTGCGCGGGCCGCTCCTTGTGCAACGCAGACAGCAGCGCAGAGGCCTCGGCGGGCTGTCCGTCGTAAAGCAACGCGAGTGCCAGGTTATAGCGGCTATCCCATGTGGGATCGAGTGTGGCAATTCGCCGGAAGCAGTGCACCGCCTCGCCATAAAGTGCATGCCCGCTCAGAAGGACTGCAATCTGATACTCGCGCGCCGGCGGCAATTGGCCGGCCTGCTCCAATTGTTCAATGCGTTCTCCCGCCGCATCTGCATGGCCTGTGCGAATCTCCGCTTCGGCTACACTCGCGTTCGTCTCAGGGTCGTTCTCGACCAGCTTCCCTGCACGTGACGCCTCTTCTACCGCCTCCGAATCGTGACCGGTTGCCAGAGCAAGCTGGAGCAGATAGTAGTGCGCAAAAGGATCGCCGGAACTCAGGCGCGCTGCTTCGCGCAACTCCGGCGCCGCATGCACGTAATCCTTGGCGCTCAGATAGTTGACGCCGAGGTTCCTGTGCGGCGCCGCTTGGGCAGGGTCCAGTGCAATGGCGTGGCGGTAGTGGTCATCGGCCTCCCCAATGTGGCCCAGCTTGGTCTCCGTGATTCCCAGCAGGTTCTCGATGATGGCATTGTGCGGCTCGATGTGATGCGCCTCCTCCAACTTCACCAGGGCTTCATCGAAACGTCCTTCGCGAATCATGCGGACACCTGCGTCGAATGCAGTCTCCTGCGCGCCCAGGTTTGCGGTCAGCGCAATGCCCACCAGGACCGCTGCGATCATCCCATGGCGATTCATTGCTTAGCCCCCTGGCTCTCGCCGTCATCAGCCGGCTGCGGCGCCATCTTTTCGTTCTTGATGGCGCGTACCCGCGCAAATGCTTCCTTTGCTTCCCCGGACTTGCCCTCGACGCGAAGGACCATGCCAAGCTGATAATGCGCGGAGCCATCCGGGTCGTGCGCAAGTGCGCGTTTCAATACCTCCTCGGCAAGGGTAAACTTCTTCTCCGCCGCGTACGCGCGCCCCAACTGGGCATAAGCAGGCCAAAGATCGGGCTTGCTTTTAATCGCCAACTCCAGGTGCGGAATCGCCTCCGCCGGGCGATCTTCAGCCACCAATACGGCGCCGAGTTCCCCGTTGGCTTCCGGATGGCCCGGATCTCGTTGAAGCTCCTGCGTCAATTCAGCAAACGCATGATCTGCATCGCCATGCTTCCAGTAGAGGTGCCCAAGCCAGAAGTGAACATCGGGAAGATCAGGCTTGGCGGCGGCCACCACACGATATTCTGCCAGCGCCTTTTCGTCCTCCTCGCGCGCAACGTAAAGCTGTCCGAGGAGTTGATGCAGATGGTAAGAATCCGGCGCGACCGCGAGCAAACGGGCAATCTGAGTCATCGAAATCTGACGACGGACAACAACCAGTTCATAGCGTGCGGAGAGATCGCCGGGATGAAGTGCCAGCCAGCGAAGAAGTGCGGCCTCGGCTGCCTCGTCACGATGCTGATGTATCGCATCCATCGCCTGGCCAAAGGCACTTTTTGTCTGCTTTTCGATTTGCGGAGCAGGTCCAATCCGCTCGTAAGCTCGGGCGGCGGCTTCGTCATCCCCCGATCGCGCATATAATCCCGCCAGGGCAGCATCGCGTGCGACGCTTGACGGTTGCATCGCCTCCAGCTTTTCCTCCGCTCCATGACAGAGGGCGAGAAGTTCGGCGCCCGCCCCATTGGCAGAGATGCGCCCCTCCACTGGAAGTCCCAGTGCGTCGAGAGCTTCACTTTGGTCAAACTTGAGAGCTTGCCCAATGCGGGAAAGTCCCTCTGGAAGTTGCCCTGAGAAAATCAGCAACTCTCCGAAGCGTGCCAGGACGGTTGCCGAATTTGGCGACAGCGCACGCGCCTGGTCGAGCTGTTCTTGCGCGGCAGGGAGTTGACCCTGATCCAAAAAGACTTCAGCAAGTTCGAGGTGCGCATCAATCGAGCGCGGATCGCGCAGGATGGCGCGGCGAAGATGACCTTCGGCCTTCGTCCATTCATGCTCGGAAGCGTACAAGCCGGCATAGATTCGGTCAGAGATGGCTGTTCCAGTGGAGTCTTCCAATAGCTGCTCCGACTGCTGCTTGGCGGCCTTGCCGTAAGCCTCCCCAAGCGCGAAAAGCAGATCGGGATCGTCAGGAAACTGTGAGGCGGCCTTTCGCAATTGACTCAAAGCCGCATCCATCTGTCCTGCATCCCACAGCGCGGTGCCCAGCCAGCTTTGGGCCAGTTTTTCATTCGGATCGAGTCGAATCGCCTCGCGCAAATGAGTTGCACCCTGCGCCGGGTGGTTCAGTTTCACTTCATCAATGCCCAGCCAAAGTTCCACGCCGCGCATTCCCGGCCTCAGCTTTTCAGCCGAAGCAAAAGCCTTTGCAGAGTTCTCAAATTCTCCTTGAGCGAAGTAGACGAGTCCCAGGTTTGCGTAAGCCTCGGGCAATCCTGGTTGAAGTTGTAGAACTTCCTTGAACTCAGTGACTGCATCATCAAGTCGGCCCTGCTGCTGCGCGTGCTGCGCAGCAAGAAAGTGTTCCTGCACCTGGGCCTGAATCTTTGAATTGGCATCCTGCGCGGCGCCGCCTGATGAGAGCATGCATCCTATCGAAATCACTACGACAAGAGTTAAGAATCGCCGGACGCGGATACGAAACATGGACTGATAGTAGTGTATTTTCACTTCACTGAATCCCATTGCGCGATCCTGTACGGTGTTTTTCTAAAGAACCGATCGTCCTGTTGTCGGGATTGTGTATCGGCAAAAGTACAATTCTCCCGGACCTCGTTGAAGAGGTCCGGGAGAGTTGGTTAGAACGTCAGACTTACCAGAGCTGGTTCGCCCGGTGCGATCAGAAGGTGACCCGCAGCGAACCCTGTATGTTTCTCGGGCCATAGGCAAGGCCCGTACCCTGTCCCTCGCCCGAGCTGCTGCAGTCATCAGTCGATGTGGGTGCGCAGGTGATTGACGTGTCAAAGCCGGTGAAGCGGTGCCGGTTGAACAGGTCGAAGAACTCCACGCGGAAGTCGGTGTGGACCCGTTCGGTATACATGGGGATGGCCTTTGTGATGTTGAAGTCCTCGCTCGTGTTGAAGAGTTCGCGTATGCCGAGGGCACGGGGCGCGTCGCCAAAGGTGAAATTCGGCGCGGGCGTAAACGCCGCTGGGTTGATGCGGAAGCTTTGCCCATAGACAAATTTACTGCTGCTGTTAACACCACGGAGATTGACACCCGGAACGAGGTTGGGACGGCTGGATGAGCCGGTTGCGCCCTCGCCGCCGGCGAAGATCCCTGAGGTCCAGCCCGGCGAGGTTACGCTGAGTGGGGTGCCGCTTTGGTACTTCTGGACGGCGGCAATCTTCCATCCGCCAGCCAGAACGTTGACGGGTCCGCCATGGTTGGCAAACTGTTTGCCTTTTCCGAAGGGCAGATCGTAGGTCCAGGCCAGGACGACGCGCTGCGGGATGTCGGACTGGCTGAGGGCTTTCTCGGCCTTCAGATTGTAGGTGTTCAGCGCACCTGAAGTATCGTTACCCTCCCAGGCAGCCTCGGTCGGATACTCCGAGTCGGCATTGGTGATGTTCTTCGACCAGGTGTAGCTGGCCAATACGGTCAGGCCGGCGCTGGTTCGCTTGGTTACCTGAGCCTGAAGGGCATTGTAGGTGTAATCGCCAAATGGATCGTCCATGGTCGCTGAATCCACCGTGACGGTTCCATACTGCGGGAAGGGACGCAAGGCCTGAGAGACGGTGCCGCTGAAGCCGGCATAGGGCGCTGCAACCACGCTCTGGCCCTCGCATGGTGTGCCGGCTCCCTGCGCCGTGATCGGCTGTTGCAAACATGCGCCGAGCGCCATGTTTGCGGGATTGCCCTGGTTGGGGTCATGCATGAATGCCTGCAGGTGGTCGCCGTGAGCGCCGACGTAGGCCACGTCCACAATGGTTTGGAAGGGCAGCTGGCGCTGCACATCGAGGGTCCAGTTTTGGATGGTGCCGGGACGGTCGACCTTCGACTCGAGGAAGAGGGCGTTGCCCTGCCCGTTCATGACCGTGGGGTCGATGAAGGGCGGCAGCTTCCCAGGATAGGCGGCGATCTGTGAGAGCACACCAACCGGTGTCTGAGGAGTGACCGGGGGGGCGTACGTGTAGCTGGACGAGAAGCCCTGGCTGTCATCCTCGGCGAAGCCGCCGACGCGCTGGGTGGAGTAGTAAATGCCGTAGCCGGCGCGGATGACCGTGTTGGGATCAACCGCATAGGCAGCGCCAACGCGGGGACCGAAGGCCTTTTTGAAGATCGACTGCGGGGAACTGCCGCCGAGGCGTCCCGTGCCTGTGCCCTCGAATACGTAAGCGCCGGGAAGGCCGCCTGCTCCCGGGTTCGGCAGCGTCGGGTCCACATAGGACATGCGGTTTGCCTGCTCGGTCACCGGGATTGGCATGTCGTACCGCAGGCCCAGGTTGAGGGTAAGCTTGCTGTTGACCTTCCAGTCGTCACTACCGTAGAAGGCAAAATACTTTGCGCGGAATCCGTTGACCTGAGGAATGGCAATATCAGACTCATCGCCGCTTACGCTCGTGAATGCCCCTAGATAGAAGCTGGCGAAGCCGAAGCCGGAGTTGCCGTCAGACGGCGTGCTGGTGGGGCCCTGCGCGAAGTTGAAATGGCCGGCGCTGCCGGTCAGGATGCCGAGGTTGAACTGTGCGGCGCGGAATTCGCCACCGAACTTGAAGCTGTGGCGACCCTTCTGCCACGAGACCGCGTCGTCATATTGAAAGACGTTGTCGTTGAAGACGCTGTCGCCATCGCTGGGGGCGTTGATGCCATTGCCCGGGTAGTTGATGTCGAAGCGAGGGAAGACTGAGTCGCCTACGCCCTTGAGGCCGAACTTGGTGGCCCAGTTGCCGCCAAATCCGCCCTCCCCCGAGGTTTCGAGGCGATGGCGGCGCGTGAAGCCGGCGTTGAAGTGGTTCAGCATGGTGGGCGTAATGATGAAGTCATAGCCCAGACGCACATATTTGTTGCCCTGAATGTTGCCGCCGGTGTAAAGCGGGCCCAGCGAAGAGGTGCTGATGTAAGGCATGTTGCCGCTGAAGTAACTGCCTGTGATTTTGTTGCGCGCATTGATGTTCTCGTCCATGCGTATGGACCACTCATCGGCCTGCTCGTGGCTGGAACTGTTGACCGGGGTGTTGAAATAGGGGTTCGTGGCGGAGGAGGGAGCGGAGGGAATGACCTTGGAGGCCGCGGCAAAAACCGGATCAGCGGTCTCGGTGATTTTGTTGTTCGCATACGCCTGGCAGGGTTGTCCCTGGTTGGCGCCTGTGCAGGTCGTGTAGTCGTAAAGGATGTGGGCCTGAAAGTTTTGCCCGTTCACCGTCATTGGGGTTAGAAGGGACGAGAAGTCGCCACCGAGCATCGCCTGGGTGGGCGCTGACAGCAGCGAGGTGCCGCCGTTTTCTTGCCGGAAGCCCTCGTAGTTGAAGAAGAAGAAGGTCTTGTCTCTCCCGTTGTAAAGCCAGGGAACGCGTACCGGCCCTCCGACGCTTGCGCCAAAATCGTTCTGGGTGTCGGTGGGCGTTTGATATATGTCCTTCCCGGCTTGGGCGTTTTGGTAGTCGTTGGTCCAACTGTTGGCATCCAGGACGCGGTTCTTGAGCAGATCGTAAGCCGAGCCGTGAATGCTGTTCGTTCCAGATTTAGACACCAGATTGACCACGCCGCCACTGGCGCTTCCAAATTGGGCGTCAAAGGTGTTGGTCATGACCTTGAACTCTGAGACGGCCTCGACGCTGAAGTTATAGGTGACCTGCATGTTGGCCGAGGCGAGCTCCGTGGTAGCGCCGTCGAGCAGGATGTCGCCACCGCCCTGTTGTCCGCCACTGAGCTTAAAGTTTCCAGAGGGTGGCGAGGAGGGGTTGTTGCTCATGGTGCCCGCGAATCCGGGCGACAGTGCTGCAAATTCGAGAGGGTTGCGGATCTCACCGCCGAAGGGCAGCGGAAGCGAATCCAGCACCTGCGGCGACATTGTGAAGCCTTCATCGGAGGATTCGGTCTCAAGGTGCGAAGCATCGCTATTTACGGTGACGGTAGCTGTCCCCGCACCGACCTTCATTACGGCCGTGAGGGTGGCTGTGCTGCCCACGTCCACGCCAATGCCACTCTGGGTATAAGACTCAAATCCCGGCGAGATAACAGTGAGCGTATAGGTTCCGGGGGGAAGCTCGGAGAATGTGAACAGGCCGTCCGCAGACGATTTAGTTGCGTAACCGCTGCCTGTGTTTGTCTCCTTCAGATTTACATCGGCACCTTGAATAACTGCCCCGTTCGCGTCCATCACTGTGCCGGCTAGGGTGCCTCTGGCCGATTGGGCGACGGCGGGGATGCCGATCGCCAGGCAGAACGTCAACAACAGCCAGACCGCCAAATGCAACGGTCTTTGCGCCGTTCGACTCGTGTGGTTCATTGTGTGTCTCCTTTTCAGCATTGTTCTCAGGCCTCCATTGTGTTTCCGGCGAGACTTGCGACGGGGGAGGTGCTGCTGCCCGTCGCGGCCAAACCCCGAAAGATCTGACCGGCCACCCGGATGGATAACAACTGCAACAGCGCGATTACCGGCAAGGCATATTTGAGCGCTGCATTTCCGGACCACCCGTAAGCGATGCCCAGGAATAATCCGCATCCCAGACAGCGCCCCGTGAACAATCCGAATTCATGGTTGAAGATGTAGGCGTATTCGTTGCGCCCTTCGATCCGGGAGACCACATCGATTACCCGCAACTGGATGGGGTAATAAGCAAGGTCCAGGAGCGGCTTGGCGAGGAGAAGACACCCGAGAAAGATCAGTACACCTATCGCATTGAAGAGCAATGCATTGACGACCGACCCGAGGAAGAACAGGAGCAGCCCGGAGGAAAAGACGATGATGCGATGCCTGGGAGCGGCAATTCGACCAGCCATGTACATAATGCATGCAGAGAAGACGCCGCCGATGGCCTGCGTCGCGCCTAGCGTCCCCTCCTGACCGACCAGCAACATGATCAGCATGGCTGGCGCTGTCACAATGTACCCCTGCGCCAAACCCTTGAGCAGGGCCAGTTGGAGCATTCGCCACCACAAACGATGAAATTGGAAGAAAACGAAACGCGTATGCGTTGGGCTGCGGAAATTACCTCGTTCAAGAATCCCCGCGGCCAGAATCGTAAGGCCGAAAACCACCATGGCGATGATGTGGTACGCGCGGTTGGCAACCCCGCCTAACCAGCCGTATAGGACCGTGCCGCTGATGAAGGTACCAATCAGCGCAGGAACAGCGACAGCAGCCAGCGAGGCAATGAAATTCTCCACGCCGTAGAAGTAGTTCCGGTTATCGTCGTTGGTGGCGGTCAGTGCCAGAAATCCACGATTAGCCCAGAAAATGCCAGTGGCCAGCCCCATGGTGAAGCCGGAAATCGCGACGCCGATGGGAGTGAGGATGCTCAGCTCCATCATCAGCATCATTGCAACTCCTGACAGCAACATGCCGGCAGCGTACAGATGCTTGGCTCCCACGCGTCCCAGCAGCTTCCCATTCAAATAAAACGCCAGCGGCGTGGCCGCGTAGATGGACAGCTGATAGGTGACGACCTTGGCCACCGCGTGCGAGTTGCGCATGACGTAAGCAGCCACGAAGACCTCGATTACGGGCAGCACAAGAGCGTACATCATGTTCGACACCATCAGCACCTGCATGGAGCGAGGGCATTGAAGGAAGACGTCGAACTCTCTGCGCAGATGATTCATCCCTTTGCTCCCTGGGGGGTGCGAAGGCTGGCAAGGACGCTCTGGATAGACAGACGTGCGGCGCAGATCACGCTGTCGGCGGCGCCGTAGTAAATAGTGATGCAGTCACCATCTACGACGTGGCCATTGGTAAAGATAACGTGGCCGAAAAAGCCTTCCTGCTCATAGGATGCCGACGGTTCCATGATCGGTGTCTCAGAGCGGGCCAGCACCCGCCATGGCTCATCGAGATCGAGTAGCAGCGCACCCAGGCAATAGCGATTTTCATTGGTCGCGCCGTGGTAGATCTCCAGCCAGCCTTCCGCCGTCCGGATCGGTGCGGCTCCTGCGCCAACCCGAGCGCTGTCCCAGTACCCATCACGGCTATGAGCCAGGCAACGGTGCCGGCCCCAGTGAACCAGGTCCGGGGACTCCGCCAGCCATATATAGTTGCCCCCCAGTTCCGGACTGCTGGGACGGTGCAGCGCATAATATTTCCCGTCGAATTTGTTCCTCGAAGATCGCGCAATCCTTGTTGTGCGGAGGAAAGATCATCCCCGCGTGCGTAAAGTCCTTCCAGTTACGTGTAATCCTTAGCCCCACGCCTACGCCGTTGTCGGAGACCTCCGTATAGGTCAGGTGGTAGGTTTCCCCGATCTTTGCGACCCGGCAGTCCTCGATGCCATAGGTCTCGAGCTCTCCGCTGCCCATCAAAGGCTGACTCTGCTCAGACTCGATAAATGTGACGCCGTCTTCGCTCGAGAGCAGGCGAAGGTGGGAAAGCGTGGTGAGATAGTCGCGCCCGTCGAAGTTGATGACACGCGGATCGCTCAGATTAAGTCTTGGATCGCCTGAGTCGAATTCAAGCACTTCCATCCGCCCCTCAGGGCTCAGAATGGGGAAAGAGGTCTTGCCTTCAACCTGTGCTGGGCGCTCCGCGACGCGCACCAACAACCAGGTCTTGTGCTCGTATCGAAACACTCCCGGATTCAGCAGGCACGTCACCTCCATGCCTTCCGCGCTCGGACGGATGTCCCGCGGCCTCAGAATCGGGTTCTGCTCGAAGCGTAGTGCAAGGTCGGTCATCGGGTGCCCATTCAGGTTCGAGAGTGGAGAGTCTTCGCGCCGGCATTTCAGCGCAGATAAAACCGTCCGTGGAATGCCGACGATGAGCCTCCTGGAAAGGCCGGACCCCGCAAAAGGGACTTACCGCGGAAATCTTTGATAATCAATGCGAATTACATGTGATTCGCAGTTAATCGCTGGAATTCAGGCCAGGACCGGAGGGAAAGAAATGCGAATCGAGGACAAAATTCTCCCCCGCGGCATCTGGGAAGGAGATCCGCTCAAGTAGTTCGATCTGAATCTAGTTGATTGTCAGACTCCGTCAACGGGAATGCTGTCTTATAGCGGCTTTCACTCGCGCACTAAATGCGCTACAATCAGCGCGCAGCTTAAGAGCCCCAGTCGAATCCATGGCTGAAATGGAACCGCGCTAATCGAACGAAATGGGATTAAACGCGGATGAAGGAAGTGGAACCGGAACTTCGGGCAGACGCCCGCTGGCAGTTGATTGAAAGGATCACTGCCAGTCCAGCCTTTCAGAAGTCGGCGCGTCTTAGAGACCTGCTTTGCTTCATGGCAGAGAGATCGATCCACGGTCAGCTCCAGGACCTGACGGAACACCACATTGGAAGCGCCGTTTTCGGTAAGGCCAAAGACTACAGTGTCGTAGAGGACAGTTCAGTCCGCGTGCATGTCCGCCAGTTGCGGCTTAAGCTGCATGAATACTTTGACGGGGAAGGTCGCGGCGAACCGTCCATCGTCGAAATCCCAAAAGGGGCTTACACCACCCTTTTTCGCCCTGCAGAACCGAGGGCCGCAGCGACCGTTGCGCCCGCCTTTACGCGCTACGGCACCAGGTTCTGGCTCAAAGTTCTTCCCTGGGGCTTGGTCGCGCTCCTTTTGGCCACCACCCTGATTGCATGGTTCCGCAAGCCCCCGGCTGCACAGCCGCCACCCCCGCCATGGCCATTGGCATCGCTTTTTAATCCGGCCAATCATCCGGTTCAGGTGGTGGTTGCAGACGTCAACTACGGGATGACCAGGCTGGTCGATGAGCAGCCAGTGACGCTGGAGCGGTATCTGAGCCCTGCATACCGGAGCGGCGAGGACTTCTCGAACGCTCACCCCTCAACCCGCGAAGCGCGCATGATGAAGTACCTTTCCGGCTCGCTGCTTACCTCCTATGCCGACCTGGTGGTGGTGGATACTCTCATGCGGCTGAGCGGAAACTCGCGCGATTGGCTCGTCATTCGCTCGGCCCGTGAGTTGCGCCCACGCGATCTGGAAGAAGGCAGTTTTGTCTTTGTCGGCAGCCCAAGCTCAAACCCATGGGTCTACTACTTCCAGGACAAGCTCAACTTTCAGGAACGTGAAGGCGTCGTCGGTGAGAGCCTGAAGTACTTCCAGAATCTCCATCCCAGAACCGGCGAGCAGGAAACCTACCACGGGCTGGTATTCACCGGCAGTTCCGGGGAAGACTACGCGACCATTTCACTCCTGCCCCTCGCCAATGGACGCGGCAGTGTTCTGATCCTGCAAGGCCTGCAACAGGAAGGCACCGAAGCTGCAGGGCTTTTTCTCGCGGACGCCGGAAACCGGCAACGACTTCAGCAGGCTCTCGGCATCTCCGGCACACCCGACCAGCCTGTTTACTTCGAGGCTCTCATCCGAACAAACGCTGTCGCTGGCGCACCAAACGCCACCTCAATCATCGCGACGCGCGTGATTCATCCCTGAGCTGCAGCACCGGAGCACAAGTCCCTACCGAGTCAGAGATTCATCCAGGGCCTGTTCACCCCAATGATGTGAACGGTCCTACGCCCGCATCTCAATCACTCGCGCTTCGTACGGTTGCAGGTTCAGCTCCACCTTGCCCGCGTGTGGATTCAGCCGCCGGTCGAGAGTCAGGTCGTGAACCTGGTTGTACCCCTTGGCTGTCTCCATTGTGACCGTCTTCCGGGTCGGCAGCGGATTGTAATAGAGAAATGCAGGCGGCATGTCGCGGTCCAGAAAGTTCGTCTTGCCCAGATCCCAGCGCAGTAGCCATGGGTTTCCTTGCGGCTGAGCCATCTGGTCGAGCCACATCATATAGGCGCCACCGTAGATCGAGCGGTGTCCTGCAAAGTCACCGGTCGCATAAGGGCTGTGGCCCTTTTCTTCGCGGCTCAACCTTTCATAAGGAAAAATCGCAGGCAAATCTGGCCGGCTTTGATTTTCGCGGGGTAGATACTCCGGGTAGAACCAGCGCAGATTTGCCGCCACATTCAGCGCATACCGCGCAACCTCCCCTGCCAATTCTGGCCGCAATCGAACTGCCGGCAACAGATAGGGCAGCGTGACCATCGACTCCATACTGTATGCCTGACCGGCAGGCTCGGTGCTGAAGCCCGCCATCAGCCCATCGACTGCGCGGCCACCCCATTGGCCCGAAGCCATGAGCCCGATCTTCGAATCAAGCACAAAGCTCAGCGCCTTAGGTACGTTCGCGGGATACCCCATCGCCTCCAGCCGCGCTGCCGCCATCACTGCCATCGCGCCGCTGGGAATTTCGTACCAGGGATTGGTTGCAAAGCCCAGGTAACGATCGATCCCCGTCTTTGCTTCTGCCAGACAGAACTCTTTGCCGGTCAGCTTCCAAGCCAGCAGCATGACGTAGGAATATCCGCCCACTGCGTCAGGTTGCCGGTATATATCGTGGTTGGTAAATGCCGCGCCTTTCGCAAAATCATAGCCCTGGTCGTTGAAGTCGTAATGAATCTGCTTCGCCATGTCCCGCAGCCGTGTTGCGCTTCGATCTACGCGTGCAAGCCACTCTGCGTCCTTATTAAAGCGCAGTTGAATCAGCCCAAACGCCAGAGCAGTCACATTCATCAGGTACCAGTATTCGCACAGCGTCGCGCCGGCTCCGTCAAGAAACAGCCCATACGGTTCACTGAAATAGCCCTGCAACGATTTTCCGAGGCCTTCCAATCCACTTCCGCGCAGTTCCTTTCCCAATGCCATTGGCCCGAAGGTTGTCAGTCCTCCATCCTCCTCGCCTTCCAGAGCCGAAGGAAACACCTGACGCCCGTCTTTTGCCACCAAATTCAGACCGTGCGCGGGGTCCATGACGTAGGCGTCAAACGCATTGGCCAGGGCGTGAAAATCCAGGGGAGGGCCCGATGGCCGCGCCGGCAATTCGCTCCATCCATTCGTCTGCGCGACCGCGCCGGTTACCTGCTCTGTCCACCCGGCCAGCCCCAGCGCTGCCAATCCTGACAGGAATTCCCGGCGATTTGGATTCCATCCCTCGCGGTCCTTCGCGGTCTCCTTGTTCTTCATCCTTCCCTCTTTCATTCATTCCCCTTTGAACTTGAAGCTCACTCCTGCCAGTCACAAAGAGACGCGTCTGCGCATTCGATTGGCAAGCACAATCCCGAGTCTCCACTCGCATTCCGGAATCAGCCAAGGGATTAACAAGGAAAACAATCGCAAAACAACCGGACAACATGTGATTCTCCCGGCATGCGAACGCCGTCAGGCCGTTCAGAGACGTGATACTGCGGTGACCAGTTGCTGCAGCAGTGTAACGGCCTCGTCTGGGTGGACGCGGTCCAAGAATATGGACGAGTGAGCAGGGGTGTCCTCTGCCGACGGAGACGTTTGAGATCCAGAAAACGAAATCGAGAGAAGCATAATCATTGAAGGAAGAAGAAGCTTCATGGCGAATCAGCAAACTGCAATTGGCTTTGACTGTGCAGTGCTAGAATTCCGGGGAAGATGAGGAATCGAGCGTCAGCGTGCATCGTACTGCTCTTTCCTGCCTTCACACTCAGCGCGCAAACTCCCTCAGTGGCCGTGCCCGAGCAGCTCGTTCAGCCCTCTGCACCGCATTTTCGAGACATTTCGCAGGAAGTCGGACTTAGCGCTCTTCCTCACACAAATCTCGACAGGCGCTACGTCATCGAAACCATGAGCGGGGGAGGAGTTGCATTCCTGGATTGCGATGACAACGGAAAATTGGACATCGCCGTGGTGAACGATTCTTCAATCGATCGCTACCTTGCTGGCGGCGATCCCATGATCACGCTCTACCGGGAGGACGGCAACGGGAAGACACTGCACTTCACTGACGTCACCGCAGCCGCGGGATTGACAACCAGGGGATGGGCCACCGGGATTGCGGTCGCCGATTACGACAACGACGGCCTTCCTGATATTTACGTCACCGGCTTCGGCCACAATGTGCTCTATCACAATCTGGGCGGCTGCAAATTCGCCGACGTCACGGCAAAAGCGGGCGTTGGCGGCGGAGGCTTTAGCGCCGGAGCCGCCTGGGCTGACTACGACCGTGACGGATTTGTTGATCTTTACGTTGCCCGCTATGTTTCCACCGATCCCCGGCGCCTTCCCGATCCTCGAAGCACGATATACAAGAACGCGCTCACCGAACTGCCAGGTACGATGCCCGGCGAAACCAACCTCCTCTACCGCAATCGGGGCGATGGAACTTTCGAGGAGGTCGCGGCCAAATCCGGTGTCCAGAACCCACATAAGGCGCATGGCATGGGAATCTGTTGGGGAGATTTTGACGGCGATGGATGGCCCGATCTCTTTGTCACCAACGATGGATACAGCAATTTTCTGTTTCACAACAAGAGGGTCGGTACCTTTGAGGATATCGGCCTTTATTCGGGCACCGCCTACGGGGAAATGGGGCAAACCTACGGCAACATGGCATGCGATTTTGCCGACCTCGCCCACAACGGCAGGTTCGACTTGTTCGTGACCCGTTTTGCCAGCCAGCCGGCCAGCCTCTATATCAACGATGGCCACAACGAGTTTCACGATGTTGCCGATCGCGCCGGAATCGCCGCGCCCACTCTACCGCTCGTCAAGTGGGGAGCAAACTTCGGAGACTTCGACAACAGCGGCTGGCAGGATCTTTTCATGGCCTCGGGTAACTTCTCGACCTTGCTCGATGGGGCACCCGGTGAACCGCCTTTCGTCGAGCCGATCGAGCTTTTCCTCAACGAGACGAACGGCAAATTCCGCGAGGTTGCCGCTGCCACTGGCTTAAATGCAGGCCCGTTGAAATCCCGGAGGGGAACTGCCTTGGGGGATGTCAACAACGACGGAAGACTCGATGTCTTGGTCTTCAACGTCGGCGCTCCACCCTCGCTTTTTCTCAACGAAACCAGGAATGACAACCACTGGATCACATTGCGCCTGGTGGGCACAAAGAGTAACCGGATGGCGATCGGCGCTCGCGTAACCCTCACCGCCGGCAACGTCGAGCAACAGGATGAAGTCCGCGCAGGAGGAAGCTATCTCTCCACCAGCGACCCGCGCCTCCACTTCGGACTCGGATCGGCTGCTTCCTTCGACCGCATCCAGGTCCTTTGGCCCAGCGGCTTGCTCGAACAATTCCTCGGTGGCCCTGGCGATCGATTTGTATCGTTGGTGGAAGGGCGCGGCGCCGCGCTGCCCTCTGGCAAGACTCCTCCAAAGGAGAAGTAAGTTCACCGAATAGAGTTGCTTCTCTGCCCCAGAATCCAGCGGACCAATTCTTGCCCGCCAGCGAAGTTGTCATAGGTTGCAGGAAGTCTTCGGCCATCGGTGTATTCGTTGTAAAGCCAGGGATCGACCACGGCAAAGACAGTTCCTTTGCCGTATTTCGCCGTGGCCATCAAGATGTCCCCTTTGTCTGAAAGTTGAGAGACGGCTGGAGCCTTCGCTGTGATGGTGCAGACATCTTTCATGAATAAAGTATGAGGTTGGTGAAAGATGGGGCCTCCGCCTTTTACGGTAATCTTCCCCATCTCGAATCTGTCTCCGTCAACTCGGTTGCGCACGACATTGTCAAAATGCATTCCGAATTTCTCGGCCAAAATGTTCAAGTGAACAAGGTCGGCGTTCCCCGGATCGTTCTCCATCATCATCAAGACACCGCCGGCTTTTACCCATTCTGCAACTTGAGTTGCATCTTCTGCCTGCATATAGTGCGGATCGGGATTCTTTAGAGGAATATCCGGCGAGACGATGATATAAACCTGCGCTCGACCGAGCGTGACGACTGTCGGCGCGGAGTAAAGAGTTTCGGTCCGGGCACCAAAGTTGTTGAAGATATGGCCGAAGAGGGAATACCCGCTGTTGCTCTGATCGTTCCACTTGTAGTGGAAGTAGCCTTGCCGGCCGAAGGGATCGGGGCGTTTCTGGCTGTTGAACCATGCATCCAGGAGAATTGTTGCGCCGCGTCCCAGTCTTATGTTGGATGCATTCTCCATCTCCGTGCTGGCGAGCAGAAATCCACCGATGCCCTTCGGATCATTTGTGGTGACTTTTGCGCCCACGTAATCGGCGTAACTTCCATCCGCGGCGGGATCGCCACCCAGCCCCGCAGCCCTCGCCGTCCCCGCGAGAGACACCTCAGTGCCGGGGCCGATCTTGATGAAGTGACTTAGGAGCCCGCGATATCCACGTTCTGCATTGGCCAGGTAGGTTGGTGCAAGATAACCTCGACGCACGCCGACTGCCAGCGCATAGACAAACATGCAGGAGGCCGACGATTCTAAATAATTTCCGTTTGCGTTGGTCTTGTCGAGCACTTGGAACCAGAGACCGGATGAGCTGTCCTGATACTTCGCAATTGCAGCAGCACTCCTCTCCAGCTGCGCGATCAACTGTCTGCGTCCTGGGTCTTCGGCGGGATAGAAAGCCAGTGAATCGACCAGCGCCATCATGTACCATCCCATGCCCCTCGCCCAGAATTGCGATGACAAGCCTGTCTCCTTGTCGGCCCATCGCTCTTTTCTTGATTCATCCCATCCGTGATTAAGCAATCCGGTTTTGGGATCTCGTGCATGCTCCTCCGTCAAGACAAACTGATGAGTAATGTCACTGAACGCCTCGGGATGATGAAATTCTGAAGCAAATTCGGCATAAAAGGGCTCGGCCATATAAAGACCGTCAAGCCACATCTGATTTGGGTACCGCTGTTGGTGCCAGAAGCCGCCAGAAGTCGTTCGGGGTTGATGAATCAGTTGCTGGTAAAGGGTGGAAGCAGCTTTTGCATAGCGCGGATCTTGCGTGACTCCATACAACAACAGAAGTTGGCGTCCCAGAAGAATGTTGTCGAGTTGATTCTCGTCCGGCTTCAAAGTAGGAATGGTGCCATCGGGGCCAACGAATGGATCGACCGAATTCTCGATGTAGGTGTAGTAACGCGGATCAGCTGTGTTCAGCCACACCGAATCCATGCCTTCAAGGAGTGTCCCTAATTCATAATTCCAAGCCCGGGGTTCACCGGCAGGCAGGAAGCGACCATCCGGCCAGCGTGCAATTGCGGCGTCGGCCATGCGCTGCGACAACGGGCTCTCCTCTGCGCATGCACATGAGAAAGAGCCAACGGCAAATCCAATCAGCAGCGAAATCCAGAGAGGACGACTGAAACTCTTCATCTCATGTACCTCGCCAAGGATTCTATCCGAGAGCAGTTAGCACTTGATTCTTCGCCGGTGAACTCTAATTCGCTTTCCGCCGAATCGAACCTGCTTGACCTACGAGCATCAATCTGGGGCATCATCCTTTAAGTGAAAGGCCGCGGCGACAGAACTCGACGTGTCTCTTACTTGAAGCGCCGGTTGGACTCTCCGACACTTCGCTCCTGAGGGCGTATTAATTTGGCGCAGTGAAGCCTTTCTTTTTCAATTGCTCAAAGGTCTGCATTTCTCGATTGGCTTCCGCGGTATTTCCCAGAACACGATAAACGGATGCAAGAAGATAATGGATGGTCGGCTCGGCCGGATTGTCCTTCTCGGCCATCAACAGATCGGCCAGCGCGTCGCTGTGCTTGCCGGCCCGGATCAGAGCGCGGGCTCGATCAACATGCGCCTGCATCAGGGTAGGACAGAGATCGATAGACTTGTTCAAATCAGGGAGAGGATCCTCGCTAAGGTCGTTCGCTTCGAGCATGGCATCTGCAAGCTGCCAGTGCGCGGTGCAGTTGTTTGGATCATTCGTCAACTCGGCCTTGAACTCTGCCTGCGCGAGCTTCCAATCTCCGCGATGCCAGTAGGCAGTGGCCAGGTGCATATGCGTTCCCGGCTCATGGGGAGCTTTATCGACTGCCTTCTTGTATTCGACCAGCGCGGCCGGAAAGTTTTGCGCACTTTCGTCGATCTCACCGGCAATCTCATGTGCGATGGCTGAATCAGAATCAATTTCATTGATCCTGGTCCGTGCGTCTTCCGACATCTGCAGGTACGTCTTGCGCAGCAAGGACCACCCATCAAGGCTCTTGGGATTTCGCTCCAGGAAGTTTTCAAGATGCGTCGCCGCCTCTCGATCCTTCCTCAGATCGATCAGGGCAAGTGCGAGCATCATCTCCACATTGTCATCGGTTGGATTGGCACTCAGAGCCGCCCGAAGAAAAGGTTCGGCTTTCTCGCTCTGCCTTAACTCGAAGTAACTCATGCCAAGTACGGCGGACGCACTGTGCATATCGGGAGCAAGTTCCAAACAGCGTTGCAGCACTTCCACCGCATGCGCATAGTCATGATTCTTGAAATACAGGGTTCCCAGATTGTTGTAGGCTGCGGCAAGATGCGGTGCGAGACGAATGATCTCCCGGTATTTTTCAATGGCTGCCGCACTGTCGCCGCGCTGCTGCGCTGCATTGGCTTCCGCATACAACTGCTGCACGTCGGATGTGACTTCGGTTTTCATCGGCTGGGCAAGGACAAAATTCGCCGCAATCACAATCCCCACTGCCAGCGATTGCAATGCCCAATAAAGCCCTGAAGTCAATCGTTGAATTCCCATTGCAAACCACTATAGCCCCTCAACATTCGACCCCACATGTAACCTGGCCTCAAGGACGTATCCTGCTGTGTCGCAGCGCGTCAGGAGTCACTGGAGCCGCCTCGAGATTCTCATCGGATTCTTTGTGCGAAGGTGTCTGCAAACTCTCCAGAGCTGTCATTGAACTTGAATGTGTCTCCAGTACGAATTGCCGGCGTAATGGTTGGGTACAAGGACCAGATCGTAGAGCCTGATCACCACAGATTTGTTCCTATAAGCGGCCAGATCCACGGCGATGTGTTCCCAATGCCGCTCACTCGCGCTGGCCTGTGTCAATGCATCTCCGGCGATCTGCTGGTCGAGCACCTTATCGTTGTTCACAAAGACGACTAGATGCCAGGTGCGGCCTGCATCGGCACCTGCATCGAATGTCAGTGATGGGCGATCGCCGAGTTGGATAGTTCGACGCAGCAAGGCGCCACGGACTTCGTCGCGCGGCCAGATTGCAAGAGTATCGCCATCCAGATAAGTGTCTCCGCGGATTCCTGCCAGCCCGCCGCCCGCACCTCCAAATCCAGCGCGCTCCAGCGTCCAGTCAGGGTTCCACCATTTCGTAAGATCCGAAAGCGCGAACAACTCCGGCTCTTGCGTTGTGGGTTGTTGCGTCGGAATGACCAACTTGTCACCGTCAATTTTGGCTCCGTGATCCAGGAGAATCTTCTCGCCGATTGCTGCTGTCCTTTCTGCCAGGCGCACGATACTCTCGTCGACCGTTGGCGTCAGCCTGAGAGAACCCATCGTGTCGCCGTAAATTCGGTCGTTCAAAGCTGCAACCTGCGCCGCGGGTAGAGCCGACATTCCGTGCATCGCCGCCACAACCGACGCGGCATTCGCAGCGTTGCAGTCAGTATCCGCAAAGTCCGCCGCCGTAAACGTCAGGTTTTCCGTCTTGAAGAAATCACCGCCTCCGAACCAAACGCTTGTGGCCACGATTCCACCGTTCACAACCGCGTTATTGGTTGCCGGGTATTCAATTCCCCATCGCTCATTGACCGCTCTGAAGATTTCATCCGGCGCCTTTCCGGACTCGGCCATCGAGATAACCATGTCCAGGCACTGGCGATAAGGAGAAAGCGGAGATATCAGTTGGGCGGCTTTGCGAACGATCTCCTTTGTGTCCGTCTCGACAAAACCGAGGCTGATCATTCCAGAAACAAACACTGCGCCGTCTGTGCCTTCTGCATAGCCGTTGATATGGGTGAGCCGACGCGCCATTTCCGCTGAAACGTTGGGCATGCCCGGAGCAAGCGTGCCGTACACATCGCTACTGAACTCAGGTCCGATGGTCCACCACAGTTTGTTGTAGCGCGGGCTGCCGGTGTCGGGTGGCTTCACGCCGCGCTTGAGCAGCAGGAGCGCCTGCTCGCTTGAGCCCCACGAGCCGGCATTGTTTTCAAGCCACTGGGCTCCGAGTTGCTCCACGGTAAGATGGATCCCGTACTTCTCAAAGGCCCGGATGGCGACCATTTCGTAGTAGTAATCGTCGTCAATCGGTGCATACCCCTCGATAGGCCGCAGCGGAGTGTTTTTGAGAACCGACGCTACCTGGTGCTCGAACTGAAGTCCGGTCCACTGCCCAATCATCTGCGCCGTCCATATTGCCCGGGCCCGGTCCAAATACTCAGCTCGTGATATCACCAGTTCCCGAGGTTGCGCGCCATTTCGCCGGTGCGCCGCTGAACTTGGATGCGCACACAAGGCGAGGACGGCGGCAATCACAACCGTCCCGATACCGGACCCGGATTTAGTCTCCATTGGCAATCCCCCGTCAGCCTGCGAGATGGTCGAGTCGCGGCGCGAACTCATTTAGCCTTCTCTCGCTTTGCCCGGCAGCTCATAATTCCGCATCTGAATCGTCTCGACGCGACGGAAGGGCTTTGCTTCGAACCCGAGAGGTTCCATATGGAATCCGGCCGGCCCCCGTTGAAAAAGTCCTGAACCTGCTTCCAGTCCCGCTGATTCAATACCCGCAAGGCGGACACCTTCCTCAGAGTTTGTTCTTCCTGCACCTGGCTCCCGCTCTGTTTTCTTACGATGCCGGTGCGGAACCACGGTTGGTGCGCACGGCCGGCTTTCCACTGCGCCGTTCTTTCGTTGGGGCGCGGCGCAGGGACACACCCACCGGCGGTGCAACCGAATTGCGAAGCTTCAGCGTTGTTTCCAGAACCAGATGCTTTGCCGGGCCTTGATCGCCCTCGAGCCGGTCGAGCAAAATGCGCGCCGCGGTGGTACCGAGTTGGTAGCCCGATTGCGACACCGAGGAAAGCGACGGATTGGTTGTTTCCGCCAGATCGAGATCATCGAATCCCATCAGAGAAACATCCTCCGGGCAGCGAAGGCCAGCCTCTCGAATTGCCAGCAGCGCTCCCAGGGCAATCATGTCATTGCCGGCAACGATGGCTGTGGGGCGGGGAATCAGCCGCAGCAGAAGCTGTGTCTTCGAGTGGCCGCCCTGCTTGTCAAAGGTCGTCTCCTGGATGTATTCCGGCGCCAGGCGCAACTTGGCTTCGCGCACCGCCCGCTTGAACCCGTCCACCCTCTCCAGCGCGTTGGTCAGATGAAGGGGACCCGTGATGGCGGCCATCCGCGTATGTCCCAGTTGAAGCAGCCACCGTGTTGCGTTGTAGGCTCCCTCTTCGTTATCGGCCGTCACACTGTCGCCGCTCCAGTTCTTCGGAAGACGGTCGATGCAGACCACTCCCGTGCCCGCCCGGCGATACGATTCGGCCTGCGCCGTCAGATCGCTGAAATTTGACGGAATCACAATGAGACCCGCTGGAAGGTAGGTGCGCAACTCATTCAAGTGCACCAATTCCTTTGAGTGATCGTTGTCGGTATTGCAGAGAATCAGCCGATAGCCGTTTGAAAAGGCCACGTCTTCAGCTCCGCGCACCACCGCCGGAAAAAAGGGGTTGGTGATGTCCGGAATGATCATGCCGATCATGTTGGTCTTGACTCGCCGCAGACCTCGCGCCAACTGGCTGGGCTGGTAGCGGGTGGCCTGTACGGCGTCAAGCACGCGCTTCCTTACGTGCTCCCTCACACTTGCCGAATCGTTGAGCACGTTCGAGACTGTACCCAGCGAAACGCCGGCCATCTTCGCGATCTCTTTCATGTTGGCCATCGCGTCGTCTCCCCGTGGGTCTCAAACAGTATGAAAATTGGAACGGTTGCCGGAATCGCCGCTGTCTAGACTTCCGTAAAGTATAGCGAATATTTGAAACAATTCAATTTGCCCCATACGGTCAGCGTCAACTCCCACTGGATTTTGGCGATATCGAACTCACCGTTTCCAGGTTTTCCGGCAATCTCTGCTCCATCATTTCCCCCGATTCCCGATACTATCCAAGGCCGCCATCGCGGAAATATCGACGAAAAAGCAACTTGCATTCTCTTCTTGACAAGTGCCTGCGAGTGGGAATAACTTTGTCTGGTTCCATTTTGAAAGCTTTCAAAAATAGCTTTCAGCTCGTCACTTCTGGAGAGGCCACCATGAATCGACGCATCCTTCTGTACGCTGTTTCGTTCTCTCTGCTCTTCCTCGCTGCCAACGCCTGGGCACAGTTTGCGCAACGCGGCGGCATTGAGGGGACTGTCTTCGACCAATCCGGCGCCGTCGTTCCCGGCGCCCAAATCGCACTGCTCGATCTGGCGCAAAATCAAAGCCGCGAATTGAAGGCCGACGCCGTCGGCCACTTCGAATTCGACAACCTTGCTGCGGGCCAGTATCAGCTGACCGCATCCCTGCAAGGATTTCAGACCGAGAAATCTGAATCAGTCGCAGTCAACATCGGTACGGTTGCGCACTACGATTTCAAGCTGCATCCGGGCTCGGTCGGGGAATCCGTAACTGTCACGGCCGAGGCCGGCGGCTTGGAGACGGACAAGATAAGCATCGACGTCAACGTGACCTCGCAGCAGTTTGCGGATCTGCCGCTCAATGGACGTAACTTCACATCGATTGCAGCACTGGCGCCCGGGGTGTCCACATATCCCCAATCCAATATCAATCCCGGTGGAACCTACTCGGTCGGCGCGATGTTTGCCATGGGTGGAACGCAGTTTACCGCCGGCGGCGCTTTTCAGGGTTCGCGCGACAGTGGCTTCTATGTCAACGGCGTCAACATTAACGACAACTACGAGAGCAGCATCAGTTTCGAGCCTTCTGCCGAAGCGCTTGGAACCGGAACGCTTCAGGTGTCCGATTTCTCAGCCGCCATTGGCCACGACATCGCTGCATTGACCATGCAAACCAAGGGGGGGGCAAGTCAGCTCCACGGCGAGGCCTTCGAGTTTATGGAGAATACTGACTTCAACGCTGTCAACCCTTGGGTCAATGCGAATGAGATTATTACCGGCACCCCTTCAACCAAGCCGATCCTGCACCGAAATCAATTCGGCGGCAATCTTGGAGGTCCGGTCTTCATCCCCAAGATTCTTCCTGAGCTAAAGCACAAGGCTTTCTTCTTCGCAAACTACGAGAATTTCATTGAGCACGACGGCAATCAACTCGTCGCTGGTTCAGTGCCGTCCGCCGCCGAGCTCACAGGAAACTTCTGCGAGCTGCTCTATGTCAGCGATTGCGCGAACGGGGATTTCAGCGCTGCCAACCCCAACCCCGTGCAACTGTATAACCCGTTCTTCACCACCTACGATGGGAGCGGCACGAGTTCACGGCCGGCGATTCTAAACAATCGGCTCGACATGGCCACCAGGTCCGATGGTTCGCCGGTCGTCGACCCCGGCGCACAGGCAATTCAAAAGGCACTCTGGCCCGCGCCCAACGTTGCCAATACGCCGAGCAACGAAGTCAACTTCACGGCCTTCCAGACCCCGGGACTCTCGAACTACCACATCGATACACGCTTCGACGCCAAGATCACTGACAAAGACTCGATGTTCGTCACCTGGTCGAAATCGTACGGATTGTCCACGTTGGCCGGCGGTTTCACTCCATCTGAACTTTATAACTTCCCCACGCAGGACCAGGCCTACCTGGTGACGGTCAACTACGTGCATATCTTCACCCCGCGCCTCACCAACGAATTCATCTTCGGAACCGGCGACGGCGCGTTGGTAACCCTGTCCGCAGGCCAATTCGGCTATATGAACGGCGGCAGCAATCCCTTGAATACGCTGTTTCAAAATACTGGATCGGGCGCGACCAAGGGCCTTTTTGCGGTTTTTGCAGGCAACTATACCTATGCCGTTCCAGGCGTCGGCGAAGCTTTCCGTGCCGAGAACCAGTCTTTTCAGTTTTCAGACAATCTTGACTTCGTCTTCGGCAGGCACACACTGACCGCGGGCTTCAACTATTTTCGCAAGAGCGAGATTGACTGGGACATCTCCCGAAACGTTTCCTTTGGAAATTATGGAGGATTCAACTCCTTCAGCGGCAGCGGCGGAGATCTCGGTTATTCAGGCGGCGATGGCATGGCCGACCTTGTGATGGGCCTTCCAAATAATTTGTGGGTGCGGTACACCATCAATGGCGGCGACGCCACCTCGCCCGATTACAACATCCTGTTCCCATCCTGGGGCATGTATGTAAACGACAAGTTCCGCATGAGCCCAAAACTGACCGTGTCCGCAGGCTTGCGCTATGAGCTGAGTATTCCGGATTACACACCCAACCCCGCAGTTGCTCCTTGCTGCGCAATTTACTCTGCCACTCCGGACGGCGGAATTCTCGAATATCCGGGCATCGCATCGGGCCTGTCGAATCATTATTTGTCGACGCCGAAGCTGGACTTCGCTCCCCGCCTGAGCATTGCCTATAGCTTCAACCCACACCGCGTCGTGCGTGCCGGGTACGGCATCTTCTATGACACCGGCGCCAGCCAGATCTCCAACAATGTGGGGAATGCGATTTATGGAACTTCAGCCGCGGTCAACTACAACGTAAACAACGTAACCCTTGGTGCTCCTCCCGACACTCCGGTACTAAATCTTTCGAACATCTTCCCGAGTCCTCTTACCACGACGCTGGGATCGTTCCCGGTTTCCACGGGCAAAGGGCAAGGCTACGAGGGAGACGGGCAGTTCGCTGGCGTCACCTACTACGACCAGAAGTCTGAGCCGTTGCCTTACTACGAGCGCATGATGCTCGATGTGCAGCAGCAATTGGGTGGGCACGACGTCTTCACCGTGTCGTATGCGGGGGCGCAGGGTCGCAAAGGGCAGAACGAAACAAACATCAACCTGCCGGCCTACCAGACCGGGTGGACTTATGGCGGCGGCGTCGGTGATCCAACGTATAACGCTGCCCGACCCAACAATTTGGGCAGGTTTGGTGACATCTATGTGCTTCGTCCGAGGTTGAATGCCTTTTACAACGCTTTGATCGTGCAGTATCGGCACGATTTCAACAAGGGATTCCAGATTACGAGCAACTACACGTGGGGCAAAACGGTCTCAGACTATCCCTGGGTGAACACACTGGGAAATAATGGCACCTCGGGAGGCGGAATCGGCGGCCTTCAATATCCCAATCTTTACGATCGTGGCGAATCGAACCAATCCCATCGCAACCGTTTCGTGTTTAGCGGCATATGGGCTCCCGTGTACGGCAACGGTTGGCAGGAATGGGCGAAGGTTCCGTTCGCGGGTTGGCGCATCACGGGGATTGCAACACTGGAATCCGGCGACGCCCTTACTGTGACGAATGGCGGGCCGGGTACACCTTGCCCAACCGCAGACGCAGGCACCAGCGTCTGCCCTGGCGGTTACGGTTCGAGCGCGCAAGACGGCGCCGGATTCGACGAACTCAACGTTTCCGGCAATCCGAACATTGGCCACGGAAGCAAGACATTCGCGCACCAGTTCGATACGTCGAAGTTCTCGGTTCCGCAAATGAATGTTCGCGGAAACTCGGGACTGGGAACAGTAAGAGGTCCTGGGCAGAACAATGTGGATCTTTCTATCGCGAAGACATTCGCTCTGTTTGAAAGTCTTCGACTGGAATTCCGGGGCGACGCCTTCAATGCTTTCAACCATACGCAATGGACCGGCGTGAATACGACCTACCCGACTGGAAGCACGCAGTACCCCTTCGGACAAGTGAATGGGGCGCGAGAGGCCCGCATTGGCCAGGTGGGCGCGAAGCTGGTCTTTTAGGCTGTCTGGCCGGGAATCCGCTCCAGCCGTGTGCCAGCTGCGCTCTTCTGCCTCTCTGAAGGAAAGCGCAGCCGGCCTCGTCGGTGAACGGCACCACCGTCATCGAGTCGCACACGTCCTCGAAACGGGCTGCTCCGCCGCGCCTATCCCAGTCTTGCAGGAGCTTGATCATGTACCAGCCTGAAGTCTATGGAGTTGCTCTGCTGTTCATGATTGTCAGCATGCTGTGCTGGGGATCTTGGGCCAACACAATCAAGCTTTGCCCTGGGTACAGGTTTCAACTCTTCTACTGGGACTATGTGATTGGCCTGATCGTTGCGGCCCTTTTCTGGGGCGCAACTTTGGGCAGTTTTGGTAGCGCCGGCAAATCGTTCTTTGCCGACATCACGAATGCCGGCCTGCATCCTGTCTTGCTGGCGATAACCAGCGGAGTGATCTTCAACATTGCCAACCTGCTGCTGGTCGCCGCCATCGACATTGCGGGCTTGGCAGTGGCGTTTCCGATTGGCATCGGCCTGGCCCTTGTAGTCGGCGCAATCGGGAGCTACGTAATTTCGCCTGCCGGCAATCCACTTCTGCTGTTTGGCGGCATCGCACTTGTGGCTGCCGCCATTGTGCTCGACGCGGTTGCCTACCGCCTCCGCGAAGCAAACCGGCCTGCCATGAGCTTGCGGGGAATCGTCATCAGCCTGATTGCCGGTCTTCTGATGGGTTGTTTTTATCCCTTCATCTCCAAAGCAATGACCGGCGAAGGCGCGCTGGGCCCGTATGCGGCACTCTTATTCTTTGTTGTTGGAGTCGCTGCCTGTTCCATCCCTGTGAACTACATGCTGATGCGTATGCCCCTCGATGGCCGAGAGCCGGCCCAGATGCGCGGCTATTGGGAGACGCCGGCCAATTGGCACCTGTGGGGCGTCCTTGGTGGAGCAGTCTGGTGTACCGGAGCCACGATGAATTTCGTGGCCTCTCAGGCGCACATTGTGGGCCCCGCCGTGTCCTACTCCATCGGCCAGGGCGCAACAATGATTTCGGCCTGCTGGGGCGTCTTCATTTGGAAGGAATTCGCAGCAGCCCCATCGCGGTCCAGGGCGGCCCTGGCATGGATGTTTCTGTTCTTTCTTTGTGGGCTGACGGCCATCGCCGTGGCCCCGCTGTTTTCATAAAGGGTCGATCATTTCAGTCTTATACCGAGGAGGACTCCCGTGGCGGGCAAAAAGCCAATCGTCGTCGTTGGAAGTATCAACACAGATCTCGTTGCGGTCACAGAGAGAATTCCAGCCGTGGGCCAGACCGTGATCGGATCGGACTTCCAGATTCATCCCGGCGGTAAGGGGGCAAATCAGGCGGTTGCAGTCGCCAGGCTCGGTTATCCTGTCCGCCTCATCGGTCGCCTTGGCACAGATCCTTTTGCATCCCAGTTGAGAAGTCACCTCCAGAGCGCTGGAGTGGACATCGCCGGCGTCGCCACCAGCGATGGGACGTCGGGCGTTGCCGTCATCGTCGTCTCCAGCAGGGGAGAGAACAGCATCGTCGTCACTCCCGGCGCCAATTCAAAGGTGACTCCGCAGGATCTGGACGCGAACATCGGGATGATTCGAGAAGCAGGAATCGTCCTTGCGCAGCTTGAGATTCCGCTTGAAACCGTCGAATACCTCGCCACAATGTGCTCACGGGAAAACGTGCCCCTGATGCTCGACCCCGCTCCTGCCAGAGATCTGCCGTCTGGCATTTTCCAGCACATCGCGTGGTTCACGCCGAATGAGACTGAGGCGGCATTTTATAGGCAAAGCGACAGCCGGAAAGAACCGGCCAGCGACCCTGCTGAGTTGGCCAGGCTTCTTCTCGCCAGGGGATGCCGGGGCGTCGTGCTCAAAATCGGCGAGCACGGCGTCTACCTTGCTTCCAATCAGGGACTTCAAATCCAGGTGCCCGCTTTTCCGGTGAAAGCCGTCGATACGACCGCGGCCGGTGACGCGTTCAACGGCGGTTTTGCAACTGCGCTCATGCTGGGCAAGAGCCCTTTGGAGAGCGCTCGATTCGCTGCGACCGTCGCTGCCATTTCGGTCACGCGCTCTGGCGCGCAGCCTTCCATGCCCGCCATGGCGGAGGTTGAAGCATTCATGGAAAGCTCAGTGGCAAAGGCTTGATGACAATGAAATCGATGCCATTCAAATGCTGGGCCGGATTGTTCGTCCTCGGAATCTCCGCGGGCGCTGCGTCTGCCGCAACTCGACCGCAGCTTCATGAAGCCCCGCGCCGAATGAATTCATCTCGCCAACCGCTCCCCTGGTATGTGACGACGGGCGCGATCCATCGAATGAGCCTGAAGAAAAACAGCAAGTTCCATCGATTTGAACACCTGTCCCTCGATGCAACCGAGGCCGCATCGCAGTTGCATGCATTGAAAGACGCGGGGATCAATGCCATCGAGGTCTTTGCTCCTGAAGAAGGTGGAAATAGTTATAACGGACTCGACGCGAAGAACCGCTATGCCTTCGATCCAGGTACTGGATCGATCAAGGACTTCCGCCGCCTGGTAAACCAGGCTCACGCGCTGCACATGTCCGTCATCACCTTTCAGAACCTTGGCTATGCGGCGGTCGATGCTTCGCAGTTCCTCAAAGCCGAAGACGATGTGGCTGCCGGGCAGATCACGCGCGAGAGCCAGTTTTTCTTCTGGAGTGACCGGGCAGACGCGCCGGCTCCGGCCACGGGAGACAGTTACTTCCTGATCCGGCCGGTCAAGCCCGGCTACGATCCAACCAAGTCGGAGTTCTGGCAATGGAGCGACCGGGCAAAGCATTTTTACTGGACACGCTGGCCGGGCAAGGGCGCAGATGGAGAGACAACGCACCTGCCTCAATACGACTGGGCGTCGACGGCATGGCCTCAGGAAGCATCCAGGGTCGTGGATTTCTGGATGAGCACCGGTCTGGACGGCATGGTAGTGGACGCTGTCAACTGGTACGTCGGATACGACTGGAAGAAGAATGCGGCGTTTATTGCGACCATCCGCCGTCATCCCGGCGCCAAACTGATGGTGCCGGAGGGCGGAGGTGCATTCCATTCGGATGATCCCGTCGGCTGGGTGCGTGATGGAGAATGGACCGCACTGTATGATTACGGGCTGGACATCTGGTGGGAGAAGCAGAGCAGGCCAATGTTCGACAGTATCGACAAGGGCGATCCGGCCATGTTCGAGCAGGCTTTACGCGGCTACCATGACCGCGTCGTTGCTGCCGGCGGAATCCTGATTCAGCCCGTTTTGGATATGAAAGACCCGGGCAAGCAGCAGTTGGAGGAGGGTCTTCTGGCGACATCCGGAGACATGCTCTGCTATTGCAACTCAGACGAAGCGACACTTCGCCCCGCGCCGGGAATTTCCAATCTCCTCAAGCTCAAAGAGCAGCACTCTGCTCTTTTTCAGAACAGTACACGGCGGCGAATCGCAACCAACCAGGACGCTGCTGTCTACGCAACGCTGCGCTCCTCTGCGAATGGCTCGGAGCGCATTCTCACTGTCTTCAACTTCTCGTCCCAACCCATTTCTACAGCAGTGGATGCCCGGTCGATACTCGGAAGCCAATACCAGAATCTCGAAACCGGGGAGATGGCCGCGGTCAGCCACGGCACTTTGAACGTCGAGCTAAGTGGATACGGCCATCGAATCTTCCGCGTTAATCCTTAAGACATCAATTCTGATCCAGGAGATGACTTCATGAAGGCGAGGAATCACTTAAGCGGGCGGGCTGCAGGTCTCCTGCTTCTGGCAGCAATGGCAACGACGCTCGTCCACGCGCAGGATACCCATTACACCCCGGTTTTAGAGCAGATCCCTCCGCCGGATTGCCTGACTTTGAAGAATCCCTACCAGACCGCATTGGCAGGTGGATTCATTGCTTGCCCTCCGCTGACTCACGAAATCTGGCTCGCGGATGTGAGCCACTGGCGCACCGAACGCCGCATCCGAATCGGATACGACGGTTCGCGCTACGATAACCCGGCCCTGCAGTGGACGCAATCGAGCTTTATCCAGCCGCAGATGATGGTCCAGGATCGGTATTTCTACGATCCGGTCGCCGGTAAATATACGGTCGATCGCTATCTCGACGATCTGGAGAAGCGGTACGGCGGCATCGATGCCGTTCTCATCTGGTCGACCTATCCAAATATGGGGATGGATGACCGCAATCAACAGGACATGGTTCGCTCGATGCCGGGCGGAGTCGCGGGAGTCAAGCAGATGATTGCAGACTTCCATCGTCGCGGTGTGCGCGTACTGTTCCCGATGATGATGTGGGACCAGGGGACCCGGGATCCAGGCATGCCCTGGCCGCAGGCAATTGCGGAATTCATGAAGGAGTTGGGAGCCGACGGCATCAACGGGGATACACAGGACGGTGTGCCGCAGGCGTTTTCTCTGGCCAGCGAATCCGCGGGGCATCCATTGGCATTCGAGCCGGAGGGTGCGCCGGCCGATGAAGCGATTGCGTGGGACACAATGACCTGGGGTCAATACACATTCACCTTCTCTCCGCAGGTCGATCGGTTTAAATGGCTCGAGAGCCGGCACATGGTGAACATCTCCCATCGATGGAATCGCAACAAGACCGACGATATCCAGTTCGCGTTCTTCAACGGCATTGGCTGGGAGAGCTGGGAAAATATTTGGGGCATATGGAACGGGATCACTCCACGGGATGGTGAAGCCACGCGGCGCATGGCGGCCATTGAACGCGGCGTAGCGCCCTTTCTCGTCAGCAAGGGATGGGAGCCATATTTCCCGACCCACTTCTATGGCGTTTTCGCCAGCCGTTGGCCGCTCGGAGACCAGACCGTCTGGACCATCGTGAATCGCAATGAGTACGACGTTTCCGGGCCGCAGATTTCTGTTCCGGCAATGGGTGGAGAGCGCTACTTTGATCTCTATCATGGAACCGAACTGAAACCCGATCGCGATGGAGACGCTGCCGCGCTGTCTTTTGATATCGAAGCTCACGGCATCGGCGCAGTGCTGGGGACAAAGGGCGAACCGAGCCCGGCGATTCAGCAGTTGATGTCTCGGATGCGGTCGATGACCGCGACTCCCCTCATCAGCTATTCAGAGGAATGGACTTCGATTCCGCAGCAGCTGATCGATATTCCTAAGACCACGGCGCAGGCCACTGCTCCGAAGGGGATGGTCAGCATTCCCGCGAGTGATTTCCTATTCAAAGTGAAAGGCATCGAGATTGAAGGGACCGACGATGCTGGGCTCGATGTCCAGTATCCATGGGAGAACTCTGCACGACGTTTCCATGAACACAGGGTCCATATCGCTTCCTTCTACATCGATCAATACCCTGTGACAAACGCGAAGTTCAAGGAGTTCCTCGACGCTACGCACTATCATCCGAAAGACGACTTGAACTTCCTCCGCGACTGGAAGGACGGGAATTACCCCGAAGGATGGGGCAACAAGCCGGTAACCTGGGTCTCACTTGAGGATGCACGGGCCTACGCAAAATGGGCGGGGAAGCGGCTTCCACACGAATGGGAATGGCAATACGCCGCACAAGGAAACGACGGACGGCGATACCCATGGGGTGAATGCAACTGGCTCGCACCTCCACTGAGCGGAGGGCCGTTCGCATGCCCCTGGGAGAAGGACCCGCAGGACGCGCCTGCGCCCATTCCGGACAAGGAACGAGTTTTAGCTCCCCCAAATGACGTGGATGCGCACCCCAAAGGCGCAAGTCCATTCGGCGTCATGGACATGGTCGGAAATGTGTGGCAATGGACCGATGAGTATGTCGACGAGCACACTCGTGCCGCCATCCTGCGCGGAGGTAGTCACTATCGGCCCCAGGGTTCCATCTGGTATTTTCCCCAGGCCTATCTCAACGACGAGCACGGCAAGCTTCTTCTCATGGCTCCGAGTTATGACCGCTCTGGCACAATCGGCTTCCGCTGCGTCGTCGATGCCCAATGAGACGTCATCCTTGCGCCGCGTTTTCTCTTGGTCGGGCGAATCAACAGATGTAGCACGAGGTCCGCGCAGCATGCAGATCGGAAGGCGAACTGCCCCACGGCAACAAAAGGATGAGAGCATCCGGGCACTTGCTCGCAGAGCAAGTGCTCTCTTCCTTTTTGCTGCAATCGCTGGTCACGTGCCGTTGCTCACCGCCCAGATTCAGACGTGCCCGCTGAGTCATAACGGGTACAGCCGTCCCTACCTGATCTACAAACCTGCGCATATTTCGCCCCATCCGGCGGTGGTGTTTATGCTCGGTGGCATCCGCAGCACCGCCGTCTCCGCATCCCGGGACTTCGGCTGGATAGAGGAAGCAGACAGCCACGCCTTCCTTGTCGTATTTCCAGACCCGGTTGCCACTCAACCAGATCGTCCCGTGGACAGAAAGGCCAACATCACCTTCTGGGAAATGGCGGGATCGCGCACACATCTCCTTGCCCCCGGCATGCAGCCGGTCGATGACGATGGATATCTGATCGCGGTCCTGCACGATGTCGATCGGCGGGAACACGTCGATCGTCGCCGCGTCTTCTTCGCGGGATTCTCGAGTGGGTCGGGCATGGTCCAGCTTTTTGCGTCACGCCACTCCAAAGAAATCGCCGCAATCGCCGCGGTGGCCACGCCTCTCATGGCCCCGCCCGCAAGCCTTGCCCGCCCTGTGCCTGTCTTGTATATCCACGGGGACGACGATGAGCAGTTTTCCGGCTTCGAGGCCAATAGTCCAAACTTCGCAACCACCCCTCATGGCAACTGGGTCACCTGGGGATACCTCGATGGTTGCCATGTTCAGTCGGCTGAAAAAACCGATTGGGGAGTGCAGTTTTCCTGGAAGGGCTGTAGAGACCAGGCGCCGGTGATCGCGGACTTCGTTGCCGGTCTTGGACACGAGTGGCCGGGTAGTATTGATTCGAGCTGGAACCAAAAACATCGCCCCAGCAACCCCCTTAACTTAACCGACATGGCTTGGCAGTTCTTCTCGGCGATCCATGCAAAGTAAACTTGAGAATCGCACGCCCCTCACCGCCGCGAGAAAGTTCACCGTTCGCTCTTGGAAAGTCAAAAGTAGATGCTGCGAATGATCGACCAGTCCGCCCGGAAGTCGGAGCTATCGCGAAAGCGATGGTTCCACTATCGCTTTGGAATTGTTCCCCTTCCGCTGTTCGGCCTGGTTGCGGCAACAATCGTCACACTCGTCCTCATCAACGCGATTACCCAGGAAGCTCCGGTGATGATCGCCGTGCTCGCAGTCGGCGGCTTTTCTTGTGCGTGGATCGGCGGACTGATCCCCTGGTTAAAACGGCTTGGCGGCCCTGCGCTCACGGCTGCCTTTTTACCTTCTTACCTCGTGTATCGCCATTGGCTGCCTCAAAACCTGGTTGAGAACATCACTTCCTTCACCACCACAACAAACTTCATCTATCTCTTCATCACCGCAATTATTGTCGGCAGCATCTTAGGGATGAATCGCTCCCAGCTCATAAGCGGCATCTTCAAAATATTCGTTCCTCTGCTGGCTGGCTCGGGCGTCGCCTTGGCACTTGGAGCCCTCGGTGGTCTCGCAGTTGGAATGAAGCTGCCGGATGCACTTCTCTTGGTGGTGGTTCCCGTGATGGCTGGAGGCGTGGGAGAAGGCGTCATTCCGCTATCTGTCGGCTATGCGGAAATCGAGCATCTGAATGCGGGTGTTTTTCTCGCGCGCCTTTTGCCAGTGGTCCTGTTTGCAAACTTCGTGTCGATTGTCTTTGCAGGAGTCTTGAACGCGATTGGAAAGAGGTATCCGAACCTCACAGGAAACGGTGCCCTGCAGCCTTCGAAGGACGAAATCGCACCGCATCTTCCTACCCTGGCTGAGCCTCTGGAAAAACCTGATCCTGCACATGAAAGTCGCATAGGTATTGAGTCAATCTTTACTGCGGTGCTCTTGGGCATCGCGCTTTACCTTGTCGGCGTCCTCTGCCATCATTTCCTTTCGCTGCCTGCCCCGGTGGTCATGCTCGCGCTTGCCGTTCTCCTCAAACTCACCAAGCTGGTTCCACATCAAATTGAATCTGCGGCTTCATCTGTGGGCGCCTTCTTCGCGCTCGCGGTTACTTATCCGCTTCTGTTCGCGGTCGCAGTTGCACTCACCCCGTGGGCGTCCATCGTCGAGGCCCTTCACCCCGCCAATCTCGTGATCATCATTCTCGTGGTTGCGTCGCTGACCGTAACCGGCTTCTTCGTTGGGCGTTTTATGCGACTCTTTCCTATAGAGGCCGCACTCGTGAATGCTTGTCATTGCGGCTCCGGCGGCACCGGGGCTGTTGCAATCCTCACCGCCGCTGAGCGTATGGAACTGATGCCGTTCGCTCAAATCGCAACGCGTATTGGCGGCGCGATCACTGTCACGCTGGCCCTGCTGGCGTTGCGATTTCTAGGGCATTCTTGAGTTCACCTATGTTCACTCAGATACAGTTCAGCAACGATAACTCCGGTCCATTGAAAAATGTGCGCGTGCTTGACCTGTCCCGCCTCGTCGCAGGCAATACCCTGACCATGACCCTCGCCGACCTGGGTGCGGACGTGCTGAAGGTGGAACCGCTCCACGGAGACACGTTGCGAGAATGGCGCGTCAGCGGAGTTGATACGGCATGGAAAACCTACTGCAGGAACAAGCGAAGCCTGTGCCTCAATCTGCGCAATCCCATCGCCCACGACATACTGCTGAAGCTGGTAGCGAAGGCTTCCATATTTGTCGAAAGCTATCGGCCCGGCACCCTTGAGCATATGGGTCTGTCACCTGAAACTTTGCTGAAGGTGAATCCCAAACTGGTCATCGCTCGCATTTCGGGGTGGGGACAAGACGGTCCGTACGCAGACAGGCCGGGCTTCGGCACGCTCGTTGAGGGCATGTCCGGCTTTGCATCCATGAATGGCTTTGCTGATCGCGAGCCCGTTCTTCCTCCCATCTATCTCGCCGATATGACGGCCGGCCTCTACGGCGCAATCGGTGTGCTCGCGGCATTTAGAAATGTCGAGACCGGCGATGGACAGGGCCAGGTAATTGATATCCCCCTTTTGGATCCGCTATTTTCGATTCTTGGTGCTCAGGCAGCCAACTACCGCCTCACCGGAAAAGTAAAGCCGCGTACCGGAAGCTGCTCGACAAACAGCGCACCCCGCAACATCTATAAGACCGCGGATGGCAAGTGGATCTGCCTGTCTGCTTCAACCCAGGCAATGTCGGAGAAGTTGTTTCGCGCAATTGATCGCCCCGATATGATTACCGACGAGCGCTTCGCAAGCAACGCTCTTCGCTTACAGAATGTGGCCTCGCTTAATGCGATCCTCTCGGACTACATCGGCGCGCTCTCGCAGGCAGCCTGCCTCGATCACTTCCAGAACGCAGGGGTCACGGTGGCTCCTATTTACGACATGGCCGATATCGAGCAGGATCCACATTTTCGTCAGCGCAACGTTGTTGTGGAATTGCCTGACCCTGAGATGGGTACTGTCCCCGTGCATAATATTTCGCCGCGTCTCTTGCATACCCCCGGCGTGTTCCGGCGTCCCGCTCCGCGGCTTGGTGAAGACACTGACGATGCATTGAAGGAACTCGGCTTTACAATTGCGGAGTTGAAGGCGTTGGAAGAGCAGGGAATCATTCGCAGGGCGCCCCAGATTGACGGGAGGTAGAATGCGCAGCAAGCTTTTTGTGCCGGCTATTAGGCCCGAACTCTATGCGAAAGCGCTCGGCACCGCTGCCGATGCAATCTGCTTTGACCTTGAAGAAGGAGTGCCCCAGGAAAGAAAGTCCGAAGCCAGAGGACGCCTGGAACAGTTCCTTGGTTCACCGGCGTCCAACGTGCACCAGCGCCTGATGGTTCGCGTGAATCCGGTAAATTCAGCGGATTTTCCCCATGACTTGAGAGCAGTCGTCAAGCCATCTCTCTTTGCAATAGCATTGCCAAAAGTCGAGACAGTCAAAGAGATTCACAATGCCGTGGAGTTTCTGTCTTCAATCGAACGGGAGCGCGGCCTGGCATCCCCGGTGGCCTTGTTGATCACCTTGGAATCGCCGCGTGGCCTTCGTTGCGCATCCGAGCTCGCGGCTTCTTCCGGGCGGATCTGCGGGCTCCAGCTCGGCTTCGCTGACTTGTTTGAGCCTCTTGGTATTTCTTCAGACAACTCCGCCGCGCGGCAGCAGGTTCGACTCGTCGCACGCCTGGCCGCGGGTGAGGCCGGCGTCGACTGTTATGAAGGAGCATACCCGCTCTTTCGAGACAAAGCCGGATTCCTCGCTCAACTTGCCGATGCACGCGCGCTGGGATTCGCAGGAGCAAGTTGCATCCATCCGGATCAGGTTGCAGACGCAAACCGAATCTTTTCTCCCACAGCAGGAGAGATCGCATATGCAGAAAAAGTGCTGGCCGCTGCCGAGGAAGCAGATCGTGCCGGAAACTCAGTCGCGGTTCTCAATGGAAAAATGATCGATAGGCCGTTTGTACTTCGGGCCAGGGCAATCTTGGATCGAAAGCCAATCGACTCGTAACATCGGCCCGCACTGCAAGCCGACGCCGATGGATAAATGTCATCCAATTCGCATATAGCTCCCCGAAGCTCCCTGGTCGCAGTAATTCGACCAACGAACCGACGAACCAGGGAGCCCCGAAAGTGAGGAGCATTTGCGGCGCTTCTTCCTCGAATAAATCTCGACGTTGGAGCCGTCCGCCAGTTGATCCCAGATGCTGGTTTTTCAATGCGATGGTACCCATCCGTCTACTTGACAGCGGGTTAATTTGAGCCTACATTTTCGCGTCATGGACCCGAACGCTTGAATATCTGTGCGAGGTATTCTTACTGCGCCGGGCATACGTTTACTCGCGGGAGCGAGCTTCGGAGGTTTTATGAAGAAAACACTACAATTGGCATGGTTTTGCGCTTTCCTTCTCTTACTTCTCATTGCATCGACGGGCCAGGTTGGATGGAGCCAGGTGAATCGAGCCACCATCACCGGAACGGTGACCGACTCGACTGGTGCGCTGGTGGCCGACGTGCAGGTGACCGCAACCAACAATGGCACCAACATTCCCACCAAAACTGTCTCGAATCACGACGGAATTTACGTGCTCCCCAACCTCTTTCCAGGTCAATATTCCGTTGAATTCGTCAGGGACGGCTTTGAGACGGTTTTGCGCCCCTCCATCACATTGAACTCCACTGAAGTGGCCCGCATCGATGCCGTGCTCAAAGTGGGCGCCGCGAGCGCGACGGTTACCGTCACCAGCGATGCGCCGATCCTGGATATGGACACTGCAGGCGTCGGCACAAACATGAAGGCCGATGTTGTCAATGACCTCCCATTGAGCGTCTATGGCGGAGGTCGGTTCGTTGAAGACTTTGCGGTGGAGATTACCCCTGGCTATTCCTTGGCCAGCTCGCCCTATGGCGCGGTGGTCAACGGCGGCCAGTGGTTTGTGAAGGACTTCACCATCGATGGCACTTCCGGCACCTCCAATATCCGCGGCGATTCCATGGACGGCGGCCCCAGTATGGAAGCGGTGCAGGAGCTGCAGGCCCAGACCAGCGGCCTCGACGCCCAGAGCGCGATTACCGGCGGCGGCGTCATGTCGTTCAACCTGAAGTCGGGCACCAACGCACTCCACGGTTCCGCCTTCCTCTATGGTCACAACGAACTGCTTGACGCCAACACATGGACCAACGACAACACGGGCGTCGAAAAGCCCAAGGAACGCGCCTGGGATTATGGCTTCAGCCTCGGCGGCCCCATCCACAAGAACAAGACATTCTTCTTCGGCACCTTCGAGCGCTTCGAGTCACTTGACTTCCGTCTGAACAGCGGCGGCGCAACCGTCCCCACCAACGACTTTCTCAATGGCGACTTCAGCGCCCTGCTCGGCCCAACCCTCTGCACCTGGTCCGGCTCGACAGACCTGTGCAGCAATGCAGCGAACTACAACAACGTCCCCGGAACGCCGATCATGGTGCAGAACGATGCAGGCCAGACCCTGCAGGCGCAGCAGGGCATGATCTACGACCCGAACGACCGGCAATCAGTTCACCGGCAACGCCATTCCGACCATCAGCCCGGTGGCGCAAAAGATCAACTCCTTTTATAAAGACTATGCTCCAAATTTGGGCGGACTCAGCAACAACGAAAGAACCCTGCTCTCCAATACTCCCAGCCAGACTCCGAATGAATTTGTGGTGAAGCTCGACCACGTGCTGCGCGAGCAGGACCATCTCTCCGGTTCATGGATCTACGACCATAAGCCGCGCACCCTCGACGATGGCGGCGGTTTGTGGGAGTCGGGACACCACGACCGGCGGCCCGCTTTCGAACGCCCGCGTGCAAAGGTACACCCAGCAGCAATGGCGGCTCAGCGAGTCCCACACGTTCAGCGCCAACCTGCTCAACGTCGTCAACTTTACTGACGCATACGACGACAACGGCAGCTTGCCGGCCGATCCTGGAGACTGGAACAGCCAAGTGGGATTCGGGAGTACCGGGGCCAACACGTTCCCAGTGGTCTCGTTCTCCGATAACTCGAATTCCGCCGTCAGCGAGACTTACCTGGGCGACAGCTGGCAGGGAGATGTAGGCGGCGCCACCATTACTACCGGCGACACTGTCACCTGGAACAAGGGCCGCCATAACTTCAGCTTCGGCGGAAATTTCATCGCCCACGAGGTCGATAGCCGTTCCGGTTCCGGAGCCTATTCCTTCAAATTCGCTTACAACAACACATCCTGTGGCAGCCAATGGCAGTGCGCCGGCGCCGGATATGACGGATTTGCCTTTGCAACCTATGAACTGGGGATGGTGAACCAAGCCACAGACACCGTGGCCTATAACCTCTATGGTCGGCAAAAGGGGATTGATTTCTTTGCCCAGGACAGCTACAGGATGACACCCAAGCTGACTGTCAACCTGGGCGTGCGCTGGAATTACAACACTCGATTCAAGGAGAAATACGGCAACTGGGCCAACTTTGACCCCAGCGTCAGCAACCCGCAACTCGCGGACTACTACGGCGCTACGTTGCCGGGTTCGCTGGTTTTTGCCACGGGCGGCGGGGACAGCTTTGAAAAGAACGAGTATAACGGCCAATTCGGGCCGACCCTTGGGATTGCCTACCAATTGCTGCCCGAGGTTGTGGTGCATGCCTCCTACGGCCTGATCTACAACCCTGTGGGCGTTACGTTCTTCAATGGCGTACCCGACGGGTTTGCGCCCCAGTTGGGGTCTAGTGCGGCGAACAACTTCAGTTGGGACGCCGCAGGCGGCGGCGGGAATTATCCCGGTGTTCTGAGCAAGGCGACGTCTGGCCACCGACCCCTCCACCATGTATCCGTTCCCGGTGGAAGTAGACCCTCGTGCCCTGAAGCTGGGCTACAGCGAGGCCTTTAACTTTGGCGTCCAGCAGCAATTGACTCCCAATACCCGGCTGGAGATTGCCTATGTGGGCAACCGCGGTCATCACCTGACCGACACCGCACTGGCCTGGAACGAAACCAGCACCTCCAACTTCCTGAAGGTTGTCGACGCGAATCCTGGAATCAACGCATTTAACGATTATGTCTACAGCCCCTCAGACGCGGCCGGTTACGGCGTCCCGTTCCCATATCCATATTTCTACGGCCCCGCCCTGGCGGCTACCGCACCTCTGCCGCAGATGTCGGCAGCAGAAGTCAATTACTGGTACTATCCCAATTTGCAATATGTAGGCCTGCCTCTGGGACAAAGCTACTATGACTCTCTTGTCGTGGACGTGGTGAAACGCACCGGCAAGGGCCTGACCATGGACATGAGCTACGACTGGTCGCGCCAGGAGGGCGACTCATTTCTTCTCAACAGGAAGTACAACGGCTTCTACACCGGCGTTGAGGATTTCCAGAACATGCACGGCCTGGCACATGCGGTGACCGGTTACGACCTGCCCCACGTGGTGAAGGGGTTTGTCAGCTACCAGCTTCCAGTGGGCAAGGGGCAGCAGTGGCTGGCAACCCAGAGTCCGCTCATGAATGGAATTGTGAGCGGATGGACGTTGGCCGGGGTGGTGAACTACTTTACCGGACAGCCATTCGAAGTGGGCGCGGCCAATCCTTACTGGCCTCTCTGGGGTAATATCTTCCCGCAGTTCACTCTCACCGGGTATAAGGGTCCGTCAAATCCTCACAAGTATGTACCCATTGGCGCGGGTGCTACGCCTCCGTCCTCGAACTTCTACATGCCGACGACCGTGGCCATCAATCCGCCCGCTGGGGTGCTGCCGCCTTCGCCAGCCAGTTCGGCGTTGCGGTGCCCAGGGCAGGCCAACGAGGACACCACGCTGCTGAAGAATCAACGGACCGGTCCTGACGGAAAGTATGTCGTCTCTTTCCGCCTGGACTTCTACAACCTGTTCAACCGTCACTACTACAACATTCAAGGTTGCGGAGGCAGCCGTTCGAACATCGACACGGCCAACTTCGGTGAAATCCTCGGCGTCCAGGATAGCCCGCGGCAAGGTCAGTTCGCGATTCGGCTGGACTTCTGACGAACGACTCTGAATCGCTCACGTCCATCGACTCTGTCGGGTAGAGGCAGCAGCCTCTACCCCGCGCACTCTGAGCGAGATGGTATTTCAAAGGCAACGGGGAGCCGGCTTTGTTCCGCTCGGATACGGTACCAAGACAGATTCTTCGCTTCGTATTGGCCACCGCAATGCTGCTTGCTGGCCGTGGGGCCAATGGGCAGACCGCCAGCACCCACTTCTACATCGATTGCTCGCAGAATGTCGCAGGCGATGGCAGCCAGGCTCATCCGTGGAACACCTTGGCCGCCGCCGAGGCTCATCCCTTCATCGCCGGCGATCTCGTTGCGCTCAAGCGCGGCACAGTCTGCCACGGCAGCTTTTCTCCGCAAGGCTCCGGCACCGACGCGCGCTCCATCCGCCTCACCGCCTATGGCCAGGGTCCGCGCCCGCGCATCATCGCGTCCTCAACCGATCTCCAGGCGCTTTTGCTTTCAAATCAGCAGTACTGGCAGATCGATTCGCTCGATCTCTCGGGTGCAAATAAATATGGCATCTTCGTAACCGGCGATAACGGCACGCTGCACCATATCTACCTCAAAAACCTGTTCGTTCATGACGTCTATGGCGGCGCCATGAAAAGCAAGGACAACGGGTTGGTGATTGTCGGGCCCAGTAAGCTTGGCGCAGCGTTTGAAGACGTCCTCCTGGACGGAGTCGACACGGCGCACACCAACCAGTGGGCCGGCATCCTCGTTGGTGGCGGCTCGTTCTACATTGCCCCTGATGCGTTCATAAACAAAAAAGTGACCATCAGAAACTCGACGGCGCAGGACGTGTATGGCGACGGCATCGTTCTCTTCCGTGATGCGCAAAGCTCAATCGAGACGAGTGTCGCCTGGGAAACCGGAATGCAGCCGACTGAGACAATCGGCACACCCAACGCCATTTGGACCTGGACCTGTACAGACTGCACCGTACAGGACAACGAAGCATTCCTGACTGACAGCCCCGGCGTGGACGGTGGCGCATACGACATCGATTGGTCGAACACCCGCAACGTAATCCAGCGAAACTACGGCCACGACACCCAGGGATACTGTTTCGCTGTCTTCGCAGCAGGGTATGTTACGAGCGACAGCATCGTTCGCGAAAACCTGTGCATCGACAATGGCCTCAGCCCCCGCCTCGCTGCCCTGCAGGGCGCCGCCTATATCAGCACGTGGGATGGCGGCGTGCTCCGCGGTCTGCGAATCGAGGACAACACCATCGTCTTTAACCCGCCCGTATCATCCGCTGCTGCCGTGGTAAACATCGCCACTGTCGACGGTGCGCCGATCCTGTTTAACGGGAATCACATCGATTCTTCGACGAACTTCTTCTATCGCAGCAACGCAAGCTTCGCTCCTTCCGCCAATCATTACCAAAACACTGGTGCGAGCAGTGAGAAGTTCACGCTGGGCGATCACAAAAGTGTCTCCCTGGCCGATCTACAGGCCGCAGGAGCAGAAGCTGGCAGCACGTTTCAAACGAGCGCACCCGCGTCTCTGAAAGCGACCTCGCTTCTTCTCGATGCCACGCTTGATTTTGTCTTGGATGCCGACGGGCTTCTCGCTCCCGAAACGCGCGCTCAACTCGTCGTTCTCCGCAGCCTGTCTGCTCAATACGGCCCCCAGACCCTTTCGGTGAAAGTGCACCTTATTAGGAAGTCCGCATCTCCATCGCAACAAGTCGCACAGGCTAACGCGCTGCTCGATCTCGGTGCCACATCGATCCTTTTCGATGACGATGCAAAGAACTCCGGCACCATTTCCCTGCTGACGGCAGATGGGCATCGTATTGAGGAGTGGCACGGGTTTCAAAATGCAGCCACGCTCGGCGGAGCGGTGCGCGCTCTTCTCGGCGCACCCATCTATGCCCGCATGTCAGCCAAGCCGACCGGGGAGCAGAATCGATGAATAGTCATCCGGATGCTTCCAACATCATCTCCTTCGCGTTGGGCATTCTAGCCTGCAGCGAATCACGAGGCGTTTCGCCAGCTGCGAGCTGAGGTGCGACATGAAGATCATCGCTCGATCGAAAGCACGCAAACATTGGGCGCGATTCGCTGGCTGCATTGTCGTTGCCATCTCCGCGCTCGTGTCTTCGGCATACGGTCAGCAGTTTGTCCTTCACGATGGAGATACCGTCGTGTTCTACGGCGATAGCATCACGGCGCAGCGGCTTTATACAAAGGATGTGGAAGAATTTGTGCTCACGCGCTATCCCACGCTCCATATTCGCTTCGTCAACGCCGGGGTCCCTGGCGATACCGTTAAGGGTGGATATGCGGGAAAGGTTGCAGAACGCGTTCAACGCGACGTTGCGCCCTTCCACCCCACAATGATTACCGTGATGCTCGGTATGAATGATGGAGGGTGGGGTTACGGCCCCCCCGATGTCGACGCGAACTTCCAAAAGGGCTACCGTGCATTACTCGATTTGCTTCACAGCGCGGCTCCTGATGCAGCGCTCACGCTGATCTGTCCAACAACATACGACGAGGTCACCCACGGAACAGAGTTTCCCGGCTACTCCCATGTGATCGACAAATTCGCCGAGGATGTCCCGCAGATTGCGACGCAGTTGCAATCCTCCGGAGACAAGGCCGTCTTCGTTGCTGATTTCAATCATCCCTTGACCGACGCGCTCGTGCGCGCAAGAGCACAGTATCCTGAACTTGCTCCGCTCATCGTTCCTGACCGCATTCATCCTTCCGAAACCGGCCATTGGATCATGGCTGCCGCTCTTCTTTCCGCATGGCACGTGGACCCCATCGTGAGTGACCTGACGCTCAACGCTGCCACGGTCGAAGTCGTCGCCCCGAATCGCACCACGGTTTCGAATCTTCGCCGCGAGCAAGACAGTCTCAAATGGACGCAGCTTGACGCAGCGCTTCCTCTCCCGTTGGACTTCAACAACAGCATGACTCCAATGCTGCTGGCAATTTCCAACCTCGTGCAGCTGGATCAAATGATTCTGCGCGTCGTGTCTCTTGCTCCCGGACGCTACGATCTCCTGATTGATGGTAAGGTCGTGGACGGCTTCGCCGCCGAACAGCTGCAGCACGGCATCAACCTCGCGCTCATGAACACGCCCATGCTCGACCAGGCGCGCGATATCGACTCACAAGAGGACCAGCGCGTGACCCTCGACCGTGCTCGCTTTATCCTCAGCACCGATGTAAAGCCAAACTCCTCGTCTCAGGTAGCTGAAGATGCCTTGCGGCAAGCGGGCGGTCAACTCGCGGCATCCCTTCGCAACGACCTCGACCCCAAGCCGCACGAATTCGAGCTCCGGAAGAAGTAAGACTTTCAAGCATCGAGAACCCTCCGTAATGGTCCAGTCCGAAGCCGTTTTGAAAGGGTGCAGGCACACAGGGTCCCCGGTGACGGCTCTACGTCACCGGCCTATCTTACCTCGCACCGTGATCGCCCCAAACATACGAGGCATTTCGTCGCTAATGGATGGTTTCTCTAAGACTGGAATACCAACGAACAATTCACTCTTCTGATCGCAAAAGAAGGGATCGTGATCGATATAAATTAGGCCGAGAAATCAATTGCCGCAACCGCGTTGCGATTGCTTGCCGAGCCTTTACTGGATTTCTTGCATCTTCACCACAAAATAAGTGACGCTCTCTCCGCCCGCCACCAACATCTGGTGCGGCATGCCGGCCGGTATGTGAACCACTTCGCCGGCCTTCACATCCTGCCGGCTTCCGCCCTTTACCGAGGTTCCGCGAATTTCGCCCGGCCCGATTGTCTTTGGATCGACCACTTCGCCTCCCGTCAATACCGTTGCGTGCCCGTCGAGAATATAGAACAGGTCGGCAAAATCTTGGTGCAACTCCCCGCCTCCGCTGCGGCTTCTGAATGCGAGCATGGTGTAGTGATGTGGATACTTTGTCAGCGTCTCGCTTGCCGAACCATCTCCCTGCGCAGCTAACTGCCTGAGTTGCTGCGCCTGTTCCAGCAATTGGGCTGGTGACCAATGATCGGATTTCATGTCTTGTGAGTTCGCCCCCAACGAAAACAGCAGGACTGCCGCCGGAATAATTAACCTGAATTTTCTTTGCATAGCCAACCTCAAAGCAATTCGGCAATGGCTACGGGGTCCATGTCGTTGTAGACCTGGTTCTCGCCGCCCATGCCCCAGCAGAACGTGTAACTCGACGTGCCTACCCCGGCATGAATCGACCAGCCCGGAGAGACGACAACCTGCTTGTTCGCGACAACGATGTGTCGGGTCTCGCGCGGCGGCCCCATCAGGTGAATCACGCGCTCTTCAGGGCGCAGCCCAAAGTAGAAATACACTTCCGTGCGGCGCATGTGAGTATGAGGCGGCATCGTATTCCAAACGCTTCCAATGCCGATTTCTGTATAACCCATCACTAACTGGCAACTTTGCACGCCCTCAAGATGAATAACTTTGGTGATGCGGCGAAGATTGGCCGCATCGGGCGTTCCAATGACAACCTTTTCAGAATTGGCAGTTTCAACTCTCGCAAGTGGATAGGTGGTATGGGCCGGATAACTCAGGAGATAATATTCGGCCGGCGCGGAGGGGTCAGTACTTAGAAAGGAGATACTCTTGGTGCCGCGTCCCAGATACAAGGCATCCAGATGGGATAAGTCGTATGCACTCCCATCCACTAAAACGACACCAGCGCCCCCAATATTGAGAATACCGAGTTCGCGGCGCTCTGCAAAATAATCCGCGCGTAGCACCGGGTCTGCTTCAAGTGAGAGAGGCTCAACCAGTGGAACCGCGGAGCCGATCACCACGCGGTCCAGGTCGACATAAGCCAGGTCAAGGAAGCCAGGCTGGAAAAGATTCTCCAAAAGGAATGTGGCGCGCAATTCTTCAGTCGTCATGCGTGCATATCGAACTTCATCGGCAACCTGAATCAATCGCATCGGTCTTTCAACTCCTTGCACTGTATTCACTCTATTCGATTCGGTTGAATTTGCCTTGGACCATACCGCTTTCGTTCCCTCATTCTGAGCTCGGGGCCATACCGGCAAGCAACCGCGCGCGCTTAAAAACAGCCAGAAACATTGGCCGCGTCAGTTTGCCGGTATTCGTATTCTGGAGGGAGGGGTGATAAGAGGCTATCACGATCAGGCCGTTCGGGAGCTTGTATTCCGCGCCGTGGCGGAACGAAAAGCCCGCGCGCGACCCAATCTGCCCGGTGCGTTGCGCGTGAGCCAGCAAGCCGTTGAACCCAATGCTGCCCAGGCAGACCACGACCCGCAGGTTGCGCAGCAGCCCTATCTCCTCATCCAGCCAGGGCGCGCAGTTGCGCTGCTCTTCGGGCGTTGGTTTGTTGGCCGGTGGAGCGCAACGGACCACTGAAGTGATCCAGAGGTCGGTGAGCTTCATGCCGTCGTCGCGCGATGCTCCATTCATCTGCGAGGCAAAGCCCGCCTCGTGCAGCACAGGATAAAGAAACGCTCCCGATCCATCCCCGGTGAAGGGCCTCCCCGTGCGGTTCGATCCGTGCGCGCCGGGCGCCAGGCCCAGCACCAGCACGCGCGCATTTGCGTCGCCAAACGAGGGAACAGGCCGTCCCCAGTATTCCCAGTCCGCATAGGCGCGTCGCCGGTCCCGGGCCACCTGGGCACAGTAGGCGCGCAGCCGGGGGCATCTCTCGCAGGTAACAATGCGCGCGTTGAGTGCGTCCAAAGGGTTCGGAGAAGAAACCATGTTGAGATCTTAAGGGATCGATCCCTTCACACCCCAAGTGCGCTGCGACTCAATACGATTTAGCATGGATGAATCGGCGGAGTGAGAATGGAATCAGAGGATCAGTGAAGATTTTCACTTGAAGCTCATGCCGCCTGGGCAATGATTGAATAGATTTCGGTCAATCTGTCAAATCCCCTTTACCGGAGATGAACGCAATGAAACATGCAAAACTGCTTCTCCTTGCCGGCGATTTCGTTGAGGATTACGAGATCATGGTTCCGTTTCAGGCCCTCCAGATGGTGGGCCATACGGTGCACGCCGTATGCCCTGGCAAGAGGAAGGGCGAACAAGTGCGCACCGCGATCCACGACTTTGAGGGCGATCAAACCTACACCGAAAAGCGGGGCCACAACTTCACCCTGAACGCGAACTTCGACGAAGTTGATCCGGCCGGTTACGACGCTCTTGTGATTCCCGGCGGTCGCGCGCCGGAGTATCTTCGGCTCAATGCCAAAGTACTTGACATCATTCGTCACTTCGACAAAGCAGGCAAGCCTATTGCAGCTCTTTGCCACGGGCCGCAACTGCTGGCTGCAGCGGGCGTGCTCAAGGGCCGCAAATTGAATTGCTATCCCGCCTGCGCGCCCGAGGTTGAACTAGCCGGCGGAACGTTTATCTCCGTGGAATTTTCCGACGCTGTGGTGGACGGGAAACTCGTCACAGGCCCCGCATGGACGGCTCATCCGGCCTGGCTCGCAAAATTTCTCGAAGTCCTGGAATCGCATCTGGCTGCATAAAAGCGCAGTGAATCAGCCCTGCGTCACGGGCATGCCAAAAGCGCGCACCTGCCGCAGCGGCTGGCCTGTCGCAGCGTTGAGCGCCTGCTGAATTTCCGCCAGGATCGAAAGCGCAACAGCGGCCGGCGTTTCACTTCCCAGATCGAGACCGGTGGGCGCGTGCATCTGCGCCAGCCATTTATCAACGCAATCGTTCGTGGCCTGCACATGAAGCAGTCGCGCAGCCTCGCTCAGCAGTTCGCGGGTACGCCTCTGCGGACCGAGCACGCCAAGATAAGCCAGCGGAAAGTCGAGCGCCAACAGCGATGCCAGGACCCGCGAGTCCTGCTCGAAACTGTGAGTCATCACCACGGCGGTGTCTGTGGCCAGTGGGCAAAAATGCACCGGCGCTGCATCCGGTAGTTCCAGGATCGGCAGCACCTGCACGCTATCGGCAGCAGGGAAGCGCTCGCGCGTTGCCAGGTGCGAACGGCCATCCGCAACTGCGACAAACCATCCCAGTTCGCGTGCGAGCTGAACGAGCGGCTTGGCATCGTCACCTGCGCTGAAGATCCATATGCCCGGCCGGGCGGCGCGATAGTCCACCCAGACGCGCGTCGCTCTGCCGTCCAATTCGAACTTCGCATCAATCGACATGCGACGCTTCAGCGCCGTATCGGCCAAATCCTGCAGCTCAAATTCGCTCGCGAAGCTCACGGCTCCTGCCGGGCGCGCGCTCTGCGTTGTGTCGGGGGGCAAGCCTGCAAAGACTCGTCGCCCGATCTGCGGTCCTTCAAGAATCGTTGCAATCGCTAACGGGGTTCGCGCGCTGAAGGCCTTTTCCAGTGCGATCATAAGCGCGCGCGCCGTCCGTCGCCGTTCCAGCAGCAGGAAGACAACTCCTCCGCACCCGGATCCGTACGGGCGCTCACCGTCATCGTCTTCAGTGGAGTAGCGCTCCACGACAGGCCCATCGGCCGTGAGCCACCATGCACGTCGCGCCACTTCGGCTTCAAGGCACCCGCCGCTCACCGTCCCGGCGCGCCGGCCATCCTCGGCCAGCAGCATGCGCGCCCCCGGCTTGCGATAGCTCGAACCCTCCACCGCAACTACCGTCGCCAGCACGTACTCTGCCCCGGCAGATTCGAGCGCTCTCCAAAGGGGCAGAATGTGTTCGAGATCGGTCATTGAATCCTATTCTCGCTCAGTTCGCGGCGCTCACGCTTCCAGAATCTTCGATTCCAGCAGATGCTCAATACGCACGGGCAGCTCGCGCACTCGCACCCCAGTCGCGTGATGAACAGCCGCGGTGATGGCCGCCGCCACCCCTGCCAGCCCAATTTCGCCCACCCCGCGCGCGCCATATTCACCCATCGCAGGGTCGGGGTAGTCAAGAAATGTCACATCGATGTCCGGAGTGTCGGCGCAGGTTGCCATCAGGTAGTCGGCCATGCTGCCGTTGATGGGCTGTCCCGTGCGCTGGTCGTAGACTGTCTCTTCCAGAAGACCCATTCCGATTCCCATCACCACCGCGCCGGAAATCTGGTTGGCCGCTGCCTTCGGATTGATAATGCGGCCGGCATCGATTACGGTCACCACCCGGCTCACGCGCAATCGGGCTATCTCCGGCTCCCACTCAACTTCGACGAATTGCGCGCCATACGAGTGCAGCGAAACACCCTTGGCCTTGGGATCTTCCGAAGTCGCTACCGTCTTGCCCTCGGCGCTCACGCCGTTCAGCTTCGCCAGGCGAAGAATATTCTCAAACGGGATTCCTCCCGCGGCAGCCTCGTCAATCTTGTGAACACGTCCCTCAGAAAAGGCGAGCTTGTCCGCCGCGACATCCTTGAACGGTGATCCTTCTGTCTTCGACGCTAGCTGCAACAGGCGGTTGCTCGCGTCGGTTGCCCCGGCAGCAATGGCGCTGAGCACCGAGCCGGTCACCATCGAGCCGCCCGACATAGGTCCGTCAGGCAGCGCGCTGTCGCCAAGCACCACGTGAATACGGTGCAGTGGAATACCCGTCTTTTCATGCAGTACTTGCGCAAAAATCGTATAGGTTCCAGTGCCGATATCCTGCGTACCGCAGCGGACTGAAACTCGTCCGTCCGCGTGAAATTCTACCGTCGCGGTGCAGGGAAGCCGCATCGCCACCCAGCTTGCGCCCGCCAGTCCCCACCCGAGAATCTTGCCGTCGCGCCGCATTGATCCGATGCCCGGTGTGCGGCGATCCCACCCGAATTTCTTCGCACCTACCTCATAACATTCGCGCAAATGACGCGACGAGAAGGGGATATTCTTGCTCTCATCCTTCTCGGCATCGTTAAGAAGTCGCAATTGCAGAGGGTCCATCTTCAACTCATCGGCCAGCTCGTTCATCGCCGACTCAAGCGCGTAGAGACCCGGCACCGCGCCCGGCCCGCGCATATACATTGGCGCGCCCACGTTGCGCCGTACAAGGGCACTGGTCACTTCGAGATTTGCCACGCTGTAAAGATACGGCGTCGCTTCGCCGCATCCCTCGTCGTAGTCGTCGAGCAGCGACGTCACGTTGAGATAGTCGTGGCGCAGCGCAAGCAGCTTGCCTTCCTTCGTTGCGCCGAGCTTGATGTTCTGCTCCGTGCGCGGGCGATAGCCAACGCACGAGAACATCATGCGGCGGTCGAGGCTAAGTTTCACTGGGCGGCCAAGCTTGCGCGCAGCCACCGCAGCCATCGCCGCGTGCGGCCATGGAAAAAGCTTGCCACCGAATCCCGAACCAAGAAAGCGCGTCACCACGCGAACATTCTCAATCGGCAGGCCGAGAACCTGCGCCATCACTATGCGATGATTCACCACCCCCTGCGAAGTTTCGTAGAGGGTGATGTGATCGCCCTCCCAAACCGCGACCGAGGCGTGCATCTCGATGGGGTTGTGAGTCTCAATCGGTGTGATGTAAGTTGCGTCGATCTTTACCGGCGCGGAATCAAAGGCCTTGTCCGGGTCGCCCCGGTTGGAGCCGGATTCGCGGTCGCCCTTATAATCGTCGAGACTGGCCCGCAGAGCGGACGCTTGTGGTTCATACTCCACCTTTACAGCAGCAGCCGCGGCCGTCGCCTGTTCAAGAGTTTCCGCTGCCACCACGGCGACATACTGTCCCCAATGGCGCACGATCTCATCTTCAAATGCCGAACGCACCTCGCTGTTGGTCGCATTATCATCGCCGGGAACCGTCCTATACAGCGGGCCGATGTTTCCCTGGTGCAACACCAGCAGCACCCCGGGCATCTTTTCGGCGGCAGCCGAATCCAGCGCGCGAATGCGCCCGCTTGCGATCGTTGCGCACACCGGCACCGCATGCACCATGCGCTCAAATTGGAAGTCGGCGGCATAAATTGCAGTGCCGGTGGTTTTGTGCGGCCCGTCAATGCGTGGTGTCGCTGTGCCAATAATTTCGGCAGCGCGGGGAACAGTGTTCGTCGCCATGCAATTCTCCTTTCATGCAACTATGCGGTTGCAAGTGTCAGCGCGCGCACCAGGCACCGCCTGGCCAGTTCCACTTTGAATCCATTGTCGGCTCGCGGCTTCGCGCCTGCTAGCGCCGCTTCTGCCGCCTTGCGGAAACTCGCGGCTTCCGCAGGCTTTCCCATAAGTGCAGCCTCCGCTTCATGCGAGCGCCACGGCTTTGTGCCCACCCCGCCCATTGCCACGCGCACAGAGCGAATGTGCCCGCCTTCAACCTTGGCCACCACTGCGGCAGAGGCCAGCGCGAACTCATAACTGGCGCGATCGCGAAGCTTGAGATAAACGCTGCGTGCACCTTCAATCGGCTTGGGAAGTTCCACCTGGATGATCAGTTCGCCCGGCTCCAACGCATTTTCAATGTGCGGAGTGTCGCCGGGCAGTTTATGAAAATCCGCAAACGCAATAGTGCGCTTGCCATTCGGTCCCTCAACATGAATCACCGCTTCCAGCGCCGCCATCGCCACGCACATGTCAGAGGGATGCGTCGCAATGCAATGGTCGGTCGTCCCCAGTATCGCGTGTGTCCTGTTGTATCCATCCAGTGCGGCGCAGCCCGTGCCCGGCGTCCGCTTGTTGCACCCGTAGCCCCCCGGCGTGCCCGCTGTAGGCTCGCGGAAATACGCGCACCGCGTCCGCTGCAGCAAGTTGCCGCCCGTGGTGGCCATGTTCCGCAACTGCGGCGACGCACCCGAGAGCAGCGCCTGCGACAGCACCGCGTAGGACCCCTTTACATCCGTATCCCACGCCAGATCGGAGTTGCGCACCAGCGCTCCAATACGCAATCCACCATCGGGCAGCTTCTCAATCTTGTCCAGCGGCAGCAGATTGATGTCAACCAGTGCAGCCGGCTTTTCGACATTCAGCTTCATCAAGTCCACCAGTGTCGTGCCGCCGGCAATGAACTTGCCCGCACTTGCCAGCGCCTTGTCGATATTTGTGGCCTTGACGTAATCAAAGGTCTGCATAGCCTCATCTCCTCCTGGTCAGGCCCGCATTTGTTTCACCGCGGCAACAATGTTTGTGTATGCGCCACAGCGGCAAATGTTGCCTGCCATCGCGCTCTTGATCTCCTCATCGCTTGCGCCGATGGGCTCCTTCAGCAGTGCCACGGCGCTCATGATCTGCCCGCTGGTGCAATAGCCGCACTGGTAGCCGTCGTGCTCCACAAACGACGCCTGCATGGGATGCAGATTGCCGGGCTGGCCCAGGCCTTCAATGGTGGTGATCTCATCGCCCTCGTGCATCACCGCAAACGAGAGGCAGCTATTCACGCGCCGGCCGTTCACATGCACGGTGCAGGCGCCGCATTGGCCGTGATCGCAGCCCTTCTTCGTGCCCATCAGGTATAGCCTTTCGCGCAGCGTGTCGAGCAGCGTGGCGCGCGTATCGAGCCCCTGCAGCGGATAATCCTTGCCATTCACGCGCAGCGTCACATTGCCGGTTCCGCTGTTCTCGGCCGCTTCCTGTGCAGAAGGCTCGATCGCTGCAGCCGCCCCCGCCAAAGGCGCCGTGCCCGCCAGCAGTCCCGTCGCTCCGAGACCCGACAAGAACGATCGCCGGCTGAGACGCCCGCTCTCCGTTTTATTTTCCGGCGCGCCCAACGGCTCCAGATCCAGCGTTTGCTGGTCCTGGGCAAGCTGGCTCTCACCCTTGCCGGGAGTTCGTGAGCGCAAATGCCTGAAGCGCAGATCAGACGCGTCTGCCATCGGTGACCTCCTCGGGCCAAAGCCCGCACGCCCTCTCTGTAAAGGTTCCAGAAAGGGCGTCAATGATGTCTCATCGCAGGCCGAAGGGGCAGCCTGCATCCGCCGAGAACGCAGATCGAAGCCAGCGAAACGCTTCACTCCGCGGGGAATATTAAGCGAAGACGAACGCTCTCATCGCCTGCGCATGCCGGCCGCCTTCCGCCACATCAGGCAGAAATATCTCACGGGGACTTCACACCAGTTCGGAGGTAAGTGAGATGTCAACGGCCGCCGCATTCTCTTCAATATACTTGCGCCGCTCCGGTGCGGTCGAGTCGCCCATCTCGCGCAACAACATATCTTCGCGTCGCACAGATCGACATGCTGCCGGCATGCATGCAAAGCAGAAAGTTGATCCAGGCATCGTCAGCTTTCGAGCGGCGGCCATGCCCGTTGTGCGCGCGACTCACCGGCTGAATCATTCCCATGCGCTCGCAGTAGCGCCGAGTGCCCGCAGTCATCCCGCACCGCGTAGCCATGCTTCGGATCGGGTAGCCGGCATCAGTCAGAACTTTACCGTAAATCGTTGAGCGCACTCCAAGTCAAGGTGCTTCGTGCATTGCAAACCGCCCGCGCCTTTTGTTGGCCACCGCTGCGGCAATCGGTATGCGCATTCGAAATGGAATATCCTTTATAGAAGAGGCGATTTGTGGCAGACCGATCGTTCTACGAAAAAATGTTGGCAGTGGCCCTCGAAGAAGCGCATGTGGGGCGTGCTGAAGGCGGCATTCCCATCGGAGCCGCCCTTTTCCGCCGCACCGGTGAGCTGCTCAGCCGCGGACGCAATCGGCGTGTGCAGCAAAATGATCCCAGCGTGCATGGGGAGACGGACGCGTTCCGTCGGGCCGGCCGCCAGCGCAGCTATGCCGACCTGGTCATGGTCACCACCCTCGCGCCCTGCTGGTATTGCAGCGGGCTGGTGCGTCAATTCCGCATTGGAACGCTGGTCGTCGGCGAAAGTCGCACCTTTGCGGGCGGCCTTCACTGGCTGCGCGAAAACGGCGTCGACGTGATCGATCTCGACAATCAGGAATGTCGCGAATTGCTTGAAGGCTACATCGCCGAGCACCCCGAAATCTGGCACGAGGACATCGGAGAAGAATAGAGATCCGCGTCGCTGCGATGCGCGTGCTTTCCTCTCAATTACACTCAGAGGGTCATCCGGAGGTCCCATGCAGCGCCGCCATTTTCTTTCCGCCTCTCTCGCCACTTCTGCCATGGCGCTCGCACCAGGCGCCCAAGCGCAAAACCCAACCACGCATACCCGCGAGTTCTATCAAATTCGCCGCTATGCTCTTGAATCTGGTCCCCAAACAACGTTGACCGAGAGCTACTTTGGCGATGCCCTCATTCCCGCGCTCATTCGCATGGGCATGGGTCCCATTGGCGCTTTCCGCCTCGACATCGGACCCGAAACACCGGTGTTCTACGCGCTGATTCCCGGGCCTTCCGTCGACGCTCTTGCGGAACTCGACTTCCGTCTCGCGAAGGATGCCGAATTTCAGCATGCCGCAGCTCCGTTCTGGAACGCTCCCGCTACCGCGCCAGCCTTTCAGCGTGTCGATGTCTCGCTTCTCGCAGCCTTCGAGGGCTGGCCCCGGCTCACTCTACCCCCGGCCTCGGCCGCCGGGGCCAAGCGAATTTTCCAGTTGCGTACCTACGAAAGTCCCAGTGATCGTGACCATGTGCGCAAGGTCGAGATGTTCCACGCCGGCGAATTCGAGATATTCCAAAGCGCCGGCTTTCATCCCGTGTTCTTCGGCGATACGCTCATCGGTCCTCGCATGCCGAATCTCACCTACATGCTGAGCCTGGAAGGTACTGCGGACCTCGACGCGCACTGGGATGCCTTCCGCAATGATCCAGCATGGAAAAAGCTCTCCGCGGATCCGCGCTTCAGCTACGAGGCAATCGTCAGCAACATTTCCAATCTCATTCTTAGCCCGTTGTCCGCATCCCAAATCTAGGACTGGTTGCGTAATCCGATTCTTGGGCACCGCACGATAAGGTCTTATATTTGCAGTCCAAAATTCGCGACAACGAGAGTGGGCAGTCCCGCACGCGAAAAACAAATCGCGGCACTTGAAGGCATAGTCGTTGTTCACCCCAACTTAGGTTCCTGATAGAGTGGAGTCCATGTCGATTCAGCCCTTATTGCATTGGCTGTTTGGGCCCCATATGTTTGATGTCGGGGCAGTTCTTTGCATCTCGATCGGCCTCGGCTTGGCGCTCAGCACGGACCCCAGAGATATTGCCGCCTCTCAGTGGTTTTTTGGAATCGCGGCTATCCTAGCGATGGGGAGAGCTGGCCACTGGCTCGTAACTGAGGACTCCCTTCCGCTGCCAAAGCCAGTTCTTGCAGCCGTTCTTTTCGGGGTCATCGGCTCTCTTTGGATTACCACCTACTCATGGGCGCATGGGAAGTTGCCCCCGACTGAAGTGAAAGCAAATGACACCGATAAGCACCAAGACACTAAAGACACGAATGATAAAGTCGAATCGCCTCCGTATGTCACTGAGCAATTCAAGATTGAACAACGGGCACAAATTGGCGTTATCTCTGTGTCACTGCTTGAAGCTAAGGTGGGAGGCTCAATCGTAACCCTGATACGCATGAAGAATAGCGGTAAAAGCGCTGCCAGCCGCGTACGCTTTGCTATGCGCTGCACCTCCGGATCGCCTGAGTCAGTCTTGCAAGAGGCGGTCGCACAGTTCATGAGTGAACGAACATATGATCCGGGTGAGGCTGTACATCCCGCTGCGGCAGTTTTTAACTCACAACCCACATCCAGAGATCGTATGACCCAAGAAGAGGTAAACGATTTCGAGAGCGGGAAGATTCCGACGTATGTATATGGCAGGATCTATTATGTTGACATATTCGGCGACAGACATCTTACAAAGTTCTGTTCTCGATGGCAGCGTGGGTCATTTGGATTCTGTTCAAAGTATAACGAAATGACTCAGGGCCCATTGGTGCCAACACCATTGGATGTTGCCGCTGCGAATATTCCGGCTGGGCTCTCGGCGCCCCGCCTGATCGGACGATTCCTCACGTTCAATGTGGTTCAAGATAACACAGGGGGCTTTCTAAACAGTGATGTGTATGTGAAAGTGCAGATCGAGAATTTAGGCGGAACCCCGAGCACAGCGAAGTTCTTCAACATGACCGCGCGGCGTGACTCCAAATCAGTAAGAGGCCAGCTAATGGTTCTTCCAGAGTCGTTCACGCTTTTCCAAAAGGGAATCGCAGTGGGAACGCTCCGCGCCGAGGAGTCCCTAGATGAACAGGCAGCACACCCAATTATTCGAGGGACTCCAATAGAAGGCTGGCTGAAATTTAGATTTCCGAGCTTGCCCCTCGAAGAGGCTTTGGATATGTCGTGGGAAATCACATTCATCGATAATGAAGGCAAGTTGACGCAGATGGTTGGAGAGTCCAAGGGCGAGGCTCCACCTCAGTTTCCACCCCCTGATCCTACTGCCAAGCCACCGGCGTACTGACGCGCGCTAAGGGACAAATCGAGCATCTGAACCCCGTAACGAAAAATGCTAAGTAAACGAGAAGGGAAAATGGCTAAGATTAGTTTATTGCTGCATGCACTTGGATTTAAACAAGCAATTACGTGAAAGTGTTTTGCAGATAATTACCGTCTTCTCCCGCACAATCAAAGCTTAGGAGGAAGCGCCTTGCTAAAGCTCTTACGAATAGAGACCGGATTCTTCTTCTGTGTCCTCGGTCAGCGCCCTCCGAAAAGGAACCCCCCCTATTTCCTGTGAAACTGTGAAACTGTGAAGCTCCGAACCGGGGAAGCGAGGTACCCACCCCCCCTTTATTTTCGATTTCCACAAAAACCTTGCAGATTATTTCAATCGCCGATCCGAGCTACTTGATTCTGGTGAAGGGGATGAACCCTTGCCCACCCCCTCTTCTATTTTTTTGATTTCCACAAAAACGTTGCAGATTAATTCGCAAGTCGCTTCGAGTCTCTCGATTCAATTCGAACCGTTCGCGTCTCCTATTGCGCGAACACAGTCGAATACGATGTCGCAGGGTCCAGTGGAGCGCTCACGATGCCGAGCGCTTTCAATTGCTCGTATGTGGTCTGCCAGCGAGCAGCAGTCATACGGCCGATTTGCGCATCGCTCGCGTCTCCGCCTGTGATAAAGCCGCCGTCACGCAATGCCTGCGAGCTGTAGGCCTCCTGCGCAGGGTTCAGTGCCGGATTCAGCTTCAACAGATACGCATCGGTTGCGCCCGGATCGCGCAGATACTCCCGCCAGCCGCGGATGCTCGCGCGAACAAACCTGGCCACGACGTCCGGGTGTTGCGCGGCAAAGTCCCGCGTGGTGAACTGCACTCGGTAAGGATCGTAGCCCGAAGCGCTGATCAGGAGTGTCCGCACCGGCGCGCCTGCCTGCTTCGCAAAAAACGGCTCGCTGGTAACGAAAATCTGCTGCACATAGTTCGGGTCCGCGAGGAAATTCGCGATCGACCGTGTCGACGGAATTTGTCGTACCTGGCGCAGGTTGTAGCGCAGAATCACGTACTTCAGCCACGTTGCGCCTGTCTGTGCCGCAATCGTGTGATCTTCTAAATCCTTGAACTCGTGGATTGGCGAGTCAGCGTGCACCATCACTGCCTGGGGATCGTGCTGCATCGTGGCCGCAACGGCCTCAAGAGGCAACCCATTCGAATCCCACTCCAGAATCTGGTCGCTTGAGCCTAGCCCCACATCCGCTTTCCCCATGGCCACCATCTGCGCTACGCTCCCATACTGCGGCAGCGGCAACAGCGTCACCTCAAGACCTTCCGCTTTGTAATAGCCCTTCAGAATCGCCGTGATGAATCCGCCATGTTCCGGCTGGGGATACCAGTCGAGCTGCAGGCGCACCGGCGTGAGGCCGCCGTCGCCCGAGGTGTCATGGTGGCAACCTGCCACGGTAACGGCGAGCGCAGCCGCCAGGGGATACATGGCGAAAGGGAAGAGTGTGCTGGATCTCAACTCAACCTCGGAAAATGAATTTCTTGCATTGAAAGTTAACACGCTCAATGCGCAGGAACAGCGGCTTTTCTGCGCGCGCCAATCTGGGCGGCAAGCTGCAGCAGCGCCTCGTCATTGCCGCGCGCAGCAGCCAATTGCATTCCGCCCGCGCGCGCCGGGACAGTCACCACCGGCACTCCCGCTAGGCTGAACGGCGTCGTGTAACGCAGCAGCCGTCCGCGCGTCTTGCTGTGATCAGCGCCTGCGGCGAGGCGAGCTACCGGCGACGCCGGCATCAGGAGCAACTCGTTTGCCCCAAGCAATTCATCCACGCGCTCGCGGAACTGCGCATGACGCAGTCGCAGTGTCGCGATTTCAGAATCGGTGATTCGTGTGCCCCACTCAAGCCGTTCCCGAATGCCGGCCTCGATCTGCTCAAAGTGCCCCGCATGAATGCGTGCCGCTTCCCATGCCTGGATGGGCGCGAAGATCTCAAAAGAATCGGCCCACCCGCGCGCATCAAAGTTGGCTCTGCGAAGTCCAAGCCCCTCCAACTCGGCAGCCATCGCACGCAGCCCCTCCACAATCTCCGCTTCGCAGTCATGAAGAAAGCTGTCTGCCACAACCGCAAAGCCAGTGAAAGTGTGTGCCGTGGCAATCAACTCTGGCGCAAACAGGCCTGCCAGCAGCGGCGCATCTTCCAGATCGCGAAAAAGCCAGCCCATGGTGTCAAAGGATTGTGCCAGGTGCCCCCCACCGCGCCAGTCGCCGCGCCCCAGTGAGGCCCGATACCCAGCCAGCCCGCAAAGCGCGGCAGGCGCGCGCACGGAGCCCCCGGTATCCGTGCCGATTGCGGCCACCGCCGACCCCTCCAATACGCTGGCCGCCGCTCCGCTCGATGACCCCCCGGTCAAAGCGAAATCATCCCCCGGCTGCAGGCAGTCACCGAATTCGGGATTCTCACCCGTGATGCCATAGGCCAGAGGGTGCAGATGCGTTTTCCCGGTGATGACCGCCCCAGCCGCGCGCAGCCGCTCCACCAGCCAGGAGTCCCCGGCCGCCCGGCCGTTGAATTCGCGATAGAACTGTACCCCGCAACTGGTCGGGGCACCCCCCAGGTCAAAGCAATCCTTGACCGAAACAGGCACCCCCCACAGCGCATCGCGCCCATCTCCAAATGGTCCGCCTTCGCCGCGTGGCATCGCCTCAGCGCGTGCCGCCTCAGCGATCGTCCACCCCGGGTCCTGCCACAGATATGTATTGCGGCCCGCATTTCCGTTAGCCCGTATCAGCGCCTGCCGAGCGAGCTCCGAGGGCCGCAGAGTTCCTGTCGCCAGAGCGGCACGAAGCTTCCGGATCGTCCATGCTCGGGTCGCCATATCGAGATTGTAGGGGTTGTTTCCACGGTGCGAAAGCAGATGCGCGCTGGACGCAAATTTTTGTCGAGCGCGAAGAGCGACGGCATGCTAAGTTCAAGTATGGGAGCCGTTTCGACCTCTACGAACCTTCCAACCGGAAAAAGACAATCGCTTCAAGAGAGCGATGCTCGATGCATGTCTGCGCTAGCGGCGTTCACTGCACGTTCCATGCAAACTGAGCGCCCGCGTCCGTTCGGCGCTGCGATTATTCACACGAAAATCAGGGAAAGTGCTACTCCGCGCGCTCAATCGGGTGGCACAGGATTTTGATCCCAGCGCCCACGCCGAGGTGCGGGCGATTCGTCTCGCTACCAAGCGGCTCAAGCAGCTTTCATTGGTCGGTTACACCCTCTACACAACCTGCGAGCCATGCGCCATGTGCATGAGCGCCGCACTCTGGGCGGGCCTCGATCGCGTAGTCTATGGCGCCACCATCGAAGACGCAAACCGCCACTGCAACCAGATTCAAATTCCGGCGACCGAAGTCGCGGCGCGAAGCGACATGAATTGTGTCGTCGATGGTCCCGTTTTGCGCGACGAATGCTATGCTCTTTTTACTCATCCCCTGATGCTGCGGGCATTTCGCCGCTGGCCCACCCGCAAGCGCAAATAGCTGAACGCAGGCGTAGGTCGTTGCTTGAGAGGTCTTCCCCATGATTGACGGACTCGCAGCGGGACTGTCTTCCATCGTCGCCGACCCGGCGCGTGTGTTGACCGCGCCCGCGGTGCTCGATCGTCTATCTCATGATTTCTATTGGTATTCACCGGTTCTGCGCCCGAAGCTGGTGAACAAGGTGGGCGATGTCGCAGTTCAGCCAGTGAGCTTGGATGAAGTGCTGGCTGTGATGCGCTTCGCCGGTGAGCGGGCGATTCCTATCACGGTGCGCGGCGCAGGCACGGGCAATTACGGGCAGTGCGTTCCGCTCGAAGGCGGCATTGTGCTCGACCTCTCGATGATGGACAAACTGGAGGAAATCACACCAGATGGCGTTGCAGTATGCCAGCCGGGCCTTCGCCTCGGCGTGCTTGAGACCGAGGCGCGCAGGCAAGGTTGGGAACTGCGTATGTACCCGTCGACGCTCGTGAAGGCGTCCGTCGGCGGCTTTCTTGCAGGCGGGTCAGGCGGCATCGGCTCGGTGACGCACGGCGGCTTGCGCGATTTCGACACTGTTCGGGCCTTCGAAGTTGTCACCATGGAAAAGGAGCCACGCGTCGTCCTGCACCAGGGTGCGGCGGTGCATGAGATTCTGCATGCATGGGGAACCAATGGCGTGCTTACCCGTATTTGGTTCGCGCTTGCGCCTGTGGTCGAGTGGATGCAGTTGACCGCGGCCTTTGACACCTATGAGCAAGCCTTCACTTTCACTGAATCAATCGCAGTCGATGCGGCGTGGACCAAGCGTCTGGCAACTGTCTTCGAGTGGCCAATTCCATCATTCTTCACGCCAATCAAGCAGTTAGTCCGCGAAGGCAAGACGCTCGCACTCATCATGGTTGCAACCTCCCAACTCCAGCTCTTGCGTCAAGCAGCTGAGTCGGCAGGCGGAGAAGTTACTTTCGCGGGACCCTACGAAGGCCCCCGTACGCAGCCTTTGCTGAGTGACTACACATGGAATCACACCACGCTGTGGGCAATGAAAGCCGATCCTGCATACACCTATTTACAGTGCGGATTTTCCGCCACGGAGTGCAGAGAGCAATTCCGTCTTCTCCGCGATCGCTACGGCAGCAAGATTCTCTTTCACATCGAATTCATGAAGAACGGAGACGGTGTGGTGATCCCCGGGGCCATTCCCATCGTGAGGTTCACTACTGAAGAGCAGTTGAACGAAATGATTGGCTACTGTCGATCGATCGGTGTCTCCGTCGCGAATCCGCACGTAAACTACCTTGAAGACGGCGGCCGTTTTCGCGCCGACAACATTCAGTTGAAGGCGAAACAGAAGTACGATCCATGCGGGCTGTTGAATCCCGGCAAGATGATTAGTTTTCACAAGGAAGCGGTGACCCGGTGAAGACGTGGATTCCAGACGAGCGCAACTTTGCATATCTCACGTGGAAGCAGGTAGACGCCTTGCCGCGCACGTCGACGTTGCTGATATTGCCGACTGCCGCGATCGAGCAACACGGCCATCATCTGCCGCTGGCCACCGATACGCTGATCAACAACCTGCTGTTGGGCAGGGCGCTTGCGCAGATTTCCGCGGATCTGCCGATCTACGCGCTTCCGCCCGTGTGCTACGGCAAGAGCAACGAGCATATCGGCTTTCCCGGCACCCTCTCAGTCAGCGCGCAGACATTTCTCGCCGTCGTGCGCGACCTTGGTGCAAGCGTTGCGGCAGGTGGATTCAAGAAACTGGTCTTGTACAACACGCATGGAGGCAACACGTCGTTGGTGGACGTGTTGGCCCGTGATCTCCGCGCGGAGTTCGGCCTTCGCACCTTCTCACTCTTCGGCTCGCCGGGCGCTGCCTTTGATGGTGTCAGCCAGCAGGAGCGCACCTATGGCTTCCACGCCGGCGAGATTGAAACCGCATATTTGCTGCACGCCACGCCATCGCTCGTGCATCCAGAAGAGTACACCGCAAACTACATCGCGCGCGTCAATAAGTCGGAGTTGCTCAAGCCCGAGGGATCAGCCGCAAACTTTGCCTGGCTCACCAAAGACATTGCGCCCAGCGGAGTAATGGGCGATCCCTCCGCTGCAACAGCGGAGAACGGCGAGCGTTGGGCCAACGAAGCCGCGGCGCGCATCGCCGAGATTCTAGTCGCCATGTACAACTTCGAACCGAAACACGGGGCGTGATGATGGCCCTGCGAGCCGACTTGGTTGATTGCGGAAACGGAATTCGTCTCGAGCGCGCTGTCGAGTGCCGGCTCAGCGACGGCGTGAAACTCGTCTCCGATCATTACTATCCCTTCGGTGAAGGCCCTTGGCCTACTCTTCTGATGCGGCAACCGTATGGGCGCGACATTGCATCGACCGTCGTATACGCACATCCCGTGTGGTTTGCACGCTGTGGTTATCACGTCGTAATCCAGGATGTGCGAGGTCGCGGCGGCTCTCAAGGCGAGTTCTATCCGTTTCGTAATGAGGGGCTCGACGGTGCCGAAACAATTGCCTGGCTCCGGAATCACCCCGCATCGAATGGGCGCATCGGCATGTACGGATTCTCCTATCAGGGCGCAACGCAACTGCTGGCGGCAGCCGAGCAACCAGAGGGCCTCGTGTGCATCGCCCCGCATATGACGGCGGCAGATCTCTTCCATGGATGGTTTTACCATCAGGGCGCGCTCAGGCTTGCTTCGAGCCTCGCTTGGGGAATCCAGATGCTCCGCGAAGATGCGCGGCGGAAGAGTTTGCGGGACGCCAGTGGCAGGCTTGAGGCCGCATGGGCGAGCGTTCGCAGCCAGGCCGCACATGTTCCGTATGCTTCGCACCCGGCAATTGTCGACTCCTCGCTACCCAGTTATGTGCGCGATTGGTTTACCCAACGCGAGTCCGGAGAGTATTGGGCCTCGCAGGATATCAGCACGCGATTCGATCGGATTCAGATTCCCGCGCTGCATATCGCGGGCTGGTTCGATACCTATCTTGAGGGCTCCATCGCCGGCTATTTCGCGCTCCGCAATCTTGCAGGCACAGAGTTTGCGCGCGACAATCAATTTTTAATTGCAGGACCGTGGGTACACATTCCATGGGGAGACCGCGCAGGCGATGCGCACCTCGGCGAAGCAGCGAACCTCGATACGGATGCGATTCTCCTGCGCTGGTTCAATCATTGGCTCAAAGACTCAGGCGAATTCCAGGATGAACCGCGCATTCGATACTTTTCACTCGGTCCGAATGAATGGCGCACCGCCGAACAGTTCGTGCAAGAACCTACCCTCACCCTCTATCTGCACAGTGAGGGCAACGCAAATTCTCGGAAGGGAAATGGCGTTCTCTCCTTGACTGCGCCTGACGGCGATGAGCCTCACGATGTTTTCCTATATGACCCGGATGTGCCCGTGTTGGCGCCGGGTGGCCCAACGGCACTAAGTGGTTCTTTCGATCAGTCTGCGCTTGAGTTAGGTAACAACGTACTCGTATACACATCGCACCCCGCTGCGCGACCCACCGAGATTGTGGGCCAGCCCCGCATCACGCTCTACGCCTCAACATCCGCTCCCAGTGCGGACCTTAGCGCCAAGATCGTGCGCGTGACGGCAAGCGGCCGAGCCGAGTTTCTCTCGATAGGCATCGCTCGCAGCTCTTGGGTGTTCCGCAACTCCAGTTATTCACCGGATGACATCCACCGTTGGCATTTCACTTTGGAGCCAATTGCATTTGAACTGGCTCCAGGCGATCGGCTGCGGCTCGAGATTGCCAGCTCCGCCTTTCCACTCTATGACCGCAATCCATCGACGAGCATTGCCCCTCAACTCGCCGACAATTGGAACTGGGAGCGCTCGACCCAGCAAATCGCTCATTCGTTTCGTTTCCCATCTGCCCTCCATTTGCCTGTGAATGGAAAGCCCGGATGGTGAACCCCTCCGCAGCATCCATTCCAGAGATCGCGCTGCGTGGCGTCGCCAAGCGATTTCCCAACGCAGCGGTAGCGCTTGAAGATATCTCGCTTACCGTTGAGCGCGGAGAGTTCATCACCCTTCTTGGACCGTCTGGATGCGGAAAATCAACGCTCCTGCGCCTCATTTCAGGATTGAGTCCTGTCAGCGCGGGCAGCGTCCAGGTAAACGGCATGACGCCCGAAAACGCGCGCGAAATGATGAGCTTCATTTTTCAAGACGCAACGCTGCTGCCATGGAGAACCGTCGAACGAAATGTGGGCCTCGGGCTTGAGTTGGAGTACGCCGCGCGTGCCTTGCGCAAGGAGCGGGTCGCTCAAATGCTGAAATTGGTAGGTCTAGACCGAGTCGGCAAGCGCTATCCACGGCAACTTTCCGGAGGAATGAAGATGCGCGTCTCGATTGCCCGCGCGTTGGTAAGCCGGCCTCGCATCCTCCTCATGGATGAGCCCTTCGCCGCGCTGGATGAAATGACCCGCGAACGTTTGAATGAGGAATTATTGCGCCTTTACACGGAACAGAAATGGACCGTCCTCTTTGTGACGCATTCGGTTGCTGAAGCAGTGTTTCTCTCTTCGCGCGTTGTCATTCTGGCGGCCCATCCTGGGCGTGTCGCACACGAACTGACGATCAATCTCCCCTGGCCGCGCACAGAAAAGACACGCGAATCGAAAGAATACGAGGAGACTGTGACGCAGGCATCGCGCATGTTGCGGGGGGTTTATCAGGCATGAAGAAGCGGGGTATGCTGGCGCTCAACAGCTTGATTGTGTTCGCGTGCCTTCTCGGTGTGTGGCAGGCTGTAATCTGGCTCAATCATCTCCAACCTTACATTCTTCCAGGTCCGCTTGCGGTGCTTCAGGCGTTAAAGGAACGATACATTTCTCTCCTCAACTCGCTCTGGATCACCGCGGAAGAAGCCGCCATTGGTCTGATCGCCAGCATCATTGTGGGCGTGGCCACTGCCATGGTGTTTGCGCAATGGCGTTGGCTGCGCCAGATGCTCTACCCGTACACGATTCTGCTGCAGACCGTGCCTATCGTCGCCATTGCCCCGCTCATCATCAATTGGGCGGGCGCCGGTATTTTGCCGGTGGCAATTGTTACGTTCATCATTTGCCTGGCGCCGATTATCGCCAACACCACGCAAGGCCTGATCAGCGTCGACGAAAGCTTGATCCACCTGTTCATGATGCATAAAGCGACCCCCGCTCAGACCCTCTTCAAACTTCGTCTGCCCAATGCCATGCCAAATCTTTTCACTGGCATCCGCATCTCCGCGGGTATAAGCGTTATCGGCGGCATCACGGGCGAACTCTTTGCCGGTTCCACGCGTGTCGGCGAGGGCGGGCTTGGCTATGCGATCATTTACGCCAGCAATCAAATGGAGACCAGCTACCTGTTCGCCCTTGTACTCGCGGCCACAGTGCTGGGCTTTTCGTTCTTTTTCATCGTGATGTTTCTAGAGTGGTTTTTCTTGCACAACTGGCATGAATCGAGCCGGCCACAGGCATTCGAATAGGTGAGGCGACGCCGATGTTACGCATGGAATCCCAGACTGGCTGGTGGCTCATTACCCATCCCGAACACGCACGCTTGGCTGGCGCATTCGCAGCGGCATGGGGCAACGAGATCTTCCGCAAGCCGGAACCGCGGGCGCGGGTGCTGCACGCAATCGCCACGCACGACGACGGATGGGTTGAGCGAGACGCGCATCCGGTTATTACGCGTGAAGGAAGGCCATCTGCATTTTCCATCGAGTTCGTGGGCATGTACTCGGCGTTCGAAGAAATCGATATCGAGGATTACCTGGCAGTGCGCGACAGGGCCGTTCGCATCATCGCAGAGAATGACCCCTATGCCGGATTGCTGATCGCCATGCACACCTATAACCTCCTGACGGCTCACGCTGACCGCTCAACAATCGATGCCAAGGGCCTCGCGCTTCTCGATGATTTCCTTGTCCGCCAGCGCAGTTACCAACTCGAGCTCTTTGAAGCCATTGAGATCGACGAATCACTGGCGCGCCCCGAAAAGACGAGACAGATCATTCTGGAGCATTTCCGGCTTCTGCAGGCCTGCGACAATCTTTCCCTGTTGACCTGTGTCGCGTTCGCGTCGTCGGCGCACCTCTTGCATCCGCTTCCGCTCAATAGTGGTGAAACAGCGGAAGTCGCGGTCGTCCCTTTGGCCCCCCGTGAGTTTCGCCTTTCTCCATGGCCTTTTGCAGAGCCCGAGTTGAGCTTTAGTTTCCCGGCTCGACACGTCGCCGGAAAAACATTCGGCTCATCCGCAGAGTTGGATGCGGCATTCCAGGCGGCGCCTATTAAACAGCTCGTCGTGCGTCTTGTTGAATAGTTACTTGAATCTGCGCGAGGATCCCTGCCAATCGAAAAGGCGTCCGCATTGGCGGACGCCTTCTCCACATCTGCACCCTAAAAACTAGAAGTCCAAATGCAGCGACATTTGAATCTGCCGTGGACTTCCAATGGTGTGCGTGACAATGCCGAGGCCTCCCGGTGCGTTGTAAAAATCAGACGGAGCCGTGCCCGTTTGAGGATTGGCATCGTAGTACTGGTTTTGAGATACCTCGTTACCGGGTACATCCAGACTGGTCGTATTGGTCAGGTTGTACACGTCGAAGGTGTACTTAAGGCTATACCGCTCACTGAACTTGGTCTCCTTAACGAGCGAAGCATCCGAGCGCTTCTGAAAGGACTGGCGGAAGATGTTGCGCTGGCCGGTGGTGAATCCGGTTTCGTACGGATCGGTGATTGGGATAGCGCCGCCGAGCCCACCAGCGGGGAGCAGGGGAAGTGTAAAGCACGCCGCATTCAGGGCCGGTTGCCCGCCGGCGGGAGTCCACGCGCCAGAGTGGCCCGTCAAGGCTGACTTCGCAGTGCAATTGCTGGTCAGCGGCACAATTGGGTTGGTGATGCCATCGGCGGTGGAGTAGTAGATACTGCCAACTGCCCCGCTGAAGTCGATGACGCTGAAGGGCTGGCCGCTTTGCAGCACAGTCATTCCGACCAGTGACCAACCGTCGACAAGTTTTCCGGCCAGCGTGTGACTTGCGACTAGGTCCGGAACGCGAAACTGGTAATTGAAGTTGATGACGTGGGTCCGGTCGAAGTCGGACGAGCCGTAACCACTGCGCAGATCAAGCGGATTGTTGCCGTTGTAGAAGAGCCCCAATCCGCTTTGTTCGTCGAGGGCATGCGAGTAGGTGTACGAGGCGCCGACCATGATGCCATGGCTCATTCGCTTGTCGACGTGCGCCTGTAGCGCATTGTATGCATCGACGCCGGCGGCCTTGTAGTCGATGGACTCCGCTGCGTAGCCGATGTAGGGAACGCGAAGGTCGACGTTGCCTCCCTCGTAGTTTTGAAGGTATGGCTGGCCGTTGGGAAGATTGATCGGAACGTAGTCGTTGGAGACCGTGTAGCCGTAACTGTAGTCCTGCTCGTAAGGGCTCCCCGCGAGCGCGGGGCTTGTGGACGAAGCGATGGCCGGCTGATTAAACGGCACTGGGATAATCTGATGGCGGCCCAGGTTGCCCACATATCCGAGTTCGAAGGCTAGATCGTTCCGCGGCTGCCACTCGATGTCGAATGTGTAATTGAAGGTGTAAGGCAGTTTGTTGGTGCGGTCGTATACACCGAGCGAAATCGGCCGGCCAAAGTTCATAATCCCGCCCGCGTTGGGCAGGTAGTTGGCAAGGTCTGATGCCTTGGGGCTGCTCGGCGCGGGAAGCAAGGAAGTGCCATAGGGATTCTCGAGATTGCCTTCCGCGTCTGTGCCACCGCAAGTGGGGATGAAGCCAAGGTACAGATACTGGGTCGCAACCGGGCAACTGGAAGCGTTGACGAATGGTAGCTGCTGATTGACGCCGAAAGGTCCGCCAGTGACGGTGCCGATGGCGTAGCCGGGCGAAAAGTAGCTGAAGAGTTCTCCGCGGTCGTAGTAAAGCCCGCCGCCTGCGCGCACGACCACTTTGCTGTGGAACATACCCGGCTGCCACGCCGCGCCTACACGCGGAGCAATGCCCCACTGCCGGCCTGTGAGAGTGGTTGGACTTACGCCTTTGGTGCCGTTGGCGTTGTTGCCGGCGATAATGAGTCCCGGATTTGTGATGGTGTCGGAGCCGATATCGTAGGTGTAGACCTTTGGGTCAAAGTTGAAAAGGCGGCCATACTTCTCGGTGAGCCCGCCGTCCCAGTCGTAGCGGACCCCCGCTGTGAGCGAAAGTGTTGGGGTGATCTGGTATTTGTCCTGCAGATAGGCCCCGAGTTGATTGGCGCGATAGTAGCGGCTCGCGTCGCCTTGAAGGAAGGAACTAACGTAGAAACCTGTCGACGAACTGCCCGGTGTCACGAAGCCTTGAACCATCTGGCTGAAGTCGTCCGTGGCAATGGTGCCGATTCCGGTGCGCTTGTCGATCGTGTTCAGCTGTGTGTAGGAGTAGCTGGCGCCAAAGGCGAGCGTGTGCTTGCCCAGCATCCAGATCGCGTTGCCCGAAGGCGCCAGGCGGTTCTGAAAAACGCCCGTGTTGGCCGACTGCGATTCTGCGTTGGGGCCGATATTCAGATATGCGGAGGAAAGCCCGGCAGGTTGGAAATTGCCCAGTATGTTGTAAATCGATACGCCCGGAAAGTAGTTGGAGCCGAACATGTTGATCGACGCAGTGCCGGCCGCGCCGCCTGGGATGTCACCCGGTCCGAATGGCTGCTCGTTGTCGCTCCAGATCTTTTCGCGCAGAAACCCGAAAGTCTGAGTCGTACTGAGGTTGCTCTTGACCAGATAGCTGTTGGTGATTGAGGCAACCTGGGCGCCTGAATCGAGGTGCTGCGTAAATCCCGGAACGCTGGAGTAGGAATAGGGCGAAAGCGTGGGATCGTGCTGATAGTAGTACTTGAGGCTCAGCGTGTCTTTTGCGGTGGCGTTATAGTCCAGACCCGCAACAGCCAAATCTGCGCCGAATCGTCCCGTGCCAGGGATGAACGCGTTGTCAAGATGCACGGTGCTGGGCAGGTTGGGGTAGATGTTGTCGTTTGGGACGAGCCACTTGCCGGATTCGCCGGGCAGAGATGGCGAGTTGAACAGGACAAGCGCCGTTTGATCGATGTTGGCTGCGGTGAGAGTGGTGCCAAATTCATTGTTGGCGAGTCCCGCGAGACCACCGGCATCGCGATTGTTATCATTCAGGCCCACGGGCACGTCTAGAAACGAGTCGCCGATTTCCTGGTCAGAGACACGCAGGTGTTGGTAGCCGAGGAAGCCAAAGAGCTTGTCCTTGATGATGGGACCGCCGATCGTGCCCCCGACACTGTAGCGGTGCAACTCCGGGACCTTGTCGTAGGCTGGGACATCAGGATCCTGGTTGAAGAAGAAGGGAGCGGCGTTGAGCCAGCTGGTGCCCCGGTGAATGTACACATTTCCGTGATACGCATTGGTACCCGAAGCAGTGCTCATGTCGATATGCGCACCGGAGGTGGAACCCTGCGTCGCATCGTACATCGAGGCGTTTACTCGAACTTCCTGCAGCATTTCCGGCGCCGGAGTAGGGATGGCGTTGCCGATGGAGAGATAAACGGAGGCTGCGGAGGGAATGACGCCGCCGCCGCCTCCAGGGCTGGTTTGGACGCCAGTGCTGTTAATGACCCGCTCAGAAGAGACTTGGCTCGTGCTCTTGCCGTTGAACAGATTGCTGGCGTCAACTCCGTTCAATGAGAAGCTGTTGCTGGTGTCGCGCTGCCCATTGGCCCAGATGGGCTGGTTGCCCAATCCCGAATCAGCTCCAGTTCCGCCAGGCAGCTCAGCACTCACGCCGGTGGATTGAATCGCCAGGCCGGTGAAACTTCCCGTCGCCAGCGGCACTGCGTCAATCTGACTCTTGTCCATCACGTAGCCCACCGTCGTGTCAACGGCATTCATCAAGGGGGACGCCTCAACCTCAACTGTCGTTGTCGTCTGGCCAACCTTCAGCGAGGCATTCACCGTGGCCGTTCGTTCGGCCTGCACGATAATGTGCTGCGTCTTCTGCACATCAAAACCGTTGGCCGTATAGGTCAGCGTGTAGTTGCCAATTGGCAGGTTGACAAACGAGTAGGCGCCGGTTCCATTTGTCGTGGCGGTCCGCGTCAGCGAAGTCTCTTCGTCCGTCAACGCAACGGTTGCATTGGGGATCACACCGCCGGAGGCATCCATCACAACACCAGTAATGCCGCCGAGCGTCTGCTGTGCCAATAGCGGAGAACTACACAGCGCAGCGACTGCGACGATTGCCAGCAGCCGTGGGAGCAATGAAGAAAATGAACGCATGGGATACCTCAAGGAGATGGCCTCTGAAGTTGATGTCTGTTCGTTTTTCTTGAAACGTCAGTGGGAACTCACCTGAATGAGCCCTGGAACATTCTGGATCCTGAAAAAGTGGAACGAAGGAAAAGGGGAACCCTTAGGAGTGCAGTTCGCTTCATTTCCTGATTGGTGAGCAATACGTTGTGTCGACAGAATAACGAATTTCGCATAAATTTCATCTAAAGATTTGCGGTTCTGGGCTACCGGAACAGCGCACGCCTTAATCAGCCTGGCGGCAACAGCGAAACATGAGCCTGCACAATTCGCCAACCCTCGCTAAACCGAACCCAGACCTGGCTTTGTCGACCGCGTATTCGCTGTCTCAAATCTCCAGCTCCGGGGCGCTCGAACTCCAATGTAATGCTGGCGACATCGCGTCCGAAGCTCACAATGTCGAGCCGCTTGACTTCCCGATTCAGATTCAACCCGGAGCGGCCTTTGCGAAAAGCCTCAAGCTCTCCGGGACCGTACAGATTCTCCGTGACACCGAAGCGCATCACCTGCTTTCCGGCCCAGAACATTTCCACCAGTTTTTCCACATCGTTGACCACAAGAGCCTGTTCGTACAGCGGATAAAGCGCCCGCAACTCGGCCACGACTTCAGGGTCGTTGACGATCATCGGATTGGAAACAACTCCCGCGCCGGAAGGATTTGCTTGCTCAATGCGGCGCTGACTGTATGCATCGGCTCATTGACCACCTGGCTCAGCCGCAGTTTGAGTGCCACGCTGCAAAGCAGGTATGCATGCATTTCGCTGAAGCCCCAGCGGCTGGCCAGCAGGTCGATCATTCGGCCCGTCGCGGCGCGCGCTGTCGTCGCCAGATCCGTTCCCGTTTCGACAACAACCCATGCGTCGGCGATGGAGTCCCCGGCGGTTGCGTCGCTAGCCTCAACGATCGGCCCGGCAAGCGGTTGCCGCTTGTGCAGGTTGAAGCGCAGCGTCACATCCAGCGGGCATTCGATGCCGTTGATGCAAACTTCGCCGTCGCCTTGCGCCGCGTGGCCATCGCCGCAACTGAATAGTGCTCCGTGATTGAAGACAGGCAAATAAAGCGTGGAGCCGGCGCAAAGTTCACGCACATCGAGATTGCCGCCGAAGGGTCCGGGCGGCCGTGTCCGGAAAGATCCAGCCTCGGCGCGTGCCACCCCCATTACGCCCAGAAAGGGCCGCACCGGTACCACCGCCGGAGTCAGCGATCGCGACGATTCACCCTCCAGAAGCCAGTGAAATAGATATGCCTCCTTGAATCGCTCCTTCAGAAAACCCAGGCCTTCCACCACGCTGGTCCAGCCCCATCCGCTGTGCCGCGTCGCCAGCACGTCCACCTGCAGCACATCGCCCGGGTCTGCGCCCTCCACCCAGATAGGTCCTGTCAGCGCGTGAATCTTCGTGCGGTCGATTTCTAGATACTCCGCCGTGGTCATGCCCGGCTTCACCTGGCCTCCGCTCGCGTCTACGCACTCGATCTGCACTTCATCGCCCGGCTCAATCCTCAGGCGAGGAGGCAGTGAGCGATCCCACACAGAGTGAGTCGGAACAGCTGTCAGTTCGTGCTCCGTCATGCTTCCTTCACTCTCACGGTCATTTGCAACTCCACCAGGGCATTGCGCGGCAATGCGCTTACACCAATCGCCGCCCGCACGTGGCGGCCTGCATCGCCAAACACACGCACCAGCAGATCGGAGGCCCCATTGATCACCGCAGGCGAATCTGCAAAGCCAGGCTCGGCATTCACGTAGCCGTTTACGGTCAGAATCTCAGCCACGGCATCCAGCGATCCAAGTTCGCGCCGCAGCACGGCAAGTTGGGTCAATGCGCAAGCCTGCGCCGCGGCATACCCGTCTTCAACGGTCTTGCCGTCTCCAACTGTCCCCGTGATTACGCCGTCCGGGCCGGTTGAAATTACTCCGGAGAGATAGACGATCGAGCCAGCCCGCTTGGCAGAAACGTAGTTGCCGCCCGGCGCGGACAACTGCGGCAGCGCCAATCCTAGCGCAGCAAGGTTTTCATCCGGCGAGTCCAAACGCGTCATTTGGATTCGACTGTAGCATGAACTGGCGAAGTCTTTCCTGGTGGGATTCTTAGCCCGCTCGGGATAGCATGTGCCATGCCAACAGTTCTTTGCCTGCGGTCGGCATGGCCGCAACCTTTCGCGGTATCATTCACTCCGTCCCACTGAGGTTGCTGACATGACGACTCGGATCGCCAAGCTGCTTCTCCTTGCAGGGATCGCTCTCTTCCACACGCTCGTGGTCTTCAATAACCTCACCGATTTCGACTCGAATTATCAGTTCGTTCGCCACGTTCTCATGATGGACACAACCTTTCCTGGAAACAACGGAATGTGGCGCGCGCTGTCCTCGCCGGCAATCCATCTTGCGTTTTACCTGACGATCATCGCGTGGGAGATCGTCACCACAATCCTCACCTGGTGGGGCGTGCTAAATCTCTATCGCGCTCTCAAGCTACCCGCAGCTGCTTTCAATGCGGCCAAGCGCATGCCGGTCATCGCGCTCACAGCGTCCCTGCTGATGTGGCTCGTCGGCTTTCATGCCATCGGAGGAGAGTGGTTCCTGATGTGGCAATCGCATGTCTGGAACGGTCAGGAGGATGCTTTCCGGAACTTCGTGATCGTGGGCGTCGTGATGCTCATCCTCCTGCATCCCGATACGGACAGCCAGACCTGATTAATCCGTAGGAATCACGGTTCGCTTCCGCCGCAACGCATACCATCCGATGCCTGCCGCAAGATAACCGAGATAGATGTACGGAATCCGCGCGTGAATCTGGTCGGAAGTTGACCGCAGATCAAAAATTGCGATCAGGACGAGCACCACAACCGTCAGAACGCTCACCGCAGCGACCACATGGGAATGCTGACCAAGGGCCCGCCGCGCAAAAGGCAGCGCCACCGCCACCAGTGCATACGCGGTAAGGAAGCCGAAGACTGATAGGGAGCCCAGCAGGTCATACATTTCGGCCCCTTCAAAACCTCGCAGCTGCATCACTGCCGTGGCAGCCAGCATCAGCCCCACTGACAGCGCAATAGCTGGCCCCGGCGTGCCATGCTTTTTGTTCGTGCGCTCGAAGACCGGCGGCAGCAATGCTCCATGAGCCATTCGCATCAGAACGCGCGCTGCCGCCGTGGTGCACGCCAGCACGCATGCCACCATGCTGATCAAAGCGCCGAAATCGATGGCCACCCCGAGTGGAGATATCCCGGCCTTGTTGGCCAGCAGGTGCATCGGGCTCGTGGAGTCACTCAGTTTGCCCGACTCGCCCCGGAATCCGAGCACTTCGGAATACGAACAGAGCATGAAGAAAACGCCGGCCAGAACTGCGCATTGCAGCACGGCACGTGGAATCGTGTGCAGCGGATTGCGCGCCTCTCCGCCCAGCGTGGTCGCGCTCTCAAAACCGACAAAGCTGAACATCGAAAGCACCAGCGCGGGGCCCAGCGCAGAGAATGAAACACCCTTCAGGCGAAATTGATCGAGGTCAAAGTGCAGCCCGAAGCGTGCCAGCATCAACAGCAGCACCACCATGATCAGGCTCACTGAGATGACCTCAATCCACAGCATCAGTTCGGCCGAAAGCTTCACGTCGTGATAGGCCACGTATCCCGCCGCCAGGCAAACCACTGTCAGAGTTGGCAGCGCTCCCGGCGTCCAGTGCAGAAATTGTTGCGTGAGCAGGTTGGAGTAGTAAAGGGCTCCTCCAGCCACTGATGCGCCGGTTGCCAGGTAAGCCAGCAACAGCCCCCATGCCGCGCTGACTCCAAAAAATGGTGGCAACGTGCTCGCAGTGTAGGTGTAGAGCGATCCCGGCGACGCAGTGAGCCGCGCAAACCGGCTCACGCAGAATCCGACCAGCAGCGTTGCCCCTGTAGCCAGAAGATAGACAAACCAGGTCGCGTTCCCGGCCAGCGCAAACACCAGCGGAATCGTCAGCGAAGACGAAGTAGACGGGGCCATTGCGGAAACAGATTGCGCGAGCGTCTCAACGGGGCCTAGCACACCAGCGTGCAGGCCAAAGCTCTCCGGCGGGGGTGCCTCCGCGTACACTCCTCCCGCCGTGCCAGTTGCATCGCTCACTCCATCGCCTTTCCGTTCTTGTTTGTCGATTATTGTCAGGTTGCTCTAGTCTTGCCCGCCGCAAACCTCCGCGTCAAGAATTGCAGCGTAGACTGTTGCGTATGCCGATCGCTGCCATCATCCTTGCCGCGGGGGCCAGCCGCCGCCTCGGTCAGCCCAAGCAGCTGCTCAAGTTCCGCGGTGAAACCTTGCTGGAACGCGCGATTCGCCTCGCCGGCGAAGCAGGTGCCGCGCCGGTGCTCGCCGTGCTCGGCGCCGAGATCGAAGCCATTCGCGCGGCCGTCTCTTTCCATCACGCCATCACTGTCTCCAATGAGCAATGGCAGCAGGGGTTGTCAAGCACGATTCGCTCTGGAATCAGCGCTTTGGCCGAGTATGCGCCCCACACGCAAGGTGCCCTGCTTATGGGTTGCGATCAGCCTCGCCTCACCGCCAGTCACCTCCGCGCGCTGCTCGACTCCTCTGCCGCGCAAACCAATCCGTCCATCGTTTTTTCTTCCTACGCCGGTGCGCGCGGCATTCCCGCAGTGTTTCCGTGTGGCGTCTTCGCTCACTTGCAGGCGCTCGAAGGTGACAGAGGTGCGCGTTCGTTGCTGGCTCAACCGGTTTGTCCTGTGATTGATATTCCCTTCGAGGGCGGCGAAGTGGACATCGATCAGGTTGCTGACCTCGCGCACCTCAAGTAGCCTTCACCGCTCAATCGTGGCCTTGATGGTCCCGTGCGGCTCGTCGATAGGCATAAAAATATGGTTCGGATTGTCCTGCCCAAACGGGCTCAGATCAACCAGCAGGTGATGCAGATTTGGCATGGTGAGCGTGATGCGCGCAATCTCCGGCGCCGACTCCAACGCCGCTTTCCCCATATCAAACAGCGTGTGCTGAACGCTCATGCTCTTGTGAGCCGCAAATTCTCTCAGCAGCGTTGCGACCACTTTCTTGCGAACCGCGCCGTAGTCTGAATTCGGCGATACGTAATCCCACTCCGCCGTCGCGCGTGTGCCGAAGATACGGTCTGTCGCAGGCTTCAGCGTGGTCAGCTTGTCCTTGATGTATCCGGTGAAGGCCGAATTCGTCGTCTTCAGAATCACGAGGCCATCCACGCCCGATCTGATCGACCATTCGCGGCCCTGATCCCGAACGGCACGCACCGACTGTACCTCCGGGCCGCCGAGTTTGAAAGTAGTCGCATCCGGCAGACCGTCCACTGCCATCCGCTCCCAAGCTTTCTCCTCGATCTCCACCAATACCCCGCTCACTTGCGCGTTGTTGCTCAGCAGATAGTCGCCCAGTTCCATGGCGAACTCTTCAATTGTCTCCGCCTTCGACCCCCGGGCCACAAAGTAAACCGTGTTTTTCATCGTGTCCGTGGGCAGAATCCTGCTGTTGTCCGCCTCTGTGAAGCTGGACTCGAAGTCACCTTCGAGCAGCACTCGCACGGTCCACTCGTTGAAGTCATGACGGTCTGCGTGCCGCGTAATCCGCGAAAGGCGTACCCGCGATTTTCCGTAGTGATTCTCGCCCAGTCGTGCCATCTCTCAGCTTCCTCGGTAGGTTGTGTAGCTGTTATTACTCAGCAGGAGAGGCAAATGATAATGCGATTCCCCCTGGCAATTCACGGCAATCGATATTTCGCTGAAAATGCCCGTGCGGTCCTTGCTCGCCAAATAATCTCCAGTTGAAAAAGTCAGCCGGTATTCGCCAGCCGCTGCGTTCTTTGCCAACTCACTGCAACGGCCGTCATTATCTGTGCTGCCAGTCGAAATCACTTTCCAGGCACCGCCTTCCTTTATCTCAAGGCAGACGGGAATCCCGGCAGCCGGTTTGCCCGATACCGTGTCCAATACGTGTGTGGAAATCCTGCTCATGATGTCAGCCACTTTCCCAGGCGAATATGCGTGATCTGCCGTTGCTGTTCTGCTGCCTCGCGCAACTCTTCCGCGCGATCATTTGCCAACCGGTGTTTGAGAATATCAAGCATCTCTTCTGCGCTCTTCCCGGTGGCGCACACGATGTATGTGAACCCGAAACGGCGCTCGTAATCCGCGTTGCCCTCAGCTAATTCGGCCATTACGCGCTCTGCAGCGTCCGAAGCTGACGCCTGCTCCTGCCGCGACCACGCCATCGATTGTGCGGTAGCGTGCGCGGCCTTTCGTTCGCCGATGCGCGGATGACACGCGAAGGCCTCCATCCAATCGGCTTCCACCATAGTGCTCCACACGCGGTCGGCCGCCTCGCTCAACTCCACAATGTTCGTAAGCGGCCGCAGGGCCACCATTCCTGAAGCCCATCTTCGCGCGCCGCAACACGCAATCATCGTATCCAGTGCGGCTGCCATGCTGGCGCCATTCCACTCAGCAAGATTTGGATTCATTGCCCCGGCCCTTGCATCTGCAATTCAAGCAGAAACTCTTCAAGTAAGTTGGCGCCAACTCGTCTTCGATAATCGGCGGTGGAGCGAATGTCGTCGATCGGCCGTGCCTCCGCGATCAGTGCTCGCCGTGCGCACAGAATCGTGTTTTGAGAAACAGCCTGGCCCAGCAGCGCAGCTTCAGCTCGGTAGAGCCTTGCAGGAAACGGCGCGAGGCTCGCAGCAGCCACTCGAATCTCGCTGATGATGCCGTCCTTCTGCAAAGCTGTGGCCGCCAGCGCGACCTTTGAAATAGCCATGGCTCGTCGTGTTCCTACCTTGCGCAGATACTGGTGATGCCGGGCAAATCTCAGCGGAAGATGGACCGCGAAGAGTAGCTCATCGGCCGCCAGCACGCTGCGCTTGTAGCCGGTATGAAACTCCGCATAAGGAACGCGCCGTTTTCCCCGCACCGAAACAAGCTCAACGTCCGCGTCGTAAACCAGCAGCGCCGGCGAGGAATCAGCGGCAGGCGAGCCGTTCACCAGGTTCCCTCCCACTGTTGCGCGGCTCTGGTTGGCGATGCTGCCGATCCAACTTGCTGCCTTGGCCATCAGAGGAAACTCAGTCGCAATTGCCCGATGCCCCCGCAAATCGCGAAACGTGGCGCCCGCGCCGATAATGATGCTGCTCGCCGTCGTCTCGATGAATCGCAATTCCGCGATACCCCACAGGCTGATCAGCTTGCTCGCGCTGAACCTGCCCGCCGCGTGCGCCACCATCAGTTCGGTACCGCCGGCGATCGGGGTCCACTCGCCGGGTGCACCCGCAAGCATCTCCAGCACTGCAGCAAGATTACCCGGCGCGACCATCTCATGCAGATCGGCATTACCGCGCATGAGGCGCCTCGCCCGTGAGCCCCGCAGGCGCTTGTGCCGCCGCGGCAACAACCGACTCAAAGATGCGTATGAAACCCGTGCACCTGCACAGATTGCCCGCTAGACCTTCGCGGATCTCGGCCATGCTGGGGTGCGGGTTGCATTCCAGCAGTTGTGCCGCGGCCATCAGCATGCCAGGTGTGCAGATTCCACACTGCGCGCCGCCGCAATTGAGAAATGCCTTCTGTAGCGGATGCAGCTCTCCATCCCGTGAAAGCCCTTCGACAGTCTGGATTTTCGCGCCTGTCACCTGCAGTACGGGCACGAGACAACTGTTCACCAGCTCGCCATTCACGCGCACCGAGCAGGACCCGCACTCACCCTCGCCGCAACCTTCCTTTGTCCCCGTCAGATGCAAATCCTCTCGCAGCACATCGAGTAACCGCTTCATCGGTGGCGCCTGCACCGCGCGCTTCTCGCCATTGACGATGAATTCGATGCCGGGGAAGGTGCTGCTCATACTGCAGCCGCCTCTTCAATTCGCTGACCTGCGGCGAGCCTCTGGCACAAGTCCTCGGGCAGCAGGGGGATGGAACAGAACCCGATGCCGGTGGCGTCTCGGATCGCATTCAAAATCGCGGGCGCAGGCCCATCGTGCGGCAATTCACCGATACCCTTCGCGCCATACCCCCCATAACGGAAAGGAATCTCCTCGAAGTACACGTGGATCGGAGGCACATCTTCGGCAGTGGGCATAATGTAGTTGGTCATCTGGTTGTTCGCCATGTGGCCGTTCTGCAACACAACCTTCTCGTAAAGTGCGTAGCCGATTCCTTGTGCGATTCCGCCTTCAATCTGCCCCCCTGCAAGCACTGGATTGATCACCCGTCCAGTTTCCTGCACCGCCCAGAATTCCTCCACTTCAGCGGAATAGGTGACGGTGTCAACCGCCACCTGCGCGACCTGAATGGACCACGCAAATGCCGGATACGCCTCACCGCGATATTTCTGATCGTCCCAGAAAATGCCTGGCGGCGCCTCGTAGCGGCAGAGAGAAATTACTTCGCCCTTTGCGACGCGGTATCGCTCGCAAGCAGCAAAGAAATCCTCGCGGCTGAAATCCGCAGTCAGCCCTGCGTGCTCGCGCAGCATCGCCACAAGCTGCAGTGAGGCGCGCTCAATCAACCGGCCCACAACCATTGCCGTGCGCGAAGCCACCGTGGGACCGCTGTTCGGAACAATCCCCGTGTCCGCGGGCGCCATGATTACGTCGCTGTACTCGATCCCGATGGCTTCGGCTGCAATTTGAGGCAATACAGTGTTGGTTCCCTGGCCAAATTCAGTGCTCGATACCAGCACGCGCACCTTGCCCTCCGGGGTTACATCCACACCTGCCAGCGAATTCAGATAACGCTCGCCTGACCCTGTAAATCCGGACCCGTGATAAAAGGCCGCGATCCCCATTCCGCGCTTGACTGGGCTCGTCTGATTCTCTTTGGCAAAGCGCGCGCGCCGTCCGTGATAATCGCTCTCCGTGAGTGCACGGTCGAGCAATTGATCCAGAATCACCGGCTCCCGCATCACTTGTTCGGTCGCTGTGGTATCTCCGTCGTGCAGAAAGTTTCTGCGTCGCAGCTCAATCGAATCCATACCGATCGCCGCCGCAATCTCGTCCATGTGCCTCTCAACGGCAAATATGGCCTGCGGTGCGCCAAAGCCGCGAAACGCCCCGTAAGGCACGGTATTGGTAGCCCACGAACGCGAGCGAATGCGCACATTGGGGCACGAGTAAGGCCCCGGCGAGTGCAGCGTGGCGCGCGACAACACCGTGGACGAAAGTGTGGAGTAAGCTCCACCATCGGTGCACAAATCAATGTCCATCGCCAGCAGCTTTCCGTCGCGGTCGAGCGCGGTACGATGACGCACCCGCGACGGATGACGCTTAGTGGTCGCGGCCAGGTCCTCCATCCGGTCGTAGACCATCTTCACCGGATGCCCGCTCTTCATGGCCAGCAAAGACGCGTGCGCAGCCAGTATCGAAGGATAATCCTCTTTGCCACCGAAGGCGCCGCCCGTCTCAGTCTGGATGACACGTACCTTGTCTTCTGGCAGATCAAAAACCGAAAGCAGCGATCTGTGCACATAAAAGGGGCATTGCAAAGAGCCCCAGACCGTGATGCCGCGCTCCACGTCGAACTCTGCGATCACGCCGTTGTTCTCGATGTAGAGATGTTCCTGCGCTCCAGTGCGATATTCGCCCTCGACGATGTGTGCCGCGTTGGCCCACGCTGAATCCACATCGCCTTTCTCAAGCAGGAAGCTTTTCAGCAGATTGTCCGCGCCCCACACAATCACGTCCTGGCGCTCGCTTTCCTCGATGGTGAATACCGTCGGCAGTGACTCATACTCTACCTGTACTCCAGCCACTGCTTCCCGCACCTTGCGCTTGTCTGGGTGCGCCAGCAGAAGGATGGCCTCGTCGCAGTGATTCACCGCGCCATCGGCAAGGCATGGCTGGTCGGCCACAATCAGCTGGACATGGTTGTTCCCAGGAATGTCCGCGACCGTCACAACCGTGAACTCGCTCCAGTCGATACGGCGGTCAAATCCGATGGAGCGGATCAATGCGCGCGGATTGGTGCTGCGCACGGTGGCTCCATACCACATGCCCTCCCGCTGAATATCGTCCACGTATCGCGCGCGGCCCAGCAGCTTGTCCACGCCTTCCTTGCGGGGGACGGGAGCGCCAACGATGCGGGTTTTCGCATGCGTGCTCATGGTTGGGGAAGCGGGGAATCAACCTACGGGTTGAGGCCTAGCATACAACGTAGCGGCCAACTTTCAAAGCCTGCGGCTCAGCACGCAAGTCTGGCCAGCGTGCGCGCCAGCACCTGCACTCCGGCGCCAATCCACTCCGGCGAGGCGTACTCGTCCGGCCGGTGGCTCACCCCTCCGCGGCAGGGAACGAACAGCATCGCCACGGGCGCAATGCGCGCCATAAACAGCGAATCGTGGTATGCGCGACTCACCATTTTCTTGTGACTCCGCCCTGCCTCGATGGCCGAGGTTTCCATTGCTGCCAGAATATCCGGATCGCACGTGGCCGGCGGGTCCGCGTTCACAACTTCAGTGTGAATCGCTACGCTGCGCCTGCTTGCAACCTCGCTGCATGCAGCACTGAGCGCCTCAATTACGCGATCGCGCCGTGCTCCATCGATATCGCGAATGTCGGTCTCCAAACGTACGCGCGAGGGAATGCTGTTGACCGCGCCGGGGAAGACATCGCACACCCCAACAGTGGCCACGGTGTCGATCGCGCCGCTGGATTTAGCTGCACTTTCAAGCGCCAAAATCAACTCCGCTGCCGCGACCAGCGCGTCCTTGCGTCCGGGCATCAGTTTGCCGCCGGCGTGTCCGCCCTCGCCCTCGATCACAACCCGCAAGCTTGCCGGCGCGGCAATCGCCGTGACCAAACCCAGATCAATTCCTTCCTGTTCGAGCAGCGGCCCCTGCTCAATGTGAAGCTCGATAAACTGATGAAAGCGTCCTGCCGCCAAGACAACGGATTCGAGCGCTCCCAAAAACCCTGCGTGCATACGCAGCTCTTCAAGACCGCGGTCTTCCTTGTCGCGCAGGGCAAGCGCCTGCTCCGGTGAAAGCACGCCGGCCATCATCCGGCTGCCCAGGCAGCCAATTCCGAATCGCGTAGGTTCTTCGGCGGTAAAAATAACCAGTTCGATCGAACGCTTGGGCCGGAATCCAAGTTTCTTCAGCACCCGAATTGCTTCAAGCCCGCCAAGCACACCGACGCATCCGTCATATAATCCGGCGTTGGGAATCGCATCAATGTGCGAGCCGGTACCGATCGGTGCCAGCTCGCCGTCGCTGCCCTGCCAGCGGGCAAAAGTGTTGCCGATTGCATCTTCATGCACCGCGAGCCCCGCCTCCGCGCAGAGGCCCTTCACATAAGCGCGCGCGCGCAGGTCCGCTTCGCTGAAAACCACACGCGTAACCACCGGCGGTTCGGCCTCTGAGATTTTTGCGAGAGTCGCCAACTCTGCCAGCATTCCGTCAATCGTCAATTTCGGCTTCGTGCTCATCGCGTCCCTCACTCACCGAGCGGATGCCTGCGCCAATCCTTGTAGATGAGGTATTTGGCCGGGCGTTTGCCGAGCGCCCCAAACCACTGCGGGCAGTAAGCGCGCATCCAGATAAAATCGCCGGCCTCGACGGAATACCAGGAGTCGCCGAGTTTGTAAATGCCGCCGCCTTCCAGCATCAACAACCCATGCTCCATCACGTGGATTTCCACCATGCTCAGCGCTGCGCCGGGATCGTAGGTCATGGTATTCACTGCGAAGTCGTATGCAGATCCGTCGGGCATCAGCGATCGCACCCGCAATGCATCGTCACCCATCAGCGCGACCGGTTCGACCTTGCCTTCATCGCCGACGACAACCTCTGCTGCAGGCGCCCCGGTTTCCGGCTCATAGTGCTTCTCGATGACTGCTGCCCGTGCGGCCGAGAGCGCGCGTACCGTGTGCGGCGTGCCTTGAGGAACGTAGGCGAACCCGCCTGCCAAAAGAACATGCCGCTTGCCCGCAGCTTTCAACTCCAGTCTTCCCGCAAGAACATACACGAAACGCTGCGCCGATGTCGGTCCCAGCGTTCCCCTCGCTGAGAATTCAGCGGTCATCTGCGTAAACTGCGCGCCAAGTTGCGGCCCTGCATGAACAACAAACTCAACGCCCTCCGCGCCCGGCAGGGGAGTGCGCACAAATGTATCCGGCGTTTGCAGCAGGTGATCGACCTTCAGGCTGCTCCGTGTGGAACCAAGATGATGCAATTGAGGATGATGCAAGCTCGACCTCGTTCCAGGATTTGGTTGCTCGATTCTATCGAACCTCTGCGGCAAGGCGCTCTAGAAACTTACAGCCCACGAGCAACGCGGCCTCCACATCGTCATCTCGCACCGTCTCATCTGGGTGATGACTGATCCCGCCCGGGCTTCGCAAAAAGAGCATCGCCGCCGGCACCCTCATGGCCATCACCATCGCATCATGGCCCGCTCCGCTGGGCATCGTCTTGAGTGGATAGCCGGCTGCTTCCACGGCGAGCCTCAGATCCAGCGAAAGATGTCCGTCCATATCTATCCTTCGCTCGTTCATTTTTTCCACCCACTCCACTTCGATTTTCCGCTTCTGCGCGATGCGCCTGGCCTCACTCAACAACTGCGTTACCCACCAGTCGCGCGTTCGATTGCTCATGTGGCGCACATCAAGGCTCACTTCCACCCTTCCGGGAATCACGTTGGATGCATTCGGTTCGAGGGCAATTTTGCCGACCGTGGCAACCAGTCCGGGCTCCTTGCTGCCGGCGGCCTCTCCCACGGAAGACTCCACTTCTGAAATCCACTCTGCCGCCGCTGCCAACGCATCGCGTCGTAGATGCATAGGCGTTGTTCCCGCGTGGTTGGCCTGTCCGGTGAAGCGGAGCACCAACCTTGTTTGTCCCATAATGCCTTCTACGACCGCTACAGACAGGCCTTCTGTCTCCAGTACAGGCCCCTGCTCAATGTGAATTTCAAAGAATCCCAGAACATCGCCATCGAGTCCCGCCTCGCTGATCTTCGCCGGATCCAGCCCAAATGCGCGAATGGCATCCTCCATCCGCACGCCATTTGCGTCTTCGTATGCCAGCACGTTCTCGTCAAAAGTGCCTGCAACCGCTCGGCTTCCCAGAAAAGGAACCCCAAACCGCACGCCCTCCTCCTCAGAGAAGGCAATCACTTCCATCGCAAGCGGCAGTGCAAGTTCCTGTGCCATAGCAACGAGTTCAAGCGCCAGCGCAACGCCCAGCACACCGTCAAATGCGCCCGCATCCGGCACGGTATCGATGTGCGAGCCAAGAATAAGCTTCTTCCGAGGCGCACCCGCAGGTTGCCAAAGACCACGCAGATTCCCCGCCGCATCGACGCGAACCGTCATGCCCAGCGACTCCATGCGTCCGCCGAGGTGCGCGTGAACATCGTGCACCGGCGCTGTCAGAAACCGCCGCGTAATCCGCCCCTGTTCTTCACTCATGGTGGCAATGTGCCGGCATTCAGCAATGGCGTTCAGTGCGCGCTCTCTCATTGGCCCACTAACTCCCTGCCACGCGCCGCGCCGATAAATCCTGCCGGTCCGAAGACCTGTTCACCACGCAGCCACGTCTCCAGCACACGCCCCCGCAGCTCCGCGCCCAGGTAAGGTGAAATCTTGTGGCGAAAATGCAAGTCCTCCCGCGCGACAGTCCAATTCGCATCCGGATCAAAGACCACGAAATCCGCGTCGGCCCCAGCAACAAGCGCGCCTTTTCGTCCGGCCAGTCCGGCCAACCTTGCCGGTGCCGCGGCCATCCAGTTGACCAGCCGCCCCAGCCCCGTGCGCGTCCCCATCCCGCGCTGACTCATCGCCGTCCAAAGTACAGGCAACGCAAGCCCCAGGCTCGCAACGCCGCCCCACGCCAGGTCCCACCGGCCACTCTCTCTCTGCTTCATCGCCGGCGGGCAAGGGGAGTGATCGGTCACCACCATGTCGATCAGACCTTCGTCCAGCGCCCGCCAAAGTGCCTCGCGGTTTGTCCTGTCTCTGATCGGCGGCGCACATTTGAACTCCGTTGCCCCGTCGGGAATCTCCTCTGCAGCGAACCACAAGTACTGCGTACACGTCTCTACTGTGACTGGCACGCCGCGTCCGCGCGCTTCGGCCAGCATCGGCAGCGCCTGCTCGCTTGAAAGATGAACAATATGGATCGGCGTCTTGAACTCCTCTGCCAACCGAATGAGCAGGGCAATTGCTTCAAGCTCTGCCTCATCTGGCCGCGAGGCCAGATACGTCGTATACCGGCGCCAATCGGCATTGTCTGCGTTCAGCGATTCTGTGGCCCGGTTCACTGGGCCAACCACTTCGGCATGTGCAAGCAAGGGCAGCCCGGTCCCGCGCAGCCGCTCCAGCGCCAGCCGCAGCTCCGCCTCGTCCACCCACGCGAAGCCATCAATGCCTGAATGAATCAGGAAGCATTTGAATCCGGGCACTCCCGCAGCCGCCAGCGGCTCAATGTCCGTGGAATTCGCACGTACCACTCCGCCCCATGCAGCCCAGTCGACCCACGTCTGCCCCTGCGCGGCAGCACGTTTCGCTGCAAGTGCCTCTCCGTTTGTCGTTTCTGGGACACAATTCAGCGGCATATCGATAACAGTGGTCACCCCGCCTGCCGCAGCTGCACGCGTGGCTGTAGAAAACCCTTCCCACTCCGTGCGCCCAGGTTCGTTGATGTGCACATGCGAGTCCACCAGGCCAGGAAGCAGAACATGATCGCCAAAGTCGCGCACGCCATTTTGCTGGGCCGCATCATCCCATCCGCAAACCTCCGCAATTCGTCCGTCCTCCACCACCAGCGTCGCTGGCAGCAGCCCCTGCGTCGTCAGCACTCTGGTTGAGCGGAAAGCCTGTGCCATACTGTGTTTACTTTCGCCGCTCAGGGAGGTCGAGAGCAAGTACATATGCTGCGTCAGCCAAATCCAGAGTTCCTGCGACGCGCCATCGTTCTCGCCGTCCAGAACGTTCGCGACGGCGGAGGTGGCCCGTTTGCCGCCGTCGTTGTTCGCGACGGCAAAATCGTTGGCGAGGGGGTCAACACTGTAACTGCCACCAACGACCCCACGGCTCACGGCGAAGTCAACGCCATCCGCGCGGCTTGCAAGGCTCTAGGTACCTTCACCCTGGCGGGCTGCGAGCTCTACACAAGCTGTGAACCCTGCCCCATGTGCCTGTCCGCGTGCTATTGGGCGCGCCTTGACGCAATCTACTACGGATCCAGCGCCGCCGATGCCGCACGCGCCGGCTTCGACGACGCTTTTCTCTACTGCGAATTCCGCAAGGATCAGGCCGCCCGTTCGTTGCCGGCAATGCAGCTTCTGCCCGACGAGGCCTGGGCCAGCTTTGCGGCATGGATCGCCTCGCCCGGCAAGGTGGAGTATTGACGGGCCCTCCCCGCCGTCCCACCCACCCGCGCGGAATGCAACTTGTTGCGAAACAAACTCATTGCCCAACCCGCGATCATGCTTTAAGGTCAAAGACTCACAGTCTGCATTGGGAGTGATTGCAGCATGCCCCGAGTCGTTCGATGTTCCATCATTCAAGCCTCCAACGCGGTCCCGGCCACTGAGCCCCTGGCCGTCCAAAAGAAGGCCATGATCGAGAAGCATCTCGGCCTTATCCGGCAGGCCGCCGCCGATGGCGCGCAGATTGTCTGCCTGCAGGAGATATTCAACGGCCCTTACTTCTGCGCCGAGCAATCCATTAAGTGGTACGAGACCACCGAGGGTGTCCCCGACGGGCCTACCGTTAAGCTGATGCAATCGCTCGCCAAAGATCTCCGCATCGCCATGATCGTCCCGGTCTATGAAGTCGAGCAGGAAGGCATCTTCTACAACACTGCCGCCGTCATCCAAAGCGACGGCACCTATCTCGGCAAATACCGCAAGACCCATATACCGCATGTGGCGCCCGGATTCTGGGAGAAGTTCTATTTCCGTCCCGGCAACCTCGGTTATCCGGTATTCGATCTTGGTTTTGCCAAAATCGGCGTGTACATCTGCTACGACCGCCACTTCCCAGAGGGCGCGCGCTGCCTGGGCTTGAACGGAGCCGAGATCGTCTTCAACCCCTCCGCCACGGTCGCCGGCCTCAGCGAGTATTTGTGGAAACTTGAGCAGCCTGCCCACGCCGCGGCCAACGGCTACTTCATCGCCGCCATCAATCGTGTCGGCACTGAGCCACCATGGAACATCGGTGAATTTTATGGCTCTAGCTACTTCGCCAATCCCCGCGGCCAGATCATCGCCCAGGCATCGCGAGACAAAGACGAGGTGCTTACTACCGATCTGAATTTGGATGAGATTGCCGACGTGCGCCGCACATGGCAGTTCTTCCGCGACCGACGCCCCGATCTGTATGGTCCACTGGTCGTCTCATAAGCTGCTTCTCGATCCGGGTTTTGTGGCCGGCTTTATTTTCATTTGAAAGGTGAGGCAAACGGGACGATTCTTCACGAGGTTTGCATGAGTACCGCGGCTCTACCGGACGATCCTCAACTGCGCGAACGCTTCAATGAACTCAAGCCGCCGCTTGCGCCCCAGGCAGCGGTGATTGAATCCAATCGCTGCCTCTACTGCTTCGATGCCCCCTGCACCGGCGCATGTCCCACGCACATCGACGTTCCTGGATTCATCAAGCGCATCGCCTCCGGCAATTTGCGCGGCTCTGCCCTGCGCATTCTCGACGCCAACATTCTGGGCGGCAGTTGTGCGCGCGCCTGCCCCGTTGAGGTGCTTTGCGAGGGTGCCTGCGTCATGCATCGCGACAACCGCGAGCCCATTCAGATCGCCCGCCTTCAGCGCCACGCGATGGACGCCTTCCTTGCTTCCGGTGAAGACCTGATTACCGCTCCTCGCGATTCCCGCAATCTGCGTGTGGCCTGCATCGGAGCTGGGCCCGCGTCATTGGCTTGTGCGGCGGAATTATGCCGTCAGGGTGCGACCGCGACCATCATCGAACGCCGCCCGCTGCCCGGCGGCCTCAACACCTACGGAGTAGCAGAGTACAAGCTGCGCGCCGCCGACTCCCTCCGCGAAGTTGAAATGATTCGCCGCATGGGAGTCGAGATTCGCTTCGGCACAGCTGTCGATTCCGCCCAGGCGCTGGATGCCCTTGAAGCCGAATTTGATTTCGTCTTCCTCGGCATCGGCCTGGGTGCAATGCAGCAACTCAACATTCCCGGCGAAGATTCAACCAGCGTGATGAATGCCCTCGAATTGATTGCCGCCTACAAGACAGGACGCATTCGCGAGCTCACCGGAACCGTCGTCGTAGTGGGCGCAGGCAATACTGCCATCGACGCTGCCAACGCCGCGCGCCGCCTCGGCGCGGAGACCGTCTACCTGCTCTATCGCCGCAGCGAAAGCGACATGGCCGCATTCGACTTTGAGTACGAGCACTCCAAACAGGAAGGAGTGCAATTCCTCTGGCGGCGCCAGCCCGTCGCCATCCGGCCCGACGCGCATGGCGGCCTCCTGCTCGACACGATTCAGGTGCGCGAAGTCGACAGGAAACTGCTCCCCATCCCCGACTCGCAGTTCACCATTGAATGCAACCTCGTCGTACCCGCGGTTGGCCAATCTCCGATGACTGAACTGATGCGCGAGTTTCGCCAGGTTGAGGTGCGCGATGGCCGGGTGATCGCCGATCGTGCTACGGGTCGTACCTCCAATCCGCGTTATTTCGCCGGCGGCGACTGCGTGAACGGCGGCAGGGAAGTGGTCGATGCCGTGGCTGACGGCAAGCGCTCCGCACTCGCCATGCTCAAGATTGCTGAGGCCGTGTATGCCTGACATTCACGTGCGTTCCTTTGCCGGCGGCATCGACTCGCCCAACCCCTTCTGGCTGGCCTCCGCGCCGCCCACCAACTGTGGCGAACAGATTATGCGCGCCTTCGATGCCGGCTGGGGAGGCGCTGTGTGGAAGACCATCGGCGAGCCCGTGACCAATGTCAGTTCGCGCTACTCGGCCACCGACTGGCAAAGCCAGCGCATGATGGGCTTCAACAACATTGAGCTCATCAGCGACCGCAGCGTCGAAGACAACCTGCGCGAGATGGCTGAAGTCAAAAAGCTCTATCCGCACCACGCCGTGATCGCTTCACTCATGGTGGCGTCAACCCGCGAAGCCTGGCATGAGATTGTGGCGCGGGCCGAGGATGCGGGCGCCGACGGCCTCGAGCTCAACTTCGGCTGCCCGCACGGCATGAGCGAGCGCGGCATGGGCTCGGCAGTGGGCCAGGTGCCCGAATACACCGAGATGATCACCGCGTGGGTCAAGGAGAAGGCGCGCACTCCAGTGCTCGTCAAGCTCACGCCCAACATTACTGACATTCGCACCGTGGCGCGCGCTGCCAGGCGCGGCGGCGCTGACGGCCTCTCCGCCATCAATACCATCAACTCCATCACCGGCATCGATCTTGACACGCTCACGCCCCGGCCCAACGTCGATGGCAAGAGCTCCCACGGCGGCTATTGCGGCCCCGCCGTCAAGCCCATCGCTCTCAACATGGTTCAGCAGGTCATGGCCGATCCTGAATCGGCGCTCCCGCTCTCCGGCATCGGCGGCATCGGCGACTGGCGCGACGCAGCGGAGTTCATCCTGCTCGGCTGCGGCACCGTGCAGGTCTGCACCGCCGTCATGCACTACGGCTATCGCATCGTTCAGGATATGGCAGGTGGCCTGGAAAACTGGATGCGCTCCAAGGGCTTCAAATCCATCGAGGATTTTCGCGGCCTATCAGTCAATCGCGTCACCGAGTGGAAGCACCTCAATCTCAACTACAAAATCGTCGCCCGCATTGATGAGCAAAAGTGCATCGGCTGCGACCTTTGCCACATTGCCTGCTGGGATGGCGCGCACCAGTGCATTCACCTCGACCGCGTCTCCGGCCCCGTCAACGGCCACGTTGAATTACACTCCACCCCCGCGGAAATTGAGGCCCGCAGCCGCGCTGAAATTGCAGTCACGCCGGTCTCGCGCAAGGAGCGTGCAGACGCCTTCGCCGCCCAGGGCCCATATCCTACGCCCCTTGCACGCATCCCCCGCGTCGACGAAACCGAGTGCGTCGGCTGTAATCTCTGCTCGCTTGTGTGCCCCGTTGACCAATGCATCACCATGGTCGAGGTCGATACCGGTCTCGCCCCCGAAACCTGGGACGAGCGCACCCGCGGCACAGGCTGCGTAGTTGAACCGCCGCGGTCCTGAATCATGAAGCCCCGTGCCCCATCCTTTCGCCTTGTTCATGGCGAAAGGGTGGGAAACGACAGTCAGAGTTGGCTGACTCTGACACACGTATAAAGAGAGTCCGAGACGCTATGCTAATTCCAGAACCCTATAAATCAGTGCACAAGGATTGCGGCCCCGGCAACAATCACAAGGAACGAGTGCTGGCCAGCGGCAGGGTCGGATGCTTCTACTGTCTCGCGATATATCCACCCACGGAAATAATTGAATGGACGCTCGATGACTGCGCCTTGTGTCCGCATTGCGGAATAGACTCCGTGCTACCCGGGGCTCCATATTTGTCGCTAGATTTCTTGAAGGAGATGCACGAGTATTGGTTCTGAAACTAACTCGCATATGAAAGTTCGAGGATAGTCATTTCATGCCCACCGTCCTCATCCAAAACGGAACGATCATCAACGCCGACTCCACCGCCAAAGCCGACGTCCTCATCGATGGCGCCATCATCAAGGAAATCCGCGCCGGCATCCCCGCCAGCGCCGCCGACAAAGTCGTCGATGCCACCGGCCTCTTGCTGCTCCCCGGCGGCATCGACGCGCACACGCACCTCGACATGCCCTTCGGCGGCACCAACTCTGCCGACGACTTCCTAACCGGCACGCGCGCCGCAGCCATCGGCGGGACCACGACCATCGTCGACTTCGCCATCCAGGCTCGCGGCACCAAGATGCGCGCTGCGCTCGACACCTGGTGGAAGAAGGCCGAAGGCAAAGCCTGCATCGACTATGGCCTGCACATGATCGTGACCGGCCTGCCCGACGCCGGCCTCGAAGACATGGACGACCTCGTCCGCGAAGGCGTGGCCAGCTTCAAGCTCTTCATGGCCTACCCCAACGTGCTCATGGTCGACGACGCCACCATCTTCAAAGCCATGCGCCAGACCGCAAAGAACGGCGCGCTCATCTGCATGCACGCTGAGAATGGCTCCGTCATCGACGTCATCGTGCAGCAGGCGCTGGCCGAGGGCAAAACCGCGCCCATCTACCACGCCCTCACCCGCCCCACGCAAGCTGAAGCGGAAGCCGTACATCGTGCCATCGCCATGGCCGAGATGGCAGGCGTCCCCGTCTACATCGTGCACCTCTCCAGTGAAGACGCGCTGAATCAAGTCCGCGAAGCCCGCGACCGCGGCCTGCCTGCCTTCGCCGAAACCTGCCCGCAATATCTGCTGCTCTCGCTCGAAGAGAACATGGTTGACAAAGGCTGGGAAGGCGCAAAATACGTCTTCACGCCGCCCCTGCGCGAGAAGAAGAACCAACCCAGACTCTGGGACGGCCTGCGCAAAGACAATCTGCAAGTCGTCTCCACCGACCATTGTCCCTTCTGCTTCGAAGATCAGAAGGCGCTTGGCAAAGACGACTTCACCAAAATTCCCAACGGCGGTCCCGGCATCGAAAACCGTCTCCAGCTTCTCCACCATCACGGCGTCGGCCAGGGCAACTTCTCCATCAATCGCTTCGTCGAACTCGTCTCCACCGCCCCCGCGCGCATCTTCGGCATGTATCCGAAGAAGGGCGTACTCGCCCCAGGCAGCGACGCCGACATCGTCTTGTGGGATCAAAACGCCGCGCACACCATCTCCGCCGCCACCCACCACATGCGCGTTGACTACTCCATGTTCGAAGGATTCAAAGTGCGCGGCAACGCCCGCGACGTCTATTCCCGCGGCGAGCTAATAGTCTCCGCCGGCAACTTCATCGGCAAGCCCGGACGCGGCCAGTATCTCCGCCGCCAAGCCCGCGGCGGTGCTTGGAAATGAGTAATGCGTTCAAAGTGCGCACAAAACCCGAGCTCTAATTGCTGCCCCGCAAAAAAGGTTTACCGCATTTTCACTTTGCCTGCCGCGATGTCATTGAATTTCACAACGGCAGAAGCATTCCATGAACCAAGCGCCACATTATCCGTTCCCGGTAGGAAGCAAATGCTGGATGGATAGGTGCACGGGACCTCGCCGAGCTGCGAAAGGTCCGACGCACGATACCAGACAAATCGTCGAGATTGTACAGAGCCGACAATTTCCCCGTTAGCGGCCCATGCTAATTCACTTCCGGTTCCGCCGATCTTGATTTCATCGCTGCTGGCGACTACAGCGCCGTCACTGGCTTGAGAGATTTTGATCCAGCGGCCCACGCGTCTGCGGGTGGCCACGTAACAGATCCGAGACGCGTCGGGGGACAGTGTCGCTGAATGGATGATGTCGAGGTCTAGATTCAGAATCTTTGCCTTATGTTTTTCGAACGGCCACCTTTGTAAGGTCAGATAAGGCGGCGAAGCCCAATTTTCCCCGGGGCGGACTATTGGATGGTGTTCAAACATCCAAGTACGCCTTACCAGATCATGGGATATTTTTCCAATCATTTCGCCTGCAAACGACTGCTGCATAACGATCGCAGAATCAGAGAGCCTGCGAATCGAGATGTCTCCTTTCCTCGATGCAGAGATAAGTTCTCTGCCATCGGGTGAAAACAATACCTCACTGCCTTCGCCCTCGCTTTTGTTCTTAAAGTCGTTTAAGATTTTCCCGGTAAATGGGTCGAGCACGATAATTCTGCCGCTCGTATTTTTCACTGCGAGTGCTTTGCCCTTGGGAGAAAAAGCTGCATCGCTTGGATGAGAGAAGGGATGGGCGGATAAGATTCTCTCGCGGCTCTGAACATCAAAGACGTTCACTCTTTTGCCAAGACAAACTAGGATATTGCCGTCATCTGAACAGCAAAGGGCCATTCCCACGGGCAGTCGAGACAAGGAGTAGGGCATAATTCGAGTGTAAAACGGCAACCTAATTTGCCGTGATCGACTCAACTTACTTATCGTCGCCTCATATTCGTTCTTGTATATCTAGCTCACCGGAGGCCACTTGAGCACCGTCGACCCATCCCTATCCAACCAGGACCTCCGCCCCACCACGCCCGCGCAGCGCACCTGGACGATGTACAACTACATCGCCCTCTGGTTCTCCATGTGCATGGAGATCACGACTTACCAGCTCGCCTCATCCCTCATCGCCAAGGGTATGGACTGGAAACAGGCCATCTTCACCGTGCTCCTCGGCAACCTCATCGTCCTCGTTCCCATGCTGTTGAACGCTCACGCAGGCACAAAATATGGAATCCCGTTTCCGGTCTTCATTCGCGCGCCATTCGGCGTTCGCGGCGCAAACCTGCCCGCGCTTTTGCGCGCCGTGGTCGCGTGCGGATGGTTCGGCATCCAGTCCTGGATCGGCGGCACCGCCATTCACTCCATGCTGGCCATCATCTGGCCCGCGGCCGCAAATCAGCCCGTCGCGCTCTGGGCCTGTTTCCTCGGCTTCTGGCTATTGAACATGGCCGTAGTCTGGCGCGGCGTCGAGTCCATTCGCCACCTGCAAGCCTTCGGCGCGCCCTTCATGTTTGTCATGGCTGCAGCGCTGCTCATCTGGGTACGCATCAAGGCGGGCGGCTTCGGCACCATGCTCTCCACACCCTCGCAATTCCACACCACCGGCGAATTCCTCGCTGTCTTTTTCCCATCTTTAACGGCGATGGTCGGCTACTGGGCCACGCTCGCGCTCAACATCCCTGACTTCACCCGCTACTCCAAGTCGCAAACGTCGCAAGCCTGGGGCCAGGCGTTTGGACTGCCTGTCGCCATGGTGCTCTACACCTTCGTCGGCATCTCCGTCACCTCGGCCTCGGCCGTCCTCTTCGGCCATCCCATCTGGAACCCCATCCTGCTCATCGGCGCATTCCATCAGCCTGTCGTTGCCTTCATCGCGCTCGTCGCCATCCTCATCGCCACGCTCAATGTCAACATTGGCGCCAACGTCGTCTCGCCCTCGAACGATTTCTCCAACCTCTATCCGCGCCTCATCAGCTTCCGCACCGGCGGCCTCATCACCGGCTTCCTCGGCCTCGCCATGTGTCCATGGAAGCTGCTTGCCACGCCCGACGCCTACATCTTCGGCTGGCTCGTTGGCTACTCCGGCCTGCTCGGCCCCGTCGCCGGCATTATGGTTTGCGACTACTTCCTCATCCGCCACACGGAGCTCGATGTGAATTCGCTCTACCACCGCGAAGGCGCCTATCACTACACCAGGGGAGTCAACCCGCGCGCCATCTTCGCACTGGTACTGGGTGTGGTCATCGCGCTTGTCGGCTTGGCCGTCAAGCCACTGCATTTCCTCTACGACTACGCCTGGTTCGTCGGCTTCTTCACAGCTGGCATCGTCTACGTTGCGCTCATGCGCTTTGCCGCCCCAGCTTACGCAGGCTCACTCGAATCCGAAGCAGCGAGGTCGGATGCTTCATAAAAGGGCATGCTTCATCGGTCAGCTCACGTTTCCCCCTGACCCCTGCCCCCTGACCTCTGACCCCTAAAACAGCACCCGCACCTCTGAAATCAAATTGTGGTTGTAGGTATGAAAGCTCGACGTCGCCATCTGCATTCCCCCGTCGAAAATCAGGAATGGATGCGTCGGCGTCCACTCCTTGCGCCGCACAACGTAGAAGGCCGCCGGCGTGATGAAGTTCTGCATCTTCCCATCGTGGCTGCCCGCAAAATAAAAGGTTGCGTTGTTCTCCACTTCAAACCACACATGCTTACTGGCGTGCGCCTGCACCAGAGAATTCCACGCGATCGACCGCCCCTGTGTCGCAATCTTCCCCGTGGGCATCGTGCCGCCCAGCGCGGAGATCACGTCAAAGCGCCGGAATGCATAGCCGCCAGCCAGCGTAGGCCCAAACGAATCCGTGGCCGCTCCATTCTTATGACTGCCCGTAGCAAAACAATGGTTCAGCATCGCGGCCACGTCAAAGTTCCCATGCTGCGCGTTGCCCGATGCAATGCGGTACTTCACCAGCGTCGAAGTGTCGCCAAGCCCATCTACTGCCGTGCTGTTGTGCTGAATGTAGGCCGGCGGTACAAAATCAAACTCAAATCTGTTTCCTGCAATCACACCCGCCCCGCGCCCGTTCCCATAGCTCACCGTCTCGGCGCCCGCCGCGGTGTACTCATGCGAAGTGGAGAAGCGTGCATATTGAATCAACCGCGGATCGGCGCCTACCAACGGCGTAATAAGCGCCGGTTGCAGCGCACTCATTTCAGCGTTATGCGCTCCAAACCGCCCAGTGAATGATTGCTGCGCCGAGGCCGTGGCTGCGCTTAGCAGGCACAGCGTGATCATCGCCCTTGCCGAATTGAGAACAAAGCTTTTCATTAGCCGATAGCTTTTTCTAACAATTCAGCGCAATCGACTCAGTGACCCAAGGCACTGCACTGGCGCCGTCTCGGGATTCGAGATGAACTGCACATTCGGAGCCCTACCGCGTCACAACTCATTCGCATTGACCGCGGCTATACTGCGTGCCATGCACTCTTTCCGGCTCATTGCGCTCGTGGCCGCCTCCGCCCTCTTTGGATGCCCCATCTTTTCGGCGCAGTCTGCCGAAAAGGTAGGGGACCGCGAATTCCCCTCAACACATTCAGAGAATCCCGCACCCTGGCAGATGCAGGAGTCAGGCACCGACGCCGGCTTGCGCGGCATCGATTCAGTCGACGGCACCGTCGCCTGGGCCAGCGGAACCGGAGGCACCGTCCTCCGCACCACCGACGGCGGCGCGCACTGGCAGCGCTGCGCCACGCCCGATGCAGACAAAGACGGCGCAACGCTGGACTTTCGCGGCGTCCAGGCCTGGGACGCGCAGACCGCCATCGTCATGGCCAGCGGCCCCGGCGACAAAAGCCGCCTCTACAAAACCACCGATGGCTGCAAGAGTTGGCTTGTCCTGCTAAGGAACGAAAATGAAGACGGATTCTGGGACGCGTTGAGGCTCTGGACGCCAACGGATGGATTTCTAGCCGGAGACCCCGTCAACGGACACCCGCTCCTTTCGGAGTTCACTAGCTATAACGGCGTCTTCATCGACAACTCTCTTTACGATCTGAAAGCACGCAAGGGCGAGGCCGCTTTTGCCTCAAGCAATTCGAGCATTGCACTTGCTCCGTTTCGCACGCAGAATGGGGACTCCCGAGAAATTTGGTTCGCGACCGGAGGAACGAGCGGCTCCCGGGTGATCCACTTCCAACACTTCAACGGCGGGGAGCCCGAACGAGTTTCGGATTCAATCTCGGATGTGGGGACATTCCCGAAAGCCCCCAGCGGCGGAATCTTTTCGATTTGCTTCAAAGATCGCCGTTTGGGCATCGCCGTCGGCGGCGATTACACCAAACCCGACGACTCCACCGGCACCGCGGCCTTCTCCATCGACGGCGGCGCACACTGGACCGCCTCTACTATCCCGCCTCACGGCTACCGCTCCACCGTCCAATGGTCCGAACCCCTCCACCTCTGGATCACCGCCGGCACCAACGGCTCCGACATCTCCCGCGATGACGGCAAAACCTGGCAGCCCCTCGACAACAGCAACTGGAACGCCCTCTCGCTCCCCTTCATCGTCGGCCCGCAGGGTCGGATTGCGCGCCTCAACCCCAGCGCCTTGCCCAAACCCTGACCAGGCGCGAAGCGCAGTTGGCTGCATCGCAGGTGCCGCGAAGCGCAGTCGGCCGCACTGCAGGTGCCTGCAAAGCGGGCGTCGGGCACCCAATCCATCTAAAGGTACCGGCGGACCCAAATTCCGCACATTGATTGCAGAGAATTTATTGCATCCAATGTAAAATTAGGGCAACCGGATGATTCAAAACCCACCAGCGGCTGCCAGCCAGGCCCCCGTCTCTACACGGGAACCTGAATCGCGGTCTCCGGGGATCTCTCCAATCATCCAGGTACAGGGCCTTGAAAAGACCTATCACACCGCCCGTGGAACCCTCACTCTATTCCACGGATTGAACTTAGATGTCTACCCGGGCGAACTTGTAGCCATTGTCGGCCAGTCCGGCGCAGGTAAGAGCACCCTTTTGCACATTCTTGGTGCTCTTGATACCCCTACGGCAGGGACTGTACACTGCGCGTCAACCAATGTAGCCGGTCTAACCCAACGGCAGGCGGCAGCCTTTCGCAATAGCAAGATAGGCTACGTCTGGCAGTTTCACTATCTTCTGCCGGAGTTTTCGGCGCTTGAAAACGTAGCCATGCCGCTGATGGCGCGGGGCCAAAGCAAACGAGAGGCCCTTGTCGTGGCGTCCA
>CAVSAW010000008.1:0-403222 GCA_963725945.1 uncultured Acidobacteriota bacterium | reverse complement strand
CAACTAGACTTGCAGGCAGGGTTTCCGTCATGCCATTTTCGTCATTCCGATTCTCCACCGCTTCCTTTGCGCCTGTCCTGTGCCTTCTGGCCGCACTTTTTGCTGCCACCGCCAATGCCCAGTCCTCCAACAGCAGTAGCAGCCAGCAGAACTCCAGCTCGATCGGAGTGCAACAGGAGAAGGCGCCGTCGCTCGTCGATCCAGCGGGTCCAACCATCTCGCTAGTCAGTTCCGAACCTGTCTTCATCATGGCCGCCTCTTTGAATGCCTGCGGCTACGACGAGGGCCTGTCGGATAGCGCTCCGGTTCGCCAGCGGGTCATCGAGGAAATGAACAAGACGCTGGCCGCTAGCGAGGATGCCCGCGCCAAGCGCGATAAGGTCTGCCTCTTCATAGCCCAGCACCGCATGACCGGCTCAGAGAAGGATATTTCCCAGTACATTTCGCTGGCGCTTTATCTGAGCCCACCGCCCGAAATTGAAACCACTGTCGACTTGCCGGAGATGCCGCCTGACTCCACTCAGGTGGCGGAGATTGTGCCCATGCTGCGCGATTTTGCCGCAGCCGTCGATCTGCATGGAATCTGGCTCACCGTCCACCACATCTACGACACCGAGATTGACAAGCTCCACGATCCGCTGTCGCACATGATTGTCAGCACAAATCTGTACCTTAAGATGCCGGCTTCCACCTACAACGGGCAACGATTCATCGTGGTCATTGAACCCCTGCTTTCTCCGTCGCTCGTCAATGCGCGCATCTACGGGACCGACTACGTCGTTGTCGTTTCTCCCGTCGAGGGCAAGATCCCCATGAGCGACGTGCGCCATACATACCTGCACTACGTCATTGAGCCGCTCCTCTACGCCCGCTCCAACGCCATTGACCGCATGCAGCCGATTCTCAAGGCCATTCACGACGCCCCTCTCGACTTCCGCTATCGAAACGACCCCGTCGCGCTGGCCGTTGAATGTCTTATCAAGGCCATCGAAGCCCGCACCATGGACACCGGCATTCCCGTCTACAACATTCCAGCCGGTGTCGAGCGCTCCGACCTTCCCCGCTATGAGCACGAACGCCAGCTCTATCAGCAGAAGGTGGACGCCGTCCGATGGGCTACGGTGCAGCACGACATGACGCAGGGCTTCGTGCTCTCCCAGTATTTCTACGAGCAGTTGCTCACATTCGAAAAAGATCCAGCCGGTCTTGGCGACACCATCGGCGAAATGGTTTACGGAATGGACATCGATCAGCAGGTGCATCGTGCCAAGCAGACCGAATTCGATGCCCAGGCCGATGGCGACGTGCTCCATCGCAGCAAGCCGCGTGTCCTCACCGGCCTTGACCTGGCCGAGGCTCGTTTGCAGGCCGGAGACGTGGCCACCGCGGGCGCCCTTGCCCGCCAGGCGCTCACAGTACACGCCGAAGGTCTTGAATCCGTGGCCGATAGCGCACGTGCCAACTTCATCCTCGCCCGCGTCGCCATCCTCTCCGGCCACCCCGACGAAGCTGTAGACCGGTTTCAGAAAACACTTGCCACCAGTCGGGAACCGCGCCTCCTGGCCTGGTCGCACATTTATCTCGGCCGCATGCTTGACCTTGAATGCAAACGCGACGAAGCTCTCTCCGAATACAACGGAGCCCTCGCCGCCCGCGATGGAGCGCAGGATACCCGGCTGGCCGCCGAGCGGGGCGTCAAAACTGCCTACGCCGTGCGCGGCCACAGTTGCGAAGATGCCGAAGACGATGCGCCTACCGCAACCCCAACCCCCGCTGCCGGTAGCCAGCAGGGAACACCAAAACCGCAATAATGTGGTGCAGGGCCTCTCCAGGGCCCTCCGTGCCGTCTAATAGGAACATCGGACAGGCTCGCAACTCGACGTCATTCTTGGCCCGGCGACCCTCGAACCTGTTCAACAATTCAAACCCATCGAGGCTTACGTGGAAGCGGTTCTGGCGGATCTGGAGACTGCAATCGGGCATGGCTTTGCCAGACCCGAATTGCTCGTGCGCGCCCTCACGCACCGCTCCCTCGCCAACCAGCGCGCCGTTGAAGACGGAAATGATCGCAGCGCCCAGGGAGACAACGAGCGCCTCGAGTTTCTCGGGGATGCCGTGCTGGGCCTTGTGGTCGGCGAAGCCCTCTTCCTCCTCCATCCCGAATGGCATGAAGGCGAATTGACCCGCGTCCGTGCCCAGTTGGTCAGCCGTCAGCATATGGCCGAGGTTGCTGCGGCCATCCGGCTCGGTGATTACCTGCGCCTCAGCCGTGGCGAAGATCGCAGCGGCCTTCGCCGCAAAAGCACCGTCCTCTCCAATACGATCGAGGCCGTCATCGGCGCCCTCTTTCTCGACGGCGGCCTTGAGCCCGCTCGGGCCTTTGTGCACCGTCTTGTCATGGGAGAGGCCGTCGAGCAGCTGGCCCGCGAGTTGCGCTCCGGTGACGCATTGGGAAACTACAAATCCGCGCTCCAGGAGCAGTTGCAAGCCGCCCGCGCCGGAACCCCCGTCTACAAAGTCAAGAGCGAGAGCGGCCCCGATCATCGCAAGCGATTTCTGGTTGAGGTACGGCTCAAGCCTGCCGAGGGCGAACAGGGCAAGCCTCTAGCCCGGGGTACCGGCAGCACAAAAAAACACGCCGAGCAGGACGCAGCTCGGCGCGCGCTGGCATGGCTTGCCTCAACCGCAGTCGGAGCCGGAGTGCGCCTCGATGCGGAAGAGGAGGATCACATATCGGAATGAGCTCTCCCGCCCAAGTCGCCACGCCTTTCCCACGGCCCCATTCTCGACTCCACCTCCATTTGCCCACAGTGCCTGAGGCCTTCGCTTCTCTGATGCGCACCGTGGTTGTCGCCTTGTTTCTCCTCACATTTGTCCTGCAGCCGTTTCTCATCCCATCGGAGAGCATGGAACACACGCTCCTCGTCGGCGACTTTCTTCTCGTGAATAAGCAGATCTTTGCCCCGCCCGGCGCGCAATGGAGTCCGGTCCGTTGGCTGATGCCTTATCGCGACGTCGAACGCGGCGACATCGTTGTCTTCCACCACCCCGATCCACCCTACCTCATCAAGCGCGTCATCGGTATTCCCGGCGATCGCATCCGGATTGAGCATGGCCGCGTCACTGTCAACGGCGTCGGGCTGGAAGAGCCCTACGCCGCTTATGAGCCTGTTGCGGCCGATCCCTTCCTGCAAGATTTCCCCGCCAATGTCTACACCGACATCAACATCGATCCCACTTGGTGGCAGCAGCTGCAGGCCCTTACGCAAAATGGACAGCTGGTCGTTCCACAGGGCCAGTACTTCATGCTCGGCGATAACCGCAACCACAGCAAGGACTCCCGCTTCTGGGGCTTCGTTCCCCGTCAGGCCATCGTAGCCCGCCCGCTGGTGATTTACTTCTCGCTCCGCAGGCCTTCCACCACGGATGTTCAACAGGCCGCCGATGATAGACTCGGACACGATAGGGAACTCTCTGCCCGACTGGTCGGCTTTGCCCGCTGGAAGCGCATTTTTCAGGTCGTGCACTAAGAACGCTGTTTACTGTCCACTGATACTGAGCCTCAGGATGACCAAGAAAAACACGCCGCCCCAAGCGACCCCGGCTGAATCAAAAACCGCTTCTGTTCCTGAAAAAGTTGAAGAGACGCCCTTTGAGGCGGCCGCCAGCATTTGCACCGTCCTTGTTGTCGGCCTCTACATCCTTACCTTCCTCGCCCAGAACTTCGTCATCCCTTCCGGCTCCATGGAGAAGACCCTGCTCGTCGGCGATCACCTCGTCGTCGATCGCATCACCCTTGCTCCACCCTCCGCATGGATGCCGTTGGTCCACTACCGCGAGCCCCAGCGCGGCGATATCGTCGTCTTTCTCAAGCCAGGCGAACCAGATCTGTTCCTCGTCAAGCGTCTCATCGGTATCCCCGGCGACCACATTCATCTCCGTAACGGCGTCGTCATCATCAATGGTGTGGCCGAGAATCAGCCCCACGCGCAACCCACCACGCCTGAGAACTATCGCGACTTCCTCGACGACTTTCCCTCCGTCCCCATGACCCCCGATCTCGGTGCCACCGACTCCTGGTCGGTCGCCATGCCCCAATACGTTCAAGATGGAGACCTCGTCATTCCTCAGGGTAAGTACTTCATGATGGGTGACAACCGGCACAACAGCCTCGACTCCCGCTATTGGGGCTTTGTGCCGCGCGCCAATATCGTTGGCCGACCGCTCTTCAACTACTGGTCGTTCATTACTCCAGAGGATCAGTACGAGCAGACCGGCCTCGGCAACAATCTCGCCTGGATGGCCCACGTTGCTTTGCATTTCTTCACCGAGACCCGTTGGAGCCGCACCCTCCACCCAACCCGCTAGAACCCGTTTTTCTTCACCTTCTCAAGGCTTTCTTTGATTCAATTCCCCTGGACTATCGATGAAAACGGACTCTCCTCAATTGCAATGCGGCGCAGCGCAGAATGACCCTGGCGAGACTCCTTTCGAGGCAGCCGCCGGACTCTGCTTCATCATGGTGGTTGGTCTCTTCATCCTCTCTTTTATCGGGCAGAACTTCGTCATTCCTTCGGGCTCAATGGAAAACACGCTCCTTGTGGGCGACCATCTCCTCGTCGACCGCATTACGTTTGCTTCGCCTTCAAGATGGATGCCCCTGGTGCACTGCCGCGAGCCGAAGCGCGGTGACATCGTCGTCTTCATCAAGCCGGTCGCGGACCCCGATCCGGTCGATGGTTCGCCCACTTACCCGATTCTCGTCAAGCGGCTCGTAGGTCTGCCCGGTGACCACATTCACTTACGCAATGGAGTCGTCATCGTCAACGGGTTTGCGCTCGCTCAGCCCCATGCCCAGCCAACCACGCCGGAAAACCACTCCGACTTTCTCGATGAGTTTCCCTCCGTCGCCCCAATTCCCGAATCTGGCAACTTCATCACCGAAGCGTGGACCGTCGACATCTCCAATCACATCGTCGATGGTGACCTCGTTGTCCCGCCCGGTAAGTACTTCATGATGGGCGACAACCGGCACAACAGCGCCGACTCGCGCTTCTGGGGTTTTGTTCCGAGAGAAAATATCGTCGGCCGCCCGCTCTTCAACTACTGGTCATTCAATGCCACTGAAGACCAGTACAACCGGACCGGCCTCGGCAGCAATATCGCCTGGATGGTCCATGTCGCTCTGTATTTCTTCACCGAGACCCGCTGGAGCCGAACTCTCCACGTCACAAGCTGAGCCCGCATCGGCCCGGCGAATTACCATACAGGATGATGAAGGAAGACGTGCATCGCGGATGGCATAAGAAAAAGCGGCTTTGGCTCGCCTTCGCGGCGCTGGCACTCATCCTCGCAGTGCTGATCGTCCCTCCCCTCTTCAGCATTGGCCGCTATAAAAGCCAGGTCACGCAGCTTATCTCCAATTCCCTTGGCCGGCCCGTGCACCTCTCCTCCGTCAATCTCCGCGTCCTCCCGCGTCCCGGCTTTGTCCTTACCAACCTTACGGTGGAAGAGGATCCGAAATTCGGCGCTGAACCCGTGCTCCACGCCAACACTGTTACCGCCTACATTCGTCTCCTGTCGCTTTGGCGAGGAAGACTTGAAATCAGCACCATCAGTGTCGACGAAGCCAGCCTGAACCTCGTCCGCACCAGGGAAGGCCGCTGGAATCTCGATCCGCTCTTTCGAAACGCAGCCGCCAAATCCACCGGAGCAAGTCCCGGACGTTCGCGCCCGCTTCCTTACCTTGAGGCCACAAATTCTCGTGTCAACATCAAGAACGGCCCTGAAAAGCTGCCTTTTTCCCTCGTTGATGCCGACCTCTCCTTCTGGCAGGAGAATCCCGGCGACTGGCGCGTGCGCCTGCGGGGGCAGCCGGCGCGTACTGACGTAAGCCTCGATCTCGCCGACACCGGCATTATGCAAATGGAGGCCAGCCTCTCCGCCGTGTCCGGTCCTCCGCAACTCCACAACATGCCCGTGCACCTCGACCTCGAGTGGAGCAGGGCGCAACTCGGCCAACTCAGTCGCCTCATCCTCGGCTCCGATCCCGGCTGGCGCGGCGATCTCACCGGCGAGCTTCATCTTGACGGTACTGCTGAGTCGGCACAGGTCAAAACCCGTCTCAGCGCCGCCGGCGTGCACCGCGCCGAGTTTGCACCCGCTGAGGCCCTCGACTTCGACGCCAACTGCACCTTCGCCTATCACTACTCCGCGCGTTCTGTCGACAATCTTTCCTGCGACTCGCCCCTCGGTGACGGTCACTTCCGCATACTCGGCAGCCTGCCCGGCAATCAACCGCCCAGACTCTCTGTTGAGTTCCAGCGTATCCCGGTGCAGGCTGGCCTCGACGCCCTGCGCACTCTTCGCAGCGGAATCGACAATGGCCTCGAAGCCCGCGGAACCGTTAGTGGCAAACTCAGCTACGATCCCACCATCGAGATTCCAGCAGCACCGCCGTCCACACCAGCCCACCCGCGCCACGGCAAGAGCCAACCTGCAAAATCCCATCTCGTGCCTGCAGGCCCGCTCCAGGGAACCCTCGCTGTCGAGTCCTTTGCACTCAGCGGCGGCGGCCTCAATCAGCCCATTCAAATTCCAGAATTCTCTCTCGAACCAACTCCTGTCTCCGATGGCCAGACGCAGAAGCTCATCGCATCATTCACCATTCCTGCCGGTGGCAACGCTCCCCTCGCCGTAACCCTTCAACTCGCATCAAATGGCTACGAGGTTTCATTCTTTGGTCCCGCTTCATTGGCCCGCATTCGAGAGTGGACTCACGTCACCGGCGTTGTGACCGCCACCCCACTTGATGCCCTCGCCGGCGACCCGGCAACCCTTGACCTCCGCGCCAATGGACCTTGGCTGCCAAAACCGGGGCCTGCCATCGCTGAATCCGTCCTCGCATCTCCGGGCCAATCGGTTCCCCAAAGTTGGAACCCGGCACTATATGACCAGCTTCGCGGCGACGTAACTGTACACAATGTGAACTGGAAGTCCGACGCACTTGCCATCCATGTCGAAATTTCACAAGCCGTGCTCCACTTTGGCTACGGCCAACTGCTCTGGGACCCCGTGGTATTCACGTTCGGCCCGGTGAAGGGAACTGCCAGCCTGCGCGTCCTGCTCACTTGCCCGGCAGATCAACCCTGCCCGCCTCAGCTCGACCTGCAATTCGCCGAGCTCGATGCCGGCAAGCTTCAGACCGCGCTCCTCGGAGCAGAAAAACAAGACACTCTCCTCTCGACCCTCATCGCGCGTCTGACCACCACGCAACCTCTCATCTGGCCGCGCGTCGACTCCAATGTCACCGCCGATTCGCTCCTTCTCGGTCCCTTCAAGCTGCAAAACGCAGCTGCAAAGTTGCATATCCTGCCCGGCGGAGCTGAACTCGAATCATTTGACGGCGCTCTGCTCGGCGGCCAGCTCAGCCTTACCGGGAAAGTCACCAACGGTCCCAGGCCCGCTTATGAGTTGGAAGGGAAGTTCGACAAGCTCCAGGCTCCTGCAGTCTGTGAGTTGCTCGCTCTCGAATGCACCGGCGGCGAACTCGACGGCAGCGGCAAAATCAATCTCGCCGGCTACGCCGACAAGGACCTCGCCTCTTCCGCCGACGGCACCCTGCACTTTGACTGGAATCGCGGCTCCATCGCCCGAGATTCCGACCTCCAGATCCCCGAGGCCTTGGCGCGCTTTGACCGTTTCACCGCAGACGCCGTCATCGCCGGCGGTGCCATCACCGTCAAACAGAATCAGCTTCGTCAGGGTCGGCGCAAGTCAGCCATCAATGTCGCTGTTACCTTTGGTGACCCTCCCAAAGTCTCTTTCGCCGCGCCTAAACTGCCCCTGTCCGCAAAGCGGTAAAGCGGTTCTCCAAATTGGTGTCGAGCGAAGCCAAAAGGCCAAGTGGCTTTTTCCTCAAGATAAAGCCACCCTGCACATCACCCAAAATGCCACAGAGTAATTGGACAGCCGCTCTAGGCCCGCATTCCCCCACCGTTACAATGAAGCCATGTCTTCGTCTCTCGCGCCTTCCTCGGTTGAAATCCGCTGCAAGGGCATTCTCTTCGACATGGATGGGATCCTGATCTCTTCCATCGCTTCCGTCGAGCGCAGTTGGACCCGTTGGGCCAACCTCCGCGGCATTGACCCGGTTTACGCCTGCAGCATTGCCCACGGTTGCCGCGCCATCGAGACCATCGCCAAGCTTCGCCCCGACCTCGACAGCGAAGCCGAGCTCAAAATCATTGAAGACATTGAAATCGAAGACAACGAGGGCCTTACAGTGCTTCCTGGAGTCTTCGACCTGCTTGCCGCTCTGCCACCTTCGCGCTGGACTGTCGTCACCAGCGCGACCGATCGTTTGGCCATAGCACGACTCGCCGCCGCCTGTGTGCGCCTGCCCGAGCACCTCGTTACCGCAAACCGGGTCACCAGGGGCAAGCCTCACCCCGAGCCATTCCTTGCTGGTGCAGCAGTCCTCGGTTTCGCTCCAGAAGAGTGCGTGGTTTTTGAGGATTCATCTTCCGGTGCGCAGGCCGGACGCGCCGCAGGATGCACTGTGATCGCAACCACCTTCTCGCATCCCATCGACTCGCTGGATGCGGCCCACTACCTCGTCGCTGACCTCACCGGTGTGCGCGTCTCGACCTTGGCCGACGCCGAGGGTGTGGCCCTCACCTTCACACCTCTGGCAAAGTAGTCCCTATTCGTTTGCCTCGATCCGCCTTCCGTGCGTGTCCTGCAGAGGCCGCGCGTTCATTTGGATGATCCCCGAGAAGGCGCGGAATTGCTCTTTACTGATGCTCATTGGATTTTCGAAGATGAACCACCGTACACTCTCCGTGCAAGGCGGCGCGGTCAACGATCCAACGTAAGTCCAATACCCGCGGTCGCCCGGCAGCAGTCCACCGGGATTCACCATGTCCGTGATCTTTTCCTGCGCGCCCACCGTCGTCGGCAGATGCTGCCACAGCGTGGCCAGCTCGGCGTTGGCCTCTCCAACCTCGATGTTCATCCGCACCGCGATCACCGCCATCTTGCCGTCGGCGCTCTTGTGCACAAGGTGCACGTCCATATCCGCGAACTTGCCCTTTACCCCCTCTTCTGCGGGATGGTGAAAGTGGAATTGCATCAGCTCGTAGCGCACCCCGCCGGCCACGATGTAGCTCCCCGGATCCACGTGCACTGCGATCGTGTGCCCGGTGTTTTCCAGCGTCACCGGCCCCGAGACGTAGTGGAATTCAATCGGCGCGAGCGCCTTATTCAAATGAGCGCCGCGAAGATCGATTGGCGATTGTTCATGCCCCTGCGAACACGCCCGGTACGCCGGATCGAGCTTGCCCCACACTAGTGCGCCACGCTTCCCTTCATAGTCCCACGGTGCGTTTTGCGCCGCAGCAATGGTCGCCATACTCAACACAACAACAGCAAGCAAAGAAATGCGCATCAACATCTCCAATCAAAAGCCTGAGCAACAGTCCCGACAAATTCTATTTCATCAGCGTTCAAGGCTGAAAAAAGAATGGGGCCCCAGATTCGGGACCCCATCTCAATAAAGCCAATTCGCAGCCTCTCCTATTTCACCGCTGCCTTCAAACCGGCCTGCTCCGCCAGCTTCGCGGCTTTGTCCGTCGATTCCCAGGTGAACTCCGGCTCTGTGCGCCCAAAGTGCCCATACGCCGCCGTCATCTGGTAAATCGGGCGCCGCAGGTTTAGGCTCTCAATAATCCCCTTCGGCGTCAGAGAGAAGTTCTTGCGCACCAACTCCGTCAGCTTCGCGGCGCTCAGCTTGCCCGTGCCGAATGTCTCCACCAGCACGCTCACCGGCTCCGCCACGCCGATCGCGTAGGCGAGCTGAACCTCGGCCTTATCGGCCAAACCGGCTGCCACAATGTTCTTCGCAATATACCGCGCCACGTACGCCGCCGAACGGTCCACCTTCGTCGGATCCTTGCCCGAAAAAGCGCCACCGCCATGACGGCCCATGCCGCCATAGCTGTCCACGATAATTTTCCGCCCCGTCAGCCCCGTATCGCCCATCGGTCCGCCAATCACAAATCGCCCCGTCGGATTGATGTGATACTTGGTGTTCTCGTCTAGCCACTTTTCGGGCAGCACGGCTTGGATGACATACTTGAGGATGTCCGCCTTGAGTTCCTCGTTGCCCACGCTCTCGGAATGCTGGCTCGAAATCACCACTGCATCAATGCGCGCCGGCTTGCCGTTTTCGTCGTATTCCACTGTCACCTGGCTCTTGCCGTCCGGGCGCAGATACGGCAGCTTGCCGCTCTTCCGCACCGCGGTCAGTTGGCGGCAGAGTTTGTGCGCCAGGGAGATGGGGGCCGGCATCAATTCCGGCGTCTCATTCGATGCGTAGCCGAACATCATGCCCTGGTCGCCCGCACCGCCGGTGTCCACCCCCTGTGCAATATCGCCCGATTGCTTGTTGATCGTCGAAATCACCGCGCAGGTGTTGGAGTCGAAGCCATAGAGCGCATTGTCGTAGCCGATTGAGGCCACAACCCCGCGCACCAGGCTCTGGAAATCCACGTAGGCCTTGGTCGTGATCTCACCCGCAATCACCACCAGGCCAGTGGCTGTCAGCGTCTCGGCCGCTACGCGGCTGTAGGGGTCCTGATCGAGGCAGGCGTCCAGAATGGCATCGGATACCTGGTCGGCTATCTTGTCCGGATGGCCTTCCGTCACGGACTCTGAAGTAAACAAAAAACGATCGCTCAACGTCGCATTCCTCCCCATTGAAGGGATTTTCGATTGTCGGCTCTCCACCAGGTCGGCTCAATTCTGCAATGCGCCGGTGCGGTTCAAGCCAGGACCAACTCTCCGTGATCAAAGAGCCGGGCCCACACCCGCAGGCCTCGGCCCTCAGGGTGCATCCGTATATGGTAATTGGGCGGAGCGGCCGGGAGCAAAGCCTCGCATTGAACGGAGTCCAGCAGCCCCCCAGAGGTTCCGAAAGCAGGTTGAACCGCAGCCGGCAAACGAAGCGATCCGTCTGATCGAGGAGATGCTCTAAAAAATAAATGTCGGCTTTTTAGTTCTTGAACATCGCGAGAGCGTGAATGAACATCGCGTGCGCCTTAGTCGAGACTGCCTTCAGTGGGAGCATCGTACTCCACCAACCCGCGCGCACACCGTAGTAGCGCACCGTAAAGAAGGCCGCCACACTCACCCCCAGCAGCAGCACAATCGCGCCAGCCCAGCGCATGCGAAGCTCGGCCGCCTCGCGCCTCCGGATGCGATCCTGCCCCACATTCGAGGCAAATGCCATCCAGCCGCGATCGTCTTCGATCATCTGCCCGGAGTCCACGTACGCCTTGACGAATCGATCCGTCCAGTCCCGCACGTCTAACCCCACCGCACCCACGTACCCGCGCACGATCCCTTTGCTCAGAATGCCGCCTGGAAGCAGACGAAATCGCTCCTGCTCCAGCGCAACCAGATGGCGCTGGCTGATCTTGGTGACCTCGGTGATTTGTTCCAACGCGATGCCGCGAGAGACACGTTCAGCGCGAAGGTCTTCTCCGAAACTACCCATCAGTAACCTGTACCAGGGTTTGACCCCGTGGGATTTCCACAATCAAAATAAACCGCTAATGCAATAACGTCAAAGGAATTCATTATATTCTCCCTTTGTTTTCACCGCGCTGAAGATTCTCGACCTATTTGGGATCTATTTGGAAACATTACAACTTCCGGGGTACCTCTGTTCGTGTGGTTACAAAAGTGCAGTAATCGAAAACGGGTAGTGAAAACCCGCCCCGAAAGCGCCCTGTCTTGCCATCCCAACCTGTGCAAAACTCGCACCCTACCCTTCTTTCGGCCCTCATTCAACCCGAAAGCACAGCCTTCTTTGCTCCATTAATTGTCTCAAATTCTTCGGGCTTTCTCCTCTGAGGAATTCTGGGGTCAAATCACCCTCCCCGCGCGGTCCCCGCACTGACTGATACCCTTGAAAGCGAGGCTGGCCCTCGTCGCCGCCTCCCCGGAGCAAGCCCAGGAATGAACAAGCTCGTCATCGCCAATCTCCTTCACCGCCCCCTGCGCTCCATCATCAGTATCCTCGCGGTGGCCATTGAAGTGGTCATGATCCTCTCCATCGTAGGCATCTTCATGGGCATGCTCAACGACACCAAGGAGCGTACCAACGGCATCGGCGCCGATCTCATGATGCGTCCCAGTCACACCAGCATCATGACCGGAGTCAGCGGCGCGCCAATGCCCATCAAGGACGCCGAAGCCGTGCGCCGCCTGCCCCACGTCGCAGTCGTCGCTCCGGTCAACACCCACCTCGCCACAGAGGGCAAGATCGAGGTCATCAACGGCATCGACTACGCCAGCTTCAACGACCTGAAGCCCTTCGTCTTCCTTGCCGGAGGCCCTTTTCGGGGTCCCTACGACGTCATCGTCGACGACGTGTTCGCTGGCTCCCGGTACCACGTCGGAGATACGATCGACGTCATCGACCATTCCTTCCGCATCTCCGGCATCGTCGAGCACGGCCGCGGCGCCCGCAAGCTTCTCCCCATCGACACCATGGATGCCCTCATGGGCAACGACGGCAAGTGTTCGATCTTCTACATCAAGGCCGACACCCCTGAGAACGACCAGGCCATCATGCAGGAGATTCACGCCACACGCGGTCTCGAAGACTTCCCCGTCCAAACCATCGAGGACTGGATGTCTGAGATGACGCCCGACAAACTGCCCGGCTTCAACCTCGCTCTCGACGTCGTCACCGGCATCGCCGTCATCGTCGGTTTCCTGGTCATCTTCCAGTCCATGTATACCGCGGTTCTCGAGCGCACCCGCGAAATCGGTATCCTCAAATCCATGGGCGCTTCCAAACCTGCCATCGTCACTGTCATCCTGCGTGAAACCGCGCTTCTGGCCCTCGCTGGAGTCGCGCTCGGCATTGCCGGGACCTACACCGTGCGCCTGCTCATCCTCCATTTCTTTCCCACCCAGCACTTCGAAATCACTTCTGGCTGGCTCGGCAAGGGTTCAGGCATCGCCTTCGCCGGCGCACTCTGCGGCGCGCTCTACCCCGCATGGATGGCCGCTCGCAAAGATCCCATCGACGCCCTCGCCTACGAATAGCCGCTCTGGTCTAAAGATGTAAGCCGTGCGCCGGACCTGTTCTCCCATCGCGTCAATCCGCGCGAAAATGTGTGCCCAATCCTCGCGACGTTCTCGTTTTTTTCGCAGACGTGGGAAAGCACGAACCAAAGATTCCCTCAACCATTTCGGAAGCATTTGTGGATGGAAGGCACGAAGCGTAAGGGCACGAATTCATTCGTGCCCCTCAGAAGGAGCAGGCGTTTTCAGGTCTCTGAAAAACGGCCATCCAAATCAGGGCGGCCGGTCCCGATTACCGCGTCCCCTGCCTCATTCCACCTTCATATACGTCGTGTAAGGCCGCGAACCCAGCCACGTGAACGGAAGCAGAGTTACGGGTCCGTTGGCGGAGTCCGCCTCCCACTGCCGTTCGCTCACCCGCCGCGCCCCAAGCAGCTGCTCGCGTGTCACCTTTGCAATGGAGCCGCCTGGTTCTCCTTCACCGCCATCAAAACCAGCGGTCCCCGCAGCAGCGCCACCGTGTCCGCATGCTGCGCGTCAATCGTCTCCAGCCGCATCTTTAACGGAACCTCCAGCTCCACGCGATCGCCCGTCTTCCATTCCCGCCGCACCGCTGCAAACTGTCCCGGCCCCGCCAGCCCCGTCTGCCGCGTGCCGTTCACATAAACCTCCGCTCCCTCAGCCCATCCCGGTATCCGAAAATGCAGCGTCATCTCCTTTGGCTCAGAACTTGTCACCGCAAACCGCACCCGCTCGTCATAGGGATACTCGCCCTCCTGCGTCAGCGACATCGCCACCCCATCCTCATTCCATCGCAGCGTCGAAGGCACGTAGAGATTCACATACACCGCTTGCGCACCCGCGCAGATACACATTGATCCGGTAGTCCGCCGCCACCTGCGGCAGCGTCCCCGAGCAGCACGCCCAGCGCGCTTCCTTGTACACCCGTTTCCCGTCGAAGTTGTAATCGGCGTAGTAGAAATTCTCCCCGTTCTCCTGCAGCGGCATCGCGCCCAGCACTGTGTTGTACATCATCCGCTCCATGCTGTCGCCATAGTGCGAATCGCGCGTCACGCGCAGCAGATAGCGCGTCAGCTTGAAGTGCGCATACCCGCCGCACGGAGTCTCGAAGCTGTGATGCGTGTTCGTCAGGCTGGCGTAAACGTCGCTGCTTCCTGGTGCACGCAGCGTCTCATCCGGACCCCACCCGCCCGTCGCATAGCTCTGCGCCTCCAGCATCGCAAACGCGTTCTGCGCCGCATGCAAATGCTTGTCGCTCCCCGCCACCATGTACGCCATCATCGCCGAACTCAGCGAGTTCACATGGCTGTATGCATGTCTCCCATTCAGCACGTTCTCATTGCGCGACAGCGGATCGAACCATGGCTTGTCGTCCAGATACCGCAGCCCCATGTCGTAGTAGCGCTGTCCCGCACCGCGCTTGTACGCCAGAAAAAGATTCTCCGGCATGGTGTAGGACTCGTCCCACGTCCACGACTCATCCTTGGGATCTTTGTCCATCCGCCACGGAACCCCGTGCTCCACCGCGTGCCCCGGCAGATGCGGCAGCGCCGTGTTCGTCGTGTGCTCCAAAATCGCCATCGCCTGCGGGTCTTTCACATAGAGTGTGCGAATCAATCAGTCCCAGCAGTAGCTTGTCATATGTGTAGGCCGGAAAGCGGTTCTTCTCGTAGAAGTCCCCGGTGATGGTCTCGGCATACAGCCGATTCAGCCGCAGCACCTTCTCGCGTGTCGCCTCTTCTCCGGTAATCGCATACACCCGCGCCAGCGCCGACACCCACTGCCCAAACGTGCATCCCGGCGCGAATCCATTATCGAATCCTTTGCGATAGTCGTAGTCCGGATCGTAGTTGTACCACCCACCCAGTTCCTCGCCCGGCGCTGCCATCCCCGACATCTGCCGGAACGGCTTCAGCAGGCTGTCCTCACTCAGCGCCATCAGCACCTCGTGCGTATTCATCAATTGCGCTTCATGCGCTTCGCTCGCCATCGCCACATCGCCATAGCCAAACTCCTCCAGCGGTACAGATAAAGAGCGCATGCCCCCCCAGGCCCCACGCCCTCGCGACCCCATCCCCGCCACGGCCAGTGAAGTCGTCTGCAGAAATCGCCTGCGCGAAATTCCGAACCGCCCCCAAACTCGTGTATTCATCTTGACCACCTCCGCGTGCGCACCAACATCATCCACTACGCCTGCCGACCCTGTCATCCCCCGCAGCTCGAAGCAACGGGTGCTCGCACCCCCGCCACCCTGAGCCCGCGTCCCCTCGCTCCGCCGCACCTTTGCGGTACCTGGGTGATCGCCCTTCAGCCGATGCACCTTGTATTACCCCTCCGTAATCAGTCAAACTTTTTTCCGCAACATGCTCCCGATGCTCGTGTTTCAGCGGATAGACTCAAACATTTCGCGTAGTTGAGGAGACAGATGGCCTCCTGCGCACACATTCAAGGAGAAGCCACAATGTCTCTCAGCTCAAAGATTCGCAGCCTCGCTTTTGCCGTTTCCCTGACGGCTCCCATGTTGGTTCTGCCCGCAACCCAGGCCCACGCCGGCGTCTTCATCTCGGTGGGCTTTGCCCCGCCCGTGTTGCCCGTCTACGTCCAGCCCCCGTTGCCCGCCCCCGGATACATCTGGACTCCCGGCTACTGGGCCTATGGCGACGCTGGCTACTACTGGGTTCCCGGAGTCTGGGTCTCGCCGCCGCGCGCAGGCGTCCTCTGGACCCCCGGCTACTGGGGATTTGCGGGCGGCTTTTACGCATGGCACCCCGGCTACTGGGGCCCCCACGTGGGCTTTTACGGCGGTGTGAACTACGGATTCGGCTACGGCGGCGTCGGCTTCTTCGGTGGTGAGTGGCGCGGTGGCGTCTTCGCCTACAACAGGGCGGTGGCGAACTTTGGCGGCATCCACGTAACCAACGTCTATGAGGATCGCACCATCGTCGAACGCAACACCGTCGTCAACCTAAACCATGTCAGCTACAACGGCGGTGGCGGCATCGGCGTTCGCCCGTCGCCCATGGAGATGCAGGCCGAACACGAGCAGCACTTCCAGCCCACCGGCAACCAGATGCAACACGAGAACTTCGCTGGGCAGGATCGCTCCCAATTGGCCTCGGTCAACCACGGCACACCCGGAACCATGGCCAGTTCGAATATCAATTCGTATCATCAGGTCGCGCAGCAGCACGCGCAGTCGCAGCCCATCTCGGCCGCCGATCGCACCGCTGGCAGCCACTACAACCCCAACAATCGCGAAGCCAATCAGGACCAGCGCATTGCCAACGGCCTGCGCAGCGGCCAGATGACCTCCGGCGAAGCGGCGCGCGCCGATCGCACGCAGTCCGCAATCGATCAGCAGGTCCACACCGATCGCGTCGACAACGGCGGCAAGCTCACCAACCAGGAGCGGCAGCAGATCAATGGCGAGCAAAATGCCGCGAGCAAGCAGATCTACAACGAGAAACACAACGGAAACACGATCACGCCCAACGAAGTGGACGACCGGGAAGCCAACCAGCAGCAGCGCACCGCCAATGGCCTGCGCAGCGGCCAGATGACTTCAGGCGAAGCGGCTCGCACCAACCGCAATCAGGCCAATCTCGACCAGCAGGTCCACCACGAACGCGCCGACAATGGCGGCGCGCTCACCAAGCAGCAGAAGCAGCAGGCAAACAAGGAAGAGAACAAGAACAGCCGCCAGATCTACAACGAAAAGCACAACAACAAGACCGCAAAACCCGCGAAAGAACGCTAAATCAAGGTTAGGCATCTAGAACTCAAACGGCTGGCAGCAATGCCAGCCGTTAAGTTTTGTGCACTCAGATAAGCGCAAATGATGGCGCCATAGACTCCGACAAGCGTCCGATTTCGACCTCATCAATCCGCAAGAAAATGGGTGCCCCATCCTAACCGCGCCTTTGCGGTTAGGGTGGGATACCACGATAGCCGAGTGCCGAACGCCAAAAATCTGGGTGCCCCATATCTCGCTTTTGAGAAATGGGAAAGCACGCAGTTTCCGGCCATGGTTGACCACCTAAACTGCAAAATCCAATGCGATCACTTCGTGCACATCTACCGACGGGACATCGAGGAGAATCGCCCCCGGTTCATTCCTGAATGGAATCGTTCTTCCTGCTACCAGGAGCTTCGCTTGTGCCACGCGTCGCTTCTCTTTGATCTGTATCCGCACGCGTTGATTCGTAATCGGAAACACCTCACGCACCGGCCCTTTCATCATCATTGGGTTCGTAAGGTTTACAAGATGTACCGTCATTGAGTTCGCCTGTTCCCAAATAGAAACATCGAGAACGCCTTGTCCCTCAACACTCACCGGTGTAGTCTCATTTGTTGCCCAAACCACTGCGTTGCGCAGCAGATTCGCATGATCGACATCGAGCACATCCCAGAATGTGCGATCGATATCCCCTGGAAAATAGACCACCCGCCCGCCACTGGTTTCACCGAGGAATACGCCCGGATCATGCGTTGTTGCAGGCGGCGGGAAAACTGCCTCCATCGGCAGGTCAGGATAGCTCGGGACAATCTCTAGCGGTGAAACAGTGCCTACGCGAAGAGGCTTTACGTCCACTTGATTGGCGGCATTTACGATTCGTGTCGCATCCTCGAAGCCCGTCAACAGCGGGTGGAATGCGCCCGTAGCCGGATCTTTCTGCAAAGAAAGATAGGAATTCAACATTGGGCCCTCGACTCTGCCCGCAAAGGATGCTCCAAACGACGATGCCAGTCCAAAGTCCTGGCGGCGAACACCCCATTCGTCGTAAAGAGAAGTCTCATAGGTTGCAACAATGCTGCCGCCGTTTTCGACAAACTCGCCGATCTGCTTACATTGCAGGCTTGAAAGCGCTGCAATATTAGGAAGAATCAGGGTGCGGAACTGGGCAGTGTGCGCACGGTCAAGCAATCGATCATGCACCATTTCGAAGGGAATCCGCGCTTCGATCAGTGCCTGGTAAAAGCCGAGCGCAGGATTCTCCACCAGGTCCCTGGCCTTGTCTCCGCCGTAGAACGATGCCGTCTGCTGCGAATAGACCATGCCGACGCGCGCCAGGGAGTTCTCACTGCGCAGATAGGATTCGTTTGCAAAGTGCCATTCATAGATCTCCTCAACGACAGGTAGCCAGCGGCGATCGATGACTTTGGCATTGAACTTTGTAAACCACGGGCGAAGACCCTGCGCCATTCCATCGGCGACCCACAGCCGCATCTCATCACCCGATTGAACTGAATCTTTCCATCGATTCTTGTCTTCAATCCCCACGCTGAAGATTCCCGCGATCGCTTTTTTCCCCATCGTCGCCCGATATTCCTTGCCATTCTTTCCATTGGCCCATGGCGCCATCAACCCGCTTCTTCCCTGGCGATCTGCGAAAAGTGTTGGTGCCAGTTCTCCAATGATTTTCATGTCCAACGGGCTCAGAGCGCCGCCGCCCGCGTTCGCAATGTAGCTCGCTTGTGGGTTGATCTCTCTGATCTTTTCGTTCCATAGCCTCCACAATTCAAACAGCCTGTTCTCATTCCACAGGATGTACTGCCGTCGCGCTGGATCGTGAGGATCGCTTGTGCGGGGCAGGTCCAAACCGGAGTATTCGCGAAAGTTCTTCTGGCAATGTTCGCAATAGCACATGCCGGAACCGGACCAACGGTTGGTGAAAATGCCGTCCACCATATACTTCCGCATGATTTCCTGGTGCACCACGGTCATGAATTCAAAGTTGTAAGGCCCCAGCGCGCAGGTAATCCAATACTCGGCATCGGAGGGATGCCGCCGCTTGTTGCCGTGCTCGTCAACCGCGATCCAATCCGGATGCGCATCGTAAACATCATGGTGACAGGCATGAGAATCCGTCCGCGCAATCACGTTCATTCCCAGCTTGCGGCAGCCGGCGACGATATCGCCAAACGTGTCCATCTTCCCCAGCCATCTGCTTCGATAGTGCAACGGAATTTCCGTCGGATAGAAAGCAACCACTCCTCCCGCGCTCAGACAGGCGGCATCCGCGTGGATTCTCTTGAAATAGTCGAGCCAGAATGAGAGATCGTAGTTTCCTGGGTCGTCCTCGACAAATGCCAGCTGTGCCCAGCGCATCGGGCGGTCATACCATCCCGTCGGATTTGTGCCGGCCCCATCTTTCCCAGGCAAGGTGGAAGCCGCAAACGCTGCGCGATTCAAATCATCACCATCAAAGCAAGCTGCGGCAAACCCGGCCGCGGCAAATCCCGATGCCTGCTTGATAAAAGTTCGTCTGCTGTTCCGCATCGTCGGTTCCTCAAAGCGACTTGAAACAAATGTTCTCGGCCCATTGGCGCACCATCATTGCGCGGGATCAATCACCTTCATCCCCGAAGCGTCGTCCGGCTTCCTCTTCAGGGGAACGTTATTCACTGTCACCATCACTTCCAGGGTCGGATTCACGTCCAATTCAAAAACGTGACCGCCGATGGTGGTGCCGTCCGGCTTGCCAAGCACCGCATGCATATGAACAATCGGCTTTCCGTTGAAGCTTGACATGTCTCCCACCAGCGAAAGAACCTCAACCTGCTGCGACACAGGGATGCGGTGATAAATCTTCGCCACCGGATCGAGCCACGCCAATGTTGCGTCATTTACGGCGCCGATCGCTGTGAAGTGTGCGTCTTCGATCTTGTTCTTGATGGCAAAATCGGTCAGCCCGCTCATCGCCTCGTCTCCCTTGTAAAAGATCACGGCGTAGACTTGTTCCCCGGGCGTGTCCTTCACCAGCTTCACTTTCATGCCAGGGGCTTTTCCTGTCGGCACCGGGCGCGAGGGAGAGATATAGCGATCGTCCGGGACCTGGCCTCTCGCAGAATGGCAGAGTGCAGCCGATACCGCGATGGCGATCAGGATAAATACAAGTTTGTGCTTCATGTTCCGTCCTCCAATTCGAATGATTCGAGAAATCGACCCCGAGCCGCGAATTCCTGCTCAGGCTGCCGCGCGTTCCCGGTGTTCTCGCATTTAGACACCTTCTGAGGATCAGTCTTTTCCTGCCATCACTGCAAGTTCAACCCAACGCCCGCAACCTGACTCGATCACTGACTGATTGATTCTCTACGAATCTGGGGCCGAGCTCCGGGATGGCCTGAGTCCTGCCGCTTTCATCCATCCATTGATAACCCAGTCAGCTCCTTCGCCAACCGCACCGTCTTCCCGAAGCCGCCTCCAGCCCCGCCATTCAAGAAATCAAGGGGAACCGCCGCCTCCCCATCAGCGCAGAGCAGGAACCGTTTATCGTATTCGATCTTCAAATCCTCAACCACGCTTATGGCGCGTCGTTCCTGATGGCAAGGGCGTTTGCTGGGAGCTATTCCGATATCGCGGCGAAGGCCATTCTCGCTCAGCACTCAGCTCCGGCGGCCGCCAAAGCAACCTGTGCGAAGGTTCCTGTCCCGCTGTTGCGCGGCATGGGTTGTGCGCGGTCAGGCCGACACAATTTCAAATTGCAGAGATCCGGGCGCCGGAGCTTCAAGAACCTCCTGCGCTTCGAGGTTTGCGCCCGGTGGATGCGCTCCGGCGCGGCTGAACTTACCATGAAGCAAATGCTCAGTGCCTTCGCAGACAAGCAGCGCTGGAAAGGCGTACATGTTGCACCCTCGCGTAGCGATCCGGCGCCATCCATGTTCCATCACGCCTCAGTGCTGCACCCACCACAACGCGCTGCGCCGAGCGATGAGGAAATTGGACTCCGGGTGCTCTTACCAATCGATTGGACGATGGCGTTGGCGATACCTTCGTATTCGGATTCTTTCAAAAGTGTAAGCAGACGCTCTCTGCGGATATGTCCAATTCATACTGTGGTATTGGTCGATACTTTCGTCCAATAGACTCGTCGTCGCACTTCTGCCAATCTCGACTTGAACGGTCACTCGCCCTGACATCGAAGCGACTACCAGATGGATGGCACAAAGAGTAGGCCGAGGTTCTGGCAGGCGCAATGATCGCGATGGCTGAGGACGAGGCTCTCGCAAATCGGGCGAGTCTGCACAAGGCAAGATCGCGGGAATCAAATTCGATTTGAGAGGAGAACGAAATGGCAACAAAAGGAAAAATTCTTGTGCTCGTCTCGAGCGGTCATGGCTTGCCATTGAAAGATGGCAAGGTTTATACCGGCGCCGGCTACTATCTGAACGAGCTGACGGTTCCGACTCGCGCCCTGATGAAGGAAGGCTACGAAATCACTTTCGCCAACCCCAAAGGCAACACGCCGCAACTGGATGTCCATTCCGCTGTCCCCGATTTCTTTGGCGGGGACGAGGCCAGGCTCCAGGACTATTTAAAATTCCGCGACAGCCTGACTGGGCTCAAGAATCCAACGCGCATCTCGGATGTCATCGCATCGGGTCTGGATCAATATGACGCTGTTTTCGTCCCCGGCGGCCATGGCCCGATGATCGATCTTCTCGACGATCCCGATGCCGGCACCGTGATGAGACACTTTCATCAAACATCCAAGCCCACGGCGGTGCTCTGCCATGGCCCGATTTCACTTCTCTCGGCTCTTCCGAATTCGACGGAGGTGGTGGCAGCGCTGGCAGCGGGCGATGCCGATGGAGCGCGGGCAAAGGCTGAAGGATGGATCTATGCCGGATACAAGATGACTATCTTTTCGACGGCCGAAGAGCAGCAGCGCGAGCCGCTTGAGATTGGTGGCAAGGTTCTCTTCTACCCGGACTTCGCCTTGCGTACCGCGGGCGGTGACGTAAGTGTGCTCGCTCCATGGAAGAGCTACGCCCTTCAAGATCGCGAGTTGATCTCAGGTCAGAACCCGTTCTCTGACCAGGCGCTTCTGAAACTTCTTCTACCGGCACTCGACCTGAAGAAGAAACGCGAAGAACAATTGACTCGGTAAGGGGGCTGGCCCATCCTCCCCCAGCCCATCCTTCATTTAATCGAGCCTACGCTACCGACAACTAAGGCTGCCCCACTCATCGCGCTTTTCGATAGAAGGAACATTCCATGAAATATCCGACGCTCTATCGCACCACAAAGATCGATGGGCTCTCCATTTTCTACAGAGAGGCTGGTCCGAAGGACGCGCCGACATTGCTTCTGCTGCACGGACTGCCGTCATCGTCGCGCATGTTCGAGCCGCTCTTCTCCAGACTGTCGGATCGCAATCATCTGGTCGCTCCCGATTATCCTGGCTTCGGACACAGCGACTGGCCGGATGCGAAGGCATTCGCGTACACGTTCGATCAATACGCAGAGATCATGAATCATTTCACCGAAGCGCTTGGGCTCTCGCGCTACACGCTCTACATGCAGGATTATGGTGGGCCGGTGGGTTTTCGAATGATCCTGGAGCACCCGGAGCGCGTGGAAGCTCTCATTGTTCAAGACGCGGTTGCGCATAATGAAGGCCTGGGCGTGAATTGGAAGACGCGTCGCGAGTTCTGGGCGGATCGCGTTCCGAACGAAAACGCGCTGCGCGCGAATTTGCTCTCGTTGGCGGCAACACGCACTCGTCATGTCGGCAACGATCCGAATCTGGAACGCTACGACCCCGATCTCTGGACTGATGAGTTCTATTTTCTCAATCGGCCCGGCCAGGCTGAGATTCAAAGTGATTTGTTTTACGACTATCGAACCAATGTGGACGCGTATCCGAAATGGCAAGCGTGGATGCGCGAGAACCAACCGCGACTGCTGGTGATATGGGGCAAGTATGAGCTCTCGTTCGACCCGGGCGAGCCCGAACGTTATCGCAAAGATGTGCCGAATGCTGAAGTTCACATTGTGGACGGCGGCCATTTTGCATTAGACACGGCAGCAGATCAAATCGCCGCATTCGTGCGAGGATTCCTCGGCTCTTCTCGCGAGGGGTCGAAGGAGCGCCGGGCGGGATAAAGCAACTCGGGGCGGTTGTACGCGGCTGTGTATTGAGTTCGAAGCCTCAAAGCGAGAGCTGATTCATTCCCCGTGGCACCGGTACGGGGCTTCGCATCAGCCGGACTATGATCGAGTCGCATGGTCGGCGCTTATGGGTCGTCTGCCCCTCTGGGCGAGGCGCTGTCTTTGCGTTCAACCTGCCCGCCGCGATAAAGAGCCAGAGATAAGTCCCGACGATAGAGCAGTCGACCCGGATTGGTATCGGTAAGTCGGTAAGTGTACCGCGAACTCATGACTGAGTCGGATCTGGACAATGAGAGACCATGGGGCGTTTCCGGGGGCTAATCATCTGCGATCACTTCTAAAATGCTCTCAACGAGTGCATTGGCCTGTTAGCAAGATTTGGGAACGGTTTTTGAGTTTCCGGTCAATTGGGTAACTGCATTGGCGTCTGTGGCACTGCCAATTCGACTCCAAAAATCAATAACTGCGCAGGAGAAGGTCTCTTGCGCTCGCCAGCACTTTCTCTCGCATCTCGGGCTCTGGCAGCATCCGAGCGATCTCAACAGCCCCGACCATCGTTGAAAAGATGGAAAAGAAGGCGCGTTCTTTGTCGGCAGTTCGCCGGCCGGGCATGAACGGAAGCATTCGACCCCTGTATTTCTTCAAGGCCTCAAAGATCTGAGGCTTCATCGCCCTGTTGGCCCTAGCCAACTCGGGGGCGAGGGCCGGCAATGGGCATCCATACTCGACGTGGTCGCAATATTCCAGACTTAGGTAGGTCTTCACGATCGCCTTCCAGGCCGTCTCGGGTTTGGACCGCTCGGCGACGTGAGCAAGTTGGTCGGCTATCTCCTCAAATGCCTCGCTCAACGACTCGGTGAGTAATTCGTCTTTGCTTGCGAAATGCTTGTAAAAGCCTCCGTGGGTTAAGCCAGCATCGCGCATAACGGCTGAGACTGCGGCGCCGGTTATCCCTTCAGCGCGGACTCGCCGCGAGGCGTCTTTCACAATCTTCTGATGGATTTCGGCTTTGTGCTCGGGCTGGTAGCGCATAGGTCATTATAGGATGCTGGCAATCATCTTACGGGGCAATCCATCCGGTCTGGAACCGCTCGCCCTCGGACCCGTCACAAGAGAATCTGAATCCATAGGATGATTACTATAATCCTATGCCAGTAGGAGGCCAAATGTCGCCGGAAATTATCTTCCTGACGCATCTCGTTTTAGGCTATGTCGCGTGCCTACTTTGTTTCGGCACGTATGTATTGCCACGGCTCAAGTCAATGGAACGGATTGAAGTGCAACGTGTGATCGCTACTGTGCATAGCTTCCGCTTCTTCGGGCTCGTCTTTCTCCTTCCGGGCGTCGTCGGCCCCAACCTGCCCGCCGGCTTCGCCACGTTCGCCGCATACGGCGACTTTGCGGCCGGAGTTCTGGCCGTATCGGCCCTGCTCGCGGTCAGGATACGTCCCCTCTTCTGGTTGTTTGTCGTCGCCTTCAATCTTGTAGGGGCGGTTGACATCCTCTTCGACTATTACCACGCCATCCACGTCGGCCTTCCGGTGCTGGCGGGGCAATTGGGCGCAGCTTATGCGATACCGATCCTCTACGTCCCAATGCTGATGATCACGCATATCGTGGCGTTATATTGGCTGGTGCGTCCGCAGCCCAAGGCGGCTCGTGTCCTCATCGGCGATGCGACCGAATCCTGATTTAGACCAACCCTTCCCCCGTTGGTCTTTTTCCGAACCACATTTCACCAAGGAGAATGAAAATGTCTCAGCCTGTACTCGTCACCGGCGCAGCCGGCGGCGCACAAGGTTCCACCGGACGTCAAATAGCAGCCCTATTGCTCGATAAGGGTATCCAGGTTCGTGCCTTCGTTCATAAGCTGGACGCAAGGTCCGATGCTCTCCGGGAACTCGGTGCGGAAGTTGTGCAAGGGGATCTGTTGGACCGAGACTCTGTCCGTGCTTCTCTCAGCCAGGTCAAACGCGCTTACTTTACCTACTCTGTATCGGATGGGCTTCTGGAGGCTACATCGATCTTTGCCAGGGCTGCACGCGAAGCGGAGACCGAGCTTGTCGTCAACAATTCGCAGCTCCAGGGCGCGCGCAAAGCGCCGAGCTTTCGCAATATGCAGCATGGATTGGCAGATTGCATCTTCGACTGGGCAGAGGTAGGAGCGGTTCATCTGCACGCGTCTCCGTACTATGAAAATGTGCGGGCGCTGGTAAAAAAGAGTGTCGCCGAACAGAGCACGGTGTTCCTGCCATGGGGTGACGGCAGCGCCACAATCCCGCTGGTGGGCGCAGCGGACGTCTCTCGCGTGGCCGCCGCGCTGCTGGCTGATCCGCGGACGCCTTCCGCAAGCGCGTACGATTTGATCGCTGCAACACCCACAGTGAAGGAGATCATCGACACGCTGAGCGCCGTGCTTCAGCGGCCAATACGGTATGTCGACATCACGGATGAGCAGTGGGCTGATGCCGTGAGAGGGTACCTCAATCCTCACGCGCTCGATCATCTGTCACATCTTTGGCGATACTTTCGATCCACGGAAAGGCGCAGCGAAGAGGTTCGTGGCGTTACCGGTAGCATCCGTACAGTCACAGGAAGTCGGGCGCAGACCCTGGAGAACTTCTTCAGGGCAAACTTGGCAGAATTCGGTGGCGTTCCCGCTGCGACCTGAATCGGCCAGCACCTGTGTTCGTCCCCGACGTTCGGATGATTGGTTGCCGTCCTGAAGGCGTAGATGAGCCACGCACGGGTGGCCGAATGTATCGCTAACGGGATTCCGGACAGTCGCTAGTCTCCGTTCCTGTAGAAACTCTCATTTCGGTTTATGTCAAATCGCCGATGCGCTCATTGACCCAAATCAGTAGCGGAATGTCGGCTTGTGGTCGTGAATTCGTCCTGCAAGGATCGCAGTTCGCCGAATCTACACTGAACGCTTTGCCCATCCAGGACCGCAATTCCCAGTGCTTCACACTCACTCAGTTGTTGAATTGAGTGTCCGGCCATTCACGCAACAGAGTCTCTAATCCGTGTTCCCCGGCCTCTGCTCGTCTCACTTTTCGCCATCTGTGGCAATCCATTGCCACGCTTTTCCACCAACCGTGGCACACCGATGCCACCATTTCACACGAAAAGCAACTTCTCTCAAAACTGTCTCAGTTCCGCACGCACGCCAAGTTCCAAAGGCGCTGGATCTCCAGCACACGGAGCTATACTCAGAGTCAACCCAGACGTGAGGTCTTTCCCCAGCCACTTCAATTCTGCGGAGAAACCGTCCGTGTCAACTACCACCAGACGATGGGCTTACACTCTCTGGCTCGCGCTCATCGCCGGCTTTGCCATCCTCCATGCAGTGCACCTCTCCGCCGACTTTCCCAACCACACCCCCTGGTACTACGATTGGGCTAAATACACTGACGAGGGCTGGTACGGAAACGCTGCCATTCGCGCCCACCTCTTTGGCAACTGGCACATTCCAGGCGACTTCAATCCAGCCCCTGCCGTCCCCGTCTGGCCTTTTCTTGAGTGGATTCTGTTCTTCTTTACCGGTGTATCCGTCACCGCGGCGCGCGGTCTGGCGGTCGCTTTCTTCTTTCTCAACTTGTTTCTGAGCTATCTCCTGCTGCGTCCCCGCGGTCCTCGCTGGATGCCCCTGCTGGCCCTCACTTTACTCGTCACCAGCCCCTTTCTCTTCTGCTTCAGCCGCCTCGCCATTCTCGAGCCCATGCTCACGGCATTCACTCTTGCGGCCCTCAATCTCGCTACGCGCATGCCCAACTTCCGCTGGCCTGTCTTAACGTCCGCTGTCATCGGCTTCCTTTTCACCCTGATGATGCTCACCAAAACCACCGCCGTCTTCATCCTCCCCGCGCTGGGTTGGGCCATGCTGATGCCGTTTCGGGAGAGTTGGAAAAGTGCCGTCCAGCGCGCCTTGGCCGCAGCCGGCGCCAGCGCCATCTCCTTTGGATTGTGGATGGCGCTCGTCTTCAAGCTCGGCTACTTTCCCGACTACAAGTACCTCTTTTTCATCAACACCTACCCCAAGCCGACCGGGTTCCTCTGGCCCGTGGCGAGCTTCTGGTGGTCCTTCCACGGCGGCCTCTGGGTAGATCACATCCTCTTCCCGCTTGCAGGCGTGGTCATCTTGGCCACTTTGATTGCCAACCGTTCCGAATGGGCCCGCCCTCTGCTTGTGGACCCGGTTTTCGGCGCTTCCGTTCTCGCCGTCGCAGGCTACATCCTGTTCATGACTTACCAGGACCATCCGCAGCCCCGCTATTTCGCTTTCGTGGCCTTTTTCTGCTTCTTCCTCGTCGCCCAGGGTGCGGCTATCCTCCAAACTGAGAATGGGTTGCCGCACCAGGTTGGAAGAGGAGTGATCGTGCTTGCGGTCGCGGCCGCCATCGTCAACAGTGTCTGGACCCTCAGCTATGCGTTCCACCCCGAGTACACATTCGTCGACTCGGCCCGCCAGCTCACCCGCTACATCGACACGCACCCCAATGGCAACCGGCTGCTGATCTCCATCAGCGGCGACGAAATCACCCTCGTCACCCACATCCCCACCCTTTGCGACGACTTTGGAGCCCCCACCAAAACCCTCCCCGACCTGCCCGCAAAAGTGGCATACTACCGCCCCGGTTGGTACGCCGCATGGAATGATTTAGACCCCGGCACCCTAGCCGACCTCCACACACACTTCTCGCTTGAGCAGGCGGCCAGCTTTCACGCTTTCGACGATCCCGACCGCAACGTTCTCGTGCTTTTCAAGCTCAATCCGCTCGCGAACGGGCAGATCCGCGACCAGGCAGAACAAAATCTCCAAGTCCCGCTCCCCGACGATAAAATCGACATTCCAATCGAATAAGCGGCACAGCCGGCAACCGGCCCAAATGGAGTCGCGTCGGTTCACCCAGTCTGCGTGCGTCGCGTCCCGCGGGTTCCTGTCAATTGGGGATTCAGGCGTACGGTTAGAAAGGGACCCGAAAAGTGAGAACTGTGTAGTGATTGGCGGTGTGGAAGTGGGTTAACGCAATCTCCTCACCCGCGCCAAAGGTCAACCCCAGCCGGCCCGGCTTCCCGCTCGCATCGCGCTTTAGAGGAATGCGCCCGATAATCAGGCCCGGCGTCACGAAACTTTGCGTCTTGCCATCGTTCGATCCACCTTTGAAGAACGTGGTGTTCGACTCCAGTTCAGGCCAGAAGAACCGGGCTCTGCCTTGTTTCGCCAGCTTGTATTGCGCGACATTGTTCCAAACAACACTTCGCCCCAGGCCCTGCGAATTGGTCACCGGCAGCGTGCCGCCCGCAGTCGACGTGAGGTCGAAATTCGCCCAGCCTTTCCCAACCGCCAGGGTCGGCGTCACAACGGCGCAGCAGCCTCCGTTTGCGTTCTTGCCTGTAGGGACAGAAGCTCCCAGGAACGCCGTCACGATTGCGTTCCCGCTCTCCTCATTGCGAGAAAAGATGCGCTCCTTCAGTAGAAACGAAACATCACCGAACCCGTCCTGCTCACCGTTCGACCGGTCGAGAAATGGGGGTAAATTGAAGAGCAGTTCCGTGTGCTTCTCGGGAATAAGCTCCAGCCCCTTGCCATTGTCGTAGTTCCAAAGATGATAACCGCTGTTGTTGTTGTAGTGCAGGAAGTCGGTTCGAAACTCCTGCTCGAGCCGTGGCGTTACTGTCACCAGCGGCGTAATCCAATGGGGTTGCCGACTCTGGGTTTCCGTCGCGCGTGCCTGCCACTGGTCTATCCAGTTTTGCGCGTGCAAGGGGGGCGATGCGGCAACAAAAAGGGATAAGAGGAGAAACAATGCGGGGAATTTCACGGTATGCTCCTGAAATCGATACGATTTCAGGGCGATTTTATATGATAAATGTCCACAACCTGGTCAAAAACATGCAATTCAGACGGTCAACAAATCGCAGGACTCCAACTCAGAGTTCGCTGGCCAATAGCCTAACTTAAACTAATTCAGGGTTTTGCAATCATCACTTCAGTGGATTTGATGAGAGCAAACGCCGAATCTCCGATTTGGAGACCCAGTTCGCGTACCGCATCGGCCGTAATAATGGCGGTTACGCGCTGGCCGGCGACCGCGAGCACAACCTTGGCCAACAGGCCCTCGACCGTCAGTTCAACAACCGTCCCCAGCAGCTGATTCCGCCCGCTGATGCGCGGCGCGGGGGACTGCACGGATGCAGGCAGGAACTCCTCCAGCGACTCAAGTGGAACACGGTGATGTCCGCCCGGCGTCTTCACTGTGTGAATGCGTCCGGCGAGGATCCAGTGCTTAAGGGCGGGGTAGCTAATACCCAATTTCTCCGCCGCCTGACGAGGTGTAAGTAATTTGGACGAGCTCATGATCTTTCGACAATCTCCTTCGCCAATTAGGATCAATCGATCGGACTCCAATGAGGGAATCGTCTCGATTCCGGAATCATTGCAAGCCCTTGGGAACCCTGTGACTGCAATCACTCGACAGTGTCCAACCCGGATGATACGCTTCCCCTGACTTTTTCCCCGGTTTCTTGAGGGGTCGCCTTTTCTGGAGTCGTCTGTTTTTCGGCTTCAAACCATCTGTTGGGAGGAACTGTGACTGTTACGTATTGGGTGTACTTTTTTCTGGGAGCGAGCGTGCTGTCGCTGCTGGTAGCTTTTCTTTTCGAATGCCAGGTCATCGGCTCGGACCAAGGAGCAGCGGGAATGCTGAAGAACGCCGGTGCCATCAGGGTGGGTGCACAAGCTTTTCTGAAGCGCAACTTCAAGACATTCGCGGGGCTCCCTCGGCCTGCTGCTTCGCCCACATTCGCTCATGCCCAGACAAATCACGCAGGCGGGGGCGAAGCCAACCTGACACTGCCTGATCTGAAGAGCGTGAATTTCGCGAATTTCTTGGGCTTGAACGGACACGCGCTTCTCTCGATCGGATTGCTCTTCTGCGTCGGTGGCCTGTTGTTCGGCTTGGCAATTTATGTGCAGTTGAAGAACCTGCCCGTGCATCGCTCGATGCGCGATATTTCCGAACTGATTTATGAAACGTGCAAAACCTACCTGATCACGCAAGGCAAGTTCATTCTCCTGCTCTGGGTATTCATTGCGGTCATTATCTCGATGTACTTCGGCTGGCTGGCGCCGGTGGGAAATGTTGCGGTAACCCTTCCCATCATTCTGGGGTTCAGCCTGGTCGGCATCGCAGGCAGCTACGGGGTGGCGTGGTTCGGAATTCGCATCAACACTTTTGCGAACTCACGGACGGCGTTCGCGGGATTGCGCGGCAAACCGTACCCGGTCTACGCGATTCCACTGAAGGCAGGCATGAGCATCGGCATGCTGCTGATCTCTGTTGAACTGCTCATCATGCTGTGTATCCTTCTGTTCGTCCCGGCAAATTACGCCGGCCCCTGCTTTATTGGTTTCGCGATTGGCGAATCGTTGGGCGCCGCGGCACTGCGTATTGCCGGCGGCATCTTCACAAAGATCGCCGACATTGGCGCCGACCTGATGAAGATCGTATTCAAGATCAAGGAAGACGATGCGCGCAACCCCGGCGTTATCGCCGACTGCACGGGTGACAACGCGGGCGACTCCGTGGGCCCCAGCGCCGACGGCTTTGAAACCTATGGCGTCACCGGTGTGGCCCTGATTACTTTCATCCTGCTAGCAGTTCACGATCCCAGGACACAGGTGCAATTGCTGGTATGGATCTTCGTGATGCGCGTGGCCATGCTTGTCTCCAGTTCGGGTGCGTACTTTCTCAATGGGGCAATCGCTCATGCCAAATACGCGAACTCCGACGAAATGAACTTTGAAGCGCCGTTGACCTCGCTGGTGTGGATTACGTCAATCGTCTCCATCATCCTGACCTACATCGTCACGTACCTTATGATCCCCAGTCTCGGCGATGGAACGCTGTGGTGGAAGCTAGCTTCGATCATCTCGTGCGGAACGCTGGCAGGCGCGATCATTCCCGAATTGGTGAAGGTTTTCACTTCAACCAGCTCGAGCCACGTGCAGGAAGTTGTAACTTCTGCAAAGGAAGGCGGCGCCTCCCTGGGAATCCTTTCGGGATTGGTGGCCGGCAATTTTTCGGCCTACTGGCTGGGATTGAGCATGGTCGGGCTCATGTCAATGGGCTATTACTTCAGTACAGGGCCGTCGATGGATGCCCTGATGCTTGCTCCAGCCGTCTTCGCATTTGGCCTCGTCGCGTTCGGCTTCCTGGGCATGGGACCGGTCACGATTGCAGTTGACTCCTACGGGCCGGTTACCGACAATGCTCAATCCGTCTACGAACTGTCGCTGATCGAAGCTGTTCCCGGCATTGAAGCGGAGTTGAAAAAGGACTACGGCATCGACGCGAAGTTCGAACGTGCAAAATACCTGCTGGAAGCCAATGATGGAGCCGGTAACACGTTCAAGGCTTCGGCGAAGCCTGTGCTGATCGGCACAGCCGTGGTGGGCGCAACCACGATGATCTTCTCGATCATTATGGCCCTGACCGACGGACTCACCCATGACGTCGCGAGCCTATCGCTGCTGCACGCGCCCTTCCTTCTCGGGTTGATCACCGGTGGGGCGATGATCTACTGGTTTACGGGAGCTTCGATGCAGGCAGTCACCACCGGTGCCTACCGTGCGGTTGAATTCATCAAGGCGAACATTCACCTCGAAGGTGCAGAGAAGGCCTCGGTCACCGACAGCAAGAAGGTGGTGGAGATCTGCACGAAGTACGCGCAGAAAGGGATGTTCAACATCTTTCTCGCTGTCTTCTTCGCAACACTTGCGTTCGCGTTCGTTGAGCCGTTCTTCTTTATCGGCTATTTGATCTCGATTGCGATTTTCGGCCTGTACCAGGCGATCTTCATGGCCAATGCCGGCGGAGCTTGGGACAATGCGAAGAAAGTTGTCGAAGTCGACCTGAAACAGAAAGGGACACCTCTGCACGACGCGACGGTGATCGGAGACACTGTCGGCGATCCGTTCAAAGACACATCGTCGGTGGCATTGAACCCGGTGATCAAGTTCACAACCTTGTTCGGATTACTTGCTGTCGAGCTTGCAGTGACGCTCAATGCAAACAATCCGCTGCTTGGACGCACCCTGGCAGTCGTCTTCTTCCTGGTGTCGGTGTTCTTCGTGCACAAATCGTTCTATGGGATGAGGATTGACTCCAAGGAGAGAAACTGAGTCCAGTTCAATAAATGGGACCAGCAACATCAAGTCCGTCCATCTCCGCGTCCGCGGAGATGGACGAGGCTACCAGATCAGTTGCCCGACTGGTGCCAGACTGGCGATTAAATAAAAATCCAGAGGCCTCGCACGATACCTGTGCGAGGCCTCTGTCGATGAATGAAACTGCAATCGAATTGAACCCAAGTCCCGTGGCATCGCCTTCTGAACTGGAAGCTAGATGCTGGAGGCAGGAAGCTGATTCAGGCTCTTCCGTTGCTGCCCGTCTGCGTCAAAATTCTCCGGGCCAAGCCAATCCTCAAATGCCCTCTTCCGTGCCGGCCATTCGCTGTCGAGCATTGAGAACCACGCCGTATCGCGGCTGCGGTCTTTCACCACCATGTGCTGGCGAAAGATGCCCTCAAAGGTAAACCCGAGGCGCAGCGCGGCGCGCCGGCTCGGCAAGTTCTCCGCATTGCACTTCCATTCGTAGCGACGGTAGCCGAGATTTTCAAACACATGCCGCGCCATCAGGTACATCGCTTCTGTCGCTGCAGTCGTTTGCTGTAGCGACGGAGCCAGCAGAATGTTGCCCACCTCGATCACTCCATTTGCGGCGTCCATACGCATATAGCTCGCATACCCCTCCGCGCATCCGTTCGCTTCGGGCAAAATTGCCAGAAACAGTGCACCCGCCGCAGCCTGCTTCTCTTCGATCGCTCGCCGCAACGCTGCTTCGTCGTGGTATGGCCCGTCGCCCAGCCACGCCCACACTTCACTGTGGCCACTGACAGCACTCCAGAGGTCCGCAGCATGCAGCCCAGCGTCCAATGGCTCCAGCATTGTGAACTTTCCGTGGAGGGCCACGGGGCGAGGAAGCGCGACAGGCTTCCAGTTCAGAGGAATTTGACTGGTTTCGAGCACGGATTCAGCGTATCAGTTCCCCGATTCGCCTTCTTTTTTGGATCCCGCGAGTTACTGTCTCAATCTCCACGATTCGCACAGGAATGACCCCTTTTTGCACTGCATTTGCGTCTTGCATGCCATTTAAATTGGGGAATAGCTTTAGGAATTGGGTAGGGCTATTCGCGAAACGCAAGCCTGCACTGGTTTTGAGGCAAACGCGGCACATAAAACCCGTTCCCGGCAAGGCTTTTCGAGCTTTCCACAGGCAATCTTACCGTCTTTCGGAACTGGTTACCGGGAATGTGAACAAAATACAAGATGTTGTGGTTTGCGGTTGACATGCACCATAGACAGCGGTATTTTTTCATCTGCGGCTGTAAACGGATTGTAACGAAACATGACGGCGAGACCAGCCGACAGACCGCTGAGAAACGAAAACTCGCGGTATCTTTCAAGACCCCCGTTTCGCGTTTGCTGTCAATGTTTTAAGCTGCCCCATTTCAGGCGGGACTGCGCCTGAGAGGGTAGAGTATTCACAAATTTTTCCCGACCGAGAGGATCTTAATGAACGAGGCTAACCTTCAATCTTCTGCAGCTTCCCTCCAGGCGCCTTACAGCCAGGGCGGACTGACGTTTACCCGCCGCTTTTCTGTGGAGGGTGTATCCCCTTACGACGATGTGCAGTGGGAGCGCCGCACCGCGCTGATTACAGACAACAAGGGCAACACAATTTTCGAGCAGAAGGACGTGGAGGTGCCTCTGGACTGGTCGATGACGGCGACCAATATCGTGGCCTCTAAATATCTCCATGGCCAGATGGACGCACCGGAACGGGAAACCGGTGTGCGTCAACTGGTGGGCCGCGTCGCAGAGACCGTTCGCGATTGGGGCATCGCCGGCGGCTACTTTGCCTCTGCGCAGGACGCGACGTCCTTCCACGACGAACTGGCCCACATGCTGCTGACGCAGAAGGTGGCCTTCAACTCGCCAGTTTGGTTCAACGTCGGCTGCGACCGTCTTGAGCCGGAGTCCGACGGCCAGAACTGGCACTGGGATGCGCCCTCGGGCGGCGTGAAGTTCTCCGCCACCGGCTATCGTAACCCGCAGTGCTCGGCCTGCTTCATCAACTCCGTTGAGGACTCGCTGGACTCCATCCTGACCCTGGCCAAGACCGAGGGCATGTTATTCAAATGGGGTTCGGGAACGGGCACCAATCTCTCCTCAATCCGCGGCTCCATGGAACTGTTGTCGGGCGGTGGTTCGGCCTCGGGCCCGTTGAGCTTCATGCGCGGCTTCGATGCCTTCGCCGGCGTCATCAAGTCCGGCGGCAAGACGCGCCGCGCGGCCAAGATGGTCATCCTCAACGCCGACCATCCAGACATCATGGAGTTCATCGAGTGCAAAGCGAAGGAAGAAGCCAAGGCCTTCTCGCTGATCAAGGCAGGCTACGACGGCTCGGGCCCCGACTCGGAGGCTTATTCTTCCATCTTTTTCCAAAACGCCAACAACTCCGTTCGCGTCAGCGACGAGTTTATGCGCGCCTACGAGAACGACGGCGACTTCACCACCTACACGGTCAAGGGCCGCGAGCCGGTAAAGACTTACGAAGCGCGCGACATTATGGCCAAGATTGCCGAATCCACCTGGCTCTGCGGCGACCCGGGTATGCAGTTTGACACCACCATTAACAAGTGGCACACCAGCAAAAACACGGCGCGCATCAACGCCTCGAATCCTTGCTCCGAATACATGTTCCTCGACAACTCGGCCTGCAACCTGGCCAGCTTCAACCTGCTCAAGTTTGTTTCTCCGGCGGGTGTCTTCGATATCCCCGCCTACCGGCATGCCATTTCCATTGTCATCACCGCCATGGAAATTCTGGTCGACAACTCCGGCTATCCCACTGAGGCCATTGCGAAAAACTCGCATGACTATCGGCCGCTGGGCCTCGGCTATGCCAACCTGGGCGCGCTGATCATGGCATTCGGCCTGCCCTACGACTCAACCGCCGGCCGCGATCTGGCTGCGGCTCTTACCGCGATCATGTGCGGCCAGGCTTATCTGCAATCCGCGGTGATTGCGGCCCAGTGCCCGCCCATCGCTTCCGCCACTCCGCTCACCGCGAGTGTGGAGCGCCAGGGTGGAGCATGCCCCGGCTTCTACGTTAATCGCGAGCCGTTCCTTGACGTGATCCGTATGCACCGCGCTGAAGTCAACAATATTGGCAAGTCGCGCGTCAGCAGCGAACCCTTCAATGTGCCGCAGCTTGACGCCCTCATCGATGCAAGCCGTGAGTGCTGGGATATGGCGCTGGTTTCCGGCGAGCGTTACGGCTATCGCAATTCGCAAACCACAGTGCTGGCCCCCACGGGCACCATCGGCTTCATGATGGATTGCGACACCACCGGTATCGAGCCCGACCTCGCGCTCGTCAAATACAAGAAACTCGTAGGCGGCGGGATGATCAAGATCGTCAACAACACCGTGCCTGCTGCGCTCTTCAAGCTAGGCTATGACGATGACACGGTCAACGCCATCGTCAGCTACATAGACGCTACGGGCACCATTGAAGGTGCGCCCGGCATCAAGCCCGAGCATCTGGCTGTTTTCGATTGCAGCTTCAAGCCGGCCAAAGGCACGCGCTCCATCCATTACATGGGTCACATCAAGATGATGTCAGCGGCGCAACCATTCCTCTCCGGGGCCATCTCAAAGACCGTGAACCTGCCCCACGAAGCCACCGTCGAGGATGTGGCCGAGGCTTACGCCGAAAGCTGGCGTCAGGGAATCAAGGCCGTGGCTATCTACCGCGACGGCTCCAAAGGTACACAGCCGTTGAACACCAGCATGGACGCCAAGCGCGAGCCTTCTGCACTTGATGCCGCGGGCAGCCGCGTGTTGGCTCAACTGGCTGCCGGCTGCGCCGCTTCCGAAGCCGATGTGAAGGCTCTCGAAGCCAAGATTAGTGAGAAGCTCGAAGTGACCACCAAGCAGGTGATCGCTGCGGCGGCTTCGTTCCAAAAGGCGGTTGAAGAAATCGCCAAGGCCGCTGCTGCACCGGTGCTGACTGCTGCGCTGTCGTTTGAGGCGGCACAGCAGGCCGCGCAGGACTTGAATGCCCCACCGCGCGCCGTACGTCATCGCCTGCCCGAGGAGCGCGCTTCCATCACTCACAAGTTCTCCATCGCCGGCCACGAAGGCTATATCACTGTGGGCCTCTATCCCACCGGCCAGCCTGGCGAGATATTTATTAAAATGGCCAAGGAAGGTTCGACAGTCTCCGGCCTGATGGATGCCTTTGCGACTTCCATCTCACTCGCCCTGCAGCATGGCGTGCCGCTGCGGGTATTGTGCGAGAAGTTCGCGCACACCCGTTTCGAGCCGTCAGGCTGGACCGGCAATGAACAGATTGGCTACGCCAAGAGCCTTATGGATTACATCTTCCGCTGGCTTAACCTGCGATTCCTCTCCGGCGAGCAATTGACGCTGTTCGCGGGTTTATCGCCTCAGGCGCTGCAATTGCCCGCTTCGCCCACCATCCTGCCCGAGTCTGAGCCGGAAGAAGAGCACCGCATTTCGCGGAGTCAACTTTCACGGCTTGCCGAGGAAGTTGCAAGAAAGCTGAACCAAGGGAACACCCAGGCCTCCAACACCGGCATGGGTAGCACAACACCTCCGGGAGGCGGCATTGCGCCCGAGATTCAGGCCACTGGTGCGACAGCGGCGAGCCCGACGCACGGCCCGTCGATGCAGGACCGTGGCATCTACCATGCAGCCGACGCTATGCGCTCCATGTACGACATGGGTGACGCGCCAAGCTGCGGCACGTGCGGCGCCATCATGGTCCGGAATGGAAGCTGCTACCGCTGCATGAGCTGCGGCTCGACCTCTGGTTGCAGTTGACAGCTTTTGCGAACTTTTATGGAGCAGTGTGGGTTTACGCATAAGGTGAGAGTTTTACCCCATAAGGTGAAAGTGCCGGCGCTGCTGAACAAATGGGCTGTTTGGCTAAAGCCGCAAGGAAGAAATTGGGCTTCGTCGGCACAGATCTTGGGTGGAAATCGAGAGATGCGATGGCAAAAAAAGAGATTTAAATCGAAAGAAGACCTGAAGGCGACTATGCAGTACGTATGCCAGGGTCCGAGAGAGCCAGTGCGGTTGAGTCAACTCAAAGGGGAGCGATTGAGAGAGGTCGGGAAATCGCTCCGAAAGCAGCAATCCACGTCGAAAGGGTCAAAAACACGAACCGCGGGCGACCAGACGAATCGCCGAATCCTTAACTTCTGTTTCGGAAACACCTAATTTGCAAGTTTCACCGCTCGCCTCTTCAACATTTTGGTGAGGTTGAAGCTGCAATTAAACAGACCATAGGTGCTGGGTAGGCTGGAAAAAACCAACTTTTATAACCCTAAGCGGTGGAGTTCGGTCAAGAAACCGAAGCCACCGCTTCCGTGTTTGTGCACCGGAGTGCCAGTCACAGCGGAAGGATTCCATGGGTCCTCAGCGGGTCATCGAATCGGATGCAGTTGCTCTGATCGCAACGCTATTGCGAGGAGAAGACGACCGTTGGCCGATTTTTCTGCTGGGCGCGGGGGCGTCTTTTCGTTCGGGTGTTCGAACTGCGGCAGAGGCAGCAAAGCAGATCGCGAAAATTGTCTATGCAGAGCGTAAGCTCCAGGGAGCGCGACCAGCCGTCGCAGGTTCTCTCCTCTCAACGGAGAGCAAGATTACGGAGGCCGAACCATACGTAGCCATAGAAGAGCATTTCAATTTTGCCGATCCATTCTGGAGTGCCCGACATTGACTAACCTGATGAGCCTTTCGCTCGGATTGTGATGAAGTAGACTCCGCTCCTTAATCGGGATGCGCTATTTCATTGCGAGGTAATTCTATTCTGGAACGGCCCGGGGCGCGTTTGGTGCCGAAAAAAGCGCCCATGTGGCATGGAGAGATGCTCGCTTGATGCTGAATCGCCGACTTGCTCGACGAAACTGCAACAGCTGATTCCTTGAAATCTGAATTTTGGGGCACGGTGGAGGAGTCACTGAGCGGGCTTAGATCGCCGTGCTGGCAGGACTCTCGCGGATTCCGGCCAACACCCAGCTTTCGATAGATCCGAAAGGGCACTGCCGAGATTGCGAACAGAGAATTGACGCCGTTCGGATCAGATTTGGAGCTGAATAGAATTCGCTCTCTTCCCTTTCGGTGAGAGAATCTCGCAAATCTGGCCGTATACGCGGGAGAAGGTCGGCTGTCTCTACCAAATGATTGATTCTTTGGACTTGTTGGCGGTGGGTGTAGTCTCGTGCGAACCGCTCTCCGAAGCGAATTCCCGGCTAACAAGGAAAATGCAGGGGATTTCGTCAAATTTGGCATGAAGTTTTGGCTAGTTGGTCCGCGATCTTGCTCAATGTACCTGGCTTATGCCCATCAATCTCGTCTTCCAGAGCCTAACGGAATAGGGAATTAACACCCGTATATCAGGGAATTGCATTTCCCTGATACGGCGACTCGACTCCCATTTGGGATCGTGATCGTTCGATCAATCACAAGCGATCGAAGGCCTAAACTTGTCCTGCCGTTAGGCAGCGCTTTCCGTCTGGACTCCCCGATGATTCGTACCTACGAGATTGTCAGTGTAGCGCAGTTATCGAGTTAGTCCGATAATCGCAGTCGGGGACGTGGAATAGTGGTAACCTACATTTCCCCGCTCGTCCAAGGAGTTGTCGTGAGATACGGCATTCATCAACTACTGTTCTCCGAGACATTGTCCGGCGGGGATCTTTCCGTCATGGATCTTGCAAAAGAGCTCGGCTTCGACGGCATGGAACTTACGCTTTTCGATCCAGGCTCATTTCCCGCCGCTAAAGTCAAGGAGCGCTCCCGGCTTCTCGGTCTGCGCTTAAACACGTGTATAGGCCTTTCCGCCGAACACAACCTGATCTCGCCGGATCCACAGATCCGCCACGCTGGTATCGAGTTCATGAAGGGACTGGTCGAGCTGAGCCAGCAAATCGCTGCAGAAAACCTCACTGGCGTAAACTACGCGGGGTGGGGCTACCTGACTGGGAAGATGCGAACTCAACAGGAATGGGACTGGGGGGTGATGGCTTTCAGGGAAGTATGCCAGTTTGCCAAGCAGAACTCCAACGTGGTCCTATGTGTCGAGGTTGTCAATCGGTTCGAAACCCACTTCCTAAACATCGCAAGCGACGCGGTGCGCTTCATCGAAGATGTTGGAGAACCGAACATACGCGTGCAGCTCGACACATTTCACATGATTCGTGAAGAAGACAGTTTTGTCGATGCGGTGAAGATCTGCGGCGCGCTGCTCGGGTATGTCCACGCCTGCGAGAGCCAGCGGGGGATCCCTGGTACCGGCCTCGTGCCGTGGGAAGATTTCTATCGGGCATTGAGGTTGGTCGGATATAACGGGTGGATGACTATTGAGTCATTCGACCCAAATCTCGAGAACATCGCAAAGCTTTGTTGCATGTGGCGCAAATTTGCAGACAGTCCGCAACAACTTGCGACCCAGGGACTAAGCTTCCTTAAGAATATGGAATCCCAAGCCGGGTTCTGAGATTGCCACCGCATTGGAACGAAGACTGCTTAAGGTATTGAGCGGCAGTTCAGCAGGAAAGCTTTCTCGGGATCAAGGGAAAACGAACCCGGGGGCCCCGCATGAAGATTTCAGGAGTCTTGGTTTTTGAAGATCTCACAGAGGATGAAGTGGAGATGGCTCACGAGTTTCAATACTCACACTCGGAGCTTGAATTCGATTTCTTCGCAGCCACCGCAACCGTCCGTTGGGAATCCTTCAACAACTTCGCCGCTCTCATCCGGCTCGTCGCGAGCTTGGCAAAACTGAAACCCTCTTGACCTCAGCGCTTTCCCTGCAACACGTCTAACTCGCCAGAAAATTTGCACAGCTCAGCCATCAGTGCCACATCGCGGAATATCGCGTTTTCCATCTTCCACTTTTCCGTTTTGGCACAAGCAATCTCCGCCTGCAGGCTCACCTCCTCCAACCGGCTGCAAACCAGCTGCGCTATGAGCGCGCCGAGCCGGAGCCTCATGAGAGCAATCGCTCCGACCCTGAGTACACCATCCTGGACGGAGTTAAGGGGGAAGGCCGCTATGTGGGAACTTTCCTGGCTTGGACGCAGATGTCCACGGGGTGGTTTGGCGAGGGCGATGTGAAATTCTACCTTGATGGAGATGCGAAATTCCCAACCATCGCCGGTACCGGCACCGAGGACTATTTTGGCGCGTCCTATGGATTCCCAGCGCTGTATTCAACCGCTTATGTTGGCAATGTTCTGGCTCCGAAAAACACGGAACGAGATGGTGGCCCGCCCCAATACAGCTTGTACCGTTGGCATATTTTGGATCCGGTCAGTTTCCACCAGGATCTGAAGGTCACGATTCAGGACCTAGGGTGGTATCCGAACCATAGATATCAGCCGGAGGGCGACAATATCTCTTCAACCGCCTATTGGCATCAGAAGGAGCCGCATGCACCGTTTCCTCCCTTTCCATCTTTGCAGGAACGGTGGCCGCAATAGCTGTCCACGGTTGATCGCGAGCCTGCAGGTAGTTCTTCTCAATGCTCCCGCCAAAACTTGATCTGAGCCCGGTCCGCGACCTGCCTTAACATGAGTGCAACTACCCATTGAGTGCTGCTTAGGCCGTCGGGCGGTCATACTGGAACATTGAGGTTGAGGTGCGATGAGCGAAGCGTGTGAATCCGAGCCGGTCAGATGCTGGGAGCAGCAAGTCGTCATTCCGACGTATCCGGTGCAGGAAGCCGATCCGAACCCGATGTTTCTTGAAAGGCGAGTCTACCAGGGAAGCAGCGGGAAGGTGTATCCGAATCCGTTTACGGACCGCGTGGCCCTGGAGAAGATAACTGCCAGTTATCGGGCGATTCTGCTGGAGAACGAATTTATCCAACTGATGATCCTTCCCGAGCTTGGCGGGCGGATCTACGCAGGTTTGGACAAGACCAACCAATACGACTTCTTCTACCGTCAGCACGTGATCAAGCCGGCGCTCGTGGGGCTATTGGGTCCCTGGATATCCGGGGGCGTTGAATTCAATTGGCCGCAGCACCACCGCCCGTCCACGTATATGCCTGTCCACGCAACGATTGAGGAGTCTCCGGATGGCAGCCGGACCGTGTGGCTCAGCGAGTACGATTCCATGCTGCGCATGAAAGGCATGGTGGGCATCCGTCTTTCGCCGGGAAAGGCGATTGTGGAAGCCAGGGTCAGGTTGTACAACCGCACGCCGCTGCCACAGACCTTTCTGTGGTGGGCCAATGTGGCGGTTCAGGTCCACGATGAGTACCAGGCTTTCTTTCCTCCAGATGTAGCCTTTGTGGCCGACCACGCCAAACGCGCCATCTCATCCTTTCCCGTAGCACGCAACAGTTACTACGGAGTGGATTATCGTCCGGGAACGGATATTTCCTGGTACAAGAACATTCCGGTTCCGACGTCCTATATGGTTACGCAGTCGAAGTATGATTTCTTCGGCGGTTACGATCACGCTCGGCAGGCCGGTTTTGTGCACACGTCGAATCACCATGTGGCGCCAGGGAAGAAGCTCTGGACATGGGGTAACGCTGAGTTCGGTTATGCTTGGGACCGCAACTTGACCGACGAAGATCGCCCCTACGTCGAACTTATGGCGGGCGCCTTCACAGATAATCAACCTGATTTCTCCTGGCTTCAACCGTACGAGACCAAGACCGTCAGTCAATACTGGTATCCGATCCAGCGGATCGGACCGGCGAAGAACGCCAACGCGCAGGCGGCCTTGAGCCTGGAATTCGATGCGGCGGGTGCACAGGTTGGAGTTTGTGTAACCTCGCAGCGCCGTGTGCGCGTGCAGTTCACGCGGTTTGGGCAATCGGTGTTCGAGGAAGAAGTTCAGATAGTTCCCGGCGAGCCGTTCTTGAAGGCGGTCGAAACATCCGGGGCCAGGCCGGAGGATTTCCGGCTTGTCGTTCTGGACGCTGACGGCAACGAACTGATTGCTTATCAACCGGAAGAGTGTGCGGACCACGAGCTTCCATCTCCGGCAACGGAGCCATTGCCGCCAGAACAGATTGCAAGTGTTGAAGAGCTGTACCTGACCGGCCTGCATCTTGAGCAATACCGTCATGCCACACGGTCACCGGAGGCCTATTGGCGCAAGGGTCTCGAGCGCGACCCGGACGACGCCCGAATTAACAATGCGATGGGGCTGATGCTCCTGCGCAAGGGGCAGTTTGCCGAGGCGGAAGAGTGCTTTGTCCATGCCATTCGTCGCCTGACGATGAGGAATCCGAATCCCTACGATGGGGAGCCGTTTTATAACCTTGGGCTCGTGCGCTTGTACGGAGGCAGACGCTCTGAAGCCTACGAGGCCTTTCACAAATCGGTATGGAACTATGCATGGCAGAGCGCGGGATACTATGCTCTGGCATCGATCAGCATCGAGCGCGGCAACCTCCCGTTGGCGCTGGGACAGGTGGAGCATTGCCTTCTAACCAATGCGATGAACTTGAAGGCACGCGCGCTGAAGGCATCGTTGTTGCGCCACATGGGTCACGAAGCAGACGCAGAAGCCGTGATCACCGAAACTCTGTTGCTCGATCGGCTCGACTTCCGCACCCTGGCCGAGCGATATCTCCTTAGCCGCGAGCAGGCGGACCTCAGGGCATATATCTCTGCGCTTGAGGGGGACGTTCAGACGCTGTTGGACGTGGCCTATGATCTCGCCTGGTCTGGACTTCGCGATGATGCTCATGTTTTGTTGCTAACTTGCAGCCAGGAGGCGCAGTGGACGCACCCGATGCTTTGGTACACGCTTTCCTGGCTTGCTGGAGAGATCGGCCAGGAGTTGCAATCCAGCGAGTATGCGGCCCACGCGGAGGCTGCCTCTCCGAGATACTGCTTTCCTGCACGCCTGGAAGAGATGATTGTGCTGGAGGATGCAATCAAGCGGAATCCGGCAAGCGCGAAGGCGCACTACTATCTCGGCAATCTTTACTACGACAAGCGTCGTTACCATGAGGCGATCCGCTGCTGGCGCCGCTCCGTGGAATTGGACGGTGCATTTTCGATTCCCTGGAGAAACCTGGGGATCGCCGAATTCAATGTTCTGCATAATCCAACAGCAGCGGATGCAATGTATGCGCGCGCATTTGCCACCAACTCCGAGGATGCTCGTCTCTTATACGAATGGGATCAGTTGAAGAAGCGAACAGGGCTGGCCTCGCCGGCAGAACGGCTGCGCTACCTCGAGGAGCATCAGGAAATGGTGGCTCGCAGAGATGATCTGACCGTGGAGTTTATCACCTTGCTGAATCAATGCGGTCAAGGTCAAGCTGCTCTGGAGCGCTTGAGTGCGCGGCGCTTCAGCCCCTGGGAGGGTGGCGAAGGGCTGGTCTCGGCCCAGTACGTTCACGCTAATCGCTCGCTGGGAAGAGCGGCTCTTGCGGCGGGAAAGGCTGCCGAGGCGTTGCAGCAATTCGAGGCCGCCCGGCGTTACCCGCAAAACCTAGGCGAAGGGAAGCATCTGCTCACACTGGAACGCGATCTGGATTACTTCTCCGGATTGGCCGCCGAACAGATTGGCGAAGCGGAACTTGCGCGGAGTTATTGGAAAGCGGGTGCCGCGTCGCTTCCTGAGCTCGGCGTGCACTCCTATTTCCAGGCTTTATCCCTGCACGCACTGGGCGACCACCAGACCGCGCATGAAGTGTTGTCGAGCCTGCTTGATTTCGCCAAGCGCAAGAAGGAAGAGGTGCCGAAGGTCGATTACTTTGCGACCTCGCTGCCCAACCTCCTTCTCTTCGACGATGACCTGGCCAAGCGGAATCGCATCGAATCACTGCTGTTGAGTGCATTGGCCAGCCAAGGGTTGGGCGACACAAAGATGGCGATCCGTGAGTTGGCACAGCTGCTTGCCGAGGATCAGAATCATTTCCTCGCGGCTGAGACATTGCGCTGGCTGAAGCAGGAAAACAAGGCTTTTCTTGAAGGGCCGGAGGCATACCCCACATGAAGACCGTGTCCACCTTCGGATAAAGTCAATTCCCATTGATGCCCTCCTCGAAGAGCCTCTTATAGCGCTTCGTCCTTCCCTGACTTAGCTCGAACACGAGGCCGATCTCGGCAAGCGCCGAAAGACGGTTGTTCCACGCGGTTTGCTGAACGTTATCGCCGGCGTTATGATCGCGCATTAATTCTGCGGCGTCAGTTTCTCCTAACTTGTTGACTAGTTCGAATGTAAGCTTCTGTTTATGATCCAAGCTGCCAAGCAGAACCGGACCGCTTGGGCTTCCGTGTTCGTGGAGAGAGCCGGTCATCACCACGTCGCTACTGGCTTGGATCAACAGTGTCAGCTCCTCGATTACCTGCTCATTCGCGTTGGCGACGACCGGGTAGAAGTTGGACCGTTGTCTCCGCACTGTATCTCGAAATTTCAGAACGCTCTCTCGGAGGTAGCTGGACGTCGCAGTTTCAACACCCGCAAAGTCCAGGTACAAAGGCTCCGGGGAAAGCGGCTCTTGGCTGGTTTTCGTAAGTAGAGCCCCAAATGCAATCCGTCCTGCCGGCGCCCCCGCCAATAGGGTTGCTCGTCTGCCACCGAGCGAAATCATGGAAATCAACATCTCATCGTCCTCACGGTTCTCACGTATATAGAGTGAGCTAGTGCGTCTCCGGTGTCAGGGGGTGTTCTTATCGTCTTAGCTGATTTATAATGATTAACTTCTTAGGGGATAGCTCATAGCCGGATTACCCGGCCCGTCCAGTTTTCCACAATTACCGATAGGAAATCAGCGCATTTTCGGGCTTCCTAGTCGTCCGCTGAACTTTGCAGATTGGCAGCTCCGGGAACCGAACTCTGGGCGGCCTGAGGGCTTTTAGCGGATATCCGAAAGGGCACTGCCTGATCTGCGAACAGAAAAGTCAGCCCGTTTGGCTTGGCTTTTGAGCCGGAGAGAAATTTCTCTCGTCCCCTTTGATAGGGAATTGTCGAGAACTTAGCCGCAAATGAGCGATGAGGTCCGATTTTTCTCTTAAGTTATTGATTATAAGGACTTTTTGGCGGAGGGAGAGGGATTCGAACCCCCGGTACCCTTTCAGGCACAACGGTTTTCAAGACCGCCGGTATCAACCGCTCACCCATCCCTCCGCGGACAGAATTCACTCTGTATTCGTTAGTTTACAGCACCCATCTCGATCTCGCAGCTTCGCCACTCGCGCATTTTTGTGGACCAAATGTGCTCAATGCGCTGCACCGATTCAGGCATTAAAACATGCCCGTGGCTGGACGAATATTGTGAAATTGCGAAATCCCATCGTGCATTCAGCGTGGCTCCAGGGTACGGGTGCGGGCACTCGTTGGCTTCAAAGACATTGGAAACACATTGCATACGACGGTAACAGTGTTACAAAAGGAGTGCATGATCAAGCGTGCAAAACCAGGGACCGATTTGCGCCCGGGACACCCCATCAGCCTGCGAACGCTGGGAGAATATCTCAACCTTTCGCCGGCGACCATTTCGTTGGTCCTGAACAATGCGCCGGGAGTGCGCTCGATTCCCCAGGAAACGCGGGACCGGGTCATTGAAGCTGCGGCAAAATTTGAATACCGACCCAGCTTTTACGCACGATCGCTGCGCAAGCGGCAAACGTTCACAGTTGGCGTGCTCGTGCCTGAACTGAGCGACAACTACTCTACCCAGGTTATGGCGGGAGTGGAAGAGTTCCTCATAGAAGAGGGCTACTTCTACCTCACAGCGAGCCACCGTCGTAAAGCCGATCTCATAGAGGAATACCCGAGGTTGCTGATGGACCGCTCAGTCGAAGGGTTCATCTTGATCGACACGATCATGGAGAAGAGCCTTAATCTGCCAGTCGTTGCAGTAGCTGGCCACCGCAAATTAGAAGGAGTAACCAATGTTGTGCTCGATCAGCGGCGCGCGGCGGATTTGGCTTTGCGTCATCTTTACCAGCTTGGACACCGCAAGATCGCATTCATGCGCGGTGGCAGTCACAGTTCCGATGCCGACGATCGGTGGAACAACCTAATGGCGGTGGCAGCCGAGCTAAGACTAACCGTTGCACCTGAACTGACGGTCCAATTACTCCTGAGAGTTTCGACACCCGAGCTGGGGTATGAGCCCGCCAATGAATTGATTCAGCGTGGTGCGGACTTTACCGCACTGGTCTGCTATAACGACATCGCCGCCATTGGGGCGATTCGCGCGTTCGTGGACCAGGGCATACAAGTGCCTACTGACGTTTCTGTTGTGGGCTTCGATGACATCCAGAGCGCAGCCTTCCATAATCCCAGCCTGACCACAATTCGACAGCCACTAGCGCAGATGGGGAAAGTTGCAGCTCGTATTCTGTTGCAGAGGATTCGTGGCCAGGCGACGTTCCCGGACGTGGTGCCTATTCATCCGGAATTGGTGATTCGCGAATCAACCTGCCCGCCGAATCCGCGGCGGATCCGAGGGAAGCGGAGCTGACCCCAGATGCAGGCAAACGCCAGGAACTCCGCCGGTCGATCAATGGCCTTGCTGCACCCGGCCTTCGCGCTCACAGGGGTATTGCAGGCCGTGGGTGGGCCGCTGCTGCCTTCATTAGCAGCAACTTTCCATATGAACGACAGCCGTTCGGGCCTGCTGTTTCTCCTTTATTTTGGCGGCACCTCTTTGGGCGCTCTTTTTTGCCGGGCGAAGTATGCCCGCACCATGACGCTTGGATTTCTGGCGATGTCGGTCTGTTGCTTAGGGGTCGCGGCAGCGACCGAGCCGTTTCTACCTCTAGTATTCTTCGTTCTCGGCGTCAGCGTCGGCGTTCCTATGTCGTGCGTGAGCCTGTTTGTAGGGCGCGCTTTTCCAAATCGATGTGCACCGATTCTGACTTTTCTCAATTTCAGCTGGAGCGTTGGAGCGTTGGTGGCGCCGTTGCTGGCCGCACAGATCCTTATGCATCACACCTATCGCGCAGCCTACTTGCTGTTGGCTTTGGCAGGGGCATTGGCGGCGTCGGCATGTGGCCTGCTGCTTGAGGACGCGCCCGACGCCGCACACCCCGTTAGCGATCCGCGAGATTTTACTCATCTGCGTCTCATTGTGGTTTTTGCTTTGGCCGCATTCCTTCAAGTTGGCATCGAGAACACAGCTGCCGCGTGGCTGCCAACCTATGCTCTCCGGATGGCACGAAATGGCCTGGTGATGGCGGCGGCGTCCTCTTCGCTGTATTGGATAGGGTTTCTGGTCTCGCGCGGACTATCATCTCTCTTGTTGTTGCGTACTGAACCGGTAGGCGTTTTTCGTGTTGCTATTGGAGTGGCGTTGACAGCGGGAGTGTTGCTGGCTGTCTCGCCATCTGCGGTCGGGCGTAGCTTGGCGATGTTCCTCCTTGGAGCGGCGCTTGCTCCCATTTATCCGCTGGTCATCGCGGGTTCCATCGCCCGGGCGCAGCACATTTCAGACTCCCGCTGGGTGCTGGCAACCGCAGGTTTCGGCGGTTCGGTGCTGCCCTGGCTCGCGGGTTGGATATCAGGTCACACTGGAAACCTTCGTCTTGGAATGCTTACGATTCCCGCCGCGCTATTGCTGATGGTACTGGTGCTTCCAGCATTGAAGAACAGACCGCGTACGTCCGTCGCCGAATGACATTCAGCGGGTTGGAATGAGAATTACCGCACCGGTAGCACAAGGACTTCGACGCCGGAGGCTGCGGCCTGCTGGTGGAAGACTTGTTCGGTAGCTTTCTGGAACTGCTCGGGTGTTGCGTATGGAATGTCGGTGAAAGTCTGCGGATTGCGGTCGGTCAGTGGGAACCAGGAACTTTGCACCTGGACCATGATGCGATGGCCACGACGGAAAGTGTGGAAGAGATCCGGCATCTGGAAGTCAAGTTCAGTTTCTTTATCGGGACTCAGCGGTTCCGGCTTCTCCCAGCTGTTGCGGAACTTGGCGCGGAAAGGTTCGCCGCGTAAAAGCTGCTGGTATCCGCCCATGTGCAGTGGCGGCGCGTCCACGATGCGCTTGTTCCCCTCCGATGTGTCATCCGGGTCGGGATAGTCCTCGGGATAAACGTCGATGAGCTTCACGTCGAAGTCAGAATCAGTGCCGGAACTCGCGACCCATAATTTGGGCGAGATGGGACCCGCGATTGTGAGGTCCTCCTGAAGTGGGTCGGTTTCATATACCAGCACGTCGGGCCGGTAGCTGGCGAAGCGCTGATCGTCCACCATGTAGCGCTGGGGTACAGTGTCGGTAGAATATCCAACGAATGGCACAGGGTGATTTGGGTCGCTGACGTATTCGTCCTCGCTCCTGGTCTCCGTTGGCGGGTTAAAGCTCAGCTTGCCGCCGGCATGGAAGTAAAGTGTTCTAGGCTCGGCGGCTTTGGGTGGCCAGTCGTCAAACCTGCGCCAGACGTTGGTTCCAGTTTCAAAAACAACCGCTTTTGGCTGGGCGATGCCCTTGCCTTTCAGATAGTACTCGAAGAACGGAAATTGAATATTGGTGCGAAAGTACTCGCTGGTCTTCGCGTTGAACTGCACATCACCAAGATGGCTTCCGTCGTTGCGAGCCCAGCCACCATGGACCCACGGCCCTTCGACCAGTGTGATCGGTGTTTCTGGATTGAACTTGGAAATGGCGTTGAAGGTGCGAAACGGGCCCATTAGATCTTCCGCGTCATACCAACCACCCACGACAAGCACCGCACAGCGCACGTTTTTCATGTGGCGGGATAAATCGCGTTCTTGCCAGTAAGCATCGTAAGTGTCATGTTTGACCTGATCGGAAAATAGCCAATTTGAACCTTTCAGGTAGAGCTTGTCGAGACTGGCAATATTGCCGGCGTCGAGAAAGAACTTGTAGTGATCTGCGGTGCCGAAATCGAAAGGCACCGTTGGTATAGGCTCCAGTGGATTCCTCTGCGGGAAAAAACCTCGGGCATAGAATCCGAAATTCGCTTCAAGCATAAACGCTCCGCCATGATAGCCGTCATCACCGAGAAAGAGGTCAGTCATGGGAGCCTGTGGGCTGGCCGCTACCAGCGCCGGATGGGAGTCGATGATTGATGCCGATGTATAGAAGCCTGGATAGGAAATGCCCCAGATACCCACTTTGCCATTGTTGTTAGCCACATGCTTCAGCAGGAAGTCGATGGTGTCGGATGTGTCGGAAGAGTCGTCTACGTCCTGCGAAGACTTCTTCACGTCGACATGCGGATGCATCTCAGCAAATTCTCCCTCACTCATCCAACGTCCGCGCACATCCTGATAGACGAAGATGTAACCTGACTTCTCAAATTCCGGAGACGGGCCAAGGTGCTCGGGGTATTGGTCCTCGCTGTATGGATCCACGCCATAGGGTGTACGGAACATCAAAATGGGATAGGGGCCTTCGGTCTCATTTTTTGGCACGAAGACGTTAGTAAAGAGTCGTTTGCCATCGCGCATCGGAATGCGATATGCGTATTTCGTGTAGTGGGTCCGAACATATTCGTCCTCGCGAGCATCGGCACTCAGTCGCTGAGCTGACGCAGCGGCAAAAGCGAATAAAAGAAAAGCAAACATTGCGACAAGGAAGCGGCGCAACCGGATCATCGTTGGTGAAGCCTCCTGAGACACTTAGAGTATCGCAAGTGACCCAAAGCAACGGCCATCTGTCCACTCTTCCACTCGTTTCGAAGTGACACTGCCAATTTCCCTGCGCACTGATGACCCGGCAGCGTTAACCTATAATCAAAAGCTTACCAACAGTTCTGCGTTTCGTAACGGTCTTCAATTGAGCCGTCATCCTGTTCTCAGGTGGCTTCCCTGGACCATGCCCGAGGAAACTCGCGCTGAGACGGCGATTGTGGTGCGTCGATTGAGCAGTTTTAGTCACGCGAGGCTGCATCTTGCTACGCACGAAGGAGTCCCATGTCCATTGAGTATCGAAATTTTCTAGCGCTCCCTTACGAGGAGTTGGAAGAACTGAATTTGCGGGCCAAGAAGGATCGCCTCGATCGAGTAGCCGCTGATGAGATTCGAGATAGGCGGCTCAAGTATCTTACCGACGAGAAGCGGGTCAAGGCTGTGACGGTACTGTTTTCTGATCTTGAAGGCCGTCTGCATCTGCTCGACTACGACAAGAAATTCCTGCTCAACGCTTACGAGAATCTCACTTTCGACGGTTCTTCGATTCGTGGCTTCACCGCGCAGAAAGAGAGCGACTTGCGGCTCGGAATCGACTGGAGCGCTTTCTACTGGGTGCCGGCAGACGTTTTCGGAAACGGCAAGGTGCTGGTGTTCGGCATCGTTATCGACAAAGACGGATCTCCCTATTCCGGAGACCTGCGCGGAGTGCTTAAGAACTATGCCGACAAGCTCTTCGCCGAGAAGAAGTACTCTCTGAATGCCGCAACCGAAATCGAGGGTTTCATCTTCTCCGGCATGGACGCGGAAAAAACGTACCACGAAACGGGCAAGTTTAGCTTTGTCAGTAGCGGTGGCTACTATCATTCGCTGCCGCTCGATCCGTTGCGCCAGTTCATCGATACGTCGGCTGAAGTGCAGCGCGCCATGGGCTTCCAGAACGAAAAGGACCACCCCGAGGTGGCTCCCAGTCAATTTGAAATCAACTTTGGATACAGTGAGGTGGTTGCTGCAGCCGACCAGATTCAGCTCTACAAGCTGCTTTGCCGCCAGATTGCCAACAACTACGGCTATACCGCCTGCTTCCTCCCCAAGCCGGTCGCAGGCGTCAACGGCAGCGGAATGCACACCAACGTTTCGGTTTCACAGGGCAAGACCAATCTCTTCTGGGACGAGAAAGGCGAGGAGCAGCTTTCCACCTTTGGATGGAGCTTCCTCGATCGGATCCTGACTCGCGCGCTGGACCTCTGCTTGATTTTCAATTCAAGTGTGAATGCCTATCGGCGGCTCGATCCGCACTTCGAGGCTCCCAACCAGATTCGCGCGTCTGCAGTTGACCGCGGGGCGATGATTCGCGTGCCGATCGGCAACTCGCGCTCGATGCGTACCGAGGTGCGCGCGGTGGCGCCGGATGCTAATCCATACCTGTCGATGTATTCCATTTTCAAGACCGGCATCGACGGCGAGATCGCCAAGGTGGACAACTTGCGCGAGGGCGGGCGGTATCTTCCCGACAACATCTACAAGGCAATCGAGGACTTCAAATCATCAGGCTGGATCGCTGAAATCATTGGTTCCGACGTTCAGGGTCGGTATGCGGATCTGAAGGAAGCCGCCGCTAACCGCTGCCCACGAGAGCTGGGAACTATTGTCAAGGGCTCCGAAGTGCAATTCCATCACGCAGTCTACAACCAGTCGCTCTGGAACCTCTTTTAGAGGCCAACGGGGTCATTCAGTCGAAGACGGGCAGGAACGCGCGGCTCCAACGTCGCGCTGTCCTGCGTGTTCCACTCAAGTTGCCGATTGCGCTTCTCCCGGTGGGGCAGAAGGAATCACGGGTTCCTGATTGTGCCTTTATGCCTCGCATGTTACAAGCTTAAGAACAGGGTATAGAGGAATTGGGCTCGGCTAGCGGATCCGGATGATGCGATTCATCCTTCGGGAAGGGCAGAGTTCATCTACCGACCGGGCCCTGAATTTGCCCCAAAGGACCCCAGCCCCTTCATGAACGCAGGTCATCCGGTGGAAGTGGACACGCTTTTCGGAGACTATCCGCTGGACCGCGCGTTCGACGAGATGCGGGAACCCGATGGGGAAGTGCGCCCGCACTATCGCGCGCTTGCTGAGACACTGGCGCGGTTGCCCCAGGATGAGTTGCAGCGCTGCAAGCAGTCGGCGGAGCTCTCCTTCCTCACCCAGGGAATCACCTTTACTGTCTACGGGCGGGAAGAAGGCACCGAGCGCATCTTTCCCTATGACCTGCTGCCCCGGCTGGTTACGGCTTCGGAGTGGGATCGGATCGAGCGCGGCCTCACTCAGCGAATCAATGCGCTCAATCTTTTCCTACGCGATGTATATTTCGACGCGAAAATCCTGAGCGATCGTGTAGTGCCTCGTGAACTGGTTTACAGCTGCAAGCACTACCGGCGCCAGATGCGAGGCCTGCAAGTGCCGCGCAACGTGTATATCGCCGTGGTGGGTTCTGATCTTTTGCGCCTGAACACCGGCGAGTTTGTGGTGCTCGAAGACAACCTGCGTGTGCCCTCTGGTGTGAGCTACATGCTCACCAATCGGCGCGTCATGAAGCGGACATTTCCGCAACTCTTTCATAGTTACGGTGTGCGGCCTATTGAGCATTATCCCCAGCTTCTGTTGGCCACGCTTCGCTCGCTGGCCCCGGAGGGCCGTCCTGAGCCGAATATCGTGTTGCTTACGCCGGGAGTGTTCAACTCCGCATACTTCGAACATACCTACTTGGCTCGTCAGATGGGCATCGATCTGGTTGAAGGCCGCGATCTGGTCACTCACGACAATATCGTGTACATGCGCACCACGGATGGGCTTAAGCGAGTGGATGTGATCTATCGTCGCGTGGATGACGACTTCAGTGACCCGCTGATCTTTCGTTCGGATTCTGCGCTCGGCTGCGCAGGGCTCTTCAATGCTTACCGCGCCGGCAATGTCACTGTGACCAATGCTTTCGGTACCGGCCTGGCCGATGACAAGGCGCTCTACGCCTATGTGCCACGCATCATCCGCTACTACCTCGACGAAGATCCAATCCTGCCCAACGTAGAAACCTACCTGCTTACTGAAGAGAAACAGCGGCAGCATGTGTTAGCCAACTTGGACAAACTGGTGGTGAAAGCCGTCGGCGAAAGCGGCGGGTACGGGATGTTGATTGGTCCCCAATCCACTGCGCAGCAGCGAGAGGAGTTCGCGCGCCAGATTGAGGCCAACCCACGCAACTACATTGCCCAACCCACGCTGGACTTTTCTCGCGCTCCGTGCCTCGTTGGCAATCTTCTGGAGCCGCGCCACGTAGATCTCAGGCCTTACATCCTCTTTGGTGACAAAGTAAATATCGTCCCCGGTGGACTGACCAGGGTGGCACTGGAAAAGGGCTCGCTGGTGGTGAATTCCTCGCAAGGCGGCGGTAGCAAGGACACATGGGTTCTGGAATAACCGTCAGAAGCGGAGTTCGGGAGAGTACGCCAATGCTTTCGCGCGTTGCCGATAGCCTCTATTGGATGAGCCGCTATCTTGAGCGGGCCGAAAACACCGTGCGTCAGTTGGACGTAACTATGAGCCTGATGCTCGACACGGGCGGCGCAAGCGCGGAGACACGGTGGCAGCGACTTCTGGCCGCCCTGAACAAGCCCGCGGGCCTGGAGTGGAATGGCGCTCTTGAGGAGATGGCCGGCCGGCTGATCTTCGACAGTCTCCACCACGCCTCCGTCACACACTGCGTGAACGCCGCACGCGAAAATGCCCGCCAGGTGCGCGAAGAGATCTCGACCGAGCAATGGCAAAAGCTTAATCGCCTCTACCACCAGATGCACTCGCCGCATGCGCAAACGCAATTTCGCAATAGCATCAGCGATGTTCTGGTTTCGGTGGTCGATGGCATTCATCTGTTCAAGGGCGTCAGCGATACAACGATGATTCATGGCCAGGGATGGCAGTTCATTCGGCTCGGCCGTTATCTCGAGCGGACCTATGCCACCGCGACTCTGCTTGAGGTCTATCAGCCCAGCCTCTTCAGCGCGCAAGAGCGCGATCATTCTGGCTATCAGTACCTCGAACAAGTGGGGCTTCTTCGCTGTTGTACGGCCTTTGAAGCATTTTGCCAGGTTTACACCGCTGATCTGACCGCCGATCGCATCCTGGAATTCCTCCTTTTTAATCGCGACTTCCCCCATGCAATCCGCTACACCGTCGATGGCATTCGCCACGCAGTCGAATCGATTCAGCGCACCGGCGGACGACGTGCCCCTGATGAGCTCAGTGCTGGAATTGGCCGCCTGCATGCCATGCTCGGTTACACCACGATCGGCGAAATTCTGGCCAGCGATGCGGCCGCATTTCTTCACACCATTCGCGAGCAATGCCTGCGAATCCATGAGATGATCTACCGCTACTACGTCCACTATTCCATCCAGTCCGCGCTTGCCATTTAAGAGAAAACGGGAATACGCATGAACTTTTATTCCATAAGGCATCTCACGCGTTTTCGCTACTCGCACGCCATTAGCGAGAGCATTATGGAAACGCGCATGCACCCGCGCTCCGACTCGAATCAGCATTGCCTCACGTTTTCTCTTTCAGTCAGCCCCCGCTGCCGCGTCTTTAGCTATCGCGACCACCTGGGCAACAATGTGCAGCACTTTGACATCCCAGGCGAGCACAATCAGCTGGTTATTGTTGCGGAGTCGGTGGTTGAGCAGCAGTCTCTGCCCGATGTGCCCGGGTTTTTGTCGCCTGATGCGTGGGGCGCACTCGACAACCTTGTCGAAGCGGGCGACTACTGGGAGATGTTGCTGCCCAGCCAGTTTGCCGTGGAAACTCCGGCATTAACACTGCTGGCATCTCAAATGGGCGTCACTCGTCGCGACGACCCCTTGATGCTGGTGCAAGAGCTGAACCAGCGCCTCTTCAACTACTTCGAATATGTTCCGCGCCATACCCGAGTCGACTCGCCCATCGACGAGGCTATTGTCAGCGGCAAAGGTGTCTGCCAGGACTTTGCTCACACAATGATTGCCCTGCTGCGCCACGTAAAGATTCCTGCTCGCTATGTTTCGGGCTACCTTTACCGGAGTCGGGAGGATCACGATCGGTCTACGCCAGATGCGACGCACGCATGGGTCGATGTGTTGATGCCACACCTGGGCTGGGTGGGATTCGACCCAACCAACAACCTGGTCGCTCACCACCGCCATATCCGCACCGCAGTAGGCAGGGATTATGCGGATGTACCTCCCACGCACGGGATATTTCGCGGCAAGACCGAAAGTGAGCTCTACGTCGCTGTGCACGTGGAGGCCAGCGAGCAGCCTCCAGCCCTCGACCGAAAACTGCCCATTCCCGAAGACTGGAGTGTGCTGGTGGAACGCGCCCAACAGGCACCGGAGCGCAGTCAGCCGCTCATCGACTTACAACAAATGCAACAACAGCAATGATTTCCACTTGACCTGAGCGAGAGCTGAAGTGCGGTTTTTCACGGATCTTTATAGATTCTTGTTGAATCTTAGGTAAATATCGCTCAAGATAGGTTTCACCCCCGTTGAAAGGCAGTTCTCGCTGCCGACGCATCAGCAAGACGCGCAACAAGGTACCGTTGAAAGCCCCGCACAATGAACGATTTCCCATTTAGGCGGGCTCTACCGGCAAGATTGCATTCAGAGTGCGACGGCGCTACAGCAGTCGTTCAGGGCAACGTATAGGCCGTGAGGCACGAGACGCTCAACCAGCAAGATGAGTTCTTTTGGAGGAACAGCCGTGAAAACATCCGTATGGGGATGGTTGCTGCTTTGCACCCTCTCCGCCGCCACCCTCTCTTTTTGCCAGACCGCATCTACCTCCCTTCGCGGAGTTGTCAAAGACCCCAGCGGCGCATTGGTTCCTGGGGCGAGAATTACCCTTGTTGACAAGTCAATTGGCACGACCTTGAGCGCGACCTCAAACAGCGCCGGGCTCTATACGTTTGCCCAGATTACACCGGCAAAATACACCATAACGGCTACAGCAAGCGGCTTTGGAGAGCAGATCAAGACCGCCGAATTGCTCGTGAACCAGCCGGCGACCATCGATTTCACCCTCACCATCCAGAGCAGCACGGTCACGGTGGATGTGTCTGGATCTGCGCAAACGCTAAATACCACGGATGCAACGATGGGCGATTCGGTGAACAATGAACAGATTCAGGCGATGCCCATGGATGGCCGTGATCCTCTCTCCTTGCTGAGCCTGCAACCCGGCGTGCTTTTTCTCGGCGAGACCATTTCGCTTACCGACAAGACGCAAGCCTCCGATCTCGACAGCAGACAGGGTGCAGTCTCGGGAGCTCGCTCGGATCAGGGCAACGTGACACTCGATGGTGTCGACGATAACGACCAGATCAATGGATATGGATTCAATGGCGTTTTGCGCTCCACGTTGGACTCGACCGAAGAATTTCGCGTCACCACGTCGAATAGCAATGCAGACGCTGGTCGGTCGTCCGGTGCGCAGATCTCTCTTGTGACCAAGAGCGGCACCAATAGGCTTCACGGATCACTCTATGAATACAATCGTCCGACGAATACCGTTGCCAACAATTGGTTCATCAAGGAGCAGGAGCTCTCATCGGGTCTGCCAAATGTCCCAACGAAATACATTGTGAACACCTTCGGCGGCAGCGTCGGAGGGCCCATCTTGAAAGATAAGCTCTTCTTCTTCTATAACTACGAGGGGCAGCGGACAGCCACCAATGATACGGTTTCGGCCATCACCCCGTCGGCGACCTTTCTTGCCGGGCAACTTGGCTACTTCGGCGTAGACGGTTCAACTAATTTGCTGACATCGGCTCAGATTGCCCAGTTGGACGCTGGCTGCACCCAGTGCACCACGCCCGGAGTCGACGCTGCGATGCTGTCGTATCTGGGGACTGAGCCCCCGGCAACTGTGCTGGCTGGCGGTGATGGCATCAACAATGGCTCGTACAACTTCAGCTCTCCGGCGCCCAGCAGGCTCAACACCAACATCGGCAAGATCGACTACACACCCAACGCCCAGAATCACATCTTCGTTCGCGGCAATCTGCAAAAGGACGCCGCCGCCGGCGACGAAAACCTCCCGGGCCAGCCCGCCTCCAGCTTTCTTGAGGACAATACCAAGGGCTTGGCCTTTGGTCACACATACTCCCCAACTTCGAACCTGGTTAACGACCTGCGCTATGCCTATATCCGGCAGGGTTATGCAAGCGCAGGCATCGGTACGGGCGATTACGTAGTCGTCCGGTTCCTGCAACAGCCGACAGCGCAAACCCGCAGTTCGATTGTGAATGTTCCTGTGAATACGATCGACGACACACTCAGCTGGACCAAGGGCACCCACACCGTTTCGTTGGGCGGCAATTGGCGGATGATTGAAAACAATACCAGCAACAACTCGAACTCTTTCAATGGCGCAAGCACCAATCCCTCTTATCTGAGCGACCATGAAGTGCCCGACCCGACCACGCTTGGAGCCGGCTTACCAGCCGTTGCCCCCGGCTATGGAACGTCATTCGATTACGCCTATGCGACAATCGTTGGCGATGTGGCAGAGCGGGATGCCTCGAACAACTATAACGTTACATCGCCCACGGCTGCTGCGTTGCAGATTGATGGCTCCTTCGTCACCAGGCACTTCAAGGCAAATGAGTTTGAATACTTCCTCCAGGACTCATGGCGTGTTCGCCCCAACCTGACTCTTACGTTTGGGTTGCGCCATACGATCCTGCAAACTCCGTATGAGACCAAGGGACAGGAGATTGCGCCCACGGTTGACACGCACGCATGGTTCGTGGCCAGGGGAGCAGCTGCGGCGCAGGGGCTGGTGAATCAGCCAGACCTGCTTTTTGCGCCAACGGGGAAATTCTATGGCAAACCGGCATTCTGGCCGAAGCAGAAGCTGAATCTTGCTCCGCGTATTGCTGTCGTCTACGCTCCTGACCCGAAGACCTCGATTCGTTCGGGCTTCGGACTCTACTTCGATCATTACGGTGAGGCCCTCACCCACCGGTTCAGCGACCTTGGGTCGTTTGGTCTCTCATCGCAATTCGAGAGTTCAGCGAACCTCGTGAACTATGAGACCGCACCACGGTTCACCGGACCAAACAATCTGCCCAACCTGCCTGTTCCGGCTGCACCGCAAACGCAAGCTTATCCTTACGATGTTCCGGATGGCACATTCGGAATTAACTGGGGCGTCGACAACCACGTCAAAACTCCTTATGTCGAAGCGTTCGACCTGTCGGTGCAGCGCGAAATTCCCGGCGGGTTCCTGCTCGATGTTGGCTATGTCGGCCGCCTGGGGCGTCATCTCTTTCAACAACTTGATCTGGCCGAGCCTGTCGACTACAACGATCCACAAGGGGCAGGTGACTACTTTGCGGCCGGCTCGCAGATGTCGAAGATCGCAGATCAGCTCAATGGCTCTTGCTACTACTGCGCTGACGGAGTGTACCAGGCCATCCCCACGATTCAATACTTCGAGGATGTCTTCCCGCAGATGAAGAACCTTGACTCCCCTGGTGAATCCGCCACCGATGCCATTTACAACGACGAGTGGACGCCGCAGCGCTACAACTACGGTGAAACGGGGGCCCTCTACGACATCGATTTCGGCTGCTTCTACGGGTGTCCCAACGGGACGTTGTTCTGGGACCAGCAGTTCTCATCCCTGATCGCGCTGTCTTCGATCGGAATGAGTTATTACAACGCTCTCCAGCTGACATTCCGCCATCCTGCCCGCCACGGGTTGACAACGGACTTCAGTTACACCTTCTCCAGGTCCATCGACATGGGTTCGGATGCAGAGCGGTCCACCACATCGTATGGATCGATTCAGGATGTCTGGAGACCCGCACTGAGCCGCGGTCTTTCTGACTTCGACATCAAGCACAACATCTCGGGTGATTGGGCCTACGCGCTACCTTTCGGAACCGGGAAGGCTCTGCTCGCCGGCTCCGGCAAGCTCGGCGATGCCATTTGGGGCGGATGGCAATTGGCGGGGTTGGGTCGCTGGACCAGCGGGTTGCCATTCTCCGTCATCGAGCCAGGTTGGACAACCAGCTGGGAAGTCCAGGCCTGGGCGGTTCCCACTGCCAAGGTCCCGATTCACAAGCACATCGAGGGCGGGTTGCCGCAGGTCTTTGCCGACGATGCGGCAATCAGCGCGGGCGTCACCAGCGGTTCACCGATTCGCCTGCCATATCCCGGAGAAGCCGGCGACCGCAATAACTTCCGCTCGGATGGCGTTTTCGATATTGATTCGTCGCTCAGTAAGAATTGGGACATAACTGAGAGATCGAAGTTGAAGTTCGCCTGGGAAGTTTACAACGTCACAAACTCGATACGATTCGACGCCGGCTCGTACGGCAACGGCACTTTCGGTAACGCGCTGACCTATCCGAGTTTCGGATTTTACGCGGCTGGCCTTGGCAAGTTCCCCTTCCGCCGCATGCAGTTCGGGCTACGTCTCGACTTTTAGGACGGACTCAACCAAACACAAAACGCGCCAGTGAGGATCGAGCCTCCCTGGCGCGTTTTGTGTTTGAATAACGCGCAGTTGCCCCCTAGTTGCTCAGCCGGTACTAACCTAACTCCACTTCGATCTTCACGACCGACGCAGCTGGGAATGTGAAGAACAGCGAATTGGACCGTAGATCGACTTCGGCGATGCGGGTCTTTACCCGCTCTGGCTGGCCGAGAACATTGTGCGCATGGATGTCGCTGTCGCCGACGACCCATGCTTTCGCGCTCGTGGCCTTGCTGCCCCGCAGCACAATCTCAGTTTCGCGCGGTCTGCTGACGTCAGGGTTCACTGCCGTCAAAGTCAACTTCCTGCCCTTAAGGGATACCGATCCCTTCAATCCCCAAAAATTGATTGGTTTTCCGTCGCGGTCGTAACGGACCTCCGGCGAAGCAAACACCGATCGCACCGCCACCCCCCCTTGGTGTGCTGCATAAAGATCGAATACGTTGAACACGGGAGTGGTTGTAAATTGCTCTTCGCGCGACAGAAACAGGGAATTGAGGCAGTTAATGAGCTGAGCGCAGGCGGCCATACCCACCTTGTCGGCATGGCGGTTGAAAGTGTCAAGCGTCATTCCGGTCATCACTGCATCGCGCACCGTGATTTGCTGCGAGTAAATGCCGACGTCGGAAACCTCAGTACCACCCTTGTACCACGGTCCGTATTCATCCACAACAAGCTTTACCGTCCGGTCCAAATCGAATTCACCAAGTGCCGTCCAGTGATCCAGAATGATTCCTTCCATGCGATCCGATTCCCTGCACAACTCGTACCAGTCTACTGAGTCGAACTGCAGCGCATCGCCCTTCGCGGCAATCCAATCTTCAGTCTTGCCCCGGGCGAGGTTCCACGCATAGTGGTGGATGCTGAGGCCCCACACACCGTGCATGTCATGGCTCGGTTCGCCGTGACAAAGTTTGTTGAAGAAGCCGCGAGTCCAAGCCTGTTCGTCGCTGTTGGGGCCGGACGCGACAAAACGCAATGGCGCTCCATACCTGGGTACCCAGGTCGTGTAGCGCTTGAATTCAATTGCATAGTCCTCGGGATCGAAGTTTCCGCCGCAACCCCAGCTCTCGTTGCCCACGCCCCAATAGCGCACGTCGAAGGGATCGGAGGAACCGTCAGCCGCGCGGGTTTCTGCTAGAGTTGTAGTTCCACGCGGTGAGTTGCAGTACTCAACCCAGTGATCGAAGTCCAAAGGCGTCAGACTGCGCACATTTCCGGCTATATATGGCTCCGCGCCACAAAGCTTGCAGAAACGTGCAAAATCGCTGGTGCCAAACCTGTTTGGCTCAAAAACCTGGGGGATGTTTTTGCGTTGCATCGCTGTCGGGAATTGGTCGGTCCAAAAGCCCGTACGGCGTGGCCTCTTGTCTCTGGGCCCGACTCCATCGCGCCAATCGTAGCTGTCGGCGAAACAGCCTCCGGGCCAACGGACCACAGGGGCCTTGATGGCGCGCATCTTTTCTATCAGCGCGGAGCGCAGACCTTGCTGATTGGGAATTCTCGATTCTTCTCCCACGTAGATGCCGTCATAAATCACTGATCCGAGGTGCTCGGTGAAATGGCCATAAATCTCAGGAGCGATGGTGCCGATGGGCTCGTCGACCAAAACCTCAATGTGGCTGTCCACCTGTTGGGCCACCGCTCCATGCCGGATAAATGCCAAAGCGGTCGCGGTAGATGCGGCCGCGGTCTTTAGAAAGCTTCGCCGTTCCATCCTCACGCTCCTTGCTCTGCTGGGCAGAGCCGGCCTCAATTTGCATTCCGCACCTCGGCTGCAATTCTCCTCAGCTCAGGCAACACGCGGCCGAGGGCAACGGGTGCTGCATCACGCAGACCCATTGCGAAATACACATCGCGGTAGTGCCGATAAAGCTGTTCATAAACCGCGGCAGCCTTCGGATCGGGATTGACTGTGCGCAGAGGCAGGCAGACTGCGGCTTGGGCCTCTTCGATGGTCTTGTAAACTCCGGCGGCCAGCAGTGCCATGATGCCTGAACCAAGGCTGGTAGGAATGCCAGCCGGAACCAGAACCGGCTTATTCAGCACATTGGCATAGACCTGGTTGAGCACCTCGTTTCTTTGAGGGATGCCGCCCGCGTTGATCACACGGTCCACGCGCACGCCGTGCTCAGCCATGCGCTCAAGGATAATCCGGGTGTGGAATGCGGTACCTTCAATCGCAGCAAACAGTTCATCCTGCGCAGTATGGACCAGGTTCCAACCCAGTGTCACGCCGCCAAGTTCCGGATTCACGAGAACCGTGCGGTCGCCGTTGTCCCAGCTCAAGCGGAGCAAGCCAGTCTGTCCTGCTTTGTAGGATTCCAGCCCCTCCGAGAGCGCAGCCACGGTAGTTTGCGCGCGCTTGGCGATCGCTTCAAAAATATCGCCGGTTGCGGAGAGTCCGGCCTCGATTCCCGTGTAGCCTGGATGCACGCTGCCGGGTACCACCCCGCAAACGCCTGGGACAAGTTCCGCTTTGTGCGCCATGGCGATGATGCAAGTGGATGTGCCAACGACATTCACTACATCGCCTTCGCAGATGTTTGATCCGAGAGCGTCCCAGTGTGCGTCGAATGCACCGACGGGAATGGGAATTCCTGCACGGAGGCCAAGTTTGTCAGCCCACTCCGGAGCAAGGTGTCCAGCCAAATGATCACTGGTCAGGTATTCGCCTCCCATCTTGGCGCGAACTCCTGCAAACAGCGGGTCGACAGCCACCAGAAACTCCTCCGGTGGCAGCCCATCCCACTTGGGATTCCACATCCATTTGTGGCCCATTGCGCATACGCTGCGCTTTAGCTCGCTCACTGTCTTGATGCCGCTCAGCGTAGCCGCAACCATGTCGCAATGTTCGAGAGCTGTCACAAAGCGGGCGCGCTTTTCGGGGTTGTGGCGCAACCAATGCAGCAGCTTTGAGAATCCCCATTCGTGGGAGTAGACACCACCGCACCACTCAATGCCTTCAAAGCTCAGTACATGGGCCTTCTCCGTGATCTCCTGGGCTTCTGCATAGGCGCGATGATCGCACCACAAATAATAATCATCAAGTGGTTCAAGCCCTTCGCCTACCGGGACAACGCTGGAGCCCGTCGTGTCCAGCGCTATCGCCTGAACGGAGTTGCCTTTTGTGCCTGTACTGCGAAGCGCTTCACGCGTGGCCTCCGCCAAAGCTGCCATTTGATCCGAGTGAGACTGGGTGGCAAAATCCGGATCTTCACGGCGGCGATGCAACGGATAGGAGGCGGAGGCAGTGCCAATCGGGCCGTTCTTGCTGTCCACCAAGGTTACGCGCACGCTGAGTGTGCCGAAATCGACCCCGGCAACGATGGTCATGAGATTGCCTCCGGTAAACGCTTTCTTTTCCGCTCACCAGACTACACCATCTTTGACCCGCGGGGTCAATTCTTCCCACATTTGCCGAAGAAACCGAGGGGTTTCTAATGTTTCCACCCTCCGAGCCGGCGATGTACTCCCCTTTTTGGCGATGTACCCCTTTTTGATGACGGTGAATATCTGCCCGCGTATTACTTTGCGCCTGGTTTCGCATGATTGAGAGGTGACGGACCAGGGCCATTTGAAACGTCCGCGCCTTTCAGGTCGGGCACTGCACCATCCTGATTCTTCACCACGATGGAAACCCGCCGGTTGGAGGGGTCGAAGGGGTCGTTCTTGACCCTCAGAAGTTGATCGGCATAGCCGCGCACCTGCGTTACCTGGTCAGAGCGGACGCCATCCTGCTGCAACAATCGTCTCGCGGAGTTGGCCCTGTCAGCAGAGAGTTCCCAGTTGGTGTAGCTGGCGTCGCTCGAGTATTTCGTGGCGTCAGTGTGGCCTTCAATCAGCAGATTATTGGGCAGCGTTTTCAACTCTGCGGCCAGCAGCGCGAGCAACTCTTGCCCACTGTCGCTCACGTGCGCGCTGCCGCTCTGATAGAAAGTTCCGTTCTTCGTCTCAATCAGCTCAATCCGCAACCCCTCGGGTGTAATCGTGATTTCAATCTGTTTTGAGAGTTTTTCAAGCTCCTTTCTTGCCTTGATTTCCTGTTCCAGCTTCTCTTTCAGCTTCCGCATGTCGTCGCTGGGTGCGGTAGTCACGGCCTCGCCGGTTCCAGACAGCGCGGTGCCAAGCAGGTTCGCCGTTCCCCTGGGGTCATTAAAATATCCGGCCACCGCCCTCTTGACCTTTTCACTTGATCCCATCAGCCAGAGCACGATGAAGAGCGCCATCATGGCGGTGACGAAGTCGGCGTAGGCTACCTTCCACGCGCCGCCGTGATGTCCGAGGTGACCGCCCATTTTCTTGATTACGATGATCGGCTGAGTCTTCTTGGATACCAGGTTCATTCATTCCCTCTTCGGTATGGCGCGCTTATGCCGCTGCTGCTGGTTGGGCGTTCGCCGCGGCAGAGTTGTTCTTGCAGTCCTTCTCCATCTCATCAAAACTGGGTCGCACGTGCGCGGGAATTGCACGCCGCCCTATCTCAACTGCGATCATTGGCGCCGATCCCTTGAGAAACGAGAGCATCAACACACGTAGCACGTGCAGATAACTGTTATGGTCGTCTGCGATCTTGGCCATGTTGGAGCTCAGCGGGCCTACGACGCCGTAGCAGGCGAGAATGCCCAGAAATGTGCCGACCAGTGCCGCTGCCACATGTGCGCCAATTTCCTCAGGCGGGCCGCCCAACGCCCCCATAGTGATGACAACCCCCAGCACGGCGGCAACAATGCCGAGTCCAGGCAAGGCATCAGCCACAGTCGTCAACGAGGCGATCGGCTGTGTCGCTTCATGATGGTGCACCTCCATGTCCAACTCCATCATCTGATCCATGTCGAAAGGGTCCACGCCACCGGTGATGGCCATGCGCAATGTGTCGCATACGTAGTCTCTGGCGTGATGATCGCCGAGAAACTCGGGATAATTCTTGAAGATTGAGCTCTCGGAGGGCTTTTCAACGTCCATCTCAACACTTAGCAACCCCTCTTTTCGCACCTTGTTGAGAAACTGGTACATCATCTTGAGCGTGCATAGATAGCGCGCCTTGTTGAAGGGCGAACCTTTCAATATCCCAAGCAAAGCGGCGGTAATTGCTTTGATAATGTGGATTGGATTCGCGACCAGCAGTGTGCCAACGGCGGCACCGCCCAAAATGAGCAACTCGGCCGGCTGGATAAGCACCGCGATATGACCTTTTTCCATCAGGAAGCCGCCGATGACAGCCCCAAAAACGACCAGGATGCCTATGATGGCGAACATGGCTGCCTCTCCGGCGCAAGTTTGATGTGGTTGCAGCCTCCGTGAATGCTTGCGAGCATAGAGGCCTGTGCGCATTCAAGCAGTTGTGCAAGTGTCTCGTGCAAGTCCGCCTGCGCAGCGCCGATGCTGACGGTGATCGATACGCGGTCGCCCCACCAGCGAAAGTCAGTCGTCCGTGCCAATCCCGCGAGCACTTGCGCACGAGCTGCAAGCGTTTCGGCTGTCCGCTCATGCGAAAGCACGATGAACTCATCTTCGCCCCAACGGCCTAATTGTTCGGTCGGACGTAACCCGAGCATTAGCGCGCGCTCCACCTTCTCAACCATCGCATCGCAAGCTCTTGCTCCGTGCGTTTTGCGCAAGCTGTGTGCTTGGTCCACGGTTATCCAAAGCACGCCAAATGGGAAACCTCCCTGTTTGAAATATTCGAATTCCGAACCCAGCCGATCTTCCAGTTCAGTCTGGCTCGCCACCACGCTCGCATTCTCGCCGCTTTCTCCACGAGGCAGTGCATCAAAAGTGTCTGCAGGATGAAAGACAACCGCCGAACCAATGCGTCCGCCAAGTCCGTCCCTAAGAACAAGAATCCGCACCAGCACCGGCAAATTATGCCCCAGCCGATGGTGAACTTGGACTAACGAACCGCGGCCAGTAAGCATCTCCGAATCGGTCTGATCTGTCCAACGGCGTGCGCCGCCATCAATCAGTGATTCGAGAACCTCGTGAACCGGTCTTCCAAGCAAGTCGGCGCCTGCATGCCCTGTAATCGCCTCCGCAGCACGGTTCCAAAACTTTAGCTGTCCCTCAAGGCCGGCGAATGCAATGCCTTCAGGAAGGCAGTCCAGAGTTGCCTCGAGCATCTCCGAGCGATCTTTCATTCCAGCCCCATCACTCTTCTCATCGGCAGAGTGCGATGCAACTTCATCGCCTCGCGATCTTCTAGGACTATTGACGTCTTCTAATAGATCCGCAGAGTGGGTCGCGGTTGGGAGATGCTTCCGCGCGGAATACCACGGAATGCACCAATGAAGAAGGCGTCGCGCTCGCATTGGATCGAAACTCAAGGAGTCGATCAGAGAGGATTAGCTGCGAGGCGATGTTGGCTTTTCATCTTTTGCTGGATCGCGGAGAGGCAGGCGCACTATAAACCGGGTTTTCCCCGGCTCCGATTCGACGTCGATCCTGCCGCCGAATTTCTGCGTCACGATGCGGTGCACAATCTCAAGGCCGAGTCCCGTACCAGAACCCTGAGGTTTGGTGGTGAAGAATGCTTCAAAGATCCGCGGCAACACATCGGCTGGAATTCCCGCTCCGTGATCCGCAATGCTCACTGCGAGCCAACCCGGCTCGGTGTTCGTGTCTGTCCATGTCGCAATCTCGATCTGACCTTGTGCTGGCGACGCGTCCACCGCGTTATCGATCAGATTAGTCCACACCTGGCTGAGCGCCGAGCCTCGCGTATGAATCGTGGATGGTGCAGCTTCAAATCGCTTTTCCACCTCGATCTGCTTGATCCGCAGTTTATGGCCAAGAATTGTGAGCGTGCTCTGCAGGCTGTCGTGCACATCCAGCTCTTTGGACGGCGACCGCTCGTCATAAGCAAATTTCTTCACAGCCATGACGAGATCGGCGATACGGGTGATGCTCTCCTCGATGGCGCAAACCAGCGAAACGCTCGAGACAAGTGCTTCAAGCCAATTAAGGGCGTCGGAAAAGCCACCGTCCGGAAAGGCCTCCTTCGCGCAGTCGAGTTCATGCTGATTAAAGCCGATCTCCACAAGTGCTGGCCCAATTCGGTAAGCATTTTCGACGCCAGCGGCTTCAAGCCACTGCGACATGGCTTCTTCTGCATCAGCCTGTTCCAGCGTGCTGAGTGCAGGTGCATGGCAGCTTTGTACCGCGTGCTCCAGAAGTCGGTGCATGCAGTCAAGTTGACCGTGGGTCTTGGGAATCGAGGCCGAGCGCAGGCTTAGTTCCTGCAAGCGCTTCAGATTCTCACGCAGCTGCGAGGCGGAGCGTTTGGCGGCGGAGCCTGGATTATGCAGCTCATGCATCAAACCGGCCGCGAGTGTGCCCAAAGACACCAGCTTTTCGCGATGCAGCGCCTCCACTTGGTAGGCCCGGAGACGTTGCGCCATATCCGCTACCACCACTTTGCGGACCGAGGGGCAACAGGCGAGCATCCTCCAAAACTGGTCATTCGTAAAGCGCAATATCTGTGAGTCTTTAGACACAGTGATGAGGAAGAGTATGTATGGCTTTCCACTTAGCAATGGCGCTTCGCCAAATCCCTCTCCGGATGAGGCGACGCCGACCAGGGTTCTCGAACCATCTACTTCCAGACGCTCAGCGTGTATCTCACCTCGCAACACGAGCCAGTAAGAATCGGCCGGAGCGCCGGGTTCCACCAGCACTGTGCTCGCCGGGGCACTCAAGCGATCAACATGGCCAAACCCTTTGAGCGCGCCCAGATCAACTTCCTTGAATGGGCGAGTCTGGCGCAACTCTTCGGCGACGTCCAGCAGGGCGATCGCTTCAGTCTTCACCTGTTTCGCGGTCCTGCTCATCTTCGCGACCCGTACTCCCACCTAGAACCCCGCCAGATACTGGTGCGCAAACTGCACTGCAATTGAACCTTCTCCCACCGCTGAGGCAACACGTTTCACCGAGCCATGCCGTACATCGCCAGCCACAAATACGCCTGGTACGCTGGTTTCCAGTAGAAATGGCTCGCGGGCCTCCCGCCATCCCGCTGGCAATTTGCCTCCATGGCGCAGATCCTGCCCGGCAAGCACGAATCCTTTCTCGTCGCGTAAGACAGAGGCCGGTAACCATCCAACGCCCGGCTCAGCACCAATAAAGACGAATAACGAGGATGCGGGCACAATGAGCTCTCCCTGTGGAGCTGATAACCGCAATGACTCAAGGCGATCCTCCCCCTCGACTGCAACCACTTGCGTCCTCGCCTCCAACACGATATTGGATGTGCGCTCTATCTCATCGATTAAGTATTTCGACATCGTTGACGACAATCCCGATCCTCGCACCAACAGAGTGACCTTGCAGGCGAACTTCGAAAAGTGCAACGCCGCCTGTCCGGCGGAATTCGCGCCCCCGACTACAAACACATCCTCGTCCTTGCAGGAGGCAGCCTCAACCAGTGCGGCGCCATAATAAATCCCGCGTCCGGTCAGCCGTTCCGCACCTGGAATTGAAAGCTTCCGGTATTGCACGCCGGGTGCGAGCAGAACCACGTGGCTGGCTACTTCGCGCCCATCCGCCAGTTGGAGAAACCTGTATTGCCCATCGATCCGCAGACCGGTGGCGCGCTGGGTCAGGAATTCGGCGCCGAATCGCGAAGCTTGGATGTGTGCCCTGCGGCCAAGATCCGCACCGGTAATTCCGGTAGGAAATCCCAGATAATTCTCAATTCGCGACGTCGTGCCCGCCTGCCCTCCGGGCGCATCGGGCTCGATGACTAGCGTTTTGAGCCCCTCGCTGGCCCCATAGACGGCGGCCGCCAGTCCCGCGGGTCCGGCGCCTACAACTGTCATGTCATAAAACTCCTTCGTAGCAAGAGTGCTCAAGCCCACGCGTTCCGCCAGTGTGTCGGGATCCGCTTCAACTAATACGCTGCCATCGGGAAACAGTACCGCTGGCAACTGTTCCGGCGTCAAACGCCTCTCTTCCAACAATTTGCGTGCATCTTCGCTGCCCGCGATATCGAGCCAACGGTAAGCCACGTAATTGCGAGACAGGAATGTACGCAGATTGTGGTCCTTCAGTGCCCACCGATTTCCAATGACACTGAGCCCCTCGAAGAGCGGCCGATAGCCTGCCTTCCAATCTTCAAGCAGGTCGGTCAATACCGGATAGAGCTTCTCTTCAGGTGGGTCCCAGGGCTTGTTGAGGTAGTAATGGATGCGCGCCGCATTAATGGCCCGGATAGCAGCTTCCGTATCTGCGTAGGCGGTCAGCAGTACTCGTTTGGCTTCCGGGTACAGCTCTCTGGCCCGCTCGAGAAAATCGACCCCAGTCATGCCCGGCATGCGCTGATCGCTCACCAAAAGCGCCACAGGCTCCTGGCGGGCCTTCAATTGCGCCAGCGTATCCAAGGCAGCCTGGCCGCTCGCGGCGCGCATGATTCGGTACATAGACCCGTATTGTCGGCGTAGGTCCTGAACTACGGCTTCCAGCACGCTTACGTCGTCATCGACCGCTAGTAAAATTGGCCTTGCCATATACTCCCAGTGTAGGGCTTTCGGCACGAAGGGTACTTTTCCAAACTACCAGAGCAAAAAGAGCCTAGACAGTAAATACAATGCCACGAAGTTGGTATTTGGATTCTCGTGACGCCGAGGGGTTTGGGCTGTAAGCTAGTCGGAGTGAAGGTTACCTAAGTGTGGGACACCTTTGGCGGGAATTGATGACCAAAGGCATTGAAACCGTCTGCCTCTGATAAAGAAGAGGGCAGTTTCGAGGTCTTTTGTCATTTTGCCGATACGTCTCCACGCAGCTGATTGCATTCAGGGCTTGAACCGCGGTACCCGGCCGAGCCGGATTTCAGGGCAGGTTCCAAACTGATTCCGGGGCCGAAGCGGATGGGGCGCGCGACATGAATAAGGTCATCCTTGCCGACTCGCAGGCGATCTTCCGGGCCGGCACCGCCAAGGTGCTGGCGATGGACGAAGATCTGCGTATCATTGCTCAATGCACTGATCTCGATCGGATGTTCCATGCCATTACCACGTTTCCTGGCGCCATCGTTGTATTCGCGGCTTCGCTGCGGCCGGATATGAAACGACTTCGAACTGTGCTCGAAGCAACCGGCAGCCGCGGTATAGTGATTGCCGAGAACAACGAGACGGCGAGCGGGTTTGTGCAGCAGGGTTTTCGTGGCGTTGTCTTTCGCAATGTGACCGGGCCTTCTCTAGTGGAATGCGTGCGCCGCGTGGCTGCGGGCGAAACCTGGACGCCGCCCCAACTGATGATGCCCGACTCGCCCGAAGAGGATATGGTGGGCGCGCGCGTCCGCGATCGGCTTACGCCCAAAGAGATGCGAATTGTGGCCTTGATCGTCCAGGGCTGCAAGAACCGTGAAATTGCGCTTCGGCTCAAGACGACCGAGCAGGTCATCAAGAATTATCTGCGTTCGATCTATGATAAGACCGGTGTAAGCGACCGCCTGGAACTGGCACTCTTCACCATTCACCACAAAGTGTTGGCGCAGGCGGCGGCGGAAGTGGGGAATAAGCTGGAAGCTGAAGAGCAGGCTGCACCACCGGCCGTGGCATAAGGGTGCCTCGCTTTGAGGCCTCCTGGCCGCGCTTTTAGGGGTGGCTTTCTTTAGAGCTTCTCGGCGACACTTTTGGCCTGGGTGAACAGGAGCAGATAATCCGGGCCGCCGGCCTTGGAGTCAGTCCCACTCATATTGAACCCCCCAAAGGGGTGCGCCCCGACCATCGCCCCGGTGCATTTCCGGTTGAAATAAAGATTTCCTACGTGGATACTCGGTGCGCGCGAGATTCAGCCGGTCGCGGTCGTTGGTGTAAAGGGCACCGGTGAGTCCATATTCCGTGTTGTTGGCCACTTTTATGCCTTCTTCAAAGTTTGCCACTTTGATGACCGCCAGCACGGGACCAAAGATCTCCTCCTGGGAGATGACTGCATCGGGCGCCACGTCGGCAATCACTGTGGGTTCAAGGAAGATAGCCGCCATCTGGCGAATCGACACGGTTGCCGCCCGCGATTAAGCGGCCTTCCTTTTTGCCAGTCTCGATATACCCGAGCATCGAATCAAGTGCCGCCTTGTTGACCACGGGGCCGAGGTTGGGATTCGCCGTCGGATCTCCGACGGTCAGTTGTTGCACTCGGTCCCGAAGGCGTTCGACAAAAGCGTCATAGATGGGAGCCTCGACTATCGCCCTCGAGCAGGCCGAGCATTTCTGTCCGCTGAAACCGAAGGCGGAGGCCACGACGCCCTCGACGGCCACGTCGACGTCGGCATCGGCGCAGACAAGAATCGAGTCTTTGCCGCCCATTTCGAGGATGGTGCGCTTGATCCAGATTTGGCCTGGCTGCGTTTTTGCTGCGCGCTCGTGAATCTCCAAGCCCACGCTTTTTGAGCCGGTGAAAGCGATGAAACGCGTCTTGGGATGCTCCACAATGGCATTGCCGAAGGTCGCGCCGGAGCCGGGACAGAAGTTGACCACGCCACCCGGCATGCCAGCCTCTTCAAGCACCTCGACAAACTTGGCCGCGATGGTTGGAGAGTCGCTGGATGGCTTTAGAATCACCGTGTTGCCGGTGACGATGGCGGCTGCGGTCATGCCCGCCATGATGGCAAAGGGGAAGTTCCACGGCGGAATCACCGCGCCCACGCCGAGCGGAATGTAGAGCAGCTCGTTGCGCTCGCCGGGGAGTTGGATGGGCGTTTTCGCTTCTGAAAGCCGCAGAGCCTCGCGCGCGTAAAACTCAAGAAAATCAATAGTTTCACCCACGTCGGCGTCGGCCTCGGCCCAGTTCTTGCCTACTTCATAGGTGAGCCATGCGCAGAATTCAAATTTGCGCTTGCGGATGATGTCGGCGGCATTGAGCAGGAGGGAAGTTCTTTCAAGGACAGACGAGCGGCTCCAGGATTCGAAGGCATCGAGGGCGGCCTTCATGGCCGGTTCGGCGTGATCGGCTCCGGCCTTCTGGTGTACTCCCACGACTTGCGCGGGGCGCGCTGGGTTGAGGGAGCGAATTTTTCCGTCCGTTTTGAGGCGGTGGCCGCCGATCACGAGGTCATACTCGCGCCCCAGCTGGGAGGCGACGAGGTCCAGCGCGGCTTGCATGGCGCGGGCGTTTTCCGGCGCCTTGAAGTTGACGAAAGGCTCGTTTGCAAACCCGCCCTGCGGCGAGCGCGGGTGAATTGCAGTTGAAAGCGCGAAGGTTGCCATAGCCCCTCCAGTGTAGTCGAGGTTCTCGAGGGATGCCATGGGCGGAAATGGGCCGGTGTTTGGATGCTTCGCGAATCGCCTTGAGGCGAACATCAGTCGCTGCAACTTGCCGGGGGCACCTCTCGGAGTGTGGTGTGGCGATTTGGCGTAAAACGAGAACTCTCCCGGCCACCAGAAGGGCTACGGCCTTGGAAAAGTGGAGAGTCCTGGTACTCCACCGGTATACCTTCAACCCTTTAACGACCCATAAGTAGACAGACGCTGTTAGTGCTTCGAGGCACTGGACCGGCCGGATCGCTTAGAGATTGCACTCTTCGGCAATCGCGGAACAGCCTGGACGCCCGCCCAAAGCGTTGCGATCGTCTGCTCGATCACGAGAGCCTGGTCAGACAATCCAGGCACAACTCCTTGGATAACAAAGAGTGTGGCGAGGCCAAAGATCGTAAACCACCAGGTGTGGGCTATCACGATGTCATCCCTGTTTGGCAATCCTTCATCCTTGGCAACCTCGAAGAAGAGTTGCACGAAACGCGCGAACAACGGCGCGCCAAGGTCGTCGATGTATTGTCCAGCGCGGACGCCGTTGCGGTCCTCCGGCCCGAAGAAGACGTTGCGGAACTGCTGTGGATGAGCAGTGCAGAACTGAATCAGGCCGCGTGAAGTCGCAAAAAGACGCTCTTTCGGTTCAGGATATTTAGCGGCAATCGCGTCGAAGTTCTGAATCATCAGGCCGATTGTCTCGCGACTCAACTCGGCAAGAATGTGTGATTTGTCGGGGAAATGCTGGTAGATCACGGCGTGCGTATAACCGATCTCTTTAGCGATCTCACGAAGCGTCACGGCTTCGTAACCGCGATCGGCGAACATTTTACCTGCAGCCGCAAGGATTTCGCCCCGCAACCTCTCCTTGCGCTCTACCCGGCGACTCGGTGATGTAGATGTCATTTTTAAAGCTTAGTCCATTTTGACGATGTTTGCGACCGATTGTTAATTTATAACCATTGGATACAAACCACTGATTATTTTGCAACCAATGGTTACACAGATCCTCTAATACGCAGATCGCTCATTTGCATGGGCGGCCAAATACGAAGCAAAAGGAGGAAGCGATGAAAGTTCTAGTGATAGGAGCAGCGGGCAGGAGCGGAGAAGCGCTGGTAGATGAGGCGCTGGCGGCCGGACATAAGGTGACGGCTTTCGTACGTGGTGCCGCACAGTACAAGAAGGCGAACGTCAGAGTTGTTGCGGGCGACGCGCTGGACGCGGCCGCGGTCGACGCTGCGGTCGCCGGACAGGATGCGGTGATCGACGCGCTGGGCGGGAAGACGCCATGGAAAGTGACGACGAGGGAAACGAGCGCGGCACACAATATTGTGGACGCGATGCGGCGCAATGGCGTGCGGCGTTTGCTGAAGATTTCGGTGGTTGGCGCGGGCGACAGCGTTAAGAACGCCGGCTTTTTCAACGAGCACCTGCTAATGAAGACGTTTCTGCGGGGTCTGCTGGTAGACAAGGCGGGCATGGAGGCCGAGATCGAAGGCAGCAACCTTGACTGGACGCTGGTGCGGCCGCCGATGCTGACCGACGTCGAGAAGACCGGCGTTGCCAGGGTGCTGAGCACGGAGGGCGGCGAGAAGGCGCACAAGATCGGGCGGGCCGATCTGGCAGCCTTCATGGTGCAGCAGCTGGAAAGCAGCCGGTATGTGCGTCAGGCCGTGACAGTGACGACCACATAGCAAAGCCTCCGCGAGGATCAACCACCTCTCTCATCGAGGCGATCCGATCGGCTGTGTAAAGGCCTGTAACGACTCATGCGACAGATCACTGTGGAAACTCACGGGACTAGCGGAGTGCTAGCTGCGCAACTCACAAGCTCTGGCGTTCGCATCGGAGCATCACTTTCGTTCTAACAAGGAGAAAACGAGCATGTATTTAGTCATGGGCATTACTGGAAAAGTTGGCGGCGCTACCGCGCGGTATCTGCTCAAGCAAGGCAAACAGGTGCGAGCACTTGTGCGCAATCGCGAGAAAGCGGCGAAGTGGGCAGACCAAGGCGTGGAGTTGGTGGACGGAGACTGGAACGATGCGACAGCCATCTCGTCGGCGCTCAAAGGTGTTGAGGGAGCGTTTGTCATGTTGCCGGCTGTATGGGCACCCTTGCCTGATTACAGAGAAGCAAAGGGCGTGATTGCGAACTATGTCGAGGCGTTGACCAAGGTGGTGCCCTCGCGGGTGGTAGTGCTCTCGTCGATGGGCGCGAATAGAACAAGTGGGATAGGGATGATCATGGCCTTATCACTTTTGGAGCAAGGTTTTCGCAACCTGACCTCTCCGGTTGCATTTGTGCGCGCAGGCGGCTTTTTCGAAAACTTTCTTTTCGGCTTACAGGCCGCCCAGGGCGGAACACTACCGGTCTTCTACAATCCGACAAACCGGAAATCGACAATGGTCGCGTCAGACGACATCGGCGCAGAGGTGGCAACGCTTCTGACCGGGCCTGCATGGTCAGGGCATCGCGTCATCGAGCTGGGATCGATGGTAAGCGCGGATGAAGTGGCCAGACAATTGGGTGAAGTCCTGAAACTCAACGTAAAAGCCTTTGCACTCCCGCGTGCAGCCTGGGCGGAAGCGTTCGAGCAGTTCGGCGTCCCGAAGGGCCACACTGGACCTGCCGAGGAAATGTTTGACAGCGTTAACGCGGGATGGATGGAGCTCGGAATTGCGGGTACGGAGCACGTGGAAGGTACGACGTCCGCACGCGATGTATTTGCGGCTGCACAGAATGCAGCCAAGGCGTAAGTCCGGGGCACGCGGAATCAGCCGCAGTTCCTTGGGAACTGCGGCGCTAACGTCAAGAAAGATCGAACCGCGAGAGGAGGATCGCTTTGAATATGAAAACTGAACAGACAACAGATAAACCCGCGCGGGCAGGTCGAGCAACTCAAATAGCCGCGATGGTAATAACCGGCCTTGTCGCCTTCCTCTGGGTGTGCTTCGGAAGGTTATATCTAATTCACGATCCCGGTGAATGGAGGATCGCCAATCAGCAGCTCGGATACCCGCTCTATATCATCCCCCTGATTGGCGTGACCCACATCCTTGGTGGCGTGGGCCTTCTGATTCCCAATGTGCCTCGATTGACTGAGTGGGTTTATGCCGGTACCGCGATCACTCTTTTACTCGCGTTCTATTCACAACTGAATGGCGGTGGCAGTGCGTGGGATAAATTCGATCCGATTTTCGTCCTGGCGTTCGTCTTTGCTTCGTATGTATTGAGACGCTGCATGCGCGCAAACCGGTGGTCAATATGAAGAACACGCCCGGCGGGCAGTTTTACTTGTTCCAGGCACGTCGCGGAGGCCCAACGAGTGGCCAGCCCACCACTCATCCAAACACAGGTGCGAAGTCGCTCGATAAGTCACATTGTGTTTACTGACTTTTGGGCAGCGAAAGCTCAAATGGCGCCGACAGCCCAATGCGCTCAGCGAGGTCGCCTTGGGCTCGTTCTGGGTCGCGGAGCGTGGGTCGATCCTCCTCATGTTGATCCACCGGCCTATCGGCGCCAGGCGGGGGCGGCTGATCTTTGTCAACAATCGGTGACAGCCTCCGAAACTAACCGTGTCGGAGCGTGTCTGCATTAACTGGATTCTTCCCTGGCCGCGGACCTTACTTGCTCTGGCGCGGGACAGAGTGAAGCGCAGTTGGCAAGACCGCGGGCGCATTGCGCACCGGGGCGGCCTTGAGCAAATGTTTGCCAGTGGCGGCATTTCCGGGCCAGGTGAGGGAAGATGGAAGACCGCTTCATTTTGCGCGCGTCGCGCCCGGCCGGTTTTACGGGCCTCCCAGAGATTTCGATCCCCACAGCGCCAGTTCGCACCGGTTTCCTTGGAACAATAACGAGCGGCTACAAAGCCGGGGTTATTGGGGCAGCGGTGCTGCTTCTATTGGTTTTAGGTCAGGGGAGGCTCTCCGCGCAGCAAGCTCCGGCGCAGGATTGGCCACCCGATGATCCAGCCCCAGGGCAGTTTGCGCAGAGTCCGCAAAACGGCTACGGACAGCAACCGTACGCGGTCCAGCCGTATGCGCAACCACGGTATGCGCAGCCGTCCTACGGCCCCGGCCAGCAGCCTGGGTATGGACAGCCCCCATATCTGCAGCAGAGTGCGCAACCGCAGTATGCGCAGCCGCAGTACCCTTCGAATCAGCAGCCTGGATACGGACAGCAATTTGGGCAGCAGCAGAATTATCCGCTGCAGGGTAGTGCGCAGGGGCAGCCGCTCAGTCCAGATGAGTTGCAACAGCTGGTTGCGCCAATCGCGCTCTATCCAGACTCGTTAGTGGCTGAGATTCTTACCGCGTCGACTTATCCGGCGCAGGCGGCTGCCGCAGATCAATGGCTGCAGTCGCAGGGAAATTCGCCCGCCGAACAGATCGCGGCCGGGGCGGATGCGCAATCGAGTTGGGACCCGAGCGTGAAGGGGCTCACGGCTTTTCCGCAGGTACTGGCGATGCTGGACAGGAATCTGCAGTGGACGACGAGCCTGGGTAACGCCTACTACAACCAGCCGCAGGATGTGCTGCAGACGATCCAAGTGATGCGGCAGCGCGCGGAGCAGGCAGGCAACCTGCAAAGCACACCACAAGCTGATATCACCAACAATCAGGGCTATATCGACATTGCGCCGGCCAATCCGCAGGTGGTTTATGTCCCAAGCTACAACCCTTGGGATGTGTATGGACAGCCGGTCTCGCCTTATCCCGGGTTTTCGCTGATTGGAGCGCTGGGCTCATTCTTCGGATCCTCGCCGGTGCAGTACGGATTGGGGATTGCGATGCAGGCGTTTATGCAGACGCCGTGGGGCTGGCTGGGTTGGGGCCTTGACTGGCTGGGACACGCTATCCTCTTTCACCACAATGACTACTGGACGCATAGCACCTCGGTTGCGGACTGGGGCTTTCCACACGGAGGGCCGCGCGCCTACCCCGGCCGGAGAGATATGGGCCGCGGGGACTATGGCTGGTCGCATGGCGCCAACAACCGCGGTGTCGGGAACAACCGGGGCTATGGACAGACCTATGCGAGCCGCGGAAATGATGGGTACAACAGGGGTTACGGGCAGGGATTTACCGGCTCGCAAGGGCGATACGGGGATGCGAGGACAGCCGAAGGCTTCAATCGCGGCTTTCCGTCGCGGAGTGAGGCTTATGGCCGGCCTTCGCTGCCGTCGCAGCACGCGTACGGCCGGTTCTTGCAGCCTGCCGGGCGACAGGAAGAGTATGCAAGCCGAGGGAATGGTTCGGGTTACGGGGCGGGGTATGGGGCTGGGTACGGGTCTGGGTACGGGTTTGGGTCCGCCAGCAGAGGTTCGCAGAATTATGGGGGAAGGTCAGGCATGAACTACTCAGGTCCTTCGCGGTCCTTCGTCTCGCCGGAGACCAACTACCAGCGCGGGAACTACGGCGAGCGGGGTTACGGGAACTCTCAGATTTACGGCAACTCGCAGCATTCAGGTGGGTTCCACATGTTTGGGGGCGGGCACAGTTCGGAAGGGTACAAGGCCCCCAGGGGCAACAGCTACGGCGGAGGGTCCTCGGGCGGGGGCAGTTCGCGCGGCTATAAGGCACCCAAGGCGGAGCACTTCAGTGGCGGCGGGCACTTCGGCGGAGGACATTCCGGAGGCCACTCCGGCGGGGCCACTCCGGCGGCGGTCACGGGCATCATCACTAGGAGCAAGCGCACGCGAGCAAATGGCGCACCAACCGTGGCCGTGTCAGGTCGCGTTTGGTGCGCATCACTTTTTGGCCTGAACTAAGGCAGGGGGTTGCCACGGTCGCGCAAAAGCGAGGCACTGGAATGACACGGGCTGCGAAAGGTGAGCTCGTGAATCGGCACGATTGACGAAAAAAGAGACTCGCCCAGTCGAGACTTGAAGAGCAGCGACTGGTCGCACGGGATTTCGAGGAGAGGTCGGAGAACTCGAGGGATTGGTTGCTGACCGATCAGAATTCGATGTAATGGCTGGAGTCGCGGGTATCTTTCTTCGCTATTTTTCGGAACGCGGCGATGTTCGGTATCGGGGTGCTCATTTCGGCAAAATCGGCACGGTTGGTGCGAACGAATGATACTGCGCGCTGAATTGCGGGCAGCCACATATCGTCGAACAAGATGCAGCCGCCGGGCAAACACACTTCCGCCGACAACATGAAGTCCGCCAGCGCGTCATCAAAATGATGGCTGCCGTCGATGAAAATGAATTCGAAGAAATCACCGCTTCGGATCAGATCAACGAAAGCCGGGACCGATCTCTCTGGAATAAACCGGAACGCGGACGACATACCAACCTTCCCGGGCTGACAGAGGCCGATTTCGTTGAATGCGTCCTGGCAGGGATCGACGGCGAAATGAATGCCGCCGCCATTCTCATGGAGCGCCGCAAGAATATAGAGGGTAGAGAAGCCGTAGGCCAGGCCGATCTCGGCGGTCTTCTTCGGCTTCAGTTCGCGACAAAGGTTGTAGATCCACATGCCTTGGTCCGGGCTGATTAAAGTCGTCGCATCGATCGCGAAGGTTTTGCCTCCGGTTCCGCGTTGCGGTTCGCCGGCATACATGGAAAGCAGCGGCAATCGAAACGCCTCAGGCAATGGTGCCAGCGCGACTTCGGCGTTGGGGCGGACAAATTCAGCTTTCTTCCAGAATTTCAATCTCATAATGTGCCATTGTTGTGAATGAAGAGTGCACCGTTTGCGGCTTTTTTTTGTTCGTTTATCGAGAGCTTCAGTTTCAAGGGATGGTAATCCGAGCGTTCTCGCGATGCAAGGAGATTGCACGCAGATCGGGGAGAGCATTGGGTACTTTTGCATGTGACAGTGTTAAGAAACCCGCAGCGCAGGAGTGTGAACGCTAGCGCGTTTCGGTGAGGGCCTCGGTGGCTTTGCTCATCTTCGCCGTCCGTTCGAGTTTGTCCCAGTTGAAAGGCTTGCCGTCAATGGCGCGCATAAGGGTTTTGAAGAGGACAACTGAAAAGACCTGGCGATAGGCGAAACGCTGCAGCCAGATGTGGAAGAGAAGCCATCCGTCGCCTTTGTTGGCGGGGTGGCGGCGCTCCAGGCTGAAGGCAACCGCAGAAGTCACGAAGTCGATGAGTAGGAAAGCTCCGAAGTAAGCGAGAAGCTTTTGCAGGCTAGCCATGGAGGCTGCTTCAGGGTGGTAGTGGCGGTCAATGAAGTAGTGGATGAGACCACCTGCGAACATGAGGTCGATGAAAGGCGAGACCAGCGGCAGCAGCATCTGGAAGACAAGGATGTTGGGCAGGGCGAACAGGCCCATGGCCTTGTTGCGTACGAATGCTGCGCGGTGCTTCCACACCGATTGGAGAATGCCGAAGGACCAGCGGAAACGCTGGCGCATAAGGCCCTTGGCATCGACGGGCGCCTCAGTGAAGGCCAGCGCGCGGTCTTCATAGATGACTTTGAATTTCTGTTCGAGAAGATTCATGGTCAGGTCGGCATCTTCGGCCACGGTGTTGAGGGGATATCCGCCGGCCTTTTTGACGGGCGCGGTGCGCCACGCGCCGATGGCGCCAGGGACGACAGTGACGACGTTGAAGAGGTCGAGGGCGCGGCGCTCGAAGTTCTGACTGGTGATGTACTCGAGGGCCTGCCAGCGGGTCCAGAGATTAACGCGGTTGCCGACCTTGGCATTGCCGGCGACTGCTCCGATGGTGGGGTCCCCGAAGTGCGGGATGAGCTTGCTGATGGCGTCCGCGGCGATGACGGTGTCCGCATCGATGCCGACGTAGAACTCCTCATCCATCTGATCGAGGGCGAAGTTGAGGGCGGCGGCTTTGCCTCCGTTCGCCTTTGTGAGGACGTTGACGTGGCCAGTGCCAATCTCAGACGTGTAGGCCTCGCGCGCGACTTCAAACGTGTCGTCGGAGGATCCGTCGTCGATGACGATGATGTGGAGGTTGGAGTAGTCAGAGTGGAGGACCGAGCGAACGGTACGGACGATGACCTTCTCCTCGTTGTATGCGGGGATGAGGACCGCGATGCGGGGATTGAAGCCGGGCGAAGCCTGGCGAAGGGGACGGCGCAATCGGTCGATGATGGCGAAGACGCCGACGAGCACGAGGCGCGCGCTCATGAGTACATCACCGACGAAGAAGATAAACACGATGAAGTTGCCGATGATGGCGAGGGTCGAGAAGGCGATGGAGTCGGGGATGGCGCGTACCGATTGCCAGAAGGTGATTCGAGGCATGACCTCGGCGGTTGTCTTGCCCATCAACGCCGAGACTGGAACGAAGGTGTAACCGCGGGCGCGCAAGGTATCAATCAGCACCGGCAATGCGGCGACGGTCGCGGAACGGTTTCCGCCGCCGTCGTGCATGAGGATTACGGAGCCGCGGAATTGCGGCTTTGTCTTCATGATCTTCAACTGATCGAGAACGGACTGCGTAATCTCGGCGGGTGTTTTGTGGATGCGCTCATCCCAGTCGTTGGTGTCGATTTTGTTGCCGACGATGGTGTATCCATCCGCCTGGATGTGAACAACGGGCGCGGCCTGGTCGTCGGTGTCGGGCTCCTCGTCAATGTCGTAGGGAGGGCGGAAGTAAAGTGGCTGCACACCCAGTTTGCTGGCGAAGAGGCGTTCAGTCAGTTTGACTTCAAGATCAAGCTGCCGCGTCGAGATTTCGCTGATATCGGGATGTGTGTAAGTGTGATTGCCGATCTCGTTTCCTTCACGAACGACGCGCTGCATAAGGCCGACATTTTGCAATGCTTCATTGCCGATCATGAGGAACGTGCCTTTGACCTGCTTCTGCTTGAGAATGTCGAGGATTTTGGGTGTCCACTTGGGATCGGGGCCGTCGTCGAACGACAGCGAGACTTCATTGGGATGGTAGCCGTAGTACTGCACGGTATAGGTGTGGGGATACACATCCATGTGTTCATCAATGATGAGCTTCTTGCGCGGGTCAACCTCATCGGAATCGATTTGGACCGTGCGCTTGCCGGGCTGGGGTAGTCCGGTGACGCGCAGGATGTCGCCTTCGCCTTCTTCGTCGACATCGTGTCCGGGTTGTACTGAGCCCAGGTCTTGCAGCGATTCGGGATTGCTGGGCTTGTCCCACACGTTCCACACGGAGCTGTCTTCCGAGCCGAGGCGAAAGAGAGCAAAGGTCTGCAGTCCCAGCTCACGCGCGGCGCGCATCTCGTTGAGCAGTGTTACGCCGTCAAGGAACCAGACGACGTGGCGCTGGTTCGCGTCTTCGTCAATGTATTCAAAATGGGGATTGAGAGAGTTGTAATCGAGGTCGAGGTCGGCGTCGGCGTCGGCGGCGTGCTGCCACGCGTCGGATACCGAAAGGTCCTCGGTATCGAGTACCTGGGGTTTTGCCGGCTTGTGGCCTCGTTTCGGCACAGGAGGAATCGAGAGGGTCCAGTCGTACCCATAGTTTGCGAGCGCGCAGATGATCTTCTGCTTGGGCACGTCCACGAGTACGCGGCGCAGGTTGGCCATGAACCAATCCTGGCTGGCGACGGGGCCCGGATCGCTGTTCGTCTCGTGCTGGTCGTAGTTCATGAGCAGAATGCCGTCAGAGTTGGCGGCGATAAGCTTGAGATCGGCGTCGGAGGTGGAGGCAGCAACGTTGACGTAGAGGTGCAGGTCGCGAGAATGCAGATCGGCATAGAGCTGCCGAATAAAGTTGAGGTACGCTGGGCCAGCGCTGTCGGGCAGACTCTCTATATCAAGGGAGAGACCGCGGTAGACGGGAAATCCGGTGAGAAAGCGCACGATCTGGTCGCGAAGCGCGGCGCTTTTGCCAGGATCTTCAAAAATGTTGCCGACAGCGGCGTCCCAGGTTTGCGTGTGGATGTCGTAGTTGTTGAGGTGGGGGAAGATTTCAGTGTCTTCCCGCGCTTCCTGAATGACACGCTTGACTTTGTTCAGTTCGTCGGGATCGTGGACCGTTCCGCTCGTCGATGACCGGATATTCGCGGATGTTGTCGCTGGACATGGCCATGAGAGTGCCTTGCTGCGAGTCCACGTGGAGCCACTCAGGAAAGATCATGTCGAGCTGGTGGACGTGCGCTTTGAAGGAGGAGTAGCTGGCCGGATCGTCAGGCGCATAGTAAGCGGCGCGCAATCCTTCACCGGTGTTGAAGGGAATGTCAGAGGGCTTGCGGTCAGTTTTGCGGCGAGCGGGGAGGGGGAGCCGGTTGGTGCGCAAGGCAGGAGTGCGGTCGGGAAGCGCCTTGTAGTTGTGCCGAGGCGCTGCCAACAGCAGCTCAGGCAACGGCTGACTGCGCAGCACATTGAAGATGAAGCCCGCCAGTACCAGGGTCGTTAGGACCGCAGTTGCGTCGAGAATGCGGCGCAGCCGTTTCCAGCGCTTCCTTTGGGGATCGAAGAATATTTGTTTATCGGGCATCGTTCATCTTGTGTGTACCACGTGTTTTCGGGTGCGCAAGATCCGTGAAAACCATCTACGCTATACAGTACGAATCGTATGGAAGCTGCAGCCCAGAGTCAATTGACGGGAATGCGCCCTGGAACGGGCCGGTGGCGCGCGGCAGTGTCGACCGCGCTTGCGCTTGGGGCGGCCTTTGCGCTGCGTGCATGGATGCTGAGCAAGTTCTTCCAGGCCAACGGCGACACGCTGGTGTATGGGGGCATCGCGAAGAACCTTCTGCTGCATGGGCGCTATGCGCTCACGCTGGCATCGGGCGAGACGTTTTCGACGCTGATTCGGCTGCCGGGATATCCGCTGTTTCTGGCGGTGTGTTTTCGGCTTTTTGGGATGGAGAACTACGGCGCGGTGGCGTGGGTGCAGATTGTGTTGGAGTTGATCGGCTGCCTTTTGCTGGCGGATTTTGCGCGCAGCATTGCGCCGGCCGAGTATGCCACAGCCGCCGCGCAGGGAACTTTGTGGCTGGCGGCGCTTTGCCCGTTCACGGCCGTGTATGCGGCCACCCCGCTGGCTGAAGGCCCGACACTTTTTGTTTTGGCACTGGCGCTTTGGGCGGCGGCGCGGTTTCAGCAGAGGGCGGGATGGAGTGCGGCGCTTTGGTTCACCTTCGCGGTGACGTACATTGCGCTGCTGAGGCCAGATGGCGCGCTGGCGGCGCTGGCGCTGATGCCGGCGCTGTTGGTGGGTGTGATTCGCGGCGCGGGGAGCGCACCGGCGCGTTGGATGCGAATGGCTGTGGTGTGCGGAGTGCTCGCGATGGCGCCGTTCGCGGCGTGGGCATGGCGCAACTGGCAGGTTTTTCACGTCGTGCAGCCGTTGGTTCCGCAGTCGGCCACCGATCCGGGTGATCCAGTAACACCGGGTTGGGATCGCTGGGTGGGAACATGGTGCCTGGATTTTGTGTCGACTTATGGCGTGTATTGGAATGTTCCGGGTGACGTGCTGGATGTGGGGGCTCTGCCGAGTCGCGCGTTTGACACGCAGAGGGAGTATTCCGAAACGGCGGCGCTGGCCGCGGAGTACAACGGCAATGGATATGATTTGACTCCGGAGATCGACGCGCGTTTTGAGCGGCTCGCCGAGGAGCGTACGGAGGCGCATCCACTGCGTACTTATGTCGTGCTGCCACTGGGACGCGTGGTTGACATGTGGTTGCGACCGCGGGTGGAGAACCTGCCCATCGATTTGGACTGGTGGGTTTATTCGCATCACTACGCGGAGACGCGGTTCAGCTGGTGCTATGCGGGGCTCAATGCGGTTTATTTGCTGCTCGGTATTGCGGGGTTATGTCTTCGGCCGAAGATGTGGCCGTGGATGCTGGCGTATTTGGTGCTGAGGAGTGCGCTCTTGCTCACCGTGGTTGCGCCGGAGGCACGCTATACGCTGGAATGTTTCCCTATGCTTTTTGCGTTGGGCGGGGTGGCGATAGGTGCCGGCTTCAGAAGGATTGCGGCCTTCTCGCAGAGTCACGACTGAAGCATGCAGCTTTCTGCGCTAGTGGCACCGGGAAAGCACGAGCTGCGGCATTCAGCAGCCATGTGTCGACCAGGATGATGAGCTGCTACCGGGTCACGAACTGGGTTTTGCCATCGGTCTTGAAGGTGAATGCGTCGCTGGGAAGGGACTGATTGACTTTGATGTTGGAGTAGATGCAGGTGCGCGATTGCCCCTGGCCTTCATCAAAGTATTGCTTGAGACTGACACCGCGTTCAGGGTCAACCCAGATTGTGACCTTGGGAAAGAGCTTGAGCACATCAGGATCCTTTGCGACGAGCTCAAGCTTCTCGGTTTTGACTCCGCTGAGGGTTTCAGGGCCGATGTACTTGATGTTCCACTTCTGCTCGAGTTCCTTGCCACTGGCGCCGAAGGCCAGAACCAGGTAGCTCTCATACTTGCCCGCCCTGCTGGATGTGGTGACCTGGTCTAGGAGCTTCTCATACATTTTGAAGATGCCACCGGAGACAACGATGATCTTGGGGACAGGCTTTCCGTTGACTTCAACAATATGCATGCCCATTTCAAACCCCGAGCCTTTGCGGTCATAGTAGACCGTACCCTTCTGCACGTCCTTGTCCGGAATGGGATCGGTGACCACGGAGTCGAATTCGAAATCCGCAGAGGTCGAGCGGAAGTTGGCCGCGGCGACGTCGAGCTGATGCATGACATTCTGGAGGTCGTCTGCTGCCGAAGCTGGGCGAGGAAGCACCAGGGGAAGTATGAAAAGTATAGAGAGCGCGAGTTTTTGTCGTAGAGACATAGATACCCTTCCCTGGTTCGATGCGGCGGCGGGGCAGAAGGCGCGCCGAACTTTATCGATGGGCCCAGATTTTCCAGACGAGGTTTCCGTGGGCGTCTCTGGCAGTCTCCCAGCGCTCGACAAAGACGGAGTCGCTGGTGACCGGTTCGATGGCCTGGCGCAGGGCTTTTTTTACTTCGCGATCGGACGCGCCTTCGGGAATGGCGACGTCGGAGGCCTGCAGGGAAACGATGACCCCGTGGCTGCCGTCGCCAACGATCTGGATGGGATGCGCCGGGCCGGAGGCGCGCGATGGCTTGTCGCCGTAGTCCCATAGATGAGGAGTGACAAAGATGAAGAGGAGGATCAGCGTCACCATCACGTCGTAGTGAAAGGTTCCGCGCGAGTAGGTCCAGTAGAAGTAGCTTTTCAGGATCTTATTCATACTGCCGTTACCTGGTAATCCTTTCGAGGCCGCCCATGTAGGGGCGCAGCGGCTCTGGAATCACGACCGAGCCGTCAGCCTGTTGGTAATTCTCAAGAATGGCGAGCCAGGTGCGGCCAACGGCCAGGCCACTGCCGTTGATGGTGTGCACGAACTCGGTCTTGCTTTTGGGTCCGTCGGGCCGGAAGCGGATGTTGGCGCGTCGCGCCTGAAAGGCCTCGAAGTTGGAGCAGGAAGAGATTTCACGGTAAAGCTGCTGGCCGGGGAGCCATACCTCGAGGTCGTAAGTCTTGGCGGAGGAGAAGCCAGTGTCGCCGGTGCAGAGCAGGACGCGGCGATAGGGCAGGCCGAGGGCTTCGAGGATTTCTTCAGCGTCGCGGGTGAGGCGTTCGTGCTCGGCGTCGGAGTCTTCGGGGCGGGTGAACTTGACGAGCTCAACTTTTTGAAACTGGTGCTGGCGGATGATGCCGCGGGTATCCTTGCCCGCCGCTCCAGCCTCGGCGCGGAAGCAGGGCGTGTAGGCCGTGAGGCGGATGGGCAGGCGGGCTTCGTCGAGGACTTCGTCGCGGTAGAGGTTGGTGACGGGGACCTCGGCGGTGGGGATAAGCCAGTGGTCGTTGTCTCTGAACTCGCCGCGGGCTGCGGCCGCGGCGTCGGCATCGGAGCAGCGGAAAAGGTCTTCGGCAAACTTGGGAAGCTGGCCGGTGCCGAAGAGGCTCTTGCTGTTGACCATGAAGGGCGGCAGGACTTCGGTGTAGCCGTGCTTGGTGGTGTGCAGGTCAAGCATGAAGCTGATGAGGGCGCGCTCCAGGCGGGCTCCCGCGCCCATGTAGACGGCAAAACGGGCTCCGCTGAGTTTGGTGGCGCGCTCGAGATCGAGAATGCCGAGGGATTCGCCGAGCTCCCAGTGAGGCTTGGGGATGAAGCCCCAGGTGCGCTGCGCGGCATCGGCCAGATGGGTCTTAACGACCACGTTGTCGGCTTCGGAGGCGCCAGTGGGGACTTCGTCGCGGGTGAGATTGGGAATGCTGGCGAGAGAGAAACGCATCTCTTCGTCGAGCGCGGAGGCGGTCTTGTCGAGCTCATCGAGCCGGTCTTTGAGGGCGCGAGTTTCTTCCATCAACGCGATCGCGGCGTCACCGGAAGCGGAACCTGACTTCTTGAGCGCGCCGACCTGCTGGCTCAGTGCGTTGCGGCGCGCCTTGAACTCCTCGGCCATGGTGATGGCATCGCGACGGTTCCTATCGAGGGCGCGAAAATCGCCGAGGAGAATGGCCGGATCGGCACCTCGCGCACGCAGCTTTTCTTCCACTTTTTCCAGGTTGCCCCGGACAAAATTCAAGTCGAGCATGTCTGTATCAGTTTAACCGACGAAGTACAGCTTCTAGGTTCTAGCTGCCAGCTCTTAGCATTCCAGTTGTATTTGCTTCGGAATGCTTCGATTCGGGGCTAAAGGCTCAGAGGCTTAGGTCTGTTTTCAAGGGGCTGAACAAGCTGCGGAAAAAGGCTGATTTCGAGTAAGGGTCAAGCGAAAGGCAGATGGCAGGGGCTGAAGCCCTCTTGATTTTAGTGACCCTTGTGGCCCGACTGAAGTCGTGCCCTTGTTACAAAGCAATTTGTGCCGAGTTTTCCTAAAGGTGTGGCGTAGTTCCAGCAGATTCTTTGGCAGGTTCTGCATCCTTGGCTGGTCCGGCGTCAATCTGGTTCTGCCAGCCGGGGAGGCGCTGGTCGCCGGTGATGAGGCGCGCGCTGCGGGTGAAGGTGAAATAGGACCAGATCCATGTGCTGAAGACCGAGACGCGGTTGCGGAATCCGATGAGGAAGAAGATGTGCACGGTGAGCCATGTGACCCAGGCGAGAAAGCCGCTCCAATGGGCTTTGAAGGGCCACTCGACCTTGGCGACGGCGGCCATGCGGCCGATTGTCGCCATGTCGCCCTTGTCGAAGTAGCGAAAGGCGGGGCGAGGTTTGTTGGCCAGGTCGGCAGCAATCATCCGCTTGACGTGGTCGCCCATCTGCATGGCGGGTTGGGCGACGCCGGGGACCTGGTGCCCGTTCTGCTCGAAGTGGGCGAGATCGCCGAGGACGAAGACGTTGGGCATGCCGGGGGGATTGAGGTGGTCGTCGACCAGGACACAGGCCCGACGGTCGAGTGGTACGCCGAGCAGCTTGCCAAGGGGCGAAGCCAGCACGCCGGCGGCCCAGAGGGTGACGGCTGAATCGATGCGGTTGCCGCCTGCCTCGACCCATCCTGGCCCCACGCCGGTCACCTGGGTTTTGGTGTGGACCTCGACACCGAGCTTGGTCAGTGCCGCTTCAGCTTTGGCGGAGAGATCGGGCGGATAGGCGGCCAGAACGCGTGGGCCGGCATCAAGCAAAAGGACGCGGGCCTTGGCGGGATCGATGTGACGGAAGTCGTGCTGCATGAAGAGCTGGGAGATATCGCGAATGGCGCCTGCCAGCTCGACGCCAGTGGGTCCGCCGCCGATGACGACGAAGTTGAGGGGGGGATGCCAGCCGTGTTCCTGCATCTGGCGCTCTGCCAGTTCAAAGGCAAGCAGGACGCGGCGGCGGATTTCGAGAGCGTCCTCGATCGACTTGAGGCCGGGCGCGAGCGGTTCCCAATTGTCATGACCGAAATAGGAGTGTGTGGCGCCAGTGGCGAGCACAAGATAGTCGTAGGCGAGCCGGGTGCCTGAAGCAAGGCCGACCTGGCGTGCTGCCGTGTCGATGGCGGTGGCTTCGTCCATGAGGACTTCAGTGTTGGCCTGGCGGCGGAGAATGCCGCGGATGGGCTGGGCGATGTCGGCCGGAGAAAGCACGGCGAGCGCCACCTGGTAGAGCAGGGGTTGGAAAGTGTGGTGATTACTGCGGTCGACGAGGGTAACGTTGACAGGCAAATGGGCCAGGGATTTGGCCGCGTGGAGGCCCGCGAAGCCGCCGCCAACGATGACGACGCGGGGGCGGGAGAGCTGCGTCGCGGGTTGAGGGGAAGTCGCCGGATCGCTCAATTGCACCTCGCTGTCGTGCGAATGATAGCTCTCAACTTAAAGATGCACGAGGGCGGGGGTAAGCTGCACGCGGTCAGGGATGCTGCTCGATTGCGATAGCCAGGGTGCTGGTGTTACCGGTGGCAGCGAGAGCGGAGAGGTTGGTGGGCACGCCAGAAAGCGATGCCGGGGTGAATATTACAGTGCCATCGATGGCTGAGATTGCCGTGGAGACTTGGGTGGCGAGGAACTGGGAAGATGAGCAGCGGCCGTGCGGCGGGCAGGGAGGGGACCACGCGTAGAGAGCCTGATAGAGGGTGACGGTGCCGCCGGCCATAGGGTTCCCGTTCATGTCGCGAAGACGAAGAACGATCTGGGTGGGCGTGGCCATAACGGACAAGCTCTGCGCGGTGCCGGAGACGGGTTCAAGGTAAGCGTATTCAGGGCGCGCCCCAGTGACGGTGAAGATGGCGCACTGGGTGGTGCCGTTGACGCAGGCAGTGGAGATGGTCTGCTGTCCCTCTGTGAGCGGGCCCAGGGTGAGGGCCTGGGTGGCGACACCGCTGCTGTTGGAGACTGCCGCACTGTTTCCGGGGACGCTGATGACGCTTGAGGATTGCCAAGCTACGGACTGCCCGGCCATGGGCGCGCCGTTGTTGAGCACCAAAGCCTGGGCGCTCCAGTTCACCATGGTGTCTGCGGCAACGGAAAGTGTGGGCGTGAGTGCTGTCAGGGTGGGTGGAGTTCCGCCGATGAAATGCGCCTGCAGGCTGGCGCCGTTGGTGAGCGATGCGGCGACGATGGCAGGGTTTGTGCCTGTCGCCGTGATGTTGATGGTGGCGATGCCATCGCCTGTGGCGGTGACAGGGCAAACGGTGAGCCCGCAGCCCAAAGTTGCTGTGCCGCTGGCGACGGAGTAGGTGACGGTGACGCCGGAGGCTGGTGCGAGGTTGGAGGACGGACCGGAGACGGAACTCGACGCGAGGGCGGCGACGGTGAAGGGAATCGGCACGCCGATGGGCACAGTGTTGGCGGGCGCCGTGACGAGGGAGAGCGAATCGCCGGTGCCGGCGTTGTAGCTGACGCCGCCGGAGAGGATGGCGGCGGCGTAGAAAATGGGCAGGTCGTCCACCTCTACATCGACCGAACCGGTAACGCCGGAGGCAGCGGCGGGCGCGATCGCCGTAATTTCGTTGGGAGAGATGCTGGTGACGAGGGCAGGCTGGCCTCCGACCAGCACGGTGTCAGAAGGGCGAAAGCCCATGCCGTGAATCACAATGGGACCGCCGGACGCGGGCAAGTGCGCGGGCGCGACCGTATCAGCGTAGAGCAGCCAGCCGATGTAGGCGTAGTCGGGGCGGCCATCGCCGCGCATGTCAGCGATGCCGAGGCGGACTACATCGTCGGCCGATACGCCGACGCGCAGCCAGGTTTCACCAGTGGCCCAACCGTTGAGACCAGGCGCCGAGCCGACGGAGGCCGAGCCGATGGGGTCGAGTGCGTCCCACACGCCGAGCGCGGGCAGAGCCTTGGTTTCGGATGGAACGCCCTTCTCATCGAGTGCCTGGGTCACGACCGTAAAGGTACGGCCGGCGCGCACTGGGAAGACGAACCAGTCCGTCTGGCCGACCTGGCTGAGACGACCGACCCACTGTCCGCCAGGGGGAAGCATGCGCGGCGAGGTTTCGGTGGCGATGGCATCCTGATAGCCTCCGGTGGCTGCGTCGGGAATGTTGACCGTAAGGGTTTGGGATGAGCCGGCGGACATGGATGCAACCGTGAGTGTGGGCATTGTCCCTGAGGGTGAGGGCGTGCCGTCGACGTAGGGGCCGACCGATTCTGACTGAATGTACATCGGATTGATGGGCTCAAATGTGACCTGGTAGGCGGCCGTGGACATGCCCGGGGGCAGAGGCATGAAACGGAGGTCGAAGTAGCCCTGCAGCGTCGAGTCGTTCGATCCCCAGCGGGTGAGCAGGTTGCCGTTGGAATCGGACCAGCCATTGACCGGGTTGCCGTGTTTGCCGTTGAAGTAGCCGCCTGAAACGAATGTCACTGTGTACTGGTAGAGGGGGTTCCCGTTAATGTCGAGCGGGCGCGCCACCACGTTTACGCCCTGCATGCCGGTGCCGGCCGGGAAGGTAATGGAGCCTTGAATCGAGACGGTATTGGCCGCGGTCAGCTGCTTGCCGGGAAAGTTGGCCAGGTTGATGGACGTGATGGGGTAGATGCGATTCAGCGAGGCGATGTCGTCATAGCGGAGCAGGGAGGGATTGGGAATGCAGATGCCGCCGCCCGAACTGCAGACACCGCTCATGGGCTGCATAACCGGCCAGCCGAGGGTGCCGTCGGGCTCCCCATTGGTGAGGGCGCCGGGATTGACCTGGGCATAGTCGAGGCCGAGCACGCGCCCGAAGGCCCGCTCCAGTTCATAGCTCATCATGGCCTGCTGGTTGAGTGTGGCGGCGCAGAGTCCGTTGAGCACAATGATCGCGTGGGCGATGGTGGCGTCGGGTTGAATGTTGTCGAGCCACACCATGACGCCGTTGTTCTGGCAGCTTGTGGGGTCGCTTGTGCCGGTGCCGAAAATGGCGTTGATGACCGCGCCGTCGGAGTCAAAGATGATGCCGAGGGAAAACGGCGTGGCTGACGGAGCAACGTCGGAAGGCTGCGCAATGACCGCGTTGCCGGCCACGATGTTGGCGCCATTGACGTCCTCGTTGAGCGAGCCGGAATTGGTCAGCGTGACTCCGGCGGTGGGCACCGCGCTCCACAGAGCGGCGGCTGTGTCGACCATGGCGGTGGCCTGCTGATTGGAGATCTGGCTGTTCAGCGGACCCTGGTCGATGTAGTAGTTGACCACCCCCGCGGACCAGTGCACGGGCTGGCCCAGGACGGCGGGATTGAAGAAGCTGACTCCGGCGACATATTTCGGGCCTCCGGCGTGGGTCGCTGCAGGGGCCAAAAAAAGCGCGAGTCCCACGAGACCGGCGTTGGAGCGCCGCTTTGACGAACAAAGGGAGAGGAACACGGAATGCACTCCGAACCCTGGACTTGAGCACGCGTAAGTCCTTTCTGCAGGCGCAATCCTGTGAGGTTTCTTAGCTCGCAAATGGAGTCAGGATCAGGCGGCGGGGTCTGGAACGGGTTGCGGACAGGGAGAGATCCCGCAGGTTACGCTGGTTCCACGGGAAGGGTATGAAAAGTTACCTAAGTTTTTCAGGCGATTCTATTCCGCGGTAGAATCGATAGTTAGCTGACCTTCCCCAGGGTCCATGAAATGTTACCTTTGGTCAGGCGCCCGGTCCTTCAGTCCGGTCAGTTTCACCCGGTCGTGGACCTGAAAAATGGAATGACGTACCAGTAGGAGGACGCCATCGCTACTCGACTTCGAATGGGTGATTTGCTGATTCGCGCGAAGCTGGTTACGGAGCAAGACGTAGCCAACGCGCTGGCTCGTTTAACGGAAAAGGGCGGGCGGCTGGGCGATAACCTGATTGCTCTCGGGGCGATTACGAAGGAAAAGCTGGAATCGTTTCTGCATAGGATTCCGCGTGAGCCTGCGGACATCAAGTCGACAGGGATTGATGAAGTGGACCTGATGGGCCTGTTGATGAAGCTAATCTACAGGGACCGGCTGGAGACGACCCGGCAATTCGTCGATGCCATCAAGTTGCCCTACCACATCGTGGTTGAGCTGGTGCAGCTGGCGGTGAATCGGCAACTGCTGCAAAACCTTGGATCGCGTTATGCCGACAACCCAATCGATTTGAGCTACGCATTCACCGAGGAGGGCCGGCGATGGACGCTGGATGCGCTCTCGCGGTTGCATTACACCGGACCCGCGCCGGTGACGCTGGAAGAGTTCAACGACCAAGTAAGCCTGCAGAAGCTGACCAACGAGCTGATCACCATGGAGCGCCTGCGCAATGGGATGAAAGATCTGACGTTTGAGGAAAGCATTATTGAGCAGGTGGGTCCGGCATTGAATTCAGGCAGGGCGATTCTTCTCTATGGGCCGCCGGGAAACGGAAAGACGTCGACCGCATTGCGAATCACGAGCATCTTTCACGACGTGATCTACGTGCCGTACGCGGTGGTCGTCGAGGGACAGATCATCCGCGTGCATGACCCCAGCATCCACACCGAGCTGAACCGGACCGAGATGGAAGATGACGGTGGAATTTCAGTACTTCGCCGCGAAGATTACGACGCGCGCTGGGTTCCATGCAAGAGGCCCTTTGTAGTGACGGGCGGTGAACTGACGCTGGAGATGCTGGATCTGCGGTATGATGAGACGGGCCACTACTACGAAGCGCCGCTGCACGTGAAGGCACTGGGCGGCTGTTTCATTATCGATGACTTTGGCCGCCAGCTGGTAAGCCCTACCAACCTGCTGAATCGCTGGATTGTGCCGCTGGAGAGCAAGATCGACTATCTGAAGCTGCACACCGGCAAGAGCTTCAGCATTCCGTTTGAGGAACTGATTATCTTCTCAACCAACCTGGAGCCCGAGGACCTGATGGATCCGGCATTTCTGCGGCGCCTGCCTTACAAGATTGAGGTTGGAGCGCCGACGCTGGAGAATTTCAAAGTGATCTTCAAGCAGGAGAGCGAGAAGCAGGGGATGCAGCTGGCTGATGAGGTCTTCAACTATGTGGTGCACAAGCTGATCAACGAGAAGCAGATGGACTTTGCCGCGTATATGCCGCGATTTGTTGTGGACCAGGTGGTGGCGACCTGCCGGTTCATGGGCCAGACCGCGCATTATGAGCCACGGTATATCGACTACGCACTGGACAATCTGCGCGTGAAGAGCAGCGTGAAATCAAAGACGGCTGCCGCGAAGACCTCGGCGCGCATCGCGGACCAACAGATGGTTGCGGTTCAGTAAGCGGGGCTGACGAGAGATTGCCAATGTTCCGCGCCGCAAATGGGTCGCGTCAGATCTCCGGGTAGAAGTCAAAGAAAGCCTCGAGGCTTTGTCTGAGCTGCTTCTCGATCTGCTCGCGTGAGCCTTCCAGCATGTGCATGGTGACATGGGCCTCGTGGCCGTTGGCGAGCTTGAGCGTCGCGTCGTTGATCTCAGTGACCTCGCCCTCGGGGAGCAGTCGCATTCCGTAGATAAGAGTCAGATTTGCCATAGGCATCATCTTATCTAAGATGGTCAATGATGCTCCGCGCCCTCAACTTTTCCGACAGGGAGAAAAATGAAACCCAGGGATTCGGGGTGAGGGGCGAGTGCTGCATTCTACAATCAACACGGGAAACCTCATGACAGAGACACGCGACACCGTTATCCTCGGCTCCGGCTGCGCCGGACTGACCGCAGCCATTTACACTGCACGCGCTGGCTTGAGTCCGGTGGTGCTGGAAGGCCACGAACCGGGTGGCCAACTCTCTATCACTACGCTGGTAGAGAACTTTCCGGGCTGGCCCGAGGGCATTCAGGGCCCGGAGCTGATTGAAAACATGAAAAAGCAGGCCGCGCGGTTTGGCGCAACCCTCCAAATGGCCCATCTGAATTCAGTGGACCTGAAGGTTCACCCCTATCGGCTGAACACTTCAGCTGGCGAGATCAGCACGCGGACGCTGATTGTGGCGTCGGGAGCGAGCGCGCGCTGGCTGGGGTTGCCGAGCGAGCAGGCGCTGATCGGGCACGGGGTTTCGAGCTGCGCCACATGCGACGGGTTCTTCTTTCGCGGCAAGCCGATTGCAGTGGTGGGTGGCGGCGACTCGGCGATGGAGGAGGCGCTGTTTTTGACACGCTTTGCCTCGAAGGTGACGCTTCTGCATCGGCGCGACGCGTTTCGCGCTTCGAAGATTATGCTGGAGCGCGCGGCGGCACATCCCAACATTGAATTGCGCACCAACACGGTGGTGGACGAAGTGCTGGGCGTGGAGGACAAGGCGGTGAAGGGGCTGCGCCTGCGCGACGTCAACCACGGCGGGACGAGCACGCTGGACGTAGAAGCGATGTTTTTGGGAATCGGCCACGAGCCCAACGCGAAGATGTTCAGCGGCCAGATTGACCTGGACGACGAAGGCTACATCAAGACCACGGGGAATGTGCTGACGATGCGCAATGGCGCGGTTGTGCGGGGTGTTTATGCCTGCGGAGACGTGCAGGATCGGCGCTATCGCCAGGCCATTACGGCGGCGGGGTCGGGCTGCATGGCGGCGCTGGAAGCGGAGAAGTTCTTAGAGGCCCAAGGACACTGAGGCAGCGCACGCAGGAGCGATGCTATGGCTTCGATTTTTCCCGGACGGTACACAGCGAAAAACGACGAGCCGTTCGTGGTGTTTCTGATTGGGATGCGTGTTAACCGCGTCCTCGCGCTGCGAAGTTGGACTCAAGTGGCGCGGGCGATGCCGCCGATGATTGCCGAACTCAAGCGCAACCCTGCACTTGGATTCTTGCATGCGGAGTTCATGATCTACTGGCGCGGGGTAGCGACGGTGCAATATTGGCGCAGCTTTGAGCATCTGCATGCTTACGCGCATGCACGCGATGCGAGGCATCTGCCGGCGTGGGCGGAGTTCAATCGGCGCATCGGCAGCAACGGTTCGGTGGGCATCTGGCATGAAACCTACCTGGTTGCGCGCGGGCAATTCGAGTGCATCTACGCCAACATGCCGCGCTTTGGCCTGGCAATGGCAGCGGAGCATGTTCCGGTGACAGGGCGGTTGGAAAGCGCGCGGACGCGGGTTGGTTCACCAGGAATGACGGCTCTGGCTGAAAGCCTTGAAAAGCTCGAAGAAGCGATCAAGCATGCTTGCCTGCGCGCAGGCCGAGCGCGCGGCGACGTTCAGTTGATGGCGGTGTCGAAGACTTATCCTGCGTCAACCATCGCAGAGGCGGCGGCATTGGGACTGACGTTGTTTGGCGAGAATCGCGTGCAGGAGTTCGTGGCCAAAGCGCCGGACCTTGTCTCATTGCGTGCGAACGGGAGCAACGCCGCGTCGGATCTTCCCATCGTCGTGCATCTCATCGGACATTTGCAATCGAACAAGGCAGCGCGGGCCGCGGAGCTGTTTGACGCGGTCGATTCGGTGGACTCGGTGCGGCTGGCAGAGCGATTGAACGAAGCGGCGGGCAAGCTGGGCAAACGGCTGCCGGTGCTGATCGAGGTGAAGCTGAGCCCGGAGGAGACGAAGGCGGGGCTGGAGCCGGAGTCGGACGAAGCGGCACGGTTGCTTGAGCGATTGCCCGATCTGCCGCATTTGCATGCGCAGGGGCTGATGACGATTGCTCCGTGGGGCGTGGCAGAGGATGTGACGCGGGCATGTTTTCGCGGCTTGCGCACGTGGCGGGACAGGTGGGCGGCGGTGCATTCACGGCTCAATCTGGAAGTGCTGTCGATGGGGATGAGCGGGGATTTTGTGATCGCCATTGAGGAAGGCGCAACGCGGATTCGCATCGGCACGGCGCTGTTTGGAAAACGCGCGCCGTGGGCGGGACCGGCCGAATGAGCGGCGGGATGCTGCGAGCGGGCGCCGGTGGAGTGACGCTGGCGGTGCGCGCGCAGCCGGGTGCGAAGAAGACGGCGATTGTGGGCGTGTTACGGCGAGGGCAATACGGCTCAGTTGAAGATCGCCGTGCAGGCTCCGCCGGTAGAGGGGCGGGCGAACGAGGCTCTGGTCGTTTTTCTTGCGGATGTGTTTTCGATTCCTAAGTCCGGGGTCATGCTTCTTTCAGGCGAGTTAGCGCGGAGTAAGGTGTTTCAGCTGCGCGGAGTTAGTCTGGCCGTAGCGGAGCTATTACTTACGCGCTGGAATTGAAGATCGGCCGGGACACACCTGCGCTAAACTGGTCGAGCCAGATTCAGATTCTGATCCATTTCAGGAGCGGTGCGTGACCGGTTGGTCTGCCATTCAATCGTCTTTTCGTTCAGCCGTGTTGTCGAGACTTGTGATTTCGGTTGGCCTGGCCGTTGCGATGCGCGCCGATGCGCAGGCGACTCAGGGCCTGGCGGTCGAGGGATACATTACCTCCGTTCATCTTCCGGCAGGATTCGATGTGAACCGAATTCACGTAACCGTGACGTCACAAACTCGCTTCGGGCAGACGAGCGACAAAACGCCGAGCATTGACAGCCCGATGCGCGCCGAAGTGCAGATGGGCGCGTTTGTGCAGGTGATCGGTACGAAGGCGGGCGACGGCGTACATGCGGACGAAGTGCTTTTTCGCGATGATCCGGACAAGAAGCTGGATGGCTTCGGCGAGATCGATACGGTAATCCGCCGCGGCGCAGAACCGGTGTTTCAGGCGGATGGATTTCGGATCCGCGTCACGTCTGCAGCAAAGGTTTCGTATCACGGCGATTTGAAATCGCTGGACGATGTGGATACGGGAATCTGGATTCGCTACAAGGGAAAACGAGATAAGACAGCAGAGGTGGTGGCGACGCGGGCGGAGTTTTTCGCTCCGCGAAAAGGAAATGCGAAAGAGGCCAGGGTGAATTTCGCTGCCTTGCGGGCCTATCAAGACGAGAGCGGATTCTCAAAGCCACAACTGCTGGATGCGGATGGCCGCCTGATGAGCTTGCATACCAAGGTGAGGTATAGCGACGCAGGTGGTTATTGCGGATGGCACACGGTTCCCGCGGACCTGGAATTGCAGCAACGGGTGCGGAGAGTGGGGGCGCTTGTAATTCCGTCGTTCCAGCGCCAGTTGGCATCCGGCGATCCAGGGAAGATTCCTTTCCGGTTTTACGCAGTGGACGAGAAGAAGATCCGTTCGGACATTTTCTGCAATGACGGGCTGATTCTGGTGCCGCGGCAGGTGGTGGGACGGCTGAAGAATGACGATCAACTGGCCGCGCTGCTGGCCGACGGAGTGGCATTTTATCTGCAGGTGCGCTCGGCGAGGGTGCTGGCGGAGTACCGCGACCTGCTCGGCATTGAGGTTGCCGGATATGTTGCGTCGGCGTTTGCTCCGGGGGTTGACCTTGCCACCGATGTTGGGGTGGGAGTGATGCAACACGAGATTGAAATAAAGATGCAGGAGCAGCGCGGGCGAATGGCGCTGGCGCTGATGAAAGACGCGGGCTACGACCCGTGGCAGGCACCGGAAGCATGGCGGCTGCTGGCGCCGAAGGAATTGCCCAAGGACCCGGACTCGCTGAAGTATCCGAATCGGAGCGGGTACCAACTGAGCATCCTGAATCTGCAATACAAGAGGGCGGCTGCAGACTCTCAGGCTGCGCCGGCTGAGAACGCGCCTTCAGAAAATCGGTAGAAAAACGGCGGCTAGCGGCCGCAGAGCGCGAAGGCGGCGGAGAGGGCTTCGTCCGGCTCGGGGCGGACGCGGAAGTCGGCGTGCGCCTCGGCGAAGACGACGCGGCCCTCGCGGCTGAGGACATAGGTGCCAGGCAGGGGAAGGCGCCACGATTTCTCTCCATTGACGAAAGGGATGTTGACGAGGATGGAGAGGTAGTAGTCGCGGTGGTACGCGGGGACGGTGTAGACGAGGCCGAACTTCTCGGCGATTGCGTTGTCGGTGTCGGTGAGGACGGGAAAAGGCAGGCCATGCTGTCCGGCCATGAAGTCACTCTGGCGCTGGCTCTGCGGGCCGATGGCGACGAAGAGCGCGTTGTGCTCGCGAAGCTGTCCGTAGAGATCGCGCCAGGCTTCGAGCTCGGTCATGCAATAGGGGCACCAGCGGCCGCGAAAAAATTTGATGACCAGCGGCCCGAGGGCGAGCAGGTCGGCGGAGCGGACGAGCTTGCTGTTGGCGTCCTTGAGGGCGAACTCGGGAGCGATGGCGCCGACGGGGAGGATTTGCTCTTCGATGCCGGAGGCGAAGAGCTCGCCGACGGCGCGTTCGCCGACTGCGAGGCGTTCCGCCTGGACGAGATGCCGGGTGTTGGCGGTGATCTCGTCGAGTTGGTCTTGGAGGGTGGTCATGCTCTTGTTTACTCGCCTATCGCCCGAAGCGTTGTTTGCCGCCCATGCCCATGCCGCCGAGGCCGCCGCGCATCATTTTTGCGGCCATGCCGCCTTTGCCCATCTGCTTGAACATCTTGGCCATCTGGGCGTATTGGCGGAGGAGATTGTTTACGTCCTGCACCTCAGTGCCGGAGCCTTTGGCGATGCGCTTGCGGCGGGTGCCGCTAGATGATTTCGTGGTTGCGGCGCTCCTTGGGGGTCATGGAATTGATGATGGCTTCAAGGCGCGTGAACTGCTTTTCGTCGATGTTCTTCGAGGCTTGCTGAAGGCCGGCGAAGGGGCCGACGGAGGGCATCATTTTGAGGATGGATTCCATGGAGCCCATCTTCTTGATCTGGAGCAGCTGATCGCGGAAATCTTCGAGCGAGAAGCCGTCGCCGAGCAGAGCCTTTCTTGGCGAACTCCTCTGACTTTTTGCGGTCGAGGGTGGACTCGGCCTTCTCGATGAGCGACATCATGTCGCCCATGCCGAGGATGCGGCCGACGATGCGGTCGGGATGGAAGGGCTCGAAGGCATCGGGCTTTTCGCCGACGCCGATGAACTTGATGGGCTGGCCGGTGACGTGGCGGATGGAGAGGGCCGCGCCGCCGCGGGCGTCGCCGTCCATCTTGGTGAGGATGACGCCGGTGAGGCCGAGGCGGGTGTGGAAGTCTGCGGCGGAGTTGACGGCGTCCTGGCCGGTCATGGCGTCGGCGATGAAGAGAATTTCGCTGGGGTTGAGGAGCTTTTTGAGGCGCTCCATTTCGCCCATCAGGTCTTCGTCGATGTGGAGGCGGCCGGCGGTGTCGACGATGAGGGTGTCGCAGCCCATGTTGCGGGCTTCGCGGCGGGCTTCGGAAGCGAGGCGGTCGACCAGGTCGGGCCCGGCGGTCTCGCCTTTCTGGTCGCCTTCGTAGAGCTTGGCCTCGATGGATTTGGCGACGACTTTGAGCTGCTCGCGGGCGGCGGGGCGGTAGACGTCGACCGAGACGAGCATGGGGCGATGGCCGCCCTTTTTGAGCCAGGCGGCGAGCTTGCCGGAGGTGGTGGTTTTGCCGGAGCCCTGGAGGCCGGCCATGAGAATGACGGTGGGCGGCTGCGAGGCGAACTTGAAGCGGGCCGTGTCTTTGCCGAGGAGGGCGATGAGCTCGTCGCGGACGATCTTGATGACCTGCTCGGAGGGCGAGAGGGCGGTGAGGACTTCAGTTCCGACGGCTTTGACGCGGATGTGCTCGATGAGGTCGTGGGCGACGTTGAGGTTGACGTCGGCTTCGAGCAGGGCCACGCGGATTTCGCGCAGGGCGTCGGCGATGTTTTCTTCAGTGAGCGTGCCCTGGCCGCGCAGAGTCTTGAAGGCGCGCTGCAGTTTGTCTGTAAGGGTTTCAAACATAGGTCAAGTACAAGTGTATCGGATGGTGAGGCATTGGACGGTGAACAGTGGATAGTAGCCCCGTCCAGTGGAGTCCGTGCTTTCCCACCCTTGCGATAGGAACAATTCGCAAGGATGGGGCGCGGGGCTGTATGGAGGGCTGGACAGTGGCTACTCTGCGGGGGCGATGAGGTACTGCTCCAGCTTGCCGTCGGGGTAGGTGTAGGTGGTGAGGCGGAGACGCCGGCCGGGGTAAACGATGTCGAAGGCGCGGAAGGTCATGCCGCCGCGCAAGGTTTCGCGGGTCTGCTGGAAGGTAAGCGGCTCGCCGAGGGGCGCGAGGCTGGACTGGAAGTCGGCCATGGCTTGAGGCGTGAAGTAGTCGTTGAGGTTGGGAGCGAGCAGGCTGCGGTCGATGTGGCCTTGCTGGAGGCCGCGATAAATGGCGAGGGCCTGGGCTTCGTGGGCTTCATGTTCAGCCGGGGCGGACGGGTTTTCTGCGACGACCGGGGCGGCGAGGCGGGCGATGGTGGAGGCTGCGCCGACGGCGTCCTGATTTGTGAGCACAGCGACGGCAGCGCCATCGTCGATGAGCACTTCGTTGTCGGAGACGAAGCCCGAGACTTCGCCGCTGTGCTCAATTGAGTGGTGACCGTCGCGGTCCATGACTTCGACACCGAGGCCGTAGTGGGTGCCCTTACCATTCTTTAGCTTTACCTCAGTAAACATCTGTTGATAGCTCGCAGGCGAGAGGATGGATTGGGCGATCAGGCTCTCGTCCCAAAGCGCAAGGTCGTGGGCTGTCATGGCGAGTTCACCGGCGGCAAACATCCAGCCGCGGCCTTCTTTTGGCGCGACACGCAAGGGGCCGAGGGCGTGACGATAGTAGGGGGTGGCATCGGCCTGGGTGAGCTTTTCCTCGTCGGAGTTCCACACCGACTTCATGCCGAGGGGGCGAAAGATGCGCTCGGTGAGGAAGTCCATGAGGGGATGGCCTGTGACTTTTTCCACGATGCGGCCGGCGATGACGTAGTTGGTGTTGGAGTATTGCCACTGGGTGCCGGGCTCGAAGTCCAGCGGTTTTTTGGCCCAAGTATCGAGGATTTGCTGCGCAGTTTCCGGCATGAGCATGGGCGTCATGACGTAGTCCTCGGGCCAGTAATCCTGGTAGCCGGAGGTGTGGGAGAGGATTTCGCGGATGGTGACGTCGTTGCCGCGAGTGAGGCCGGGAATATATTTGCCGACTGCATCGTCGAGCGAGAGCTTGCCCTGCTGCTGCAGCAACAGGATGGCCGCGGCGGTGAATTGCTTGGAGATGGAGCCGATGGAGTAGCGCATCTCGGGCGTGGCGGGCGATGGAGGGTCGAGGCGGGCCATTCCGTAGGCGTGGGTGTAGACGAGCTTGCCGTGCTGGACGACGGCGACGGACGCGGAGGGGACGCCGGTGTGCTGCAAGACCTGCGCGGCGATGCTGTCGATTCTGGATTTGAGGGCGGGGTCGATGGCGTCGATGGTTTGGGCTTGCGCGGTGGTTGCGAGTGAGAGAATCAGCGATGCAATCAAGACTGAAAGTTTCTGGGATGTTTTCATTTTTTGGCGTCTCTTTGCAGTTGAGAGAGCTTACAAGACGATCTCGGATTAAGGTATCAGCCCCGGCTCTCGTGCGGTAGGCTGAGGGCAAGCACTTGCGAGAGAGTGTTGACGAAGAGTCCGCCGGAGGCGTGCATGGAGCGGTTGATCGAGGGGCATAAGAAGTTTCTGGCGGAGGTGTTCCCGCAGAGGCGGAATCAGTTTCATTTGCTGGCGGAATCGCAGGCGCCGGAGTGGCTGTTCATCACATGCTCCGACTCGCGCGTGTTGCCGGATCTTTTTTTGGGTACCGGGCCGGGCGATCTGTTTATTACGAGGAACGCAGGCAACGTGGTGCCCCACTCCAGCCACGATGTCGACGGCGTGACGGCCACCATCGAATACGCGGTCGAGGTGCTGAAGGTGAAGCACGCGATTCTCTGCGGCCACTCGGACTGCGGCGCGATGAAGGCGGCGCTGGACCGGACTGGCCTGGAAAATCTGCCTAGGGCGAGCCGCTGGCTGCGCCATGTCGAGGCGGCATTCAGCCATCGCCAGCCGTTGAATCCTGCGGACGGCGCCGGCGCGGATCTTGCGTCGCTGATTCGAGGCAATGTGGTGGCGCAACTGCTGAACCTTAAGACGCAACCTGCAGTGGTACATGCAATGACCGAGGGACGGCTGACCGTGCATGGGTGGTATTACGACATTCTCACCGGACGCATCGAACAATACGACGAGCGGATGCGGCGGTTTCTGCCGCTGGTGGGCTGAGCGAAAAGGCAGATGATTCGTTTCGACGAAGGGTTTGAAGTAATCCAGCGAAGGCTGGCGTTCGAAGGGTGTTGGAGACGTACCGCGTTGCGACGATTCAAAATAATCTTTCTGCTGGCTCTGAATTTGGTCCTCCCATGGGGCCCCGCTGCGCGCGCGTATTCCGTGCTAACGCACGAGGAACTTATTGACCTGACCTGGAAAGACTCGATCGTTCCGTTGCTGCTGAGCCGTTACCCCACCCTGACACCGGCGGAGTTGGAACATGCGCGGGCTTACGCGTACGGCGGATGCGTGATTCAGGATATGGGCTATTACCCATTCGGCGATGGTGAGTTTTCGAACCTGACGCACTACGTGCGCACGGGCGACTTTGTGGTGAGTCTCTTCAGAAATGCGAAGAACGCGAATGAGATGGCCTTTGCAATTGGCGCTCTTTCGCATTACATCGGCGACTCGGTGGGGCATTCAAACGCGACGAACAAGGCCGTTGCGGTGGAGTTTCCTGAGTTGGGGGCGAAGTACGGTCCGGTTGTGAATTTCGCGGAGGGCAAACATCAGCACGTGCAGACAGAGTTTGCCTTCGACATTGACGAGATCGCGCATCACCGCATGGCGCCGTTGCAATTCCTGCGCCACGTGGGACTGGGAGTGCCGGAGCGGCAGATTGCGCTGGCGTATTACCAGACCTACGGGTTGAGCGAAAACTTTGGCTGGAGACGAGGGCGGCGCATCAATGCCGGCGCCTATCGCTTTGCGGTGCGCGCGTTCATTCCGCGAATCGCGTACGCACTGACGCTTCTGCACCGCAACCATGAGCCGGCGGATCCGAACACGCCCGAGGCGTTGGAGATCGAGAAGGAAGTGGCGACGGTGGCGCAGGACAACGATTGGCAGGCCTATCGCCGCAAGGCCGGGATTGGCACCTATACGTTGGCGGGGTTGATTGTTATTCTGCCCAAGTTCGGACCGCTGAAGCTGGCGGATATCAAGGGGCCGACAGCATCCACAGAAGCGGATTACATACAGAGCCTGGCGCTGTCGACGGCGGAGCTGCGCAGGAGGCTGGCGCGGTTTTCGCCTCCTTCGAAGACGCGCCCCGCGATTGCGCTTGCGGCAGTGGAGGATCCGAAGAGCCGGATTGTCGCGGCGCAGGCGCAGAAGTCGGATTCGGGTTCGCCGACAGACGCGGCAAGCCCATCACCGAAAGCACGCCATCCGCTGCCGAACCGGGATCTTGATACGGGGCTTGTGGTGCAGCCCGGGGGATATTCACTAACAGACCGGACTTTTGCGTGGCTGCTGCATCGCCTGACGCAGCAGCCCACAAAGGCCATTCCGCCGGGGATTAAAGAGGAGATTCAGGCCTACTACGCAAATCCTGCGGCGCCGATTACGACCAAGAAAGATGGGGCGAAATGGGCGCAGGTGCAGGCGGACCTTGCGACGCTGGGGACGATGCCGACCAGCGTGGCGCCGGAGCCGTATCCGACGTATGGGCAGGATGTGGAGGACGCGCAGTGAGGATGCTCCGATTTCGAACAGCAGGCGATTCGCAACGTGCATCCTTGCATTCAATGCACTCCGGACGGTGGGGCGGCGTGCTTGATGGGCTTTTTGAAGAGCCACACGGCGCCGGCGCAGAAGAAGGCCAAAACCGCGGTCCAGCGGAAGACATCCACATAGGCCATGAGGGCGGACTGCTGCTGCAGAAGGCCGTAGAGCATCCCCATGGAGCCGGGCCGGCCCTGAGCGCGACCGAAGTGGTGACCGAGATAGCCGGCAAGGGCCGCCGAATTCTGTTGCAGGATGGGGTTCGACGCATCGAGGTTTGCGCCGATTTCGGTTTGGTGAAGAGCAGCGCGGCGAATGAGGGCGGTCGTGGCCATGGCGATGCCGATGGAGCCGCCGATGTTACGCAACATGTTGAAAAGGCCGGTGGCGTTGCCCATCTCTTCGCGCGAAATCGTGGAGGTGGACATGGTGGCCAGGGGGACGAAGACAAAGCTCAGCGCAAAGCCAGTGAGCATGATGGGGATGAGCAGGGTGAATGGGCCGATATCCAAATTGACCATGCCGAAGAAGAGCGCACAGACACCGAAGCCAATGAAGCCGGCGCTGAGAAGCTTGCGGTTGTCGATGCGGGAGCCAAGGATGCCGATGACCGGCGAGCCAATGAAAGATCCGATGCCGCGCGGGCCCACGACGAGGCCGGCGGTGAATGCTGTGTAGCCCAGAACCTCCTGGTAGTAGAGCGGCAGGATTGCGATTGTGATGTAGATGCACATGCCCAGCAGTGCGATGAGGAAACAGCCGGTGCGGAAGTTGCGGTCCTTGAGGACGTGAAGGTCGACTAGGCCGTTCTTCTTTGTCCATGAGCGCCAGATCCAGCCAATGAGCGCAACGACGAGGGCTGCCACGGCGCAGCGTACCCACGTGGCGGCGAACCAGTCGTCTTCCTGCCCTTTGTCGAGCACCACTTGCAGGCAGCCGGTCCACACGATCAGCAGGCCAAAGCCGATGTTGTCAAAGGCGCCAACCTTTGCGTTCTTGATGTAAGGCGGATCGTGAATGAACCGGGTAATGAGGATAAAGGCGAGAATGCCGACGGGAATGTTGATGTAGAAGGCGTAGCGCCAACTGAAGGTATCAGTCAGCCAGCCGCCTAGCGTAGGACCTAGGACTGGGGCCACGACGATTCCAAGGCCGTAGGCGGCCATGGACATGGAGCGCTTTTCGGGAGGAAAGCTCTCAAGCAGGATGGATTGTGAGAGCGGTTGCAAGGCACCGCCGCCGGCGCCCTGGAGCACGCGAGCGAGCAGGATTATCGAGAGGGATGGCGCCGCTCCGCAGAAGAACGAGGCGATGGTGAATATGGTGACGCAAATGAGCAGGAAGCGCTTGCGTCCGAAGCGGCGCGCGAACCAGTTGGAGGCGGGCAGTATGACGGCATTGGCTACGAGATAGCTGGTGAGCACCCAAGTGGCCTCGGAGTTGGTGGCGGAGAGGCTTCCGGCGATGTAGGGGAGGGCGACGGAGGCGATCGCGGTGTCGAGCACCTCCATGAACGTGGGGAGCATGACGGAAACGGTGACGAGCCAGGGATTCACGCCTTGGGTAAGGGGATAGCGGGCTTGGGCCTGGGCGGTGGTCATCGCTGCCGGAACAGTCGAGACTAAATGATTTAGGCGAAACCGGGTTGTGATGGATGCCGCAGGTCCGAATCAGGGGGATGCCTTGTGCCCGCCGAATGAGAAGCAGCCTGGGACCGATCCGATAGCTTATGGCGAAACAATCAAGAAAAGTTGACACTATCTCACTCAATCATGCATCTTATAAGAGTCAGAAATTCTACAGGCAGGCAGGAACCCAAACATGGCAAAGATTATTGGAATTGACCTGGGCACGACCAATTCGTGCGTCGCCGTCCTTGAGGGCGGCGAGCCCAAAGTGATTGCAAATGAGGAGGGTGCGCGCACTACGCCCTCGATCGTCGGCTTCTCGAAGAGCGGCGAGCGGCTGGTGGGGCAGGTGGCGAAGCGGCAGGCCATCACCAACCCTGAGAACACCATTTTCTCGATCAAGCGGTTTATGGGCCGCCGTTACGACGAAGTGACGGACGAGATGAAGATGGTGCCCTTCAAGGTGGTGCAGCAGGGCGACCACATCGCCGTGGTTGCGCAGGGCAAGGAGTATACGCCGCCGGAGATCTCGGCGATGATTCTGCAGAAGTTGAAGAAGAGTGCGGAAGCCTATCTGGGCGAGACGGTCACGCGAGGCCGTGATTACGGTTCCGGCCTACTTTAACGACGCGCAGCGGCAGGCCACCAAGGATGCGGGCAAGATTGCCGGGCTGGACGTGAAGCGCATTGTGAATGAGCCGACGGCGGCCGCATTGGCCTACGGGCTGGACAAGAAGAAGGACGAGACGATTGCCGTGTATGACTTTGGCGGCGGCACCTTCGATATTTCCATTTTGGAAGTGGGCGAAGGCGTGATCGAGGTGAAGTCGACCAACGGCGACACGCACCTGGGCGGCGACAATCTTGACCAGCGGATCGTGGATTGGCTCATTGCCGAGTTCAAGCAGGAGCATGGGCTGGACCTGGCGTCGAAGGGCAACGAGATGGCCTTGCAGCGGCTGAAGGATGCGGCGGAAAAGGCCAAGATCGAGCTTTCGACGACGGTGGAGACGGAGATCAATCTGCCGTTTATCACCGCCGACGCCAGCGGACCAAAGCACCTGGTACGGAAGCTGACGCGCGCCAAGCTGGAGCAGTTGGTCGACGATTTGTTGCAGCGCTCGCTTGAGCCCTGCAAGAAGGCGATTACCGATGCGGGCGTGAGCTTCAGCGACATCGACGAGGTGGTGCTGGTGGGCGGCCAGACGCGCATGCCCAAGATTCAGGAGTTGGTGAAGCAGCTTTTCGGCAAGGAGCCGCACCGGGGCGTGAATCCCGATGAGGTGGTGGCCATAGGCGCTGCGGTGCAGGCCGGAGTGCTGGCCGGCGAAGTGAAGGACCTGCTGCTGCTGGACGTGACGCCCCTGACTCTGTCGATCGAAACGCTGGGCGGGGTGGCGACGCCGATGATTCCGCGCAACACCACGATTCCGACCAAGAAGACGGAGACGTTTTCGACGGCGTCGGACTCGCAGACCGAGGTTGAGGTGCACGTGCTGCAGGGCGAACGGCCTATGGCGGCGGCGAACCGCACGCTGGGCAAGTTCAAGCTGGCGGGGATTCCTCCAGCGCCGCGCGGCGTGCCGCAGATCGAAGTCACGTTCGACATCGACGCCAACGGCATTTTGAACGTGACGGCGAAGGACAACGCGACGGGCAAGGACACGCGCATCACCATCACTTCAAGCTCGGGCTTGAGCAAGGAAGAAGTGGAGCGCATGGCCAAGGATGCCGAGGCGCATTCGGCCGAGGACAAAGAGAAGCGCGAAGAGATTGAGGCGCGCAACTCGCTCGATGGCATGGTCTACAACATCGAGAAGATGCTGAAAGATGGCGGCGGCACGGTGCAGGCTGCGGACAAGACTGAGGTGGAAGCGGCGCTGGCAGAGGCAAAAAAGACTCTGGAAGGCACGCCGACTTCAGGCGACTTGAAGGCCGCGCACGAGAAGCTGACCCAGGCAAGCCACAAGCTGGCCGAGGTGATGTACAAGGCCAATGCCGGACAGGCTGCGGCTGCGGCCAGCGGTCGCCTCGGATGGAGCTTCCGGCGGAGAGGCGAAGAAAGACGAGGGCGTGATCGACGCGGAGTACGTGGACGTGGACGAGAAGAAGTGAAGCAAGTCAGCCGGTCTGCAAGTGAGCAAGTCAGCGGGGTGGGCGACGATTCGTTGTCCACCCCAAATTGCATCGGAATCTTTCTGCCTTTAAGGGCAAAGCACAGTTCGCGACCGTCTTAGTGATTGCCGATAGACCATGAGGAACCCTGGCAGGAAGGTTGCATTGCAGTCATTGAGCAACCGGTAAGATGATTTGAGATAAGAAAACACACATGGCCACAACACAAAACAAGGATTATTACGCGACGCTTGGGGTGAAGAAGACGGCGACGCCGGAGGAGATTCGCAAGGCGTTCAGGAAAGCTGCGCGCAAGTATCACCCTGACGTGAATCCCGAACGACAAGCAGGCTGAGGAGAAGTTCAAGGAGATCTCGGAGGCCAACGACATTCTGAGCGACGAGAAGAAGCGCAAGGTGTATGACCAGCTTGGCTTCTACTCCGACCAGATTGACCCGGCGCAGGCCGAGGCGTATGCGCGGCAGCAGAACGCGGGCGGTGGCGTTCCGGTGGACTTTGGCGGGTTCGATTTTTCGGGCTTTCAGAGCGGGCCGGGGCAGGCGGCAGGGCAGCAGGCGGGAGCGGGTTCGTCGTCGTGGGGCAGCTTCAAAGACATTTTTTCAGGGATCTTTTCAGGGGCGCAGCAGCCGCAGCGGGCGCGCGGGCCGCAGCCGGGCACGGACCTGGAATACCAGGCCACGGTGGACTTCTGGACGGCGATTCGCGGCGGACAGGCGCGCATGCAGGTGCAATCGCCAGGAGACCTGCCCGACTTGCCACGGGATGGCGCAGACCGGCGGACCCATGCCCTGCCCGGAGTGTAACGGGACTGGCCAGGTGACGCAGATGGGCGGGCGCATGAAGTTCAATATTCCTTGCCCGGGCTGCAACGGGACGGGACGCGTTTCAAACGACTGCGCGACCTGCCACGGCGAAGGAACGGTCAGCCGGACCGAGACGGTGGAGTTTCGCATCAAGCCGGGAACGCGCGATGGGCAGCGCATCCGGCTGCAGGGCAAAGGCAACGCGGGGTTGAACGGCGGCGCGCCCAGGTGACTTGTTCCTGATTGTGCGGACCGGAACGCATCCGGTGTTCAATCGCGTCGGGCGACGACATTCAGGTCACGGTTCCGGTGACGGTGCCGGAGGCATCGCTGGGCGCAAAGGTAGATGTGCCGACGATTGATGGGCGGGCGCAGTTGAAGATTCCGCCGGCTACGCAGAGCGGGCAAAAGCTACGCATGCGCGAGCGGGGCGTGGAGAGCGCGTCGCATCCGGGCCAGCGCGGCGACCAGATTGTGACGGTCGAGGTCGTGGTTCCGCATCTGCAGGACGAGCGCAGTCGCGAGATTATGCGCGAACTTGGGCAAGCTGAATAACCAGGACCCGCGGGTGGCGCTGTTTGAAAAGGGCACGGGATAGGGAACAGCGGATCTGAGGTCGCGGATGCGCCCGATGGGTACTTTTCGCAACGGGCGCCGAGGATCGGGATCAGCTTGTGGGCTAAGGTAAGCTGATTCGAGAAATCTCATGGCAGCGAAACGCAAATCGAAGGGCGCGTACATGATCTCGGCGGTGGCCGAGATGTACGAGATTCATCCGCAGACCCTGCGCCTGTATGAGCGCGAGGGTTTGCTGAAGCCGTCGCGCACCGAAGGCAACACGCGCCTCTACACCGACGAGGACCTGGAGCGGCTGGAGTTCATCCTGAACCTGGCGCGAGATCTGGGCGTGAACATCGCGGGCATCGCCATCATTCTGCAAATGCGGGAACGGATGGAAGAGATGAACCGGCAGATGCAGAGCTTTGTGGAGTACGTGCGGTCGGAGATGCTGACGCGCTTTCAGCAGGCTTCGCCGGGCTCTAGCGGGGCAATCGTGCCGATGCGCAAGCCGATTGTGGTGCCGAAGGTAAAGCGGGAGCCGGAGGCTAAGTAGCTTGGCTGCAGACACTTTGGCCCAGTTGCGGCAGGACATTTGTTTGCAGACCGCCGGCCCCGCTGAGTGCAGCGGAACTGCAAAAGCAAACCTATATAATACTTATGGATACTTGGTGTGCAGCTTCGCTATACATGGAGCCCCGGGAGAGTGTTTCTTTGCATAGTGAAATTGATTCGTACTTCTGGGAGCTTGTCGAGCGCGGTGGAAAGCGTGCAATGCACGGGGCCGCGGGGAGAGGCCTCTGAGCCGCAGCGACGCCTACGATCGAGCGCTGGCGCTTTCACTGGATGCCGTGGGGCAGGGCAACAAGGTAATCTTCATCGGCAATGGCGGATCCGCAGCGATTGCCAGCCACATGGCCATTGATTTCTCAAAGAATGGCGGCATGCCGGCCATTTGTTTCAACGACGGCGCCGCGCTGACCTGCCTGGGAAATGACTTCGGCTACGAAGAGGTTTTTGCGCGCCAGATGGGATTTCACGCGCGCGCGGGCGACGTGCTGTACGCCATTTCGAGCTCCGGCCGCTCGCCGAACATTTTGCGCGCAGTGGAGGCCGCTCGACGGCTTGATTGCCGGGTGATCACGATGAGCGGCTTTCGCGCAGACAATCCGCTGCGCACCATGGGCGATGTGAATTTCCATGTGACGCTGGAGAAATACGGCATTGTCGAGGTGGCGCATACCGCCCTGATTCACGCCGTGGTGGATCTGAAGATTGTGCGCGACCTGCATGCGTGCGCCCACAGTGCCGAGTAAGCGCCGATGATCATCAGCAAAACGCCATGCCGCCTGAGCTTTGCCGGCGGCGGCAGCGACATAGCGAGCTACTACCGCGAGCACGGCGGTGCTGTTGTCAGCGTCACGATTGACAAATACGTCTACCTAACTCTGCAGCGGCGTTTTGATGACCACATCCGCATCGGCTATTCGCGCACCGAGGAAGTGGAGCGGAGTGGACGACATTCAGCACCCGATTGTGCGCCACTGCCTGAAACTGCTGGGCCCTTCTCAGGGCATCGAGATCACCTCGCACGCCGATATTCCTTCGCGGGGAAGCGGACTGGGATCATCAAGCTCGTTCACGGTAGGACTGCTGAACGGTCTGCATGCCTACCAGGGCCGTCATGTGGCGCCGCAGGAACTGGCGGAGCGCGCCTGCCATGTGGAGATCGACCTTTGCGGCGACCCGATTGGCAAGCAAGACCAGTTTGCCGCGGCCTTTGGTGATTTGCGCATGTACCGCTTCCACCAGGATGGAACGGTGAGCGTTGAGCCGCTGATCTGTTCCCTCGCCACGACGGAAAAACTGCAGCGTAACCTGCTGATGTTTTATACCGGCATGACGCGCAGTGCGGTCGACATTTTGAAAGAACAGACACAGGTGCTGGGCAGCAAACAGGACGCGATCGCGAAGATGCACGGCATGGTGCAACATGCCTACGATGTGCGGCACGAGATTGAAGGCGGCAATCCCGATGGCGTGGGAGAGATTCTGCACGAGAGCTGGCTGCTGAAGCGGAGCCTGACCAGCGGCATTTCGAACCCTGAGATTGACGGATGGTACGAGACAGCGCGCGCGGCAGGCGCTTTGGGAGGCAAGATTCTAGGCGCAGGCGGGGGTGGATTTCTCCTGCTCTACGTGCGACCGGAGCAGCAGGCGGCAGTGAAGGCTGCCATGAAAAAGCTGCGCTGCATTCCATTCCGATTTGAGCGCGAAGGCAGCAAGATCATCTTCTACAATCCGACCACACTCGATCCTGAGCGCGAGGAGTATGCGAACGAGGAACGAGAGAGTGCGAAAGTCTCCGGACTGTAGAACCGGTCTCATCATCCGGAGTATCGGCTCTCGAGGATTATCCGACCCGCTTTGTTGCGGGTTTCACAGTCGCCCCAATGAAGGCTGCGGTATTTATGAGACCGGTTGTAGCGCTGGAAGGTAGCGAAACTTGAATGCAGTGATATTGGCCGGCGGGATGGGCTCGCGACTGGCCGCACGTACCAATGGTCTGCCCAAGACGCTGGTCCCTGTGGACGGCAAACCGCTGCTTGCGTACCAGCTTGAGTTGCTGGCGCGCCAGGGCGTGGAGTAGGTGACGCTGCTGTGCGGATACGGCGCGGAGCAAATCCGGGCATTCTGCGGTGATGGTTCAAGTTGGGACCTCAAACTTGCCTTTATTGAAGAGCAGCAGATGCTAGGCACGGCGGGCGCGGTGATTGCCGCGCTGAACGAACTCCCGGATGAATTCTTTGTACTCTACGGCGACACGATGGTGAATGTGGACCTGGAAGAATGTTCCGCGCGCATGCAGAGAGTGGCGCAGAAGGCACGCTGTTCCTTCATCCCAACGAACACCCGCAGGATTCCGACCTGGTGGAGTGCGACGAGCACGGGCGCATTAGGGCCATTCATGGGTATCCACATCCGGCGGGTGCGCAGTTGCCCAACCTGGTGAACGCGGCGCTTTATGTGCTGAAGCGTTCGTCACTGGCGGTTTTGCCGCGCCGGCTGCGCCACTTGATTTTGGCAAACATGTTTTTCCGCAGATGCTTCGCGAGGGAGTGCATCTGCACGGCTATCGCAGTTCGGAGTACATCAAGGATGCGGGGACGCCTGCGCGCCTGGACGCAGTGGAAGCTGATGTTCGTGCGGGTGTGGTCGCGCGCGGCAGTTTGGCCGTGATGCGTCCGGCGATTTTTCTTGATCGCGACGGCACGATCAACGAGGAAGCCTCGTATATTACGCTGCCTGAACAACTGAAGTTGTTGCCTGGGGCCGCCGAGGCGGTGCGCACGATGCGAGCGGCTGGATACCGCATCGTAGTGGTGACGAACCAGCCGGTGATCGCTCGCGGAGATTGCACAACCGAAGAATTAATGCGCATTCACGACTACATGGAGATGGAACTGAGCCGGGAAGGCGCATTTCTCGATGGGATTTATTATTGCCCGCACCATCCCGACAAGGGATTTGCAGGAGAGCGCGCAGAGTTGAAGATGGAGTGCGATTGCCGCAAGCCGGGCGACGGGATGCTGCGCCGCGCAGCGCAGGAGTTGAATCTCGACCTTGCGCAGAGCTGGCTCATCGGCGACCGCACGGGCGACATCCAGGCAGCGCGCAAATGCGGTATACGCTCGATACTTCTGCGCACGGGCATGGGTGGCAGCGATGAGCGCTATGATGCCGCGCCCGATTACACCTTTGACGATCTGCTGGCGGCCGCCCATTTTGTTGCCGGGCAGGGCGCGGCGGTGGAAAGATAACGCCATGGTATTTTTCGCTATTCCGCTGGCCATTCTGGCCGCAATCGGTACACTCTCTTCGACGATTGTGCTGACGCTAGCGCTGATTGGAGCGCGCCGGTTTCGGAGGATAGCGCGGGAGCAGCGGCTGTTTGAAGCATCGCTCAGCGATGCGCGATCTTCCTTTTGTTTCATTGCTCAAGCCACTGCATGGGGCGGAAATTCATTTGGAAGAAAACCTGGAAAGCTTTTTTGCACAGGACTATCCGAGCTTTGAAGTGATTCTTGCTGTGGACCGCGCGGACGACGCAGCGCTGCCCATCGCGCAGCGCGTGATGGAGCGGCATCCGGAGCGCTCTTCGCAGATAATCGTGCATGGCGACCCGCCGTGGCCCAACCCTCCGGCTTTTTCCTTCTTCAATATGGTCAAAGTGGCGCGGGCAGAGATTCTCGTCACCAGCGACAGCGATGTGATCGTGGATCGAAACTATCTGCGCCAGATCGTGCCGCCTCTTCTGCATAAGAACACCGGCATGCTGACGTGTGTTTATCGCGGGCTGAACGCGGGCGGTTTTTGGTCGCTGATGGACGCGATCGGCATGAGCGTAGAGATGACCGCCGGAGTGATGATTGCGAATTGGATGGAGGGGATGAAATTCGGCCTGGGCCCAACGATTGTGGTGCGGCGCGATGCGCTGGATGCGATTGGCGGCTACACGACCGTTGGCGATTATTTCTCCAACGACTTTGTGATCGGCGAATTCATCGCTGCAAAGGGTTTCGATATCGTACTTTCGCGGCACATCATTTCGCACGTCGTGCCGCCGATGACGTTCAGGCGCATGTGGGAGCGGCAAGTGCGATGGGCCGGTGGCACGCGCCGTTCCCGGCCTAAAGGCCACTTCGGCACAGTGTTTGTATTTGCCATGCCCGCAGGGATTCTGGCGCTTATTGCTGGAATGATGATGGGCCATCCCATTGTCGGCACGGGTGTGCTCGGTTGGGCGGTGCTGAACCGCCTGATCGAATCGATGGCAATTGGGTGGGGGATAACGCGCGATCGCGAGTGCCTGATGCGGCCATGGCTGTATCCAGTCCGCGACCTACTCGGGTTTGCGGTATGGGTGACCAGCTATCTGCAGCGGCGCATGACCTGGCGCGGCGGCCAGTTCGAGCTGGTCGAAGATGGCCGCGTGAGAATGCGCGATCGAGATGGCAATGTAGTGCAAATGCGCAAAGCCTGACGAGGGCGCCCGGAATTCTGGCAGCTCAGACGCGGGCCACCCGCTTTTCATTCTGAGATAACAAAGAACGCGCGGAAGGCGCAGTACTGTCGAACTCTATCAGATGACGCCGCAATGCGCTCACGCTCAAATTTTGTATCGGCGAAATATGACACGTGTTTCCCTCCGATTTCGACTAATGACTGTCTGCTTAGAAACAAAGTCGATATTTCCCGCGACTGTTGCTCGGTAGGGCCAACGTCAAAAGTAAGCAGCAGGGTACCCATCGAATCTTCATAGACTAAGGTTCTGGCTATTTGGCCCAGATATTTCTGGAAATCTGCCACTGTATTCATACTCCGTCTGCATTTGAAGAGGGGGCGTGATCTTTCTCGTTTGGGGTTATGACGTGTGGCCCTCTCAAACCGCCGTCAAAGTTGAAGTTCGAGTGATTCCAGTTCTCAGAAGCGAGACCCTGGGGCGCTCAGATTCGTACATCATCAGGCGATCAGCCCCTAGTTGAGCGGCCGGTCAGTCCAGAGGGTCTTGTCGGCGATTGTCTGGACGGGATACAGGCGGCCGGCAAGAAGCTGTTCAACTTTGGCCTGGTTCGTGTCTTGCGCGAAGATCCATTTGCGCTCGCCGGTGCCCCACATTTTTGCAAGCTGTTCATCATTGACGAAAATATTAGGCGCATCCGGGTAGCAGGAACCCCAGAGAAGCGAGGAACCTGCGCCAATTGGCGAGCATTGTTGTTCCACCAGAAAGGCAGGCTTGTGCAGGAAATTATGGGTATAGAAGATGACAGATGAGGCGTCGGACTGGTCGCCATAGATGATGAAGGAATCTGCGGGAGAGCCATCGCGGAGAATCGTGTCGGCCAATTGTTTTGAGCTGAGCATGGGCTCGAAGCGGGCGAATGCGATGTGCGCGGCCACAAGAAAGACTGCGGCGGTGATGGCCATGCTGATTGTCGCAGCAATGTGTTTGCCGCGAAGACGCAGCAACCATCCGACGGCCGGACCGATCAGCAGAGTGATAGCGGCGAGACGCAGCGGGCAGACGCAGCGCAGCAAAAGACGGGCCGGTGAGATCGAAGAAATGGGACATCGACAGCGTGTAGCCGCCCACGTCGCGATGGGCCAGCAGGATTCCGATATCGGAGACATAGGGTAGGCCACGCGATACCCACAGTCCCCACCCCAGGGCCATGGCAGCGAGCACGCAAGCCACAGCAAATACGGCATGCGCGGAAGTCAGCCATGCAACGGACAGTTGCGGTTTGCCTGTGCGGGTTTCGCGGCTTTCCTCGATGCCGGCTACGACGCCGGCGATGAGGATGAAAATCGGCGGCCAGGCGGGGAAGGTGTAGTACTCCTGATTCGTCGAGATGGAGAAGAACAATAAAGTGAAGCAGGCAAACAAGCTAAGCAGCCAGATGGTGCGTACGCGGAATTTGAGGCGCGAAACGTAAGTGGCGACGTCTTCGCGCGCGGCGTGGTCCAGATAGAAATCGACGGTTTGGCCGGCATCGCGGCGCAGATGCTGCAGCCAACTATGGCGGGTACGCCAAGCCAGACAACCAGCATTGCGGGAATGAAAAGGCTCCAAGGAAAGAGCCAGATGAAGTGGCCAGCCAATACCAGACAAACGGCATTTTGTTGTAGTCGTGGGGAAAGCGCTCGCCCAGGAAGCGTAGAAAGTGCTCGTTGACGAAGTAGAAGTACCAGAAGCCATGGACATTGTCAGGCGTGGGGTGATTGCCGATGGGTGGCCCTGATCGGGATTGGCAAGGCCGGCCAGGATGTGCCAGGGCGCAGCGATGGCCAGATACAGCAGCAATCCCGTAAGCGGTTTGAACTGACGCCAGCGCCGCCATTGTCCGCTGAGCAGCAGCAGGGGAATGGCCGCGCCGGCAAAGAAGACTGGCGCGATAAGGCCTTTGGTCAGCGTGGCAAGCGCCAAGGCGACCCACATGACATAGAAGCGGGCGGGGCGGCGCGACTCCATGCCAGTGAGAAAGCAGTAGAGCGCAAGCAGAAACAGAAAGCTCAGCAGGGCCTCGGGGATGGAGAAGCGGGTAAAGAGAAACGGCCCAATGGAAGTGAGAATGCCGAGGGCCGCATAGAGAGCGGCACGGCGGCCCCATGCGCGCTCTGCCCAGAGCCAGGCCAGCCAAGCGCACCCGAGAATGTGCAAGCGCGTTCTGCAGGTGGGTGGCAAAGACGTTTTGGCCGAAGACGTGGTAGAGGCCGGCGTCGATCCAGTAGGGCAGCGGTGGCTTCTCAAGATAGCGGATGCCGTTGATTTTGAGGGTGACGAAGTCGCCGGTTTCGGCCATGTGCTGCGCGGCTTCTGCGTGGCTGGCGTCGGCGTCGTCGAGCAGAGGCGGAGTAAACAGGGAGGCAAACTGCACAGCAGCAAAAATCGCCCGAGCAAGACCCCAAGCTGCCAACGCGGAGGGCACCTTGACTGGGCGGGAGACGGAGGTCGATTCAGTCGTCATCGTCACTTTTGCGGTTTCCAATCTTCAAATTGCCACGGCGCAGGCTACCGGCGGCAGAGTGGTTTTCTGGACCGGAATAAAATGACTTTGCCAGGATCGGGCGAGGGCGCATACGCAGGGAGCCCGACTTGCGGCATCTCCCGAATTCTGAGCCATCTCCTTTGTGCAACAGGAGTTAGCTTTCTAATCGGAGAATCCAGCCCTAGTGCCTCGGTTCAACGGCAGAGTAATCGTAAAAACGCTTTCAACAGCAGGATACCAGCCAGGAGAGGGGGGCGTTGCAGCCAGCAGGACGCCCTTCTGTGGCTGCAGTGAGTGGATGTACGGCGAGGTGGCCTGCGTGGTGCAGAATAAGATTCTGAGAAGGTTAAAGTTCGATGAATTCCGCCTTTCCGCTTCCTCAGATCAGACATCGTGATACGCCTGGACAGCTTCTGAGTGGCGGCGCGGGTAGAGGCGTGGCGGCAGTTGATGGCGCGTGCGGCAGAAAACCCAGCAGAAAGCGTGTCCATGGCCTGCGGGTGGCGACTCTGCGGCTTGCAGGCGGAGATGGAGTATTGGCTTCGACCGCAAGGAGCGGTCAGAGCCCCGCCGCGCGCCAGGCTGAGGCGATGGGAGAAGCAGGCGGATAAACTCCGCGAGGCGCTCGGGCCGGTGCGGGAAGCAGATGTTTTCATGGTCAAGCTCGACCGCTGCGCGGCATGGTGACCGGACCGGATCAAGGCCAATCGCGTTTGAGCCGGTTTGCCTGCGCCAGATTTCCGTCGCTCGAGGAGTGGTTTGCGCAACAGCGCAAGACCGCCGCCAAGGAATTGCGTGCGGAAATTGCAGACCAGCGGGAGCGGCTGGCCAAGAGCAGCAAAGAGATCGAGGTCGTGCTTGGGCATGCAGGTTCAGAGGCGCAGGCTCCGGACCGAGTGGAGTGCGCGAGATGATTGCCGGGCTGGCAACGGAGTTTCCTGAACTGAATAGCGACAGCCTGCACAAGTTTCGCAAGCGCATCAAGATTCTGCGTTATCTAGCCGAACCGGTCGCAGCAGGTGATACGCGAGACGCGCGAGCAGGTGGCAGCCCTCAAAAGAATGCAATCCGCGGCAGGCGAATGGCACGATTTGCAGTCGCTCTCAAAGAAAGCTATGAGGACATTTCGCGGACGGCACAAAGAAGGTGGGCTCGCCGAGCTGCTGAATACGCTGGCTGCGGAATCTCTCGAGAAGGCTATTGAGCTTTGCCGGCGCACGATCGCACGGCTGCAGTTGGAGAGCGCCGGAGACGATGCGGCACAACAAATGCCTCTGCAGGAAATTCCTGCGTACAACGCGTTGAGCCGATCGCGGCTGCGGAAAAAAGACGTTCCGCCTGAGAGTTTGGAATTTATCCAAAGGGGAAGTTCAGCGTCTAAACTCGCAAACGGGGCAAGACCTTCCCCTCTTGCCAAGGGAGAGCGTCATGAAACCGGAGCATCTCTTTCTTTTCGAGCAGCCTGGTTCTCGTGACTTTCGTAGCAGTGGCTGGGCTAGTGCCGCATGCCGACGCAGCTTCGCCTACGTGATCGCGGCCACGAATGTGACCATGCCGATGAGCGGCAATGGTTCAACCGCATATTCGGTGAGCGGAATCCCGATGACCGGAACCCTTATATGTCTCCTGCCAATATGCGGGCACAGGGACCGGGCTCAAGCTTCCGGACTGCAATTACGGTCCAGTGCAGGCACCGATTGCTGTGACTGCCGGTCAGACGGTGAAGGGAACTATCGTTTTCCACCCTTACGGACCGGCTGTTCCGGCAGTGTTGCATCGCGGTATGCCGCACGCCCTGGGCGGGACTTTCACTTGGCGGGCGTGTTGCTGCTCGGCTTGGGCTTCGTCGAAGGACGCGGAGCTTGCGTGCGTTCCTGGTGCTGGCGTTGGGCACGTTTGGTGGATTGGCGGCGATCACCGCGTGTGGCGGCAATCCGAACGCGATGACTCCCGGGGACTTACGAATTCACCCTTACGGCGGCTAACGAGGCGAGGCGGAACGCGCCGCTGGGATAGGCGTGAACACGACGATTTCGGTTACGGTGCCATGAGAGTGGCATCCTGCCGTGAGGCCGCGTGCAGCCGTTCGCCTGGTGCCTCGCAGGGAACGCCGTACCGAACTCACCCGGTACCTAAGGAATCATGAAAGCAGCGCAATTATTTGCGCGTTGGGGACTTGCCTGCGTCATAGTCTGGCTGATTCTCTGTGCTGTGATCGGCATCCTGTTCTGTCGAAGGCGCACTGCATCCGGGCCGGCATCCACTGACAGAATCCGATGAAGAAAGCGCGCAGGCGATCGCGCTGCAAGATCAAGCCACGCTTGGCTGATGTGGAAATCGCCGCAGACGATGGAGCAATCTTACATGCCTGGACCTTTCGAGCCGCAAATTGCGAAGGCGATGCAGTAATTCTGTTGCATGGTCAGGCGGACAACCGGGAAGGAATGCTCAGCAATGCAGACATGCTTTTGCGCCACGGCTATCTCGGTTCTTGTTGCCCGACGCGCGTGCGCACGGAGAGAGCGGCGGGCCAATCGCAACATACGGGTTGAAAGAAGCCGGTGATGTTCGACGCTGGTATGAATGGACTTGCGCGGACACAAGGCCCTCGATTGTATCGATGGACTTGGGGATTCGATGGGCGCGGCAATTCTGCTTATTCGCTCGCGACGGAACCTGGATTTTGCGCAATCAGCGCGGAAAGCACCATTTTCAACTTTTCAAGAAGCGGCGTACGACCGGCTTGGCCAGGAATTTGGAACCGGGCCGTGGCTGGGTCGCACGTTGCTACGGCCCGCCCTGGAGGCCGGCCTGCTCTACGCGCGCATGCGATACGGAGTGGATCTTGAATCGGCATCTCCGCGGAGCGCCGTGGCGGCGAGCAAGGTTCCAGTGCTTGCTGATTCATGGCCTGGCGGACAGAAATCTTCCGCCGCGCCACTCGGAGCAGATTAAAGCGGCCAACCCAGCCGTGGAGCTTTGGGAACCTGCAGGCGTGGGGCACTGCGGCGCGGCGAGCGTGGCGCCTGCAGAATACGAGCGGCGGGTCGTGGGCTGGTTCGAAAGCCATGACCGAAGTCACTACGGATGACCGTGTCGCGTTAGGTTGCCGCTACCAGGCGGTCAACTCTCGCCCGGTCGTGTATCTTGGCCGAAGAGCCAGATTCCTGCTTCACGGAGAGTGCGCGCCACCCCTATGCCCACCTTTGCCGCCATCGATATCGGATCCAACTCCTGCAGGCTGAAGATTGCGAAGGTTGTGGCGCACCAATTGAAGACGCTGCACGAAGATCGCGAAGTGACGCGGCTGGGGGCCAGCGTTTTCGATTCGGGACTGGTGTCGCCGGACGCGATGGCAGCGACGCTGCGAGCGCTGAAGCGCTTTCAGCGGGCGGTGCAATTGCATGGGGTGGACCGGATGCGGGTGGTGGCTACGGCGGCCATGCGCGACGCGCGCAATGCGCCGGCCTTTCAGGCGTGGGTGAAGGCCGAGACCGGCTGGAACATGGAGATCATCTCCGGGTCTGGAAGAAGGGCGGCTGATTCATCGCGGGCTGATGGGCGCCGAGCCGGGGGCGGGCGGCCGGGTGCTGCTGGTGGACCTGGGCGGCGGAAGCTGCGAGATCACGCTCTCAGAGCACAAGCGCATCAAGGAGACGATCAGCGTGCCGCTGGGCGCGGTGCGGCTGACCGAGGAGTTTCTGCAAGCCGATCCGCCGCGCGCTGAAGGACTGACGCAGATGCGGCGACTGATTGCGCGCGAACTGCGGCGCGCACATCGCAGAATTCAGCCCGCGAATGTATCGCTGGTGATTGCCACGTCCGGCACCGCCGCGGCGCTGAGCGAGGCTCTGGCGGCCGCAGGCAGGATGCGGAAACCGGCGGGGAAGTCGGCAAGGAAGGCGCGGCAAAAGCGTCGGCGGGAAAGCGTTCTCCGCGGCATGGCGGGGATTGCGCCGACGCACGAAGTGCGCAAGCTGGCGGCGAAGATCGCCAGGATGACGCTGCCCGATCGCGAAGCGGTGCCGGGCATCGGGCCGCGGCGGGCGGAGATTATCGTGGCCGGCGCGCAGGTGTTTGCCGAGCTGCTGGAGAGCTTCGAGCTGCCGGGCTTTCGCTATTCGCCGCTGGGTTTGCGCGATGGCATTCTGGCCCAGATGCTGGCGGAGCAGGACGCGCGCGCAGCAGGGCATCGCGAGTTTGAGCATGAGCGGTGGCAAAGCGTGCTGGCGACGGCGCGGCGCTACGGGGTCGATCCGCGCCAGGCCGAGCCGGTGCGCGGCCACGCGCTGCAGCTTTTTCACGAGCTGAAGAGCGCTGCACGAGTTGCCGGAGGAGTATGAAAGCTGGCTGGCTGCCGCGGCCATCCTGCGCGATACCGGCAAGTTCATCAATCACCAGGGCCACCACCGGCACACGCAATACATCATTTCCAGCTCGGAGATGTACGGCTATACGCAGGTGCAGCGGACGGTGGTTTCGGCGATGGCGCGCTACCTGGGCAAGAGCCGGCCGCAGCCGGGCGATCGCGCGCTGCGCAACATTCCGGCCGACGAACACAAGAATGTGCAACGAGCCGTGGTGCTGCTGCGGCTGGCGGTGGCGCTGAACCAGGACCGCGCCAGCGATGTGCTGCGGGTAGCGGCCAAGGTCTATCCCAAGCGGGTTTATCTGGAGTTGAAGCCGGGACGGACGGGCGCGGAACTGGAGTTGTGGTCGCTGCGCAAGGAGGCGGACTACTTCCGCGAGGTCTTTGGGCGGGAGCTTTTTGCCACGCTGGCGTAGATCGAGCGGGCCATGCGCGGATCGATGAGCCACTGAAGCAGCGGCGGATGTTTGATCCATGTCGATGCGGGCCACCGAGCCCTTGCGCATGCGGACGCCGGCGCCGCCATTGCCGGTGATGATGCGGCCGAGGAACTTGAAGAGATTGGGATTGTGGCCGACCAGCAGCACGCCTTCGCGGTCGGCATACTTCTCAACCAATTGCTGGAAAGCGGCATAATCGGCGTCCGGCCGCAGCGCCGGGCTGACCTCGACCTTGGCCTCGTAGCCCAGTTCAGTACCGACAAATTGCGCGGTCTGCAGGGAACGCTTGAGGGGGCTGGAGACGATGACGTCGACCTGCACCTTGAGCGCGCTCAGCAGCCGCGCCATGAGCATGCACTGCTCCTTGCCTTCCTTGATCAGGCCCCGTTTGGCGTCGAGGACGGGATTGCCGCGGGCGAGTCCGGCATTGGCGTGGCGCATGAGATAGAGGTTCATTGGATTGGGCTTGGCGTGCTGAGGGGAAGGTCTGCCAACTCCTTGGAGGCCGATTTTAACACGGTTGTAACATTCTGGGCCGGGCAGGACTGCAGCCCAGGCGAGCAGGATTCGGTGATTGCCGCCGAGGCTTGCCAGAATTCGCTGACCAGCAGTCCGCCCAGCACGTTGTGTTGCTGGATGAGGGTAAATCCAGCTTGGCGAAGGGCCGTGCTGTGGTCTGGCAGGCGGCGAACGCTGAAGGCCGGTGAGCAGGCCGAAGGCGAGGTAGAGGCATGTGATCAGGGGGTGGGCGACGAGCCGCCGAACCAGCCGCGGGGGACGGCGAAGTCTGACACCACCCAAAGTGCGGACGGGGTGACGCAGGCGCGCAGGCGGTTGCCAGTGCGGCGATCTCATCCGTGGTGAGGCAATCGAGGAAGAAGTGGGTGACGATGAGGTCGTAGGGAGGGCCGGGTGGCTCCCAGTTGCGCGCGTCGGAACTGGTGCATTGCGCACGCCGGCCGGGTGAATGCCGGCGTTGCGGACGAGAGCGTGCAGCATGGCTTGGCTGGCGTCGACGGCGTCGATCTGAACGAGTGGATTCTTGTTGAGGAGGCGCGCGATGAAACGGCCGTCGCCATCACCGAGGACGAGGGCGGCACGGGAGGAGCGCATCCGGTCGAGGAAAGCGCAGCGGCAGCGCATCAGCCAGGGACCGAAGGTGGCCCACTCCAATCCAGCGGTATGCGCGGGCCGAGCCGGTCGAAGTTGGGAGGCGCATTCATCGTGCCAGGAGCAAGAGCGGAGTCAGCAGGACCAGATCGGCGGCGACGCGCAGGGCAATCGGGGTCAGGCGGGGGCGAAAGTAGTCGAGCGCGGCGATGAGGAAAGCACTGACAGAGCCGGCGGCAAGGAGGGCTGCGGTGCGGGGCTGCGCATGGATGAGAAAGTTGGCAAGCAGAGAGGCTATCGAGCCGAGGACGATGGCGGCGACTGGGATGCGGGACGGCGCGGGATTGGATTCCCAGTGTTCGATGGCACGGCAGTTGAGCCAGGCGAGCGCGGCGAACAATGCAATAGCCGCAATCAGATGGCCACTTTTTGTAGCGGGGCCGGCGATGCCATGGAAGCGTGAGAGCGTGGGAAGGGCGCAACCGGCGGTGAAAAGGACGCCGACCAGGAATTCTTTAATGTGAAGTGCGCGGGAAAGAGAGCCGCGCAGCCGGTGATTGGGCGGCTGGTGGAGTGCGTGGACGCTGGAGAAGTAGGCGAGTGCCGCAACGGCGAACGCGGAGTTGTGCTGGCGAACCGACGCCGGCATGTAGGCGATGATGATGGCGGCTGCGGCGCATGCGGCTGCAGACGGCGAGCGCAAGAAATACGCGGCGATGACGCCAGTGGAAGAAGTGGCGCTCGCGAAGGCATGAAAGCTGCCGGAGCGAAGTCCGGCGCGGGCGTCAAGCAGACGATCGATGATGTAGACCGCCCAGGTTCCGAAGGCGAGCAACACGGGAACCCAGAGCGGCAGGTGAATCTGCGCTGTCCAGGCAAAGGCCAGAGACCAGGCGACAGCGACGGTGGGTGCGTCGAGGCTGGCGAGGTGCCAGATGTCGAAGGGGGGCGGGCGCGTTCCAGATTTTGCCGGCGCCGGAACGCGCGCATACGGAGCGGCTCGGCGTGAGCGCAGAGGCAGCCACGCGCGGATTTGCCAGGGGGAATGGCATTGACTTGATTGTAAAAGGGCGGTACGCAGAAGTACTGGGCGACCCGTACACGATTCCTCAGTCTTTATAGGATGCAAATTTCCACTTTGGGTTGCAAAGCGGAAAGGCAGGGTGATCGCTGGCGGCTGCGCCGCCGCGGGGCTTGATGATCAGAGATCAGTGGATCAAAGGATCAGGTTCGGAGGATCAGAGGTTCAGAGGGCAGCGAGAGATTGAATGACGAGAGTCTTGAGTTTGGCGTGGACGTCGGCTGGCTTTGACGAAGAAAGGCGTCTTGAGGCATTGGAGAGTGAGTTGCTGGGATTCAGGCGCATAGTTCCAGGCAATCTCGACGCCGTATCTGGAGGCGGTTCCGCTGTTTCCGATGAGGTCGACACCCGAGGCCTTGGCTTTTGCGATCAGGGCGGCGTATTGCTCGGGCGTGATGTTGCAGAAGACGAGGGGCGGATTCTGGGGCATGATGAGCTTCCAATCGCGTTGACTACGGATTGTTGATGTCGGTTTCAGGCCGTCCATTGCCCTGTTGTAGCCACGGAGAGCGATTCGGGGGTCCTAATTTTCTGCAACAGTTTTGTGGAAAACAAAAATAAAGGAGGGGGGTACCTCTTCCGCCCAGAAAGACATCACAGTTTCACAGTAAAAGGGGGGGTACTCAGCTTTGGCGGTAAAATCCGCCGGACCTGCACCTCGCCGTACTTCTACCAATCTGATTGTGCGCCGAAGTGAAGAAATTATCTGCAAAAGTGGCTGGGAAGATTTTTGCCGGGATGCGGAGAGGGAAGTCGGCGGGCTGACTTTGGTGGGGCATCAGGTTCGAGGAGTGAACTAGCGATATGGCGTGGAACTGGGGATGCTAGTTACTAGGGCGTTTCCTAGGACTAATCATCTTCGATCACTTCTAAAATGCTCTCGATGAGCGCATTGGCCTGATATCGTCAGTTAAGAATCACTTTCAGATAACACTCCATCTGGGAGCACTTCCAGCAATTAAGATCCCCATAACCGATCAGCCAGTCGCGATCTTCTTTCGCTCGGCCTTCCAGGCTCGAGTTTGGCCTGCAGTCCCCGCTGTGCGGCGTGGACGATGCCCAACCGCCGAGTGTTCTTGCGGCGAGGCGCAAGCCTACGCTACAAGCGAGTGCAGGTAATCTCGCACCTCGAATTGGCCAAAGTATGCCGCGCCGCGTTCAGCTGTTGCGTGATAGAGATCGTCTTCGATTGATCGATCGGCGCCACGTTCGACCAAAAGCTTCACAATCGGCATGTGTCCATTTTGAGCGGCAATGTGGAGTGCGGTAATGCCTTGACCGTGCGTTAATCCGCCAAAGGTAGCCTTCTGGTTGATTTCGGCGCCATGATCCAATAGCCATGCTGCGGCCTCTGTGCTGTCGCATGCTGCGGCCCAAATCAACGGAGTGCCTCGATAAGGGTCGGCATCGGCGCGCGCCCCGGCTCGCATCAGCCGCTCAAGTACGGAAACGCGGTTGCTCTTGCAGGCCCATACCAGTGCTTCGTCGAGTACCTCCTGCGGATTTGTCGACGGCTGCCAATTAGGGAAGCCGCTGTGCGGGCGGTAGAAGCCTCGGGCAGCGCACGCCTCGTTTGTCAGGGTGCGTTCGCCGCTGAAACATGCCTCAACCAACGCGGGAATGCCAAGGCCGGCCGCTGTACGAAGATTGCTTGGGGCCACTGCATGGCGTGCCAGCAGATCGGCGACCTCTCGATGCCCCCAGAACAGCGCAGCGATCAAGGGAGTGCCGCCCGCGCCGTGCGCTTCCGCATCGAGAGCCGCGCCTTCGGCAATCAACATTTCCGCAATGTGTGGCTTGTTGGCGTATGCGGACGCGTGGAGCGGAGTCCAGCCGCGATCGTTCGCATCGTGCACGTCGGCGCCAGCCGCCAGCAGCGCCTCTATGGCAGACGTACCGCCTTTCCAGTCCGGCTTGGCGGCGAAGCTGACGGCGAGATTCAGCAGCGTGTTGCCATTCGTTCCGCGTTCATTTGCCAAGCGCGGATTCGCTCGCAACAGAGCTTCGAAGCCGGCAACATTACCCGACTGCAGTGCGCTGAAGGCCGCCATGAAGGGTTCGGTAATTGCCGCGTCCGCCGTGGTTGCCAAGTAGATTCACGCGGCTTGTCAAGTCATCCCAAGTCTCGAATCCGTGCTCCCGAGCGTATACCAGCCGGGCATCTTCCTCGGTGAATGGAGCTTGTCGAATCTCCTCGTCCGTGCGATCCGCGAAGCGCGGATGCCATTCACGAATCTGCTCCAACGCTGCCGGGCCGGCGGACTGGCGGGTTCGCATCAGACCATGAACGCGGTCAGTAATCCACGCCAAATCGACGACGAATAAACGTGTGTGGCGGGAATGCGAAGACGGCTCAGCGTAGGCCTTCAACTTGGGCCAACTGGCGAACCCTTGTTCACGAGCCAGGACGAACTGGGCATCGTGCAGCGCGACCAGTTGACGTACCGTTGCTTCGTCCACTGTCGTCCAGCGGCTATGGTGGCGGCGCAGGCGGGAAATTGCGGCTTCGTTTCCAGCCCGAATTGCCCGCAACAGTTCGCGGGCCTGCTTCTTTTGTTGTTCGAGATTCATGACTCCTCCTTCGTGTGCCTGGTCCGCATGACAGGCGAAAGAGGATCAACTTGACAGAGTGATGCCTCAAAGAGACAGGTGGGCGCAGCCCTTTCCGCGGACAGGACGCTTCCTGCAGGCGTCTAGACAAAATCTACCACAGGCGAGAATCCTGCGAAAGAGCTCGATCCCATCTAACGCGTTTACCTCGCGGTCGCTCTCTGCGACTCGGAAACTTAGTGCCGACCTGGCTGGATTTATGCCCAATCGCCGATGCGCTCGTCGGCGGCAGATTAATACCGGAATGTCGGTAACGGTTTACCGATTTCCTGACTGAATCAAATTGGCGTTTGCTGGCGCCACCAGGCCAGAGCACACTTTGAAGTCGGTGCTGCATCGAAACATGTGTCGGCGATTTTGCGGTCACAGGGGTTACAGATGCGTCCGAGTTTCTTGTGGCACGAATCTCATCGGGGCTGCATCAACGAAAAGCCCGTGGCTAAACAGTCTGCGGAAGAAGTCGGGATTGTCAGGGAGATTCGTGAAAAGCGTACCTCAGGGCCTGAAGGCCCGAATGATTCCGCATCACTTATGCCGGGGTTGAAACTCCGGCCTGCCACCCGAACGAGTTTTCTCCGCAAACTGTAAAGCCGCTCGGATCGCAGGGCAGCATTCATGGGCCTGAAGGCCCCTGCTCCTTCCGCCAGGAGCCTGAGCAGGTTGCGGAAAAAGGTCCGATCTCAGAATTGATCGAGTCCCAGCTTTTGCAGGGGCTGAAGCCCGACGCTGGTTTGGTTGGCTTTATTGGCCCGACTGAAGTCGTGCCCTTGTTACAGAGCCTTCCAGAGTTGATCCCTATGAGTTTTTCAGCAAACTGTAAAGCCGCTCAGGTCGCAGGGCAGCATTCATGGGCCTGAAGGCCCATGCTCCCTCCGTCAGGAGCCTGAAGGCCGTTGCTGCCCCCGCCAGGAGCTGGTCCGGGCGGAGAAACCACCGGCCTTCGTCAACATGACTTGGACCCGCATTGAACCGCTGCATGTCGGCCTTTTCATTCCTCTGAACTCTTGCTCCTTTGATCTCTGCTCTGGCTGCCATGGCGCAGGGGATTTACGGTTTTCGGGCGAATGCCAGCGTTCTCTGATTGAGATTGACTTCTACCCTGGCGATGCCGAGGGCTGCCGGACTCATCATGCCGTCGAAATCGTGGCCTACATCCCTATGGTTGGGGGCGACAAAGGCCGACTCTTGGCCGAACTCGACCGCGCCGAGGCTGAGGCTGATCTGGCGTTCGCGCTGTCGTTCAAAATCGCCGATCTTTTTGGGTGATGGTTTGGGCAATGGTTGAGTGTCGCCGTGTTTCAGGAGAGACTGCGGCTCAGGCAATTGGTCGAAGATGATCATCGAAGGGGCCCCGGTATCCACAAGCAGACGGACCCGATTGTGATCGACGACCGCATCGACGAAGGCCAATCCATCCTGCAGTTGCAATGGAATCGAATCCGGCATTGAGGGAGCGGGGCCAAAGCGGATTTCTCGCGATGTGTAGTCGATCACGAAGGTGCTTTGCCCCATTACGTCGAGACCCAGGATCGCGTCGATCTGGAATGGGATTGCATTCTGAATGAAAGACAGGTCCTTGATGAGAACGCGGACGTTTTCTCTATGGATAGGGCCGAATTGCAGGCTTGGCGCGGTGGCGATTCCGCCTTTTACTCCACCGCTTAGAACCGCAACACTGGTGGGCGTGGCATCGAGGTGAAGCTTGCGCGCGAGCCGCGGATCGAGGACGGTGGTGTTTGCCCCGGTGTCCAACAGAAAGTTGAGACCCTTGAGCGGGCCGACGGAACCCTGGACGACGATCAGGTAGTCTCGATACAGCTGGAATCCGACATTGGTTTTCGCGGGATGGGCCGACTCCTGCAATCCCCAAGCTACAGGTCGACTGACCACGGCCAAGCTCACCAGAACGACGATCAAGCAGAAGCGGCGAACCTGCATGACTCTCACCTCACTGGGAGCCATGCTGAGTTCCGGCGGGTGGTACCTCAATTCACCGGAGCTAGCTTGCAGAGCAAGAGTTGGTTACGGGTGTGGAGAGAAGTTGGAGAGGTGCGGAAGATGAAGCTCTCCGCGCAAACTAGTTGAAAACAGGGATTGCTTGTGGCATGAAGGGAGCGGAGGGCGAATGTTAGACTTTCCCAAAAGCGGGGTACCCCAGGTGCCGAATGGCAACGGGACGGTCAGATTCGGAGCTTTTGAGGCTGATCTCCACTCGGGAGAGGTGCGTAAATCGGGAAGCCGGGTCAAGCTGCAGGAACAGCCCTTCAAGGTACTGCAAGTTCTGCTGGAGCGTCCGGGGGTTTTGGTTACCCGCGAAGAACTGCGCTCAAAGATATGGCCGGACGAGAGCTTTGGGGATTTTGACCACGCAGTGAACGTCGCGGTCGGAAAGCTGCGGACCGCACTCGGGGACTCAGCCGACAATCCTGCCTTCATCGAAACCATTCCGCGCCGGGGTTATCGTTTTGTAGCTCCGCTGGAGGGCTCGCTGGTGGTCATGGAGGAGGTTGAGTCTCCGGCAACCGGTACTCCGCCCTCCGGAGGCAAGATCGGCCGCAGGCGGGTGCTGCTGACGACGCTCGCAGTTGTCGCCGCGGGAATCCTGCTCGCCGCGGGGGTCCTGCTAGGGCGACGCACCGCCAAGCCATCTGCGCCCGAGTTTCAACGTCTTACGGTCCGGCACGGCACCGTGTATTCGGCCAGGTTTGCGCCCGATGGACACAATGTGGTTTACACCGCCTCGTGGGACGGCGCGCCGGTAGAAATATTCTCAACCGACGTGAGTTTTCCCGGCACGCGAAGCGTTGGATTGCAGGGAACTGCTCTGCTTGCGGTTTCTTCAACCGGCGAAATGGCGGTCGTGCAGTCAGCCACTCCTGAATTCATCACGACCCTTCGGGGCACTCTCGGCCAGGTTCCTCTTACGGGAGGGTCGCCTCGTCAGATTGCGGAGAATATCGACTGGGCCGATTGGGCTCCGGATGGAGGATCGCTGGCCATCGTCCGCGACATGGCGGGGCGGCAGCGTCTTGAGTTTCCCGTGGGCCACGTTCTCTATCAAACCACCGGTTGGATCAGCTCTCCCCGCATTTCGCCGAAGGGCGATCAGATTGCTTTTCTTGACCATCCGACCTACATGGACGACCGCGGCGTGGTTTCAGTGGTCGATCTAGCCGGGCAAAAGAGGGTTCTTTCCACAGGATGGGAGAGCGAACAAGGGCTGGCCTGGTCTCCGCGCGGAAACGAGGTATGGTTCTCGGCCACTGAAGCCGGACTTCAGCGTCGGATATATGCCGTGGACCTGATGGGCCATCTGCGCCAGAGTTTCAGCGCGCCTGGCGGAGTAACCCTGCAGGATATCGCGCCGGATGGCCGGCTCCTGCTCACTCGTGACGAACAACGCGCGGGAATCATGGGTTCGGCGCCGGGAGCAACGCGAGAGCGAGATATGTCCTGGTTGGATTGGTCGCTTCCAATCGATCTGTCACCCGACGGCAACGAGATGGTTTTCGACGAACAAGGTGACCAGGGAGGGCCGACCTACACGGTCGCGGTGAGGGACCTGCGCGGCTCGCCGCCGGTTCCTTTGGGGGGAGGGATGGCAGGCGGATTTTCTCCCGACGGGAAATGGGTGGCTGCGACGATTAACTACGGTCAACTGGTGCTGTTGCCAACCGGCGCAGGCACGTCGAGGCGAATCGACCCAGGCGGTATTCAACAATACGGACACCCGATTTTATGGCTACCGGACGGCAAGCAACTCGTCTTCTCCGGAGAGCTAGCCGGGCACGAGACGCAGTGTTTTGTACAAAACATCGATGGAGGCAAACCGCGCGCTGTCACCCCGGAAGGAGTCACCTCGTGCCTTCCTTCACCTGATGGGAAGTGGATTGCGGCCAGAGATCTGGCGCGCAAACAAGGCCGATTATATCCATTGGATGGAGGTCAGCCGCGCGAGATCCCCGGCTTGCTGCCCGGGGAGAATTTTACCTGGACCTCAGACCCGAATTTCATATACGCGATCCAAGGGAAACAGACCCCGATAAAGATTTTTCGGCTGAACATCGCGACCGGTCAAAGGCTGCTTTTCAAAGAAGTGAGCCCGGTGGACTTGACTGGTCTCTGTGGAGTCAGCCATATCATTCTGAGCCCGGACGGCCGGTCCTATATTTACGGATACATTCGCCTGCTTTCAGATCTCTACCTGGTCAAGGGATTGAAATAGCGCACTTCCTCGATTCGCCCCGACAGCAACGGAAAAAGGAACAGAAGTGCGACCCGTGTGTTCGACTGTGCACGCATGCGACAGCCAGCCGAGAATCCATTTGGCTTGTCGAATGGAGCTTTGGAAAGTCCTGGCATGGCGGATCGTAAATTGACTTAAATCTGCGATGAGGATCCCTCGAAGGTCAGGTTACCCGCGGTGCGGAAAGCATTGCATTGTCTTGGATTAACACCTTCGGGTGAGAGTAAGATGGGGCGAATTCAGCTAACCTAAACCAAGATTGTGCGCGGTCGTCCGGCCCTGTTTCGCGGGCGAAACCCACCCAACGGAGACTTGGAAGGACGAGCGCGCGGAAGACGCAGAAGGAGTTATGCCTCAGGCTTCGGGCGCAATCCGGACCGCCTTGCTGCGAACGATCACATTCGCAGTGGCGATGGGCACCGTCTTTTCTGCGGCGGCAGCCCCTGGCGCTGTGCCTGCGACTGTGACCACTCTGCATGGGATTCGTGCTCTAACTGCGGCAGACGCGCGAAGCGGCGTGACCGTTGCCTTCGAGGCCACAGTTACCTATTACGACAGGACCAACGTTGACCTCTTCGTTCAGGACGGGAGCGATGCCATCTATGTTGAAACCGCAACGGATGAAGACCTGATTCCGGGCGACCGCGTTCTTGTGCGAGGAAAGACGCGCGACAGCTTTACGGTGGATGTGCAGAGCGAGAGCGTGACCGTGCTTCATCACGGCGTGCCGCCAAGCGCTGTGCCGGCGGACTTTCAAGAGCTGATCCGCGCCAAGCGCGATTGCATGCGGGTGATTGTCCGCGCAAAGCTGCGCAGCGCCGACGTGGTGAATTTCGAGGGCATGCACGGCATATACCTCAGATTGCTGATGGACGAGGGCTATATCGATGCAACGGTTATCGGCACCGATGCGAGCACGCTGAAGAAGATGCTGGACGCCGACGTGGAAGTGACCGGAGTTGTGTCAGGAAAGTTCGACAGCAAGATGCAGCTTATCGGCATCCTGCTCGAGGTTCCATCGGTTTCAGATGTAAAGATTTTGAAGCAAGCCGAAACCAGTCCGGATTCGCTCCCGATTACCCCGATGGACCAGGTTCTCTATAACTATTCGGTGCGTGATTTGACGCGCCGGGTTCGGGTGCGGGGCACGATCACGTACTACGAGCCCGGAGCGGCGGTCGTGCTGCAGGATGGAGCCAAGAGCCTCTGGATCTCGACCCATGCAAGCGACCCAATGCGGATTGGCGACGTTGCGGATGCGACCGGGTTTCCGGACGCTCGCAATAACTATCTGGCGATGACAGATGGAGAGATTCGGGACAGCAACATCTATGAGCCGGTGTCGCCGCAGCCGGCGACCTGGCGTCAACTGACCACATGGAACACGGGCGATCCCGATGGCCACCAAAATGACCTGGTGTCTTTCGAAGGCAATGTAGTGACCTCGGTCCGGGAGGAAGCGCAGGACGAATTTGTTCTGGTCGCAGATCACAAACTGTTCACGGCGATTTATCGTCATCCGCCCGATAACAGGTCTCTCCCACCGATGCAGGATTTTGCGCAGGGAACCAAGATTCGCGTGACCGGCATTTGCATGGTCGTGCAATCCAACACCATCGACACGACGGCACAGGAAGTGCCGTTCAACATCCTGCTGCGTTCTTTCGACGATATTTCTGTGATTGCGCGGCCCTCTTTGCTGAGCGTTCGCAACTTGATAATTCTCGTCAGCATACTTTTGGTGTTGTTGCTTGCGGCGGGGTCGAGGGGTTGGGTGATGGAACGCAAGGTGCGCCGCCAGAATGCCGAGGTGGCTTACATTGAGCGCCGGCGCAGCCGCATTCTCGAGGACATCAATGGCTCCCGGCCGCTGGCCGAGATTATGGAGCAGATCACCGAACTTGTGTCATTCAAACTGCGTGGCGCTCCCTGCTGGTGCCAGATTGCGGATGGCGCACGCCTTGGAAACTACCCGCCGAATCTGGAACCATTGCGCACTGTGCAGGAGCCGATTCCCGCCCGCTCCGGTCCGCCTCTGGGAACGATGTATGCGGCCTTTAACGCACTGACAAAGCCCGATGCGCGGGAGCAAGAGACGCTTTTCATGGCGGCAGCGCTCGCGCTCTGGCAATCGAAACCCGGCGGCTGTATTCGCGATCTCTTGCACCGCTCCGAGTTTGACCTGCTCACGGACATTCACAACCGGTTCTCACTGGAAGGGTATCTGGAGAAAGCAGATTAACGATGCACGCCAGGACGCATCAATCTTCGGATTGGTCTATATCGACCTGAATGAGTTCAAGCAGGTGAATGACTTTACGGACACCAGGTGGGGGACCTGTATCTGCAGGAAGCGGCATTGCGCATGAAAGCGCCAGCTGCGCACGATGGATATGCTGGCACGGCTCGGGGGAGACGAATTTGCAGTGCTTTGCCCAAGGTTCGCAACCGGGCGGAGGTCGAGGAGATCGCGCTTCGGCTGGAGCGCTGCCTTGAAGAACCGTTTTCTGTCGAAGGATATGTTGTGAAAGGTTCGGCCAGCGTTGGAATCGCGTTCTATCCAGAAGACGGAACGACGAAGGATAGCCTGTTGAGCGCGGCCGACGCAGCGATGTATGTGAACAAGCACACCCGCCGGGACAGCGGTGCAGCACATGCGGTCGATCCTCGGGCAGGATTCACCCCTTAGAGTCGCAAGGCTGCCTATGGGAAGCCCGCCGAGCGCGCAGCGCTCAACATGAGACATCCGAACGAATTCGTCATTGCGGCATGACCCAAGCCGTCCGGGCGAAGGCCTGTGCACGGAACCCCGGCACCTGAGGGGCACTTTTCCTGGGGAATGACGCCTTCGGGCCCGCGCTTGCTTGATGAATTCGCTTGTCTTAACACACGATGGCCGGAGTATTCTTGCGGAATGATTCCCCGAATCCGGCTTATCGTTTGCCTTCTGCTGACTTTGCTGCTTGCTGGAGTGTCTGCGCAGGCCACCTTGCCATCCGAACCGGCTTCTCGCGCGCTGGTGCTCGATGGCCTCGGCAAAGACGCTGCGCCGATCGATGGCGTGTGGCAGTTTCATCCTGGGGACAACCCTGCATGGGCCGCGCCGGGGCTTGACGATTCGCGATTGGGAACAGATCACCGCGGACAAGCCCTGGGGTGAGCAAGGCCATCCCAGCTACACCGGGTTTGCGTGGTATCGTCGCACCCTACGCATCACGCCCGCGCCCGGGGCGTTCCCCCGACTTCGCGCTGCTGATCCCTGCCATCGATGACGCCTATGAGATTTACTGGAACGGGGTCGAAGTCGGCCATCTGGGCACTTTGCCGCCCCACATGGTTCTCTACGAGGGTGTTCCGGCACAAACTTTTGGTCTCGGCCCGGTGCGCAGGGGTGTACTCGCTGTGCGGGTTTGGAAAAACGCGCTGGCCTCAAATGATCCGAGCACGCTGGGCGGATTTGAGGGCCCTCCGCTGATTGGCAGTCCCGCAGGCAATCGCCGCGGTGAAAGGCAACATGGATTTCGAGTGGCTGCGCAGCCAGCAATTCACGTTCGGCCTTACATCGCTCTATGCACTCGTCTCCCTGCTGAGTTTTATCGCGTGGGTGCGCGACCGCAATCAGATGCTTCTCTTCTGGATGAGCATCTTCGCCTTGATGCCTCTGCTCTCGTTGGTGCTCGGCGGACTCAGGCTTACATACACCTATGCACTCGCGCAGTTTTTGATCCAGGCGTCCATCGCCATCCGTGAAGCCTCGGGATGGTTTCTCCTCATCTGGCTGCTGCAACTGCACGAACACCCAAGGCTCGTCCGCATTACCCGCATTCTTGCGGTTGCGGGCATCGTTGCTGGAGCTGCCGACGGGTTCCTGGCCTTCCTCTATCCGGATATCATCAGCGAAAAGACAATGCAAATTGCGGATGCGCTGACCACCGCACCTTCGGTCCTCTTTGAATCGATTCCCGCCATCCTGGTAACCTTTGCGATCGCGAAGCGTGCGCGCCTCGACCTGGCCCGCTGGCTGGTTGCGATCTTTGCGTTTCTCAGCGCGCTGGCTTACTGGATCCAAAACTTTTCTCAGCAAGGCGTTCGCTTTACACACTGGACTCTTGCCGACAAAATCGGCGCAGCGATCTTCACCTTCAACGGCAACCCGTTTAGCCTGCCTACTATTCTGCGAACGCTGATGTTTATTTCCATCGTGTACGCAGTTATCCACTACACGATTGAAAGCAGGCGCCGGCAAGCCACGCTGGAGCAGGAGTTCCAGAATGCGCGCGAGCTGCAGCAGGTTCTGGTCCCTGAGCATCTGGCTCCGCTGGCCGGCTTCTCCCTGACTAGCGCCTATCTGCCCGCCCAGGAAGTCGGCGGCGATTTTTTCCAGATCATTCCGCTTGAGAGCGGCTCAACGCTGGTGGTTCTCGGCGATGTGAGCGGGAAGGGATTGAAGGCGGCGATGGCGGTCTCGATGATCGTTGGCGCAGTTCGCACCCTGGCAGAAGCGACAACGAGTCCGGCGGAGATTCTGGCCGGGATCAACCGCCGACTGGTGGGCCGGCTGCAAGGAGGCTTTGCCACGGCCATTGCACTTCGACTTGACAGCAACGGGGATTGCACGCTGGCGAGCGCCGGCCATCCCGCACCTTTCGTTAACGACCGGGAGCTCAGCTTTCCCGGGGCGCTTCCGCTGGGTGTGGGACCCACCGCAACTTTTGAGGAGACGCGGCTTCAACTCGGTGAGCGCGACCAACTCGCCCTCTACACCGACGGACTGCTTGAAGCACGGAGCCAGAGCGGTGAGCTTTACAGCTTCGATCGATTGAAGACACTTTTCTCGAGCCGCCCAACGGCCGACCAGGCAGCGCAGGCAGCGGTCAACTTCGGACAGGATGACGACATCACGGTGTTGACTCTGACGCGGCTGAGAAGCGGAGAAGAATCGACGGCTCTGCATTCGGGTCCCCACCCGGCCATTGCGTAGCGGGGTTGAGTCCATCAGGGATGACAACTCATGTCGGGAAGGTTCGTGGTATCCCACCCTTGGCGCAAAAACAAAGACGCGCCAAGGATGGGGCACCCATTTTCGTGAAGAATTCGCACCCGAATTCGTCAGGATTGAAGCTTTAGTCGGCGGCGTGGGCTTTTTTTGCTGGGACCTTGGCGGGCGGTTTGGCGGCTGTTGGCCTGGGAATCGTGTCGAGGTCGGCTTTGCCTTCGGCGAGGTTCATGAGGAAGTCCTGGGCGGAGAATGCGGGAACTTCTTTGAGCAGCTTGGATGCGCGGAGATAGGTGCCATCTTGCTGCTGGAGCCGGGCCTTGATGGTGTCGGCGAGATACGCGGGCAGGATTTCGTCGTGGATTCGCGCTTTGGCCGCTGCGTCGCGGACCGGGAAGACCACTTCGCAGCGCTCGAAGAGGTTGCGCGGCATCCAGTCGGCCGAGCCCATGTAGATTTCGTCGTCGCCGCCGTTGGCGAAGTGGAAGATGCGCGAATGCTCGAGGAAGCGGCCGACGATGGAGCGGACGCGAATTCTATCGGATAACCCCTTCACGCCGGGACGCAGGATACAGAGGCCGCGGATGATGAGATCGATGTCGACGCCGGCCTGGGAAGCCTGGTAGAGCGCGTCAATGACGCTAGGCTCGAGCAGGGCGTTCATCTTGGCTACGATGTGCGCGGGACGGCCTGCCTGGGCGTGCTCCATTTCACGGCGGATAAGGCCAAGGAAGCTTTCGGCCATGGTGAGGGGCGCGACGAGGAGCGGGCGGTAGTCATCCACCTCGGCGTGCGCGGTGAGGTAGTTGAAGACCATGTGGACGCGTTCGGTGATCTGCGGATCACATGTGAGCAGGCTCAAGTCGGTATAGAAACGCGCGGTGACGGGATTGTAGTTGCCGGTGCCGAGGTGGCAGTAACGGCGAGTGACTCCATCTTCGTCGCGGCGGACCAACAGGGCCAGCTTGCAGTGAGTTTTGAGGCCCACAACGCCATGGAAGACCTGTACGCCGGCATCCTCCATGCTGCGCGCCCATCGGATGTTGGAGGCCTCGTCAAAGCGCGCCATGAGTTCGACGACCAGGGTGGCTTCCTTGGTGGCGGCGGCTTCAGTGATCGCCTGAAACATGGGCGAGTCCTGGCTGGTTCGGTAGAGGGTCTGTTTGATGGTGACGACGGCAGGGTCATCGGCGCCCTGCTGAATGAATTCCACCACAGGGTCATAGGAATCGTAGGGGTGATGGAGCAGGACGTCGTGCAGACGGAGCTCGTCGAAGATGTTTGCGGCGTTGCGGCTGAGGTGCAGGGGCTTGGGTGAAAAGGGCGCGAACTTGAGATCGGGCCGCTGGACGTCGCCGTACAAAAACATGAGCCGCGATAGATTCACGGGGCCATCGCCGCGGAAGACCTGGTCCTCCTCGAGTTCGAAATTCGACACGGAGGCGCTCGATGATTTCAGGGTCGGCGCCGGTTTCAATCTCAAGGCGCACGGCATCGCCCTTGCGGCGGTTATGGAGTTCGACACGAATGGTCTCAAGCAGCGAGCGCGCTTCTTCTTCTTCGAAGTAGAGGTTGGAGTTGCGGGTGACGCGGAAGGCAGTGCGGGCGAGGACCTCATATCCGCGATACATGCCACCCAGATGCTGGGCGATCAGGTCGTGGAGAAGGAGGTAGTCGTATGCGCCGTCGGGATTGGGCAAGCGGACGAAGCGGGGCAGGGCGCGGGGAACAGTGACCACTCCCAGGACCTGCGGGCCTGAGCTCTTGCGCTTGCGCCGCAACAAAAGGGCGAGGCAGAGAGCCTTGTTAAGCACGCGGGGGAAGGGGTGGGCGGGGTCGATGGCGATGGGGGTGAGGAGTGGATCGACTTCGCGCTGAAAATATCCGTGAGCAAAGGATCGGGCTCCTTCGCTGAGTTCATCCCACTGCAGGAGGCGGACGTGGTGCCGGCGTAATTCAGGGACGAGCTGCTCGTTCCAGCAGCGGTACTGGGCGTCGACGAAGCTGTGAATCTCTGTGGTGAGCTCGGCGAGAGACTCGTCGGGGCGCAAGCCGTCATAGCCTGGTTCGCGGTAGCCGTCTTCAATGCGCTGCATGAGGCCGGCCTGGCGGACTTCAACGTACTCGTCGAGGTTGTTGCCGGTGATGGCCAGGAACTTGACGCGTTCGAGCAGAGGGTTGGCCGGGTCTTCGGCTTCCTCAAGGACGCGCCGGTTGAACTGCATCCAGGAGTGGTCGCGTCCGTTAAACAGCTTTTGTTTCTGTGTGGTTCTGGCCATCGAAGCGTCCTGTGCGCCGTGTTGGCAAGTCTATCGCGTTTCTGAGGGTTCCGGCACCTAAGGCGGGAAGCGGACAGCATTTGCGTTATGCAAACCTTACAGAAAGGGGGTCGAATTGATGTTAAGGGTTGGCGAAAAGCTGGTTGAAAGCTCGCAGGGAAGCCTTTGTGAATGAATGGATGGCGAAGCTAGCGAGGGAGCGGGCGGCGAGCGAACTGGTTGACTTGATCGTTGACTTTGATGGAGCTCGAACCGGATTGACCGGCCCAGCCCGCCGGGTTGAGGATAGGGTCAGGAATGGTTTGCTTGATTGCCTGAGAGGAGCCGCCGATGACAGAGGAACTGAACCCAGCGAGAGACAGCCTTATCCCTGCACCACCGATTCCGGTCGGAGCAGCAGCTTTTTCAGAGCGGGTGCATGGATTGCTGGATGGGCAGCCAAAGGACGATGCCACGGTTTCGCGGGCTCTTGAAGGTCAGGACGAGATGCTGGACGCTGATTGCCGCCGGGCTATATAGCCTGGCCTCGATGCTGGTGGGCGAGGGCGAAGACAGCGTGCGACTTGTGGAGACGGCGGTGGCCACGGCTGAGATTTCGGCCTGCCACGACGCGAAGCAGGCACGCACGAACAGCCGGCGCGCCCTGTGCTGCGGCGGCGATTGAGGTTCTGGAGCAGCGCGACGCCGGGCTGTCTTGCGGCACCCGAAGGCGTGGAGCACGTGAGTACGTGCATTGAGGACGACGATCTGGATGCGGCGGGTGTTTCGCGCGAAGAGTTGGCAGACCATGATGGCGGGGCCGGATCGCGACCGGGTGCGGAAGTGGCTGGCGAGCTTACCGCTGGAGATGCGGGTGGTGTTTGTGCTGCGGGCGGTGGCGGGATTTACCTCGGCGGATACGGCTGCGATGCTGGCGGCGCATGCGGGTCCGAGCGCCGCCGGTTGGAATGCGGACGCGGTGCGCGAGATTTTTCGCCAGGGGCTTTGCTCACTGGCCTCGCAACTGATTCAAGCGACGACAGCGCGGTGATCGACGCGATTTTCAGCGGCCGGCGAACTTTCCCCGAGGCTGGAGAGCCGGGCTCCTGGCAGCCCCTGCCGGGCGCCCGCGAAAGGTGTGTCCCGGACTACAGTCGGCTTTGCCTGCTGTTCGGTACACTACATTTAGAACCCGGCTGGCCGGTTTTCGCATCCATTGGAGTGCAAACATCTTTCCGGCAGGGAGCCCCTGCCGTGATTCAACGACGAGTTCTGATGTCTTCAAACGACTCAAGGAGCAACACGATATTTTGCTGTTCCTGCGCCCTGCTGGCGGTGGGCCTTGCGCTTGCAGCGCCGAACATGCTGAACGCGCAGGCCTTGCCATCGCAGGTCCAGACGCAGTCCGACTGGACCGACAGCGCAAAGTTTCCAGGGCAGCGTGGCCACGGGCGAGGTTTCAGCGCAGCCGCTTGATTTGTCGCTGGACGATGCGATGCAGCGCGGATCTGAAGAACAACCTGGGCGTGATTCTGAGCGGGACGCAGACGGCGACGGCGCGCGGAGCAGCGGCTGAGCGAATTGCAGGCGCTGTTGCCCTGAAGTGGACTTCAATGCCAAAGAAGCGGTGATGCAGACAGACTTGCCGGCGCAGGGACTTCGCATTCCGGGATTTCCGACGATTATCGGGCCGTTTGGGTTTACGGATTTGCGGGCTTCGCTGAGCTGGTCGCTGGTGGATGTGAAGTCGCTGCGGGAGTACCTGGCGGCGCGGCATAATTTTGCGGCGGCGGAGCTTTCGGCGCAAGATGCGCGGGACTTGGTGGTGCTGACGGTGGGCAATGCGTACCTGCTGGTGCTGGCGGATGAAACGCGGGTGAGCAGCGTGGAGGCGCAGGTTGCGACGGCGAAGGTTTCGCTGGACCAGGCGGTGGCGAACCACCAGGCTGGAACGGCTCCGCTGCTGGATGAGTTGCGGGCGCGGGTGGATTACCAGTCGCTGGAGCAGCAGTTGATTGTGGCGCAGAACGGACTGGAAAAAGACAAGCTGGCGCTGGCCCGCACCATTGGACTGCCGCTGGCGCAGAGTTTCAACTTGACGGACAAGGCTCCCTATGCGGCCTTCGATCAGATTGACGTGGATGCGGCAATTCGCGAGGCACATGCCAACCGCAAGGATCTGGCGGCCATGGTGGAGCAGACCAAGGCGGCGGAGGAGCAGCGCAAGGCAGCCACGGCAGACCGGCTGCCGACGGTGAGCGTGAATGGAGACTATGGCGATATTGGCGTGAATGTGCGCCATTCGCACGGGACCGGCGATGCTTCGGGAACGCTGAGCGTCCCGCTGTTTCAGGAATTCGGATTGCGCGGCGAGGCGCAGGTGGCGCAGTCGCAACTGGATACGCAGCGCGCGCAATTGAGCGACATGAACGCACAGGTGGACGCCGATGTGCGGGACGCGTTGCTGGATATTGCCTCGGCACAGAAGCAGGTTGAGGTGGCGCGGTCGAGTGTGGATCTGGCCAACGAGGCGCTGAACGAAGCGCAGGATCGCTATGCGAACGGAGTGAGCGACAACCTGGCGGTGAGCCAGGCGGAGCAATCGGTGGCGCAGGCCAACGATCAATATGTCGCCAGCCTTTACCGGCATAATGTGGCCAAGCTCAGCTTGGCGCGTTCCCTGGGCGCGGCGCAGAACTACAAGAATTATCTGGGAGGGAAGTAGACGTGGCGGATTCAACCCAACAGCAGCCAAACCGGAGCGCGACGAGAGCACGGAAGTAGTGCAGCCGCAGTCGCGCCGCAAAGGCATTGTGCTGGTCGTGATTATTTCGCTTGTCCTGGTTGCGGCCGGCCTCTGGTGGAGGTCCACCTATACAGAAGACACCGACGACGCGCAGATCAACGGCCACCTGATCCAGATCAGCTCGCGGATTGCGGGTCAAGTGGTCAAGGTGGACGTGGAAGAGAACCAGGTGGTGAAGGCGGGCGATGAGATTGCCGAGCTGGACCCCAGGGACTTTCAGGTGGCGGTGGAGAACGCGCAAGCGGCGCTGGCCAGCGCACAGGCCAATGCTGCCGCGGCCAATGTGAACGTGCCGCTGACGACAATCAATACCGGAAGCAACTTGAGTTCGGCAGGGGCGGATGTGAGCGGCGCGCACGCGTCGGTGGAACAGGCGCAGAGGCAGCTTGAATCGGCGCATGCTCGCGTGGCGCAGGCCGAAGCCAACAATGTGAAGGCGCAGGCCGACCTTGAGCGCTACAAGCCGCTGGTGGCGAAAGACGTGATCAGCAAGCAGCAGTTCGACGCTGCGGTGGCGGCTGCCGATGCGGCCCAGGCTTCAGTTGCGGACGCGCATGCCACGGAGCAGGCGGCGAGAGATGGAGTCCGGGTGGCGAGCGACAAAGAGGCACAGGCTGAGGCACAGCTGACCTATGCCAAAACCGGCCCGCAGCAGGTGGCGGCGCAGAATGCCCGCGCACGGCAGGCACTGGCGCAGGTGCAGCAGGCGCAGGCCCAACTGGATCAAGCCAAGCTGAACCTGAGCTATACGAAGGTCATTGCGCCGGTAGCAGGGATCATCACGCGGAAGAGCGTGGAGATCAACCAGAACCTCTCGGTAGGCCAGAACATGCTGACGCTGGTTTCGCTGGATGACCTATGGGTGACGGCGAACTTCAAAGAGACCCAGTTGAAGCATATGAATGCCGGTCAGGCAGTTGAGATCGCAGTTGATGCCACGGGCAAAACCTACGACGGCAAAGTGACACAGATTGGCGGCGCCACGGGCTCGGTGTTATCGCTGTTTCCGCCGGAGAATGCAACGGGAAATTACGTGAAGGTAGTGCAGAGGATTCCGGTGCGCATCGACTTTACGGATTTGAAAGATGAGGACTCGAATCATCTGCTGCGGCCTGGATTGTCAGTTGAACCCAAAGTGCGGGTGAAGTGAAGGACTGACCAAGTCAGAGCGAAAAAAGAAGCTGCGTCTCCACGGCCGCAGCTTCTTTTTTTCCCCGAGCGTTTCGTGGTGCTTTAGATAGGTTTATTTGGTGATACGCACGACGGTGAAATGGGTGACCACGGAGTAGCCTTCGAGCTGGCTCTCGTGCATGATGTGATCCGTCTCAACCTTGCCGACCATATCGGATGTGGGCTTGAGTAATTCGGCAATCTTCTCGATGCGGGCTTCACGGAGACGAAGCTGCTCGTCCTCTCCAAGGATCTTCTGGAGTTCCGACGACACGTCATCGTGCGAGTCTCTGTAAGTATCGTTGTTCATGGCTCCCTCTTCGTTGCTCACAAACCGATAATACGTTGCAACCTACTGGAGACTGTCATCGCCTCATGGTTGTAGACAGATACAACTTTCCCGCCAAGGATTCCGCGCGCAAAGGGCTAAATGATTGATGTGGCGGGGCCAGTGGCCTGAATAGAGTGAGCGGGAAAACAGGCGAAAAGTTTCAATTTCTCAAACTGCCGGGGCGACAGACGGTTCGCGGGCGGGCGCGGCGAGAATATTCATTTCCTGATCTTTGTACTGGAGTTGGTAGAGCTTCCAATAGAGGCCGCGCTTGGCGAGCAATTCCTGGTGGGAGCCCATCTCGCGCAATTGGCCCTTGTGCATGACGAGTATGGTGTCAGCGCGCTGCACGGTGGAGAGGCGATGCGCGATGAGCACGCTGGTGCGGCCCTCAACCATGCGCTCCAATGCGCCGCGAATGCGCAGTTCGGTGTCGGTGTCGACGCTGGAGGTGGCCTCGTCGAGGATGAGGATGTGAGGATTGTAGGCCAGCGCGCGAGCGAAGTTGATGAGCTGTTTCTGGCCGGTGGAGAGCGAATTGCCGCGTTCGCGCACCGGCTTCGTCGAAACCGCCGGGCAAGCTCTCGATGAAGTCCAGCACGTTGACGTCGCGTGCGGCGCTTTGGAGAGCTTCCTCGGTGATTTCGTCGTTGCCGAGGCGGATGTTCTCAGCCAGCGTGCCGGTGAAGAGGAACGGATCCTGCAGGACCACGGCGAAGTGCTCGCGCAGAGTCGTCAGATCCTGCTGGCGGAGATCGACGCCGTCGACGAGAATCTGGCCGGCGGTGACATCGTAGAAGCGCATCATGAGGCTGGTGAGGGTGGTTTTTCCCGCACCGGTGTGGCCGACGATGGCTACGGTCTGGCCGGGCTGAATGGTGAAGGAAACATCTTTGAGAATCCACTCGATGTCTTTGATGGCGGCCAGTGCGGCCGAGTTGGGAATTGATCCCTCAGGGGCTAAAGCCCCGTCCAATTCTGAGCGCATTTGCGGCACGACTAAAGCTCGTGCCCTTTCAAAGAATCGAGCGATTCGGCAGCACGAGACAAAGTCGTTGCGCGGCGAACCGCTTCTTGCTGCTCTTCAGTGAGTTTCTGGTAGGTGAACCAGACGTGGCGGAATTCGATTCGATTGGAGCCGTCGCCGGGAAGGGGATGAGCGGGACTGACAATCTCCGGCTCGGTGTCGAGGAGCTTGAAGATGCGTTCGCAGGCGGCCATGGCGGCTTGGAGGATATTGTATTTGTCGCTCAGGTCCTGAATGGGACGCCAGAAGCGCTGGGAGTACATGTTGAACATGGCCAGCACGCCGATGGTGACAGAGCCGGAGAGTACGCCGAATCCTCCGCGCCAGATGACCAGCGCAATGGCGATGGCAGAGAGCAATTCGACCGCCGGATAGTAAAGCGCGTAGGCGAAGATGGTGTCTTTGAACGCGATCATGTGGAGGCGATTGACGGCCTCGAAGTCGTTGAAGGCGCGCTGCTCGCGGTTGAAGAGCTGCACCACGCTCATGCCGCTGATGTGCTCCTGCGTGAAGCTGTTGATGCGGGCGATGGCGGCGCGTACGCGGCGGTAGCTCTCACGGACGTGGTCGCGGAAGAGGCGCGTGACGACAAGGATCAGGGGCAGCACGGCGAAGGCCAGCAGCGCCAGCCACCAGTTGATACTGAGCATCACGATGGCCATGATGGTGAGGGTGAAGAAGTCGTCGACGATGGCCAGAATGCCGCCGGTGAACATTTCGTTGATGGCGTCCACGTCGGAGGTGATGCGGGTGACGAGGCGGCCGACGGCGTGGTTGTCAAAGAAGCCGATGTGCATGCGCTGCATGTGGCGGAAGATGTCGCGGCGCAGATCGAACATGATCTTCTGGCCGGTCCACTGCATCAGGTAGGTCTGAATGAATTCAAAGAGATAGGCGGATAGGAGCGTGACCAGGTAGATGGCGGCGAGGCGGGTGATGCCGAGCCAGGGATCGGCTGGAAGGCGGCGGGTGAGCCAATTGGTGGTCGAAGAGGGAGTCGCCGGTCAGGTAGCGATCGAGGGCCACCTTGACGAGGTAGGGACCGGCCACGTCGCTGAGCGATTTGAGGGAGACGGCGACCGAAGAGATGATGGCCTGCCACAAATAGGGGCGCAGATAGTGGCCGAGGCGGCGAATCAGGCGGGAGTCATAGACTTTGCCGACGGGGTCCTCGTCAGGCTTGCGCAACTCCGGCTTGGCGGCGGCGGGTTGCGTGCCGCTGGGCTGTTGCGGATTGAGCCTTTGGGGATTGCTTGTCTGCCTTGGTCGGCCATCGGTCGGGGTCAGCTTCCTGCTCTATTGTACGGGGAGAGTGAAGTATGCGGCTTCGGACGCGAGGAGCGATTTTCGGAGCGGGAAAAGCAGGCGCACGGTGTCGGCCGACGCACCGCTTCGGCCATCTACGATTCGTCGGTGAAGATCTGCTCGATTGCGGTTTCAAAGAGCCGCGCCAATTTGAATGCGAGAGGAAGGCTGGGGTCGTACTTGCCGGTCTCGATGGCGTTGACCGACTGACGCGAGACCTCGAGCCGTTGGGCGAGGTCGGCCTGCGACCAGTCGCGTTCCGCGCGCAGGACGCGCAGGCGGTTTTTCATCGGTACCTCAGAATGACAAACGGCATGGACAGGACTACGAATATCCAGAAAAGTGGGTAGACCCAGACCAGATCCAGATGAGGAGCGTGGGCAAAGTCCTCAAGATATCCCCAGATTGTGGTTGCGGACAGTGTGATGCCGATGCCGCCAAGCAGGGACTGAACAAGGAGGGTGCGCTGAAATTCGTCTTTCTCTTCGCCGAGGTAGGCGCCGGTGCCGATGAGGGCGCCAACGATTGGCAATGCAGGCAGGACGGCCACGAGGTAGGCGGGAATGCCGGTGAGATGACCAAAGCGGAACGCGAGCGCGGCAATGAGAGCGAAGACAATACAAAGGGCAGCGGCGACGCCCATTCGGACCACATATCGGCGTTGGGCAGGATTACTACATGACAAAAGCATGACTTGTCTCCTTTACATTAAGACAACTAACCTTGACATAAGTGAGCTGATCTTGTCAAGGGTCCTTGACTAATTATGATTGAAACCCGGTCTCCGGGATGGTGGTTAAGGGTTGAAAACGAGTGTCGTGGGCGTGCTCGACACTGGCGCTCGATTGCTCTAGGCTCGAAACGTGGGCTTCGCGGACTTTCTGGGCAATGCGGCGACGGTGACACATCTGCGCGAGAGCGTTCGAGCGGATCGATTTCCTCACTCGCTGATCCTTGCGGGCCCGCGAGGCGCAGGCAAATATACGCTGGCGCTGATGCTGGCGCGGGCGGTGAACTGCCTGGAGCCGACTGAGAGCGACGGGCTGCCGGATTTTTGCGGGCGGTGCCGCAATTGCGAGCGCATCGGCGACGCGGCCAACCTGGAAGAGCGCGTGGCCGAGGCGGTGGCGGCGCGCGATGAGATGCGCGACACCGACAAGCGCGAGACGCGCATCCTGATCCAGACGCATCCGGATGTGCTGATTGTGCCGCCCGATCCGCCGCAATTGCTGATCAAGATGGGCCAGGTGCGGCAGGTGATTCATGTGGCGTATTACCGGCCGCCGGTGGAAGTCGAAGCGCTCGTTCACGATTTTTACTTCGTCGGCATTTATGAAGGAGGCGGCCAACAGCCTGTTGAAAGTGCTGGAAGAGCCGCCGGAGCACACATCGCTGATTCTGCTCACGGAAAATCCGCAAGAGCTGCTGCCGACGATCCGGTCGCGGGCCGTGGTGCATCGGCTGGGCGCGCTGCCGGCGGCGGAGATTGGAGCGCTGCTGGCGCAACGCGAGACCGGAACTGAAGCCGCAGGAGCGGGCGCTGGTGGCGCGGCTGGCCGAGGGGGCTGTGGGCCGGGCGCTGACGCTGGACCTTGGTGTCGTATCTGGCAAGCCGGCAGGATGCGCTGGTGGTGCTGCGAACTGCGCTGCGGGAGCCGGACTATTCACAGCTTTTTCATGCCACGGAGACTTATCGCGGCGGCGCCGACGGGCAAGAGAAGACGATCAACCTGCTGCGGGCGCTGGGCAGCCTGGTGGAGGACCTGTTGCTGGTGGTGGCGGGAACGCCGGGGCTGGTGCGCAATGTGGACATGGCGCTCGGAGCTGGAGCGGCTGGCGCAGGGGCTCACTGTGGACTGGATTGACGGCGCAGCGCGCTGCGCTGGTGCAGGTGGAGCAGGGAATGCGGCGCAACCTGCTGCGGTCGCTCTCGCTGGACGCGATGGCGGTGGGGCTGGGAGAGCGCTGAAACGGGCTGGAGCGCCTCAAACGATTCAGCATTTCCTTCGTAAGGGCAGTCGCGGCCGACGCGCTCCTCGCGCCGGCAAAAGAAAGCAACCCAGCGCTGGCGGCGGGCATCTTTTCGAGTACAATCAGCACACTCATCCTTCGGAAACCGGCAGTAGACAGGGCTTCCCTGGAGAGGTGTCTTTGTCTCCGGCGGTTGAAGAGCGAATGGTGAGAAGTATCTCTGGTCTGGTCTGCGATGTGCGGTTAAATCGCGGCAATGGATTGGGCCGGGAATTTCGTTTGTTGTTATATGCACTTCGTTTTTGGCATCGAGCCTCACTTCCCCCAAGGAGGATCGTCATCCGTGATTAGTCAAATGCCCTTGCAGCCTTTATCCCGGAAGACAGGACGGCGGCGACACCCGAATGCGCCGCGAAAGAAGAAGGCCGCCGGTTCACCTCTGCCTTTCCGATTTACTGCGCATGCGGTTGAAGAAGAGGCGGGCTACCGGCACGCCGAGCTGTTCTATTTACAGAAGCAAATTCAGTCGCAGACTCCGATGGTGATTGTGCTGGCGGACGGCGGCCAGTGGAAGGCTGCATCGAGTGGTACGACCGGCGGGCGCTGAAGGTGCGCGGCCGGGAGAAGACGCTGATTTATAAGTCGGCGATCAAATACATGTACAAGCTGGGTGAAGTCGGGCAGTAGAGACAGATCGAAAATCTCAAGCAGATTGAGCGGCCTTGCGCAGGCGGTCGCGGATGGCTGCGCCCAGACCCTCGGCGGGCGGCAGCGGACATAGGATGACGGTGCAGCCCAGGGCGTCGAGAGCGCGCAGGCCGGCGTAGAGGTTGCGCGCCAGCTCTTCGGGTGCGGCCCAGCGGCCCCAAGGGAAGATGGCAGCCTTTAGGTTTGCGAGTGGCTCAACGTTTGTGAGCTCAGTGGGCAGCATCAGGCCGAGACGTTCGTCCGACCAACGATGGCGGCGTCTGCGAGAAACTGCGGCATGTCCGCTAGCGTGGAGTCAATCAGAATGAGCCGGGCGCGCGGCGCGTAGTGGCGCAGGCCGACGCCCGGAGACGGCAACGCTCCGCCTGGTGCCGACTGCGGCAGCATGCGCGGCGGTTGATAGTAGTCGACAGGACCGGCGACGTCTCGAATCTGGTTGGCGGTGATCGCGCCGGGACGGTAAATCATCATTGGCGACTGATTCGGATCGAGGACTGTGGATTCGACGCCGTGCTGTGTTGGGCCCGCGTCGAGAATGGCGTCGATGCGGCCGTCGAGGTCGTCGAGAACGTGAGCGGCGGTGGTGGGGCTGATGTGGCCGAAGACGTTGGCGCTGGGCGCAGCCACAGGCACGCCAGCCAGGCGGATCAGTTCAAAGGCAACCGGTGCGCGGGCATGCGCATGCCGACGAGCGGACGGCCGGCGGTGACGGCGTCGGGGACCGCGGCGGAGCGAGGCAATAGCAGTGTGAGCGGGCCGGGCCAGAAGGTCATGCATGAGGCTCGCGGACGACGGGCGCCAACTGAGTCACGAGGCCATCGAGCATGGGGTTGTGGTGCACGGGGCCGGCGATGTGGACGATGATGGGGTCCCATGCAGGGCGCTGCTTGGCGGCAAAGATGCGGGCAACGGCGGCGGGGTCGAGGGCATTGGCGCCGAGGCCGTAGACAGTTTCAGTGGGCATGGCGACAAGTCCTCCGGCGCGCAGGATTTCGGCAGCTTGGGCGATGGCCTGGCGGGCCTCGGCGGTATCGAGATGGGCTGGGTCCACGGCCAGACGAAGGGTTTTCACGGTTCTATTGTCGCTGGTTGGGGGCGGCAAAGCCACCTGCCGTATACTCGCTGGTCAGGGTCTGCTCACATTACAAATGGCTATCGAGACGGAGATCAAATTTCGGGTGAACGATCTGGCCGGGTTGACGGCGCGGCTCCGGCGGCGGGGTTCAAGCTGGAGACGCCTACGGACGTTCGAGAGCAATGTGCTCTATGACACGCCGGACCGGAAGATGCGGGCGCGGACGGAGATACTGCGCATCCGCAACTATGGCGGGCGGTGGACGGTGACCCATAAGCGGCTGCCGGACTCGGGCGTGGGCGAGGATCGGCACAAGCATCGCGTGGAGACGGAGACCGAAGTTGCAGACGGCGATGTACTCGGCGATGTGTTTCTGGCGCTGGGACTGGTGGAGGCTTTCCGCTATGAAAAATGGCGCACCGAATGGAGCGACGGCGAGGGACATTGCGTAGTGGATGAGACGCCGATCGGCAATTTTGCGGAGTTGGAAGGCACGGCGGAGTGGATTGACGGAGCGGCCGCTGCGGCTGGGAGTTTCGCCTGCCGAGTACCTGACGCTAAGCTATGGGCGGCTGTTTGAGCAGTGGCAGGAGCGGCACCATTCGACTGCGCGGGATTTGACGTTTGAGGCAGTGGGCGCGCGGCGGTAGGCGGGGATTCTGGCCGCGTCTTTTCATGCCGGGACGGGGCCGGGACGCCGGATGCGGGTTGTGGTTGAGGCGGCTTCTATTTCATTGTGCGTCGGTCGGCGGTAATTATCTGCAAAGCGCTTGGGGCGGTTCTTGATGGAGTGAGGGATTGGTGGGGGATTGGGATTTGCGCTTTCCCAGGTCCCCATTCTTCGCTGCGCTACGAAGCTGGACCTGGGGCACCCAAATTTCTTACTCATGCTTCACCTGGGGACCTGGGCCATTTGCCGCAATGCAGGGGACTGAAGGCTTGCTCCGATATGATGGATTTTCGAGCCCCATGTCAGCCGCACTTCATTCTCGGACCGACCGACCTTTTGCACGCCCATTGATTTTCGCGTTGCATCGCAGATGAGCCGCAAGACCAAGTCGCGCCCAAAGCGAGAGCGGGGTCTTCGGCCTCTCCAGCGATTCATTGGACCGCTTTTGATTCTGGTCGCAGCGGCGGTGGGAGTGTGGCCCCTAGTAAAGATGGGCCCGTCCTGCGGACCCGATTTTTACTTCCACTTTGTCTCATGGATCGAGGCGCAACGCAGCATCCTTGATGGCGTCCTGTATCCGCACTGGGCCAGCGGACCGAACTTTGGCGCGGGCGAACCGCGGTTTGTGTTTTATCCCCCGCTGACGTGGATGACCGGCGCATTTCTGGGGCTCGTCGTTCCTTGGCGCGCAGTTTCGATTGTGCTGCTTTACCTATTGTTCGCAGCCACCGGGTTGGCCAACCGAGCCCTTGCCCGGCAGATGCTTGGCAACGGCCCTGCGACTTTGGCCGGATGCGCCTCCATCTTCATCGGCAACATCCTGGTGGATGGGTACCTGCGCGGCGACTACGGAGAGCTAGCCGGCGGCTTCTGGATCCCGTTGCTGTTGATGTTTCAACTACGCCGGAGTGTGCCGTCGGGAACGATCCTGCACACGTTCGCTCGCTGGCGTTGTGCCGTTGTCCCTTGTGGTGGCCGGCATTTGGCTGACAAATGGGCCGCTCGGCATCATGGCGAGCTACCTGCTGCTGGCGACGGCTGTTGTGTCGGCTGCAATTTCAAAATCGTGGGCACCGGTGGCGCGCGCGGCATTCTCCGCCCTACTCGGCGGCACGCTGGCTGCCTTTTATCTATTGCCTGCGATCTGGGAGCGAGGTTGGGCCAACTTTGGAGCTGCGATGAGCGAACGGGCCTACGTTATTGAGAATGGGTGGCTCTTTAGCCAACCCGCCGATACAAGTTGGATTCATCAAGACACATCATCCGACATACACTCGTGGGTTGCGGTCGCCATGTTTGGCATCAGCGCAATTGCTGTGGGGATTGCGTGGAAGCGCGGCAAGCTGACGGCAGAACGCGCATGGTGGATTCCGCTCGCTCTCATCCCGGTTGCCGTCCTGCTGATGCAGGTTCCGGTCTCCGAGCCTCTTTGGAACCGGCTTCCGGCTCTGCGCTATCTTCAATTCCCGTGGCGATGGCTGGTGGTGATGAATGGATCGCTCTCGGTCTTTTTCGCAGCGGCGGTCTGGGTCAATCCGCTGCGCGGCAGGATTGCGATTACGACCGCATGCGCGCTCCTGTTCTTCGTCATTACCGGCTGCACTTTGGGTATCTGTTTTCAGAATTGCCACAACGTGGTTACCACGATTCCGCAATTGGAGCAGACAGAGGGAATACGCGGCAAACCCGAATACGCGCCGCCAGGTATTCGGCACGCCCTGCTTGAGCGCGATGTCGCTGGAAATTGCGAAGTAAGCAACCTTTCAGATCTAGCCGGCGAGCCGGTGCGCGAGTTGAGTGCGGCGCAAGACGGTAAGGCCTGCGTGCGACGGGAAGTTCGTGCAGACGGAGAACCTGCCGGAGAATAAGATCTTCATGGGAAGTGCGGATCGTGCGGGCTACCTGATTCTGCATCTGCGAAGTTATCCCGCTTGGCGAGTGACTGTAAACGGCCACGCAGCCGTCCGCGGCGCGCGAAGAGGGATACGGGCTGATGGCCGTGCCGATTCCCCAGGGGAAGGTCGTGGTGGCAGTGGAATGGGCGACGACGCCCGACGTGTGGGTGGGCCGAAGTATCAGCGTGCTCGCGTTCGCCTTGCTCACAGCTCTCTACGTCGTTGAACGTAAGGCCGCTCGGCAGAGTCGTCTTTGAGTTCACGTTCTCGTATCCACTCTTTCTCTACCAGCTGCGCATAGATTCTTACCTTCGGCTCATTCCGAGTTCATCATCGGCCGATCCGGAGATCGCTCTCTCGACAGCATCGATGTAGGCTGCGCACATCGACAAGACAGAACCTGTATAGCGACAATTCCGTCGCCGGGTCTGGTCTACTTTTCGGCGCCGTGGCATTTCTTGTATTTCTTGCCGGAGCCGCAGGGGCAGGGATCGTTGCGGCCGACTTTTTCGCCGGTGCGGCGCTGCGTGGGCTGCGACGACTTCGCCGGCGCCGGCGCGGGTGGCGACTTCCAGTTCGCGCTGCTTCTTGCGGTGGAACTCTTTTTCGAGCGCATCGATGGTGGTGGAGGGCTGGCGGGTGGGGATGGCAATTTCGCGCGGCGCGGCATCGCCGTTGAGACGGGCTGCGCGGCGCTGGCCACGGGAGGAGCGGGCGGAACGGCGCGGCGCGGCTGGGGCGCAGGCCGTCGAGAGGCTGGCCGTCGGGGCCGAGAATCTGCATGCGGAAGAGGAAGCGGACCGTGTCTTCCTGGAACTTGGCCATCATGGCTTCGAACATGTCGAAGGATTCCTTCTTGTAGGCCACCAGCGGATCCTGCTGCGCATAGCCGCGCAGGCCGATGCCCTCTTTCAGGTGGTCCATTGCGAGCAGGTGTTCCTTCCACAGGCCGTCGATGACGCTGAGCATGACCATGCGCTCGTGGTAGCGCATGGTGGCGGCGCCGAGGATTTTTTCCTTGGCTTCGTACTGCTCCTTGAGCTTTTCGAAGATGGCGTCGCCGAGTTCGTGACGCGTGAATGCTGCTGCGGTTCGATGCCGGCGGCTGCAAGGCTGAGGCCGAACTGGCCGATCAGCTTTTCATCGAGGCCCTTGACGTTCCATTGGTCGGGGCGCTTGTTTTCGCCCACGAACTCGTCGAGCATGCCGCTGAGGATGCCGCCGACGTAGTCTTCGAGGATGAGCTCGCGCTGCTCGACGCCTTCGAGCAACTGGCGGCGCAGGCCATAGACGGCTTCGCGCTGCTTGTTCATGACGTCGTCGTACTCGAGCAGGTGTTTGCGCGATTCGAAGTTCTGCGCTTCGACGGCTTTTTGCGCGCCCTCGATGCGCTTGGAGATCATCTTCGACTCGATGGGCACGCCTTCTTCCATGCCCAGCCGCTCAAGCAGGGTGCTGACCCACTGCTTGGCGAAGATGCGCATGAGGTCGTCTTCGAGGGAGAGATAGAAGCGCGACTCGCCGGGATCGCCCTGGCGGCCGGCGCGGCCACGAAGCTGATTGTCGATGCGCCGCGACTCGTGGCGCTCGGTGCCGAGGATGAAGAGGCCGCCGGAGGCGATGACCTGCTCGTGCTCCTCTTTGACAGCGTCGGCGTGCACCTTGAAGGTCTCGGCCCACTCCGGCTCGGCGACTTCGAACTCCTGGCCCTGGTAGTAGAAGCGCAGGAAGCCGGCGGGGGCCATGGGATTGATGGCGCCCTCGGCGACGCTGATGGCGCGCGCGCGGCCCTTCTTGACCAGTTCCTGGCGGGTCATGAATTCGGCGTTGCCGCCGAGCAGAATGTCGGTGCCGCGGCCGGCCATGTTGGTGGCGATGGTGACCATGCCGAGGCGTCCGGCCTGGGCGACGATCTCGGCTTCGCGCTCGTGGAACTTGGCGTTGAGCACCACGTGGCGCACGCCCTTGCGGGCCAGGATGCCGGAGAGCAGCTCGCTTTTCTCGATGGAAGTGGTGCCGACCAGCACGGGCTGCTTTTTCTCGTGCAGCGCCGCGATGTCGTCGGCGGCGGCCTTGTATTTTTCCTTCGCGGTGCGGAAGACGACGTCGGGATTCTCGACGCGCAGCAGGGGCTTGTTGGTGGGGATGACGACGATTTCGAGCTTGTAGATCTTTTCGAATTCGGCGGCTTCGGTTTCGGCGGTGCCGGTCATGCCGCTGAGCTTTTTGATAGAGGCGGAAGTAGTTCTGGAAGGTGATGGTGGCGAGGGTCTGGTCTTCCTTGCGGATGCTGACGCCTTCCTTGGCTTCGATGGACTGGTGGAGGCCGTCGGACCAGCGGCGGCCGGGCATGAGGCGGCCGGTGAAGGTGTCGACGATGATGACTTCGCCGTCCTTGACCACGTAGTCCACATCGCGCTTGTAGAGGGCGTGGGCCTTGATGGCGGTTTCGACGTAGTGCTTGAGGTCCCAGTTTTCGGCGTCGGCGATGTTGTCGATGCCGAGGAGCTTTTCGATGGTGATCCCAGCCTTCGTCGGTGACGCCGATGGTGCGGTGCTTCTCGTCGACGACGTAGTCGCCGGAGAAGTACTTCTGACCTTCGCCGAGCTGGATGCCCAGCTCCTCCTGGCGCTTGTGGTCGAGCGACTTCGACTTCTTCGCCCAGTTCGAGCTGGGGAATGATCTTGCGGACGCGGGCGTACTTGTCGGTGGTCTGGTCGGTGGGGCCGGAGATGATGAGCGGGGTGCGGGCTTCGTCGATGAGGATGGAGTCCACTTCGTCGACGATGGCGTAGTAGTGGCCGCGCTGCACGCAATCCTTGATTTCGAACTTCATGTTGTCGCGCAGGTAGTCGAAGCCGAATTCGTTGTTGGTGCCGTAGGTGATGTCGGCGCCGTAGGCGGCGCGGCGCTCGTCGTCGCGAGGTCGTGGACGATGACGCCGACGGTGAGGCCGAGGAACTCGTAGATCTTGCCCATCCACTCGGCGTCGCGCTTGGCCAGGTAGTCGTTGACGGTGACCACGTGGACGCCGTGGCCGGCGAGGGCGTTGAGATAGCAGGCGAGGGTGGCGACGAGGGTTTTGCCTTCGCCGGTCTTCATTTCGGCGATCTTGCCCTGGTGCAGGACCATGCCGCCGATGAGCTGCACGTCAAAGTGGCGCATCTGGACGGCGCGCCAGCCGGCCTCGCGGACGACGGCAAAGGCTTCGGGCAGAATTTCGTCGAGAGCGGCGCGCTCGGCGGTCTTGATTTCGTCGGGGTCGGTGATGCCTTCGAGCTGGGCGGCGATGCGGGCGCGGAACTCGGTTGTCTTGGCGCGCAGCTCTTCGTCTGAGAGCTTTTCCGTCTCCGGTTCCAGGGCGCTGATGGTGTCAACCGATGGGCAGCATACTTCTTGATGGCGCGCTCGTTGGCGGTGCCGAATACTTTTGTGAGTGCCTTATCGAAAAACACGGGAATCTCCGTTTACCAGTGTGAATTGCGATGAATGCAGCGAAGTGGCGTGAGAAGGCCAGCGCGAGGGTCAGCCGACTAAAGGCACGAATCGCTGCGAGGGCGCAGGATCAGCCGAGGCAGGGCGGAGGGCGCTGGAACGACGCGGGAAGCAGAGGCTCCGCGAGTGCGCGGCCGAGAGAATGGGTGGACGGGGCAGACAGAAGGGCCAGGGGCGAAATCAGCCCGATGAAGAACACGGGAAGCATCGCCATCCACGAGCCGGAGCCGGCATCGCGGAAGACGGCGCGTACGGGGCGGCTTGAGCCGCGCTGCGCGAAGCGGGAAGCGCCAGGCCAGGGATGGCGTGTTGCGCCTGACTCCGGGCCAGGAACTCCAGGACCGGGTGCGCGTAGGCCTTTGCGCTTTGCAGGCCCGCCTCGGCACGGGCAACCGAAGCGAATGCGACGGCGGCGATTGCCACCCACATCCAAGCGCTTCTGTTGCGGTTTCCAGTCATTTTGAGCTTCCATCTTCTATTTTCCCATAAATTCAGGTGTGGAGCCATTACCGGCGGCTTGTGACCTCAACTCGCAGCGTTTCGACCGGCTCGCCGCGGCGAATTCCGCGGGCCTCGGAAACAGGCATCTTTTCGCCGGGCTGCCGAATCACTTCATGCAAAGAGGGAATCATGGCAATCGAAAACGATGCATCACTGCGCCAGCATGTGCTCGAGTTTGCTCAAGGGCGGCCATGCGCATGCGGATTTTGAGTCAGCTATCAAGAACCTTCCAGCCGATTTGCGCGGCAAGAGGCCGAAGGGCGCCGAACATTCACCGTGGGAGGTGCTGGAGCACATGCGGATTGCGCAATCGGGACATTCTGGAATTTTCGCGCAACCCGAAGCACAAGTCGCCGGATTGGCCGGTGGGGTATTGGCCCGGGTCGAAGACGCCTCCGGATGAGAAGGCATGGGACAAGAGTGTGCGGGCGTTTCGCAGGGACCTGAAGGCAATGTGCGACCTGGTGGCGGACGAGAAGACGGATCTGTTTGCGAAGATTCCCCACGGAGACGGGCAGACGATTCTTCGCGAGGCGCTGCTGGTGGCGCGATCACAATGCCTATCACCTCGGCGAGCTGGTGCTTTTGCGGCGTCTGTTGGGCGCGTGGGGGTAGACTCCGGCCCTTGAGCGAAGGGGAGTGTGATCCCACCCACGCCGCAAATGCGAAAGCGCGGTGTCCAAGGGGCGCCCAGATGGGGCAACAATTTCCTGGGGATGGGTGGGGTGGGAAAAGCAGATCCTTCACTCCGCTTACCCCACCGACAGCCGTGTCGATAGGGCCCCAGGCGCGCTCCGTTCAGGATGACACATTGGTTGGAAAAGGGTTGTGGTATCCCACCCTGGCGGGGAAAACAAAGACGCCGCGAGGATGGGCACCCGCCTCACTCCAAATCGATGGGACCCCGGCGTCAGGCCGGATGCCCGGCGCTTACGAGGCGTTCGGAGACGGCTTCTACGATCTGCTCATGGACTTCGTCGACGGTGAGATTGCCTTCGATGAGGACGACGCGTTCGGGTTCGCGCGCGGCGATCTCGCGGTACTTGAGCCAGACGCGGCGATAGAAGGCATCCTTCTCCTGCTCGAAGCGGCCTTCGTCCTGGCCGGTCTGCGCGATGGTGCGCTGATTGCGATGGCGCGCACGGTCGAGGCTGGTTTCAAGCGAGGGCAGCAGGAGCAGGGTGAGGTCGGGCTGCAGATCGCCGCAGATGAGGCGGTGGAGCGCGAGGACCGTTTCAGAGCCGATCTCGCGGCCGCCGCCCTGGTAGGCCTCAGTGGAATCGGTAAAGCGATCGCAGAGAACGATGCTTCCGGCAGCGAGGGCGGGCTGAATCACTTCGGCGATGGCCTGTGCGCGGTCGGCGAACATGAGGGCCATTTCGGTCATGGGCGCAACGGCGGTGGAACCGGAATCGAGAAGCAGGGCGCGGATGCGGTCGCCGGTGGCGGTTCCGCCGGGCTGCCGGGTGACGACGGGGTTAAGTCCGCGTTTCTGCATCCAGGCCGCCAAGCGCTTGATTTGGGTGGTCTTGCCGGAGCCGTCGAGACCTTCGAGGGTGATGAATAAACCGCGCGGCATGGGCTGAGTCTACCACCGTGATTCCGGGGGGAGACGATGCTGCTTCAGTTGTGTTACAAACAGGTAATTCTCAAATCGAAGTCGTAGTTTCCGGAGTGGAGCCGCGTGTGAATCGGGAGTTTTCTCCTGAGCACAGGTCGAGCCAGAAAGAATTTGCTCGGTCAAGGCGGTTCCGCTTTTTATTGTGCCGATTTCGTTGGGAGATGAACGGACGGAGGCGACTGCGCCCCATTGGAGTTGAACGATCATGAAGCTTTCTTTCATTAAGACATTTGCGTTAAGCGGCTGCCTTGCGGCTGCGTTCTTTGCAGCCAACGGGCTGAATGCCCAGAACCTGACGCTGGAGGGTCAGACCGGCGGGTTCATCACGCCCACGGCATACGTGGTTTACACGGCGAAGGACCACATCTTTTCTCACCCTGCCGTGGGATACCACTTTGTGGATGCGTCGCAGTGTGATCGGCAACTGTGCACAACTTCAGCATTGCAGAGGGATTTGCCAACCGGGCCGAGGTGGGCTACACGCGCAGTGTCCACGTGGAAGGCGACAGCGCACTTTTCAGCAGCCTGTGGCACTTTTCGGGGATGAACATCTTCAACGGCAAAGTGGTGGCGTTGAAGGATGGACAGTTCGGGCCGTGGACGCCGGGTGTGGGCGCGGGGTTTGTGGTGCGGACCAATGACCGTTTTGTGACCGGCGCGCTGGACCAGGCGCTTACCGGAACGTTGAAGTCCTACACGAACGGCGACGTGTATGTGGCGGTGACGAAGACGTGGCTGCATCCGCCGTTGCCGTTTCTGGTGAACCTGGGCTGGAAGGCCACCAACGCTTCGATCTACGGGCTTGGCGGGCAGGCTACGCGGTTTGGCGGACGGCTGTTCGGCGGCCTCGGCATTCCGCTGCCGGGCCGTTTCACACGGCGATTGTGCCGGCGGCCGGGTTTACGCAGGAGCCACCCACGTCAAAGAATCTTGGAGCGATCCTGCTGCAAGGGAAGGCCGACCTGCCGACGACGCTGGACTATGCGGTGCGCGTGACGCAGAAGGACAATCCGCACTTTGCCTTCGATATCGGCGTTGGGCAGGTTGCAGGAATACGATTGGGACCACTGTCCTGCAAACACCTGATGGGCCTGTGCCTTATCCGGTGGATCTTAAGGCAAAGCACGTGGTTGGCATGGGACTCAGCCTGCGCTACTGAAATAAAGAAGACGAACGGACAAACGGCTCGGCACTCGCATCGGCTCGTTCGGTGAGGGTGCGGAGCCAGCCCTTTTTTATGAGGCAGATGGGTCCGGGATGCGCGCGGCGGTATCCAATTCGTCATGCTCTTTGTGCAACTTCCGGCGGCTAAAAGGGTTCCAACAGGAGTAGTCTAAGCCCGCGATTGCGGTGCGTGTTTTTGGCGCGAATGCCGGAGACCTGCACCGCGTACCAAGCACGATGTATTCAGGAGGTTTCGCATGAAATTGATTCGATCAGCACGTTGGCTTTTTCTGGCGATCATTCTTTGCCTCGTTCCCGCATCTTCATTCGCGGGTGTTTTTATCAGCGTGGGTTTTGCTCCGCCGGTGCTGCCGGTGTATGAGCAACCGCCGTGCCCGGAGCCGGGCTGGATGTGGACGCCAGGGTACTGGGCCTATGGCGATGACGGCTATTACTGGGTGCCCGGCACCTGGGTTCCTGCGCCTTATGAGGGTGCGCTCTGGACCCCACCTTACTGGGGCTGGTCGGGCGGGCTGTATGTTTTCCATACCGGTTACTGGGGGCCGCACGTGGGCTACTACGGCGGCGTGAATTACGGATTCGGCTACATGGGCATCGGCTTTGTGGGCGGCATGTGGCGCGGCCGCGACTTTGTTTACAACACGGCAGTGATGCACGTGGATAACCGGTACATTCACAACACCTATGTGGACCGGACGGTCGTGGACCGCTACACAGTGGCGAGGGGGAGTCATGTGGCCTACAGCGGCGGCCCGGGCGGCATTCAGCATGACGCCGGTCCAGAAGAACGGGCGGCCATGCACGAACAGCACCAAGGCAGGACCTCGTTCCAGACGCAGCATGTGAATGCGGCCATGAGCGACCACAATTCTTACTTCAATAGCAATCACGGACGCCCGAGCAACGTGGCGGTGGCCAGGCCGATGGCGCCGGTTTCGCATGGAGGCACGCCGAGCAACGCACATCAGGGCCAACCGAGCTCATTCAACAATCAGAGGGGCGGAGTCGAATCCGCAGTATGGATCGCAGCCTCACAACAACCATCAGCCGAGTCAGGGTTATCAGAATCACGGAACGCCGCAGCCGCAGGCGCGACCAGCGCACCAGTCGCGATCCCGCTCCGCAATCGCGGCCGGCTCAGGCTCGCCAAAGAGCAGCACCAGCCAGTCCCATCCGAATCGAAGGAGCACAAGTAGCGAAATCAAGCCTAACGGTTGGAATCAACAAGGCCCGCGGTCCGCCGTGGGCCTTGCTGCGTCAGGAGGCGGCGAGTTCGATGCCGGCGATCTCGACTTCAAGGCCGCCGTATTCGGGATGATCGTTTTCGCGGATGCGGTAGGCGAGATCGATGCGGCTGCCTTCGGCAAGGCCCAGTTCAGCGGCGCGAAAGGCCATGCCCCAGCCCACGGCGCGGATCGCACCGCTGGCGAGCCGAGGCGCAGGGAGTGGAAGGACTGCCTGGGCGAGTTCCAGACGGATGTGGCGGTCTTTCATGAGGCGCAGCGGAGCCAGCAGGCGCACATTGCGGGCGACAAAGATTGGCTCGGGGTTGCCGTGGCCCAGCGGCTCCAGCTTGCGGAGCCAGCCGGCGAGGACGGGCGTGATGCGGTCCAGCGGCAGCTCGGCGTGAATGCGCAGCAGGTGCTCGGGTTCGCGGGCGGCAAGGTGTTCCTCAGCATAGAGGCTGAGGCGGCGCTTGAGTTCAGGCAGAGAAGCGGCGGGCAGGGCAAAGCCCACGGCGAAAGCGTGGCCGCCGAAGCGGGTGAAGAGATCGGCGCAGCTTTCGATGGCGTTGAGCAGTTGGAAGCCGTCGACGGAGCGGCCGGAGCCGTGCGCCACGCCGTCTTCGACGCTGACTACGATGGCGGGTTTGGCGGTGCGCTCGACGACGCGCGAGGCCAGGATGCCGATGACGCCGCGATGCCAGTCCGTCGCCGTCGACCACCAGCAGGCGTTCCGCGGCGAGTACGGTGTCGGTGGCGAGACGCGCTCTCGATGGCAGGTGAGCGCGAAGGCCTCGGTGTCGCGGCGCTCGCGATTCAGGCGCTCGAGCTTGGCGGCGAGTTCCTGTGCGCGCACGAGATCGCGGGTGGTGAAGAGCTCGATGACTTCGGAGGCCACGTCCATGCGGCCGGCGGCGTTGATGCGCGGCGCAAGGCGGAAGGCGACATCGAAGCCGGTGAGCTGTTTGGCGGCGGGATCGAGCGCGGCGGCGGCGAAGAGTGCGCGGAGGCCGGCGCCCATGGGCCTGCGCAGTTCGCGCAAGCCCAGAGCAGCGATGACGCGATTCTCGCCACGCAGCGGCACGGCGTCCGCGATGGTGGCGATGGCGGCCATCTTGAGAAAGCTGGGCAGAGTTTTTTCGCGGGCGCGTACGGGGTCGCGGCGTTCCAGCACGGCCTGGGCCAGCTTGAGCGCGATGGCCGCGCCGCAGAGGGATTTTTCAGGATAGGGGCAGCCGGGCTGGTTGGGATTGAGAATGGCCAGCGCGCTGCGGAAGAGCGTCGTGCGCCTCCGGCAGGTGGTGATCGGTGATGATGAGGTCGAGGCCGAGGCGGTGCGCGGTTTCGGCTTCGGCGAAGGCGCGCATGCCGGTGTCGACGGTGATGACCAGGCGAACACCTTCAGCGTGCGCCGCCTCAAGCACGCTGGATTGCAGGCCGTAGCCTTCGCGCAATGCGGTGCGGCACGTGAAAGCGCGCTTCGCCGCCGAGCATTTCGATGGCTGTCTTGAGCAGGACGACGGCGGTAGTGCCGTCGACGTCGTAGTCGCCGTAGAGCAGGACGGGCTCGTGGTTGGCGATGGCGCGCTCGAGGCGGTCGACGGCCGCAGTCATGCCCAGCATGAGAAAGGGATCGTGGAGATGCGATGTTTCGGGATTGAGGAAGGCGAAGGCCTCGTTCGGCTGGGTGACGCCGCGCGCGAAAAGCAATTCGGCGAGCACCTGGGGCAGATGCGCGTTGCCTTGGCCAGGGCGGCAGCTTCTTCAGGATGCGGTTCGGCGATGATCCAACGCTGGCGAAGGGACCGGATGCGGGAGTTGCGGCGAGACTCAGGCCGCGTTCGCAGCGACCCGCAGTGCTCACCGCGGCTACTCGTCCTCGTCGTCGTGTTCGTGCTCGTGGTCGTCGATCACGATGTCCTGGAAGCTCTCGATGTCTTCCAGCAGCGATTGGAAGCGCTCATACCACTCGGTCGTGGTTTCATGCAGAAAGGCCATGCCCTGGTAGACGAAGCCGAGCTGAATGTAACCGACCATGCCGGCGTACTTGCGCAGCCATTGCGCCTCGACCAGTTCAGTGGCCTCTTCGTCGGGGAAGTTCATCTCGCCGGCTTCTTCAATCGAGCGAGTCGAGCTCTTCGCGCTCCAGCGTCATTTCGCTGAAGGTGATGAAGGGAGCGCCGACATGCTTGGCCATCTCGACAAAATCTTTCCACGCGTCGGGATTGCCCAGATCCTCCCAAAGGATGGAAGGGATGTCTTCGGTGACGTAGCCGGGCAGGCGGCGCAGGCCGTGTCCCTCGATAAAGGCCACCATGTCGTCTTTCAGCGAATGCAGATTATCCGTGCTCATCGTCAAGCAATCATTTTCGCAGATGCGGGCGGGTGGCGGGCTGTCAATTGTGGAAACTTCGAGAGCATGGGATTGCCGGGGTGGGCGAGGCAGTAGTCTGGAGTTATCCGAATCGAGGAGGATTGCCGATTGCCCCCATTTGAACACCATGTCTTTGTTTGCCATAACGTGCGCCCCGAAGGCGCGCCGCGCCCTCGTGCACCAGCGACGGAAAGAGCGACCTGCACACGGAGTTGCAGCAACTGGCGAAGGCCGCCGGGCTGGCGGGCCGGGTGCGCATCAACAAGTCCGGCTGCCTGGACCAGTGCGAGCACGGGCCGACGGTCGTGGTTTATCCCGAGGCGGTTTGGTACGGCCATGTGCGGCCCGAGGATGCGGCGGAGATTGTGGAGGAGCATCTGGTGGGCGGACGGCCGGTGGAGCGGCTGCGCCTGGCCGATGAGTGCGTGAACACGAAGAGCTGTCCGCACCGGAGCTGAGTGAGCGTTCTCGGCTGAGAGCTGGCTCTTTGCAAATTCGAGGAGCAGGTTCAAGATGTTGTACACCGTCGGCAGCCTGATGCGGTATCCTGAACCTTAGCCCATGATTTTTTCTCGTGAGTACATTGGGTATCTGGCCCGCCGTACGGTCAAGCACCTCATCGACGCCAAAATGATCACCAGCAGCGACTTGAAACAGACTGAGTCGCGGGTGACGAGCGGCTTGATTGAGGAGCTCTCGCTTGAGGACCGCATCAATGAAGAGGTGCGCGTGATTCTTGACGCCTACTCCGAAGAGATGCGCAAGACCGGCGCGCAATACGCCGAGATGTTCAAGAAGGTGAAGACCGAGCTCGCCAAGAAGTACAAGGCGGTGCTATGAGGATCAACCGCGACAAGCTCAACAAGCTGGCCCACACGGTGGCCGACACGCTGGCCGAGATCGACGAGGTGGGTTTCCTTGAGGACCGCAACACCATCCGCCAGGAAGCGCGCAAGGCGCTGGAAGCGCTGCTGACCCAGGAGGCGGGCATCGACACCGCAGCCCGGCTCAAGATTGCGTCGCAGCGCAAGATCATCCTCGAAGGCTCGCAGGAGTGGGAGATTCTCTACCGCAAGTATTACAACGACGAAGTGCGCAAGCTGGGCATCTGAGCGGCGCTTTGCCGGCCTGTGGCAGCTTTGGCAGTGTTCCCGATTTTTGTTACATTAGACAGGTGGCCGCAAGGGCCATCCCCGAGGTTGTGGCGCTATCGTCTAGGGGTTAGGACGTGAGATTCTCAATCTTAAAACACGGGTTCGATTCCCGTTAGCGCTACCAGTCAGCACTGATTAAAGCCCGCTTTTTTGGCGGGCTTTTTGCTTGCTTGGTGGGTTCGCCTGAGCGTGGAGTCGTGGCGATTAGTCGGTGAGGCGACGGCCGCCTGAGCTCTTGCGCCGATCCTTCGAGTTTCTGCGCCGCTCCTGCGACTGCACTGGCCCCGCATGAGCAAATTCCGGTTCTGGCTGTGAATGGAATCCGTTCGTTGCCGCCGCACCATTCGAGGTGGCGGGGGCTTTGCCGTTGGTCAAAAGCTTATTCAAGATCGGGATATTGACGCGCTGGGTCTCTACGTAGTCCACGCCCTGCGCCGTGAGGGTGAAGTCGGAGTTGTCGGCTCTTGTGACGTAGCCTTTTTTCTGCAGATACCAGGTGGTGAAGTCTAAATAATCGCGCGGGAACCCCATGCGCTTTTCGATTTCGGCAAGAGAGACTTCAGGGGCGTAAGGATTTGAGCGGCGGCGAAAATACAGGACCGCAAGCACCGCCAGGCGCCGGTTCAACTCGCCCTCGATGCCATCCATGAAATCAACAGTGGAGGACAAGGGTGGTTGCTGGGGCGCTTCGATCTTGCAGGCTTTGTCGTACTCAGCTCGCCGGGATGGATTGGACAGTATGTCGAAGGCTGTTTTCAATGTATGAAATTTATCCGCGTCGCCGGACTCAGGGTTGTCAGGATGCAGGCGGGCTGCGAGATATTTATAGACGCGGTGGATTGTGTCAGGATCCGCGTGGGGACTGATCTGCAGGAATTCGTAATAGTTCTGGTCTTTCATCTTGATTGGGAACCCTTTTTCAGCGAATTGCGGCTGGACCTCACTGCTCTCAATGGGGATTGAAAGACCGGGGACATATTGCAGTTGAATGGTATCAGCGAGCGGGCCGGGTTTCCAGAGGTCTTGGGGTAAAGCTCAGACGCACGAGCCTTGCGCGGCGCCAATTTCGGGCTGATCGGGCACGGGGCGAGCGGGTGGGATTTTGGGAGGGGTGCGTGGCCTTCCCAAGATCGGCTTTGGGCCTCAATGAACTGGCACTCAACGGTCGGCGGGCTGTAGCGTCTAATGTACTGAAAGTGTGCGGTATCCGTGCCCGGAATTCCCATGATGCGAAATCAGACGATTTTCTGCTTTAGCTTTTCGACGCTGGTCCTGGCGGCACTCGCCCCGGCCGGCACCGGCCAGCAACCAGCCGCTTCTCAGGCGGCCTCGGACCAACCGGCCCTGACCCTGCATGTGCAAGCGCGCGAGGTCCTGCTGCCGGTGACGGTGCGCGACAAGCACGGTGCGCTGGTAACGAACCTGCAAAAGAGCGACTTCACCCTGACTGAAGATGGTCGTCCGCAGGTCATTAAGAGCTTTGCGCGCGAGACCAACCTGCCCTTCCGGCTGGGGCTGCTGGTGGATACGAGCCGCAGCATGACGGGTGCTATGGAGGATGAGCGCAAGGCGGCAGGCAAGTTTGTCGACCTGATGCTGCCGGGCGCAACAAGCTCCGGGACAGCCACAGGAAGTGAGCCAGCCGCAGGGGGCGCGGCGGCCGTTGGCAAGGATCAGGCATTCCTCCTCCACTTTGACCATGAAGTGGAGTTACTGGAGGATTTCACCGGTTCGCGCGACAAGCTGCACAAAGAACTGGATGACATGGGACCCACGCCGCGGAGCGAGGACGAGCGTCAAGGTCCGGAGACCACCGGAGACGACCGCGACATTCGTCGCGCGGCAGTGGGCGGGGCGGCACGCAGCTCTACGACGCGATCTTTCTGGCATCGGACGAGCTGATGAAGCCGAAGGACGGGCGCAAGGCGCTGGTGGTCTTCTCTGACGGCGTGGACCGGGGCAGCAAAGAGACGCTGAACGACTCAGTGGATGCGGCGGAGCGGGCCAATGTGAGCGTCTACACCATCTACTTCAAGGGCGAGCAGGAACGCAGCGAAAACATGGGCTTCCCCGGAGGCGGACGGCGGGGCGGAGGTGGCTACCCTGGAGGTGGCGGAGGCTATCCTGGCGGTGGAGGAGGGTATCCGGGCGGTGGCGGCGGCTATCCGGGCGGCGGTGGGCGGCGAGGAGGCGGCGGTGATCGCCAGCCAGAGGTGGATGGCAAGAAGATCATGGAGCAGATTGCTACGCGCACGGGAGGCCGCTTCTTCGAAGCCAAGAAGAAGGACAATCTGGAGGAGATTTATGGTGCATATCGCCGAGGAACTCCGCGGCCAGTACCTGCTGACCTATACGCCGGACAAGGTAGACAACGATGGCGAATTCCACAAAATTGCGCTGAAGGCCAACAAGGACGATCTGACCGTGGTGACGCGGGAAGGCTACTTTGCGCCAGGCGGCGATTCAAAGTAGGGTGGTCTGCATCTAATCGCGTTGGAGAGGTGCAGAGATGAAGATTGGGATTATTGGAGCCGGCCATATTGGCGGAACGCTGGCAAAGCGCCTGGGCGGATTGGACCACCAGATATCGATCGCCAACTCGCGGGGCCCGGAGACGCTGACTGAACTGGCCGATGAACCGGAAATCACGGCAGTCTCGGTGATGGAGGCGGCCCGGGACGTGGAACTGGTGGTGGTGACGATTCCGCTGAAGAACGTTCCTAATCTTCCAAAAGACTTGTTTGCGGGCGTGCCCGAAAGCGTCGTGGTTGTGGATACCTGCAACTACTATCCGCGGCAGCGCGACGGACGGATCGACCCGATTGAAGCGGGGATGCCCGAGAGCCGTTGGGTGGAGCAGCAACTGGGCCGGCCGGTGATCAAGGCGTTCAACAACATTTATGCGGAGCACCTGATGAGCCTCGGGCTGCCGGCTGGGGCAGAAGGCAGAATTGCCCTGCCAGTGGCCGGCGATGATGCAAAGGCCAAGTCCACCGTAATGGAACTGGTGAACGAACTTGGATTTGACGCCGTGGATGCAGGGGGCCTGGATGAGTCGTGGAGGCAGCAGCCCGGGACGCCGGTCTATGGGACGGACCTCGACGCGGCGGGGGTGCGGCGCGCGTTGCAGGAGGCTGTGAGGGAGCGTAAGCCAAATTGGCGCGCGGCGTAGCGCAAGGTCGCGGCTCGATCAGGCGATGCGTTTGGAAGCGCCTGATGCCTGCGTGGGTTCTTCTTCAGTGACGACGAAGAAGTGGCGCAGGTCGGCCTGTCCGAACGACGTGGTCATGGCAACATCGGAGGCGTCCCGGCCTGTGGCCATCAGCACGCGGCCAATGCGGGGCTGGTTGTTGCGGGCATCGAACGTCCACCAACGGTTGTCGAGGATAGACCTCGAACCAGGCGCTGAAATCCATGGGAAGAACGACGGGCACGCCGATGTCTCCCAGATAGCCCGTTGCATAGCGCGCGGGAATGTTGAGCGCGCGGCAGAAGGTGATGGCGAGATGTTGAAAGTCGCGGCACACGCCGACGCGCTCAGTGAATACATCGAGCGCCGTTTTGGATGGCCGGGCCTGCTGATAATTGAAAGCCACCTTGGTGTGGACCCAATCGCAGATTGCCTGCACGCGGCCCCAGCCGGGCGCGATGTTGCCAAAAAGCTCAAGCGCGATGCTTGAGAATCGATCGACCTCGCAATAGCGGCTGCTGAGCAGGAAGCACAGCATCTCGTGCGGCAGATCGCCTACAGCCGGCTCGCAGGCCTGCGGGTTGATCGCGTCCGGCAAGCCTGAATCGCGAATCAGGGTGGAACTGCTCAGCCGCAGCGGTCCTTGAGGTGCGACGAACCGGGCGCAGCGATTCCCGAAGCTGTCGATGTAGCTGGTCACGTCCAGCTTTGGCTCGATCTGCAATTCGTCAGGCTCCAACAGGTCGGGGACGCGCGAAGGATGAACGTTGAGCAGTGCGACCATGGCGACCGTGGCCGGAATTTCGAATTGAATATCGTAGCCGAGACGGATCTGCAAGGGTTCGGTGCCTCTGATTCAAGTGTACGAGAGGTTTGATGCTGTCCCAGGGCAGATAGGTGGCGGGACCAGTGCTCGAGTCGAAACCGGAGACGACGTATCCCGAAACCGCGGAACTCAAGTCGAAGTGACCCTCAGGGAGCTGCGACCCTGCACAAAACTCAACAGGCCACAGGGACTCTGGTTTAGATCAAGAGCTGGTTGCATAAATTGATCGAGACAGAGAAGGAGCTTCCTTCAGGGGTTAAGACCCCGCTGTTTATGCGCCTTTGTGGCACGCCTAAAGCCATACCCTTTCAAAACGGGATTTATGCTGCCAATTCTAGAGTCCTAGTCCCCAAAGTTCCTGGCATAAATCTCGAAGTGCAGCCGCAGATCCTTTCGACTCACCACCCCCAGACTGAAAAGCGTCTGGGGCCCCGTTCGCTCAGGATGACAACCTGGTTGGGGGATTGGAGGCTGTCAAATGGAATTGGGGACTGTCAAATTATGATGCGGACTTCTGGGACACCACACTAGAGGCCCTTGCGGCGGCGAAACTCGTGAACCACCTCAGCGGGGTCGCGATGCTGGCCGTCGACGGCTTCGTTCATCGCGCGCATGTCGTCCGCGGTGATCCTGCCAGCGAGCGCGTCGAGCGCGATCCGAATTTGCGGCCAGCGCTGGAGCGCATCGTCGCGTACCAGCGGAACGGCCTGATAGGGCGGGAAGTAGTGCCTGTCGTCCTGGAGCACGGTGAGGCCGAAGGCCTGAATGGGGCCGTCGGTGGAGTTGGCGGCGATCATGTCGACCTGGTGGTCGTTCAGGGCGCGGTAGAGGAGGCCGAGGTCCATGGTGCGCGGCGGCGCCGGCGAACTTGAGGCCAGTAGGCGGCGCTGAGGCCGGCGAGCCCGTCGGGGCGCTGCTCGAATTCGTAGCCGACGCCGAGACGCCATTGCGGCGTGTACTGCGCGGCCTGGCTGAGGGTGGTGAGGTGCAGGCGGCGCGCGTCGTCGCCGCGAATGACCATGGCGAAGGTGTTCTCGAAGCCCAGCGGCGGGGCAACGGTGACGTGGTAGCGGGAGGCGTAGAGGCGGCGGACGGTTTCAAGGGACTGACTGGGGATTGCGATCGACGGGCTGCTTGAGGATGGCGGTGAGCGCGGTGCCGGTGTATTCCACGTAAGCGTCGATGCGGCCGGAGACCAGCGCCTGCTGGCAGATGTAGCTGCCGGCGAGATAGAAGCGGCGCTCGACTTTGAGATTGGATTTGGCTTCGATCTCCTGGGCGAGAAGTTCGCCGAGGACGACCTGTTCGGTGAAGTTCTTGGCGCCGATGACGGGGTGGTCGGGGCGCGGCGGGGCGCAGGCGGTAGCGAGGAGAATGCACGGAGGAACGAAATTGAGCTGGCGCATCAGTGACGAATCGGACGCGGCGTCGGAGCTGCCGACGGCTCATCGCTGCGGGAACCGCCGTAGACGGCGTTCGAGGAGGCCCAGCACGGCGTCGGCGGCGAGGGCCAGCAATGCCGCGGGGATGGCTCCGGCGAGGACGAGGCGGTTGTCGACGGAGGCGACGCCGCGGAAGATGAGTTCGCCGAGGCCGCCTGCGCCGACGGCGGCGGCGATGGTGGCGATGCCGACGCAGGTGACGGTGGCGGTGCGGAGGCCGGCGAGAATGAAGGATGCGGCGAGAGGGAGTTCGACTTTGAAGAGGCGCTGTGCGTCGGTGAGGCCGAGGGCGCGGGCCACCTCGATCACCGACGGGTCGATGCCACGGATGCCGGCGTAGGTGTTGCGCAGGATGGGAAGCAGAGCGTAGGCGGTGAGCGCGACGATGGCGATGCGTGCGGCGCGATCGCCCAGCCAGGGCAGCGGAAGCAGAAATCCGAACATGGCGAGCGAGGGAATGGTCTGCAGGACGTTGGCCGCCGCGATGACCGGCTGCGCCCATCGCGGCTTGTGGGCGAGCCAGATGCCGGCGGGGACGGCGAGGGCAGTGGCAAACAGCATGGCTGCGCCGGTGAGCCAGAGGTGCTCGATGGTGAGGGTGGCGATCTCGCCGCCGTATTGTGAAAGGAATCCGCCGCTCATGACGGCCTCGCTTGCGCGGCGCTGCGCTCTCCGCGGTGGAAGGCGCGGATGTAAGCCTGGATCTCCGGCTGATGCGAGGAGAGGAAGTCCTCGGGCGGGAGCGCGGCGATGAGGCGGCCTTCGCTGCAGGAGCACGATGCGGTGGGCGAGGTAAAGAGCCTCGTCGAGATCGTGGGTTACGAGCAGGACGGTCTTCTTCATTCGGCCCATCAGGTCGCGGAGCATGTCCTGCATCTCGGCGCGGGTCAGCGGATCGAGCGCGCCGAATGGCTCGTCCATGAGCAGGATGCCGGGCTCGGCGGCGAGAGCGCGGGCCAGGCCGACGCGCTGGCGCTGCCCGCCGGAAAGCTGGTGAGGAAAACGCCGCGCGAAGTTGGCCGGATCGAGGCCGACGGTGGTCGAGCAATTCATGGCTGCGGCGGGTGCGCTCTTCGCGGGGCCGGCCCTGTGCTTCCAGCACCAGGCCGACGTTGCGCTCGACGGTGAAGTGAGGGAAGAGTCCGGTCTCCTGGATGGCGTAGCCGATGCCGCGGCGGAGCGCGATGAGATCGGTGGTGCGAACGCTCGTGCCATTCACCAGAACTTCGCCGCTGGTGGGCTCGACCAGCCGGTTGACGGTGCGCAGGAGCGTGGTTTTGCCGGAGCCGCTGCGGCCGAGAATGGCGGTGGTGGTTCCTTCTTCCAGCGTGAGCGAGATTTTGTCGAGCAGCAGCCTGCCCTGCGCGGTGGCAAAGGAGACTTCTCGGAATTCAATGGCTGCGCTCATCGTCTCGGGCTCCAGGGTCAATTCAGTGTAAAGGGCCAGTATCGGAAAGATGAGGGTGCAACCAAGCGGGCGTGGCTCAATTTGAGACAAACAGTCCCTCAGGGGCTAAAGCCCACGATGATTTCTTGGGGCGTTTTCGGCACGACTTAAGTCGTGCCCTGACACTTCATGCAGCTCCGGATGCGTTCTTCGCCAAGTTGTGAAGTCGTGCCTTTTCAAAACAACTTCATACTGAGCCGCTACCGCCAGACGCAGCAAGGGCGCAGCCGATTGGCCGCGCCCTTGCTGTTTAGCCGGTTGATTGATCAGCAGGTGCCGTTGTGCAGGTCTGGCCCCGTCTGTTGTTCCTGGAGTGCCGCCTGCGCTGCCGCCAGTCTTGCCGTCAACAACCGGAAGGGCGAACAGGATACATAGTTGAGCCCGATCTTGTGGCAGAACTTGACGGACTCCGGATCGCCGCCATGTTCGCCGCAGATGCCCACCTTGAGATTGGGCCGGGTGTTGCGTCCCTTGGCTGTGGCCATCTTCACCAGTGGCCCGACGCCCGCCTGATCGAGGGTGGCGAAGGGATCCTGCTTGAAGATGCCGGCCTTGAGGTACGCCGGCAGGAAGTGGTTGATGTCGTCACGCGAGATGCCGTAAGTAGTCTGCGTGAGATCGTTGGTGCCGAAGCTGAAGAACTCGGCTTCTTCGGCGATCTGGTCGGCGGTGAGGGCGGCGCGCGGCAGCTCGATCATGGTGCCCACCATGAAGTCGACCGTCGTACCCTTCTCCTTGAAGACCAACTCGGCGATGCGGCGAATGATTGCAGACTGGTGGCGCATCTCCTCGATGGAGCCGATGAGCGGAACCATAATTTCAAGGTGCGGATCGCCGCCGTGATTCTTGACGTTGACCGCGGCCTCGAGAATGGCGCGCACCTGCATCTCAGTGATCTCGGGGAAGGCGATGCCGAGACGGCAGCCGCGCAGGCCGAGCATGGGGTTGACTTCGTGGAGCTCCTGGACACGCGCGAGCAGAATGCGCAGTTCCTTGAGCTTGGGCGAGCGAGGCTTGGTGTCTTCAAGGTGAGAGATTTCGACCAGCAGATCTTCGCGCTGGGGCAGGAACTCATGCAGCGGAGGATCGAGCAGGCGGATGGTGACGGGCAGCGATTCCATGGCCTTGAACAGGCCCACAAAATCGGCGCGCTGCATGGGCAGAAGCTTCTTGAGCGCGTCGCGGCGCTCGGCTTCAGTCTCGGCGAGAATCATGGCGCGCACGTGCTCGATGCGGCCTTCGGCAAAGAACATGTGCTCGGTGCGGCACAGTCCGATGCCTTCGGCTCCGAACAGGCGTGCCTGCTTGGCGTCGCGGGGCACATCGGCGTTGGCGCGAATCCTGCAGCTTGCGGACCGGGTCGGCCCAGCTCATGAACTTGACCAGGTCGGCATCGTCGGGACGGGCCGGGATGGTCTTGAGCCTGCCGTCGATGACGCGGCCGGTGGTGCCATCAAGCGAAATCCAATCGCCCTGCTTGAAGGTCTTGCCCTTGACGCGAAGTTCCTTGCGGGCTTCGTCGACAACGCAGTCGCCTGCGCCGGCAACGCAGCACTTGCCCATGCCGCGGGTAACGACCGCTGCGTGCGATGTCATGCCGCCGCGCGAGGTGAGAATGCCGGTGGCAACTTCCATGCCGCCGATGTCTTCAGGCGTGGTTTCGCCGCGGACGAGGATGATGACCGGATAGTGGCCGCTGGTGTGGAACTTGACGGCGTCCTCTGCTGTGAAGACGATCTGGCCGACCGCCGCGCCGGGCGATGCCGGCAGGCCAGTGGCGAGCACTTCAATCTTGGCGCCCTTTTCATCGAGACGCGGCACCAGGAAGTCGTACAACTGGTTGGGCTCGACGCGGAAGATGGCTTCTTCCTGGGTGATGAGGCCTTCGCGCACCATGTCGATGGCGATGCGCACGGCGGCCAGTCCGGTGCGCTTGCCGTTGCGGGTCTGCAGCATGTAGAGCTTGCCATCCTGGATGGTGAACTCGAAGTCCTGCATGTCGCGATAATGCTTTTCCATCTTCCAGGTAATGGCGCGGAGATGGTCGTAGACCTTGGGCATCACACGCTCAAGCTCGCTGATGGGCAGCGGAGTGCGGACGCCGGACACAACATCCTCGCCCTGCGCGTTCATCAGGTATTCGCCGAAGAACATGCGCTCGCCGTTGGCGGGATTGCGAGTGAAGCCGACGCCGGTGCCGGAGGTTTCTCCCAGGTTGCCGAAGACCATGGCCTGCACGTTGACCGCTGTACCCAGCCAGTCGTCGATGTGGTTGATGCGGCGATAGGTCTTGGCGCGCTCGTTCTGCCAGCTACGGAACACGGCGTCCCGCGCCTGCACGAGCTGATCGAGCGGACTCTGCGGGAAATCCTTGCCGGTTTCTTTCTTCACCAGCTTCTTGTATTCGGCGATGATTTTCTTGAGCGCATCGGGACTGAGTTCGTAATCGAACTTGACGCCCTCGTGTTCCTTGACGCCATCGAAGATGTGCTCGAATTTCTTCTTCGGAATGTCGAGAACCACGTCGCCGAACATCTGGATAAGGCGGCGATAGGAGTCATACGCGAAGCGGGGATTGTTGCTGCAGCTTGGCCAGAGCCTCGACGGCCTGATCGTTGAGGCCCAGGTTGAGGATGGTATCCATCATGCCGGGCATGGAAAACTTGGCGCCCGAGCGGACTGAGACGAGCAGGGGATTTTCACCTGCGCCCAGCTTCTGCCCCTGTAGCCGCTCCAGCCGCTCGAGGGCAGCGTGCATCTCGGCATCGATCTCGGGGCTCAGCTTGCCGCGCATGTACTCGCGACAGGCTTCGGTCTGGATGGTGAATCCCGGGGGAACGGGCAGACCGGCATTCGTCATTTCGGCCAGGCCGGCGCCCTTGCCGCCCAGCACGTCCTTCATGCGGCCATTGCCATCGGCTGAGCCGCCGCCGAAGAAATATACATACTTGGTTGGAGTTGTTGAGGTTGAGCTTGCTTTGTCGGCAAGCCTGCTGATCCACTACGCCCTGCGTCATGGAATAAAGCCTCCGTATGTAAGATTTTCACCCCAGCGACAAGGACTTGTCGCGTGACCCCAGCGAGCAGAGATTTGCTTGCCGGGGGCCCGAGTCGCAGGGGACCCCGAATTCCGCGGCAACGGCGCCCATGAATGGGTGGCGGTGCGTTGACTTAGTCTTGCAGCGGGAAGAACGGGCAACAGACCAAGTATGCGCGCAGTCATCCAAATATTTCGACTGCGCCGTGCAGCGGTTCACGATTCGCAAGTACAAATAGCGCCGCAAGTATACACTTGCCTGTGCCCCTCGTCACAGACCATCGATTTGCCAAAAGTGTCTCTGTTGACTGCATACGGGGGAGTTTCGGCGATTCGAGGCACGAGCCCGCGCCAAATCAGCGAGGCCGCGTCGTCGGCAGGGAATTTATGCGGCCGACCTCCGGCAGAATAGGCCGGATTGTGAGTGTGAAACCGCATTATGAGATAGCAAGATGCGGTCGAGGCCGACGAGCGCAAGAATCTCCGCAACCCTGTGCGATGCATTCACCACCGCGAATTCGTTTCCCGCACTGAGTGCAGTGCCATAAAGCGAAATCAGGGACGCGATTCCCGCGGCGTCGATGCGCTCCACGTGCCGGAGATCGAGGGTGACGTTTTGCCTGCGCACGATGGGCGTGAGCCGCTCGACAAGGCATTGTTCCTGGCCCCTTACGAGTTCATGCACATCGCCGGGTGCCAGTACCAATGTTTCCGCCGTATTGGAAAGAATGCCGTTCATAATGACCCTCCTTGGGATACCTGTTGCTTCGAGCTGTTACCGTTCGGGAGCCGTTCAGGGAAGGACTCCGCCCTTTGAGTGTTGCACCTGATCCGCCAAACACGACCGAGGCGGAATATGCTGAAATCACTGAGGATGAGAGCCATTTTCTAAACCGGTCTGCAATTCGATGTGTCCGGATTTGAATCTGGCGTTCACAATTGAACACGTTGTAGCTATCTACGCAAAAAGCATGTACACAAGTTCCATGCCATGTTGACGAATCAGGTTCGCGGCCTCAGCAGAACTCGATCGGTTTTGACCGGGGGCAGGTGCGCGCGCTGGCGCTGGAGGCGGGCTTCAATGAGTCGGGCCTGGTGGCTCTGCCGCATGCGGAGCAGACGCGCGATGCGACCCGCTTTGAAGAGTGGGTGCGCGCAGGACGCGCAGGGACCATGGATTACCTGAAGCGCATCGGTGAAGATGGACGGCTCCTAAGAGCGCACGTGGCCACGCCGTTTCCGTGGGCGCGATCAGCGATTGTTTGCCTGGCTAATTACAACTCCGCGGAACCGCGGTCAACGGAAACTGCTGCTGCGGGGGCCGGCTGGATTGCGCGGTATGCATGGAGCAGCCGTGTGGATGCACAAGGAACGCGGCGGCCAAGTGATTACCATAAGGTGCTGTTGAAGCGGCTGCATGAACTGGAGTCGCGGCTCCATCGGGAAGTTCGGCGCATTTGAATCGCGCGCCTATGTCGATACGGGGCCGGTGGTGGAGCGAGCGCTGGCCACGGCGGCTGGGCTCGGCTGGACAGGGAAGAATACCTGCCTGATTCATCCGAAGCTGGGGTCGTATGGGTTTCTGGCGGTGCTACTGACTTCGCTCGAAGTTAGACCGGAAGGTGAATCACTGAAAGTGCCGGATCGGTGCGGAAGCTGCAGGCGGTGCCTGGATGCTTGTCCAACGGGAGCCTTCATCGCGCCATACCAGATGGACGCGACGAAATGCATCTCCTACCTGACGATTGAGCACGACGGGCCGATTGCGCCGGATCTGATGGGAGGCATGGGGCGGCAGGTCTTTGGCTGCGACATCTGCCAGGATGTGTGCCCGTGGAATCGCAAGGCGCCGCTGAGCGCAGATGCGGAACTTGAAGCGCGGCCAGAACTGGTGAATCCCGCACTTGACTGGCTGGCCGAGATGGATGAGACCGAATTTGAGCGGACCTTCAATGGATCGCCTGTGCGGCGGGCGGGATTCGCAGGGCTAAAACGAAACGTTGCGATCGCCATGGGCAACAGCGAGGTTGGCACGATTTACGCCGTGGCTGCGCGCGTGGGCCGGCGCGGCAGACGAGGGCCTGCGCGCAGCTGCCCGGTGGGCGCTGGGAAAGCTGGATAAATAAATGGGCCCGGCAGAAAACCAGAACTCGAAACCCAGGCAACCGCGGCCTTTCTCATGCAAGGCCGCGAACAGACGGCATTATGAAACGCGCATGACGTTCGCCGCATTCAGGCCCTTGGGACCCTGCTGGCACTCGAATTCGACGGCCTCGCCTTCGTTAAGGGTCTTGTAGCCTTCCTCCTGAATGGCGGAGAAATGCACGAAAACATCCTCACCGCTTGACCGTTGAATGAACCCATATCCCTTGGCTCCGTTGAACCACTTCACCACGCCCTGTTCTTTCATGCACAATCTCCTTCGTTGTGTGATTGGCGCAACGCACAGACTTTCTGCGCCCACTTATTTTTCTCCGACCTCCGCATTGAAAGCATCGGCGGAAAAGTTCAATTGGCTCCAGATGCGCCGCGAGCCGCCGAAGCGCTGGAATACCTCGCGCTGTGGCAGCTCGGTGACCTACCTAAACTGGGCTTGTGTTTAACAAAAAACGAAACATCCAAAGCCAACGGCCTTCCATCAATTGTGGACGGCCCGCCTCCGGCGCGCCGTGCTCATGTTATGGCAGGAAATGAATGAGGATGCAAGGGGAAAATGAGCGGGTTGGGCCGCGGAACCTGCGGTACTGGAGTGCTGCCAGCATGGACTGCCGTCACAGCGGAGATCACCCGCGAACGTCTATCCTTAAGGAAAGTCCTGCAGATTCGAGATCATCCTGCATCTGCGTCGCGCAATATCCAGAAAGCTTGCTAGAAGGAGTGATCGTTGGCGGACGTCTCAAATTCCGGTACTCTCGACGAAAAACCCATTGAAACCATCCGAGTGATCGATGCGGTTGAGCCCGTTGTGCGGTCGAAGTGGTATCGATGGCGCGGAGCGGGACCGCACTCGTGATGTATCTGCTTGACAGCGAGGTACACACGTACGCCTTCAGCGTGGCCGCACTCGCGATGACGTCGTTCATCCCATTCATCGTGCTGCTTTATACCCTTTCTCGAGCCGTGTTTCATTCCGAGACGATGGTGCACGTGGTGGGTGAGATGGTGCACTACTTTCTGCCTTCAAACCAGGATTGGGTGGCGGCGAGTCTGGCGGCAGCTGCGGCTCGGCAGGGAGTGCAAGTTCTATCGCTGGTGATGATTCTGGTGTCGTGCACGGGAGTTTTTCTCCCCCTGGAGGTGGCGCTGAACCAGGCCTGGGGCGTGGCAAAGAGCCGCAACTATCTGCTGAACCAGTTGGTAGCTTTTGGTCTGGCGTTGCTGATGGTGGGGCTGGCGATTGGAAGCATTCTGCTGAGCACGTGGCAGCGCCAACTGCTCGGATTCATCTTTTTTCATCACACGGACAACATCATTTTTGAAGGGGTCAGCTACCTGTGGCTGGCGGCTTCAACGGGCGTGGCCTCGATCCTATTTTTCTTTTCGATTTACTGGCTGCTGCCCAATCGAAAAATACCGTGGCGTCATGTTCTGCGCACCTCTGTCGTGACGGGAGTGATCTGGCTGCTGGCCAAGAATGTGTATGTGATGGTGCTGCCGCACCTGGACCTGAAGGCTCTTTATGGCCCGTTCTATGTCTCCGTGGGGCTGTTGTTCTGGGCCTATATCTCAGGGTTGATCCTGTTTGCCGGAGCGCAGTTCAGCGTCGCGCGGTATGGGAACGGAAAGATGGGGACAAAGGGCTAGAGACTCGAGACTCGGGACCAGCGAACGTTAGGGGCCTTGTTTCAGAAGAGTGGTGAGGCGTGTGGCCCGATTCTTTGGGCCCGTTTCATGGAACACGATAATTCTCTGCAAGATTTTCTGTGGAAAAGAAAATAAACAAGTGGGGGTGGGTACCTCCTTGCCTCGTATTGAAACGCGACATGCCTGACAGAATGGACCGGAGCTTGACGTGTTCGAGCCGATCGCATAAATGTCGCCCTGGGGCAATCCCATAACCTGCAGGGGCTAAAGCCCGCGCTTTTCCTTCGCTCATTCGGCACGACTGAAGTCGTACTCTTTTACAAAACCCATTTGTCCAACCAGTTATCGCTTGATGACTCTCTTCATTGTGCAGCGAAAGCCGGAAATTATCTGCAAATGGAGCCGGAAAATTCGGAAGCAAAGGATGCGATGCGGATGCGACACGGTTACGGCAGCTTGAATGCCTTGTCGGCGATGGCGTTTGGACCGCGGCCAGTGGGGAGCAGCGTGAACAGCGAGCGCGACGCGGTGCGCACCACGGCTACATCGCCGGAGCGGGCATCCACGACAAACAGCAGGTGGCCGGCGGCGGAAAATGCAAGGGCCGATGGGCCGTCTCCGACATGGATTGAGCCGCCTTGGAGTCTGGAACGCGTCGCCATCGTCAATGGAATACACGGTCACTTCCTGCGAATGGAGGTTGCCGACGTAGAGCAAGCGAGTTATCGGCGGAAACCAGGCCGCACATGGGATCGTCGCCCATCATGTAGGCGCCGAGCACATCGTCGGTGCCGGTGATGACTTCGGAGACGGAATCACTGAGCGAGTTGAGAACGAATATTTCACCGCCGTCGGGCTTGAGAGCCAGTTGCACCGGTTCGTGGCCCACGTCGAGAAACGCCTCGAGGCGGTCGAGCGCAGGACGTTCGGATGCGGCCGGATGGGCTTCAAACCGAGCGAGCGCGATGGCCATGATCTGATGACCGCCGGAGCAAGCGGCAAATGCCTTGGATGAATCGGGCAGGATGACCACATCGTCCGGCGCCGGGGCAGCCGTCGAAGACTGCACGCACGGAGCGGGAACGGGGGTCGATGATGCTGACCGAGTTTCCCTGCCGGTTGGCGACGACGAGGGTCTTGCCGTCGGGTGAGACGCGCAGCGAGGCCGGTTCTTCTCCGGTGCCGATGACGGCGATTTCGCGGCGCGCCTTGAGGTCGAGGACCGAGACGCTGTTGGAGCCGGAGTTGGCTACGTAGGCCAAGGCGCCGTCGGGATCGAGGGCCAGCGCAACCGGTTGCCTGCGAACAGGAATGGTGGCGACGACGGAATTGTTTTCGGCGTTGATGATCGAGACGGAACCCTGGCCTGTGGGCTCCCCTTTGTTGACCACGTAGACTTCGTTGCGCGTGGGGCTGGGGACAACGGCCACGGGATCCCGGCCAACGGCCAGTTCACGGTCGAGACGTACGTTGACCACGTCATAGATTGAAACAGTGCCGCTGGCGCCGTTTGTGACGTAGACGTATTCGCGGTAATTGGGCGGGAATTGCGGGAAGTCGTGGGGGCGGCAGCCGGCGAGGGATAGCACGCAGAGGATAAAGGCTGGCACGATCCCAGGCCTCAAATTCGAGACCTGGGGCACCCGAACATTGACTCCGGGCTTAGCGGGAGACGCCGTCATGGGCATGGTGCACGGCGGTTTCGATATGAATGCCGCGGGGCAGGGTGCGATGCACGATCGGCGCAATCTCCTGCAGCTGATCCATCATGACGGCAAATTGGTTGGGATAGATGGACTGAGGGCCGTCGGAGAGCGCCTTTTCAGGCTGGTGATGCACCTCGACCAGGACGCCATCAGCTCCGGTGGCGATGGCCGCGCGCGCCATGGGGATCACGCTGTCGCGCTTGCCGGTTCCGTGACTGGGGTCAACGAGGATGGGCAGGTGGCTGAGCCGTTGCACGGCGGGAACGATGCTGAGGTCGAGGGTGTTGCGCGTGTGGTCAGAGAAGGTGCGCACTCCGCGCTCGCAGAGGATGACCTCGTAGTTGCCCTCGCTCATGATGTATTCGGCGGCCATGAGGAACTCGTCGAGGGTGGCGCTCATTCCGCGCTTGAGCAGCACGGGCTTGCGCAGGCGTCCGGCGTGCTTGAGCAGCGAGAAATTCTGCATATTGCGAGCGCCGATCTGAATGACGTCGGCCCATTCGGCAACCAGATCGAGGGTCTCATTGTCGATGGCTTCGGTGACGATGCGGAGGCCGAACTTGTCCCTGATTTCAGCCATGATTTTGAGCGCATCGAGGCCGAGACCCTGAAAAGCGTAGGGCGAGGTGCGGGGCTTGTAGGCGCCGCCGCGGAAGAACTGCGCGCCGACGGCGGACACCTGCTCGGCGATGGCGAAGGCCTGTTCGCGGCTTTCTATGGAGCAGGGTCCGGCGACGATCGCCAGAGCGCGGCCGCCGATGGTGGCGTCAGTTCCGGGAAAGCGGATGACGGTGTCTTCTTCTTTTACATCGCGGCTGGCAAGCTTGTAGGGCTTCGAGACCCGGATGACTTCGGCGACCCCGGAGAGCGCCTCGATGTTGCCGCGGTCAACTTCACCCTGGTTGCCGGTGATTCCGATGGCTGTGCGTTGGGCTCCGGGCAGGGCGTGTGCGCGGAATCCCAGCATTTCGATATGGTCACAAACCGCCTGAATTTCTTCCGGCGTGGCCTGCGCCTTCATGACGACTAACATCTCTAGCCTCTCAAACACATAGTTTACGCCATTTGAAGGTCATACTGCCCATTTTGGAAGTGGGCTACTTTGATCTCTTTGACATTCTGCCCATCGTGAGGAACACAAGAAACATCACGACTGCAAATGCGACCAAACTCCATGGTTGAAGCAGGATATTCATGGGAGATCACTCCTTTTCAGCCTGTTTAGCTGCGCCGCCCTTTCCTTGCTCTGCGTCTTCCAACCGGCAGATTTCAAAGTGGCGACTTCCTCAATTTTAGGCTTCTGAAGCCTAGCGGGAACGATTTGTACGGTTCTCTTCATTGCGCTTTTCCGCACGCCACTTGAGACCCAGCCAGGCAAGATAGCTGAGCTGGATGACCCATGTGACGACATAGGCGGCAACGACAAATTCATGATCGAGAATGGCGGCTTGATCCATATTTCTATTTCTCCTCGTACTTTTCGCTTCTCGGACTCGGGTCGCGAGTCATTCAGATGCCTTCCTGAAGTGCCTCTTGCGCCTCGTCGTCTGCATTTCTCTGGTGCTTGCGTTCTACGTTGTAGCGGAGAATGAGGACGAGGATACCCCAGCAAAACCAGGCGAGCATATTCCAGAGCAGAACGGAAACCATCGCAGGGGCCATTCCGGAACCCTCGCCACCGCCGAAGACGGGCGCGGGATGCTGGGTACGCCACCAGCGGTTGGACATGTAGACGATGGGCACGTCGAGGGCGCCGAAGATGCCGAGGACCGCAGCCAGGTCTGCATCTGCGGGCCTGCGGCAAAGCGGCGCAGCAGCAGGTAGCTGACATAGATGAGCCACAAGACCAGAGTGGTGGTGAGGCGGGCATCCCATGTCCACCAGATGCCCCAGGCGCGGCGGCCCCAGAGCGGGCCGGTGGTGAGAACCACGGTGCAGAAGATGACGCCGACTTCAGCACCGGAGAGCGCCCAGGCGTCGGCGACCTGCGCCCAGCTCGGGGCGGCTGTTGCGCCAGGTCAGATAGCCAATGGAGCCCAGAAGGCTGACGGCGAAGAACACGAAAGCGACCGAGGCCGAGGGCACGTGGTAGAAGATGATGCGAAAGATTTCGCCCTGCATGGCGTCAGTGGGCGCGACATAGATGGCCTGGTAGTAGCCCCAGAACATGAGCGCGACGGCGATTGCGGCGAGAAGGCCTAATGGCGAGTTTTTTCATCCGGGAACCCAGTGGAACCTTTCAAGTGTACGACTACGGCAAAGAGCGGGTATCCATCGAAGAGAGGACACCTACTCCGAGTGGAAGATCACGTCGAACAGCAGCAAGCTGGCGGTGGTAAAGATGATGTCGTAGCCAGCCAGCATCCGAATCCAGATACCGGGGTCGCTGTCGCCGGTGAGGATCGACGTGGTTGCCCTGACCATGGCCAGCAGCGCGGGAATGAAGATGGGAAAAAGAATCAGCGAGAGCAGCAGTTCGCGGTTTCGGCTGCGGATGGCGAGCGCGGCGAAGAAGACTCCGTTGGCAACGAGCGCCCAGGTGCCCAGCGGCAGGACGATCGTTAAGAGCCAGGCCTGTCCCTCGATGTGGAGGTTATAGAAGATGAGAAAGAGCGGAGCCAGTATGACCTGCACGACGGTGACGAAGAGGAAATTCGCGACGACTTTGGCGAAGTAGAGTTCTGCGCCGGGGGCGGGCGCCATGCGCTGCGCGTCCATGACCTGGTGGCGGATTTCGCGCGCCCAGGCCTGATTGAGGGCGCTGACCGAGGCGAACATGGTGGCGACGGAGAGCACGCCGCCGGCAATCTCGCGGGAGAAGGCTCCGTGCGGGTCGAAAGCGATGGAGAAGAGCACCACGACCAGCAGGGAGAAGAAAAGCATGGAGACGAAGGCGTCGAGGGTGCGCAACTCGATGCGCAGGTCCTTGACGAGATGGGTCCAGAAGGCGCGGGGCATCAGGCTTGGCCCTCGTGGACATTGGATTTCGGCGTGTCCTTGATGATGTCGGCGGTCTGGACTTCGACATCGAGGGCCTGGGCGGCGCGGAGATAGTCGGCGGGCGAGAGGATGAGCTGGGTTCCCCGCGTGCCGGCGGAGACGCTGATCTGGTCGAAGAGGATAACGGTCTCGTCGATGTAGACAGGGTAGGGCCTTCTTGCGCCGAAGAGGGTGACGCCGCCGCGGATGTAGCCGGTGAGGGGCTGCACGTCTTTGAGGGGAGCCATCTCGAGCTTGCGCAGGCCGGAGGCGCGGGCGAGTTTCTTGAAATCCAGCTCGGCGTCGCCGGGGATCACGGCGAATCGGTAGACGTTTGGCCCTGCGGTGACGAGAAGGGTTTTGAAGACCTGCTCGGGGGGCATGCCGATTTTCTTTGCCACCGTGATCGCCGACAGGTCCTCCGGATCCACTTCGTATTCGCGAAGCTCGAAGGGGATGCCGAGGTTTTCAAGGAAGCGCGCGCCGTTGGTTTTCATAGGGTCGGGTTCCCTGGCTCGAAGGATGCGACGCGACCTGCCTGCAGCCGGAGCACCCAATCGGCGATCGGGGCGGCCGATTCGCGCTGGTGGGTGGTGATGACGATGGTGCGATTGCCCTGGCGGAAGCCGGCGAGCAGCTCGACCATCTGGCGAACGGACTCGACGTCCATGTTGGAGAAAGGCTCGTCGAGCAGCAGCAGTTCGGGAACCGGAAGCAATACGCGGGCCAGCGAGGTGCGCTGGCGCATGCCCTGCGAATACTGGCCCAGGGTGCGGTCGAGCGCGGGATCGAGGCCGACCTGGCGCAGTGCCTCGGCGGGGGTCAGGCAATCGCGACCGGGGTAGAGACTGCGGAAATAGCTGAGGTTTTCCTGGGCGGTGAGCTCGTCGTAGAGCATGGGGGCGTGGCTCATGTAGCCGATGCGCGCGCGGGCCTCGTGGGGGTCCTGGCCGCCAAAGACCTTGACCGTGCCGTGAGTTGGGCGCATGAGGCCGGCGAGAATCCGCAGCAAGGTGGACTTGCCGGCGCCGTTTTCGCCGATGAGGACGTAGCAGCGGCCGGGCTCGAGGTCGACTGAGACCTGGCGCAGCGCGGCAAAGGAGCCAAAGAGTTTTGAAACCTGGTCGAGGCGGGCGCAGAGAGTGGAGCGAGCGGCCTCAGGGGCGGGCGCGGTCATGTGAATCAGTTGGTCGCGGCTGGAGTGGATGTGGCCGGGCTGCCGGGGCGAGGAGCAGGCGCTGAACCCGATGCGGTGGATTTCGCTGGCGCGGCGGGCTTGTTGGCGGGCTGATTGGGGCCGGCGGGCGCGTACTTGCTGGCGCACTTGGCCTGCAGAACCGTGGCATGGAAGACGCCGTCGCGGCCGTAGGTGCCTTCGGCAAGGGCCTGCGCATCGTCCTTGAAGGTGTCGGGCGGCGGTTCGGAGCCTTTGTAGACCACCTTGAGCACGCGACCCGCGGGGGCCTTTGGATTGTGGCTTTCAAATTCGTTCATCAAGAAGGTGACGTTGGGACCATCCTGCTCAATCGAGCCCGGCTTCACGAAGCCTTCGACGCGGAGGTTGCTGGTGTAGGCCTTGCCGCCCATGCCGCCCAGTTCGGCGATGGTGACGTAGTAGCTCTTGCTGGCCTGAGCGCCGGTGATGGCGAGCCAGCCGATGGTGCCAACGATAATTGCGACGGCAATTCCGATACGCCACGAGTTTGGGGAAATCTTCATAGTCAGTTTTTAACGATACGAGCGGAACAGGGCGGGGTCAACCACCCGGCTCAACATGTGTGACGTAAATCACACTTTAGATGGTCAAAACCGAACGACGGATGCATACGGGCCGGCTGTGGACTTTATTGCGCAGAGTCAAGGGTTTGGGCGGCGCGGTCCAGTGCCTGGACGAGCACGTTCAACTGGTCTGAGGCGCGCGTTGCGTCCTTGGCATCGATGGCCTCATTGACGCCGGGAATGACCACGGCTGAGTAGCCGGTGTACTCACCCGGAGCGTAGATGGTGTGGCGATACCAGGGACGATTGGGCAGCCCGGCCGGGGAAAGCAGTGCGGTTTCAACCTGGCGCAGTGTCTGGTTCAGCTGGGCAAGATTGCCGGAGGGAGCGATCTGGACGGCGTGTGCCTTTGCGGCCGCAGCTGCAAAATCGGGCGGCAGCAGCCTGCGCGGGGGCAAAATCGAGCGAGCCGAGGCCGTTGTCATTTGCTTTTCTTTTCGCGGCGTCGATATAAGACGCGATCTCGCGCGCGTATGCCACGTAGTCGTAGGGCAGCACGTCGGCATCGGCCATGCGCAAAGCTTCGAGGCCGAAGACACGGGCCATCTCCTGGAGATAGGCAAAGTGCGGGTCGGCATTCTGGGTGAACCAGGCGAAGTCATCGAAAGTGGAGTGATAGACGCCGTAGGGCCCGCCGGAGCCGATGTCTGTGGAAGGGACGCCCGCATGCTGCAGAAACGGGGTGAAGTCGGAGCCAGAGCCGAGGTCGCTTACGCGTACCTCCTCGCCGGATTGGGGTGGAGCGTTGGAAGCGCGATGTTCGTTTTCGGCGGCACGATTGAGCCGCCACTCCTGGTAGACCGTACCGCCGATCGGGCTCGGAACAGACTTGGTCACTTCGCGCACAAATTGTTTGAGCGATGGAACAGCCGCCGCAGTGAAATCGGGGCCGGAGACTCCTACGTCAGTGTTGAAATAGGCGACGGCGTGGTCGAGAGTCTGGGCTTGTTGCTCCACCCATTCAGTGGAGCCGATCAAGCCTTCCTCTTCAGCATCCCAACTGCAATACACAAGCGTGCGTTTGGGGCGCCAGCCCTGGCGAAGCAACGCGCCGATGCCGTCGACTGCCTCCAGCATTGCGGCGGTGCCGCTGTTTGGATCCACGGCGCCATAGACCCAGGCATCGCGGTGATTGCCGCTGATGACCCACTCATCGGGGAATTCGGAGCCCTTGACGCGGCCGATCACGTCCCAGATGGTGCGTCGCTGGTAGTCCTGCTGCGAGACGAGATGAACGCGCACGGCTCCTGCCTCCCCCAGGTGATAGCGAAACGGAAGCGCGCCCTGCCAGCCCTGCGGGCACGCCGGGGCCTTTCAGAGCCTCAAGGATTGGGGCTGCGTCCTGGTAGCTGATGGGGATGGAGATGATGTGAGGCTGGTTGCCTTCAGGGTTGATGCGGGCGGAGTCTGGCAGGTCGGGCGTGGAGGCGACTCCGGGTGTTTCAGGATCGCCGGGATACTTGAAGAGATATTGGACTGAGCCGCGCTGCACGCCCGTTGCGGGCCGCCAGGGGCCGTTGGGCCAAGCATCGCCCTTGAAGTAGCCATCGTCCTGGGGATCGGAGTAAATAAGGACACCTGCGGCGCCGCGCTGCTCGGCGAGGTAAACCTTGACTCCGCGGAAGTTCGCGCCGTAGCGGGCAATGACGATTTTGCCGTGCAGATCGATGTGCTGGGCGGCGAGTTGATTGAAGTCTTCGAGGCGTCCGTAGTTGGCGTAGACCACATCGCCGGTTACGTCGCCGGAACCGGAAGAGCCGTTGAAAGGCATCACGACGCGGGGATCATCCTGATAGGGATCGCCCTGGACGTGCTCGCGCGTGGGGCCGCTCATGAGCAGCTTGCCTGCGGCATCGTAGGCCTCGACGCGGACCACCTTGGGCCAATTGAGCAGGACGCGATAGGGCACAATCTCGGTTTCAAGGCCGGCGGCGCGGAATTTTTGAGCCACGTATTCGGCGGTTTTGTGGTCCTCCGGCGTGGCTGCCATGTGGGGCTCGGCGGTCAGTATTTTCAGCTCTTCACCAGCGAGTTTGGCACTAGGGACGGCCAGGAATTTTTCTTCGATGGCGGCCTGATTGCTGAAGTCGGCATAGCCGAATGCAGTTGTAGGAGCCGATTGAGCAGAGGAACGCGGTGGAAGAGGACCGGGAACCAGCAAGGCAAAGAGGAAAAGAAGAACCGAGGACCTGCGACTAAGCATGGGTTGGGCCTTTGGGATTGTGTGACTGATATGGCACAAGAAGCTCGCGCGCGACGGGCGATTAGCCGCTCAGCAATTTAGCCACAGCTTACACTAAGACCTTGAGAGGGAGCCCGCACTGAGCACGGAACCGAAGCTGGACGAAGAATTTCCGAGGGCTGCATCGGATGAGGTTGCGGCGATGGCCAAGGCGCTGGAGCAGGAGGCCAGCCGTCTACCGCAAATTGTGCGTGCGCTGCGCAATCCCAACTTCAGGCTTTTCTGGAGTGGAAATTTTCTTTCGAACATCGGCACATGGATGCAGAACGTGGCGCAGGGATGGCTCGTGCTGCTGCTCACCAATTCCGCATTCTGGCTGGGGGTAGTGGGATTCGCGGGCTCGATTCCATTTCTCTTCTTCACGCTCTTCGGCGGAGTAATCGCCGATCGCGTGGACAAGCGAAGGCTGCTGATCGTTACGCAGTCCGTGATGATGGTGCTTGCATTTGCGCTGGCCGCGCTGGCCTGGTTCAAGGTGATCACCGTGTGGGAGGTGGCCGTGATCGCCTTCCTGAATGGCACGGCTATGTCAATGAATGCGCCCAGCTACCAGGCACTGGTTCCGCGGCTGGTGAAGCGCGAAGACCTGACCAACGCCATCGCGCTGAACTCCGCGCAATTCAACATGTCGCGCATTCTTGGACCGACGTTGGGCGGCTACGCCATGGTGCTGTTTGGAGTGGCGGGGAACTTCTTTCTGAACGGCGTGAGTTTTCTCGCGGTGCTCTGGGCACTGGTACGCATCCGCTACCCGGAAGAGAAACCGGCGCGGCGCGAAAGCATGTGGGTTAGCCTGCAGGGCGGTTTCAACTATGTGCGCAATGAGCCGCAAATGCTGGTGCTGGTCTGGATGACTGTGGTGGTGAGCTTTCTCGGCATTCCGTTCCTGACGTTCATTCCATACTTCGCCAAGATTCAATTGAACTCCGGCGAGAGTGGCCTTGGCTGGTTGCTGGCGAGTTCAGGAGCGGGCGCAGTGCTGGGTGCGATCACGGTGGCAGCTAGGGGAATGCTGCGCCATCGGGGTGCCGTGGTAACCATTGGCGGCGTGGTCTTCTTCGCGGTGATCATCGGGTTCTGCTATTCGCATAGTTTCGCGCTGTCGCAGTGCTTCGCGCTGGTTGAGGGTTACAGCGCCATCCTCATGATTTCGTCGTTCAACATTTCCATCCAGCATCTGTCTTCCGATGAGATGCGCGGGCGGGTGATGAGCATCTACACTACGAGTTTTCTGGGGCTGCCGCCACTGGGCGCGTTGCTGGCCGGCGAACTCTCGCGGCACATTCCCACCAGCCTGGCTCTGGCCATGATGGCCGGGCTGGCGGCATTGGCTTTCGTGGGTATTTACGCCTTCTCACGGCCGCTGAGAGAACTGGATTGAGGCGTCCGCGAGAAAGCGAATGGGGGTTGTGGATTTTCGATTCGGCCTATGCCACCGGCTGGGCGCAATGGGCGCAGCGCTTTGCGGCCAGGGGAATGTCGCTGAGGCACTCGGGACACGCTTTGGTCGCCGGCGGTACATCGGGTACCGGCTTTTTGAAGCGGGCCATGAGGGCGTTGGACGGGGCCACGATGAAGAAGTAGACGGCAGCGGCGACCATCAGGAAGGCAATGATGGCATTCAGGAAATTGCCGATCATGACATGGTCGACGGCAATGGCGCTGAAGTCAGGCTTGCCTACGAGGTTGCCGATGAAAGGGGTAAACACATCTTTGACAAGAGATGTGACCACCGTGCCAAATGCTCCGCCAATGATGATGCCGACCGCCATATCGAGGACGTTGCCCCGCAGAATAAAATCACGAAATCCCTTCAGCATGTCTTCCTCCTGAAACTCATTGCGCACATCGTACCCGACAGGCCTTGACCTGCGGAATCAAAAACTTCAAGCCTGGCATTTCGCGTCGGAGTGCGTTTGCCTATATTACACAGCCTGGTCGTGAGAAGTATGTGGCGTCAAGGGGCGAATCCGATGTCCTATTCAACGGGGTAGGCAACCAGAATGACAATCATTGCCAGGATCATGAGGTCGGTGTAAAGGAGCAGGATCACGGCGCCATGGTAAAGGCTCCATTTTCGTTGAAGACAGCGAGCTGTTTCGGCCATTCCCCATGATCCGCATAGGAGAGCGAGAATCTGCCAATGCGAGCCGTGCAAGTTTTGAATGTAAGGAAAGCCTGCGAGAAGCAAACTGGCGATGAATGCGCCCAACGAAAGCGCGACTCCGCGCGCGAGGGATCTTTGTCGCAAACGAAAGATGGCGGGGAGACGAAGCACGATCTCTACAACTGTAGAATCTTTGCCTACCCGGCGACCATCTCCATCTCTCTGAGCGACTCGGCATAGGGCGCGCGCAACAGGCCGCGTTCGGTGATGATCGCGGTGACGTAGCGGGCCGGGGTCACATCGAATGCCGGGTTGCAGATGCCCACGCCGTGCGGAGTGAGTTGCTTGCCGCCGTGATGCGTAACTTCAACGGGACTGCGCTCTTCAATCGGTATGGCGTTGCCGTTGGGAGTGGCTGTGTCGATGGTGGACCATGGGGCCGCGACATAGAACGGAATGCCGTGCTCCCTGGCCAGGATGGCGACGTTGTAGGTGCCGATTTTATTGGCAAAGTCGCCATTGGCCGCGATGCGGTCTGCGCCGACGACAACGGCCTGTATGCGCCCCGCGTGCATGAGGCTGGCGGCCATGTTGTCGCAGATCACGGTGGTGGGGATGCCGTCGGCCATCAGTTCCCAGGCGGTGAGGCGCGCGCCCTGCAAGAAGGGCCGAGTTTCGTCGGCAAAGACGTGAATGCGCTTGCCGTTTTCGACCGCGGAGCGAATGACGCCGAGTGCGGTTCCATAGCCGCAGGTGGCCAGCGCGCCGGCGTTGCAGTGGGTCAGCACTCCGCCTTCCTCGGGTAGCAATGCGCCACCGAATGCTCCCATGGTTTTGCAGGCGGCAATGTCTTCCTCATACATGGCGTGAGCTTCGGCGAGGAGTTTCGCCTTTACTTCAATGAGAGTCGCGCCCGCGGCGAGAAGAGTGGCAAACAGGCGCTTCATACGGTCAATGGCCCAGAAGAGATTGACGGCGGTGGGGCGTGTTGCGGCAAGACGCGCGCAGATCCTGTCGAACTCCGGCGCAAATTCCTGAGTCGTGGTCGCGCTTGAGCGCAGTGCGCCCAGCGCGACGCCGTATGCCGCCGAAACTCCAATTGCCGGGGCGCCGCGGACGACCATGGTGACGATGACGTCGGCTACCTGTTCGTAGGTCGAGGCGAGCACATAGCTCTCTTCGAGAGGGAGCTTGGTCTGATCGATAAAGCGGACTCCCTCGGGGGTCCATGCCAAGGTGGGAATCATGCTTTCCCAGTGTAAACTGCCGAAGGAGCCGCAGAGGGAATCAGGTGGCATTGAAAACATTTTCATTTTGCGCTGGACGCTTCTCCGCCCCCCTGCGTAAAGTTGTTTCCGTGCTTCCCCGGCCCATAGGTAAACCGCAGTTCAAGGAGCAGTCTTGAAACTCACGTCCGTCGACTGGCTAATCATGCTGTTGTATTTCGTCTTTGTGCTGGGCATCGGTTTTGCCCTGAAGCGCTACATGAAGACGAGCAAGGATTTTTTCCAGGCGGGGCGCGCATTGCCCGCGTGGATCTGCGGCCTGGCATTCATCAGCGCGAACCTCGGCGCGCAGGAAGTGATTGGGATGGGCGCTTCGGGCGCCAAGTACGGGCTTGAGACAGCGCATTTCTATGGCATCGGCGCCATTCCGGCCATGATCTTCGTGGGCATCTTCATGATGCCTTTCTATTACGGATCAAAGGCACGCTCGGTGCCGGAATTTCTGCGGCTCCGGTTCGATGAAAAGACGCGCGCGCTCAACGCCTGTTCGTTCGCCGTGATGACCGTGTTCAGCTCCGGCATCTCGATGTACGCAATGGCCCGGCTGATTCAGGCGCTGCATGTTTTCGATGGATTGTTTGCGGCGCTGGGTTGGCGGCCGGAGGGGATTTTCACGTTTTCGATCGTGCTGTCTGCTGTGATCGTGCTGCTTTATATCTTTCTTGGCGGACTCACCAGTGCGATTTACAACGAGGTGCTGCAATTCTTCCTCATCATTGCGGGTTTCCTGCCGCTGGTGCTGCTGGGGCTGAAAAACATCGGCGGTTGGAGTGGGCTGAAGGCCTCGTTGCCCGTGGCCTACATGCATGAGTGGAAGGGCGTGATGCATGCCAGCACAAACCCCATGGGGATCGACATCATCGGCATCGGCATGGGCCTTGGATTCGTGCTTGGGTCGGGCTACTGGTGCACGGATTTCCTGGTGATTCAGACGGCGATGGCGTCGAAGAATATGGAGTCAGCGCGGCGCGTGCCGCTGATTGCCGCAGTTCCGAAGATGTTTTTCCCATTCCTGGTGATTCTGCCCGGACTGTTAGCGATCGGGCTGCCGACACCGCATACCACCACCGTCGTCCGCACGGAAAACGGTGTGATCTACCACGAAACAACCGTGGTTTCAAAGCAGGTGGAGGAGGGCAGGGGACTGGTTCCGGCGAAGATCAATCCGGTGACCGGCCAGCCGATGTTGACGGCCAGCGGACAGCCATTGCTGGACTACGACATGGCAACGCCCAACATGCTGCTGCACTACTTCCCAACGGGCATTCTGGGCCTGGGGCTGACCGCGCTGCTGGCGAGTTTTATGAGCGGCATGGCAGGTAACGTAACGGCATTCAACACCGTATTTACTTACGACCTCTACCAGTCGTATATCCACAAAGGCGCGAGCGACAGGCACTACATGGCGGTGGGACGATGGGCAACAGTGGGCGGCATCTTGCTTTCGATTTGCACGGCGTATGCGGCCATCAACTTCAATAACATCATGGATACCCTGCAACTGGTCTTCTCGTTTGTGAACGCGCCGCTGTTTGCCACGTTCCTGTTGGGTATGTTCTGGAAGCGGGCCACGGGACATGGCGCATTTGCAGGACTCATCACAGGTACCGCGGCGGCCATGCTGCATCACGGCCTCACCCTGCCGATCGAGGCCCATACCGGCGTGCATGGCGGATGGATCACGGTGCTGCACTACTACCCCAGCGACATGGCGCAGAACTTTTATGGAGCCATCTATGCCTTCAGCGCCAACTTCATCGTTACGGTTGTCGTGAGTTTGTTCACCAAGCCACATCCCGAGTCGGAGCTGGTGGGCCTGGTTCACTCGCTCACGCCCAAGCCGCCGCGCACGCATTTGCAGTGGTGGAAGAGTCCGGAAGCACTGGCTGTCGCGATTTTGCTGGTCGCTATCGGTCTGAATATTTTCTTTGCCTAGGAAGAGGGAGGAATCATGAGTCTCGATTTGCGCATTCCCATGGGATTGATGTTTACATTGACGGGATTGATTCTGACCCTTTTTGGCTTCGCAACCAATGGTGATGCGGCTCTCTATGCGAAAAGCCTTGGCATCAATGCGAATCTATGGTGGGGCATGGTGCTGCTGGTTTTCGGGCTCACGATGTTCATTATGGGCCGCCGCAGCCAGAAGCGGCTGGCCAGCTTGCCGCCTGAGCCGGTGCAGGAAGGCGAAACGCGTCACGGACATTAAGGGCAGTTAGCGGGGACCAGGGGATTGCGCCCTGATGTGGGGCGCCAAGATCTCGGTGAATACTCTCGACGAGAGGAAGCCGAGAAGACCTATCCTTCTCATTTCTCGAAGAATCTTCCGATGCTCACGAGCTCTTTACGATCTCGCCGGTACACTTATAACTAGCGATGAAGCGAAGAACCATCGAGCATTACGAAATCATCCGCAAACTGGGTGCAGGCGGCAGCGGCGTTGTGTATCTGGCCAACGACACGCTGTTGCAGCGCCCGGTGGTGATGAAGATTCTGCGCGCAGGCCTTTTGTCGGCGCAGCAGATGCGCACGACAGTTTTGCGCGAGGCGCGGCTGGCATCGGCAATTGAACACCCGAACGTCTGCGCCATCTACGAAGTGGGCGAAGCCGGCGACGAAGGCTACATCGTCATGCAGTACGTGCCTGGCCAGTCGCTCGACCAGCTCATCGCGCGTGGTCCGGCGAATCCGCAACTTGTGCTTTCGGTGGGCATTCAGATCGCCGATGGCCTGCAGGCTGCGCATGCGCTGGGCATCTTTCATCGCGATCTGAAACCGCAAAACGTGATGCTGACGGAAGGTGGGCTGGTAAAGATTCTCGACTTCGGGTTGGCGCGCCGCCTGCATCCGGAGGACACCAGTTTCGACCCCTCTAAGCCGGGCCTGGCCAAGGATGCGTCGGTTGCAGCTACCTACACGGCGCGCGGTGGGACCATCCGCTACATGGCGCCGGAGCAATTTGTCACGGGCCAATCGAGTGCGCAATCGGATGTGTGGGCGCTGGGCGTGATTCTGTTTGAGCTGGTCAGTGGGCGGCATCCGTTTGCGCGGCCCGATGCCGAAGATTTTCAGGCCATTCGCGCGATTCAATTTTCCGATCCGCCGGATCTGAGCGAGATTGTTCCGGAGATTTCTCCGGAGCTGAAGAGCGTGATTGCTGCCTGTCTTGAGAAAAATCCAGCGACCCGCTACACCTCGGCTGCCGAGGTGCGGGAGGCGCTGAAGACGATCATGAAGGCGCTGCAGATCGAGACGGGGATCATTCCCGGCGACGCGGCGGCAAATCTGCCTACTACCGGCGTCGAGGCCGAAAAGCGCGCTACGGGCTTTCTTTCCATGCTCGCAGAGCGGTTTCGCGAATCTGCGAGCGACAAGCCCCCGCAGAATTCCCTTGTCGTCCTGCCGTTCAGCAATCTCGGTGCAACTGAAGTGGCGCCTCTTTATGGATACGCCCTGGCCGATGCGATCGCGGCGCGCCTGGCGCGTATTCCAGCGCTTGTTGTCAGGCCGTCCAGCACGTTGATGTCGCTGCCGATCGCGCAGATGGACCCGCTGTCAGTGGGACAGCGGTTGCTGGTTTCGTTTGTGCTGGCGGGAAGCTTTGTGCGTTCCGAAATCGGCTTCGATTTGAACTGGCAATTGCTCGATGTGGGCGCACAGAGCGTGCGCTCGGGAGGAGCGATTCAGGTGGCTTCGCTGGACCTGATCGCGGTGCAGACGGAGATTTCTAACGAGGTGTTTGCCGCACTGCACGGATTAAGCGCGGGCGACCAGATTGATGCGCCGCGGCCCGGTCCGCGCGACGCGTCACTGCCGGGCCCGGTCAGTGAGAAATATCTGCAGGCCCGTGCAGTGCTGAGTTCATTTATGGTGCGCACCGGCTCCCGCGCCGACCTCGACCGCGCCCATGCGCTGTTCGCTGAAGTCACGAGCAAAGATCCGGAGTTTGCGGCTGGCTGGAGCGGCCTGGGTATCGCAGACCTGCAATATGTGCGCCACGGTTTTGGCGGGCAGATCCACGTGATGCATGCGCGTCGAGCGTTTGATGAGGCGCTCAGGTTAGACCCTGCCTCGATCGAAGCCAATCTCTATCGCATCTATATGCTGCTTTCGCGGGGCGAGAAGGAGTCGGCGCGGCACGGCATTGCAAACATGCTGGCATCGGCGGCCAACGACTGGAACGTCCACATGGTGGCCGGCCTGGCGTTGCGCGGAGATGGCATGTATGACGAGGCGCTGCAGCAATTCAGCCGCGCGCTCAAATTGAATCCGGCAAACGCCGCGATTCTTTACAACCATCGCGCACGTGTCTACCACTACCAGAATCAGATTGAACTTGCCGGCGACGAATTGGAAAAAGGGCTGGCCCTTGAGCCGCGTCATCCATTGTTGCGCACTTCAGAAGGCTACCAGCAGATGCGGATGGGCAACCTGACGGCGGCGATTGAAATTCTTGAGGATGTTGTGCGCGATGACGAGTCACTGCGTATCGCCGTTCCTACGCTGGCGCTGTGTTATGTACAGGTGGGGGAGCGCGAGAGGGCTGCCGCATTGCTCAAGGACGACACGCTGGCCGCAGCGGAAGCGGACAGCGAAATGGCGTATCGGTTGGCCACTTACTTTGCTGTAGAAGGCGACTCCAGCGAGGCCCTGCACTGGTTGCGCCGCGCAATTTATCTGGGAAATGAAAACTATCCATGGTTTCAAAAGAATCCGGCATGGAATAACCTGCGCACGAATGCTGACTTTGAGCGCATCCTGGAAGATTTGAAGAAGAGCTTCCGCAGAAACCAGAAGACGTGGAAGCGGTTGCTTGAGCAGGTGCCGCCGGACGGGGAATAGTCCGGCGATTGCTACCAGGCCGGCTGATGATCGATGGAGCTTGGTCGAACATTCAAGCTTTGCTTTAGAATGTTGCCGATGCTCCTGACGCCTGCCGCCGAGTCCGACTTCGCAGAGATTATTGAACTGGTCAACTTTGCCTTTCGAGGCACCGGCCCTTCGGCCAGTTGGAACATCGAAGCTGGAATCATTGAGGGACAGCGCCTGAATGAATCCCTTCTGCGTGATGATCTCGCAGCCAAGCCTAAAGCGCACTTGCTGATACATCGGGATGAGGACGACGGCTCGCTCCTCGGAACTGTCTGGCTTGAGCCTGGCAAGGACGACGAATGGTACCTGGGGCTTCTGACCGTCAGGCCCGAACTTCAGAACAGGCAATTAGGGCGCACTTTGCTTGCCGCGTCGGAGGATTTTGCGCGGGGGCGCGGGGAGCTCGCTGTATCCGGATGACAGTGGTTCATGTCAGGGAAACTCTTATCTTGTGGTATCAGCGGCGCGGTTACACGCTGACCGGCGAGACGAAGCCGTTCCCGTACGGTGACAACCGCTTCGGCACTCCGCTTCGCGATGATTTGCATTTTGTGGTGCTTGAGAAGGTCTTGTAGAAGCGCCGCGTCCCAGAGTCTGATTTGACCTGCGGATGGAATCTGGGGCGCAGGCGCATCTTCCACGAAAGCTACTTGAGACTCACCACAGCCCTCAACGGCAGGCTTTGCGACGAGCCGCCCACCATGATGGTGTAGTCGCCGGGAAGCAACTGCCATGCATGTTTATCGACATTAAAGATGGACAGATACTTGAGGTCGATTTCAACGGTGACGGTCTTTTTCTCGCCGGCGGTGAGTGCGACCTTGGTGAAGCCCACCAGTCGCTTGGGGGGCTCTTCAGCGCCGGCAGGCAGTGCCGCGTAGACTTCTGCAATCTCCTCGCCCGCGCGGGCGCCGGTATTCGCCACTGTGAACGTCGCTTTGATCGAATTCTCTGAAGTTACATGAAGGCCGGAGTAGGAATATGTGGTGTAAGACAGTCCGTAGCCGAATGGAAACAGGACGGTCTTTTTCTCGGCGTCGTACCATTTGTAGCCAACCTTTGCGCCTTCGTCATACGTCACCTCGAAGGGTGGCAATCCCTCGGCGCGCTTCTCTGGGGAAACTGGCCCGGAAAAGTGCTCCGACTCTAGTGGTGGCATGGTCACTTTCAGATGCGGGAGATCGGTCTCACTTATGGGAAAGGTGTTGGGAAGCTTGCCGCTTGGGTTGACCGAACCGAACAGAATATTGCCGAGTGCGTCGGCGCCGTCGCTGCCGCTGAACCAGGCTTCAAGAATTGCCGCCGGCGCTTCGACCCACGGCATGATTACCGGGCTTCCAGACTCCAACACCACAATGGTGCGCGGATTGGCCGCGGCCACTGCGGCAATCAAAGCGTCCTGATTGTGGGCTAACGAGAGGCTGGGCAGGTCCATGCCTTCGCTTTCCCACTGATACGCAAAGACAACTGCTACATCAGCGCCCTTTGCCAACGCGGCCGCCGCCGCTGGATCGGTTCCCGCGTCATACTTCACTTGCGCGTTTGGGGCGCGTGCCTCAATTGCTTTCAGCGGCGAGGTGGGGAACCAAATCTCTTCCTGCCAGCGGGTGGCGCCCTTGCCTGGAGGCATAATGGCGTTGCCGCCGATTGGGTCGACCTGTGCCGAACCGCCGCCGGAGATCATGCCCACGTCAGAATGGGCTCCGATGACCGCGATGGTATGCAGTTTGGCAGCGTCCAGGGGCAACGCGGCGCGCTCGTTCTTGAGGAGGACAATGCCGGCCTCTTCGATTTTTCGCGCAACTTTGAATCCTGCGAAGGGATCGACGACACTGCGCTCGCGCGGATAATCAACGACCCCGACGGCAAACATCGACCGCAATATCCGGTGGACGTGCTCATCCAGCTCCGCGGTTGAGATTGTGCCCGCGTCCACTGCGGCTTTGTAGCGATCACCGAAGAAAACGTGCCCGGGCTCTTCGTTATCCAACCCTGCAGCCGATGCTTTTTCGGTGCTATGCGTTCCACCCCAGTCCGAGACTACGAATCCAGGGAACTGCCAGCCTTTCTTGAGCACTTCAGTGAGCAGGTATTTGTTTTCGCAGGCGTAGTCACCGTTGACCCGGTTGTAGGAACACATGACGGCGGCAGGATGACCTTGCGTGACCCCAATCTCAAAGGCCAGCAGGTCGCTTTCGCGCGCCGCGCGCTCGCCAATATGAATGTTGACCGCGGTACGGCCGCTCTCCTGGTCGTTGAACGCGTAGTGTTTGATGTCGCCGATCACATGCGCCGACTGGGTGCCTTCGATCAGTTTGGCTACCAGCGTTCCCGCCAGCACCGGGTCTTCGCCGAGATACTCAAATGTGCGTCCGTTGCGTGGCTCGCGCGTGATATCGACACCGCCGCCAAGCGACATATTGAATCCCTGCGCCCGCAGCTCGCGGCCTATGAGAGCGCCATATTCAAAGGCTGCATCGGGGTCCCAACTCGCAGCGGCAGCGACGTTGGCTGGAAGGGCAGTCGAATAACGTCCGTTTACTCCACTGGAGCGCACGCCGTAGGCCGCGTCACTCATGTCGATTCCCGGAATGCCGAGCCGCGGAACGCCGACCGAGTAGCCTACGCCGCGGTTGGATGCAGCATTCTCCGCGGTGACAGGATCGTCCGTCGGCATTCCCACCCCATGGAGCAGGGCAACCTTTTCGTCCAGGGTCATTTGTTTCAACACCAGGTCAGCGCGCTCATCGGGTGAAAGGCTCGTATTCATCCACGGGCCTGTGGGTGCGGGCGGTGCCTGGTGGTGTTGTGCGAATGCCGGACTGGTAATGCAAGAGAGAAACAGGAAAGTCACAACCGAAATACAAAATTCAGAGCGACGCGGACGGCGATTCATGAATCCCCCTTAGAAAAACGTTTGAGTAAGTCGTTCCAATAGTATCAACCCAGGGGCCGGTTAGTGATTTTCTGACCCGAAGCAGGCCGTCGAAACGCAGCTTCGAGGTCAGAAAACATGCTACTCAGCGCGTTTCTGCGCCGGAGGAAGCCATCCGTTTCATTCCTCGATGATTGCGAGGTCCCAAGGCGCCAATGTCAACTCCTCCGACCTGGCTACCGGTTTTGAATCGAGGAGGTTCGTTCCTGCACCGTAGGCGTACTCGAACTTCACCTCGTTGCCCGAATAGTTGAAGTAGTAGTGCATCCGCTTGCCGAGCCGATTCATGCCGTGCTGCACATGAACTGCGCCGGGTAGTTGCTGGTCGGGACTGCCGAGGCTGGCCGCTTCAATGGCATGCTTGAGCACTGCGGTTTGGAGCGCGTCAGAGAGATACGTGCCCTCATAAAGCAATGTTCCCGAGCCGAAGTCATTTTCTGTGATGGCGGGCCATTTGCCGAAGAATGGATGGTCGTAGTACGCCAGTGCTTTCGCGTGCTCAGGCATAAGAAATTCAGCCCAATATTGGACTTGATTTCCGCTCGGGCTTCTATCGCCGACATGAAATGGATCGCCCTTGAGCGCAAGCGGGTGCTCGAGGTTGGAAAACTCCTGATAGCTGAAGCCTGCAGCCTCGCGCAACGGGCCCGGCGCGCGCACCCAGCGGACCGCTGAATTCTCATTTGCGAATCCGCTCTTGAAGGTCATCACGACGTGGCCGCCATTTCTCACGTAATCGGAGATCCGCTGCAGCAATGCATCGTCAGCGATATAGAGTGCAGGCACGATGAGCAGCTTGTAGGCGGAGAAGTCCTGGGTGGTGGGGAAGACAAAGTCCGTGCCGACGTTGAGGTCGTAGAGAGAGCGGTGCATCTGCTGCACGAGGGTGTTGTAGTTTGCAGCAGGTCCGGCGAAGCTCCACTGTTGCCCGTTGGAGCTGAACGGCATGAAGTCGATAGCGTTGGCTGAGTCGCGGCTCCATAGGATCGCGACCTGATTGTGAATCTGAAGTCCGACAAGGTGCGGGCCGATCTTCTGGAGTTCATGTGCCGTGCGGCTGACTTCAGCGTATGCGCGGTTGGGTTCAAGATCGTGAGATAGAACGCCCTTCCAATAGGTCTCCTGGTTGGCGGCGATGGAGGCCCAATGCCAGTACTCCACCATGTTGGCGCCGTTGGAGAGATGGGTGTACACGTCCTCGCGCATCTGTCCGTCGTAGGGTGGGAACTGGAACGCTGAGGACCAGTCCGTGGATTGGGCATTGGTTTCAGTGACCAGGAAATTGGAGTGCTTCAGGGAGCGGGAGAAGTCGGCCTGGATGGACTGCGTCGATCCGTCGTAATGGTCCTGTGTTCCGTGGTAGATGTTGTCGGCAACCACATCAAGTGCAGTGGCGACGGCCTCTTCATTGACGTCCGAGCGCATCATGCCGCCGTAGTCGGTGGTAACGAATTGGCCGGGATCTGCGCATTCACGCACCAGGGCAGCCTGCCAATGCAAAAAGTCCGTAACACGCAACTGGCTCCAGCGAGTCCACTCCAGCTTGTAGCCGGTGCTTTGTGCGCCGTTGCGGATGGGCAGGTCCTCCCAGGTATGGATGTTTTCGCCCCAGTAATTGAGGAACCAGGCTTTGCTGAGCGCTTCGGGAGTGACGAACTTTTTCTCAAGATAATGCTGGAAGCCGATGAAGACATCGGGGTTGGCGGCATCGTAGCTGCTGGTTTCGTTGTCGAGTTGCCAACCAATGACGGTAGGGTTGTCTTTGTAGTGCGCGACGATGTGGCGGATGAGCCGCTCGGCATAGAAACGGTAGGCCGGCGAGTCGGTGTCCATGTTCTGGCGCATGCCATACGTGCTGGGAACCGACGGGCCGCCGAACATCCCGCCCGGCAAACGATCTGCGAGAATCTCCGGGTGCTCATGCGCCATCCATGCTGGGATGGAGTAGGTCGGAGTTCCCAGAATCACCTTGATGCCCGCCTTTCCCATGGCGTCGACGATGCGGTCCATCCACGCATAGTCGAACTGGCCGTCCTCGGGTTCCCACAGGCTCCAGGTGGACTCGCCCATGCGGACGACATTGAGGCCGGCACCCTTCATCAGGGCCACATCTTTATCGAGCCGGGCAGCCTGGTCGCCCGGCATGTACTCGTTGTAATAGGCAGCACCATAGAGCACCGTAGGGAAGTCGAGCGCGCGGGCGGCCGGAGTTGGCTGTTGCGCCGCTTGATGAAGGATGCTGAGCGCCAGCCGCGGCCGCGGATAGCAGTGAAATAACACACAATTGAAGAAAGCGTTTGCTCAAAATCGACATGGTGCGTCCTCTTTCCCGTCGAGAAATATCCTGCAAAGCGGAACACCTATGAAAGCACTTCTACTCAAAGGTGAGCAAGACGATCTCGGGGATGGTTCCCACGCGCATCGGCGGTCCCCACGTTCCTGCGCCACTGGACGTGTACACCTGCAGGTCGCCGAAGCGCTGCAGCCCGTAAGTGAACTTCCCGAATGCCCGACGCGTGATTACCGTGAAGAAAAACATTTGCCCGCCATGCGTGTGCCCACTCAACTGCAGGTTCACTCCCGCCGCCTCAACAACGGGCAGGCGGTTGGGCACATGCTGCAGCAGGATGCTGGCTCCTCCGTCCTTCAGGTGAAGGCCTTCGAGAAAAATCCGCAAGCCCATGGGGTAGGTAGAGCTGTGATACGGGACCCCGACCACCTGAAGGCCATCGATCGTCACCCGTTCGTTATCCAGGACGCGAAGGCCGGCGTGCCTGAGGGCTTGAACGTAGTGAGCCTCGCCACCGAACTCCTCGTGATTGCCTGAAACGAAGTAAATGCCGAAAGGTGGCGCGAGCGCATAGAGTGGCCCTGCCTGGGTGTCGGGATTGGCCTTTGTGCCGTCGAAGAGGTCGCCGGGGATGAAGATGATGTCGGGAGTCAGGCTCTGCGCCATGGCCGCAATGCGCCGGGCAAAGCGCACACCGTTGATGTTACCTAAATGCAGGTCACTGAAGACGAGCGCCGTTCTGCCACGCCAAGATTCGGGCAGATTTGGCAGCTTGACTGGGACGCGGCGAACGCGGATGGAACGTGCATTCAGAATGCCGTAGACGGCCGTAAGAATTGCAGCGGCAAAGAAAACAGCCAGAATATAGGGCCGGGCGTGGAGGCGGGCCGCACCGGGCAACAGAAAGCGGAGCGCGAGATCTGTCAGCCAGGTGAGGCAGGCTGCCACAAAGAGAAAGTTCAGCAATCCAAGCCAAACAGCGGCGAGCTGGTAGATGAGGGCGACAAGCCAGTTGGTAAAGCGGAAGCCAAGTAGCGCGGCCACCATGAAGCTGACCGAAAGCACGATCGCGATGATGCGCAATTCGCCGGAAGCCGCCGGGCTGAGCGGCCACCAGAAGTCGATCAGGGTGGAATAAAGAAACCAATGGGCAAGACAAAGAAGTGCTTGAACGATCAAAATGCCCAGGACAGGCCAGGCTTTCAAACTCGAATCTCCTTACCTAATTCTCACACGAGAGGGGCGGGTTGGGCGCGGACGGTGATGCGGCTCCTCGCATGAAACAATGTCTCTATGGCAGGTCTAGTGAGCGACAGGCTCGGTGTCTACATTTCCGTCCCCTTCTGCCGTTCGAAATGCACCTATTGCAATTTTGCCTCGGGTGTCTATCCGGCCAGCGAGCACGCACTCTATGTTGACCGGCTGATTGAGGACATGGAGAGTTCCGGCGCGTGGGCGGCGCGGATCGGTGTGGAACTGCCGCGCCAAGTTGACACCATCTACCTGGGCGGTGGAACGCCAAGCCTGCTTGAGCCCGAATTGATTTCACGGCTTTTTGCGGCGATGCGTGCGCGAGTTCGCTGTCGGAGCGGATGCCGAAATCACAGTCGAGTGTGCGCCAGGGCAACTGGCGGACGAGGTGCTGGAGGCGCTGGCCGCGGCCGGCGTGAACCGCGTGAGCCTGGGCGTGCAGTCCTTTATCGACCGCGAGGCGCAGGCTTGCGGAAGGTTGCACAGCCGGGCGGTTGTATTGGATGATTTGCGGCGGTTGCGCGCCACAGGGATTGCCAATCTGAATGTGGACCTGATCGCCGGACTTGCGGGGCAGACCTTTGCGTCATGGGAAGAATCGCTGGCGGTGCTGGTCGACTGCGGTTTACCGCACGCAAGTATCTACATGTTGGAGGTGGACGGGGACTCCCGCCTTGGCCGTGAGATGCTGGCCGGCGGCACGCGTTACCGCGCGGAACTGGTTCCCAGCGACGATGCCATTGCGCAGATGTACGAGACGGCTATCGAAACGCTGGCTCGATGCGGGGTTACGGCAGTATGAGATTTCAAACTTTAGCCGGACGTGGGTTTCAATCCCGCCACAATCTTCGCTATTGGGAGAGACGGCCCTACCTGGGTCTGGGGCTGGATGCTTCGTCGATGCTGCGCCGAGCAAACGGTGGACAGGAGCGCAACGTGCTGCGTGCGACGACGACTGACGATCTGAAGGCTTATCTTGCAGCGCCGGAGGCAGCGGAGACGGCGTGGCTTTCTTTGGAACAGCAGCACGAGGAGGCTTGGTTCCTCGGCCTGCGATTGAATGCGGGGGTGAAGCTGGCAGAAATGCGCAACGAGTTCGGCAACGAGCCGGTGACGCGGGCATTATTGGCTGTTGCGCGGCTATCGGATGGCGGCTTGTTGACCTCCGATGGCAACGTCGTTCGACTGACGGCGCGTGGACGGCTGCTCTCGAACGATGTTTTTCAGGAGTTTCTGGGCTTGTTGGTCGAACGCGACGAGGCCATCCGAGAGACTCTCGTTTAGCGCTTCGACGCTCGTTTACCAAGCAAGAAAATCGTTCCCGGAGCCTGGCGATAGAAACGCGGCGGTGGGCAAGTCCTCCGGTGAGCAGCCGCCGGAGCACAGGATTGACTCTGGTCCGGCGCACTTTGCCTTTTGAAGCGCTTTTTCGGCATCGCGCAGAACCACCACCGGCGAACGGCCATCGCTGGAGGCGATTCCAAAGCAGGCGGAGAGGCGGACAGCTTGGCCGGCCACATGGAACGGTTCTGCAAAGACATTCGTGCACAACCGCTCGGCCAGCATCATGGCATCGGCGGTTCCGCAGCCGGGCAGGATGACCAGAAATTCGTCCTTTCCCGCTCTCCCCAGCACGTCATATGTCCGCAGCATGAGGGTTGCGCGTTGCACAACGGCAGGCAGCAGTTCATCGCAGGCAAGTGTTCCCAGACGTGAGTTCCAGTGGCCGAAGTCGTCGATGTCGAACAGCATCACGCACAGTGAAGTCTTCATCCGCTGCACCCGATCGGTCTCGCGAAAGAGCATGGAGAGCAGCGTGGCGCGGTTGTAGACGCCGGTGAGCGGGTCCATCTGCGCATTCATCGCGACAGCCTCCCGCAACCTTTCCAGTTCGCGTGCGTTACTGTGGTTGCGCAGCGCCGTTTCGAGACGAATCCGCAAATGCATCGGTGCAACCGCACGCTGGATCAGATCATCGATCACGCCTTCGGTCAGCCGATTCGACCACTCTTCTGTGACTGTGTCCGAAATAAGGACAATGGGAAATCCGTGGCCTTTGCGCGATGCGTATACTGCCGCCAGCATTTGCGGCACGCTTGTGCACGGTTCCATTCCGGGAAGATTTACGTCGAGCAGCACAAGGCTCGGTGAGTTCGGAGCAGTCATTGCGGCGAGAGCGGCTTCGATGGAAAGCGCAGTATTTACGCGGATTCCGGATGCGGCGAGCACGGGTTCCGCGGCCGCCAATAATGCAGGATCGTGGGAAGCGAGCAGAAACTGTAATTGATTGCCGGCGAGCATGCTATGCACCTCGTTAAAGGATGCATCGGCAACGATTAGAAATAATTTAGAAATCAAGACATGATTCTATGCAGGCCGCAATCACCATCGGAGTCTGATTGTGACACCGATGGGTAATTTGATCGCAGGACAGTATCCGTCGCGTGGTTTTTGATGCGCTACTCGACGAAGTCAACCTGGGGAGCGATGGCAATGATGCCGCGTTCATGGCCCATGGCAAGAAGCTTGGTGATTGCCTCGCGGCCGTCCGGGCCGTAATCGAGGGTGCGGTCATTCACATACATGCTCACGAAGCGGTTGGCCAGCCCCGAGTCAAGATCGCGGGCAAACTGCATGGCGTATTCCAGGGCCTGTTCGCGGTGGTCGAGAGCGTGCTGGATGCTGTCGCGGATGGCGTTGGAGATGATTCTTTGCGATTTGGCGCCCAGCGAGCGGCGAATCGCGTTGCCGCCCAGGGGCAGGACGAGGCCCGTGGTTTCGCGCCACCAGATGCCGAGGTCGAGTACCCGGTAGAGCCCGCTTGTCGAGTAGGTGAGCTGGCCCTCGTGGATGATGAGCCCGGCATCGTACTTGCCGGCCAGGACCGCGGGGATGATCTCGTCAAAGGGAACGGTCTCGGTTTCGATGTCCGGATTGAATATTTTTAGCGCCAGATAAGCGGTAGTCAGCGTTCCGGGCACGGCAACCCTGATGCGGCCCAGACCTTCTGGAGTGATGGGACGCATTGAGACAACCATGGGGCCGTAGCCCTCGCCGACGCTGCCGCCGCAACCCATCAACGTGTAGTCCGACTGCACGTAGGGATAGGCATGGAAGCTGATGGCGGTGACGTCGAAGAACGCTTCGTTCTGGGCGCGGCGGTTGAGGGTCTCGATGTCGCAAAGCGTATGCGAAAACCGGTAGCCGGGAACGCGAACCTTGTTGGTGGCCAAGCCGTAGAACATGAATGCGTCGTCCGAATCCGGACTATGCGCGATGGAAATATCCACGCCGGGGGTAGAACTGGCCGCTTGAGATTGCTTGTTGCTCACTGGATGCCAAAGTCCTTTCAAGGGAGAAAACTGCAATGGAAGAGCAATATGGTTAGGACGCTGGGTTCACCTTCGGGTTGCGTGAACGCCAGCGATGGAATGCGGAAGCGAGCGCCGCGGCCGCGGCCACTTTGAGTGCATCGCCGGGCAGGAAGGGCAGAGCCGCGAGCGCAAGCGCTGAGCCGATCGGGGTGTGTGTCAGTGTGGCGAGCCACAATGCGCCGCCGGCAAGAATCACCAAATCGCCCAGTGCAGCGCTGATCAGGGCCATTGAAAATCCGTGGCCGCTTCGCCGCCAAATGAACGAAATCAGACACGGCTGCAAGCGGATAGGCCATCAAGTAGCCGCCGGTGGGCCCGAGCAGATGGGCAAGGCCACCTGATAACGCAAACCCAGGTGCAAATACCGGCAAGCCGGCAGCGCCTTCTGCCAGGTATGTGGCCAGTGTTGCGAAGGCCATTCGGGGCGTGAGAAGCAAGCCGAGCAGCAGCACGGCAAAGGGCTGCAGGGAAAGCGGAACAGGCGTGAACCAGAGCGGCAGCGACACATGGGCGCAGGCAGCCAAGAGGGCGCTCCCAGCCAGGATGACCGAGGTTGCGCGCAACCAGGGAGCTACGCTCGTCGAGGCAGCCCCTGAGGCGATCGGCGTGGAAAGTTCCTTGTTCACTTGATACCCCTTAAGGCTCTGACTCCAGGTCGGTTTCATCGAGGACAACGCGGTCGTCGGGTGGCGGCTTGTCGTGCTTTTTCCTGCGTTGAAGCCAGATGTGACGAGCCATTCCCGCTGCCGCAAGAAGCAGCGCCCCCAACGAAACGAGTAGGCCAATCATTAACCAACGCATGACAGCAAAAGGCCAGAATACCAGACGGACAGGGGCGAGGCTCCTCGAACTTGGAGCGCGCACCGGCCGGGTCTGCAGGGTCTAAGGATTCTTCAGACTGGAGTGCAGCCAATCCAGGTAGGCTGGGCTGCCGGACTCAGCCTTCAGGACCAGGAACTCTGGCGTCTGATAGCTGTGCAGGGCGTGAAGCCGGGCTTCGAGCGCGGGCAGTTGATCCTGTTCGGTCTTCAGCAGAAGCAGGGTCTCTGTGGCTGTTTCCACCTTGCCTTGCCAGCGGTAGATGGATTGTGCGGCGGGGATGAGAGTGGCGCAGGCAGCGAGGCGTTCTTCGACCAGGGCCTGGCCGAGGCGAGTGGCCTCCTCCGGATTCGCGGCAGTCGTGAGGACAACGCAGGCTGTTTGGCTGGATTCCGGCATAGATCATTTCCAATCCCAGTGTACGAGCCGCTTCGGTATGCCGCAGAAAGTTTCATGAACCCGAGCCGCTTGCCGAGGCGAGTCCGGTGTTGCAGTATGTACCTTGCGGTCTGCGCGCCGGACCGCGGGAGACGAACGATGAGCAAAGGAATTAAGTTTGGGACCTCCGGCTGGAGGGCCATTGTGGCCGACGAGTTTACGGTGGCCAATATCCGCCTTGCAGTGGCGGGCATTGCAGCCTATGTAAAGACGCGACCGGAGCCGCACCGCGTGCTGGTGGGCCGCGATCCGCGCTTTCTGGGCGAGAGCTTTGTGGACATTGCCGCACAGGTACTGGCTGGCGCCGGCATTACGCCCATCGTGATTCCTGAAGCCGCGCCAACGCCGGCGATTGCGTACGCTGTGCGCCAGATGAAAACATCGGGGGCCATTAACTTCACCGCATCGCATAATCCGCCGGAGTACAACGGCATCAAGTTTTCTACGCACGACGGCGCTCCCGCTCTGCCCGAGGTCACGAAGCAGATTGAAGCGGCCATCGCCGGCATTACAGACCACTTCAGTATTCCCACCAGAAAGGACGTGTTTGATACCGTCGGATGTGAAGCCGGCGTTTCTGAAGCGGCTGGCAGAGTTAGTGAATCTGAAAGCGATTGCCAAATCGGGCATCAAGGTGGTTTACGACCCATTCTGGGGCGCAGGCCGTGGCTACAGTTGCCATGTATTGCGCGAAGCCGGTGTGACGGTGGCGACCGTACACGATTATCGGGATGTGCTGTTTGGCGGTCACGCGCCGGAGCCGGACGACCATCTGCTTGGCGACTGCAAAGCCAAGATGAAGGAGATCGGCGCGAAGATCGGCATCGCGACGGATGGCGACGCGGACCGTTTCGGAATTGTGGACGAGGACGGCACTTTCATTCAGCCCAACTACATCATTGCGCTGCTGTTCGACTACCTGGTGGAGACGCGCGGCTGGAAAAACGGCGTTGCCAAGAGCGTGGCCACGACCAATTTGATCAACGCTCTGGCGGAGCATCACAAAGTCCCGATCTTCGAAACGCCGGTGGGCTTCAAGTACATTGGCGAGCTGATCATTGCAGACAAGATTGCGATAGGCGGTGAGGAGTCGGCAGGTCTGACCATTCGCGGCCACGTTCCGGAAAAAGACGGCGTGATCGCCGGCCTGCTGGTGGCAGAGATGGTAGCCACGCGGGGCAAAAGCCTGGGTGTGCAATTGACGGAATTGTTTGCCAAGGTTGGTTCCTTCTACCCGGTTCGAGAGAACTTCCGCTTGACCCCGGAGCGTATGGCCGCGTTCACTGAGAAGTTAAAGGCAGATCCAACTGAGTTGAGCGGACGCAAGGTGTCGAGCGTTGTGCGCACCGATGGGCTGAAGCTGATTCTTGAGGACGGCTCGTGGGTGTGCTATCGGCTTTCCGGCACCGAGCCGGTGGTGCGGGCTTACACCGAAGCGCGCAATGAGAAAGACATGGTCGCGCTGCGCGAGGCTGCCGAGAAATTTGTATTGGCTTAGTGCGAAACCAGAGTTGGCGTGCTCTGTTGGGTGTCGTGCAGGGTTGCCGCTCTCTGGTGGTCGCGTTGACTTGAAGGTTGCGGATTCGGGGTTTAGTCACTCTGATTTTCGCTGGAATCACCCATTGAGGATGAATGGTGGACGAGAGATTACAAACCGGACAAGCGGGTGAGATGGAATCGCCCGCCGCTTTGCACGAGCGCGCAATGGAGTGGGTGCAGCACGGTTGGCGGCCCGCAGGCACTTTTGTCGCCGTCGCATTGGCGTTGTTATTCGGATGGGGCGTAATGAACGGCAAACATGGGTTGTCGGCCTGGGAGCAGCAACGCACCCAGGACAAGCAGTTGCGGCAGGAGATTCAGGATTTGCAGCAGGAAAACGCCCGGCTGCACGATCACATTGAGCGACTCAAGTCCGACCCCGATGCTATTGAGCACGAGGCACGGGAGCAACTGCACTATGCGCGTCCAGGCGAAGTGATTTATACCCTGCCGGCGCCACCGCAGAATCAACCACTGCCGGCTGGGAACGAAAAATAAACCGGGATCCCGTTCACCGCATAAGCGTGCCGCAACGAAGGTGGAGGCTCGTCTTTTCAGCGCGCTTTCACGCGCGAAGCTTCGCCTTCCTGCACGGGCGCGAAACCCCGGGAGGCGGCGAAAAGCCCGACTGCCGCGCCAACTAAGGGGGCATGGTCTCCAAGAGTCGAGACGCGCAACTCAAAGCTGAGCCCCTGCAATTGCTGCTCTGCGGCGGATAGGAATAAGCGCGCGGAGCGCGAGATGCCGCCGCCGAGCACAACCAGGTCTGGAGCAAATTGATTGAGCAGAGCGCGCAGCGCCAGACCCAGGTTACGGCCGAATTCCGTGAATACTTCGATGGCGGCCGGATCGTTGTCCGCGTTGGCCGCGATGGACGCGACCTCGCGGTCCTGGCCGGTGCGTTCACGGTAGGCTTGCTGGATTGCTCGTGTGGAGAGAAAGTCTTCAACGGTCCGGTTCTTGAATGGCAAATTCCATATCTCCCCGCCGGCAGGGACGCCAAAGCTTTCAGTCACTATGTGGCCATCCACAGCAAACGCCGATCCGATTCCCGTGCCCAACGTGATTCCGACGACATGCTGAATTCCGCGCGCTGCTCCGGCCCCAACCTCGCCAAGCAGGAAGGCGGCGGCATCATTCACGAAATGGACCTGTCTCGGCTGCCAGCCGAAACGCTCTGCGAGCGCTTTGCGCAAATCAACCCCATAAAGATAGGGAAGCTTGTGCCGCATCCGACTGATGCCGGTCGCGTAGTCGAACGGACCCGGCATCGCCAATCCGGCTCCTAATGCACCTGCCGTGCCTGTCATGGCCTTTTCGCCGAGAGAATACAGAAGCTCCAAAAATGCTTCCGCGTCGCTGCATTCATGGTGGTGGCCTGTTACCACAGGGCCCAGCCGATAACCTCCGGCGAAGCAGAGCGCTGTGGAGACGTGGCTTCCTCCAACGTCATATACGAGAATGCATTTTTCTAAACTGGCATCCACGCTGGCCTTTCGCTGGTAGCGTTATCACTTCTAGCATATTGGACCCTACGTTTGGGTGAGATTCGTCACTTAACAGCGAACTGTAGTGCTTTTTCGATCGCATCTGATGGTGTCGCGATCTTATATTGCGGCGTTTGCGGGCGTTGGATGCGGCAGTGCGTCTGCTGGACTGGCCGCAACGGGCCTACGTCATTGATTCACAGCTGAACGGGGTGATGCTCAAAGCGTATCGCCGGATTCCGCCAACTTTGCCTATTCTTATCAGAAATCTACATGCACGCGCGCCGAGCCGACCCAGGCCGGCCCCCGGTCCCGGTTGTAGCCAGGATTGTCGATGTGCTGCACATCGATTGCGTAGAATAGCCCTCGCCACGCATGCCAGGTGTAGTAGCTCTCGATGATGTTTTCGCGACCATAGTTGAGATTGCCGTCTCCCAATAGAAACCCCAGACCTCCGAGGCGCAAGTAGTTCTGATGGTCGCGTTTGATGGCATTCGACACAAACGCCAGCGCGATCTTGTCTGAAGGGCGATGCCAGGTTGAACCGGCAAAATCCGCGCCAACCTCCACGGTTTGGTCGACTTCAGTGTAGGCGAACGATTCGTGCTGTCCTTCATTCCACCCGAAGCGCCCGAAGACGCGCAGATTGGCGGTAAGTTCCTGCTCGGTGTTGTAGCCGAAGCCGTATTTGAGGGCGCCCAGATGCTCATGGAGAATGATGTTGGGTTTTGGGTCGACGCCGGCGAGAAAGGCGTTGACCGCTTCGCGGTAGGTGCCCATATGGGCTCGATTGGCATAGAAGAGCACGCGCTGCGTCCCTTTGCGTTTTGGCATGAACCCTTGCCGCAGCTCGAATTCTCCATTCTGCCCATGGGCGCGGCTGAACGCCCAATCCATATCGATGCCGTTTGCGACGACGGGCATGGCGAAGATGCCATAGCGGATGCTCCAGTCGCGGTCGTCGTACTCAGCCATGCCGCCAACGGTATACCCGCGGGTGTCTGCGGCGTAGTCCCACGCGCCATTGTTGTCCACCGTCCAATTCAAGAATTGCAGGTGGCTGTCGGAGCCGACATCGTTGATATCAAAGAAGTCAGGCAGCGTCATTTTGCCTACGCGGAATTCGATGCGGCGCAAGGGAACGGTTGCTGCCAGCGCGAAAAAGCCGGGCGGTTGGGTCGAGGTGCGGTCAGTGAAACCGATGACCTGGTGAATCTGGTAGCGGGCGAGATACGGGGTGGGACCCAGGTTCGGGTTGCGCACCACATCCAAATTGGTAAAGCCAGCCAAGCCCAACGCCTCGCTCAGGCCACGACCTCCGGCGCTTTCGATGTCGAGAATCAAATCGGTGTTGTAGCGGATGGAGCGGGTAGGCCGCAGCTCGGTGTAGATTGTGCCCACCAGAGACGTCTTGTACTCGGCTGAGTTGCGAAAGCTATTCGGCCCTTCGTAGAGGGAATGAAAAGGCAGACGACCCTGGTAAATGATGTTGGCCTGACCTGACAACCAATAACGGCTGCCTTCGGGATGCGGAGCCATGGTCAGAATGGGGGCGTCCTGGGTGGTGCTTTCGGATTTGGGGCTTCCCGGTCCTGAGGGGCCCGACTGATCGCTGGTAGCTCCACTTTGGAACGGAAAGATTGCCTGCCGCATGACTGTGCTGTCAGCTTTGAACTGTGGCTCGGGCGCCGCGGGAAGCTGAGTCGTCGCCGCGATCCCCGGATCCTGCGCGCGGGCGGCCGACGAGGCTGCCATCAGCACCAGTCCGGCGAACAGACGGAGGGGGATCAGCCTCGGAATTGAGCGGCAAGGCACGAAGTGTCCTTTGGAGCAGGTTTCGGGGAAGGGTGCGGGGATAGAATGAAGTCGCAACTATACCCCCATAGGGTTGATACCATACCGGGGGTTGGTATTGTCAAGAGGAGAGGTCGAATGTCCCACCAGGAGCGGGAAAAGATCAAGTTGTTGCAGCGCCTGCGCAAGCTGCGCGGCCAATTGGACGCCGTGGAGCGCTCGCTGACTGCGGATGAAGAGTGCGGCGGCCAATTGATGCTGCTGGCGGCGGTGCGCGGTGGCGTCAACGGACTGATGGGTGAAGTTCTTGAGACGCACATTCGATTTCATCTCGCCGATGGCGCTAAAGAGCAGATTGCCCCGGAGTTGGCGGAGGATCTCATCGACCTGGTGCGCGCCTATCTCAAGTAGATTCATTGCCACAGCCGTCACCGCGGTTTCTGTGTATGGTACCGGGCAGGCTGGACTGGACTTGTTAAGGTTTGGTTGATTCCCAATCCAACGCGGGCGCCGGTCGCGGCCAAGACGCGCCGGGGAACCGAAGCCAGCCTGTTGCGACTCGCCGAGATCACGCGGCATTCAAGACGGCGCCATCGTGGCCGGAGGCGCATGAAAACCAAGTTGTCCGGTTGAGTCGGCAAAAAGCTTTGGCGTTTTTTGCTCAATAGGCTTCGGGTAATCCGCGCGCCCATGGCCAAATCCATCACCTGCGCTCACCCTCGAAAGGTACCGTCGTTTCTGCCTTATCAAAAAGGATGGTTGGCTCAGAAGGAGATGGCGGGATATATTGACATTGAATCGGAGAAAAAACATTGCAAGCTGCCCTGCCCGCAGAAAATTTTGACGAGACTGCTCCTCTCCCCGGACCGGAAAACAAGCCGAGAACGATTTTTGAAACCGGAGTGCGCGAGGGAGTTCTCGAAGATATCGCGCTGAAGACTCTGTATGCTTCGGGTCCCTTCTCGGTAATCGAGCTTTCAAGGCGAACCCGGTTGAGCTTCGAAGTCGCCAATGATCTGTTCAGCCGCATGCGCGGGAAACTGCTCTGCGAAGTTGTGGGAATGATCAGCAATGTTCCCAAGATTGCGATTACGTCCCAGGGCCGTTCGAGGGCGGTGGAACTGCTGTCGCAGTGCCAGTATTACGGTGCAGCGCCTGTCTCCCTTACAGGTTATGTGGAACAGGTTCGGAAGCAGAGCGTGCGCAACGTAAAGGTGGGCCCGGCTGATGTTGAGCGCGCCTTCGATCACCTAGTTTTTGAAAGCAAGACGCTGGCGCAGTTTGGAACTGCGCTCAACTCCGGCGCACCCATCTTCCTATATGGCCCTCCGGGGACAGGAAAGACTGCGGCGGCCGAGTCGCTGTCGCGCGTTCTGGCCAAGGATGAAGTTTGGATCCCGTTCGCGATTGAAGTGGATGGAGAGATCATCACGGTCTACGATCCGGTGATTCACAGGCCTGCGACGGAGCCGGAGCACAGCAACTACGATGAGCGCTGGGTGCGATGCCAACGTCCCACGGTGCTCGTTGGCGGGGAATTGACGGTTGAAATGCTCGACCTGCAGTACAACCCTGGAACGAAGTTCTACGTAGGCCCTATGCAGATGAAGGCCAACAACGGGCTCCTTATCATCGATGATCTGGGAAGGCAGCGAATTCGTCCCGAGGAGTTGCTGAATCGCTGGGTTGTTCCGCTTGACCGCAGGATCGAATTCCTGACGATGGCGGGTGGAAAGAAAATCGAGATTCCGTTTGAAATGCTGGTCGTGTTTGCTTCCAACAGAAATCCAATGGAATTGATGGATCCCGCATTCCTGCGCAGGATTCAAACCAAGATCCACATTGGGCCGATCTCGAGCGAACAGTTCAGCGAAATCTTTCGGCGAGTTGCCGCCGATCACGGGATCAGAGCCGATCAGGCCGTTCTCAATAGTCTGATTTCCGTGATACGCGACACGCTGAAGCAGGACTTGATTGCTTGCCAGCCTCGGGATCTTGTGAGCCAGGTTTGCTGGGCGGCGCAGTACGAGGGCAGAAAGCCCGAGCTCGACAAGGTCTCTCTGATGCGCGCGGTTGACGCTTATTTCTTGCCCAAATCCTGAGAGACACGAGCAAACTTAGCGCGCAATAACTTGCCGATCGGTCGGTTCCATGGCTTTCTGTTGAGGCGGTTTCCTGCTTCGGCTTCCACATAAGCGAAATTATCGCGAAGTTGTATTGGAATCCGCAGCGATTTCCGCAGTTTCGGCGTCAGGCGCGGCCGGCGAATTCGCGGGTCTCGGTGTAGACGTTGATCTTTTCGCCCTCTTCGATGAAAAAGGGAACGCGAATCTCCAGACCAGTTTCAAGACGGGCATGCTTCGTCACGGCGCCGCTGGCGGTGTTGCCGCGCACACCGGGCTCGGTGTAAGCGACGGCTAGTTCGACCTTCTCGGGCAATTGCAGGCCGATGGGGTTGCCGTTGAACTTGTCGAGCTTAACGATTGCGCCTTCGAGCAGGAACTGGAGTGCGTCGCCGAGTTTGTCTGGCTCCAGGCGAATGGTGTCAAAAGTTTCCTGGTCGAGGAAATAGGAGCCTTCGCTGTCGGAGTAGAGGTAAGAGGCTTCGACGGTCTCGAGATCGGGCTCCTTGAACTTGTCACTGGCCTTGAAGGTCTTGTCGAATACAGCCCGCGTAAGCAGATTGCGCATCTTGAGGCGAACAAGCGTTTGGCCACCGCGCGCTGTGGGCGTCGAGACTTCCACGTCGAGGCAGTAGTAGGGAGCGTTTTCAAACTCGAAATACATTTTGCGCTTTATGTCGATGGCGTCGATGAGGGCGGGCATGGAGATTCCTTGAAGGAGCTTTCTTCATTCTAACGGGAGAGGGAGGGGCAAGGAGAAGCGGAGACCAGGAACCGGCGAAGAGGGGACAGTGGATCGGGACAAGGATATTTTATGCTGGCTATTGTCCGGTGGGTCCAACCAAGGGGGCAGCCCGGTTTTATGAGGCGAATCTGTTAAACGAAAGGATGAACATGCTGGATCACGTCTTCTTATCAGTCGGTGACATCGAGCGTTCGATTTCGTTCTACGCGGCGGCATTGGCTCCCCTCGGCGTCATTCGACTCTTCGACTATGACGGCAGCAATGGACCGCCTGGCCATCCTGACTTGAAAGGGTTCGGAACAAACGGACGAATCTTCTTCTGGCTTCGAGAGGGTATAGCGGACAGCCGTGCTGCTCACGTAGGCTTTGTAGCCAATAGTCGGGAGCAGGTGAACGCCGCCTATGCTGCAGCGATTGCGGCGGGCGCCACCGATAATGGTTCACCGGCCATTCGAACCTATTACGATCCTCGATACTACGCGGCCAACGTATTGGATCCTGACGGGTATAGCCTGGAGTTCGTTTACAAGAGTTGGCAGCACACGCCTGCGTAACAGTCGGTCGATGACGGATGAGAAACGGTAAATCGGCGACTGACAGCAGACGTTGCTGTCCGAGACTCCACTCGAGAAGAAATCGGAGTAAGACTGGATTTTCACTCTGGCCAACTAAAAGGAGATTTGCTCATGCTCAGACCCAGAATGGCTCTGTTTCTCGTCGGAGGTCTATTGTTCGCTGTATTGCAATCGGGATGCATGCGGGCCCCGGCAGCCGCGACGGCAATTCCCGATACCCGTGCTCTTGACGAAAAGGCCATCCGCGATAGCGAAGCGGCATGGGTGAAGGCTTTCGCGACGAAGGAGCCGGTGAAGGCAGCGGCCTTCTATGCAGACGATGCCGCTTCGATGCTTCCTGACACACCGCTGATGACAGGCAGAGAGGCGATCATCGCTGGGATGAAGCCTGAATTGGGCGACCCGAACTTTTCATTGGTTTTTGCGCCGACCAAGGTGAGAATCGCAGAGTCGGGAGACATTGCGTATTCACAAGGTACGTTCAAATACACGACGACTGATCCCAAAACGAAGAAGCGTGTAGGCCAGCTGGGCAACTACGTGGAGGTTTATAAGAAACAGGCGGACGGAACCTGGAAGGTTGAAGAGGACATCGCGACCGAAGAGACACCGTTGAAGGTACTCAAGCCTGGAGAGTGAGGTTCGCTAAGGCCAACAGTTGGCGCGTCGCTGAGGCGGCCTCGGTTGACTGCATGGTCAAAGGCAAGAGCCGGTCCATACCGGAATAAGGTTCGTCGGGCTGGTCTCGCGTGATTGCCAGCCGCTCTCATTCAGAATCTCTCACCGTGTCTGCTAACTGTTTAGCGCACCGCGCTCTTTAAGGAAATGGTTGCGCGTCGGCATAGATTGTGAGTTCGGCAAACGACAATGGCTGGCACAACGAGAGGGAATCCATACAGGAGGAGCGTTCATGGAAAGGCCACGAGCGAAAACACAGGCGATTTCACCATGCTTCATTGTCAGCGACGTGGATCAGACCATCGCCTTCTACCGCGACAAGCTTGGTTTTGAGACGAGATTCCGAGAGCCAGAGGACGGCCCTTTTTTCGCGATCATCGGACGCGAGGGAGTGCAAATCTTCATCAAGTCGGACAAGGATGTATCGCCGCTCCCGAATCCATAGGCGTCATCGCTTCATGCGGCTGGATGCCTTTGTCTACGCGCCGGACCCCGATGCGCTTGCCGCCGAATTTGCCGATCAGGGCGCGGCATTCAGCAAACCGCTGATGGATACCCACGACGGTTTGCGCGGCTTTGAGATCTCGGACCCTGACGGCTACGTTTTGTTCTTCGGTCGCCCGAAATAGCCGGGACTTCAAACTCGCATGCGATGGTAGCGGGGACATCGTAAACTTTGCCGATGATTCGTCAGATCGCACCGCAATTCTTTACCACGGACATTCCCCGCACGCTCGCCTATTACAAAGACAAGCTTGGCTTTGAGTGTCTGGGGACGTGGAAGGATCCGCCGGTCTACGCCGTTGTGGCACGCGACCAGCGAGCGATTCACTTCCGCTGCGCCGAACCGCCTGCAGCCAATCCGGACAAATATGCGGACGAGTTGCTGGACGCATACCTCTCTCTGGAAGATGTGGACGCGCTTTATGCTGAGTTTGCAGCTAACGGCGTGGAATTCACTAGGGAACTCGCCAACACCCCGTGGAATGCGCGAGAGTTTGTGGTCAAGGATTGCGACGGCCGGTTGCTAGCCTTCGGCTCGAACCTCTAGTGGGTTCCGGATATCGGGTTGACAATGCGCCAGACCAAATCGTGACAGGCGAGTCCTTCGTTTCGCTCAACCAGTCAAAGACGAAGTCGACCCAGTTGAAACCCTGGGCGCGGTCGCACCAGATTGATGTCTTCTAAATCGAGTGCCATCACACGCGACTTGTTGCGTCGATGGTGAGGCGGCGGGATTTGATGTCGCGCATTGGTGGGTCACCGAAGAAACGGCTGTACTCGCGATTGAACTGGCTGGCGCTCTCGTAGCCGACCTCGAAGGCTGCGCTCGCAGCATCGAGTCCGTGATTGAGCATGCGCTCGCGCGCGACCTGCAGCCGAAGCTGCTTCTGATATTGCAGGGGACTCATCGCGGTGAGGGAGCGGAATTGATGGTGCAATGTCGAAACGCCCATCCGCGCCATGGTGGCAAGCTCTTCGACGCGCAGGGGTTTGGCATAGTTCAGCCGGAGCCACTCGACGGCCTTGGCGGTGCGATGGCTTTGCTCGCCGAGGGTGGCGATGGCGCGGAGATGTTTTCCCTGGGGGCTGCGCAGCAGGCGGAAGACGATTTCACGCTGGATGAGGCTGCCGAGGAAGGGAATGTCTTGCGGGGTGTCAAGCAGATCGACGAGGCGGGAACATGCATTGAGCAGTTCAGGTGATGTGACACCGACGGACATGCCGCGTGCGTCGGCGGATTCTCCGCGGAGGTGAAATTCCTGCTGCGAGAGAATTTCGCGGACTGCCGGCATTTCGAGTTTTAGCAATAAGCCGATAATGGGCTTCTTTTCAGTTGCCGCAATGACCTGGCTGACGACGGGCAGATCGACCGAGGCAAGCAGGAAGTTGGAGCCATCGCACACAAAAGTCGTGTTGCCGACGTTGAAGCGCTTTTGTCCCTGCAAGAAGACAACAAGCCTCGGCTCGTAGGTAGATGAAGTGCAGGCTGTGGGCGCCGATTGACGATAAAGGGCTAAGCCCGCGATACCCGTTTCCTTTACTCCATCCGCGTCAAAGTGCGAGAGAATCTTGCGCGCCAACTCCGCGCGCATCTGCACCGCGCCGTGGGCCACATTTTGAGATGGGCTTTGAGATGGGCTTTGGGTGCTGCCAACGGACTTGCGTCTTGACGCTTTCACCGGAGTGTCTCCCTTAAAACCACGTTAACGCCAAGTTGATGGAACTATGCACAAAAATGCATGCATCGACAGAAATAGGCAATAGATTGGCAGGATCAGGATACCGCTTGCGGGGTGCTTTTTCGTAGTCTGATTCACGAGCGAGTTATTCATCATTTGCCGAGAGGTTGAGAGAATCCCATGTACCAAGCAAAGGCGTTTTCCGTTGCCAGTGCAACATCACCGTTTACTTCCACTAAGATCACACGGCGGGACCCTACCGAGCGCGACGTTCAGATCGAGATTCTATTCTGCGGCATCTGTCACTCGGATCTTCACCAGGCGCGCAATGAGTGGAGCGGGGTGATGCCGACGGTATACCCCTGCGTCCCAGGGCATGAAATTGTGGGGCGCGTCACCAAGGTTGGCTCGGCGGTAACGAAATTCAAGGTCGGCGATCTGGCCGCGGTCGGCTGCCTGGTGGACTCGGACGGCACATGTCCGGAGTGCAAAGCGGGCTTTGAGCAGTTCTGCCCGAACATGATTCTCACCTACAACTTCCCTGACAAGCATAGCGGGGGCGTGACGTATGGAGGGTACTCGGACAGCATTGTTGTCACCGAGCGCTTTGTGCTGCGCGTACCGACGAATCTTGATCTTGCGGGAACCGCGCCTCTGCTGTGCGCCGGTATCACGACGTACTCACCGATGCACCACTGGGGCGTGACCAAGGGCAAGAAAGTCGGCGTCGTGGGCCTCGGCGGCCTTGGCCACATGGGCGTCAAGTTCGCGCATGCGCTTGGAGCGCAGACGGTTGTGTTCACCACATCACCGGGCAAGAAGGATGACGCGCTGCGCCTCGGCGCCGATGAGGTTGTGATCTCGAAGAACGCGAATGAGATGGCGAAACATGCCGGGAGTTTTGACTTCATCCTGGATGCGGTTGCTGCCGATCATGACATCAACGCGTACATCGGCCTACTGCGGCGAGACGGCAACCTCACCATGGTGGGTGCCCCGGAAAATCCGCTACCGGTGTCTGTTTTCGGGCTCATCTTTGGGCGTCGCAGTCTCTCCGGCTCGCCAATTGGCGGTTTGCCTGAGACCCAGGAGATGCTTGATTTCTGCGGCAAACATAACATCACCGCGGACGTCGAAGTGATTCCGATTCAGAAGGTCAACGAAGCCTACGAGCGGTTGCTCAAGTCCGATGTGAAGTATCGCTTCTCGATCGATATGGCTTCGCTGAAATCGGAGTGACATCTGAGCGATGCAATCACGCTTCGGTTTGAGGCATCTAAGACCCAAGCACTTCAGGAATTTCAGGCAGGAGTAACAGGTGCAGAAACGCAAATTAGGAAAAGGCAATCTTGAAGTCTCCGCTCTAGGTCTCGGGTGTATGAGCATGAGCACGGGCTATGGCCCGCCGGCCGACAAGGTCGAGATGATCAAGTTGATTCGCAGCGCCTACGAGCTTGGCGTGATCCATTTCGATACGGCCGAAGTGTATGGGCCGTTTGTGAACGAAGAGTTGGTCGGCGAGGCGCTGCAGCCGATCCGCGACAAAGTGGTGATTGCCACAAAGTTCGGCTTCGACATCGATCCTGTGACCCGCGCGCGCCGCAGCGGGACCAATAGCCGGCCAGAGCACATCAAACTTGTGGCCGAGGCTTCTTTGAAGCGCTTGCGGACAGACCGGATCGATCTCTTCTATCAGCATCGCGTCGATCCCGCCGTACCAATCGAAGACGTGGCAGGCGCGGTTAAGGAGTTGATTGGCCAGGGCAAGGTCAAACATTTTGGCATGTCGGAGGCGGGGGTTCAGACGATTCGGCGGGCGCACGCCGTTCAGCCGGTCACCGCGGTGCAGAGCGAATACTCGCTGTTCTGGCGCGGCCCGGAGGCCGAGCTTCTGCCGACACTGGAGGAGCTTGGTATCGGGTTCGTACCGTTCAGCCCGCTGGGCGCCGGGTTCCTGACGGGCAAGATCGACGAGAACACGAAGTTCGATCCAACCGACTTTCGGAATATAGTGCCTCGCTTCTCGGCCGAGGCGCGCAAGGCCAACATGGTCCTGGTTGACATGGTCAAGGCCGTCGCGAAGCGCAAAGGCGCAACGCCTGCACAAGTCGCGCTCGCCTGGCTGCTGGCGCAGAAACCTTGGATCGTGCCGATTCCAGGGACCACCAAGCTCCATCGACTCGAGGAAAACCTCGGCGCAGTGAACGTCGAACTGACCGAGGACGATCTCAAGCAAATGGACGAATCTGGGTCCGGTCTAAAACTCGAAGGAGCCCGCCTTCCTGAAGCAATGTTGAAGATGACCGGACTCTAGTCGGACCAGCTACCCATGGTGGACGACGCAACGTCGAAATCGCCTGCTAATTCGGCGGGCAAGAACGAAGAGAATTGACAATGCAAGCGCGCAAATTAGGAAAGAGCAATCTTGAAGTTTCGGCACTAGGGCTTGGCTGCATGGGCATGAGCTTTTCGTACGGCCCACCGAAAGACACGCGGGAGATGATTAAGGTTTTGCGTGGAGCCGTCGATCGCGGGATCACCTTCTTCGATACCGCCGAGGTATATGGGCCGTTCACGAACGAGCAGCTGCTGGGGGAGGCACTTTCTCCCGTGCGGGCCAAGGTGGTGATTGCAACCAAATTCGGCTTCAGCATGAATGCGGATGGCAAACCCGGTTCGCACGGCCTGAACAGCCAGCCCGAGCACATCAAGCAGGTGGCTGACGCTTCTCTCAAGCGCCTCAAGATCGATGTCATCGACCTCTTCTATCAGCATCGCGTCGATCCCAACGTGCCGATTGAAGACGTCGCCGGTGCGGTGAAGGAACTGATTCAGGCGGGCAAGGTGAGGCACTTCGGCATGTCTGAAGCGGCAGCCAAGACGATTCGTCGTGCGCACGCTGTTCAGCCGGTGACGGCAGTACAGAGCGAGTACTCGCTATGGTGGCGCAAGCCCGAAGCAGAGGTGATACCAACACTTGAGGAGCTTGGAATTGGATTTGTTCCTTACAGTCCGTTGGGAAAGGGATTCCTGACCGGAAAGATGGATGAAACCACCGAGCTCGGCAAAGACGATTTCCGCAGTACGCTGCCGCGCTTTACGCCGGAGGCCCGCAAGGCGAACCTGGCGGTGGTCGATTTGCTTACCGAAATCGGGAAGAAGAAGAACGCGACGCCCGCGCAAATCGCACTCGCCTGGCTGTTGGCGCAGAAGCCTTGGATTGTGCCGATTCCTGGGACGACAAAGTTGTCGCGCATCGACGAGAACATTGGCGCGGTTGGAATTGAGCTGTCGGCCGATGATGTGCGCGAGATCGATGCAGCCGCCGCGAAAATCACGGTGGAAGGCGCGCGCTACCCGGAGCGCCTCGAAGCGATGACCGGTCTTTGATTGGTCGAGTGAGGCGATAGGTTGATCAGGGCTGCTCAAATTCATGCGAGGGAATACGCAATGGAAATCAAGAGAGTTGGTTCACAGCCTTCAGGAAAGGGACCGGCGGATTGGTTTACGGGGACGGTGCGGGTTGATCCGTTGTTCAGCGCACCCGATCCTGCGCGCGTGGTGGGCGCGAGCGTCACCTTTGAGCCCGGCGCGCGCACGGCGTGGCACACGCATCCGCTGGGGCAGACACTGGTTGTGATGTCGGGCTGCGGACGGGCGCAGAGCTGGGGCGGCCCCATCGAAGAGATCCGGCCGGGGGACGTGATCTGGTTTGCGCCCGGCGAAAAGCATTGGCACGGTGCGGGGCAATCGACGGCAATGAATCATATTGCGATTCAGGAAAAGCTGGACGGCAAGACTGTCGATTGGTTGGAGCAGGTGAGCGACGAGCAATACGGAGCTTAGTGCTGCGGATTTTCGTGGCTCGCGAGGCGGAGTGCTTTCAAGGCAAATGCAACCGCACCCTTCGGCTTCGTTCAGGATTAGAGAGGTTGTGGAAGCGGCGTACTTTCCCAGGTCTCAGAAGCGAGACCTGGGGCACCCATGGTCGTGCAGATTGAAACGGTGGGTGAAGCAGGTCCCCTTTGACTTCGCTCAGGACGACAACAACGGGATTCAGGCGCCGGCAGGGGTGCGCAGGTCGGAGAGCGCCGCGGTCAAGTCGGCGGCGAGGGCCTCCTGGGTTTCAGGGGTGAGCTTGGCGCCCTTGCTGGTGAGATAGAAGACGTCGATGGCGGTTTCGCCTTCGGTGTCGATGAGGGCCACCTCGATGTTGCACTGGTGGGTGCTGAGGGTCAGGGCGATCTGGCGGAGCAGGCCGGGAACATCCTGCGCGATGACTTGCAACAGCGTGGAGTGCGAGGACGACTCGGAGTCGAATTGCAGGCGCGTGGTGACCTCGACCTTGATGTTGCTGGAGTTGTTCATGTGGCGGCGCGATTCAAGCAACTGCTCGACGGGGACCTTTTGCGCGACCACCTCGTGGAGATAGTCGAGGAAGCGGTCCTTCTCGCTGGGGTTGAGCTCGATGGTGCGAAAGACGTCGGTGAACTGAAAGCTGTCGACGATCACGCCGGCATCGTTGGAGAAGGCGCCGGCCTTGACGATGTTCATGCCCCAGGCGGCGAGGGCTCCGGCCACATCGGCGAAGAGGCGGCGTGCGATCGCGAGTGATGACGGTGAGGTCGAAGAGCTGGCGATGCGGGCGCAGGTCGAGCTGAACCGGATCCTTGTCAAGGTTGGCGGCGAGCTGGAAGTGGTTGCGGATGTGCTCGGGGAGGCGGGTTTGCAGGTAGCGCTGCGGCAGGCCCTCAAGGAATTGCTTGAGCGCATCGTACTGGTTGGACGGCACCATGGAGCGGATGCGGTTGAGCAGCGTGGGGTCGATGGCGGCGTGGTAGCGGACTTCGTCGACGCTGCGGTCCATGAAGTTGGCGGTGGCCATGTAGAACTGCCAGAGGTTCTCGGCCTTCCATGGGGTGAGGGCCTCGGGATTGACGGCCTTGATGTCCGCGTAGGTCATCAGCGTGAGCATCTTGAGGAGCATGGGGCTGCCGATTTTGTCGGAGAAGCCGCGCACGTTTTCGATGTCGAAGATGTCGCGGCGCATGGCGTTCGACATTTCCAGATGCAGGCGGATGAGCTTGAGAATGGATTCGCGCTCTTCGGCGTCGAAGTCGAGGCGGGCGAGGAAGCTGTCGGCAAGCTCGACGCTCTGGCCGGTGTGTTCGCCGTTGCGGCGGCCCTTGCCGGTGTCGTGCAGCAGGAGCGCGAGCAGAAACAGATCGAGGCGATCGATTTCCGGGAGCAGCTGCGCGAGGCGATGTTCGTAGTCGTGCGCGGGCTGGCGCAGGCTGTGCACGTTGTCGATGGTGAGGAAGGTGTGTTCATCGACGGTGTAGCGGTGATAGCTGTCGCGAATGACGAGCGCGTCGATGCCGTGGAACTCGGGGATGAGCATCTCGAGAACGCCGAGGGCGTGCATGGTGCGGAGAGCATGCGCGGCGTGGGGGCCGAGCAGCACTTCGCGCAGCGCGTTCCAGAGATAGGGCCCCTCGGGGATGTGGATGGCGAGGGCGGGCAGGGCGTCGGTGATGCGATCTTCGGCGGCCTGCGAGAGCGTGTAGCCGTGGGTGGCCATCAGCGAGAAGATGCGCAGGATGGCGGCGGTGTCACTGAATTGCGCGCCGGGAAGAATGTCGATGCGGCCCTGGTCGAGGATGAAATCGGTGCCGGCGATGGGGGTGCGGCGGCGGCGGAACTGGCGATAGAAGCTGACCGGCGCGGGCAGGTGCTCCATGAGCAGCGCGGCGCGGCGGTAGATGATGCGCGCGTGGCGATAGTAGGTGCGCATCCAGTAGGCGGGGTCGGCGGTGCCGCGGGTTTCAAGGCCGATGGAGTTGGCGGCGGCTTCGTCCTGCGATTGCCAGTCGAGGGTGTTGTCGTCGCGGCCGTGGCGGAAGTGGAGAAAACATCGAGCGGCGGCGAGGAAGTCGAAGGCGGCCTCGGCGTCTCCGCGGGCGCTCTGGAAGACGCCGCCGCGCTGGCGGGGCCACTCCTTTGTCTCCTTCAGGTGGAAGAGCAGGGCGAACCAGACGGCGAGGTGGTAGTCGCGCAGGCCGCCGGGACAATCCTTCAGGTTGGGCTCGAGATGAAAGATGGTGTTGCCATACTTGGCGTGGCGGGCGCGGGCGATTTCGCCCAGCTTTTGGGTGATGGTGTTCCACTCGCTGAGAACGAGGCCGGGGAAGACGGTCTGGTGAAGCTGCTGGTAGAGAGGAAACTGGCCGGCGAGAAAGCGGCGGTCGAGGGTGGCCAGGGTGAATTCGAGGTTGTCGGGATCGAAGCGGCCGGCTTCCTTGACGGTGCGCGAACTGGGGCTGGCGCGCAGGCCGATGTCCCACATGCCCTGGATGATGGCGCGGACCGCATCCTTGGACTGTTCTTCGGTTTTTTCGTCGGCGAAGGCGAAGAGCACATCGATGTCGGAGTAGGGGAAGAGATCTTTGCGGCCGTAGCCGCCGAGGGCGAGCAGGGACACGTTTTGCGAGGGCTGCCCGGCGAAGGCGCGGCGCCACATTTCAATCAGGATCCGGTCGACCACGGCGGAGCGGCGGCGGATGGCAGCCGTGCCGTCGCCGGTGCGCTCACAGGTCTGGCGGACGAGCGCCATCTCGCGAAGATACTGCTCCCGAAGATCGTCAACCGCCAAAGCGACTGGATTCATGAGGTTTGTTTGCGTGGCTTGCCGAAGCAAGAATGAATGTTTTAACAGAATACTAAAAATTGGCATGTGGGGGGCATCGATTGTCTGGTGCAGGCGGATTAAGACGCTGCGCGGTTCATATCCAAGTTTCTGTTTTCGTCTTGAAATGCAAGTGAAAACAGTGATCGAGGGATTGCAGGCGCATTTCTAGAAATTGAATTTGATAGGACTGGGTGCTACACTTGTGGCATGCACTAACAGGCTGGACGAGGGGAACGGGTCTTCAAAACAGCCTGGTTTTCAAAAGCGGCAAGGAAGGCGCGAATTGCCGACACCGAGCTTTGTTCGGCCATCTGGCAAGTGATGCGGGGGCAGGCGGACGATTTAGGCGGTGGCGTCTACAAGAGGCGGCTGGGAAAGAATCTGTATCGCTCGATCATTGTTGCCAAGGGCGGACAGTACTGGGTTTACGAATACCTGTTCGCAAAAAATGAGAGGGCCAATATTGGCAACAGCGAATTGGCTAAATTCAGGAAGCTGGCCGGGGTTTACGAGACGTTGACAGAGCAGCAGGTGGACGAGTTGACGCGGGACGACTCGTGGACGGAGATTTGCAATGACTAGAAATCGCAAATTCAAGAGCGATGCATTCGAGGCGATTCATTCCTCCGCCTCGGCGATGTTGCGCGTGGGGGCGATTGATAAAGCGACGATGCGGGAATTCGATGCTTCTTGTCTCGCGGTCCCCGCGCCGATGGAACCCCATCGGATCAAGCGGCTTCGCGAGCGTCAGCGAGTGAGTCAGCCAGTGTTTGCGCGGTATCTGAATACAAGTGAATCGACGGTGCAAAAGTGGGAGTCGGGGGCGAAGAAGCCCAGCGGCATGGCGCTGAAGTTGTTGGATATTGTGGAGAAGCATGGACTGAAGATGCTCGCGTGATTGATCCGAGACAGCCAATTGCGAGCCATTATCAAGAATGCTGCTGAGATTGTGCGGCTCGATACTCTGAGACGCAACGCCTTTGCGCTGCGAAACCAAAGTCCAGGAAAATAGAGCGAATTCTATCAGGCCGGTGTTGAGCTCCTTGTCGCGATACAACTCGCTAGCCTTTCCGAGAGAGTTCAATGGCGCATATGGCCGAATCGATTCCGGGGACCCCGACACCATTGAGGAGGCGATCTGCTTTCTTGAGGTCCGCCCATACTTTTTTCACTCGGGTTACATGTTCAGAGACATTCTCCGCAGGTGCAAGCGCGCGCCACTCTCACCAGAGCAGGCTGCCAGGCTCAAAGTGGTTCTGGAAAAATCGGATGAATGGCGGCGCAAGGCATCGAAAGTGTAAAAGAAAATCCGAGCCGAGCCTGAAGCTGCGCGTTCCCAGGTCTCAAGAGCGAAACCTGGGGCACCCTGCATTTGTGATAGGGATTACAGGGCCGCTTCGCCGCGCTCGTCGTTGCGGATGCGGATGGCTTCTTCGATGCGGCTGACGAAGATTTTGCCGTCGCCGATGCGGCCGGTGCGGGCGGCGCCCATGATGGCCTGAATTGCGTTCTCCTTCAGATCGTCGGTGACGACGAGTTCGATCTTGACCTTGGGGAGGAGGTCGACGGTGTACTCGCGGCCGCGGTAAAACTCGGTGTGGCCCTTTTGGCGGCCATGGCCGCGGGCCTCGAGAATGGTCATGCCTTCGATGCCTGCTTCGAGCAGCGCATCCTTGACTGCATCCAGTTTGGAAGGCTGCAGAACCGCCTCTATCTTGAGCATATGCAAATGCCTCGTTTGACAGCGTATCAGGCCGGACAGACTTGTGGGTTGACCGCGCTCATCTTTTCACAGATCGGACCAATCGGGTCAAATCAATGCATGTTCAGGAATTCAGGTCGTAACCCTCTTCACCGTGCTGCGACAGATCGAGGCCTTCCGATTCATCCTCCGGCGAGACGCGCAGCCCGATGACCTTGTCCACAACGAAGAGCAGCACCAGCGTACCGACGATGGAGATGCCCCAGGAAATGCCGACGCCGGCTGCCTGGTTGAGCAACTGGCCCCAGTGGCCGTCGATTGCGCCGGTGGGGACGCCTTTGCCGTAAATGGCATTGATGGCACTGGTGGCGAAGAGGCCGGTGAGCAGTGCGCCGAGGGTTCCGCCGGCTCCGTGAACGCCGAATGCATCGAGGGAATCGTCGTAGCCGAGGCGGCTTTTGACCTCGAAGACCATGAAGGAGCAGAAGGCGCCGGCGATGACGCCGATGAGCAGCGCAGCGAAGGGCTGCACAAAGCCGGATGCCGGCGTGATGGCGACCAGGCCGGCCACCGCGCCGGAGATGGCGCCGAGGGCGGTGGGCTTGCCGTTGTGGATCCACTCGGCGATGGTCCAGCCGAAGGCCGCGGCGGCCGCGGCAAAGTGGGTATTGACGAAGGCGCTGGTGGCGAGCGGGCCCGGAGCCGAGCGCGGAGCCGGCGTTGAAGCCGAACCAGCCCACCCACAGCAGGCACGCGCCGATGAAGCTGAGCACCATGGAGTGCGGCGGCATGTTGGTGTGCGGATAGCCGAGGCGTTTGCCGAGGTAGATGGCAGTGATCAGCGCGGAGACGCCCGAAGTGATGTGGACGACGGTGCCGCCGGCGAAGTCGAGGCTGGGAATGTGGCCGCCGTTGGCGTTGAGCAGCCCGCCCACGCCCCAGACCATGTGGGCCATGGGGCTGTAGACGAAAAGCGACCAGAGAGAAAGAAAGACGGCCATGGCGCTGAACTTCATGCGCTCAGCGAAGGCGCCGGTGATGAGGGCCGGGGTGATGATGGCGAACATGAGCTGGTAGATCATGTAGGTCTGCTCGGGAATGGTGGCGGAGTAGTCGGAGTTGGGAGTAAGCCCAACGCCGCGCAGGAAGAAGTGCTCGAAGCCGCCGATGAAGAGGTTGCCGTGGCCGAAGGCCAGCGAGTAGCCGAGCGATGGCCCAGATGATGGTGACCAGGCCCATCATGGCGAAGCTCTGCATCATGGTGCCGAGGATGTTTTTGCGGCGAACCAGGCCGCCGTAGAAAAGCGCCAGGCCGGGGCCGGTCATCAGCAGGACCAGCGCGGCAGAGATCAGCATCCAGGCGTTGTCGGCGGAGGATTGGGCGTTCTGAACGGCCTGCTGGAGTGCGGCGACCTGGGCCTGGGTTGCGGGGGCCTGTGCCGACTGAGGCGGGCGTCTGGGCCAGAATCGACAGCGGGAAAAGAGAGAATTGCGGGCACGAGCAACAGCTTGAAAAGCGAATGCGCATTTTGATTCCGCTCCGAAAAATGCGTCCACGGGAGATTGCCAGGACGAGGAACAGGGTTAAGGGGATTCCGAGTGTTACTGCATTCTCATGAATCTCGCATGAAGATTGCAGCTCCGAGATGGCCGCTAAGAACCGGCTACCGGACCAGAAAGTGTCGGCGTTGCATATGCTGGTGTTGGTGAACATTGAAGGATAGCGCAAGTCTGCGGGTTGGATTTGTGGAGTTTACGCGCTGTGCCGAAAACCGGGTTCAAACCGCTCGGTTCGAAACAGCTCATCAGGCGATCAGGGCCATAATGAAACCTGCCAAGACGATGCCACCCCATAACTTTGCAAGAAACACGAGTTTGTCGCGATCCCAACCACTCCCGGCGACCTTGCTCCAACCTAGACTTAAGACAAAACCCACGACGCCGACGCCCAGAATAATAATGAGGACCGGAGCCACCTTAGAGATGCTTGCCAAAACGCCAATCTCCCTTATTGGTTTGGATTGTAAGCGGCGCGAGCCGGGGCGACCTTGCCGAGGGGAAGAAAGGGACGCAAAAGGGTTTATAGTAGGTTCATGGGAGCTACGCAGGAGCGCGACCGCTACTTGTTTGGAGCACTGGAGAGCAGCGGGAAGAACCGCGCCAAGCTTGCGGAAGCGAACTATGGCTTCGAGCAGCCCGAGGGCGTGCTGCTGACCTCTCTCGATTTTGCAGTAAATTGGGTGCGCAAGAGCTCTATATGGCCGGTCACGTTTGGCCTCGCGTGCTGCGCCATTGAAATGATGTCGATGGGCGCCTCGCGCTTTGACATCGCCCGCTTCGGCGCCGAGGTGTTCAGGCCCTCTCCGCGACAGGCGGACCTTATGATTGTTGCGGGCCGAGTTTCGCAGAAAATGGCGCCTGTGGTCAGGCGGCTTTACGACCAGATGCCGGAGCCCAAGTGGGTTATTTCGATGGGCGCCTGCGCCACATCCGGTGGGGTCTTCAACAACTACGCGATTGTGCAGGGAGTGAACCAGGTGATCCCTGTGGACGTGTACGTTCCGGGGTGCCCTCCGCGCCCCGAGCAACTCATTTACGCGATTACGCTTCTACAAGAGAAGATCATGCGCGAACCGCGCAGTCTGCGCAAGACTCTGAACGCCGGGTGAGTGCCAGTTTTCCTGGCCCGGCAATTTCCGGCCGCTGTCTTTAAATTAGGCATGGGAATTCGAGCCAGTGCGCGAATTTCTCGGGGGGGAGGGGAGTTCAAATCATTCAAAAAGTATGCTCTGTCGGATACCTCATATGGTACGTTTAAGGGTGCTGTCGCGTTCGATTTCTGTGTCGCCTGAATCGGAGTCGAATCGAATTCAACCGGAATCTGCGCTCTCTAAAGGCGGCTTTCTTTAGCGATTCAAGTTTCAATTTTGGAGGATCAACGAATGTACGCTCGATTTTTAAGATACTTGTGCCCGGTTCTGGCGTTCGTAGGTGTTGCGCTCATGCCAATTGCCCTCGCAGCGCAGGATTCGCCGAAGCCGGCTACGAGGCCTGCGAACGAAGATTATGCGTCGAAGTGGGACATTTTTGCAGGCTACAGCTATCTGGCGCCTCATGGCACCGTGAATGTTCCCCAAACAGACGGTTCGGTTGTTCCTTATGATTACGATGCTGTGAACGTCGGTGGAATCTTCAGCGGAGCATACTTCTTCAACCGCTACGTGGGCGCGCAGGCGGAGTTCGCCGAACACGAGTATGGCGTGGAGGACACTGAGACCTTCAACATCGGCACGCACGGAAATGACGACGGTTTCCTTACCTTGGGCGGCGGCTTGATTGCCCGGTATCCGACCGGGGACATCACGCCCTTTGTACATGCGCTCGTAGATGCAGACCGGATTGAGGGACCGGATCACAATGGGCCCAAATGGGGACCGGGCCTGACGATTGGCGGCGGAATTGACTACGAAACCCCGCTCTTGAATCATCGCCTCGCGATACGGATCTTCCAGGCGGACTACGAGTGGATGCACGCCGACTTCGGCACGGGGGCGATCCCTGCGGGCGGCCGCGCCAACATCAATGCCGCGCGCCTCAGCGCTGGTGTTGTCTTCCATGTCGGATCGATCGCGCCACCACCGCCCGTGACCCTGGCGTGCGTGGCCAGCCCAACGACGGTTTACCCTGGCGATCCGGTCACGGTGACCGCGACGGCGGGAGCGCTCGATCCAAAGCTGAATTCCGTTTATAGCTGGTCAGGGGACGGCGTCACCGGCAGCGGTACTACGGCCGCGGTGGCGACGGGCGCGCAGGCACCCGGCACCTATACCGTGAAGTGTGGCGTGAAGGAAGGCAAGAAGGGCAAGGAAGGCCTGAAGCCCTGGGAGACTGCCGACAGCTCCGCCACCTATACGGTGAAGCAGTTTGACCCGCCGACCATCGCCTGCTCAGCGAACCCCACTTCTCTCAACCCCGGCGACAAGAGTGCCATCACCGCCTCGGGAGTGAGCCCGCAGAATCGCCCCCTCACCTACACGTATTCTGCTGCTTCGGGCACCGTAAGCGGAAGCGGAGCATCTGCCAGCTACGATTCGACAGGGGCTGCGACCGGCACCGTCGTCGTCACCTGCAACGTTTCAGACGACAAAGGCCAGACTGCAACCGCAAACGCCGAGGTGACGATTGCGCCTCCTCCTCCTCCGCCGGGACCGACTCCAGAGCAAGTGCGACTTGAGGCACGCCTGGCACTCCACAGTGTGTTCTTCCCGACGGCTCAGCCGAGGGCAGCACATCCTGATGGCGGACTGGTTTCAAGCCAACAGGGGACTCTGAGCACCCTGGCGACAGACTTCAAGCAATATCTCGCCATCAAGCCAGATGCCCGCCTGACGCTGACGGGGCATACAGATGTGCGCGCATCCGCGGAGTACAACCAGGCGCTATCTGAACGCCGCGTCAATCGGGCAAAGCAATTCCTGGTTGAGCAGGGTGTACCCGAAGGCAGCATCGATACACGCGCCGTTGGCAAAGAGCAAGAGCTCAGTGCCGACGAAGTGAAAGCTTTGGTCGAACAGAATCCTGACCTGAGCGATGCGGACAAAAAGAAAGTTCTACACAAACTGAACGTGATCGTTCTGGCTCAAAACCGGCGTGTAGACATTTCGCTCAGCACCACGGGCCAACAGTCGGTGCAACTGTACCCGTTCAACGCAGCCGATTCCATGACGCTTCTCGACGAAAAGGCACCCACGCCGAGAAAGAAAGCTGCACCGAAGAAACCGTAGACGGGAAAGATCCGCCAACGGACAACTGAGCACGCGCGGGCAAGAGGGGGGCGAACACAGTCCCCCCTTTGCCGCGTCTGCAGAGATGTAATGCGTTAACATGTTTGCGAAGGAGAATCCAATGTTTTTGCGTGATTTGAAACCTCTTTGTCTGGTTCTGGCTGCAACGTCCGTTGCGTTCTTACCATTAGGCTGCAAAAAGGCCCCACCGATCACCCTATCGGCTTCGGCTGCACCACCTGCCGTTTTCCAAGGCGAGCCCGTTACTGTGACCGCGACTGCCGGATCGGTCAATCCCAATAAGAAGACGAACGTCATTTATGACTGGTCGGGAACTGGAGTGACAGGGAATGGAGCCTCGGCCGCAGTGGCCACCGATCAGCTGGCGCCCGGGCCCTACACGGTGAAAGTTGGAGTGAAAGAAGGCAAAAAGGGTAAGGAAGGCCTGAAGCCTGGCCAGGCAGCCGACGCGACGGCTAGCTTTACCGTAAAGCCGTTTGACCCGCCGACGATAAGTTGCTCGGCCGCCCCGACGACCATCAAGCCGGGCGACACAAGCACGATTACGTCCACGGGCGTGAGCCCGCAAAACCGCCCGCTGACCTACACCTATTCAGCGGCCGCCGGTACCGTCAGCGGTAGCGGCACCACTGCGACCTACTCTTCGACGGGCGCACCAACCGGGCCTGTGGAAATGACCTGCACAGTTGCCGACGACAAGGCGCATTCAGTTTCCTCGACAACTTCAGTGACGATTGAAGCGCCTCCTCCGCCTCCGCAACCTCACGTGCAGACACTTTGTGCGCAAAGCTTTGACAAGGACAAGATGCGCGTGACTCGGGTGGACAACGAAGCCAAGGCTTGCCTCGACGATGTGGCTCTCGATCTGCAGAAGCAGGCCGACGCCAAGGCAGTCATTGTCGGCGAATCGGATGCCAAGGAAAAGGCGAAGACCGAGAAGGAACAGAAGTTCGCGGCCAAGCACAAGCATGCGAAGGTCGAAGACTTTGCCGCCCAGCGGGCCGTGAACGCCAAGGACTACCTGGTGACGGAGAAGGGTATCGATGCTTCCCGCGTCAGCGTCGCCACAGGAACAACCGACGGCCAGACTGTGGAGGATTACCTTGTGCCCGCCGGAGCGAACTTCGGCTCCGATGTGCAGGGAACCACTCCGGTGGACGAGTCGACGGTAAAGGCCGAAACGCGCAAGGCCCTCGCTGAGCACCATCATCACAAGGCGTCAGCGTCGAAGTAACTGCAGCCGGACAAGCCGCCTTTAAGGCGGCAGCAGATGCGGCCGAAACCATGCTGCCTTCCAGCCCTTCACCACTCCGGTGCGGGGCTGGGGCCAGCAAGACAGATTCCTCTGCGACTTTTGGAGGTTGGCCGGTATACCGGTCAGCCTCTTCCGTTTGAATGGCCTCTTTTGTAGGCTTTATTTAAGACGGAGCAGCTTTTAGATGAGTTGTCGGCGGATTTGCCTTGATGCTTTATCCCGGCGCGGGAGTGTTTGTGCAGGCATTGTTTGTTTTCTTTCTTGTCGTGGCCTCGGTTGGACTTTCGGCACAATCGCCCTGGAGTGCAGTTGGGCCTGATGGCGGCGATGCTCGCTCCTTTGCCGCCGTTCCGCAATCATCCCAATCATCTCTATCTCGGCACCACAAACAGCTGGATTTACGAATCCACCGATGGCGGTTCTTCGTGGCATCGCCTCTCGAGGCTGGGTGCTTCCGGCGAATCTGGTAGTCGATCACATCGTGGTGGACTCCGGCGGATCCGGCGGTTGTTTATGCTGCGGCATGGGCCCTGGACCAGCCCGGCGGCGGGCTTTGGGTGAGCCACGACGGCGGCCGGATCTGGGCTGAAGTCGCGGGTCTTCACGGTCAGTCGATCCGCGCGTTTGTGCAGGCGCCGTCGAACCCCGGGATCCTGTTTGCGGGAACTCTCGAAGGCGTATTCCGCAGCAACGACGGCGGTGAAACATGGACCCAGATCAGTCCGCCGGGGAGCCGCGAAATCCATGAAGATTGAATCCCTGGCGATTGATCCGGCCGATCCGGACATCGTCTACGCCGGCACATGGCATCTGCCGTGGAAAACCACCGACGGGGGCAAGAGCTGGCACAACATCAAGCGCGGAGTCATCGACGATTCCGACGTGTTCTCCATCATCATCGATCCCGATAAGCCGCGCATCGTTTATGCCAGCGCATGCAGCGGAATCTACAAGAGCGAAAATGCGGGCGAATTGTTCCGGAAGATTCAGGGAATTCCCGTCCACAGCGCGAAGGACGCGCGTGTTGCGGCAGGATCCGACGAATCGCGCGAGTTGTCTACGCCGGAACTACGGAGGGGCTCTACAAGACTGTCGACGGAGGCAGGAACTTCAATCGCATGACCGGACCGGATGTGATTGTGAATGACGTCTATGTCGATCCCTCGAACCCCCAGCGAGTGCTTGTTGGCGACCGATCGCAGCGGAATCCTCTTGAGTACCGACGGAGGGGCCAACTTTCGCCCCGTCCAACGAAGGATTCTCAGAGCGCAAGGTGGAGGCGTTATTGGTAGACCATGCGGATCCGTCGCTGATCTATGCCGGCGTCGTGAATGACAAGGCGTACGGCAGCGTCTTCGTCTCCAGTCACGGCGGGGCCGGATGGAGCAGATCGCTGATGGCCTGGATGGGCGCGACGTCTTTGTTTTGGCGCAGGCGCCGGACGGAACCATCCTGGCCGGCACCAACAGCGGCATCTTCGCGCTGGCCCCGGGTGCATCCGCATGGCAAGCGAAGAACACGATTGCAAACACGCTTGTGAAGACGGCCACGGAGACGGTTCGCGGAACGCACGTAAATATTGAGAAGCGCGTTAAGGACCAGTTACGTGAGATGGACGGGCGAGTCTTTGCCCTTGACCTCTCCGGCGACGCGTGGCTGGCTTCAACCGCGGGGGGCCTTTTTACCAGCAAAGACAGCGGCGCCACCTGGCAGGGCGGTCCGGCGATGGGAGTTGTCGGCTACCTTTCTGTCACCGCGCACGGAGCGCTGATGGCCGCAGCACGGGCAGATGGTGTTGTCCTCTCGCAGGACGGGGGACAAAGCTGGTGGCCTCTCGGCACTCCCACCATGCTGACCCGAATTCATCGCATTGCATTCTCACCCGATGGCACGCTCTGGCTGGGAGCGCGCGAGGGTGTCTATTTTTCGCGGGACAAGGGCAAGACGTGGATGTGGGTGCACCGGTTTCCGCTCGCGGATATAGATGACCTCTACTTCGACTCGCAGCTGAACAAGGTGCTGGTGAGCTCGCGCGGCAGCGATTTTGTATACGCCATCGATCCGAAAACGCTGGACTGGAAGTGGTGGCAAACCGGCTACCGGATCTCCGCGGTGCGTACCGCCGACGGACATCTCCTGGCGGCCTCCCTCGATGAGGGCGTCTTGCTGGAACCGCAGGCTGCCGGTCCGGAACTGGGCCAGAGGTGATTTGTCTCACCCGATTCGGTATCATCGAGTTATGCAGGTAGAGACGGCAAATTCCCGCCAACCTCACGACTCCTCGAACGCCGGCTTTCGGACGCATGACCCGCGCCTCGAACCGATTGCAGCCAAAGTGATCGCAGGCGAACGACTTGACTTCAACGATGGGCTCGCGCTCTACGGCTCGTCTGACGTGCTGGCGGTGGGATGGCTTGCGAACCTCATGCGCGAGCGGATGCACGGCGATGTCACGTACTTCAATGTGAACCGCCATATCAATCCGACCAACGTGTGCGTCGCGGCCTGCAAACTGTGCGCCTTCGGCCGCAAGAAAGGCGATCCAGCCGGCTACACCATGGCTCTCGAAGAAGCGTGGGAGACAGCGGCATCGGGCTATTCAGAAGCGGTCACGGAGTTCCACATCGTCGGTGGGCTGCATCCCGACCTGCCGCTTGAATATTTTCTCGACCTGGTGCGCGGGCTCAAAGTGCGCTTCCCAAAAGTCCACATCAAAGCCTTCACTATGGTGGAGGTGGCGTACCTTGCGCGGCGCGCCAAGCTGACCATTGAGCAGACGCTTATCAAGCTGCGCGATGCAGGCGTGGACTCGATGCCCGGCGGCGGTGCGGAAATCTTTGCGTCGCGCGTGCGGTCCATTATCTGCGATCACAAAATCGACGGCGAGGAATGGCTTGAGACGGCGCGCCTAGCTCATAAGCTTGGATTCAAATCCAATGCGACCATGCTCTACGGCCACATCGAGAATGATGAAGACCGCGTGGACCACCTGTTGAAGCTGCGTGCGGTGCAGGACGAGACGGGCGGCTTTCAGACTTTTATTCCGCTGGCCTTTCATCCTGAAAACACGCCGCTGGACCATCTGCCGGTTACGACGGGCCTCACCGACATCCGCCAGATTGCCGTTGGACGCCTGATGCTCGACAACTTCCCGCACATCAAGGCCTACTGGCAGATGATGACGCCGAAAATTGCGCAAATCGCGCTGCGGTTCGGCGCCGACGATCTCGACGGCACGGTGATTGAGGAAAAGATTTATCACGACGCCGGCGCCACTACACCGCAAGGCATGACGCGCAAAGAACTGTGCCGCTTGATTACAGAGGCCGGTCGCGTTCCCGTGGAGCGCGATACGCTTTACCATGCGGTGACGCGCAGCGAGGACAGCTTCACGGTGGCGGTTTGAAGCGAGACGAAAGAAAGGTCGACCGCGATGATTGATTTCGGTCCCGCCGTGGTGCTCGGGCTATGCCTTGGATTCTTGTGGGGAACCGGCTGCTCGCTCGCTATCATGTATTCCATCTATCTGGGGGGCTATCGCAAAGCGGTCGAGGAATCTCTTGAGCCTGCAAAATACAAACGCTTTCGCCAGGCGCTCGAAAAGCTCTACGAACGACGGGCGCAGCAGGCGGCGGCGGCATCATCTGCACCGAAGTGAGCTGAGGTTCCTGCTCCACCACCGAACCATTCTTCCTAATTTATCAGCCACATGCGCGGCCGGGGCAGCAGTCAACTCCTGGAGTGTTCCGCCGCGCAATAGCACTTCTGTGTAGGTTCAATACAACGTGGGTGTATATCGCTCGATGCCCCACAAAAGCTACAGTAGAACATCAAAGTAAAAAACTGAATTTAGAACTCTCTCTATTCCAGATAACGACTGTTCTTTGATCCGAACCAGCTTGCTTGTGTTTGCAGGGAGGAACTTTTACTCCACTGATTCTGATGGATCTCACAACGCTTGAATTCTCGCGTTTTGAATGTTGAGTTCCTGAACTTCTTTTCCTCGCGTTGAGGGGTCAGATTTTACTGCGGGTAAGACCGTTGGTTGCGATTCAGCATGAGCCAAATTCAAAGTACCGATCGTGTTCGAAGGTATGTTCCGTGCCTGGAAGGAATCCGTGGCTACGGATTTCTCCTTGTTTTCTGCGGCCATTACTTTCTGCCCGAGCAGTTGGCGCATCCAGGCACGTTTCGGTTCAAGGCTCTTACGGCAATGTCATCCCTTGGACTCTTCGCAGTTCCTGCTTTTTTCGTACTTTCTGGATATCTGATAGGCGGCATTCTGTATGACACCCGAAACAGGGAAGGATATTTCAGAGTTTTCTATACGCGCCGAATTCTCCGCGTGTTTCCTGTCTATTATGTGACATTGCTTGTGATCGCGGGTTTCTATGCGATCCGAGGGATCTCTGCAAATTATCTTTTCTGGACTCACTTTCTCTATATTCAGAACCTGTTCCCCGGCTATGCGCATCGTCACGGCGGCCCAGTTTCGCTCATTCACTTCTGGTCTCTTGCGGTGGAGGAGCAGTTCTACCTTCTATGGCCGCTCGTCGTATGGTTCTTCCCCGACCGGAGAAAGCTGATCGGAGTCGCAAGCATACTCATCGCGTTCAGCTGTGCCGTTCGCCTCGCAGTTCCTCTCGTATCGACGTATCCGAAGGCAATTCTCTGGTTCACACCAACCCGCGTCGACGCCATCCTGCTGGGCGTCCTGCTCGGGCTCATTCGTCAGGATGCGCTTTACGACCGGATCAAGCCATTCGCGAAATGGATCGTGCTGGCGGGAGGCGCAACCGTGGTTTTGCTTGCCTTGGTGAAGGGTGAACCGTGGTCAAAGACTTATTTTGGTGAAGAAGTCTGGATCCCATTGGTCAATTTCACCGCAGTCGCGATTGTCATCGCTGTGATGGAAGAAAACAGCATCCTCAATCGGGCCTGCAGCCAACGATGGGTGTGCTGGCTCGGGAGCCTGAGCTACAGCCTTTACGTCTTCCATCTCACCTTTTACCCTTTCTTCGCGGACTCGCTGGCGCCTCGACTCGCCCTGCACGTGCGCCAGTCCTTCGCGACCCTCATCTCGGGTATGCTGGCGTTCGCACTGACGCTGTTCCTATCGATCTTGAGTTATCGTTTGATCGAAGGGCCGATCATGAATCTGAAGGGGCGCATGAGATACGGAGTCGCTAAGCCAGACGAAACTGTGCGGAATCTCCGTGAGCCAGTATTCGCGCAAAGCTCCTCCTGACCCTATTGCCGCACCACCACGCCATCCTTCATTACAAAGCTGACATGTTCCACGACTGAAATGTCGTCGAGCGGATTGCCGGGGACAGCGACGATGTCGGCCATAATATCCGGGTTTTAGCTCGCCAATCTGGCCCTGCCAATGCAGCAACTTCGCGCCGTTGATCATGTCAGCTTGCAGCACGGCCAACGGCTTCATTCCGAACTTCACCATCAATGTGAGTTCGCGCGCCTGCGTTCCGTGCGGAAACGGCCCCACATCGGAGCCGACAGCAAACTGGATTCCCCGCAGCGATCTGCATTTTGAATTCAGCAATCTTGTAGACGAGCATTTCAGCTTCGGAGGCCGCTTGGTCGCTGCGAATCGCGGTGATGCGCGAAGTAGTCGAAGATGGTGAATGTGGGCACGGCAAAGATGCCCTTGTCGCGCATCAGGCGCATGGTCTCGTCGCTTAGCTGGGTTGCGTGGTCGATAGATGCCACGCCGGCCTGAGCCGCATAGAGCGTACCGGGTTCGCCCATGGCGTGAACGCCGACAAAGGTTCCCAGGCGATTGGCTTCTTCGACTGCCGCGGTAAGTTGCGCGGCGGTGTATTGATAGGGCGTGTGTAACACTCCGTCGACCATCTTGTCGGGGCCCGTCTCGTATATCTTGACGAAATCCGAACCTTCTTTGTGCTGTGCGCGAATGACCTCGACGATCTGTTCGGTCGAGTTGGCGTAGTCGGCATTTGAAAGCACATGCTGCGCGGGGTTGAAGCCGTTTGCGTCTTCGTGCCCGCCCAGAATGTCGATGGCGTTGCCACTCATGCGCATCCGGGGACCGAGGATGAGGCCCTGATTGATTGCGTTGCGAATGGCGGTGTCAGCGGAACCCGCGCCCTCCGTGCCCATGTCGCGCTCGGCGGTGAAGCCGGCCATTAAGTCGGCCTTGGCGGCCTGTTCGGCCAGAATCACGCGCCAGGGTGTGGACTCCTCTACAGTCTGCAGGTCTTCAGCGCCTGGATGCAGAAAGAGATGCACGTGGGCGTCGATCAGGCCCGGGAGCAGCGTAGTGTCGCCGAGATCGATGACTTTCGCTCCCTGCGGATGCTCGACCGACGTACCGACAGCACGAATGCGCTCGCCCTCGATGAGCACTTCGCCGGGTTGGAGCAGGTTGCCGGTATCCACCTGCAGGAGGCGCGCGGCGTGCAGCACGATGGGCTGGCTGGGTGGCTGTTGTGCCTCGGCGGCGAGAATCAGACATTGCGGAGAGAAAGAAGATGCGAAGAAAATCAATCGGCGAGTGCATGGCATTGAATATGCCGCATGGCGCCGGGGTTGTCGAGTCCCGCTTTCAGCGGGCGAACTCAATCGAGAATCGATATGGGCTTGGGCCGCATTTCAGTTGCCACTGCGCGAATGGTAGAATTCCGGCGAATCTCCTTGGACATTTGAGGACCCTGCAGGTCGTGAGCGATTTGACTGAAAGCAACCAAACCGGCCGGCGTACTATTCTCGGTCTCGATATCGGCGGAACCAAGACGGCATGCGTCGAAGGTTCGCTTGAGGGAAGAATCCTGGCTCGAAATGAGATGCCAACCCATGCGGCGGAGCCATTCCCGGCTACATTTCCAAAGCTCGTCGAGCAGGCACAAAGACTGGTCGATGCGGCACGCGATGCGGGCCGATCGATTGGCGCTATCAGTGTCTCTATTGGTGGACCGCTCAGGATTGATGAAGGCATCCTGCTCAATCCGCCGCATTTGCCGGGTTGGCATCGAGTGCCATTGAAGTCGCGGCTGACGGAGGCATTTCCTGGCATACCGGTGGTAATCGAGCACGACGGAAATGCCGGCGCACTGGCCGAGTTCCATTTTGGCGTGGGCCTGAGTCGGCCAAACCTCAAACACCTGATCTTCCTGACGTTTGGCACCGGAGTTGGCGCAGGGTTCATTGTCAATGGACAATTATTGCGCGGCGCCAGTGACACCGCAGGCGAAGTGGGCCATTGGCGGCTGGCGGACGAAGGTCCGCTCGGTTTCGGAAAGCGGGGATCATGGGAGTCATTTGCGTCCGGCGCTGGGCTGGTTGAACTGGCCGCACAGATGTTCCCCACAAGTTGGAGCGCTGAGACTCCCATTCGTACCCTGGTCGAAGCAATGCTTGAGGATGACCCGCGCGCATTGCAGGTTGCGGCAGTGGCCGGCAAGTGGATGGGCCGCGGGCTGGCGCTGCTGATCGACGCGCTCAATCCGCAGGTCATCGTCTTTGGCTCGCTCGGAGTGGCACTGGGAGAGCGGATCCTCGGACCGGCGCGCAAGGTGATTGCCGAAGAGGCCCTTCCGCAGGCTGCCGCAGTCTGCGAGATTGTGCCATCCGTTCTGGGGCAACACATTGGCGACGTGGCATCACTGATGGCCGCGCTCGTTGAACCTTCAGTGCGGCGCTCGTTGGAACTTTAAGCGATTCGTTGTATCGCACGAGAGAAGCAATGAGCAGCACAATCTTCATGATCCCCGATGGTCGCGTTGCTTGCTGAGCGCGGGGTGAAGGTTACCAATGAGTCCGAAATCTGTTACTTATCCAACTAATGACCGGCGTTCATCCATTCAAGTAACCTAACGACAGTAACGGCATGTTAGAACAACTAATGGTTGATTAAGTTAGTGCCGACTTTTTCACAGGAGAGCTCCCAAAGCGGTCACATATCTACGTTTGTCTCATGGTAGTATCTCTGCGAGGTGCGACGACATGACGATTAACGGCTATGAGCTTGCCTTGGAACAGGCCAAGAATGAACACAGCGAAATTCGTGTCAAAATCGATGAGTTACTCGGTCGAAGCGAGATGATCGAGAAACTCCTCGAATGTCTCAAAGCACTCGTTCCCCAGCACGAAGCGGGAGAGATGCCCATGAATTCGTCCGAACACCATGCGGGCGAAACCCACGGGAGTGAAGCACACTATAACTGATCCCCGGATTCCCTGACAGAAATCAATGTAGTTTCGCAGCCGTCTGAATGGGTTGTTCGCGCCTTCTTCACATGTGAAGCTCTCCAAGACTGCAAAGGCATCGCCTGGTGGATGCCTCGCGTCCGATTGGGCTGCCGCGACGGGCATTTGCCCGAACGGAAACCCAACCCGCCAACAGTCGGAATGCATTCTGGTCTACTGACTCGCTCAATACGCGGCGATTCCGGTGATGTGCTGGCCGAGGATCAGCGCATGAATGTCGTGTGTGCCCTCGTAGGTCTTCACAGATTCGAGGTTCATCATGTGGCGCATGATGGGATAGTCCTCGGTGATTCCATTTGCCCCCAGGATGTCGCGCGCCATGCGCGCTGTTTCGAGAGCCATCCACACATTGTTTCGCTTGGCCATTGAGATATGCTGGTGCCCCGCGGTGCCCTTGTCCTTCAAGCGGCCGACGTGGAGCGAGAGTAACTGCGCCTTTGAGATCTCGCTCGCCATCCACACCAGTTTTTCCTGAATAAGTTGATGGCTCGCGATGGGCTGCCCGCGAAATTGTTTGCGGAATTTTGCATATTGCAGTGCCGTGTCATAGCAGGCCATGCCGGCACCGATCGCGCCCCAACTTATGCCGTAACGGGCCTGATTCAGACACATCAACGGGCTCTTCAGTCCGCCGGTCCCGGGCAGCAGATTTGCAGCTGGAATATGGACGTCCTGCAGCGATAAGCCGCTTGTAATAGAAGCGCGGAGTGACCACTTGCCATGGACTTCGTCTGCGCGGAAGCCGGGGCGATCGGTTTCGACCAGGAAGCCGCGCACGCGCCCGTCTTCGTCTTCTGACCTGGCCCAGATGATGGCGATATCCGCGATGTTGCCGGACGTAATCCACATCTTTTCGCCGTTCATGAACGTACTCATCCCCATCTTTGCGCGCGGTGGTGGTCATGCCGCCAGGGTTTGATCCGAAGCTGGGTTCGGTAAGTCCGAAGCAGCCCAGCTTTTCTCCGGCCGCAAGGGCGGGAAGCCAGGTGCTCTTTTGCTCTTCAGAGCCGAAGGTGTAGATGGGGTACATGACCAGCGCGGATTGGACGCTGACAAAGCTCCGCAGACCGGAGTCGCCGCGCTCAAGCTCCTGCATTACCAGGCCATACTCCACGTTGGACATGCCGGCACAACCGTAGCCTTCAAGGCTGGCGCCGAAAAAGCCCAATTCGCCCATGATGGGCACCAATTCGCGAGGAAAGCGCTCGGTGCGAAAGCACTCCTCGATGATGGGAATGATGTTGTCTTCGACAAAGTCGCGTGCAGTGCGACGGACAAGCAGCTCGTCTTCACTGAAGCTCGAATCGAGATGAAGGAAATCGAAACCTTGAAATTTGAAGCCCATTCTGCACCTGCCGTTCTGGTGGATACTGCAAACAGCAAGGCTAGCAGATGGAGAGGGATTTCAGCCACCGGGTCCGTCGAGGAGGTACTTCGACTTGAAGCAGAAGATCTCCTCGGTCAGCCTCATCTCGGGGATGCACCAGGTGTCCTCTTTGCACCTGATCAAATTTCAGCGAGTTAGTAAGCGCTTATCCCGATGTCGCTGAAGTTACTAAATCAAGATACAGTTCGACCGAGATGAATAAAATAGCCTATCCTGGAACTTAGGACGCACGCCTTGGTGCGACCTACTGAATACCGGACGAGTTTATTTGAGAGGGGCTATCTCAAGATTTCGATAGTAAGTCTCTGCACCTTCAGTCTGGAACAGGATCTTTCCTTTGGTTGCGTTCAGATCGGTGGCTTCGTTCACGAGCTTGCCGTTTACAAAATACTTCACATGGTCGCGGTCGACCACCAATTCGAATAGGTTCCACTCTCCGTGCGGCTTCTCGACCTCACCGACGGGGTCACGATAGCCGGTGACATTCTCCCACGGTCCTTCACCGAATCGCGTGTTGACTTAACGTATTGATTTGGGCCCTCTGCTTCATCGCTGGCCACCAGTTCCCTTGCACCTTAAGGCTGGCACCCTTGATCAGCCAAATGTCCCCAGTTCCGCCTTCGATGATCTGAAACTCGAATGCGCGAGGCCAAACATCTTTTGGAGGTGCGATGAGCGGCCCCGTGATGTTGTAGACAATCCCGCAGTCCCTCGCTTTTCCAACTCGATCCTGATAAGTCTTTTCCCCCCACTTGAATTCGGCGCGCAAGTAGTAGTTCTCATATTCCTTGCTGGGTCACGATTCCGCCAAAATCGTTCCCGGACACATGAATCACGCCGTTCTCCACCTGAAAGATATGTTCCGTGTCATTATTGAGACCTTTCGATTTAAGTAATATGTCGAAGCCGGAGAAGTCTTTTCCGTTGAACAGCCGCACCAGCTTGCCGTGAGAGCGGAATTCCCTTTGCATGTTGGGCGGCGGCCGTCGGTCCCCATTGCGGCGAAAGCGATGAGCAGGCATGTAAGCTGTTTGATTCCAGGGTGCCGTCTGCCACGACTCCGATTGTCAGTTTGCATTGAGAATTTGACCTTCCTGTTTCTTGACTCCGGTTTGAAGTTGCGGACTGGGAGCACCCGGCGAGCAATTCTACCCTGAAGATGCATTCTTCTGCAGCGGGCACGTCCCTTGCTAGGTCGCGCAAGTGGAGCGATGCGGAGTCTACTCCAGAAACTCCTGCACGAAAGGATCTTTGCTTCTCACCAGCTCGTGGATGGAGCCATCGAAGATGAGACGGCCTTCAGAGAGCATGAGGAAAGTCGTGTGAAGGTCGGTTTCTCCGTTGGGCAGCGGAACCATGCGGCCAGCTTCGGGGTCGAAGCGGTGAGTGCACATTGTGAATCCATCCTGCAGGCGGTGGGTGACGAGCAGCGACGGCGTACGGTACACATCGCGCTGTTTGACGATGAGTTCGATGATGTTGGTTGAAGTGACCGGGTCGAGACCCCCGGTGGGCGAATCGTAGAGCAGCAGTTCGGGCCTGTGGATGAGCGCGCGGGCAATGGCCACCCGCCGGCGCATTCCGCCTGACAGGCTGTCGGGGAAGAGGCTGAAGGTCGCCTCCAGACCCGACGAAGCGGAGCGCCTCTTTCACTCGGCTGTCGATCTCTTCGTCAGGGACGCGCTCCTGAATGAGCTGGTAGGCGACGTTGTCGCGCACCGAGAGCGAGTCGAAGAGCGCGCTTTCCTGAAACACCATTCCAGTGCGGGTGCGAAGCGGAAAGAGATCCTCCTCTTTCATGCGCGAGATCTCTTCGCCGAAGAGCTGCACGCTGCCCTCATCGGGGCGAAGCAAGCCCGTTCGCCAGCTTGAGCAGAACGCTCTTGCCGACGCCGGCCGGACCAAGCAGGATGCGGGTTTCCGCGGGACCAAGGGAGAAGCTGATATCTTCAAGCACCGGGGGGCCGGCGAATGCGATCGAGACGTTGCGAAATGCCACAACCGGATCGGCGTCCGCGGCAGCAGGAGCGGGGCTTGCGGCAGGGAATCGGAGGCGTACGGTCATGAGAGGAGAGCGAGCATCACCTGGGTGATGAGGAAGTCAACGAAGATGATGAGCACTGAGGAATTGACGACGGCCTGAATCGTGGAACGGCCCACGCCCTCGGTGCCGCCGGAGGTCCTGAGCCCATAGAAGCAGCCGATGGTGGCGATGATGTAGCCGAAAAAGAGCGGCTTGACCAGCCCCTGGATGATGTCGGGGTAGCGGAGGTGCTCCCAGGCCATCGAGAAGTACTGGGTGCCGTTCTGGTTATTCATGAAGATGGTGACGAGGCCGCCGCCCACGATGCCGAAGGCATCGGCGACGATGGTGAGGAAGAAGAGCATGCAGATGCAGGCGAAGATGCGCGGCGTGACCAGCTTGCGAATGGGGTCGACGCCGAGAGCGCGCATGGCGTCAATCTGTTCGGTGACGACCATGGATCCGAGTTCGCTGGCCATCGAAGAGGCATTGCGGCCGGAGACCATGACGCCTGTGAGCACTGGGCCGAGTTCGCGGATCATGGTCAGGCTCACGAACTGGCCGGTTACGGCTGTAGCGCCGAAGGCCGAGAGTGTAGCTGCCGATTGCAGAGCCAGCACGCCGCCGGTAGAGAGTCCGGCGAGTATCACAATCGACAGGGAGCCGACGCCGATAATGTCCGACTGCACAAGGAAGTCCGGCCAGTAGATCGGCGGCCTGTAAATATTGGTGACGGCTCGGTACGCGAACAGGGAATAGTCCTGCACGGTGAGCACGATATTCTTCGCGGTTCGTTCGATCGCGTCTATCGCCATTCGATTCCTGGTGCTGGGTACAGGATGGAGAGGGTACCGCTCACATGCACAGAATAGCGCATGGGGAGCCGCTTGACCGGGCTTGGAGTGCATTTCACGACGCTGTGCAAAAATTACATGCATTTTGGACGTTTCTTTGCGATGCCTCCGCAATTGTCCCCGTAAACGTATGAAAAACAGGGCAATAATAATTGGCGATAAACGTGCACGGCTTTCCAGGTGGTACTGCGCATCCAACTAGCACAGGGGAATTGCAGGGAGGATTCTGATGCATCTTTTTCGACTGCGGCTGATCCTTGCCCTTGTTGCGTGTGTAACGGCGGTCTCTCTGGCATCCACCTATTTTGAAGTCCTGGCTCATAAGCACTTTCTACGCGAGGACCTGGAACGGCGGTCGCAATGGATGGGCGCGACGATTATGCCCAACCTGGAGGAGGCGATGGCCATCGGCAATTCGGCTGCGCTTCCTGCGCTGGTCGATCAATCCCATGCTCGAACCGGGGTCCTTGGACTAGCCGTGTATGACGCTGAAGGAAAGCTGCTCGCCTCATCGGGTTCTGCGCTCGCATTGCACTCTCTCACTCTCGCCGTGATCCAGAAATCGCTCCGCAAAGGTGCGGATGTGGGTGCGTTCGGCCACTCGGGAGACATGCAGTGGCTCGAGGAGGCACTTCCGCTGCATAACGGCAATCAACTTGAGGGTGCTCTGGTGCTCGTAGCGGATGCCCGCTATATCCGCAGCGAAGGGAACGATTTGTGGCAGCGCAGTTTTTGGCGGGTCGTGGCATTGGTACTGCTGATCACCGCCGTGACAATTCGTTATGGTTCGCTGGTTCCTGATGCAGCCCATGACGCGGGTTACAGAACGGCTTCGGCGGCTGCGCACCGGCTACGTCGACGTCGATGCGGGAACCGGAGCGCAAGAGCTCAACCTGTTTACGCCGCTTGCCCGCGAAGTGGAGACAATGGCGGAAAGTCTGCTGGCGGCGCGCGCCTCGGCCGAGGCTGAGGCCCGGCTGCGCGAAGCTGGCGAGCACCTTTGGACTGCCGAGCGGCTTGCAGTACACATGAGAGAGCGATCCGGCTCCAGTCGAATTTTTGTGGTGTCAAACCGCGAGCCTTACATTCACGTACACCAGGGTCGGGAGACCGTATGCACTGTTCCGCCCAGCGGGCTGGTTACGGCAATTGAACCCGTGCTGCGCGCATGCGATGGTGTGTGGGTGGCCAGTGGCAGTGGAGACGCCGACTCTGAGGTGGTCGACGAATTTGATCGTCTGCGCGTACCTCCAGACGATCCGCGGTACACGCTGCGCCGCGTCTGGCTCTCCAACGACGAAGAGGCCAGCTACTATGACGGCTTCTCCAACGAAGGGCTGTGGCCGCTTTGCCATATAGCGCACACGCGCCCGATCTTTCGCGCCGGCGACTGGGATTGCTATCAGCGCGTGAACGAGCGATTTGCTGCAGCGGTGCTAGAAGAGATGGAGGACAGCGTCGATCCGATTGTCTTCGTGCAGGACTATCATTTTGCGCTGCTGCCGAGACTGATTAAGGAGGCACGGCCGGATGCGCGCGTTGCTATCTTCTGGCATATTCCGTGGCCCAATCCCGAGGCCTTCGGCATTTGTCCGTGGCAGGCGGAGTTGCTTGACGGCTTGCTGGGAGCGGACCTCATTGGCTTTCACATTCCGCTGCACTGTAACAATTTTCTGTCCACTGTAGATCGAGTCATCGAATCGCGCACCGACCGCGAGCACATGACGGTTCGCCGGCATGGGCACGTCACCGCAGTGCGGCCATACCCCGTAAGCGTTGCATTTGAGGGCCCTGCACACAGCGGCTTGAGAGTGGAGAACGATGTGGCGGACAGGGAAGAAAGAGATTCCGCACGGAAGCAGTTGCTGACCGAGTTTGGCGTGCGCGCCGAGTACCTGGCTGTGGGCGTGGACCGCCTGGACTATACGAAGGGAATCGTGGAACGGCTGCTGGCCATCGAGGAGCTGATTCAAGAGCATCCCTGGTATTGGGAGCGCCTGACCATGGTGCAAATTGCGGCGCCGAGCCGGACGCGTATCGCCAGCTACTCTGAACTGCACCGCAAGGTTGAAGAAACAGTGCAGCGTATCAATCAGCGTTTTCAAACCGCGCATTGGCGCCCCATCGTCTGGATCGATCGCCAGTGCAACCATGAGGAAGTGAATCGCTGGTATCGGGCGGCGGATCTGTGCCTGGTCACTTCGCTGCACGACGGCATGAACCTGGTAGCCAAGGAGTTTGTCGCGGCGCGCGACGACGAAGATGGAGTGCTGGTGCTGAGCAAGTTCACCGGCGCCGCGGTGGAGTTGCACGATGCGCTAATGGTGAATCCTTACGACACTGCCGGGGTGGCAGAGGCGATCCATCGCGGTCTCGATATGAATCGCGCCGAGCGCCGCCAGCGCATGCAGCAGATGCGCCGCCAGGTGATGGAACACAATATCTACGGCTGGGCCGCCAATGTGCTCGGCGACCTGCGCGAAGTGCGGCTGGAAATGAGCGAATCTCCGTCCATCCATCCTGCCGCCCAGGGTCCCGTCGCAGCGGTGCGCGAGAACCATCGTAAACTGGCATAAGTGAGCTCACATTGAACCCCCAAACGGCAGAGAAGCTTGAGGCTTTCTTTCGCGCATTTGCGGGCGCACCTGTACCGCTGTTGCTGCTCGACTACGACGGCACGATGGCGGGTTTTCGGGTGGATCGCTTCAAGGCGCGACCCTGGAGCGGTGTGCCCCAGTTGCTGGCGCGCATCCAACGCCAGGGTCGTACGCGTATGGCGGTGATTACCGGGCGACCGGCGGCGGAAATCGCACCGTTGCTGGGGCTTGATCCACCGCTTGAAGTGTGGGGCCTGCACGGAGCTGAACGGCTCTACCCCGACGGCCGTCGAGAGTTGGAGGAGGCGGAGCCTGCGATTCGGCAAAAGCTCGATGCGCTGCGTGAAATGCTACGGCGCGACGCGCTCGGCGGGCTTTTTGAAGACAAACCCAATGCCGTGGTGATGCATTGGCGCGGCCACTCTCCACGTGCGGCGAAGTTGATCGAGAAGCGCACACGCGCGCTCTTTGCGCCTCTTGCGCAGATGGATGGATTGGCGCTGCTGGAGTTCGAGGCTGGCCTTGAGCTTCGCGTTGGCCGCGACAAGGGTGGAGCCGTGGAGACGATCATTGCAGATGCCGCGCCTTGCGCACCAGTCACCTACGTCGGCGACGATCTTACAGACGAGGCGGCCTTCCGCGCCGTGAACGCAGCGAGGGGACCACATCTGAGTGTCTTGATGCGCCCACAATGGCGCGAGACCGCTGCGGATGTGTGGTTGAGGCCGCCGGAAGAGGTGGGGTGGTTTCTAGAGAGATGGCTGAAAGCAGGGAATGGGGAATAGAGCTAAGAAGGCACGAATTGCGGCACTACCAGACCAGACCATCGAATTCGGTACGGGGTCAGAGAGCATTGTCGACCGAGATTTGTGACCCCTTCACAACGAATTCTGAATTTCCATCCGTGGATTCAAGACCGTCTGGTCTTGCAAGTGAAATTCGAATCAGTTTTTGTCCTGCCGCTCCTCGCAGGTTAGCGAGAATCTCGCAGCGTGCATCACCATGTTGCGGATAAATGGAATCAGTCCAAAGGTTCTGTTGAGTAAACATTGGAACCTTATCAATCAGTCTGTGTATGCGACCGTTCGCATCGGTGAACTCGCACTCGACAATGCCGGGTTGATACTCATCGACGAATCGAACGATGGTGACGTGGAGGTTCGGCATACTCTGATCCGCAGTCGCTACTCGCGTCCCCGCTTGCGAATCTCGATATTCAGTCGCTTGATTTTCTGGTTGAGCGTGGAGAGCGGAATGTGGAACTGCTCGGCGGCATCGGTCTGGTTGCCATTACAGCGCTCGAGCTTCTCAATGATGATGCGGCGTTCGATGTCTTCGAGAATGTCAAAGAGCGATGCGTTGGGGTTGTGTTCGAGCAGTGCATCTTGAAAGCTGCGGCCAGTGATATGCCCCGGCAGCAGGTCCGAGCCGATGACCGGTCCCGACGACAGCACCACGCCGCGCTCGATGCAGTTTTCCAGCTCGCGCACGTTACCGGGCCAATCGTAGTCGATCAGCGCGCGCATGGCATCGGCGGAGAGCTTGCGCGGGGAAAGCTCGTTTTCGTTAGCGTAGAACTCAAGAAAATGCTGGACCAACGGAGGAATATCTTCACGGCGCGCGCGCAGCGGAGGCAGATCCACGGTGATGACGTTGAGACGGTAAAAGAGATCTTCGCGGAAGTGTCCTTCGCGCACCGCCTGGCGCAGGTCAATGTTGGTGGCGGCGATGATGCGCACGTCCACCTGAATCTCCTGAATGCCGCCCAGATGCATAAAGCGGCGGTCCTGCAGCACGCGCAGAATCTTGGCCTGGGTGTCCATGCCCATGGTGGCGATTTCGTCCAGGAAAAGCGTACCGCCATTGGCCACTTCAAACAGCCCCTTCTTCGAGGCCACTGCGGAAGTGAACGCGCCCTTTACGTGGCCAAAGAGCGTAGACTCCAGGAGCTCCGAAGGCATGGCTCCGGTGTTGATGGGGACGAAGGGCTTGTCCTTGCGCGGCGAGTTGGCGTGGATGGCCTTGGCGATCAGTTCTTTGCCGGTGCCGCTTTCACCCTGAATGAGGACGGTGGAGCGGCTTGGCGCCACCTGCGCCACCAGGTCGAAGACGCGCAGCATGCAGTCGCTCTTGCCCACGATGTTGGCGAAGTTGTAGCGCTGCTTGAGCGTGCGCTTAAGTTGCAGGTTCTCTTCTTCAGCGCGATGGCGAGCAACGGCGGAGCGGATGTCGGCCATCAGCTTTTCGTTGTCCCACGGCTTCTGCACAAAATTTTCCGCGCCGGCGCGAATGGCTTCGACCACGTTATCCACGGTGCCGTAGGCGGTGATCATGATGACCGGCGTTTCCGGTTGGCGCTCGCGAATCTGGGGCAGCAACTCGAGGCCGCTCTGGCCGGGCAAGGCCAGGTCGAGCAGCACCAGGTCAAAGTTCTCCAGTTCCAGAATTCTCAGCCCCTGTTCGCCGTCGCCGGCCATCTTTACCGCATATCCCTCCAGCGTGAGCAGCACCTCCAGCGACTCGCGGATGCCCGCTTCATCGTCGATGACAAGGATGCTCGCGCTGGTGTTGAAACCCGATGCAGCCGACGCGGACGCTGATAGATTGAAAGGCTGTTCGACCTCAGGCATGTACTGATTTCCTCAATAGGGGAAACTCAAGATGAAAGGTTGTCCCGGCGCCTACCGCACTCTCGACATGAATCTTGCCCGCATGTTCCTGAATGATGCCGTAGGAGACAGACAGTCCAAGTCCGGTGCCGCGCCGTTCACCCGGCCGGGGCATGGTCTTGGTGGTAAAGAACGGATCGTAAATGCGCTTCAGATGCTCAGGTGCAATGCCTGAGCCGGAGTCGGCCACCACCGCTTCGACATGCCCGTTGACCAGCGTGGTCACGCGCAGGCGTCCGCCGCAGGCATCGCTTCCTTGGCGTTCAACAGCAAATTGAGGAAGACCTGTTGCAGTTTACCGGGATTTCCGTGAATGGCGGGCAATTGCTCGGCGAGGTCGATATCCACCAGAATCTGCGCCGTCTTGAACTGATGTTCGAGCAGAGAAAGCGTATCGCGAATCACCTGATTCAGATTGGTTTCGCGGAATTCGGTGGTCGAGGTGCGCGAGAAATTCAGCAGGCCATTGGCGATCTCAGAGGCGCGAAAGCTCTGCTGGGTAATCTTTTCGAGTACCGGTCCCAGTCGCGGATCGCCGCGCATCTGCTTTGACAGTAATTGCGAATAAGACGAGATCACAGCCAGAGGCGTATTGATTTCGTGGGCCACGCCGGCAGCCAGCAAGCCGATGGAACTGAGCTTGTCCGCCTGCGCAAGCTGCGTTTCCAACGAGACCCGTTCGGTAATATCGTCCACCAGAACGATGCGGCCAACGGCGATGAATTCGCGCGACATCAGCGGCGCAATGGCGATGTTGGCGGTGCGCTGTTCGCCGGCGCGGGTGGTCAACGGGAACTTGTAGAGGTGATGTACGCCAGATTCGTTGCGGGCGCTGTCAATCGCCTCCACAAACTCCGCGGGAAACACGGAGCGGAGTTCCTGGCCGATCGCCTCGGCGCGGCTCAGCGCGTACATCGCTTCCATCTGTGCGTTCCAGCTTTCGATGCGGCCGTCCAGATCGAGCGCCAGGATTCCCACGTTGATTGACTCAACGATGTTCTCGTTGAATTCCTTCAGCCGCTCAAACTCGCTGATCTTTTCTTCAAGGCGCGCGTAAAGGCTGGCGTTCTGCAAGCGCAATGCCGATGTAGCTGGCCAGCGATTCCAGCAGTTCCACGTCTTCGCTGGACAAGAAAATCGCCGCCGATGGTGCGGCCCAGGCCGATGACAGCGATGGTGCGCGTGGTCGCACCATCCTGCACTCGGCAGGGCAGGTAGTAGTTCAGGTCGAGCAGCGCGGCGGTTTGGCGTTGCTCCTCGGGCAGGTGCAGGGCCTGTTGCGCGTTCTCAAAGAAGATGTGGGTGTGATCCGACGCCCGGTCGAAGTCGAGGAACCCAAAATCGAGCGCACCCGCTCCCACCAAATCCTGAGCAGCCGCGGCCTCCGCGGGCAGCCCGTGGGACGCAGCCAGGCGCAACGTGCCCCTCTCTACAGCCAGGAAGACCGCAACCCGCGCCACCAGCATGGTGCGCGGCAGCCGCTCCACGATTGAATCAAGCAACGCTGACAGGTCTGTCTCGGAACTCAGATCCACGCCCAAACTCCACCAGCGCCTTCCGGTAGTCGTAGCGATGGCGGTCGAAAGCCCGGTCCACCCAGCCTTGAATCCTGCGCTTGAGCTGGATCGAAGAGCATCGCGAAGGCCACGAAAGAGATGCCCAGTCCCCACTCCTGGCCTTCTTGCGGCAATCCGTGGTGCACCATTACCGCAATCAACGCAATGACGCCGAAGTAGACGCCCAGCATGCAGGCCCGTGGCCAGTGTGTAGGCCACGCCGCGCTTGAATATCAGGTCGGTATCCATCAGCCGGTAGCGGACGATGGCCCAACTGAAAGTGAGCGGCAAAAACACCAGCGACAATCCCGCCAGCTTGGTCAGCACCCCCGGCATGTGCAAGTCGAACAGGAACGGAATCGCGTAAAGCAGTGTGAAAGGCACGACTGCCATCAGCGCGCCGCGGGTGAGCCACTTCAACTGCTGGCGCAGCAGCGGGCTATCCGCCCGGCGATAGCTGTGCAGGAAGAAAATCGGCCGCCAGCACGTAGAAAGCCGCGTCGTAAGCAGTGCCGGCCTGGTCGAGCCTGTGCTTCAACAGGCCTGTCGCTTCCCACCGGGTAATGGCCATGAGCCACAGCCCGAAAAGCGCGGCGCCGGGGGCGTACACAACCGGCATCAGCCAGCGGCGGCGAATGTTCTTGAGCCGCTCTTCAGGGAAGCTCAGCGCAAAGTGCAGAAAGAGCGCGGGCTGCAGCGACTCGGCCACCACGTTAAACCAGAAAACGGTCCAGTCCAGCGCAGTCCAACTTGCCTGTGAATTTGAGGGCTACCAAGTGCGAACGAGACCAGGCAGAAGAGATAGAAATGGGTTGCGCGCGGAGCTGTCCAACGGCGCAAAAGCACGTAAATGCCTATCGCCAGATAGATCAGTCCGATAAAGCGCAGGGCCTGCTGCAGACTCCGGTCCGGCGGCTCGGGAATCACCACCACCGGCGTATCCAACTGAATGCCATCCCGTGTGATGGCGTAATTCGACCTTCCCGCAGACGCCAGAGCGATAGAGTTCTCTCTCCAGGTCCGACAAGTGAACTGTAGGCGCATCGTTCACCGCGGTGAGACAGGTCGTGTCCTTGATGCCCGCACGCTCGCCGGGGCTTTGGGCAGAACCTTCTCGGCCATGAGCCCGGCCCCGCTCGGCGCCTCGCTCCACCATACCCCGTCGTAGGGCTGAGGAAACTGGCCCTCCTGCCGGAAGTTCAATACCGCAAGTAACACCAGTCCGACCGTGGCCACGGCCAGCAGTGTCGCCTGCAACCGGTTGAAGAGACTTGTCTCCATGGGGAGAGCACCTTACGTCATTGAAGTGCGTTGCACGTCAGTTGCCATGCGGGAGGAAGCGCCTGTCATCCAGAACCGACGAGCAATCACTTGAAAACACGCGAGATAGAGACGAATCTTTCACCGAAAAATGTCAAGCCAGCTAATGGGCGATGTTTGCGGAAAATGCAGAAAACAATAGGAGCCTACGCAGAAAGGAATCCACCTACTGAAATCGGGAACTGAACAGGCTACGACAGATTTAGGTATGAAACCCTTCGGATTGTGCCCCTGATTCAACGCTGGCAATCTCTAATCCTCGCCGGTTCCTCGGCAGTTCACCATCAGTGCTGGCCATACGTCGCTTTCGGGCCGTGCTTGCGCATGTAATGGTGCTCGCTAACGTGACGCAGGAACCCCTGCGGCCGCAGGATTCAGCAGGATGGTGCGAAATGCCAGGCGGGCGATGTACTCCAGCACGTCGGCGTGTTCCACGGCTTCGGCGGGCGATTTTCCCCATGCAAATGGCGCGTGACCGGCAACCAACACACCGGGAACGGCGACCGGGTCCAGCCCTCCGAGCGGAAGAGGCGGACGATAACGGCACCGGTATTGCGCACGTAAGCTTCGGCCACTTCCTCGGCCGTGAGTGGTTCGGTGACCGGAACCGACCCATGAAAATAGTCAGCATGGGTGGTGCCGAGGCAGGGAATCGGAGCGGCAGGCCTGGGCCCAGGAGGTCGCGAACTCGGAGTGAGTGTGGACGATGCCGCCGATCTGGGGAAACTCGCGGTAGAGCAGGGTGTGCGTGTCCAGATCGCTCGATGGCCGCAGGGTGCCTTCGACGATCTGCCCATCCAGATCGGTGACGACCAGGTCGGCTGGGCGTCAGCCTGGCGTAGTCCACGCCGCTGGGCTTGATGACCACCAGCGGCTGGGCGCCGGAGCGGTCGATGCCGCTGGCGTTGCCGAATGTATGCGGGGCCAGTCCGCGGCGGGCGATTTCCTGATTGGCGTGGAGGACTTCTTCGCGAAGCAATTCGAGCAGCATGGCGGATCTTCCTCGGTGCGGTGTGGCGCAGGTGGTCCGATGAACACGGGGTAAGCGTTTACCAAGACAAGTCTATCAGCCCCGCACTGCTGCATTCTTCGATTTATTCCCCCGGCGGAGGCACCGGGGATGATGCGCGGCCATCTCGCGCCGCGCGGTTGATCAGATTCACGGGCGTCGCTGTAAACTTGCGCCCAGTGCGGGCGTCTACCTCAGTGATGGCAGCCGGCACAACATTGGAACCGATGACCATGGCCACGGCGAACGAGATTGCCGCGCAGGAGTTCTCCGCTGTCGTTGCGAGCCACCGTCCGCAGATTTTCAGGTTTTTGCTGGCTTCGACGCGCGACGTGGACCTGGCCGAGACACTGACCCAGGATTGCTTTCTCAAGGCGCACCGGAACTGGTCGCATTTTCGCGGCGACTCCAGCGCCATGACCTGGCTGATGCGTATCGCCATCAACCTGCAAAAGGACCATTGGCGCAACCGCCGGATGCAGTTCTGGCGTCAGGCAAGCACGAACAAGGTGGACCTCGACGAGGCCAGCGAATGGCTGCCCAGTGGAGAGCGGTCGGTGGAGCAAAAGATGCTTGCGCGCGAAAAGGTGGCGCACGTCTGGCGTGCAGTTGAAGGTTTGAGCGAGCGGCAGCGAACAGTCTTCCTGCTGCGCTTCGTCGAGGAGTTGGAATTGAGTGAGATTGCGCGAACGACCGGCCTGAACGAGGGCACTGTCAAGGCGCACCTTTCGCGGGCGCTGGCCAGAGTGCGCGCGGAGTTGGGAGGGAAGCGATGACGGACAACGGCGATTTCAAGATTGAATCCGGGCAGCAGAACGACTGGGAAGCGCTGGATCCAGCCATGAAGCAGGCACTGGGCGACTTCAAGGGTAGCGTTCATGCCTGGAGTGAAGCCATGATGAATCGGCAGCGTGCGGCGCACAATGTGGTTGTGCGCAGAGCCTGGAAGCTCGCTGCCGGCGCAGCGCTGGCGTCTGTCCTGATCGCAGGGGCCGTCTCGGGCGGCGTCTACGAACATCATCATCGCCAGGAGCTGGCTCGAATTGCAGCGGCGCAAGAGGCTGCTCACCAGCGCGAGCTTGCCGCGGAACGCGCCCGTGCTGAAGAAGATTTGCTGGCCAAGGTGGATAGCGATGTTTCGCAGGAAGTTCCAAGTGCATTGGAGCCTTTGGCTTCGCTGATGAATGACGACGACACAACGAAATAGACACAAAAATCGAAAGAAGGGCCCTGCATTGAAAGTGGGGAAGGGGAATGAAATGAAAGCATCATTGGGAATTCGATTGGGAATGGCAATTGCTGCAGTGGTGATGGCAGGCACGGCTTGGGCGCAGATGCCCGGCGGCGGTCCCGACGGGGGAATGGGGTCGGGACATGGACCAGGAATGGGCTCGCACCGGCCACCGTTTGAGAATGCGTTTGGCGGTCACGGTGTTGAGGGTCGGTGGTGGAACAATCCGAGGATTGTGGAGCGCTTGAAGTTGACCGACGAGCAGCGGAAGGGGTTTGACAGCATTCTTCTGGAGCACCGGGAGAAACTGATCGATCTGAGGGCCAATGTTGAAAAGGCGGAGCTGGAAATGGAGCCGCTGGTCCGCGACGACCAGCCGAACGAAGGACGAATCCTGGCGCAAATCGACAAGGTAGCGCAGGCGCGCGCGGAGTTGGAGAAGGCAAACGCGCGCTACCTGCTGGCCCTGCGCAGTAAGCTTACGCCGGAGCAGTGGAAGCAGGTGCAGTACTTCCGTGAGGACCACGGCAGGCAGGAGCAGGGATGGCATGGCGGAGAACGCGGGCAGGGCGGTCCCATGCATGGTGGCCCCGGGCGCGACGGCCAGGGCTGGCACAAGGGCGGACCACCGTCTGCGGCTCCTCAGGGAAACGCCCCGCCTGCGCCGGCAGGTGGGAGTGCACCACCCACAGGCGACGAGCAATAGCTTCAGCTTAGATGTTTTTCTCCGAGCAGAGAGCAAATGCGGCGAAAGTCAGCCGGTGGCGGCAAGGGGTGATCCTCTTGCCGCTTTCTTTTTGCGCGGGACGCTCGGCGAGTGTCTAGACGTGCTGGACGGCCTGGGCCAGGTGGCTCAAGCTCGACTTCGCGTCGCCGTAAAGCATTGACGTGCAGGGCTTGAAGAAGAGCGGGTTCTCGAGGCCTGAGAAGCCTCGGCCTTGTCCCCGCTTCAACACAATGACGCTTTTGGCGCGGTCCACTTCAAGAATGGGCATTCCCGCAATCAGCGACTTCGGATTATCCCGCGCGTCGGGATTCACCACGTCGTTTGCGCCAATGACGACGGCCACGTCGGTCGACGAAAATTCGGGATTGATCTGCTCCATCTCGTAAAGCAGCGAATAGGGCACATTGGCTTCGGCGAGCAGAACGTTCATGTGGCCGGGCATTCGGCCGGCGACGGGATGAATTGCGTATTTGACTGTCACGCCTCGGCCTTCAAGCAGCTCGGCCAGTTCGCGGACTGCGTGTTGTGCCTGCGCCGTTGCCAGCCCGTAGCCAGGAACAAAGATCACGCGACTCGCGAATGCCAACTGCATTGCGGCATCGTCCAGGCTAATTTCCCGCATCACGCCCCCGGCGTTGGATGTTGCTTCGGCAATCACTGCGCCAAAGCCGCCAAAGAGCACGTTGGTGATGGAGCGGTTCATTGCCTTGCACATCAGCACCGAAAGAATGAACCCCGAGAATCCGTCCAGAGTGCCGGCGATGATAAGGACGTTGTTGCCCAGCACAAATCCAGTAGCGGCCGCGGCAAGGCCGGCATAGGAATTCAGGAGCGACATCACCACAGGCATGTCGGCAGAACCAATGGGGATGACCAGCATGACGCCGAACAGAAAAGCGACGCCCAGCATGGTGTAGAACATTGCGGCCTCATCGGGATGCATCCAGAAGAGGACGAAGCAAGTTGCCATGGTGAGAAAGACCAGCAGATTTACTGCGTTCTGGCCCCTGAATTGGATCGGCTTACCGTGGATGACGCCTTGCAGTTTACCGGCGGCGATCAGCGAGCCAGTGGTGGTGAGCGCCCCCAGCATGACCTCAAATCCCAGTGCGCCGCGTGTGACCACCGGCATTTCGCCCGCGTGAATCACAAACTCGCCCACGCCAACAAGGGCCGCGGCCAGGGCCCCAAATGCGTGCGACAACGCCGTTCGTTGCGGCATGGCTGTCATGGGGACCCAGATGGCCATCCATGCGCCGATGATCGATCCCACCGTGAGCCCGGCGATGATCCACACCCAGGTGACGATGTGTGCCCCAATCAGCGTGCCCACAATGGCGGCGAACATTCCGCCCTCTGCCAGAAACATGCCGCGGCGCGCCGTCTCGGGGTGCGACATGCCCTTCAGCGCAAGAACAAACAGGATGGAAGCAAAGAGATAAGTGGCCTCCATAAAGTATGTGGAGAGGGTCATTTTGCCACCCCCGCCTGGGCAGGCGCCCCGGCCTTGCGCTTGCCAAACATCTTCAACATGCGATCCGTGATGCCGAATCCGCCCACCACGTTAATCGTCGCAGTCGTGACCGCAACGAATCCAAGAATGTGTGCCGTGAGCGGATGGTGATTCGCGCTCACTCCGGCCAATACCAGCGAGCCGATGAGCGAAATGCCGGAGATGGCGTTGGTGGCCGACATAAGCGGCGTATGCAGCAGCGGAGGAACGCGGCTTATGACCTGGTAGCCCAGAAACGCGGCCAACGCGAATACATACACCGATGCGATGAGAACTGCTGGATTCATAATTCCTTGTCCGATACAGCGAGTGAGAATGTGAGCACGCGAGTAGTGACGGCTCCACGCCTGGAAATCAAGACCCGCATTTCTCGTTAGCCGAGTGCCTTGGCCGTTTCAAGCAGCTTGGCCACGCGAGGATTGACCGGGCTGCCCTGGTGAGCCACGCATGCACCGGCCAGCACCTCGTCGCCGAGATCGACGCTGAGTTCGCCCTTCTTCAAAATCAGTCCGAGAAAGTTGAGGATATTGCGTGCGTAGAGTTGGCTCGCATGCACGGGTACTTCGGCAGGCAGGTTCATTGGCGCCATCAGCGTCACGCCGCCAATGACTTGCGTCATTCCCGGTCTCGTCATTTCGCAATTGCCGCCTGCGGGGGCAGCCAAATCCACCAACACCGAACCGGGACGCATGGCCTCAATGGCAGCGCGCCGAATAAGGCGCGGTGCGGGTCTTCCGGGCACCTGCGCGGTGGTAACAATCACATCGGAGTGCGCGGCGGTGCGAGTAATCAAATCGCGGCCGCGGTCGAGCGCTTCTTCTGTCAGTTCGGCAGCGTACCCTCCGCCGCCTTCAGTACTAATTCCGCCCAGGTCCACGTCGAGGAATTTTGCGCCCAGCGATCGCACTTGCTCGCCTGCAGCGGCTCTTACGTCATATGCTTCGACAACCGCGCCCAGGCGTCGCGCTGTGGCAATCGCCTGCAAGCCTGCGACACCCGCGCCGATCACAAAAACCCGCGCCGGCGGAATGGTCCCGGCGGCGGTCATCAACATGGGGAACAGGCGCGGCAGTTTGTCTGCCGCAGAAATCACTGCCTTATATCCCGCCACAGTGGCCATCGAGGAAAGTGCATCCATGGATTGCGCGCGGCTGATGCGCGGCACCAACTCCATACTAAAAAGGGTTACAGGCCGGGCGATTGCCGTGGTCAACTCCCCGATTGCATCCAGCGGCTTCAGAAATCCAATCACCACCGCGCCTGGCCTGAGGCGTGCCTGGTCCGCGGCGTTGGGCGCATTCACCATCGGCAGAACATCGGCGTCAGCCAGGATTTGAGCCCGGTCCGCCGATACTGCGGCGCCCACTTCGATGTAGGCAGCGTCCGCGGCACCGGCCGCCAAGCCCGCTCCCGCTTCGACGCGAACTGCAATACCCTGCGTCAGCAACGACTTCAAGCTCTCCGGCAAGAGGGCCACACGCGTCTCCCCCGGGGCTGATTCCTTGACAATGCCTAAAAGCAATTTGCCTCCGCAATTTTGGGAAGGAATGGATGCAAGGACGAATACCATCTCAGGCGCAAGCCCGTCGAGGGCCATCCTTCACAATTATTCAAGAACCGGGAAGCAGAATCCTGTGATGTTTGTCACGGCGTGGATAAGAGTCTGATTTTCCGTCCTCGGTCAGATTCAGCGTGCATGCATCCCAAAGCCGCGATTTGGATTCGAACCAACCCAGAGAGGTGATTCAAATGAAACCTGACCGTCCCCTCATCGTCTCTGTCCTTGTCCTGGCAGCCGGCCTCGGACTTACCTTCGGCTACTGCGACGGCACTGTTGCGTTGAATGCAGGCTACCCGCTGTCAGCGGCGTCTTTCAAACTCTGCGTGAGCACATTTGGTCCCGCTGCGATCGGCGGACCCATCCTGACTCTGCTCGGTGTCTTACTGCTGATTTGGGCGCTGCTGTGCGCAATATTAGGCCAGATCGGGCTGGTTGGTTCATCGAAAGAGCAGGACCAACGTCCATTGCGGCTTCTGGAATAGGTCCCCAGAGACCTTCCGCCCTTGGGAGACAGCTACGGCGATGGTTCGCAGCCACGCGTTCCCAAAGCTGCGCCCCTGAAGGCCAGCACTTATCTCCATGTCGGGATAGCCGGGCACCGATGTTGGTTGCAACCTGTTCGAGACTGGGAATCCAGCCTGATAGTGAATTAGATTTCGGTGCGGGCGTGAAGATCAAAGCCGCGAGCCCCATTTGCAAACGGGGAGATCAGGATTCCTTTCCCTGCTCCCGCGCCGCAACAGCCTCCATACGGCAGAGATCTTCCTGCCAACGGACAAAGTCCGGATGCTCATGCAAAGGCTTCAACCTTGGATCACCGAGCGCCTGGAAGAACCACGGACAGCGTGCCTGTTCCGCGGCGCGCAACTCCTCGATGGCCCCTTCCAGGTCCCCCAGCGCGACGTAGATGGCGGAAGTAAAGGAACGCATCACATATCGTTCACGACTCGACCATTGCAGCCGCTCCAGGGTCGCGCGGGCTTCGTCTCTGCGTTCCGCGCACGCCAGGGCATACCCGTGCACCGCCATCGCAATGTCGAAGTGAGGCGAGCGGTGGGTCAACTCCTCCGTAAGTTGCGCTGCTCGTTTCGCATCGCCTTGCCATGCCAGGATGATCCCTGCGTAAAGGATTGCGGCCTCGTGACGAGGGCACATCGTGATAGCTCGTTCAATCTGTTCGCGGCTCATGGCCCCCTCTCCCTCAAGGTGATAAGCCCAGCCCAGCCTTGCATTCAGCCAGGGTGAATAGGGGTCGTCGCGTAACGCGGATCTCAACAATTCGATGGCTTCTCCAAAGCGATGACGGCTGAGCGCAAACATCGCTCGAGACCGCGTAGTCCACGTGTCATGAGGAAGGTGGGCACTTTCGGCAAATGCTTCCACCGCGCCATTCAGATCGTGCTCCATGTGGAAACGTGCCCAGCCGAGTGCGGGTAGGATGGCTTCGGCATCCTGAGAATTCCGCGGAATTGCGCGGACTGACCGGTGCACTTGCTCGGCGGCCTCAGCAGTCGGCATCAACCCAAAGAGCGCCTCCGTGATGCAAAGGTTGGCCAGATCAACTTGTGCCGCCGCAAGGGATGGATCAAGTTCAGTAGCTTGCAGAAGAAGTCGCTGCCCTTCGCGGATTCGGCGGTGCTCCAGAGTCTGACCTTCGTGGTGACCCCGCTGGAACAATTCGTAGGCTTGGCGATGGGCGGGATTCTCTCTTTGTTTTTCATCAGGGGTTGCAGCGGCTGCGAGGCTGATATTTCCATTGCCGAGACGAGAAACAAGACGTTCGACAAGCTCTGACTCCACATCGGCATTGTGAGTCTGCGCTGTCAGCAAATCCTCAACCCAAAGCTGCGCCCCATCCTCCACTCGAATCATCTCTGCGCGCAGCCGATAATGCGCGGGCAGCAAACTCAGACTTCCTGCCAATACGAGATCGGCACGGAGCGCCTCGCCGACCTGTTGAGCACTGAGCCCACGCTCGACAAGCGTGAAGACAGAATCCATGGACTGCATCAATCCCTGGGCCAGACGCATGCCTCGGAGGCGCGCGATGGTTCCCTCTGCGATGGCACGGCCCAGATACTCCGGTACATTGAGTCCTGTGGCAAAGGGCGCGATCACTAGCTGCGGCGCCCATTGTGACGACGCGTCCATAAGCTGCCGGGGTCGCACCGAGAATCGGTATCCGCGCTTGTAGACGGTCTGAATGTACTCGTCCGGCTTAAGCTTTGCACGCAGAGAAGAGAGACAACGCGGAACGCTTTCTGCAGTTACGTGCACGTTGCCCCACAAAGCCTCCTTCAATTGCTGAGGAGACACGGTCTTTCCGGCATGATCGAGCAGCAGTCTGAGGGCCTGGAGTTCTTTTGGGGTTAGATGGATTTCGGTATTTCCGCGGCGAAGAGTTCCATCGGTTCCGAGCCGGAGACTTCCAAACCAGTATCCGTGTTCCGATGTTTCTGGTAGATCTGGCTTACCCTGTTTCATCCGAACCAACGCATCTTTCGTTGTCCAGGTCAGCCGCGCGCTCGTCAATGCATCTCGCGGACGCGAGAGGGCTGCAACGGGAGAACGAGGGCCGGGATCTTTATGGCCGATTACCCCAGGGAGAAAGCATCAGGAGTTCCGGCGAGTCTATGAGCATCCGTCTGCTCAGCAAATCAATATATGCCTGATTATCTCGCCGCGCCGAAAACGGGAGGGAGTATCGCATAGATTTTTTTCTGCGTGGTAATCCTGAGAATGTTACGATGCAGCCGTCGATTGAGCGAGATTGAGAAGAATTACCGGCGAATGGCGCACCTTGAGCCACGCAACGTGATTTAAATCACACTTTCACGCGAGTGGCTGCATCGAACATTCGCGGCGACTGAATCAGGATCACCTTACTCGATGCAGCAGAAACCCGCAAATTCATTGGGGATTGCGCGTCCACATCTCTTGACAGCGCGTCTGATATTCGCGTTGAGTTACCTTTGCGCAGTGCGGGTTACCCTAAAGCAACGCATGCATTAATTTTTCGCTTTGATTGCGTAGGTCAAGCCCATCGTGAACTGGAACGAATTCCTTTTTGTAGGCGGTTCCGACGCCGGCGGATCGTTCAGATAGCTGTCCAGCGTGCCCAATGAGAAGCTGAGGTTCTTGTACGCGGGAAACGCGAATGTATTGGTTTCGTTCGTCGAGTAGGCTCGTTCGTTGTTGTACGCGGGAATGAATGCAACACCCTGAAGATACGTGAATAGTTTCACGTGCAGCACGTAGTTCGCGGAGAACGTCGATCCAATCAGGTTTTGGTTGCCGCTGCTGGTGCCGCTGATAAATTGCTGCTTCTCGTACTGCATCGTCGCTTTCAGATCGGCTTCCTGCTTTGGAGTCTTGTACACCGTCCAACCGATGCCGCCGCCGTATATCTGCTGCAGGTCCAGGTCCTGGCCGTAGTTGTGGTCAAATGCAGTCTGCGCCAGCGCAAAGAACCGCGGAGAGAAATACTCATCGCGTTCCGCATCTGCATGGTAAATCGCTGACTTTGTCGTGACTGCCGGCACCAGCGTGCCACCGGAGACATATGCCGGCTGCGTGATCTTTCCAAACGAGCCAGTGAAATCCAGCGAGGTGCGATCGCGCGGATTGAGCCAGCTCACCATCGGCACTACCCGCACCAGGCCGATGCCTCCCGAAAATGTGTATTGGTTCTGAGTCGCAGTAACCAGCGTGGCTCCGGCGGTCGCCGCGCCGTTCCATCCGGCGCCAAGACTCGGACTGTGGAACATTGCTTTGTTCAGCGCGGCCTCGTCCATGATGAATTGCGCATCCTTCACGGGAATCGGCGCCGGAGTGGCACCGTTCTCTGAATGCACCGTGACAGCCTGGTTTGCCACTTCCACGGTTCCGGTAGGAATCTGCGCCTCGCTTTTCTTACTGCTCTTGACGACGTCCCCATTAAGCACCGCCAGCTTTTCGCTGGTATGCAATTCCTTGATCTTGTCCCAGGAAAGTGAAACATCTCCCAGCGGATCGCAATGAAACGTGACTTTCCCCTGGATGACGCTCACGAACTTTCCGTGCAGAGTATCGCCGTTACTCAACACCAGGACATCCGGTGCCGGATCCGGCTTGCTCTGCGCGACGCAGAACACGGTACCGGCAAGGAACGCACCGAGTGCCACGAGGCGGACACCGCGAGGCAGAAACCGTCGCAGAAGTAGAGATATTGAGGAATCAGAATCTTTGTTCCAGCAGAAGGTCAGGGTCATGGGGGGATGATCCTTTTCAGCGAATTTGAGATAGAGAGCGAAGCGCAGATCCTTCGATCGTCTGCTTCGTCCTCTTCAGAATCTTAAACTGCCTCAGCCGGATACGAAACAAAACTCTCCATCAAGAATTTCAGGAAACCTTCCAAAGTTGGAGACGCATCCGCTGCCAGACTCTTGGAGAGGTCACTATGAAAAATGCAATACCCTATGCCCGATGGTCACTTGAGCCCTATTGCATAGGAATGAAGCTGCGCGCCCTGCGCACGCGCAAGCGGATCACATTGTCACGCCTCGCCGCAGAGACTGGGATGTCGACTGCCCTTCTCTCCAAGCTGGAAACCGACCGCATGGTGCCCACCCTGCCCACTCTGGCAACCATCTGCAGGGTCTACGGCGTGGGACTGAGCCATTTCTTCTGCGAACCCTCTGTTCATAAAATCTCCATCACCCGCAAGGCGCATCTGGAGGGCAATGACCGGAGCCCTGAAGCGGTAAAGTACACACCGCTTCATGCGCCGGGTGACGGCGCACGTCTCGTTGCGCACATGATCGAGCTTTCCCCGGGGGCGCTCCGCTGACACCCGAAGCCGGCAACAATTGCAACTTGATTTATGTGCTCGAGGGGCGGCTGCAAATGGACGCGGGCGCGGCGCGCGAGCTGCTTGAAGCGGGAGACTGCGCGCACATCGACAGCGAGGTGCCCATGGCCTGGAGCGCAGCGGGAAAGACACGCTGCCGGCTTCTCGCCGTTTCGCCGGGCACGCTGAGGACGAACTGATTCACGGGCCGAATGACTTGTGCTGGCCGGTTTCAAGTCGCGCGGACGCGCACTGGGATTGCCGGGTCAGGGCTCAATCTGTACGATGATTTGGAATTCAAGGAACCGTACACGATGCGACCCAACCTGAACCTGATGAAGGCGACCCTGACCGGAGCGCTTGGCGGCCTGCTTTTTGGCTTCGACACCGTAGTCATCGCAGGCGCGATTGACGCACTGACGACGCTCTATCACCTGAGTCCGCAGAACAAGGGCCTAACGGTCGCCATTGGCCTCGTGGGCACGGTGATTGGCGCGCTCGGCGCAGGCCAGGTGGGCCAAAAGCTGGGCTCACGCGAGACGCTGCGCCTTACCGCAATCCTTTATGTGGTCTCGGCGGTCGGCTGCGGACTGGCGTGGAACTGGGATTCCTTCATGGTCTTCCGCTTCATCGGCGGACTCGGCATCGGCGCATCGTCCGTGCTGGGACCGGTTTACATTGCGGAGCTGGCCCCCGCCAAGTGGCGTGGGCGCATGGTCGCGGCCTTTCAGTTCAACGTGGTCTTTGGAATCATGGTGGCCTACACCTCGAATTACTTCATTCGCACCATGCACCTGGGCGCAACCGAGTGGCGCTGGCAGGTGGGTGTGGCTGCTTTTCCCGCCATTGCCTTCCTGGCCCTGCTGTTCGGAATTCCGCGCAGCCCGCGCTGGTCAGCTTCGCAGAACCGCATCGACGAGGCGCTGGAAGTTCTCAAAATGATGGGCGAGCCCTGACCCCGAGGCGGAGCTGAAGGACATTCGCGCCGCCCTCGCAGAGGAACATGCCACCGCCCACGAGCGCGTCTTTCAATGGAAGTACCGCTATCCTCTCTTCCTCGCCATCAGCATTGGTGCGTTCAATCAGCTCGCCGGCATCAACGCGATTCTCTACTACATCAACGACATTTTCGCTTCCGCCGGATTCAGCCAGATCTCAGGCGACCAGCAGGCCATCGCCATCGGCGCCACCAACTTTGTGTTCACCCTGATCGGAATGTCGTTGATCGACAAGATCGGTCGCAAAACGCTCTTGCTGATTGGCGCTGTGGGTACGTCGATCTGCCTTGCCGGAGTGGCCTGGATCTTCGGCACCAACTCCCATCCTGGCGCACTGCTTTGGCTGCTCGTCACTTACATCGCGTTCTTCTCCGTCTCGCAGGGCGCGGTCATCTGGGTCTACATCGGCGAAGTGTTCCCCACGTCGGTGCGCTCCAAGGGGCAAGGGCTCGGCAGCGCCAGCCACTGGTTCATGAACACCATCATCCAGCTCGAGTTTCCGGTGCTGGTCGCCAGCATCGGCCGCAGCGCGCCGTTCATCTTCTTCTCGGTGATGACCGTGGTGCAGTTCCTGGTGGTCCTGTTTGTCTACCCTGAAACCAAGGGCCAGACGCTGGAGGCCCTGCAGCGGAAGTTGGTGCCTTCGAAATAGCCTCGTTCCAATTCGCGCATCTTCCAGTAGCCGAGTTCAGCAGCGCCGGCTCGCTTTCACCTCACGTTTGTGACTCAAATCACCGGCTTCGCGCCGCTCTTGGTCCTATAAGTTGTTTGTGGGACACTGGGGACGAGGCTGATCCGGTTGCCGCCTCCCGGTGAAGATACCGCGCGAGGTTGATGATGGAGCAGACGCAGGTTTCAATTGCCGAGCAGGTGAGGGAAGTGGCGCAGGTCGGAACGGAAGACTCTGCGCATGCCGCCACTCCGAAGAGGCCTCTCCCGCGGCAGTCGCCCGCTCGCCTGAAGCCGAGGCTTTGCGCGCCGAGATCATCATGGTGGGCCGCAAGCTGTGGGAGCGCCAGTATGTCGACGGCAATGGCGGCAACATCAGCGTGCGCCTTGGCTCGAAGTACGTGCTATGCACCCCCACCATGATGAGCAAGCGCGATCTGCAGCCGGCCGACATCTGCCTCTCCGATCTCGAAGGCAACATCCTTGCCGGCGATCGCATGCGCACCAGCGAACTGCTGTTGCATCTTGAAATCTACAAGGCCAACTCCGCGCGCCCAGGCAGTGGTTCACTGCCATCCGCCGTATGCCACTGCCTTTGCCATTACCGGCTCCGCCCCGCCCGTCGGGCTTATCTCGGAGTACGAGATCTTCATCGGCCCGGTCGGCCGTCACGCGCTACGAGACTCCCGGCACGCAGGCCTTTGCCGAGACGGTGTTGCCTTTTGTGCAGGATCACAACACCATCCTGCTTACCAATCACGGCATCGTTTGCTGGTCTGACACGTGTCACCCATGCCGAGTGGCTTGTCGAGATTCTCGAGACCTACTGCAAGACCTATGTCATCGCGCAGCAGATCGGCGAGCCACTGACCTATATTCCCGACGACAAGATTGAGGAGATTCTCGCCCTCAAGCGCCGCATGGGCCTGCCTGATGCCCGTATGGCGCGTTTGCCGGAACCTGCCGGCTCTGCGCCGGCCAGCGATGCCGAACTCGATCACGTCGTCAGCAAGTAATTGCGCGGCTCGCAGGCTGAAGGCAACCCCATCCGGCGAGTGAAAAGCGAAATTGTGCTACACTGAAGTTGCGCTCAGTGATTTGGTCGTGAGCGGCGGTTTGCCCATCCCAAGGCAAGTTTGCCTGGCACAGATTTCCCCAAGCCCCTACAGCGTAACCACCTGGGCTCCCATTTGGGAGGAGTCGCAGTTGTGTATGCGACGAGCGTGGTGCCGGCCGGCAGTGTGCCGTCTGGCGTACTGGTAGCGTGTGGCAGCTCCGGGCTGCGGGCATTCTTTTGAATGCTTGCTAGTCAGTCCCAGCGACGATTTTGGTTCTCCCTTACGCATAATTCGATAGCAGGTTCGCGCCTGGAACAGGTTTCGTGTGCTGCGCCTCAGGTCCGGTTCCGTTTGCAGGCCCCAGTCAAGACTGGCGGCTCCCGGAACCCAACAGGAAGATTAATTCATTTTGACAACTCAGTTCTCGCAGTTCACTCTTTCGCCCGCCCTTTTGGCGCGGCTCAACGCTAACAAATTTGAAATCCCCACCCCGGTGCAGGCCGGCTGCATTCCTCCGGCGCTTGAAGGCCGCGACGTGCTTGGCCACCGCGCAGACTGGCACCGGCAAGACACTCGGCTTCCTGATCCCCATTGTGGAAGCTTCTGCAGAACATCAGCAGACGCGGTCCCGCGGCGCATGCGCTTATCCTGCTGCCCACGCGCGAACTGGCCATGCAGGTGGAACAGGCTTTCCTCGCGATCCGCTCCAGCTCCGCATCAGACCGTGGCCCTCGTGGTTGGCGGCCTTGCGGAAAGATCGCAATTGGATGCCATTCGCCGCGGCGCGAAGCTGATCGTGGCCACGCCCGGCCGCCTCGAAGACTATCTCAAGCGCAAGCTCGTCCGCCTCGACCAGGTCAAGATCCTGGTGCTCGACGAAGTGGATCGCATGCTCGATATGGGCTTCCAGCCGGCCATCGCACGCATCGCGGCCACTTTGCCCGCAGTGCGGCAAACCCTCTGCTACTCCGCCACTCTCGAAGGGTCCGGTGAAGGACGTGGCGCGCAAATACCTCAACAACCCCACCCGCGTCGAGATTGGCTCGGTGCTCAAGCCAGCGGAAAACGTCGAGCTTCGCACCTTTGAAGTGGAGCCCGACAAGAAGCAGGAACTCCTCGAACACCTGCTCGGCGCAGAACAGGGCAGCTTCCTGGTCTTTGTCCGCACCAAGCATGGCGCAGACCGCGTGGCGCGCCGCCTCACCCGCTCCGGCTGGTCGGCGACGCAGATTCACGGCGACCGCTCGCAGGCACAGCGCAACTCCGCATTGCGCAGCTTCTCTGAGGGCCGCCACCGCATTCTCGTCGCAACGGACGTTGCCGCGCGCGGTATCGATGTGGCCAACGTGGCGCATGTGATCAACTTCGACCTGCCCAAGGTGGCCGAGGACTTCGTTCACCGCGTCGGCCGCACCGGTCGTGCATCTGCAAAGGGAATTGCCTCTACGTTTGCCGGTCCCGCCGAACGTGGCGACCTGCGCAAGATTGAGCGCACGCTCTCCATCCAGATGAAACGCTTCCGGGTGCGGTCGGTCGCGGAACACGCAGCTTGAATTTAGTTCAACTCGACGGCGCTGTCAGTCTGCTATGACTGCTGCGCCGTTTGCAGCCCTTGCCGCCGGAGTATGCGTCTCCCACGTCGCATAGAGATACCAGCCAATCCAAGCGGGCGTGGTCCATAGGTAATACGGCGAGATGATCTGTACTCCCTTGAAAACCTCAATCAACGCGGCCAGCGCGATGAACGCGATGGGCACCAGGGAGCGCCTGCGATTCATCGCCTGCATCAATCCTGCGAGAACGGCCGGCAGCACGATGGATTCATCGGTGAAAAATGCATAAGGCGCGGTCGCCAGTGATACCAGAACCAGAAGCAACCCGTGGTCCATCCAGTCCCAGACCTTCCGCCGCGTCCAGAAATACCAAGCCGCCCACGCACAGCAGATTATCTCCGGGACGAACTGCACCCAATCGCCATTTCGATCGATAAGGAAGCGAAGAGCCGAACTCGGCGTGGGGACAAATTGATCCATAATCCCCGAGTTCATCAGTTGCCTGTAATCAAGCCAGACATTGCGATCGTACAGATACGTCAGGCCGCAACTTGCAACCAGTGAGGCCGAGAAGCCGGCAACGATGCGAAAAGACTTCTCTTTCACTTCCCACAAAAGCAGCGCGATGACAACGGGAAGAAACAGATGCGGCTTCAACGCGCAGGGCATCAACGCCGCGCCTGCCAAAAAGGGCCGCGATTTGTGCAAGTAGAGAAAGAGCACAATTGCGAGCAGAAGGAAGATGCCGATCTGTCCCGCCTTCAGGCACATCACTGCGGGCGCAAACAAAAATGCGAACAAGTAGAGCAGCGTATTGGGACATCCGTGCATGCGCCAGATAAGCCAAAGGGATGCCGCAAGACTGGTAAAGAGCGCGAGCAGCCAAACAATCAATCCGGTCTTTGCGCTGAGCAAGCCGAGGGGTAGAGCAAAAAATAGTGCCACCGGCGGGCTTAGCGAAATGAGCGTCTGGTCGCGCGTCATCCCCGCGGCGGTTTCAATGCGATCCATCGCATCGTTGTCATAGGGGCTTCCGCCATGAACGAACTGTTGCTCGGCCGCCCAATACTCGATGTAATCCCTGTCCGCCGCATCCTTGTCGGTCAGGCTCACAGCAAACACCCCGCCCACAAATAACAATCCAACAGCAACAATGCAGGCAGCAGCCACGGCACGCAACGGACTTTTTTTCATCGCGCGCTCTCCCTCTTCGGTCCACTCTTCCAGGTGGCATAGAGATACCAGGCAAACCACGCGGGTGCGGTCCACAAGAAGAAGTTTGAAGTGATCTGGACGGTTGCGGCCACTTCGATCAGTGCGACTCCGCCAATCAGTCCAATTGGCAAAAGCGAGCGGTGCGACTCCGCCGCGCGATAGAGGCCCGAAAGGACGGCAGGCAGCACGATTGCCTCATCGGGAAACCAGGCATACGGCGCACACAGCATGGAGACGACCAGAAGAAGCATGCCCTGGTCCGTCCAGCGCCAACGGTCGCGGTGCGTCAGGTAGTACCAGATTGCCCAGACGCAAGCTACCGCCTCCGGCAGGAACTGCAGCCAGACCGGATGGGGCGGGATCAGAACGCGGAGCGTCAGACTTACCGTGGGTGTAAACCTGTCCTGAATTCCCGATGCGTGAATGAACTGCGTGTACTGACTCCAAATCTGAGGATCGAAGCGAAACGTGATCGCGCAGTTGACGGCCATGAAGGCCAGAAATCCGCCGACGATTCCATACGCCTTCCGGCTCACAATCCACAGCAGCAGCACGATGGCGAAAGGAAGCACCAGGTGCGGCTTGAGCGCGCAGGGCAGCAGGGCCGCACCTGCCAGAAATGGATGACTCTCATGCCAGTAGAGAAACAGCACGATTCCAAGCAGGAGAAAGATGCCAAGCTGCCCGGCCATCAGGCACGACAGCGCAGGCGCGAAGAAATAGCCAAAGAGATGCAACCGGCTGGCAGGGCGTCCGTTTAATAGCCACAGTACCCAAATGGAGATGGAGAGACAGGCGAGTTGAGCTAGCAGCCAGAAAATCAGCCCGTTTTTTGCCCCGAACAGCCCGAGCGGCAGCACCAGCAACAGGGCCACTGGCGGACTGGGTGTGACGCGGGGCCGGGCGTCGTCCAGGCCTGCCGCCTGCTCAAGTCGCAGGGTGGCCCCTACATCGTAAGGATCGGCGCCATGAATGAGTTGCTGGCCGGCCGCCCAGTATCCAATGAAATCTCGCGCCGCCGCGTCCTTTTCGGTCAGTCCTACGACGTAAATGCCGGCAACGAGACAAAAACCAGCCGCAATGATGCAGCCCGCGGCAAATACCCGCAACGGGCTGCGTTTCATCGCCCGCCCCTGAACAGGCGATGAGGTGCGGCCACCGTCCGTCGTGGGCGTAGCCTATCCAGAGTCAACAGTTTCGAAGGGACTTGCGCTTCTTTCATTGCCTTCAAGGTATACACAATTATCGAGCCACACTGACACTCCAAAATCGATTCCCGACACCTCTGCGGTACCGCCTCGAAGCTGAACCCGGCAATCGCAGCCAATCGGGCCAGGGCCGCACCCAGTAAGACCGCCTTTTCATTGACTCTGGGCGCGAATTCGAGTATTCTGAAGTCCTTGCGCGGTGTTGCGCCTGGGGTCTGTGTGTCGGGGCTCCCATTCGAAAGTTTCCTTCTCGATGGGGTAAGTCAGCTCACCTGGACTCGGCTGGTAGACCCCCTTGAAAGAGGAGTTACCGGAGCAGGCAATCGGCTGCTGGATGCGTGCACGTTACGCGAAACCAGTCGAGCCAAAGCCCTTTAAGGGTCAGCTCCCGCAGTCCTCACCCGAACAGATTTGTTTGGAAGTGGGTGGAATCTTAGGCCCGTGCGTTTGGCGTGGGCAGGATCGTTTTGCGCTGTGGTTTTGTGGCTGGAATTTGCAGTACGGCACTTCGGGTCTTCCCGAAAGTTGACCTGCAAAGTTCCTAGAGGGCAGGAGAGAAATGTCGACCTTTGTTCCGAGCGGCAAGAATATTGACCGCAAGTGGTATGTGGTGGATGCCAGCGGCCAGACGCTGGGCCGGCTGGCAACCAAAGCCGCCAGTCTGCTGAGCGGCAAGCTGAACCCCAAGTACGTGCCGTACATCGATATGGGCGACCACGTGATCGTCATCAACGCGGAGAAGGTGCGGCTGACCGGTCTCAAGGCCGAGAGCAAGCTCTATCGTCGCTATACCGGCTTCCCCGGCGGCCTGCGCGAAGAGTCGTTCACGCGCCTGCTGGCTCGCAAGCCTGAAAAGATTTTGGAAGAAGCCATCAAGGGCATGCTGCCCAAGAGCAAGATGGGCCGCCAGATGGCTACCAAGTTGAAGGTCTATCGCGGCGACAAGCACCCCCACGAGGCGCAGATGCCCGTGGCAATGCCCATCGCCTAAGAACAGCCACTAGCTGCTAGCTTCTAGCTGCTAGATCAGGCATTTGAAATTCAAGGTTTAAGGCTTTTAGCTAAGAGCTAGAAGCTAGAGGCTAGGAGCTAAAAGAAAAATGGCAGATTTGGTTCAGTATTACGGGACGGGGCGGCGCAAGTCGGCAATCGCCCGCGTTTTCCTGCGTCCCGGCACGGGCGAGTGGAAAGTCAACGGCAAGGCGTTCGAAGAGTACTTCGTCACCGAGCAGCAGCGTGTCGCCGCCAAGCGCACGCTTGCGCTGGTTGAACTTTCCGGCAGCTTCGACGTGGTCACCACGGTGAAAAGCGGCGGTGTGGCAGCACAGGCCGATGCCGTCAAGATGGGCATTGCCCGTGCGCTCATCGAGTTCAACCCGGAACTGCGCAAAGTTCTCAAGACTGAAGGCCTTTTGACTCGCGATGCGCGCCAGAAGGAACGCAAGAAGTACGGACAGAAGGGCGCGCGCAAGCGCTTCCAGTTCAGCAAGCGGTAACGCTTCAGGGATCAGGGGTCAGGACAGGGTCAGCTTGGCAATGAAGTTGTGCTGTCCCTGACCACTGAACCTGACCCCTCGGTTTTCATCATCTCCCGCATGAGCGGGTTCAATTCGGGCCCCGGTATCACCAGCCCGGATGCAATCCACGAAGGAGGCCCATTGGCCACGATCACAATGAAGGAGCTGCTCGAAGCGGGTGTTCACTTCGGGCATCAGACCAAGCGCTGGAACCCCAAGATGAAGGAATATATCTTCGGCGAGCGCAACGGGATCTACATCATCGACCTGCAGAAGACGCTCAAGCTGTTCAAGGATGCGTCAAAATTCGTGACTGACCTGTGCGCCAGCGGCAAGACGTACTGTTTGTCGGCACCAAGCGCCAGGCGCAGGACGCCGTGGCCGAGGAGGCCACCCGCGCTGGAATGCCCTACATCAATCAGCGCTGGCTGGGCGGACTGCTCACCAACTGGGTCACGGTGCAGAAGTCGGTGAAGCGCCTTCAGGAACTCGATGACATGGCCACGGACGGCCGCTACGAGCTGCTCACCAAGAAGGAAGTCATCAAGCTGGAACGGGAGCGCAAGCACCTGCAAGCGAACCTGGCCGGCATCAAGACCATGAAGCGCCTGCCCGACGCCCTCTTCATCGTCGACTCGAACAACGAAGCGATCGCCGTAAAGGAAGCCCGCAAGCTCGGCATTCCCGTGGTTGCGGTGGTCGACACCAACTGCGACCCCACGGTCGTGGACTACGTGATTCCCGGCAACGACGACGCTCTGCGCGCCATTCGCCTCTTCACCTCGAAGATCGCCGACTCGGCGGCCGAGGGCGTGAACCTGGTGGGCGACAAGGCCTTTGCTGCAGAAGAGCTGCCGGTTCCAGCCGCGGAAGAAGCGGCCGTTGCTGAGCCAGCGCCGGCCGAAGAAGTTGACCTTGAAGCAGTCCTCGGCGGCGGCATTCGCAAGGCTCCTGCAGCAGTTGCGGCCCTTGACGAAGTCGAAGTGGCCGAGGGTGCCCTTTAATCTTATCTGCGCACTTCGGTGCGCATTCTAAGACAAGCGTGGCCGCTCATGTGAATGCCACGCTTTTCTTATGCCGGGCACCTGCGGCGCTGTTGATTCTGTGCCGTGCCCCGTCCTTGCGACTTCTTCCTGTCACAAGGCGTGGGAGACCACCAAAACCCGGCTGGGCAAGGATTGAAGAACAACAAGCTCCGGGAGGAGCACGAAACGGAAAAAGTGAGATGACTACAGTGACTGAAAAGATTGATGCAAAGTTGGTGAAGGAGCTTCGGGAGAAGTCCGGCGCGCCCATGGGCGACTGCCTGAAGGCTTTGCAGGAGACAAAAGGAAGCATCGAGGATGCTTTTGTGGTGCTGCGCAAGCGCGGCATGGCCTCCGCGCAGAAGAAGGCTGCCCGCACCACCAACGAAGGCGCGGTCGGCACCTACATCCACGCCGGCGGCAAAATCGGCGTCCTGGTTGAAGTCAACTGCGAGAGCGACTTTGTCGCCCGCACCGACGATTTCCAGGAGTTGCTCAAGGACATCGCCATGCACATCGCGGCCAGCGATCCTCGCTATGTCAAGCCCGAGGATGTGACCCCGCAGGACATGGAGCGCGAGAAGGAAATCTATCGCGCGCAGACCGCCGCACTGGGCAAGCCGCCTCAGTTGATCGACAAAATCGTAGAGGGCAAGATGGCCAAGTTCTATGAGGAAGTCTGCCTGCTTGAGCAGCCTTTCATCAAGGAACAGTCCATCAGCATCAAGGAGCTCATCGCGCAGAAGGTTGGCAAGCTCGGCGAAAACATCACCGTCCGCCGCTTCGCCCGCTTCAAGGTAGGCGCGCCCGACTGGACCGTCTCTCAGACCAAAGCCGTTGAAGCTGCCGGCGAATAGCGAAGAGCAGGGACCCTAAGATACTCGCAAACAATCGAAGGCCCGGAGCCATGGCTCCGGGCCTTCTGCATTTCAGGCTATCCACATCTGCTGCGTGGGCAGCTCCGAATCGATCAACTCAATAGGTCTGATTCCTCGCGCTCGGCGTGAATCGACGCAGCACAAACTCCTGTATCAATCCGTTCGCCATGCGTCCGCCGGTCGTGATAGCGGCGTTCACAAACACCAGGCCCGGCCCGCGGTTCGACTCAGGATAATAGGCATTCGAGATCGCTCCCGATGCCAGGTCGCCGCCGACGCTGGAGTAATTCGGCTCCAATGTCCGTTATCGCCCTTACAAATAAAGGGGCTGGAAATCGCGTGCAAAATCGTGATTTCGTTGTTCCCGTTCCTTGATAGAAGTAGCGCGGATCCTGGTGAAGCAACGAAGGCAGCACGGCGCCGCCGATCATGATGTCGGTAAACCCGTTGGCGTACAGAGCTCCCACGCGCTGACCGTAGCCCTCCGCGCCCATCCCATAGTCAGGCGTCGCGCCCCCTTGTCAAGCGCCGCAACAAAAGCCGCTCCCAACGAATGTCATGGGGTCGGTGGCCGCCCTGAGAGCCAGCTTGTACTTCAACTTTGTAGTCAGCGGCACAGCGTCATGATCGTATGCGACGTAGAAGTTCGGGATGACGCCGAAGACGCGCTGCTGCTCCTCCAGTCTCACCTGCTCCACGGCGATCTGATCGGTGTTTGCGAACACCGTAACCGAGTCCGCTCCCCCGGCAATTGCGAGTTTGCTGCCAATCAAAATGAAAGACTGACCCGGGGTTGAGCACGACATCCGGAGATGCCCAGCTTTCAAAGCCATTTGCGCTGATGCTGACGTGGTAAGGCAACTCCGGGCTTGAGGCCGCTGAATGCGAAGCTTCCGATGTCATCAGAAATTGCGGTCTGTTTTTCCTACCTGCCGGGCCTTCCAGAACCACCTCCGCGCCGGGAATCACTCCGTCACTGCCATCGCTCACTGTTCCGCTTATGTTCGCCGGCTGTGGCTCGGGCGCGATAACTGCGGCATTGTCTTGACCAGCGGCAGCGGACTTGCCACGGGGGTCTCCTGTGCCATTGCAGGCAAGGCAATCGAGATACAAAGAATGAAAACGAACGAATAATTGCCTGTTGCTTATCATGAATTGGTCGCTCCTATGGGGGATCATCCCGAGGCTGAGCAAGGAGCTATCAAGTATCCATGCGTTCCCATGCCTTGAACCGAAGTCCGAGGGGGATTTCAGTCACCAGTATGATGTGGTCCGGCGCAGTCTGGATTCGTAATTCGCAGTCTTTCGTAACCCCCGAAACATGGCATTTTCTGTTGATTTTTTATTGAATTTCTGATAACTCCGATGCATCCAAGCTGTTTGGTTCCTCCGGCTCGCATTGGAATCCGCTCCTTGGAAGTGAACCCCGCCGGTGATCAGCGAAGTTTCGGGCTCTAATCCTTTTTCATTTGCCTTTCCTCTCCAGCACTTTCCTTCGACTCTGCACACTCGAAGCGCGCTTTTGAAACACGATGCGCCGTACCGTTAACACACACCATGTGCGATACTCAAAAAAGCATGTATAAGCGGATTGTTCTTAAGCTCTCAGGAGAGGCGCTGGCGGGCCCGCGCGGGTTTGGCCTGGACGCCGAAAAAGTCGCCGAAATTACCGGCGAACTCGCCGAAGTTCACGCCCTTGGGCGTTGAAATCGGCGTCGTCGTCGGCGGAGGCAACTTCTTTCGCGGCGTCGCCGAGCAGGCCGAGGAAATGGACCGCGTGGCCGCCGACAACATGGGCATGCTTTCCACGGTCATCAACGCCATTGCCCTGCAGGATGCGCTCGAACAGCGCGACGTCCAGTGCCGCGTGATGACCGCCGTCTTCATGAACCAGATCGCTGAGCCTTATATCCGCCGTCGCGCCGTGCGCCACCTTGAAAAGGGCCGCGTGGTCATCTTTGCCGCGGGCATTGGCAATCCATTCTTCTCCACCGACACCGCCGCCAGCCTGCGCGCCATGGAAATCAAGGCCGACGTGCTGCTCAAGGGCACCAAGGTCGAGGGTGTCTTCAGCGCCGACCCGGTGCTGGTGAAGGATGCCGTCAAGTACGACGAAATTACCTACATGGAGATCCTGCGCCAAGGCTTGAAGGTGATGGACCTGACCGCGGTGAGCCTGTGCAAAGACAACAACCTGCCCATGATCATCTTCAACATGAACCAGCCGGGCAATATCCGGCGCGTGGTGCAGGGCGAGAAGGTCGGCTCGCTGGTCACGGCGTAAGCTCGGCCGGAGTCGTCTAATTCTTCGTGGAAGCTCGCAAGCCAGCCCCGCTGAAAGCATTGACAGGCCTGCGCTGTTTCGCGGCCATCAACATCGTCTTCTTCCATTTCTCCGATCCCCAGTGGTTCGGCTGGCTTGCGCCGGTGGTCAACGCCGGGTACGCCTCGGTCAGCTACTTCATCCTGCTCTCCGGCTTTGTGCTCGGCTATAACTACAACATCGCGCGCGCGGGCCGGGCAACTCGACACGGTCCGCTTCTACAAGGCGCGCTTCACGCGCCTCTATCCCATCTACCTGCTCAGCCTTCTGCTGGCCTGGCGCATGGTGCCGCTGGAGTACGGCGCGCACACGCACGCCATGTTCTGGGCCGGGATGGTGCTCTCGCCGCTGCTGCTGCAAGGGTGGATTCCCTCCATCGCCACCTTCCTCAATACCCCCGCCTGGACCATGTCCGCCGAGTCCTTCTACTACGTCCTCTTTCCCTGGATGGCGCGATGGAAAAAGCCCACCAGCATCGCGCGCCACCTTTGGAAATTGGGCGGCGTCTGGATGCTGGGCCTCATCCCCGGCACGCTCTACATCGTCTTTAATCCCGACGGCATCGCCCACCCCGACCGCTGGAGCTGGGGCCCCTGGCTGCAGGCGCTCAAATACACCCCGCTGCCCGCATCTCGCCAGCTTCGTCTTCGGCGTTCTGCTTGCGGAGTTGGACGAGCTCATGCCGCGCCCGGGCCGCCTGCGCTTCGGCCTCGGCATCTTCGGTTTTGCCGCCGTCTTCACGCTGCTTTCCTTCAGCGGATCTGGTGCCCTACGCCTTGCTCCACGACGGCCTGCTGATGCCGCTCTTCGGCTGCATCGTTCTCGGGTCTTGCCGGAGAGAATCCGCTGGCCCGCGCGCTCGGTGTGCGCCCGCTCGTCTTCGTGGGCGAGGCCAGCTATTGCCTCTACCTGCTCCACTTCAACATGTGGAACCTGATTCACGACACGCACGTGCTCAACCGGCTCGGACTCAACGGCCTCGATCCATGGATCAGCTATGTGCTGTTGGTTCTGATGGCGCTTCTGGCGCTGCACTTCATCGAGAAGCCCGCCCAGCGCCAACTGCGCAAGTGGATGGGGGCATGAGAGCAGGGCGCTGGCATTTGTAAGTACTATTCCTCCGCAAATGCCACGAAACTGTGAGGCTCCACGGTGATGTGGAACTGGCTCTCGGGAGGCTGCGGAATGTGGCGCCCGATTGGCGTGACGATAGGAGGCGGAGCCTGACCGGTGATCTGTTGCCCTGTGGCCAGATTGCGCATATGATGGCCTGTTCCGGCCAATGTGATAGTTACCTGCGCTGGGTGGTCCAGAAACGACTCGGTCACAAATGTGTTGTTGTCGTAGGCGAAGAGGCTCACCTGGCCGGGGGCATCGAACTGCAGCGGGAAGCCGCGCAGCAGGTAACTCCGCAGCGAAGTAAGTACCGGCTGCGGCAGCGAGTACAGATCGTTGGGGTTCTCCGGGATGGCGAGCACGTAGAAGCAGACCCTTCGAATAATGATCCTGAAACAAGAGCGGTGCACCGTTGCCGTTGGCGGTAAGGCGCACCTCAGGCCATGCGTCGTTGGTCATGAACGAGACCTCGCGGCATCAAGGATGTTGTGCGGCAGAGCTTCGCCGCCCATAGCAAAGAGCCCTGGTATTGGTCTGCGTTCAGCACGTTGCCTGTGGTTGAGATTTCGGCGATCTGGCCGATCTGATTGGGGCCGTTTCCCTGGAGCGCCTTTAGAAGTCCGGTGGTGATAATGACGGTTCCGCCCTTCTCCAGATGGGCCTTGATCTTGCTTACAATCTGCGGATCGTACTTGGCATCTTCGGTCAGCAGGACGGTATTCGCGTCGTTCGGGAATTCTGGATACATTTCGATCGGGATGCCGATCATGCCGAGGTAGTTGCGCAGGAAGTCCTCGCCGGTGGACTGATACGGCTTGTAGCTCGCAATTGCCGATCGGCTTACCCGAGCTTGCCGAGAACCGCGTTGACCTCGGAGAGCGAATAGCCTGCGACGGCGGCATAGTTCGCCGGGCCGGTGGCTCCGCCGTTGGCGCTCCACTTGTTCAGCTCCGACATTTTGAAGGTGGTGTCCAGGCTGCTCCAGGCGCTGCGGTCGCCTATCTGGGCGGCGCGGAGCAGGTCACTGTACTGGAAGAGCATGATCTGCGGAGTCTTGGCCAGCATCGTGTCCCATAGCTGCTCGGCGTAGCGGTCGAGATATCGGGTGCCATAGGTATCCACCCAGCCGCCGCCGTTGCGGCCGGGGGCGATGTTGTCGAAGTAGCGGATGAGTCTCGTAGCTCTCGTACTGCTGCAGGTGTTGATCGTTGAAGACGGGATCGCGGGTCTCGGTGCCGGTGTAGATGCCGTCAAAGATCTTCGGTTCCTGATCCAGATCGTATCCGTTCGCCTGGAAATGCTCATACCAGTTGGGGAACTTTGATGATGACTTTGACCCTGGGATTGACCGCCTTCGCTGCTCCTTCACCAGATCGCGCGACACGTTATCCATCGTTTTCAGGCGGAAGTCCGTCCAACTGTCGGTGCCTTTGGCGGCGATGTCGGAGTCGGTCTTTGGTGTTGTAGAAGAAGAAATCGTCGAGAATGATCTCGTCGAAGTGGCGCGCGGTGAGCTGGGCAATCATACTTTACGAATTCACGCTGCTCCGGATCGGTATAGCACAATGAGATGAACTGACCCGGCTCAACCTCTCTGGGTTGATCTTGAAGTTTCCAACGCGACCCGCGTTGTCGCCGCCGCCAACATAGGCGATGCCGCCCGCTACTTCGACGCCGTGGTCGACAAAGAATTTCTTTACAGAATCAATGAGGGCATCATCGGCCACCAGTCCGCTGCGGTAGGTTTCGATGTAGACCTTGTCGACCTTCACCTGGCTGGAGATTTCGTTCCAGGACTTCTGGAGGTAGGCAGGGTCCTTCATTTGTTCTACTACGCCCACGGGGATGTAGACCGCGACCTTAAACTGGTCATGGGCAGGCGGCGGTGCCGCACCCAGGGAAAAGGAAGCCAATACAAAGAAGATGGGCAGAGCCGAGCGAATGCGAGAAGCCAAGGCAACGTCTCCTATGCGTCTGCGGCTGCGGCGGACCTGCGAAAAGTGGCCCGCGAAAACCTCCGCATGCTGCGCGGTGGAAGTATATGCTCCGCAACCCCATTCGTAAAACCATTTTGCAGACGTTTGTCCCTCGATCGGCGTTGAAGCGCGTCAGGATTCCCGAACATAGCCCGCACAACAAAAAGCCCAGCCGGATAGCTGGGCTTCTTGTGTCGTTGCTCGTCTCCGTCGTTACGGCGTCACCGACTGGATGGAGTGTTGGCCATGCGGTACGATAGCCACCGCGGTGGGCTTGGAGCCCGTGGGATAGGGCGTTGCCTGGGTCGTGGTGATCGTGCCCTGTATTCGGGTCCAGGCGGAAGCCGGAAAGCGAATTGCCCAGGTAATTGGCCGTGTACACATACCTGCCAATCGCAGGTTCCACCGCAATCGAAACCGGCTGGGTATCAGTCGAGTTCGTGGCGCTGCCCGATGGGTTCACTGCGGCAGAGGGCGTGCCCGTGGGCAGATCGATCACGTAGGCGGACACCGACGAATCCAGTCGCGTTGGCGACGTAGATGTACTTGCCGCGTGGATCAACCGCAACCGAATGCGGCTCGTTGCCGGTCTTGAAGGGCCCGTTGATCGAGGAAGTTCAGAATGCCTCCCGTATCGCACTCCGTAGCCGATCAATTCGTTCGAAGCGAAGTCGGTGACGTAGACGAAGCGGCTGGTGGGGTCGGACGACCAGTGCGCTGGGCTTGACACCGGCCTTGTAGGGGCTGCCGTTTGTCGGGGTCAGCGCGCCGCCGGAGCCCGATTGCGAAGCCAAATACCCAGCCGGGGTTCGCCGTGCTGGTTACGATCCGCCGGGATTGTAGGCGGACTGGTCATACAGCAGTGGCGATACACAGCATTGTTGTTGTGCCAGCACAGTAACGCCCGTGGGAACAATCGAGTCGCTCGTGTAGCCGGGGATGGTCAGGTTCACCTGCGCCGCAGCGGAACCGATGGCGCCGGAAGACAGCGTGATACACCGTCAGCGTGGCCGAAGTCGATGCCGGACACGACATACAGTGTGTTTGCCGGCGGCGTTCACAGCCAGCGAAATCGGCGGGGCGCTCAGCGTGATCGTATCCTTCGACGTCAAAACGCCGTTGGAGGCGACGGCGAAGTGGACTACGGTGTCGTCGCCCCCGTTGGCTACGTAAAGATTCGTGTAGTCCGGTGTACTGCCATGGCCACGGGATTCACGCCCCCGCAGGAAACCGGCTGGAGCCCCCTTGCGCAGAGCGCCCGACTCGCCATCCACCGCGTAGGTCTCAATCTGCCCATCGGCGCTGGTTCCCGAACCGGCGGCGTTGGACACGAATACATAGTCAACCGTAACGAGCTGGCAGGCAGTTAAAAGTGTGGCCACTAGAAGGCCGATCGAAGAGACCAGAAAGAGCTGGCTCAATTTGCTGAACTTCATGCGCTTCCTTCGTCGTGGGCCATCAGTGTTGAGCCCAAAGAAAACTGGTTTGGTTGCCCCGTATATATTGTAAAAGCCTTGTACGGGGTGTTGCGACTGCTTCCCGGCAGCTACTTCTGCTTGACTCCATGCGGAATCGCAGCTAAAGCTGTCGGCTGATTATTCGCTGTGTAGGGCGAGTTGAGGGCGTTAAGCAACGAGCCGTCATTCGCATTCAGCTGAAAACCGGAGACCGTGTTGCCCAGAAAATTTGCCGTGTAAAGATACTGGTTCAATGATGGATCGATGGCAATCGCAACCGGCTGAATTCCAGTGGAGAAGTTGTCCCGATCGATGTAAGGGCGCCGTTGGAAATCGAGTAGGCCAGCACGTTGGAATCCTGGGAATTCGACAACGTAAGCAAATTTTCCGTCGCATCCACCACGATTCCCGAGGGTCCGCTGCCCGAAGCGAAGGGACCGCTTCCCAGCGGTGTCAGCACTCCCGCGTTGACCTGGAAGGCCAGGACATCTGCCCTGGCAAAGTCCGTCACGTAAAGGTGGCGCCGCTTGGGTCGATGGCAATGCCGGAGGGTGGCTGCCCGCCGCAAATGGCGACCCGCTCAGCGCCGTCAGCGTCCCGTCAGAATTAACGGCAAAGCCAAACACGTAGCCACGGCCTGAGGTGGTGTCATAAGCCGTCACATAGACATTGGCGCCTGAACTGCGCCGTGGCAAGTCGCCGTCGGCGTCAGCACATGCGCCGGGGCTGAGGGCAGGATGAGCGGCCAGTAGTTGGCGCTGATGCTCGCGTTCGCCGCTGGCGTGCCCAGGGAGTCATCCGAATTGACTGGGAATGAAGCCACCGATCCGGAGCAGGGCGCTGCCGTCGAGCAAGTCGGCAGCGGCTGGTAGGTGTCCGCGACAAATAGGTTGTTGCCCGCCCACCGTAACCGCCAGCGGAAACACGCCCGGCGTGTTGATGGTGTGCTGCGGATACAACTTGCCGTCGCTGCCGATCAGGAATTGAACGATGGTGTTGTCGTCCTGATTCACGACGTAGAGAGTCGTGAAGTCGGTTGACACCGCTTCGGCAACGGGATTCCGCCCGCCGGAAGGAAAGGGCGAAGTGGGAATCTGGCTTCATGATGCCCTGATTCCGAGTTCACCTCGAAGACGTCGACCTCGCCGTAATTGTTCGGGCCCGCCGCCTTGGCGCTGGTCACGAATACGTAATCCACGGTGAGCGTGCCGCAGGCAGTCACAAGTCCGGCCGCCAGCAGGCTGACCGCGGAGACCAGCACCAGCTGGCTCGATCTGTTGAACTTCATGCGCATCTTTCGTCTGCGGACCAGAACTTCAGCCCGAAAAATCAAGGTTTGAGAATCGAACTACGTGCGCGCCTATGCAACCAACTGGTCCCGATTCGGCTTGTGTTTGCAGGAATCCGGAGCCACCGGAACCTGGGGCAGGGAACGGCCAACGGCGAGACCCTGCCCAAATCGCATCTGCAACCGGGTTGCGCGCTCTAGCTCGTGCGTCCCGTTACCATGCACCAGGCCGCCGGACCGGTCAGCGGATAGGCGCGGTTGGCGGCTCCCGGGTAAGTTATCTTAGAACGCCGGAGTTCTGGTCGATCGATCTGCCAGTCACCGTCGAATCGTTGAAGTTGGCAGTGTAGATGTACTGGTCTGAAGGATCCTCAAGCAGGCACTGCGGACCGGCCCCTGTACCCGACTGTTGCACCGCCATTGGCAATCGGCGTGAGTTGGAACGGGTTGTTGATGGTGTATGCCGAAATGCCGCTCTGCGCGTTGTTCGGGATCGGTGTTGTTGTTGCCCTGGTTCGCCACGTAAAGCCACTTGCCCTTGGATTCAGAGATCGCGTAAATCGGGTTGGACTGCGACGGATCGATCTGCGACTGCTCCGCCGGTCTCTGCTGCAGCGCGCCATTGCTGCCGATCGAGATAGGGAAGCATCTGGCTGGCACCGCGCCGGTGGTATTTGGCCGGAGTGCGTGGCGCTTCGTTGTCGAGCACATAAATCACGCCGGAAGCGCTCACGATGGCCGTCCCCTGGCAGATGTTCAGCGGCTGGGAGCTGTTCTGGTTAATTGTCAACTGCCCGTTGGTCGAGTTATAGGTGTACGGGAAGACCGAATCCCCGTCGGTCGGTGTTCCGCTCAGTGTGAGGATGTAGCCCGATGCCAAGAACAAAATCGATGGGATCGGACGGAACCGGGAAGTAAGGCAACGCGGCGCCGCTGGCCGATGTGACCTGGGAGTTGACCACCAGGGTCAGCCGGCCCGTGGTCGGGTCAATCTTGAATGCCGTGATGTCGCCGCAGGTCGTTACCCCGGTCCCAGAGCCAGTGCACAGCTCGGGTTCGGGTTTGCAGCGCTGGACGGAGCGCCGTTGGGCGCCGGTGAATCGTGATCCAGCACGTAAATGTAGTTGCCCGAGCTGTCGGCAACGATGCGGAACGGATTGATGCCCTGGGTATAGAACGTCTCCTGGGCGGTAAGAATGCCGTTGCCGCCGATCGAGAACTGGGTAATGTTGGAGTTCTGGCATGGGTCGGCGGTGGTGCAGGTCGCGCCCCCTTCGCCATTGACGCCCCGGTTCAACACATAAATAAAGCGCCCGCCGGTCAGCAGAACGGCGCGGCCGGGATTGGCGCCTCCGGAAGAAATCGGCAGCCCGTTGATGGGTGATGAGCTTGCCCGTATTGTGATCGATTTTGAAACCGCTGATAATGCCGTTACCGGTGGTCTGAGCCGTCACTGTTCCTGTGACATACAAATAACCGACTGAATAACTCTGGACGCAAGACGTAATGCCGAGGATGACGCCGACAGAAAGGGCGCTCATCAGAAGGGCCTTGCCGAATTTCGTGAACTTCATGCGATTCCTTCATCCTGGTTCGGCGTGCGCCGCCAAGTTTGCTAGTTCCACAGCAGAGCTGGGTTGGGATGGGTCCCTGCTGCATTGTAAAAGGCGAGGGCTGGTTGTGCCTAGTTTCTGCTCCAGGCGGGCTCAAAACAGTGCTTTTCTGTAAGCCGTCGGCAGGCCCGCTCGCGAAAAATCACGCAATCCTGCTCTCTCTCGGTTCAACTGTCAGTTGCTGGTATAGAATTTGGACTCCGCGCACGGCGTAAAATGTCACCGGATAGTGGCGGGGCGACGCGGGAATTCGAGCCGCTCGCGGGCCGGCGAATCTCGCCGGCCCAGTCAGAGCATCGCACCGAATGCAGCGCTTGCAGCTCCGGAGTCCCCGATCTCGCCTACCACACGCGGCAGGAGTTCGCCGGATACATCGGCTGGCCCTTGGTGCAGCCAAATGCCTTGCCGAATTCGTCGAAGTTCTGCACCGAGCCGTTGACCCGCCATTTTCCCGGCGAGTGCGGGTCGACCAGTGCCGATTGGCGCGCCGACTGCTCTGTCTGGTTCTGGCACCAGACCTGGGCGAAGCCGATGAAGTAGCGCTGCGCCTCGGTATAGCCGTCGATCTTGTCGTGAATGGATTTGCCTTGCGCCGCCAGGGTATCCAGCAGGGCCAGGTAGGCGATGCGCAGCCCGCCGTTGTCGGCCGTATTCTCGCCCAGGGTCAGCCTGCCGTTCAGCTTCTGCTCGGCCACGTCGCCGTGCGCCGGAGCCGCCTCAAAGCCGCTGTACTCCTTCGGCCACGCAGTCGGTCCGCTCGGTAAACGCTTTGCGGTCCGCCGGCGTCTGCCACTCGCGCAGATTGCCCTTGCCGTCGTACTTCGAGCCCTGGTCGTCGAACCCGTGCGTCATCTCGTGGCCAATCACCACGCCGATGCCGCCAAAGTTCACGGCCGGGTCGACTTTGAAGTCAAAGAACGGCGGCTGCAGGATGCCGGCCGGGAAGTTGATGTCGTTGAACGATGGGTCGTAGTAGGCATTCACCGTTGGCGGCGTCATGCCCCATTCCTTCTCGTCCACCGGCTTGCCCAGCTTGGCATAGTCGTAGTTCCGCTCGTAGACCGCGCTGTGGTGCACGTTGCCGATCAGATCGTCCGGCTCACTTTCACGCTCGAGTAGTCGCGCCACTTCTCCGGATAGCCGATCTTGTTGCGGATCATGGCCAGCTTCTCTTCCGCCGCCTTCTTCGTTTCGTCGCTCATCCAGGGCAGAGTCTTGATGTCGTCGCCCAGCGACTTCTCCAGCGCCGCCACCAGCTTGTCCATGCTGTCCTTGGCCGCGGGCGGAAAGTTCTGCTTCACCCAGTCCTGGCCCACGGCCTCGCCCAGCGCCCGGTCGGTCATGCTGGAGCATTGCTTCCAGCGCGGCTGGGTTCCTTCTGCCCGGCCAGAGTCTTCGAGAAAAAGTCGAAGTTCTCGTCGAAGAACGCCTTGGGCAGTTCCTGCGCCTGGCCGTGCAGCACATGCCAGCGCAGATAGCTCTTCCACGCATCCACCGGCTCGCTCTGCAACAGGTCGTTCAGCGCCTTGAAATAATTCGGAGTGGCCACGTTCAGCGTGTCGAAGTGTCCGATGCCGATCGCTTTGAAGTAGACGTCCCAATCAAAGTCGGGAGCCAGCTTCTCGAAATCGACCAGCGTATAGATGTGGTAGCGGTTCTCCGGCTGGCGCAGATCCGTGCGGCTGGTGGAGGACTTGGCCATCGCCGTCTCAATCTCCATCACCGCGGCGGCTTCCTTGGCGGCCTGCTCCGGCGTGTCGCCGGCCAGCGTGAACATCTTCGTCACGTGCTGCGATATATTGCGCGCGGATGGCCTTGAAGCGCGGCGAGTCCACAATGTAGTAATCGCGGTCAGGCAGCGAAATGCCGCCCTGGAAGATCTGCGGCGATCTGTTGGGATGAGTCCTTCTCGTCCTGGCCCACGCCAAATTGAAAAACCCGTCGGGTGTGCCATGATTCTCAAGTCCGCTGAGCAGGGCAGGGAGCCCCTTTGCGTCGGAAAGCTGTGCGATTGCCGCCCAGGCGGGCTCAATCGGCGTCAGGCCCTTCTTTTCCACCGTAGCTGTGTCCATGCAAGCGGCATAGTAGTCGCCATACTGCTTCTGCAGGGGAGTCTTGGGGTCCTTGGCTGCGGCGTCCAGTTCCTGCCAAAGCAGATATCGATTCCGCTCCCGAAGCAGCGAGAATGACCGAGCCCAGCGCACCTGGTCGGCAGGAATTGGATTGTTCTTGACCCAGTTGCCGCAGGCGTACTGGTAGAAATCCGTGCAGGGGTCGGCGGTCTTGTCCATGGCCGAAGGCGTCGAAGCTTTTGCTCGCCGGCGGCTCCATCGGCTTTGCGTCATCGGTCTGCGCCGCAGCGGGTATCCACAAATGGCAGTTCCGGCCGCAAGCAGCAATACAGAAAAAAGCTGAAAACATTTCATGAGATGTCCTTTGGGAGTGAGGGTCCGCAGGCCAGGAGCATCCGTGCGCTGAAAGCAAGAGGATGAGAGCCTGGTAGGAACCTGGAGCAGCCAATATGGCGTAAACTGCATTGCCTAGCAGGCTATCACGCAGAGGATAAATCCGGCTCAGGCGGCATTACGATCTCTGTGTCCCGCGGAGTCCACTTGTCCCAACTCAGTTGCAATCGTCACGGGGACTCTCTTTTCCGTCACAGAAATCCCATAGTCTCTCTGTTCTCGGGCAGTGTATTCTGCGTGCCGTGCCGCTCACCGCTCGAAAGTGATCCCCGGCACGGAGGTAGAACATGCGCATGATCATGCTGGTTCAATGTCCCATTGAGCCATTCAATACGCTGGTCCGCAACGGAACCATTGGGCCGAAAATGAGGCAGATTCTCGACGCAATAAAACCTGAGTCCGCCTATTTCACTGAGAGAGAAGGCCATCGCGGCGGCATTTTTGTCGTCGACGTGAAGAACCCTTCCGACATTCCCAGGCTGGCCGAACCGTGGTTTCTCTCCTTTAATGCTGAAGTCGAATTTCGCATTGCCATGACACCTGAGGATCTGGGAAAGTCGCATCTCGACACGCTCGGCAAGACCTGGGGCTAGAGGAACAAGCGTCCTGACGTCTCGACTTCGGAGTCATTGCGTCATCTTCGCGACCGTTTTGCTACACTCCCCCAAACGGTCTAACAAGAGGTTTGCATGGTCTCTCTGAAACAAATTGCAATCGTACTTGTCGTTGCCATCAGCGCGGTAGCCGTTGCTGCTCAGCTCGCTGCGCAGCCCACGCCTCAGCGCACCCTGGTGCGCGCCGGCCACATTGCTCGACGTGAAAACCGGGAAGCTCCTCGACGCCCAGACCATTGTCGTTGTTGGCGACACCATCCAGTCCATTGCATCCTACGGCTTCTGTCCCCGCCGGTCCCGCGGATGCGGTCATCGATCTCGGCGGCCTCACCGTACTGCCGGGCCTTATCGACGTGCATACGCACCTCACCTACGATCCCAACTTTGATCCATATCACGAACTCACCCGGACTGATGCGAAGGAAGCCATCAACGGTGTCGTGAACGCGCGCACAACGCTGATGGCCGGCTTCACGACCGTGCGCAACGTGGGCGCCGACGGATTTGCCGACGTGGATCTGCGCGATGCCATCAACTCCGGGCAGGTGCCGGGGCCGCACATGCAAGTGAGCGGACCGCTCATCGGCATCACTGGCGGCCATTGCGATAACAATCTTCTGCCCCACCAGTACCATGCCGTGGACGACGGCGTGGCCGATGGCATTGCCGAGGTGCAGCACAAAGTCCGCGAGAACATCAAGTACGGCGCCGACCTCATCAAAATCTGCGCCACCGGCGGCGTGCTCTCAAAGGGCGATGACCCGCAAGCCTCGCAGTTCACGCTGGAAGAGATGCAGGCCATCGTTGCCGACGCCCATCGCCTGGGCCGCAAGGTCGCCGCCCACGCCCATGGCGCGCAGGGCATCCTGTGGGCCACCGAAGCTGGAGTGGATTCCATCGAGCACGGCAGCTATATCAACGATGAAGGCATCGCCGCAATGAAGAAGCACGGCACTTATCTCGTGCCCACGCTCTATCTCGAAGACTGGATGCTCCAGAGCGGACACCTGCCGCCCTTCTACCAAAAGAAGATGATCGATGTGAGCGCCGTAGCCAAAACCAACATCAAGCACGCCATGCTGGAAGGCGTAAAGATCGCCATGGGCACCGACGCTGCCGTCTATCCGCACGGGCTGAACGCGCACGAGCTCGATGTCTACGTCAACCAGCTCGGCATGGCTCCGCTGGCGGCTCTGCAAACCGCCACCATCAATGCCGCCGATCTCATGGGATGGTCCGCCAAAACCGGCACGCTGGAACCGGGCAAGTGGGCCGACATCATCGCAGTCGACAAGAATCCCATCGACGATATCCGCGTCCTGCAGAAAGTGAAGTTCGTGATGAAGGCAGGCGTTGTCTACAAGAGCGAGAAGGCTGCGGAGTAGATCGGAATAAAGTCAGGAATGAAGCTCAAATTATAAGAAGGGAACGCCCCCCTGAGGCGTTCCCTTCTTGTTTTTATCTAGGTCTATGTACAGGGATCTTTATGCGAGGCATCTAATTCCCGCGCCTTCCAACAAAGGGGCGCGGAATGTCGAGAGCCAAACTGAAATCATTCATCAACAACCAGAGTGAAGGAAGGAATAACAGCAATAAGACAAAGATCGGAGAGTGATATTGAAGGGCAGTCCAATCGGCACTCTGGAAAGACGTGTCCATATTCGGAATACCTGTCACTGCCAATCACCGGCAAATTCTGGATCCATCATTTCAATCCATATCTGCCGCTGCATCTCTACCGTCGAATCTAGCTTTGGCGGATTCATTGCGCAATGCAGCTTTCGTGCAAGGTCGACTGCCCCGTAAGTTCTGATGGATCAAAACGGAAAGTAACGAGCAAAAAGTTACTTCTGATTTCCTGGCCCGCAAGTTGAATAACCTCAACGCCGGTCTTTACATCCCGCCCTGCCCCCTGCCACACTAGGGAGTGGACACCCAGACAATCGTCATCCTCGATTTCGGTTCGCAATACACGCAGCTCATTGCGCGGCGCATTCGCGAACTGAACGTCTTCTCCGTCGTCCTTCCCTGCACGGTTCCCCTTGCCGAAATCAAGGCCTACAAGCCGCTCGGCATCATCCTCTCCGGCGGCCCCTCGTCGGTTTACGATGCCGACGCCCCCGCAGCCGACCCCGCGCTCCTCTCGCTCGACGCGCCCATGCTGGGCATCTGCTATGGCCTCCACTTCATCGTCCACCACATGGGCGGCAAGGTGCGCACGGCCCCCAAGCGCGAGTATGGCCACGCCGAAGTCACCATCGAAGACAGCGCCTCGCCTCTCTTCGCCGGCCTGCCCCGCGTCCATGCATGTCTGGATGAGCCACGGCGACGAGGCCCTCGAACTCCCCCCGGGCTTTCACCGCACCGCCGTCACTTCGAACGCCCTCGCCGGCATCGCCAATGAGCAGCGCCGCATCTGGGCCGTGCAGTTTCATCCCGAAGTGCACCACACGCCGCTCGGCCCGCAGCTTCTCAAAAACTTCGTCTTCAATATCTGCGGCGCGGCGGGCGACTGGACCCCGGCCCACTTCATCGAGACCACCGTCGCCTCCATCCGCGAGAAAGTCGGCAAGGGCCACGTCATCTGCGGACTCTCCGGCGGCGTCGATTCTTCCGTGGCGGCGGTGCTCGTGCACAAGGCCATCGGCACCCAGCTCACCTGCATCTTCGTCAACAACGGCGTCCTGCGCAAAAATGAATTCGCCACCGTGCAGAAAAACCTGCGCGACAAGCTTGGGCCTCAACATCGTCGCCGTCGACGCCAGCCAGCGCTTCCTCACGCAACTGGCCGGCGTCACCGATCCGGAGACCAAGCGCAAGCGCATCGGCGCTGAGTTCATCGCCGTCTTCGACGACGAGGCCACCCGCATCGCCAAACAGTCCGGCGGAGTCGACTGGCTGGTGCAGGGCACGCTCTATCCAGACGTCATCGAGTCCAGCAGCGTCAAGGGCCCCAGCCAGACCATCAAGAGCCATCACAACGTGGGCGGACTGCCGCTGGGAATGAAGCTCAAGCTCATTGAGCCCCTGCGCGACTTGTTTAAAGACGAAGTCCGCCGCATCGGCCGCGACCTCGGCATGCCCGAAGACATTCTCGGCCGCCAGCCGTTTCCCGGCCCCGGTCTGGCCGTGCGCATCCTCGGAGAAGTCACGCCGGATCGCGTCGCACTTCTTCAGGAAGCCGACGAAATCGTTGTCGCTGAAATCAAGGCCGCCGGCCTCTACTCCCAGATCTGGCAGAGTTTTGCCGTACTGCTTCCGGTGATGAGCGTAGGCGTCATGGGCGACCAGCGCACCTACGCCTACACAGCAGCCGTTCGCGCCGTGCACTCAGAAGATGGGATGACCGCCGACTGGACGCCTCTGCCTTACGAGGTCCTCAAGCGCATCTCCAGCCGCATCGTCAACGAGGTGCGCGGCATCAACCGCGTCGTGTACGACATCACGTCAAAGCCCCCCGGAACCATCGAATGGGAGTGAGGACTGGCCGTCCAGGCAATTGCGCCTGCGGCACCAATCGTGCACACGCTGAAGTGATCCAACTCCGTCGCGGGGCTATTCGACTGATTCGCATTGCAGGAAATCCCTAAGCCGCCTTCGCCCGCGTGGTCCACGCAAACGCCAGCGTTCCCAGCAAAATCAATCCGAGCATTCCCAGCCAGGCCAGACCAGCCATGTGGCCAACCTGTTCTTCACGCGCTTCCACTTCGCGCATGTTGCGGCCGGACAGCACGAAGCCCGGGTGACCTCCGCCCACGCGCTGCACCACTGCCGCAATTCGTACGCTGCGATCATTTCCCTTCAGCGGCTGCCAGCTGACCCGCTCTTGGCCATGCTGCCGCACGTAGTCAAATACCCCTGGGGCGGGGTTGGAATGCCACCGTCTAACGTCGCCTGTGAAGCCAGAGGCCGCCCCTCATCGTCGTAGACGATCACGAAGGGCGCCAGGCTTCGCGCCATATCCACTGAGTCTGCGGGCACCGCTTCCTTCGCCGTCGTCCCCTGTTCCAGGCGTGCCGCCAGATCGCCGGAGAGCTGAATCTGCGGGTCGTTAAGCCCTTGCCGCAACACCTGCTGAGGAATGGCATAGAGTGCGAGCGCGAGCACTGTAGAAATGCCGGCCAGCACCAGCGCATTGAACACCAATGCGGGACGCGCAAGCGATTCGCTCCACATGACAAGATGCTCCTTCACAACTGAAATGAGCAGGTCCCGAAAGACCAGCGAAAAAAGGCTGCGACGCGAAAGTGTTCCGTCCGCCAGCGCGTCGCGAAATGCCTGCTGCATGGCCTCCGCATTGGCTGCACGAAAATGCCTGGGATAAAGCCGCAGGAGCACGGCATAAAGGCGCACCCACCGAACTGTCCCTGCATTGTCCTGCATCATCGCCGCCCCCCTTTGTGGGCCAGCCCGGGAAGCAGTCCAATCGAACGTGCCGACGTCACCGCGGCGTCCAGTCGTCGCAACTCCGCAGCCAGCACCGAACTCCCCAACGCCGTCAGCCGGTAATAGCGCCGCCGTTCGTCGTCTTGCACGTCCGACTCCGCCACCAGCCCGTCGCGCATCATACGATCCAGCGAGCCATAGAGCGTGCCGGGTCCAAGCCGCACGCCGCCACCCTCCGGCGCCCACGCGTCTTTCATCATGGCGTAGCCGTGTTTGTCTCCCTCTGCCAGTGAAAGCAGAATCGCAAAAACTGTCGGCGTCAAAGGTGCTGAAGGTGCAGTTCCAGCGGGCATGTCGTCACTATATATCCGTGACGGATACATCTGCAACAGAAATATTCATCAATTCTTGCGTCGCCGCTCGATCGGGGTCAGCCGAGCACCCGTAATGGAGTGGCGATCAACTTCCGTTGCATCGGGATCCCAACGCTAATCACCAGAGGGCTGAGCGCGCAGCGCCGCGACCTCGCCACCCAGCGCATCCAATCGGGCAATCACTTCAGCGTGACGCTTTTCATCTGCTGAGGGCTCATAGGGCTCCACATAGAATGTCCCGTTGGGTTCCAATTCGCAGCGATGCACTTGGTGAAAGCCCTCAAACCCTTGCTTGTGAATCACGTCCAGCAGCTCCTGGCGGGTCAGAGCTTCGCGTGACAGAGCTTTCAGGTCCAGTTGCCCATTCAGCACCAGAATTGTCGACCGGCCCTCTAAAGCGCGCGTCATCCGCTGCGATCGGAACAGCACCCGCACTACGATCCAGTTGATGGCCAGCAGGCTGAAAGCTCCAATCACGCCACCCGTCACCGAATTATCGTCGCCGATAATGGCGTTCTGCACCGTGTTCGACAGCGAAAGCAGCACGACCAGGTCAAACGGGTTCAGCTGCGCCAGTTCGCGCTTGCCAAAGATGCGCAGCAGCAACACCAGCACCAGGTAGACAACCACGGGCCGCAGCAGCTTCTCCAGGATGGGAACCGGCAGTTGAAACATGTGGTCGAAGAGAATTGAGTGGGTCATGCAAACGAGGATACCGGTCTGCGCTACGGTTTTTCCAGACGAATCACGACGTTCACATCATGCGTATGCGGGTCGGCATCCGCGTCAAACTTTACCTTCACTCCGGCAAGCGACCTTTTCAAGACCGGATCGTTCTGCTGAATTTTCATGATGAATGTCGAAACATAACTCTCGTCGAAGACATCGCCGGGCATCATCTCCCAGTTATGGATCAGCAAGGTCCGCATCTGATCGCTGACATTATCAAACTTGACGAACCCAAGGTGATACACGGCACCAGGGTCAACATCGACCTCGTAGTTCACGATGCCCGCTGCGTCATCAAGCTGCGGATGCGGAGTGATCTTACAGTCGAGGTAGCCTTTCGATTTATACGCTACAGAAATCAAACTCCAAAGCCCCCGCAGCCTGACACCTTCCGGCGGACCTCCGACTCGTGGTGCGAGTATCTTGTCCACATCGGCCTGCGCCACCGGGATCCCGGCGGGCAGATGCACAAAGCCCAGCTTGTAGACCTTCCCCTCCTGAACACTCACAGAGAAGGGAACTGCGATGGAATCGGAATTCATCACCGCGTCTCCCGACCGCATCGCGCGCACCTTCACGGCAGCATATCCCCGATCCTGATAAAAAATCTCGGCGGCATGTTCCAAATTGCCCGATGAGTTCTGCGCGTCAAACGGAAGTTTGGCTGCTTCCCGCACCACGCCCTCAACTCCGCTCTGGTAATCGGGCGAAGCGCCGTGTACCCCCGTCACTTCGACCTGCACGGGTGGCGAGGTGATGGAATAGCTCACTGCGGTTGCGCGGCGCAGATGTGGATCGACAACTGATGTCGCCACCACGGTGGCCGTGATGCCATGAACTGCAAGAGCCTTTTCCAGTGCACTGCGCAAGTCCTCCGTAAGCCCACCCTCAGTCGGCACCTTGCCATGGTAGAGCGGCAATTCCGCATGCAGCATGTCGTCCAACTCCATGCCTTCAGTCAGCGGCAGGTTTTCAAGCTGCACCGGAAACAGGTCGGTACTGGGCGTGATATCGAAAATTAAATCTTGTCCGTCGAACCGGAAGGCAAGAGTGGCAAAAACACCTGTATCCATCAATCTTTTGGAATGATCGTTCATTTCGGCATAACTCAACACCGTGCCTGGCTTCAATCCTGCGGCCGCCATCAACTCGGTGTTGGAGTACTCCGGATCACCCTTGAACAGGATGGATTTAGGTTGGAACTTTTGACCTGCAAGAGGCACCGCGGCAGAGACAATGAAAGCCACTGTGAGCAGCAGAATTGTACGATGCATAATGCGCCGAGAGTAACATACTCCAAACTTTCAGGGGATGATTTTGCGAAGCATTCGAACGTGAAGTTTCAACTGAGTTAACCCCGCCGCTGGCTCTGCTCCTTTGCGGCAGTGCGACCTGCCGCACGATGCGCGTTCTCACCTTTCGAATCCACCGCTCCGATAGTCTGCTAGAGTGAATCTGCCGGGAAGAATTCGGGACCCCAAATGTCCGGCATCGAGCACCCGAAGAGATGGCGAGATTTTCATTGTTTAAGAAAACAGCTGAAATCCGCGAGGTACTGGACGACGATGCCGTCTTCGCCAAGCTCGCGCCCTTTCGTATCGAGCCGAAATTCGTCACCCGCGTCTGGGGCTATCGCGATTTGCATCCGTGGTATGACCGCGTAGCAGACGTCGATCCCATCGGCGAGGTTTGGCTCACCGGCGACGACTGCCTTGTTGCAACCGGCTCTCACGCAGGCAATACGCTGGGGCAACTCTTTCGCGAAGCGCCGCAGGCCCTGCTTGGTAGCGGTGCGTCTTTCGCTGACTCACCGCTTCTGATAAAAGTCATCTTCGCCCGCGAAAAGCTCAGCGTTCAGGTACACCCCGACGACTGGCTGGCGCAGAAGTATGGGCAGCCTCGCGGCAAAACTGAATGCTGGTACGCGCTGGCCGCCGATCCGGGTGCGCAGGTGGCTGCCGGACTCAAGCCCGGCGTCACACTGGACCAGATCAGGGCCGGCATTCACGATGGCACCCTCGAGGACAGTCTGCAGGTTCTTCCGATCTCCACCGGCGACATGATCTTTGTCGATGCTGGAACCGTCCACGCTATCTGGCCGGGCTCCATCCTGCTTGAGACTCAGCAGAATTCCGACATCACTTATCGCATGTACGACTATGGACGCCCCCGCGAACTGCACATAGAAAAATCCCTCGAGGCCACGCACCTTACAACGCGCGCCGGCAAAGTTCCGCCGCGTGTCCTTGCCGACCGCACAGTCCTATTGGATGAGGACTACTTTTGCGTGGAGCGCATTCCCGTTGCTGTAAGCCGTGCCAGCAGCTCTTTGCCCGGTTCAACCGCAGGGAGTGTGGGGTTGTCCTACCTTTTCGCGGCGGCTGGCTCCGGCAGGCTTACCAGCCCCAGCTTTACTCAGATCGAATTGCCTCCGCGCGCCATCGTCGCCGTTCCCGCCTCGTCACCTGTCTTCGCAGTCCAGGACACAGGCGGTCTCGACCTGATTCGCATATCTCCAAGGTGGCCTGAGAAAATTGGGTGAATGTTGCATCTTCAACCTAGCCCCAGCGCGACGCCGGATATCTTCAACTGAAGCGCTGCAATAAGCGACCTCAGCCAACCATGTGACTAAAGCTTTCATACTTAGTTCTTCACCGTTGGTATCTATATCTGGACGAAGCCGGGGCAGTGAGAGGTGAGCAATTTTGACCATAACTATGTCGTCGTCACCGGTGTTTGGACTGTTATACGATTCTCTAAGTCATCCTGAAACTACCTATTGATACAGCACTTCCGGGAGCTGGCTGATTTTGAAGCCCGGCGAACCAACAAGGTCGCTGGCACACGGTCTCTTGCGGGTGTATGCTCGGGTTAGTAGCAGGTTTTTCTCCTCTCGCCTCCGGCAATCCTGGCTTCGCTCCAGACGAGCACCGTTCAAGTACACAACCGATCTGCCGGTGCCGACGTGATCCTCATCAATCAAGGCGATCTGAAGGTTCATCTGCTTGCCCGCCGGCAATTGAACACAGGCCATTCGGTTCTCGAGAACTCCACACTTTCCGCGACGAGCGAACGGGCCATTCCGCTAATCGTGAGGTCGCATCTCTCCACCGCAATCCTCACAATGCCTGCTCTCAGAAGCACGCAATCGTGAAGCCGCATTCTGTTTTTCTCCGCACGCAATGCGTTCTTCCGGACGACATGGTTTTGTTCCGGAACCCCTTCAATGAGGCCTGGACGTTTGCGGAAGAACTTGCAGCTTCGTCTCTCGATGCAACAATTCGCCGCGCAGGCTGGCACTTTATGTGGGTGCAGGGTCCGTATGCGCGCAAGGGCTTTGCCCGGACGCAGGAAGAGGCGATTCGTCGGGCATTGAAGAAGGCGCTCGGGAAAGTCCCGAAGTATTTCAATGCCGCGGAGCTCGATTCTCTCCAGGTTTCAAGTTTCCCTGGCTTTCACATTGCAAGCGTGACACTGCATGCCCGCCAGATTCAGCGACACACTTCGCTGGACATCCCCATCCAGGGGCATTCGCAAGTAGCAGCTGCAAGATAGGCGCAAATCGCCGCAATTCCGAGGCAGGGCAGCGAACCAGATGACATTTGTCGCGCCTGCGCCATGAAGTCGATGCAGGCGCGCAAGAATCCCGAATGAAAGCAGGACACAATGATGTCATTCGATCAAACGACGCATTCCGAGCAATCGCCGGGACAGCCTATCTCGGCGAGCTCAGCACCGGTCGTGTCAAAGGCAAGCACTCTGCCATTGCCCACGCGCATCGCATTCATTGGAAATTATCTGCCGCGCGAATGTGGCATTGCGACTTTCACGACCGATCTGTGCACCGCGCTCGCGACCGAATACGGTGAAGAAAATCTCTTCGCAATCCCTGTCAACGACCCGGATTCGAGCTATGAATATCCAGACCGCGTCCGCCTTGAGCTCACGCAGGAGGATATCGCTTCATACGAACGCGCTGCCGACTTCCTCAACTTCAATGGCAACGATCTTGTCTGTCTGCAGCATGAGTACGGCATCTACGGCGGCAGCGCAGGCCGCTACATCCTGGCCCTGCTGCGCAGATTAAAGATGCCTCTGGTCACTACGCTGCATACCGTCTTGCGCGAGCCGGACGCAAACCAGCGCATCGTCCTCGAGGAGATCGCCCAGCTCTCTGACCGCTTGGTTGTGATGAGCGAACTAGCAGCTCAGTTGTTGCGCGAAGTCTATGCGGTTCCGTCTGGAAAGATTGACGTAATCCCGCACGGTGTCCCCGATCTCCCGTTCATGGACCCAAACTTTTTCAAAGACAAGTTTGGCACTGAAGGCAAGTCCGTGTTGCTGACCTTTGGCCTCCTGTCGCCCAACAAGGGCATCGAAAACGTAATTCGGGCGTTGCCCACAATTCTCGCGCGCCATCCCAATGTGGTATACATCGTCTCCGGCGTAACCCATCCGCATATCCGGCGGCGCGAGGGCGAGCGCTATCGTTTGGAACTGCAGGCTCTGGCCGTGCAACTTGGCGTCTCCTCAAATCTGATTCTGAACAATCGCTTTGTCAGCGCGGAAGAGCTTGTGGAGCACGTAGGCGCGGCCGATATTTACATCACGCCCTACCGGCAGGAGGCTCAGGTCGTCTCCGGCACGCTGGCCATTGCGCTGGGAGCAGGAAAGGCAATCATCTCCACGCCCTACTGGCACGCCAAGGAGCTTCTCGCGGATAAGAGGGGCGTAATCGTTCCGTTTGAAAATCCAAACGCCATCGCGGAAGCGGTTCTCGCTCTGCTGGAGAATGATGCTGAACGCCATGCGATGCGCAAGAGAGCCTATCTGTACTCCCGCGGAACCACCTGGCCGAAGACAGCGCGCGCCTACATGGCAAGCTTTCAGCGCGCTCGCTTCGAGCGCTCGTTGCAGCCCCGGGCCGCGCAATCAGACGATGCAACCATGGCCGCAAAAGACCACATGGATCGTTTGCCCGCGCTGAATGCAAGTCATCTCCTGGCCATGACTGACGGCACCGGCATGTTGCAGCACTCAATCTTCTCTGTGCCCAACACCCGCGAGGGATACACGACCGACGACAACGCACGCGCGCTGATTGTGTCTACCCGATTGGATGAAAGCCTCACCTACGACGGCAAACAGAAGTACCCTAACCTCTCTCGCCGCTATCTGGCCTTTCTCTGGCTGGCATTTCATCCTGATACCGGGAAGTTCAGAAACTTTCTCGGCTACGACCGGATATGGCTCGAGGACGTTGGTTCTGAAGACAGTCATGGCCGCGCACTGTGGGCATTGGGGTCGGTACTAGGCCATTCCCAGAATGCAGGGCTGCGCGGAGCCGCGGGCAGGCTGTTCGAGGCTGCCTTGCCTGCCGCCCTGAAATTCACCAGCCCCCGCGCGTGGGCATTCAGCGTGCTCGGCATGCAGGCCTATCTGGATTGGTTCCCGGGTGACAGGGCAATCCAGGGCATGCGCAACAACCTCGCCGATCGCCTCCTGGATATTTACGAACGGAGTCATTCCTCCACCTGGAATTGGTTTGAAAAGAGTCTCTCTTACTCCAATGCGAGGTTACCGCAGGCCCTGGTCCTGGCCGGATGGCGCAGCCAAAACAAGAGAATGATCGCGGCTGGAATTGAATCGCTCGAATGGCTTGTGGCTGCCCAACACCGTGGTGACCCAGGGATATTCGTCCCCATCGGCTCCAGTGGATTCTATACCGAGGGCCAGGAGAAGGCTCGATTCGACCAGCAACCAGTTGAAGCTGCGGCAACCATCTCGGCCTGCCTTGAGGTTCATCGATTGACACGTGAAAGCAAGTGGCTCGACGAGGCGCGTCGTGTCTTTCAATGGTTTCTTGGCAAGAATGATTTGCAGGTCCCGCTCTATGATGCAAAAACAGGTGGATGCAGAGATGGCCTTCATCCTGACCGCGTCAATGAAAACCAGGGGGCGGAATCAACGCTCTCGTTCCTGATGGCGCTCCTTGAAATGGAGGGCGCCAATATCTCAAACGCCAAAGATATGCACATCGAAATGAGTGTCTCTGCTTGAACCCACTAATTAACCCTGCGGCTTTGCCCGAGGGTATTGCGCTGGGACTGCCGAACCCTACGGTATTGTCCGACCTCCCACTCTTCGCCCGCCATTCTGGCAATCCCATCCTCAGCCGCCAGAATTGGCCCTACCCCATCAATTGTGTCTTCAACCCAGCCGCCGTGCGGCTCGCCGATGGAGAGACCTTGTTGCTCTGCCGCGTGGAAGATCGCAGCGGACTCTCACATCTGACCGCAGCGCGCTCAGCCAATGGAATCGACGGATGGCGAATCGATCCCACACCCACCCTGGTGGCAAGTCCGCGTGAATATCCTGAAGAAATCTGGGGCATCGAAGATCCACGTATCACCTACGTTCCCGAGCTCGAGCAATACGCCGTGGCCTACACATCCTTTGCGCGCGGTGGCCCCGGAGTCTCGCTCGCATTGACAAGGGACTTCATGACCTTTGAACGCTATGGCGTCGTCATGCAGCCCGAAGATAAAGACGCTGCGCTCCTGCCGCGAAGAATTGGCGGCCTATGGGCCTTGATTCACAGGCCCATGACCACACTGGGCGCTCATATGTGGATTTCGTATTCGCCGGATCTAAAGCACTGGGGCGGCCACAAGGTCATGCTTGAAGCTCGGCGCGGCGGGTGGTGGGATGCGAACAAGATAGGCCTGTGCTCTCCGCCGATAGAGACCGACCGGGGCTGGCTGGCAATCTATCACGGTGTGCGGCAAACAGCGTCGGGAAGCATCTATCGGCTCGGGCTCGCGCTCTTTGACCTGGAAAAACCGGACATCTGCCTGCAGCGGGGAAGCTCCTGGATGTTCGGTCCCGAAGCTCCCTATGAGCGCAATGGAGACGTCAGCGACGTCGTGTTCCCTTGCGGACAGACTATCGGCGACGACGGGGATACAATCCATCTCTACTATGGTGCCGCGGATTCCAGCGTTGCCTTGGCCACCGGCAGCATACGCCGGCTGCTTGCCTGGCTTGACGCGAACCCGAGTGCAAAGGAAACAAGCCGCCCTTAGGCCCTGCTTCGAGAGCGAGGAAAAACCGCGATGAATGAGGCAATCAGGAACTGGCCGAAGTGGCTTCCCCATGTGCTCTGGCCCAGGCGCGAATGCCCTTGCTGCAACTCCGTCAAGTTCAAACAAGCGGAGTTGCGCTCTATCGATGGCCTCCTGGGCATGTTCGCGTTGCACCCTGTGCGCTGCCTGTTTTGCTGGCGAAGGTTTTACTGGTTCTCATTCGGCGGCACAGAGACTGGATGAAGGCTCGACTCTTCGCAAAGCCTTCGTTAGGCTCCCGTCGTGGCGCGATTGGATCGCCCCAGGTCGCCGCCTCGCATCAAACTACTCGCCTGCGGTAGGCAGTTCTTCGGCGTTCGAATTCGGCAACTGGTCGTGCAAAACCACGTTCAACAGCGACTTGTTCACCCGGATGCGGCCGTTGTAATCAATGAACCCGAGCTTGCGAAAGCGATTCATAAAAAAGCTCACCCTCGAGCGGGTCGTGCCGATCATCTCCGCCAGCGTCTCCTGTGAGATCTTGGGAATGAACTGCTCTCGCTCGCCTGCTTTGCCGAATTCCGCCATCAAAAGCAGAATGCGAGCCAGTCGCTTTTCGCTGGAGTTGAAGAGCTGGTCCACCAGGTCGGCCTGGATGCGCATACTCCGCGCCAGCAGAAACTTCAAAAACGCATCTGAGAAGTCATGCTCTTCATGCATCACGCGGATCATTTCTTCCCGATTGATCTTGAGCGAAATGCACGCGGTAATTGCTGTGGCGGTGGCCAAACGCTTCCCCCACGTTGCCGCCAGCGCTTCCTCACCCACAAAGTCGCCTGCAGAAAGAAACGTGATGGTAGCTTCCTTGCCCGTCGCCGAAACAACCGTGATCTTGGCGCGCCCCTTCTGGAGGTAGAAAACTGATTCGGCCGGATCTCCCTGCGAGAAAAAACGCTCCTTCGGTTTCAGCGCGACGACCCTTCGACCGAGTCCGGCGTTGGCCAGAAAGACTGCAGGGTCGAACGGGTTGCTGGCATCGGATTTCATGCAACGGAGACTCCTTGCGGCGGGAACCTCTCCCGGATAAGGCTTCCAATGTTCACGATTCCTGGTTGCAATTCGCCCTACAAAGCGGGCCTACAAACCAGTGCTACCCAATCGCCATTCGCAAGAACCAGCGAGTGTTCCTGTATGCTTCGTGAACTAAAGCGATGTCTTCGTCTCACTGAGAACCGGCTTACAGCGAGTCCGACTCGAATCTTTTCGTAGACCAGAGAGACGAGTCTGATTCGTTTTGTACACATTTTAGCGCATATTTCGTCGTACGAATCACCCCTCACGGCGGCTCACGATCCTCACTCAAGAACAAAGCGGCGCAGCCCTAATCGGCTGCGCCGCTCTTTTATTTTCAATACGTTACATCCAAAAAATTGCAAACCGCAGCTCTAGAAAAGATTCCAGAGCGACTGGTTGTAAACCTCGTGGTGATACTGCACCTCCGAGCCCTTGACGAAAGTCCCGAGCTCGCGCGGAGAGCGGTCTGCGGCAGCCTGTTTCAAGTCGGCAAACCGTCCCTGCACATCACTACCCAGAATCTTTCCGATCCAGCTCGACGACTTGAAGTCTTCCAGTGCCTGCTGAATGTGATCCGGAAGATATCGCTCTGCCTGGCGCAGATCGTCAATCTCCGCCTTGCTTCCGTCGATGCCCGTCTTGAAAATCGCGTAAAGCGTCAGGTAGGGATTGGCATCCGGCGCCACCGACCGCACCTCAACGCGCATCGAACGCGAGTTGCCAATGGGTACCCGCACCATCGATCCGCGATCCGTTGCCGACGCCTTGATCTGGTTCGGTGCTTCAAAGTGCGGGTCAAGCCGCCGATATGCATTCACGCTCGGGTTCAGAATCAGGCAGATGTCCAGTGCGTGCGTCAGGATGTGGTCAATAAATTCCCATCCGAATGCAGACAGCTTTTCCTGTCCGTTCTCATCCCAGAACAGGTTGGTCTTGCCCTTGGAGATGGAAACGTTGGTGTGCATGCCGCTGCCGTTCACGCCCACCACCGGCTTGGGCAAGAAGCACGCCGTGAAGCCCATGTTGTTCGCAATCTGGCGGGTTAGCAGCTTGTAGAGCTGAATCTGATCGGCCGCAGCTACAACTTCGCCATAGCCATAATTGATCTCGAACTGGCTTGGCGCGACTTCCGGATGGTCTTTCTCGTTCTGGAAGCCCATCGCGCGCTGCACTTCAGCCGCGGTATCAATAAACTGGCGCAAGCGGATCCAGCGGCAACACGTGATAGTAGCCGCCCGTGTTGATGAATTCGAATTTGCCCGTCTCGTGATACTTCTTCTCTGCGTCCCGGCCCGCGAAAAGAAATCCTTCGATCTCGTTGGCCGCGTTCAGCGTGTAGCCCTTCTCCTTGTACAGCGTGTCGGAGTAATTCTTCAGAACGCCGCGCAGATCGCCCGAGTAAGGCGTCCCGTCCTTGTCGATCACCGTGCCAAAAACCAGCACCTTGCCGTTGCCGAATACGTCGGCCGGCACCCAGTAAAACGCACTCCAGTCGATGCCCAGGCGCAGATCGCTCTCCTTCTGCGCGGTGAATCCGCGAATCGACGAGCCATCGAAGGTCAGGTTCTCGTAGGCGCCCAGCAAAAACTTCTTGTCGTAATCCAGCAGGTGCAGGCGGCCTTCAAGGTCGGAGAACAGCACCGTCACGGCCTTGATCCGCTTCTCATCAGTCAAGTACTTGAGCCGTTTTTCGCGAATCTCGTCGATTGGCACCCGGCTCAGCCGGTCGGCCTTGGCTTGCAGATTCAGCGCTTCAAGCTCTTCATAAGGAAGGGCCAGAAAATTGCGGTATTCGGTCGACATGAATCTCCTTATTGGCGAGAAATTAGGGTATTCAACAGAATCGAACATCATCGCCGGAGCATGGCCTGCCGCAATCACAAGAAAGGGCAGAGAAAGGCAAGCAATGCGTTCCGCACTTTCCACCTTCCCACTCTGATATGCAAGCGTTTAGACTTTCTGACTAACCACTTCAGGCTACACCAGCAATCCCAACCGGCGCAAGATTCGGCGGTAGGATGACATTCCGGCCATGCTTGCCCGTGCTCGGGAATCAGGCCATGACCGCTACAGGTTGCGAGACAGCTGTTGATCGTCTTCAGAATGCGCGAGACGATCTGGTATGGGTCGCCTTCGGAGTTCGGACGGCGATCTTCCAGGTAGCCCTTGTAGCCGTTCTTGATGAAATTCACAGGCATCCGGATCGAAGCGCCGCGATCGGAGAGTCCATAGCTGAACTTGTCGATCGCCTGCGTTTCGTGCAGTCCCGTCAGGCGCAGATGGTTGTCCGGGCCGTACACGGCGATGTGCTCGGGGATGTATGTTCTCGAACGCCTTCATCAGATCTCGAAGTACTCCTTGCCGCCCACTTCACGAAGGAATTTCGTGGAGAAATTGGTGTGCATGCCCGATCCGTTCCAGTCGCCCTTGATCGGCTTGCAATGCAGACACCACATCCACTTCGTACTTTTCGCACAGACGCATCATCAGGTAGCGGGCCGTCCACACGTCGTCGGCGGCCTTGGCCGAGCCCTTGGCAAAGATCTGGAACTCCCACTGTCCCTTCGCCACTTCGGCGTTGATGCCTTCGTGGTTGATGCCCGCAGTCAAGCACAGTTCCAGGTGCTCTTCGACGATCGTGCGGGCCATGCTACCCATGTATTTGTAACCGACGCCGCAGTAGTAGGGGCCCTGCGGAGTCGTGGGTATGCCCTCCTTCGGGAAGCCGAGAGGACGCCCGTCCTTGTAGAGGAAATATTCCTGCTCAAATCCAACCCACAAGTCCGGATCGTTCTCAATCGTTGCGCGCATAGTTGGTGGAGTGCGGGGTGCCGTCCGGGTGCATCACTTCGCTCAGAACGATATAAGCGTCCTTGCGGCTTCCATCCGGATAATGGCCACCGGCTTCAGAATGCAGTCGGACTTGCTGCCCTCGGCCTGCATGGTGGAACTGCCGTCAAATCCCCAGAGGGGCAGATCGGCAAGGGTGGGTGGCTTCTCAAACGACTTGAGTTGAGTTTTGCCGCGAAGTTCAGGAATGGGCTTTTTGCCGTCAAGCCAGATGTATTCCAGTTTGTACTTTGTCATGGGTCTCCTTTGGCAGGGAAAATGAGATGGGACTCCACGTCAAATGTAGGGCTTCAGCGCATAAGGAACCCGTGAAGATTTCGCGACGCTGTTTTGGGCTACTCGTGACGAGCGATCAGCACCATCAACAGCAGAATCACAACGGGGATCAGAGCCAGTGCGGAGTAGTAGAGAATCTGGCGGGGCAATTGCGCCTTGCGCTTGTGCCAGTCGCGCAATTCCGGGCCGGTCTTCGACCCCCACCTGGTCCAGATGCTGCAGGTCGTGTGCAAAATCGTGCGCCTGCGCATAGCGGTTCTTCGGGTCCCGCTCCAGCGCCCGATACAGCACCTCCTGCAGCTGGGGCGAAATCGCCGGGTTCGACCACCGCGGGCGGAGTGGGATAGTTCAGCAGCCGGTCGTTCATCGCTTCCATGCGGCGAAGACCCGGTGAAGGGCTGCTTGCCCGTCAGCATCTCATACAGAATTATGCCCATCGCGTAGATGTCCGATCGCCCATCGCCGCGCTTGCCTTTCACCTGCTCCGGCGAGATGTAGTCGGCCGTGCCCAGCGTGGCAGTGAAGTTGGCATAGGTCAGCCGCCGCGCCGCCGGTGTCGCCCGGCAATTCCAAAGTCGATGAGCTTGATGTTGTCGTGCGTCGTCCACCATGATGTTTTCCGGCTTCAGGTCCCGGTGAACCACGCCGTTCTCATGGATGTACTCAAGCGCCTCAAGCACCTCGATCGCGATGCGAATGGCGCGGTCCTGCGAGATTCTGCCTTCGTCCAGAATCTCGCGCAGCAGGCGCCCCTCGCACCACTCCATCACCATGTAAACGCGCGAGCGCTTTCTCCCCGCCATATACGCGCATCACATGCGGATGATTCAGCTTCTCGCCGATTCCCGCTTCGCGCTGAAAGCGGTCGAAGAGGATCGGGTCGGCTTCCATGTCGGGGTGGGGAATCTTCAGGGCCACCACCCGGTTGTCGCGCATATCCACGGCGCGAAAAATCGATGCCATGCCGCTGCGCGCCACCGGAGCCTCAATGCGGTAGGATCGATCTGCGAGCCGGTCTCTATGCTGTCAAGAAAACCCATTGTGGGCCATTACTCCGTCGGAGTACTCTCCTCTTACTCTACCGGTTCAATGCTGCCGGATTCACAAGGGTTCCATAAGACTTTTCCCGACGCGCTAATCGAGGATTTCACGAAGGCAGCCTGTATGGCCGGCCGCGATACATTCCCACCTGCTCCACTGAGCGCACCCGAATCACCTGCGCCGTGGTGTTGTCGCCGCCGTCAATCTCCACCGCGCGCGCCACCAGCTCCCGCGCAATCTCGTCAATGTTCTTTCTGCTGCGAAACGATCTCGGCAATTGTCTGGCCCGGTCATCTCGTCATGCAGGCCGTCGGTGCATAACACCAGCACGTCGCCCGGCAGCAGGGTCAGCGCCGTGGTGTCGGGCGAGACAAACATCTCCGGCCCCAGCGAGCGGATCAAGCACATGGCGCGCGTCGGACGCCGCAATATCGTCTGGCCGAAATCAATCCCATTTTTCTCTGCTCGTTCACCCAGGTGTGGTCCTGGGTGATCTGCTTGGCCTGCCCGTTTCGCACCAGGTAACAGCGCGAGTCGCCCACATGCGACACAATCGCCTGGTCGTGCCGCAGCGCGCACGCCACCAGCGTCGTGGCCATCTTCTTCCCGCGATACTCCGGGGCCAGCGTGCGATCGTGCACCGCCGAGTTGGCAAATTGGATCAGCCGCGGCAACAGGCTGATCAGCATGGCGCCCGATTGCGCCTTCTCAAATTCTTCGGTCAGCACCGAGATGGCCGTCGACGAAGCCACCTCTCCCAGATCCATGCCGCCCACCCCATCTGCAACGGCAAACAGATACCCGTGCGATCGGGCCTGGTGGCGCGAAGAGGGAATAAAAGATCCCATCGCGTCTTCGTTGTTTGTCCGGACCTTGCCGGGATCGCTGGCCTGGCCGAAAACTACATCCAACATGGGCGCCGCCGCCTGAAGGTTCTTCCGCGCTTGCGCTGCGGAAGGTTATCTTAGATTCTGAATCATTTGACTTGAAAAGACCACTGGGTGGTTCTTCGCCGCCGCCTCTGTTCGAAAAACGGCAATGCGAAGATGCCACCCAGTGTCTGCAGTTCGGTTGACTAACGGCTCTTGACAGCCTGTCTTGGATTCGAGCAGGACCGTCTTCCCCTTCGCCTTCGAAGAACGAAGGAAATAGATGGCTCCGTAAAGGCCCCACACTGCCGAAATGCCCAATGCCGTGAGCGGCTCCATCTTGGTGCCGAGGTTGAAGAACGGGACCGGCCACGTAGAAGCCCATGCAGCACCAGGTTGGCCAGCAGGCCGAATCCCGGAATCAGCGTGTGCTTCAGGAAGTTGTAGTCAGGCCGCTTGTGATAACGCAATGATGCACAGGAGGCAACTCAGCGCATAGAGAATGAACGTGCCGAAGTTTGAGGTCAGCGTGATCGTCAGCAGCGAGTTCGGCAGCGCCGCCATCTTGTCGTGCGTGGTATAGCCGAAGCTGGAGAAGATGCCGTGCGGCAATGCGGCGATCGTTGCGTCGGTCGGAGCGCTGGCGTCGCCAAACACCAGCGATACCGCGATGACGCCGATGACCGCGGAGATCACGGCCAGCGTCCAGATGGCGCGCCGCGGAGAACAGAGACTCGGCGTGCAGAATGCCGAAGTGCTCCGGCGCCTCGTCGTCCTTGCCCATCGCGTAGGTCACGCGAGCGCCGGTGTTCATGCAGCTCAGCGTGGTGCCGATCAGCGCCAGGAACACGGTGATTGCTTCGCCCAGCATGAAGTACTTGCCGTGGCCCTGGCCCAGCAGCGCATCGCCGACAATGATCATCATGTCGCCGATCGGAGCCGCGGAACCTGCCGCGCTTTGCATCGTATACCCCGAGTTGAGGAAGTAGTTGGCTGCGAAATACTCAATCAGGTAACAGACCAGCCCCTGAATCAACAGCGAGGCGATGACGGCGATGGGAATATGTTTGGTCGGGTTCTTGGCCTCGCCTCCCATCGACGTCACCGATTCGAATCCGACCAGGATCAGAATCGCGACCGTGGCCTGAATGAACATCCAGTTCAGGTTGTGCGGCGCAACCACCGAGAGCGGCCGACGTGTGCGTCAGCATGTTGCCGCTCGCGTCCGTCGCCGGGTAGGTGATCGACGAAGGGCAACCGGCTTGCCCGCCGCATCCAGCAGCGGCAGCGGTGTGCCGCTCGCATCGCGAATGGTTGACCCGTCCTTGGCGGTGGCGAACTGGTAGGTGTAGGTCGCCAGCGACTGCGTGTCGTATTGGAATGCCGTGGGGCCGGTGAGCCCGTGGGATGGTTGACGCGATAGCCAAGCGCCAGCACGCTGAAGACGACCAGCGCCGAGATCTGCATGATGTTGATCGCCAGGTTGACAGCGGTCGATGCGCCCGCGCCCTTCGATGCAATCCACGCCACGAAGAACGAGAAACACAATTGCCACCAGGCCCATGAACACCGGCCCTGGGTTTGCGCCGCTGATGAAGCCGGGATAGAGGAAGCCCACCACGTATCCGACAAAGATGCCGGTGGTCGCCACCATCACGCCGGGATAAACCCAGTAGTAAAGGTGCGAGCCCCAGCCGACGACGAACTTGGCGACGCGCGCATACTTGAACGCCTTGTCCTTCGACAGCAACGCCTGCTCCGCGTAGTAGTAGCTCGAGCCGGTGCCGGGATAGAGCTTCGAAATCTCGGCGTAGGCAACAGCGGTCGCCAGGCACAGCAGCAGCGCGGCAAAGATGCCCGCCCACATGGCAGGCGCGGTTGAGGGCTGGCCCGCCACGCCGGTCGTGGCCTGGATGAAGAACGTGAGCCATAGAAAGGCGCCGGGGGCGATGAGCGCCATTGCGTTGCTGGTCAGCCCTGTAAGGCCCAGGGTGGCCTGCATCTGAGGTGCTTTTTGATCTGCCATGAGCATTCTCCTGGAAGTGTTTGAAGTTCGCTATTGCTGTTCCCCGGCCAGTCGCTCCGGGATCTGTGATTGATTCGCCCGTGTCTGGGGGCCTCTTCCGGGCTTGCTGTTGAGGCGCCTTCTGATCAAATGCGCCAACTGGTTCTGGGCTCATTCGCCTGATGGAGTTGCTGAATGAAGTCCGGCCTGAAAGCATCTGCCATGCCTGAAGGCCGGACTTGAGCGTTTCCCTCACGCACCGGCCTGGTTGCCTGACGAGCCGCTTGATGCAGGATCGCCGCCTAGCGCTTCGGTCCGAAGAATGCCACAAATCCCACGGTCACTGTGGATTGCGCGTCGACCATATTCGTCGTCGCCCTTGTGGAAAATAGGGCTCATCCGACCAGTCGCGCCGATATTCAACCCGGCTCTCGAGCCCTTCAGCCCACTTGTACTCGTAGGTCAGAGTGAATTCCTGCACGTCCTGTCGCATGCCGGTTTGTGAACCGGTCGGGTCGTTGAAATATTCGTAACGTCCCGCCAGAGCCTGGGTTCCCGTCACCTGCTCGCGCGCGGCAAAGGCGACGCCCTGCCAGTGGTTCAGACTGGTGTCGCCGGTGAAGCCATCGCCGGTGTTGTAAGAGTCCATCGCGGTTCTGCCCGTAGTCGTAGTTGATATAGGCGTTGAACTTCGCATTCGGCGTCAACAGCAGCGTGGTGTCGATCAGGTTCTTGTAGCCCTTCTGCGTGTTGTAGTTTGCCGGGCCGGTGTAGTAGTTCAGGTTCCATGTGTACTTCGGCTTCACGAAGCGCATTGGTCAGCCCGATCGTCACGCCGCCGTTGTTCGTGGTCACGTTGTTCCAGCCGTTCACCACCTGCACGCCGATCGTGTCCGTCTTCGAAACCGGCATCGAGGTGCGCAGCCGAAGTGGAAGTACGGAATGGCATTCACAAACAACAGCGAGCGTGAGTAGTTCCAGTTGTCCTTCGACTCAATCACTTCGGCGCCTGCCGATGTGACGAACTTGCCGAAGTCCAACTCAAAGCCCTTGGCCTTGGCCGGCTTCAAGCTCAGAAAGCCTGCTCGATGTATTTCGCCCTGTTGTCCGCGGTGCTGACGCCGTTGATCAGCGTGTTCGCGCGGCCGAAAAAGAATATCCACGTGCGCGCCCACCGGGTCCGGATCGTGGTTCAGCGTCAATCGGGCTTCGCCAGGTTGAACTGGTCCGTCTTGTCGTTGAAGTTGTAGAGCTCGTTGACTTGCCCGTTGCGAATGAATTCGCTGCGGGGCGGTTCTGGTTGTAGCTGTAGTAGCCGTCGATTAAGCCGCTGATGTCCATGGGACCGACGCTCCACGTAGGAGCGGCCGGGGCTGCCGCCGGAGCGGGTGCTTTGCGGGTGCTTGCGCAGCCGGGGCTGCGTCGGGCGCTGGTGCGGGCGTTGCCGGCGCCTGTGCGACTGCCGCCACTGCGATTGCCATGGCTGCACCGGTAATGGATTGCAGGATGAGGTTTCGATTCAGGTACATCGGCACTGTTCCTCCCGTGAAATGATGGTTTGCGGTATGACGCGGTAAGTATTCAGAGCACAAGGGGGGACATGAAACCGCACTCTTGCTTGAGCGCGGACTCCATCCTGGCCAAGCTTTCGGGCTGCAGGTGCAGCCTGACCGTGTGGAGGTCATGCATCAGGAGAGAGTCCGATCTGCGCTCCTGCCCTGATGCCGTCCGGTCGTTGCGGATTAACACTAGTAACGCAAACATTACATAAAGAAAAAATGAGGATTGCAAAAAGAAATTCTTGTGCCCGCTTTCAGTAGTCATCGATGCTCTTTCCCGCGGCACTTTGACGCTTCCACTTGCGTCGCTGGCGATTCAAGGGCCCTCTACAACGACACGCATAAGAAAAACATGGGGATGCTGTTAAAATTCACTCACGATTTCATGCGCTGAATGGGCCACCCCAGTAAACCTCAGAGCCTCTTCCGCTCTGACGCTATTCCGGCCACACCTTCAGGGCGCGACTTCGTCCTCGGCTTCGAAACGCATTCTGCGGATTATCCGCGCCGGCTGTTCGATTGGAAAGGACTGCAGCCGGTTGTCTGGGACCTACATCCCAGTGCGCACGGCCCTCGGCGCCCGGCGCGCGCGCGGCAGGCTCCGGGTCGCGGGTGCTCCTGTTCACGCTGGAGTGCGCTCTGGGGATTCTTGGCCGTCGTACTCATCGGCACGCTCGCGCACTGGTTTCAGTGGCTGCTGCCCGTCTCCGCGCTGCTCTGCCTGCATGATTGTCGTTCCCACCGCTCTGCTGTGCGGATTCTGGCAGGCGGTCCTCGTTTCGCTCTCCGCGGTTGTGGTGCAGAGCTACGCTCACCGCGCGCCAGTCCGAATTCAATCCCGCCACCGATGCCGCCAACTCCGTTACGCTTCTGGCCTTCGTGCTCACCGCCCTGCTGGTCAGCCGGCTCTCCGCGCGCGTCACCGAACACGCCAAGGAGTCCGATTCATGGGGCGGCCAGATGCACGATCTCTATGAGTTCACGCGCCGCACCCTGCAGATGAACCTTCATGTCGAGCCCGGCGCGCAACTGGCCGAATTGGTCCACGAGATCTTCGCGCTCGAGGCCGTGGTCGTCTTCGACGCCGACCTGCACGAGACCTACCAGGCCGGCTTCTGGATCGAAGATCCGCAGGAACTGGCGCAGAACGTCTACTACTTCGAAACCTCCGATGACGATCCCGAGACCGGCATCGGCCGCCGCGTCGTCCGCCTGGGCACGGTCCCCATCGGCAGCCTGCGTGGTCCGCGGAGATACCAGCCCGCTCACCAACAACGCCATCGCCTCGCTCATTGCCATCACCTTCGATCGCTACCGCGCCTTCGCCAACGAGAGCCGCATTGAGACCGAGCGCCGTACCGAGCAGTTGCGCGCCACCGTGCTCGACAGCCTGGCCCACGCCTACAAGACGCCGCTCACCGCCATCCGCGCCGCTTCCACCGGCCTCGGCGAAATGGGCCATCTCTCGCCCGCGCAGTCTGAACTGGTGTCGCTCATCGACGAACAGGCCGGCCTGCTCAACGACCTCACCGCGCGCCTGCTCACTACCGCCCGCCTCGATGCCGGAGAAGTCACCATCCATGCCGTGGAAGTCGGCGTCGGGCCGCTCATCGACGAAGTCGTCGCCAGCCTCAGCGACCGGCTTGCCAGCATGAAGGTCGCCATCGACCTGCCCGATGACAGCCTCGTCCTCTGCTGCGACCGCCAGCTCATGATCATGCTGCTCACGCAATACATCGACAATGCCTGCAAGTACTCCATCTTCGGCACCACCATCACCATCCGCGCCTGTCTATGCCAAGGCTGAAGTCATCTTCTCCGTGCACAGCTTCGGCCCCGTCATCCCCATGGCCGACCGCGAACGCATCTTCGACCGCTACTATCGCTCCTCCACCTCGTCCAATCGCGCTGCCGGCACGGGCATCGGCCTGTCCGTCGCCAAGCGCGTGGCGCTGATTCATGGCGGCTACGTCTGGGTCACCAGCGACGAGGATGAGGGAACAACGTTCTTACGCAGCGATTCCAGCCCCGGTACAAAAGAGGAAATCCCGATGAGCCAGCCTGCCATTCGCGTTCTTATCGTTGACGATGAAGCCGCCATCCGCAGAGCCCTGCGGCCTCCGCTCGCTGAACTCGGCTTCCAGGTCACTGAAGCCTCGCGCGGCGAAGAGGCTCTGCAGTTGCTCCACTCCGGCGCCATCGATGTGGTCCTGCTCGACATCAACATGCCCGGCATCGGCGGCATTGAAACCCTGCGCCGCATCCGCGCCTTCGCCCCTCGCCTGCCTGTTCTCATGGTCACCGTTCGCGAAGGCGAAGAAGAAAAAGTCGAGGCGCTCGAACTCGGCGCCGACGACTACGTCACCAAGCCCTTCAGCATTCGCGAACTCATCGCGCGCATCCGCACCGCCCATCGCCGCGTCCACGCTCCCGCCCGCGCCGAAGACGCGCCCATCGAGATCGGCGAAATCCGCCTCACCCCGGCGCGCCGCAGCGTCACCAAGCGCGGCCAGCCCGTCCACCTCACCCGCAAGGAGTACGACATTCTCCATTGCCTCATGAGCCGCGCCGGCCGCGTCGTCACCTACGCCAAGCTGCTCACCGCCGTCTGGGGCGCCGACTGCCGCGAAGAAGTCGAGTATCTGCGCACCTTTGTCCGCCAGTTGCGCAAGAAGATTGAGGACGATCCTTCCAATCCCATCTACCTGCTCACCGATGTCTATGTGGGCTACCGCTTCGCCGACGCGCAGATGCTTCTCGAAAGCGCCGAAGGCGCCTCGTCCGAAGCTGCGCCAATGGAAGAGACCCAGGAGGGTGCGTTGAAGGGCGCGGGCGAGTAAGCGCGGAAGAAGTCTCAGCCATGAATTGGCGCGGCTTGTGGAGCCTGCCCTGAGCGTAGTCGAAGGGTGCCGCTCACTTCAGAATCGTCATCGAAAAGGCGACTTCCGGGCAGGCCGCAACCCGCCCGGAACTCAGAAGATCCAATTTCTGTTGCTCAATATTGATCGCGTGTGAGTCCGCAGCGATATCTTCCAGACCTTGGTCTAATCGACACTTCCTTCACTTGTAACTCGAGAGCGCATCGAACCTCCGGGAGGGAGCATCTATTCCGTTTTCATCAGCGTCTCAATCAATGAATCCCTGCGTTGGTTAGCGTTGTCATCCGAGTAGTGCAATACACGCGTCCAGAAAAACAATGCGCCCACGGCCAATGCCAAGAATATGGGCACGGGCAGCCACTGGTTCTTCAAAGACCAGCTGAGCCAGAACACCAACAACCCGACTCCGAGCACTCCAAACTGAATTAACGCGGCCGGCAACGTATTCGCCTGCGCTCCCGCCGGCCGCGTGATTCGGCCGGGATTGATGCGATATGGCAGTGCGAGTGAAAAGATGATTCCCGCAGCCAAATTGCATGGCAGTGCAAAAACAAGCCACGCGCCGGTAGCCACAAGCACCACAAACGGCGGAACTCCCAATCGAAGACAGCTGAGGACGCCCGCGGCGAACCCTACGAGGACAAACAAGATGGAGTGGACCAGATTCTTGGCCAACAAAATTGTCCTGATCGGTGTAGGAGAAAGGAACAACAACTGAATCCCGCCTCCTTCAGCACCCAGGTTGTTATAAAACAATCCGGTAAATCCGAGGAGTGCGTAAGCCACGCACAAAGGAAACGTATACGGAAACGACTTCATGTCAGCTGGAGGCGCCGCGATGAAACACGCCTGCAATTACAAGCACGAGCAGCAGAGGTACACACACCGCCCAGAGTAATGGCACCGTACGCGTGAGAATCCGCAACTCCTTCTCCACAATCGCGGCGAAGGTACTAGAGCCGCCCAATGTCACCCGCCCCCGCGCTCGATAGCTTTGTCCCGGCTCGGAGCCCAACTCAAGTTTTGTCCCCGATACTGGGCCTTGAGACGGCCTGCCAATGCACCTCCCGCAAGAACTACCCAAAGCCCGAGCAAATTCAACGACGCAAACCCCGCCACAGGTTTTTGCTCGATGGCCCGCTGCAAAGCGCGCGCACTCAGCCCAGGCGGTAGCCATTGCTGCACCTGGTTCGCAGTCTTCAGCAACGGCGCATATTTGTCCAGTGCCTCGCGTAAGGGCGCTGCCTCCTCCTGTGGCTCTTCGAGCCCTCATAGCGTTTCTGGTTCAACACTGAATTGATCAGCAGCATGCTCACGATAACAACCATGAATACCGCGCCCAGAATCTCCCGGGTCTTTCGCTGCGCCAGCCAGCGGTCAATCCAGGCAAACACAGCGCGCACCAACAGAATGTTGAAGACCGCGAACACCGACAGCCCGAGCATCGCCCACAAATACAAATCCGGCCGCGCCATGACGATTCCGACCATACGCCCAAACAGCAGAGCACACCTATAATGGTGGAAGCCTCCATCAAGCCGGAGATCAAATAAAGAAGGAAGTACGACCCGAAATGCACAGGAAAACGCAACAGAATTCCCAGGTCGGACTGCTCCTGAAACGAAGCTACCAGCATCGGGAACATCAACCAGAGAAAGCTGATCGCCCAAAACAGGATTGGCAAATACTGCCATGATGCGTGCGATGCCAACGAGTAAGCGGCAGCACAAAGACCAACTCCCAAACCCAGCCCATAGATGGAATAGAACATCCACGCAATCCCAGTGGCGCCCAGGTCGAGCAGGCCATGAATAGAGCGGAGCGCCATTCATAAACATCCGCCAGCGCATTTCAGCCATGGCCGCATATTGCGCCCGGGCTTCCCGGCCCAGCATTCCTCCGCCTGCCCCGTTCACGCCAACTCCGGTTACGCCAGCCATGAAAGTTCCCGCGTCGACTCCTGGCGACCGTCTGCTCCCAGAATTGCAGGATTTTCCATCGCTGCCAGACTAGCAGGAGGGCTCGCAAAATGTGGAAAGGTTCTTGTTTGTCGCGGTCTGTGCACGAGCAGGAAGTGGTCGAATCGGTGCCCGAAATTCGCTGCAATTTGAAGTGTCAAATCGAACTGCGGACGAGTGACCGCTAATCTGGAAGTTGCTAGTTAGGCCATATCCCCAGGCCGTTTTCTAGGTCCGGTTATTTCAAATCGATCATGTGGCGGGATTAGCGCCTACTCGTCGTAGTGCAGCAGGCTGAATACGTCGTACTCTGTAAACCGGTCGCGGCCCTTCAAAAAGTCCAGCTCGACCGCAAACCCCAGCCCGGCAATCTCGCCGCCCAGTTGCTTCACCAGCTTCACCGTGGCCTCCATCGTGCCGCCAGTGGCCAGCAGATCGTCCACCAGCACCACGCGCTGCCCCGGCTTGATCGCATCCAGGTGAATCTCCAGCGTGTCCGAACCGTACTCCAGGTCATAGGTCACGCGCGCCACCGGCGCAGGCAGTTTTCGCGGCTTGCGCACCGGCACAAATCCCGCGTTCAGCCGGTAGGCCAACGCGGGCCCAAAGATGAATCCCCGCGCCTCGATGCCCAGCACCAGGTCGATCTTGCGCTCGATATAATGCGCTGCCAGCGCGTCGATCAGTTGCGCAAAGCCGGTCTTGTCCTTCAGCAGTGTAGTGATGTCATAAAACAGAATCCCCGGCTTGGGAAAATCCGGCACCGTGCGCACCAGCGCCTTCAGTGCTTCCACGTTGATAGGCTTGATGTGTTTCGGGCATACGTCCGCTGGCTCCTGAGTTTCAGTCCTGAATAGTTCTGCGGGAAGGGAACAGGTGGGGCGGTTCGTCTTCCCTATCAATTATAGAGGGTCGCTCCCGATCTGCCCTCTCCTCGATACTCTTCGGTTCATCCAGCCATTGCCGGCGCCATGCGCGCCACTGTAAGTACCGTAATATCGTCTTCCTGTCCAAAATCCTGCGCTGCGGCTGCAAGCCCCGCGGCAGTCGTCGGCCGGCTCATCATCTCGCTGATTTTTTCGAATCCGAAAAGATTTCCATGGGCATCCTGAGCCTCGGCAATTCCGTCAGACATCAGCATGAGAGAGTCGCCCTCCGCCAGCTTAAAGTGCACTACAGGAAACTCCGTCTCCATGATCGCGCCGAGCGGCAGAGATTCATCCACATTCAGCTCATTCCCGTTCAGATACGGTGGCAAATGTCCGGCATTCACCAGCGTCACGTTTCCATTGCGTTCGAAGTTCAACGCCATGCACGTCACCAGGCCTCGCCCCTGAAGCCGCTCGTTCAGCAGCGCCATCACCTGCGCCGGATCGGTCGTGAACTTTGCCGCCGTTCGAACTGCACCCACGATCAGCGTTGCCAGCATCCCCGCCTGCAGGCCTTTGCCTGCAACGTCGCCAACGACAATCAACACACTGCCATCCTCTGCATGCGGCAGCACTTGAAAGAAATCTCCTCCCACTTCGCGCGCGGGCCGGTACGCGCTCTCAATCTTGAAACCAGGAATCGCAGGAAGCTGCGCAGGAATGAAATACTGCTGCACCTCCTGCGCTGCCTGCACCTCGCTCGCAAAGCGCTCCTCCTGGCTGCGGGTGCGTGTAAACCGAAGCACGAGGATGCCGAAAACAGCCAGAAGAAACAGCACTTCTACGGCGTCGCCGAGACTTACCTGGAAGGGGCTATGGATAAGGAAAAAGTAGGAGCCATACTTGTGTTGCCACCCCAGGGTGAACGTCATCCATACAACTCCATCCAGCAAATTGACCAAAGCACTCAAGGACACCGGCACAATCATGAGTCGTGCATCAACGGATTTCTGCCGCGCGCTCGTAAACACCACAGCGATGATCCACGCATATAAAACCAGCTCGCACAGGGTGACGACGAGCGTGTCGAACCAGACCCCTAGAAAGCTTCCCGAAAGGCTTCCCGCGAAAGCGTCTACCAGGTGCAGTGCGACTGAAACCATTGCAGCCTTTAGCAGCCATGTTCGTTTAGGTTGCAGAAGCTGCAGAAAGAAAAGGATTGAAGCAAAATCCGCGCCGGCTTCCGCCGTTTGCACTACAAGGTCATGAATCTCGATATTCCAGACACGAAACCCGATCGACGTATCAATCCAATGATTGGTCGCGCTCAAAATCATCATCAGGCTGAACCACAAATATTCCCGCTCTTTCACCCGCAGAAGGAACAGGATCAGCGCACCGAGTCCTGCCAATGTCTCCAGCAAGCCTACGATCTGGCCGCTGGCCAGCCACATAAACATGGCTCCCTGATACACGCCGTTGTAGTTGTCGATGAGCTTCGAATCCCCCGCCAGGCCATCTCCACTGCTCGGCCCTCCGCCGCCGTACTTGACCCACCCGGGCCAGTGCCAAACGCGTATCGCAATCAGGATATTTCGCTGCGTCTGCTGTGTGGCGGGAAGCGAAAATGCCTGAAAATTTCCGCCGCCCCCATAGGGCATCCTATTGGGTGGCATCTTGCCGTACGTTCCAACAAGTTTTCCGTCCGCGAAGACTTCATAGCACGTTGCGATCAGCGGCAACAGAAGCGAGACGTGGTCCATTCCGGCGGGAACAACCACTTGAAAGCGGTACCAGGCAAGCCCCCCGTAGTCCGGATATCCCTGGCTGGCCCAGTCCCGGTCTGACCGCAGCAATTGCCACTTCGAATCATCGAACGTCGGGTCAGCCCATGCCGGGTTGTCTCCGGTGTGAAACCGCCACAGCCCGTCCAGCGAAACAAGCGGCATTCGCCCCGATGTGAGATCAAATTTCTGGGCATGCAGCAAGCCGCAGGCGCTTAGCATCAGGAACACAAGAACTAGGGGAAGCTTTCTCAAACGGTGGCCTCGATTCAGGACGCCATCCGAAACCTATATCACGAGACTCGCCAAGCGCGGGAGACCAAATTTTAAGCTTCCGGCGTGTGAACCGCCCTTCGAAGAGCCTGCAATTCATCGAGAAGCCGGGAGGGGTAAGTTTCCTGTCAGTCATTGCGCAACGAATTTATTAACCAAGTATCCAACCCTCAGTATCCAACCCTCAGTATCCAACCCTGAGTATCCAACCCGGATCGAATGAGAATATTCCCCGTGCCGGTTCCCGAATCCCCGTTCAATTTCGCAGGCATTTCTCCGCGGGGTCGGTTATCACACGTCTTCACGCTGGGATCGCTTACCAAGCCCCTTCAATCTGAAACGATCTCAGCCCTTCGGCCTCGCGCTCTTCCAGGTAGTGCTCGAGTACGCGATCCACTCGGCTCCCGCGCGGCCCGCGGCGCAGGCTGGCTCGCAACTCGGCAAGGTCGCCCACTGAACCCGACGCAACCACTTCCACGTCGCCGTCTTCGGTGTTGCGCACCCAGCCGCGCAGGTTCAGCTCGCTCGCCTCACGGTGCACGTACCACCGGAAACCCACTCCCTGCACCCGCCCCTGAATCAGAAAATGAAGAACCATCTCTGTCAGTCTTGCAAATCGCGTGACTGTGCGCAACCATCAACGCCGCGGTCGGCCCTCGTCCCGCCGACTCGTCTCCAGGCTCTTTTGCGCCATCCTTCAAAACACTCCCGGGATCAGCGCCTTCACCTGCTGCCGGTAAGCCGGATACGCAGCCGGGAACGTCTCCATCATCAGCCGCTCCTCCTGGCTCATCTTCACCAGGAACATCATCACAATAATCGAACAGGCCCAGAATGCACCGCCATTGTCCAATCGCCAGCGCGGTGCCCACTGAGGCCAGCAGAAGCCCTGTGTAGATCGGGTGCCGTGCGATCGCATACGGGCCCTTCACGATCAGCTCGTGGCCCTCCTTCACTGTTGCCCGCCCGCTCCAATTGCCGCCCAGCGTAATGCGCGCCCAGATCGCAAACAGGCAACCGGCCAGGGTCAATGCAGCGCCAGCTTCTCTGAAGGCAAAATTCACAGGCAGGTAGCGCATCCCCAGCCATCCGCTCTGCAACCAATTCGAGCCCAAACCCAAAAGGCAGTATCCCAATAGAATCACGGCCATTTGGAACACACGGGTCGCGTCAGGTTGCGCCTTCACCGTCCGCTTTGTAAAGGCCAGGCCGATCAGCCACACGATTCCCAGCGCCTCCCACGACAGCATGGTTACGGCATCCGCATCCCAGGTCATTCGCTCGGCCTCCCTCGTTTACGATACGTTCTTCGTGTTCTGGAAAGTTCCGCGATTCACGATCCGCATGCCTGAAAACCACCACGATGCCCTTGCGAGCGAAAAGCGAGCGGCTGCCCCACCGCAGGTGGCGCGCTACACTGGACTCCACCATGGTCTTCGTCCTCGACAACTACGACTCCTTCACCTACAACCTCGTCCAATACCTCGGCGAGCTGGGCGCAAAGGTCGAAGTCCGCCGCAACGACGAGTTGACCGTCGAGCAGGTCGAGGCCCTTAAGCCTGAACGCATCCTGCTCTCGCCCGGCCCCTGCACACCGGGCGAAGCCGGCATCCTCGTTCCCCTCATTCGCCACATGGCCGGCAAAGTCCCCATCCTCGGAGTCTGCCTCGGTCACCAGGCCATTGGCGAGGCCTTCGGAGGCCAGGTCGTGCGTGCACACCACCTCATGCATGGCAAAACCAGTCCCGTCTCGCACGACGGCAAAGGTATCTTCGCGGGCCTGCCCTCGCCTCTGACCTGTACGCGCTACCACTCCCTCATCGTTGCGGAAGATGCGCTTCCAGCCGAGCTCACCGTCACCGCCCGCACCCCTGAAGCCAACGGTACAGGCAAGGCAGGCGCTTCCGTCATCATGGGCTTGCGCCACCGCAGCCTGCCCGTCGAGGGCGTGCAGTTTCACCCTGAAAGCGTACTCACCGAATGTGGCCGCCAGATGATCCGCAACTTTTTGGAAATGTAGCCCGCATGCCATCCCTCCAGCCGCGCCCTCGGGTTTCTTGCATGAATCCCTTCATCTTTGCGTTGGCACTCTTGCTGGTAGCCGCACTCACAGTTCCGCTTCCGGCACAAACTCCAACCACAATTCCCTCAACTCCGGCCACGGCAAGCCCTTCGACTGCGGCACCAGCCACCCCAACCGGCCCCATCGCCATCGTTCCCATTGACGACAGAACACCCGGCAGCGGTGCAACCGTCACAGGGGCACTCGAGGTTACGGGTGGCAAGGCCATCATCGCCGCCAGCGGCGCCATCACATCCGGTGCCGCGACCACCGAGGTCCTTCTGCCTCATCGCGGCACGCTGCGCGTCTGCGCCTCGACTACCGTCAAACTTGCGGTCGACTCCAGCGTCGCCGCCGGCGACACCCCCGGCCTGTTGATGGCCCTTGACCACGGAGCAGTCGAGGCCAGCTTCGCCACCGGCCGCAACGCCGACATACTCCTCACCCCCGACTTCCGCATCCTTATCGGAGGCCCCGGCGCAGCCGACGTGAAAGTCCGCCTCGGCGACCATGGCGACACCTGCGTCGACAACCCCGGCGCCAACGCGCCCTATGTCCTCGTCACCAGCGTATTCGACAACAGCAATTACCGCGTGCAGCCCGGCCAGCGCGTGATGTTTCAGCACGGCAACCTGCAAGAAGTGGTCGATCAGGAGAAGGAGCCCTGCGGCTGTCCCGCACCGCCGAAGCCTGACACCAACGATTTCCCAATGGCCCAGAGTGCCGGTCTTGCTCCGCTGCCGCCGCCCGCTTCCGCCCCGCCGGAAAACGCAGCCAAGCCTCAGATCAGTGAGCCGCTGGTCTTCCAAAGCGCAGCGCCCGCACTACCCGCAGCCGAGCCGCCGGCCACTAGCACAGCAACTTCACCGGCTGCTCCTGCAACACAGCCGACACAGCCGCCCGCCACAAAGAAGCCCAGCTTCTTCAGCCGCGTTGGCCGATTCTTCCGGCGCATCTTTGGCGCAGAATCTTAACCCAGCCTCCGAATCATTCTCTCGGTATTTGCTAGGGAAGCAAGGTCTGCACTGGGCACGGCTCCCGCTGAATGACCCCGCCCGGCCTGTCCATCTGAAACTTGAAGTTGCATTGCAGCGCTGAATTTCCCACCATGGCCCCGCGGTACACATACACGGCCTTCGTCGACGGCTGATAGACAAGCAGCGAACTCGTCTCGTTCACTCCGGTCAACTGGAATTCCACATCGCCACCGGAGTCATTGCTCGACGCCTTCACCGTGCGCCCCGCTCCCAGCCAGAATCCCAGCGCTAGAACTCCCACCAGCGCCAACCCATTCCTCGCCCACAACAATGCTGTCTCCACCGCGCCCCCTTCGATGACTTCTCTCGCAAAGGACGCAAAGGCTTTCCCACGTGCTCACAGATTTTCATTTTTGATTTCTTGCGCAGGCTGCTCTACAGCTCCCGCGCCTGTTCAATCGCACGAATCACGGCCTGCGCCTTGTTCAGCGATTCCTGGTGCTCCAGCTCCGGCACCGAATCTGCCACGATCCCCGCCCCCGCCTGCACGTAGCCTTTGCCATCCTGTGTCAGCAGCGAGCGAATCGCGATGCATGAGTCGAGATTTCCTGAGAAATCCGCGTACAGCACCGCGCCGCCATACGTCCCACGCCGCGCCGGTTCCAATTCCTCGATAATCTCCATGGCCCGCACCTTGGGCGCCCCGCTCAACGTGCCGGCAGGGAAGCAGGCCCGCAGCGCGTCCACTGCCGTCAACTCCGGCCTCAGCTTCCCTTCGATGCTGCTCACAATGTGCATCACGTGCGAGTAGCGCTCCACAAACATCAGCCGGTCCACCTTCACGCTGCCGAATTGGCTCACGCGGCCCACATCGTTGCGTCCCAGGTCCACCAGCATCACATGCTCGGCGCGCTCTTTCTCGTCGTGCATCATCTCGTCTTCCATCGCCAGGTCGTCTTTCTCCGTCGCCCCGCGCGGACGCGTTCCAGCAATCGGCCGGTACTCCACCTTGCCGTCGTGTACCCGCACCAGCAGCTCCGGCGACGACCCTGCCAGCTCCAGTGCGCCGGGCCCTTTCGCCGCCCTCTTTTTCGCAGATCCCTTTCGCGCCTTTGCTCTCCCGCCCAGCTTTCCCTCCGGCGTAAAGCGCAAAAAGTACATATACGGGCTCGGGTTCACAGTCCGCAGAGAGCGATAAACCTGAAAGCTGTCCATGTCCGGTTCCACATCGAACCGCTGCGACAGTACGGTTTGAAAAACGTCCCCCGCAGCGATGTATTCCTTGGTCCGCTCCACCGCCGCCAGAAAATCCTGCTTGCGCGTGCGCAGCTTCACCTTCAGTTTCGTTCGGTCTTTCACGCGCGGCAACTTCGGCAGCGATGTCGCCAGCCGCTTCTCCAGCTTCTTCAGCCGCTTCACAGCGTGTGCGTAGGCATCCTCCGGCATGTCGAGGGTGACGTCCGCGGTCACCACCATCCAGATCTGTTTGCGCACGTGGTCAAACGCCAGCACCTCATCAAAGAACAGCAGGCACGCGTCGGGAACGCCCAGCTCATCCTTCGCCAACTCGGGCAACCGCTCAATCTGCCGTACCGCGTCATAGGCAAGAAAGCCTACCGCGCCCGCAGTAAAAGGAGGCAATCCTGCCAGTCGCGCCGGCTTGTGCCCGCCCAAAGCTTCGCGCAGCACATCAAAAATGTCGCCTTCCAATATCGCCGTTTTCTTGTCTTCTGTAATGGCGATTTGCCGTCCCCGCGACACAATCCGCTTATAAGGCTCGAGCCCGATAAAGGTGTACCGGCCCACCTGCTCTCCGTTTTCCACCGACTCCAGCAGAAAGCACTCCCGCTGCGGCCACGCGGCGCGCAAAAACGCCGATACGGGAGTCTCCAGATCGGCTGTCAGAGTGCGATAGACCGGCACAAGAGTGTGGTCCTTGGCGAGCGCCAGAAACTCCTTGCGGCTGGGTTGAATAAGATCGGCTTCAGGCTTCACAGGCACCAGTGTAACTGCTCAATGGCACGCCGCATATGCGCAGGAATTCCACGAGCACCGCAAGGACGCGCTAAATCCGGTTCGCTGGGCCGATCAGGTGCCAATGCACGGCAAACCAGCTCAAAATCACGCAGGCCCCTCCCACCACTGCGAACTTGACCTTTGTAATCCAGCGCAGGTCCGCCCGTTTCCAGATAAAGACTCCCGACAAAACTGCGAATACACTCACCAGGAGACCCAGCCCGGTCACCCAATTCATCACCGCAAACCACCTGAACCATGCATCCGTCGGTGGCATCAGGTCGTCGCCTTTGATCAAAAAGAAGATCGCCAGGGTCCCCAGGTATAGCACCCACACAATGGCCGCCGCGAGAGGGCCCCACGACAGCCAGATCGTCCCCGGCAGGGGCTCAAGGCGCGGGCGTTTGCGCATGAAGATTCGCCGTCCAAGGCGCAGCAGAGCCGCCAGCACAACCAGCGCAAGAGTGCCCAGGCTCGCTCCCACTGCAAACAGCACCAGCAAATGGTTCTCATACCACGGGACGCGCTCGAACTGCACGCCGGGAAAGTCAATCGCCAGCCGCACCACCTTGTTGCCGGCATCGCGGATTGCAAAGACTCGCTCCTGGTCGTCCTCTGCCTGCCAGAGATCCTGGCCGATAAGCTTCCACTTCACCGGGTGCCCGCGCAGGTCTTTGGCCCTGGCAATCTGCAGCACGCCGTCTTTATCGACATGCGCATTTGTCTGGCTGAACAGATTTGTGAGGGCCAGTCTTGTGCTCTCAGATCGGCGCGTGGGCTCGTAGGTCCCATCAATCGCCTTCAAAGCGTCAACGGGAATTTTCAAAAAAACAGGCTGCGTCGTTCCCGGAAAGTAGCGGTCTGAGAAGAAGTCGATCATCTCCGTTCGCGGTCTGCCTCCGCCTCCCGCCGAGTTGTACGAAACAAACAACACCAGCTTTTGTTGCGGCTCCACAAAGAAAAGACTGTGAAACGCAACCAGATCGCCCTCGTGCCCAATCCAGTGCAGATGGTTCCGCCAATCCTGATAGAAGCCCATGCAGATCGCTGGCAGTTGATCGCTCGCGCGAAACTGCGGCGTCCACATCAGCGCCAGCGTCTCCGGTTTCAGAATCCGTTTGCCATCCAGCTCGCCGCCGTTCAACAGTGCCTGCCCAAACCGTCCCATGTCCGACGCGGAAGATGAGATGCCGCCGGCGCCCACAGGGTTGAAAATCTCAAATCCCACCGGCGGCTTCTCCGTGCTCGTCCTATAGCCCTCCGACGGTAGATCGGCCAGGCTCTTCTCAAGCGGCTGGTGAAATGAGGAGTGCGTCATCCCCAGTGGCGTAAAAATATGTTCCTGCACGTACTGCTCAAACGGCTCCCCGCTGACGTCCTGCACGATGTAACTCGCCAGCCCCACGCCATAATTCGAATAAGCCGGAACCTTGCCCGGTGGAAAAATCCGCTGCGGTTGATTGCGGATCAGAAAGTCGCGCAGTGAAACCGCCATCTTCGGATCAGTGAGGATCACATCGTCGATCGTTTCCTCAAAGCCGCCTGTATGCGTCATCAGGTTGCGCAATGTGATCGGCTTGTCGAAGGCGGGACGGATTTGAAAATCGAGATACTTATTAACGTCCGTGTCGAGATCCAGCTTCCCCTGCTCTTCCAACTGCATCACCGAGATCCACGTGAACAGTTTGGAGATCGACGCCAGCCGAAAGATTGTCGAAACCGGATCAACAGGCTTTTTTGTCTTCAGGTCAGAGTAGCCATAGCCCTTCTGCAACAGGACATTTCCGTCCTTCATCACCAGCACTGAAGCCCCGGCGATGTCACTGCGCTCCAGTTGCAGCGGCAGCACTCCATCGAAGAAAGCTTCCAGATCGGCGCGCTCCAGTGGATGCGCCGTCGTGGCCGTCGTCGCAGCAGGCTTTGCCGCGTCATGCTTCACAGCTGCCGTCGATTCAACGGGCCTCGGCCCCTGTGCGGGGCTTCCATAGACGGTCAGCAGCAACGCTCCGCTCACGGCCAGAGATCTAAACCGCGTCATTCCGCCTCACTGAGATTGACAGTTTCTCGAAATCAAATCGGGATAAGTCTCGATGATCTGGAGGAGTTTGGCAAATCGCGGCAGGTTCGAAATTGCTTCAACGGTCCGCGGCAATCAAGCATGGCTCGAGCGATAGGCCGCAAGCCACTCCACCAGTTTCTCGGCGGGTAGTGGTGGGCTGAACAGATAGCCCTGCGCTCCGTCACAGCCCTTCTGCCGGAGCACGCCCAACTGTTCCCGGGTCATGACGCCTTCCGCGATCACTTCCATGTCCAGCTCATGGCCCATTTCAATAATCTTCTCCACCATCACGCGATCGCTGTCGTTCACGTGCATATTCTGCACCAGGCTCTTGTCGATCTTCAGTTCCGTCGCGGGTACATTTTGCAGTTGCCGCATCATGGCGTAGCCGGATCCAAAATCGTCGATGGAAAGCTGAATCCGCTTCATGCGCAGCCGGGTCAAAACATCCAGTGTCAGCGAAAGCTCATTAATCAGCCCGGTCTCCGTGATTTCGACAACGATCTTCTCCGCAGGAAAGTTGTGCTTTCTCGCCAGATCGATCAGCAATGTCCGGAAATCTCAAGTCGGCAAGCGTGCGCACAGTGGCATTCAGAGAGAGCCGCGGCAATTTCCCATCCATCCCGGCAAACTGCTTCACCTCTGCCAGACCGAGGTCCGCCGTGAGCCAGAAAAGCTTGTCCATCAGGCCGAGAGACTCAACGCGTGCGATGAAATCGTCGGGTGGAACCAAACCAAATTCCGGGTGCTGCCATCGGGATAGCGCCTCCATTCCCGTGACGTCTCCCGTCGCTATGCTGACCTGCGGCTGATAGTGGACCAGGAATTCATTGCGCTCAAAAGCTTGTTGCAAATGTTCGTCGGTGAATGTGCGGTCCGACCGAACTTTTGTGGCTTCCAGTTTCTCGGGTGCAAGATTTGCTCCCAGCACCAGCTTGAGTTCCGCCAGCGGAAACGGCTTTTGCAGATGCCCGACCACTGAAAGACCAAGAGTATGCGCCAGCTTTTCGGCGGTCTCAATCACCCGCTTGTTCATTCCGCTCATCAGCACAATGCGGGCCTTGCAGCGCTGTTCGCCCAGCAGTCTCAACACCTCGATGCCATCCATATCCGGCATCATCAGGTCGAGCAGAATCAAAGTCGTTTCGGGGGTTACAAGCTCTGAAACCGTGGCTGGCTCTCGGTGGTGACACAGTGCAAACCCATCGCCTCCGCGGATGCCGAGACAAGATGGCACACAACCTTATCGTCATCGATTACCAGTATTCTGTCGGCGGTCGTCATGCCTCTCCAGGTTTCGCGAGCGAACCTTCAGTGAGCCCCTTCTCGCTGTCTCGGAAAGCAATGCGAATTCAACGGCAAAGCGTAACGGACTGTGTCGAGTGTAACTTAGCCCGGTGGTTTTAGACCCTCGGATTCGCCATCGAAGTAGTTACCAGCAGGTGACTTACTCGGTTTTGTGTCCGTTCCAACTGCTTCTGTAAGCCTGGCGGGCAGGGAAGCGCCCAAACCTCAATTGCGCCCAGGCGTCCGTTCCCACTCCCGCCTCGGCCAGCCGTCCACGGGCTGCCCACTCCACGCTGAAACAGGGTTCCCAGGCAGGTTCCTAAAGGGTCCCTCTGTGACCCTTCTCAGGCTTGACGCGCCTTTGTCGGGGGCCTAGACTCACAGGGTTTGGGCTCGGGAGCATTTTCGTCCGCGCCCAACCGCCCGGCCTCTCTGCGCACAGTGCAGCACCGGACGAAAATCTGTCCCGAACGACCGGGGAACCGCCGCCGCATCTGAAAGTTGCGGATGGCGCGTTCGACGTTCCCGATCACTCGGCGGCAGGTAAAGAGAATTGGAGAAATGTATGCCAGCAGTAACCCCAACCGTCACTTTGGACCAGGAGATCAATCCCTGGGAAGCGCAAAGCGCGCGGTTCGATTTTGCAGCACGCAAGCTGAACCTGGATGAAGGCCTGTGGAAGTTGCTCCGGACGCCGGCTCGCGAAATTATCGTGCACTTTCCCGTGACCATGGACGATGGTCGCATCGAGATGTTCACCGGCTTTCGCGTACAGCACAACATCGCCCGCGGACCCGGCAAGGGCGGCATCCGCTACTCGCCCGACGTCACCCTCGACGAAGTCCGCGCACTGGCCAGTTGGATGACCTGGAAGTGCGCCGTGGTCAACATCCCGTTTGGCGGCGCCAAGGGCGGCGTCATCTGCGATCCCAAAGCTGATGAGCCAGGGCGAACTCGAGCGCATGACCCGCCGCTACACCTCTGAGATCATCGACTTCATCGGGCCGGAGAAGGACGTTCCCGCGCCCGACATGAACACCAACGAACAGACCATGGCCTGGATCATGGATACCTACTCCATGCACATGGGCCGCACCGTCACCAGCGTCGTCACCGGCAAGCCGCTCAACATCGGCGGCTCGCGCGGACGCATTGAGGCTACCGGGCGCGGCGTGATGGTGGTCTGCGACGAGAGCCTGCGCTATCTCAACATGCCCATCGACGGCTGCCGCGTCATCATTCAGGGCTTCGGCAACGTCGGTTCCAACACCGCCCGCCTGATGATGGAGCACGGCTACAAGATCGTCGGCATCGCCGAAAAAGAAGGCGGCCTCTGCAATCCCAACGGCATCGACATCCACCAGCTGGTCGAATACAAGTACCGCAACGGCACCACCCTTGGTTTCCGCGGCGCCGAAGCCATGCCCAGCGAGGAGCTGCATCGTTTCCGATTGCGACATCCTCATTCCCGCCGCCACTGAGAACGTGATCACCAGCCGCAACGCCGACAAGATCAAGGCGCGGTCGTCGTCGAAGGCGCCAACGGCCCCACCACCGCCGTCGCCGACGAGATTCTTGCCGACAAGCGCATCTTCGTCGTGCCCGACATTCTGGCCAACGCCGGCGGCGTCACCGCCAGCTACTTCGAGTGGGTGCAGGATCGCCAGGGCTATTTCTGGAAAGAAGCCATCGTCAACGAGCAGCTTGAAACCATCCTTCGCGACAGCTTTGACGACGTGGTGCGCTACGCCGAGGCCCACAATGTCAACAACCGCATCGCGGCCTACATGCTGGCCATCGATCGCGTCGCCTTCACCATCAAGCAGCGCGGCATCTACGCCTAATCGCGTTCCTCATCATTCAGGCGTACCACTTCAGCGGGATGGGCCTTTGGCCCATCCCGCTTCTTTCGTTGCAGCGCAATCATTCGCACCTCGCGGAACCGTTCCAGCAGGCGCCGTCACCTGCACGTGACTCTGGTGCGCCCATGCAGCGCATAGCGGCGATTACAGTGCAATAATGGAGCCACGCCTCCGACCCCGGCGCAGTACAAGAAGCATGAACCTGCCCAACTCCATCACGATGAGCCGGATCGTCATGATCCCGCTGCTGTTGTGGATCCTCTCGCCGCACTTTCCCTTGCGCGGCGAGCACGGCGAGCAGGAGATTCTCGCTTCGGTTCTGTTCGTCCTGGCCTCCATCACCGACGGCCTCGACGGCTATCTGGCCCGCAAGCGCGGCCAGATCACCACCATGGGCATGCTGCTCGACCCCCTCGCCGACAAGATCATGGTCACCGGCGCGCTGATCGCCCTGGTGGCCTACAACCCCCAGGTGGTCAAGGTCTGGATCGCCGTCGTCATCATCGGCCGCGAATTCCTCATCTCCGGCCTGCGCTCCATCGCCTCGTCCGAAGGCTTCACCATCCAGGCCAGCGACCTGGGCAAGCTCAAGACGGTGCTCCAGATCGTCACCGTGGTCTCCGCCATCCTCGCCCATCACTGGGACCAGTGGCACTTCGGCGACCTCGTCATTCCCGTCAAGTGGATCGCCGTCGCCGCCATCTACTTCACGGTGCTGGTCTCCATCATCTCCGCCATCGACTACTTCGTCGGCTTCTGGAAGCAGATCGACCACGCCTCAAAGGACCGCCGCAAGTCCTTCGTTCTTACCCGCCGCAAAAGCGAAAGCACCACCAGCGCCCATGTAATTCAGCGCTGCGCACGCAAAAAAGCCCCGGCCTCAGCCGGGGCTTTTTCACTATCTGATTGCAGATAACGCTTATGCCAGCGCCGCCATCGGCTCCGGCATGCCGACATGGCACGTGAACCAGCCGTCTGCTGCCGGGGCCGGTCCAGCCGCAACCGGCTGCGCCTGCACGTGCGCGCCGCGCGTGAGGCGATGCACAAAATGATAAGGCGGCCATGGGCCCGAAAGCTGCAAATGGCACTCGCGCATCATGGCGCTCGTGGTGGCAAACTTGTTCTGGTAGCGCTCCACATATTTGCGCTCGATCAGGTGGGCGATGTCCAGCACCATCTTGCCGCTTTCCGTCAGCCGGCAGCTCACTTCCTCGTCCAGCGGCATGAACAGCCGATGCATCTGGAAGCTCACCGCGCGGGCCCGTGTCTGGCGCTCGCGCTGCCGTGCGGCGTTCTCCCGCAGGTTGATCAGATATTCGCGGCCCACGCCTTCGGCCGGCAGATGCTTGCCCGTTCTCGCGGCCGCAACAATCGTCCACGAAGATCTTCAGGTGCATCTCGGTCTTGCCGCGCAGCTTGTCGATGTTCGACAGAAACTGCCGCTGGTTTGACCGGATCGACTTGCGCAGGCTTTCGTCGTCGTTAAAGACCGTCCCGAACCGGAAGGGAAGCACCGTGGAATGCTGAAAGCAGTCCGCGATCACCCGCGCGTGGTCCACGCCGGATTTCTGGCTAAGTCCTTCTGCGGGGTTGTGCTCGCTGACGATGACGGCCAGGTCGCTGGCGGGATACAGAAATACCTGGTTGCCGCTGACTCCGAGAACGGATTCCATCGGAACAGGTTTTCGATGACGGGCTAATTCAGGAAATGCTTGTTTTTCACCGATGCAGTAGGCATACCATGCCATGACCAGGAACTCCGTCTGTCGGCGCAGGTAAGCGCCGCTCGTTATGAAGCTCTGTGAACTTAGGAACAACTGCATTTGTGACGCGGGGCAAGTCATCCCCAATTGGACTATCGGGAATACTAGCCCCCGCAAAATACGACTGGCAATGTCTTGCATCACGAACTCGTAAAAGGTAGCAAAGAATGCCCAATTAGTTTTCGTGTAAGTAACAAGCCTATTCATTAAATGAAATCATTGCCGGAATGAGGCAAAAGCAGCTCAAAACCCCCTCCAAACGCACCCTGGCTCGACCTGCGCTCTGGCCCCGCAGCCGCGGTCTCTCGCTAGTGAATTATCCGCTGAACCCGTAAAATCAGCACCACATTCACGCGCAATCGACACGACCAGCAGGCCCAGCCCAACCCATGCGAATCGCGTAAACCCTCCTGCGGAAGCTGTGCAGGTCCTCGACCAGTTCCTGCTGCTCCAGCGTATTGCGGTCGGTCGAGCTCCTTTCACCATGTCCAACTGGTCCGCCACCCGCTTCAGCCCGGTATTCTGCCCCTCGATCTGGCTCGCGCAGTTCCCATGCTCACCGTGCATCTTCCCCAGGGCGTTTTCAAGCGGCGCCAGATTCACCGGCTGTCCCTGGGACGGGCTGAGCAGAACATTGGCAACCGCGGAGGCAACATTTCCGTCCAGCAGCGGCAACATCTTCTGCACGACCGGCAGCACCATGCGAATCGCGCCCATGGCCCGCACGAAAGCCAGAAGGAGTGTCAGTTTGGGGGCTGACTAGGCTCGCGTCGTGTCCCTGCCGCGCCCGGCAGGCGCGGGTCGCAGCGGCTCGATGCTGCTCGGCGGAAGAATGGGTTCCCGCCGCGCCGTTGCCGGCAGTCACAGGGGCATCGGCGCTCGGTCGTTGCAGCTTTCCCCGGCTCTTCCAGCGGCTGTTCCGCTTCGTCTGCGCCGATCTGTCCCGCTTCGCTCATCGACAACCTGTTCCCTTCACTATAAGGGAAATCCGCTGCGCCCTGGTTCGAACCTCAGCGCTGGATGGCTCGATTGCCAGGCGCTCTGCGAGTGCTCCCGCTGCACCCGCTTCGCACGCAGTGCACTCTCCGAACCGCCGGCTGCCGGCGTCGCGTTATCCTCACTTCCAGGAGAACCGCGTGAGACCCGTCCTCGTCCATGCGCTGCGCGACCTGCAACGCAACATCCTGGCCGGCCTCATCACCGTCGGACCGCTGTTTGTCACCTGGCTCGTCTTCAGTTTTGTTTTGAGCAGCCTCGCCAAAGCCGGCTTGCCGTTCATTCATGTTCTCGCAGACATCTTTCCGCAGGATTGGCTCGCGCAACCCTGGCTGCAATCCGTGCTGGCCATCGCCCTCACCCTTGCCGTGCTCTATGTGTTGGGCCGCGTCACGTCGCTGGTCATTGGCCGCCAGGCCTTCAACCTCTTTGAGGCCGTGCTCGAGCGCCTGCCCTTCGTCGCCAAGGTCTACACCTCGGTGCGCCAGTTGCTCGACACCATGATGGCCAAAAAGGAGACCAGCCAGCGCGTCGTTCTGGTCGATTTTCCCATCGCCGGCCAGAAGAGCATCGGCTTCCTCACCCGCACGCTCACCGACTCGACCACCGGCCAGGAGTTGGCCGCGGTCCTGCTGCCCAACGCCATCAACCCAACCTCGGCGTTTCTGCAGGTGCTGCCCCTGGACCGCGTCACCGAGACCGATCTGACCATGGAGCAGGCCATGAGCATGATCATGACCGGCGGAGCCGTCGGCCCTGAGACCATCCGCTTTACCCGGCCCCGCACACCGTCGGAATCCTAGGCCGTACCGACATATATTGGACATCGTTGCCAGGGAAAACCCGGAAGGAGCAGGGGGCTTCAGCCCCCTGAAACAGGTGCGAATTTAACGGGCCTTCAGGCCCGGGTACTTGCCGGTCCTCAGCAGTCTTTGCGAAGCACAACTCGATATCAGCCGACTCCGCCTCACTCCGCCGCTTCCGGTGCCTCCGCAGCTCCTCAGCGCCTCGCCCGCGTGTTCGCTCTCGTGAGTCACCTTGCGCAGGCTGATGTGGTCAAATTGCGCCCAGATCAATCCCACCGGCACGATGCACAGGAACGTGACCAGCAAGATCGTCGCGGCGCATGCCGTTGAAGCCTCTGTCGCGACACCGAAGAAACTGGAGAGTGCCGCGGCCACAAATCCGATCTGCGTAAACCAGCCCAGCACCGGCAACTGAACAATGCTTGTTGCACCGCTCACCACCATCAGCAGAACGCACTTCGCGGGAGTCATCGCCGCCAGTTGCGGACTGGCCACGAAGGCCCGCGTCGTCTCCAGATACGCCGCCGCAATCAGCACCCACATGCCCACCGAAAGGGATGCGGCAGCCGCGAAGTCCGAAAACGACCGCATCGTGTCGAGACCGGTGCGGAAAGTGCGAATCTTGTCCCCCACGGCCTGGCCCAGCTTCGTTGAGAACACTCCGAATGCCCTCTCGAGGAATGCGGCCACCACGCCGCCCGCCAGCCGCACGGCCACCAGAAACAGCGCGCCCGCCACCGTGAGCAGCATGCCCCAATAGCCGGATCGTTTCACCAGCTCCGGATGCGGCATCGCTCCCGCCTGCCCGAACCAGGCCGTCAGCAGAATCGCCGATGAAAAAATCAGCGCCATGGATCCGGCGTCAAAAAGCCGCTCCACAATGTACACGGCAATCTGGGAGCTGAGCGGCAGTCCTGTCTTCTTCGCCACCAGGTATGGCCGCACCGGGTCGGCCACGCGGCCAATCAGCGCCACCGCCGTAAACCCGATCACCTGCGTCCCCAGCAGCGAAAGCGGCCGCACCTTCTTGTTGTGCCGCAGCAGCAGTGCCCAGCGCACCGACCTGAAGATGTACGCCAGGTAGATGCAGCCCGCGCCAATGCCGATCTTCCCCCAGTCGGCCAGCGCCAATTGGGAGCGAAAGACGCCAAAGTCAAAATGAATCCTGTCGCGGCCCCAGATGACAATCGCGACCAGCGCCGCGAGCACCACCAGGCCCAGAATCCAGCTGATTCTTCTTCAAGCGCTCTCCGTTCTCATCAATACAGATTCATTCTATGGTCAGGAGATGAATACGGCGATAACCCAATTGGATTACTGGGCCTCGGCCTGGCGCTCCGGCGTGACCTGCCCGCGCCTGTGCGCCCTGCGCGGGCCAGCACGCGCCGGTTGAACTCGTGAATCACCCGCGCCACGTACGCCCGCGTCTCATGGTAGGGCGGAATGCCGTGATACCTGTCCACCGCCGCCGGCCCCGCATTATAGGCAGCCAGCGCCAGCGCCAGATTCTCGTGGTACCGCGTCAGCAGCGCGTCCAGATACGTCGACCCGCCGCGCACATTCTCGCGCCGGCTTGCAAGCTGTCATGCACGCCCAGGTCGGCCGCCGTCGCCCGGCATCAGTTGCATCAGCCCTTTGGCGCCAGCGCGGCTCACGGCGTGCGCATTGCCGCCGCTCTCCGCCTTCACCACGCTGGCCAGCAGATCCACGTCGAGATTGTGCTCGTGCCCGGCTTCGGTCAGCATCTCGCGCAAATCCGCCGGGCTCAGCTTCGCGTCTCTCGCCGTCGCCGTGCTCAGGCTTCGCCGCTTCCGCGGGCAAATCGGCAACCTGCTCAAACGCCTGCAATCTCCTCAGGCCGCAGCTCAATGTAGTTGTTCTCGCCCGCGCTCAGGTAGAGCCGCACGCGTCCGTCCACCTGCGCCATGATGGTCGCAGCGCATCGCAAAGCCGTTGCTCAGCGTCACGCGCTCCGCTGCCCGCGCCCGACGGCACCAGCGCCGCCTGCAGCACCGCCAGCATTCCCACCGCGACAATGAGTTGTATACCAACCCGCAATCGCAACTCCCTGCCAGATTCCCAATCTCGAACTCCAGCAGCAGCCCCGCTTCGCCACCGCCGCTTCCAGCACCACCGCCACGCCGTCCTCATCATTGGGCGGAGCCTGCTTCCATCCCCGCATCTTCGCCATCGTGCGCAGGTCCGGCGCGGCATTGCCCATCAGGATGCTCTGCCCCGCCCACTCCAGCATGTCCACGTCGTTCCAGTTGTCGCCAATGGCCATGGTCTCTTTGCGATCCACGCCCAGCTGCCCAGCCAGCCGCTCCAGCGCCCATCCCTTCGAAACCCCCGGCGGCAGCAAGTCCAGATATCGACAAGTCCCGTCCGCCGGATACTCCGTCCGCACGCGACTCGCAACTGCCGGCCCACTCGCTCTCCTTCAGCGCCTTTTCCGCCTCCCGCATCTTGGCGATCCCGCCCGCCACCATGCCCTGGATCGGATCGTCGCCGTCCACCAGCGCCTTCTCCAGCGGCTTCACCACTTCAATCGCGTTGCGGTTCGCCTCCACCCACATTGCAATTCGTCCGTGCGCCTGCTCCAGGTCTTCCAGCACCAGTTCGCCGCGTCCCGCCCGGTCAAACGTAAACACCAGCGCCCCAAACGGCCGCAGCAGCCCGCAAATCCCGCGCGCCACGCGCGACTCCATATGGCTCCGGTCGATCGGGTCGCCGCCCAGGGTGCGCGTCACTGCTCCATTCGACGTAATCAGGGGCATATCCGCTCGCAGCCCCAGCCCTTCCAGCAGCGGAGCGGTATAGGCCGTGCGCCGGCCTGTCGCAATCGCCACCGTAATCCCCGCATCCTGCGCCGCTTTCAGCGCCTGCGCGTTGCGCGGGCTGATGGCCGATGAAAACGTAGGCAGCAGCGTGCCGTCCATGTCGATTGCCACCAGGCGCACAGGAGGATGCATACCTCCAGTGTACCGGCCAACCGCTCCGGCACGGCGATTTGCACTCGTCCGGCCGCCCTATCCGGTAATCTTGCATTCATGGAGAGAATCTGCACCCAGTGCCACGCCGTTCTCGCGCCATCGACCAAAGCCGACTGGTGTCCCGCCTGCGGTGGCGCACTCGTCGAAAGAGCGGAACTTCCCTCATCCCCGCCACCAGCCGCCCCTGAAGTCGATCATCGCGGCATCGTGCTTGCCCCGCCGCCACGCCGTCGGCGGCATCATCACCCCGCAGTAGCCGTCCGCGCTAAGTCTCCGCCAATCCGCGTCAGAATCTCTTGTCGCATGGTTTCCAAAGAAATAGTTGACAAGGAAACTATATTTCCGTAAAATTTTTCATGAACAGAAGAGCGGAGTCCTGGAAGAAGTCAGCGATCTGAAAGGCCACATCGGCTTCTGGATGCGCTTCCGTGTCCAACCATGTCTCTCATGCCTTTGCGCGCAAGCTCCTCAAAGCGGCGTCACCGTCGCCGATTGGGTCGTGCTCCGCGAAATGTACTGCCCGCGGCGACTCTCGCCCAGCAAACTCGCTGACCTTACCGGTATGACCCGCGGTGGGGCATCCAAGCTGATCGACCGCCTGGTACAGAAGAAGCTAATCATGCGTGAAATGCGAAGCGACGACCGCCGCTTCCAGGACGTCTCTCTCACCGCAACCGGTGCGCGTCTCGTGCCCGCGCTGGGCGCGCTCGCCGACCAAAACGACCATGATTCTTCGCAGAGCTCACAGCTCAGGAACGAGAATCGCTGCTCGCGATCCTCAAGAAACTTGTCAAGACCCACGATCTGCACAAACTTCCCATCCAATAAGGAGAGTCATGAACACGCTTCTCACGAACACCCAAGCCATTCGCGAAATTCTTGCCGAGTCGCACGCCGGCAAATTGATCTTCCCTGAAGTCGTTCGCCGTCTGATTGCCGCCGGCGTCGAATCCTACTTTGTCGACCTGCCGCGATCCGAAGACGTCGTCTATCTCACCGACGGCACAACGCTTGTCGAAAAATGCATCTCCCCGTGGAACCCGTCGCCAAAGAGTTCTCCAAGTCCGGCATCGTGGCCGCCATCCGCGGCGCGCAAGCCGACAAGATCCGCTACCCCGAATTCATGCGCCAGGCGTCCGCTGCCGGAGTTGCCGCTTACTGGGCCTACCTCAGCGGAAAGAAAGTCATTTACTTCGGTCGCAAGGGCGAATTCCACGTCGAGGAATTTCCCGGCTCGCGTCCAGCAGTCGTCTCGACAACGCGAAGCGTTGAAATTGCAAAGCCGGCCTCAATTGCCTATGGATTCCTCTCCGATCCGTCCACCATGCCGCGCTGGGCCGTTCATAACGTGAAGTCCATTCAGCCGGCCGATGGCGGAGCATGGAAGATTGAAACGCCTCGTGGCAGCGGTCGCCTTATTCCACATTTCGACGCTGCACATGGCATCCTCGATCACGAGTTTGTCGACCCTCAGGAAGGCCGCAGGCAGGTCTCGGCACGCACTGTGCCGCTCGGCGCCACCGCATCGCTCTACCAGATCACGCTCACCAAGCCCGAAGGCATGCCCGACGACAGATTCTGGCAGGGCATTCTGCTGATCGATGAGGAACTACAGGCGCTGAAGTCCTGCGTCGAGGCAATTCAATAAAGCGCGCACGGGCTTCGAGGGAGGACGCCCGCAACGTGAATTCGTTGCTCGCGTCCGCTCACATTTATTCGTACCGCAGCGCCTCTGCCGGCAGCATGCGCGCCGCTGCCCACGAGGGATAGAGCGTCGCCAGCAGCGAAATCCCGATCGACACCGCCGACACAATCACCCCGTGCAGCGCCCGCGGCGCAAACGGCAGCGTGTCGATCGAGTAGACATCCGGCGACAGCGGAATATGATAGTGCCCGCCGGCCCAGGCAGCCAGGTAGCCCAGCACAAGACCCAGCGCCGTGCCGATCAGGCTGATCAGCAATCCCTGCATCAGAAAGATGCGCCGCACCTGCCCCGGCTCCACGCCAAAGCTCATCAGCACGGCAATATCGCGCGTCTTCTCCATCACCATCATGGTCAGCGCGATCAGGATGTTCAGCGCGGCCACAATCACGATCAGCGCAATGATGATGAAGGTGACCACCTGTTCCAGCCGCAGCGCGCGAAACAGCTCGCGGTTCTGCTCCATCCAGTTGGTGGTCATGTAGCCCGCACCCGCGGCCTGCTCAATGCTCGCTGGCCAATCTCCGGCGCGCGATTCAGGTTGTCGACCTTGAAGCTGATCACCGTCATCAGGTCCGGCTCGTCGAAAAGTTGCTGCGCATCCGCCAGGCGCACATAATCCCACTCCGAGTCGTACTGATAGAAGCCCGAGTGATAGGTCCCCGCCAGCCGAAAGTGCACGTACTTGGGAATGATGCCGAAGGGCGTCAATTCTCCCTGCGGGCTGATCAGCATCACCGAATCGCCCACGGTCGCGCCAATCGTCTCCGCCAGGTCCTTCCCCAGCACGATCGGCGGCAGCTCGCCATTCACTCCAGACGCCGGCTCTGCACCCGGTTCCAGCGCGCGAATCGAGCCCGGCGTGGCCTTCTGCAGCAGGCTGCTCACTGTCTTCTCATCGTCCGGCAGAACGCCTTCGATCAGCGCGCCGCCGTCCCGGGCCCCGTGCGCCACCAGCACCTGCTCGTACAGCTCCGGCGACGCCGCGGTCACATGCGGCACCTGCGCAGCCTCTCAAGCAGCGGCTGCCAGTCGCGAATCCCGTCCGCCTTCACGCGCATCAGCTGCACGTGCGCGCTTGAGTCCACCAGCCGATCCTGCAAGTCGCGCCGCATGCCGTTGGTGATGGCCAGCGCAATAATCAACGCGGCCACGCCTGCGGCCACTCCGGCAACGGATATCGTCGTCACCACACCCACCACGGCCTGCCGCCGCTTGGCTTTCAGATAGCGCGCCGCAACAAAAAGTTCAAATCGCATCCGAGCGTGCCTCTTACTTTGCTCGCCGAGACAAACACTGTCTTCGCCACGCCCACATTCTCATACCTGTCATAGACGCGCACCGTCAGCAGATGCTCGCCGGCCTTGCCCTTCAAGCGCCGATGCAGGAAGCTGCAGATCATAGTGCTCGCGCTTCGAGTCCGAAAGTTCGCCCACCGGCGCAATAAACTGCCACGGCCCCGCGTCCAGCGAATACTCCGCATGCGCAATCGGCGACGCCGCATCCTCCGCGTCGAACGTCACATGCACCGGCTTCGCGCAGTAGCCTGCGCGCAGGATGCTGCTCTTCGACGGCCGTCAGCGCGTCACCACCGGCGGAGTCGTGTCCACCACGAACCGGTCGCTGACCTTCTCGCCTGTCAGCGCGTCGCCCGGCGTGTGCGAAGGCGCATCAGATGCCACCACCTTCACCTCGTACCCGCCATCCGGAATCAGCGTCGCGTCAAAGCTGTACGCCTTGTCGGTGAGTTTGTCCTTCAGCAGCCGCCACACGTGCTCGCCGTCGCCGCGCAGATAAAGCGCATAGATCAGGTCGTCGCCGTTGTCGTCGTGCGCCGCCCAGCGCACCGTGATGCTGCCTCGATCCTTCATCGCCTGCAAAGGCGAAGTTGCCCCGCTATCGTCCGACGTACCGTCGTGTTCTGGCTCGGCGAAGGAAACGCAATGCTCACCGTCTGCTGGTTGCCCTGCTGCTCTGCGGATTTACGCGCGCGCCCGGCACAACCACCAGGTCATCCACCACCGGCGCCGCATTCACCGGCAGATAATTCACGCCCACGCTGCCCAGCTTTCCACCGCGTGCAGCACCGCTTTCCATTGCAGAAAACCGTCCCGCCGGAGACGCGACTGAGCCGTCCTTCAACGGCTCCCACTCGCTCCATCCGCGCACCGGCTGCTCCACATTGCCTGATCGCGTCCACAACTCGTAGTCCTTCGATCCCGGCTCAACCTCCACGCGGCCAAAACGTGCCAGCGCGCCTGCATCCAGCACGTCGCTTGCGTATTCATGCTTCTCCGCCGCGCCCAGCGTGAATCAGCTTGCCGGTATTGCCCGGTGCCGATCAAGAATGTTCTGCCTCCAGCCGCGCATCGCGCCAGGCTCAGTCCCTGCTGCGCATCCAGATGCGCCACGTCCGCATAATCGCCGTCCGGCTGAATGCGGAAGATGTGCCCGCGATTGCCGCTCAGCGCCAGCACTCCATCCGGCCGCGCAGCCAGCGCATAGACAATCTCGTCCTTGCCCGACCACACTTTGCGCGGCGCCTGCCCCTCTTGCAGCGCGTAGATCTCGCTTCCCTCGGGAACTGAAGTGCTGGTGTTCGCAGCCTGCAGCGACGCCGGCTGCACAATCGTGAAGGTGATCGTCCCGACTCCCTGCACCGGCAGCGGCGGCAGGGGATTGTGGCCCTTCTCTCCCACGCTGGCCGCGTAGATGGTTCCATCCGCAGCCACGGCCACCGAAGTGATCTCGCGCCGCGGCGCTTCAAACAGCACATAGCCCTTGCCCTCGGGACTGATGCGATAAACCAGCCCGCTGCCATCCGAGCCGGCAATCAGATTCCCCTTCGCATCCCATGCCAGCGACGCGAATGTGCTGCTCATCGCTCTTGAAAAATACCTCCGGCTGCCGCGCCCGCCTTCGCAGGATCGACGCGGTACACTGCCGCCGGCCCGCCCGTGGCGATGTAGAGCCGCCCCTGCGCATCGAACGTCATGTCCCAGATGTAGTGCGCCTTCGCGTCGTCCTTGTCATCCGCGGGCTTGGCGCCGTCCGTCTTCTTGTCATCCAGCTTTGAAGCATCGAAGACCACCGTCGCGCTTTGCTCATCCTGTTTTGACGTGGCGTCCGGGTTCAGCTTGTACACCTTGCCGCTCGGCAGCGTAGCAACATAGAGCGCGCCATCCGGCCCCAGCCGCACAACCTGCACGCTCAGGTCCTTGGTCTCGAAAAGCGTAAAAGGCTTCTCGCCCTTCTTCGTACCAGTCCGCAACACCGTAGCCGGCGAGCCTGTCCCCAGGTAAGCTGTGCCGTTCTTGTCCACGGCTACCGACCACACAAAGGTCGAGGGCGTAGTCAGCATCTCGCGCAGAGCCGGTCCTTCGCGTAACTGGCCGTCGCTGCCGATCGCCACCCCCTGCGGAGTGCCCTTTTCAAACTCCTCAAACCGGGATTGAGTCCAAAGATGTGTGCCCTGCGCAGCGGCGGGCAGCGCGGCGGCGGCCACAAAAACGAGCACAATGGCACTGAGACGGAATACGAAGCGGGGAAGGGAATTGACGCGGCTCAAAACAAACATATTGTCGTTGAGTCTACTAAAGTTGGGCCTATGCGGGCAGTTTGCGACCTGCTATGCCCGCGCAAAGCAGCCACTGTACCGGCTTTTGGGTAGACGCTGGCTCAGTTCCTGCATCTCGAAAGTAAGTGTGGCGACGCGAAGCCTCACAGCCCGCCGCGAAACTGAATAATCCGTCGTCGGTCGCGCTTTGAAGGCCGCCGTTCCGGCAGCGGCGCAAACTCCTGCATCGCCTTGCGCTCCGCGGCCGCCTTCAGCCGCGCCTCTTTGCTGGGCTCCGTCTCGCGATAAAGCGTCTGCGCTACAGCAGCCGGCCCGCGCATCTCGCTCAGCGCCACAACCTCAACTTCAAACTCGCCGCCTTCGTTTCGGATGCGAAGCATGTCGCCCACGCGCACATCGCGCGCTGGCTTGGCCTCACTGCCTCTGCTCAGGATCCGCCCCAGGTCGCAGGCCTTCGCCGCCAGCGCGCGCGTCTTGAAAAAGCGCGCAGCCCACAGCCATTTATCCATGCGGACGCCGGTCATAGTTTTATTGTCGTATCAAATCGTCCGCGGCTGTGACGGAAAGTGCAGGCGAAGTCGCCTCAGCACTATTCTTCCGGAACCCACACGTAAAGGTATTCTGAGTCGCTCGAGGTTGCCAGCTCAATGCCTCTGTGCCGCGTTGCGCGATTTAGCGCCGAGCGGATGTTCTCCTTGCTGTCCGGCAACGCAGAGAGGGGAATTTTCAACGCCGTGCCAGCCGCCAACTGATCAATGTCGCTCAGAAGTTGCGTCACGATCTTCTTATGCTTTCCGTCCCGGCCTTTTGGAACATCAAGCTGAAGAATGGATTCGAACTTCATCGGATTTCCATTAGCGCTTGAATCGGTTCCCACGTCTTTTCTCCTCGTTCGGCCCGCTTCTGCAAACCGCGAAACGCGCCGCTAACGATTTGCTAAATAGACGTAAAGCTGACCGTCGAGTAAAAGCGTACTAATCGCAGGCGCAATTAGCAAGCTCTGAATCAAAAATCTTCCATCCGTACCCACAAACTCCCAATTCCTATCGCTCTCCTATAAATGCCAGAATACAAAGATTTAAGGCGCAGCAGAAAGATTCTCCCCGTATCCGCGGACTCTTGGTAAGTTGGCAAATAGAGGCGAATTCCTCGCAGTGGTTCAGATGATTTCTTCAAGATCTGACCCCAGCCAACAGCCGCTCAATTCCGAGCTTGTCCGGAATCCTCTAAGGTTCAAACGAACCAGGAGTCATTTATGCCGGTACTTTGTTTTCAGAAACTGGACACAAATCAACCCCTTTGCGGTATCCACAACGTTGTGCTCGTCCAGAATCAAATTCCCATCGATGCCTTCGCGCCTCAACTTGGGCGTATCACCTGTTTTGTTTGCGCCGTAAGTCAAAACATTGTGCAGGAGCGAAAGGGGACCTATGCGCGAAATTACTTCTGAAAAGCCGCTCAATGCCTCCAAAGGTCATGCAACGCACTTTCCCGTCGTGCCCGTCAGCGACGTTCCTACGTCTCCTCCTTCCGTTCGATAAGGCGGCATTTCGCCCCGTTGTCCTGGTCGTCGACGACGAAAGCGCCATCGCAGACAGCCTCGCCAGCATCCTCAAGCTCAGCGGCTATGCCGCCATGGCTGCCTATGACGGAGAAAGCGCCCTCGAGACTGCACTTCTCGTGCCCCCGGAGCTGCTGATCACCGATGTAATTCTGCCCGGGATGAACGGCATCGATCTCGCCATCGCAGTCCGGCGAATCTTTCCCGAATGCAAAGTTGTTCTCTTCTCCGGTCAGGCGGCGACGTCCAACCTGCTCGCCGCGGCAGGCAGAAGCGGCCACAACTTTACGTTGCTCACCAAGCCGATCCATCCCGGTGATCTGCTGGCCCACATCACCGCGGCACTCAAATGATGACCGCAGAGTAGCGGCCTCATCGCGTCGCCGCGCGCGGCCTCGCCAAGCGGGCGGGCCGCCTGCACGCGAATTGCCGGTCCGCTTCGCGCAATTCGTTTTGCAAACCGCAACACTCAAACTTTGGAATTTGATATGATGCTCCCCTGACTTCCCGGCCCGGTTCCCGCGAAATTGAAAGGAGTGTCCTTGAGCGCCAGGCAAATCATCCCGGTATTCGGCGAGCCCATTGAGATTCTCATCGATGGCGAAATGACAGGTGGCCGCTCGACCACGATCATCCAAACCTCTCCCCCAGGCGGTGGTCCCCCGCCTCACTCCCATGCGAATGAAGACGAGGTCTTTTTCGTCCTTGAAGGCGAGTACGAGTTCCTTCAAAATGGCGAGTGGGCCAAAGCCGAACCGGGGGTACCGGTGTTTGGAAAACGCGGCTTGTTTCACACCTTCCGCAATGCGGGGACAACCGAAGGCAAGATGCTTATCTTCATCACTCCGTCCGGCATCGAAAAGTACTTCGCGGAAATTTCCCCGCTCACCATGCCATGGGATATGGCACAGCTCCTCGACATCTCTGAAAAGTTTGGAATCTCGTTCCAGATTTGATATGCCCGGATAAGAGCGTCGCCAGGGCGCTCTGATCTGCCTTAATTCTCAAGCACTGCCCGGTAGCGTACCTTGTTCTTCTTCACCTTCTCGATGGCCTCGTTTGCCTTGGCCATGGCGAAGCTCTCCGTTTGTGCCTTCACGCCATGCCGTGCCGCCACGTCCATCATCTCGTGCAGTTGATAAGGACTGCCGATGGGACTCCCGCTGATCGAGCGGAGCCCCGAGATCAATGGAAACGCGCCCACCGCAACCGGCGAAGGCGGAACACCTACAAAGCACAGCGTGCCCGTGGGCCGCAGCGCCTGCACATAGACTCCCCAATCCTGGTCGGCGTTGATTGTGGTCAGAATGAAATCCTGTGTGCCGAGCACTTCCTTCATCGACTTCGACTCGCGCGTGTTCACAAAGTTATGCGCTCCCAGCGCCCGGGCCTCCGCTTCCTTCTCTGCGGAGGTTGAAAACGCCGTCACTTCCGCCCCGAACACACGCGCGAATTGAATCGCCAGATGTCCCAGTCCACCAATCCCCACAACTCCCACCCGCGACGATGGATTGACGCCGTGCGCGCGCATCGGGTTATAAACCGTAATGCCGCCGCAAAGCAGCGGCGCAGCCCCCTCGCTCGCAAGCGCGTCGGGAATCGGAATCACAAATCGCGCGTTGGCGCGCACCCGGTTCGCGTACCCTCCGTGGCGATGTACACAGGTCGCTTCCAGCGAAGCGCAAAGATTCTCCATGCCCCGCATGCACCATTCGCACTGACCGCAGGAGTTCGATTGCCAACCCAGCCCCACCCGCTGGCCCACCTTGAGCGAATGCACCTCAGACCCCATTGCCGCCACCGTCCCGATAATCTCGTGGCCGGGAATAAATGGAAACTGGCTGATGCCCCAGTCGTTCGAAATCAGATGAACATCGCTATGGCAGATGCCGCAATGAGAGATGCTGATCTCCACCTCCCGCAAACCCAGGGTGCCGGGGTCATAGCGAAAAGGCAAAAGTTCCGCACCTGCCGCGTGAGCTGCAAGTCCTTGAATTTGGCTCATGATCGTACCGCAGTCCTCGCTGGGGGCTGAATCGCTTTTTGTAAGAGGGCTGATTTCAGGCAAATCGCCTTCGGTCGGCGCGAGCCTCTGCAAGGGGCGATATGGAGTGAAATCAAAATGAGCTGGGCCATCCTGAAAACAAAGTTGCAAACAGACCGATCCCAGTTCCCCAAATCGGTCAAAAAACTATAACTACAGGTGACTGTCTGACAGACCTAGTCTAAACCGCCACCCGGCTCCACGTGCAGATTCAGGATGTGGAAGCCCGACAGCACCCCGCCTGCAGACGCATCCCCTGCAACCACCGCCGACTCTCCATTCAGGTTCACATCCGAAGTGCTGCGCAGCGGTTCCAGCGCGTTGGCAACCGAAAGCGGTAGAGCCGAAAGAGTTTGCCCCTCCACTTCCGCCTGCGCAACGGGTGCCAGCAGGCTTACATAAACTCGGTCGCCCGCGTGCAATTGGCGTGCCTGCGCCAGCGCCGTGTCCAGGTCTGAAACGTGCGCTGTCATGCGCGGCTGATCCAGCGCCCGGTCCAAAGTGCCTGCATCTGACACCAGCAGTCGCAGGTTGCCTGATCCTATCCGCGCCGGCAGCGTAAAAGGAATCCGCACGTTCCGTGCCGGCTGCTGCCACGGGTGCAGAGTCGCTTCCACCACGACCGTGTCGCCTGCATGGACAATATCGCCTGAAACAATGCGCGCCGATTCCAGTTCCACTTGCAGATTCCTCGGAATCGCGTCGATGAGCACATCGATCGATTTCACGGCACCCTGGCGCGTTCCATTGGAATAAAGATCCGAAAAGCGTTGGCCCGCCTGCATGGCCGCCATAAGCGGGGCCGGCAGTGCATCCCCACCCGCGGCCCACACATCCAGCGGCGATGGCGGATAGCCCGTCAGATCGATGCTTCCCGTCAGGTGGTAGCTCGTCTCTGCAGTGCTCTCGTTCGATTCCATCAGCGCGCTGTAAAGAGCCACCATCAGTGCCTGCGGCGTCATAGAAGGAAGATCCAGCACTTCAAACTTCAACTTCCGCTCGCTGCCTGCCTCGTGAATCGCCAGATGCACCGGGATCATATGCGCCTTTGCACCCAGCGATCCACTGATCGCCGAATCGCGATCTTGCGTAAATGCGCCAATCGTTTCCCCGGTGTTCACGATCTTGAAGCTGTTCAATGGCGAAGCCAGCGTGGCCACAACATCGGCCGTCGTCATCGGCAGCGATACCGGTCCTGCCTGCAGAATCGGATGACCGCACGCCAGCAGTTGCTTGGGGTCAATATAGGTAACCGTGCATGTGGCCGAAACCTCCAGGTCTCCCCGAATCAGTTGCGCACTCACTGCCGATCCCGGCTCCATGGTCTTCAACGCCGCGGCCTCCGCTTCCGCCCCGCCGGCATCCCGTTCCGACGAGCCTCCTACCCCGCCCGCCGCCACCATCTCCAGCCCCGTGCCTGCCATCTTTTTCTGCCAAAGCTGAATCGCCTCCGGCCGGAATCCGCTCATCACCAGCGGTGTCTCCATGGCCTGAAACGTCATTCCGCCCGCCGTAAGAGCACTGTCCCCGGCTCTATTCGCGTCTGCATTCTCAGCCATCTGCAACCCGCCCATCGGCAGGTCGCGCACCTCCAGCATCTGCTCAATCGGCGTGATGCCGGCAATCGGCTCTTTGCTGAATTGCCCTATGCGATACGAAAGCGAGCCCAACAGCTTGTTCCCGATATACACAGGGCTGCCGCTCATTCCCGCCACAACGCCTGTGTACTCCGCCTTCGTCCCGTGCAAACGCGCCAGGATCATGTCGTGCCCCGGGCCCCGCGCTCCGCGCAGCACGCCCAGAATCTCAACCTCCATCGGCTCAGGCTTCGTGCCTTCGAAGACTGTCCACGCGGTTCCCATCAGCCCGCGATGCACCTGGCTCAGCGGATAGAAACCTCCGCTCGATGGGGGCGGCCCTGACAGCGCAGAAACCAGCCCTGGCGTCCCCGGCGCAACGCCGTCCTGGGCCTTCGCCAAGGCCATAAATGGGAGGCCGGCCGCCATAACCAGCGCAGCCGTACAAAGCGGGATTCCTTTTGGGCGCAGTATCACGTCTATAAGAGTACAACCGGCAGCACCGGTGCTCGCAGATCACCACCGTTTACCCGGTTGCGTCAGTTTCAAGGATTTGGACGGTCGTCTGCGGCCGTTTGTCACGGGAGCTCGCGATTCACCGGTTGCCGCTTGTCGCGGTTCATCCCGTATGCTGTCTTGAGCACAGAGGTTGTCATGTCCATGATGCGCTTGTCCCGCTTCGCCGTTCGCCGTATTCCCCCCGTGATGTTGTGGATCGCGCTGTTGGCTCTCGCCGGCGCCACGTTCGCCAAGGCCCAGTCTCAGCCTCAGCCCCAGCCACAACAACCGGCGCCGGACCAGACTTCTCCTGACGCAGGCGGCCCGGCCGCGGACTCCGGCGCCATCGCCCTCCCAAAGAAGAAAGACAATCCCGATGAAGCGCCGCCCCCACCCGCCCCCGCCGAACCCAAGTTCAAGAATCCCGAAGGCATGGCCAACTACTCACTCCGCGTCGAAGTCCCTGAAGTCGATGTCGATGTGGGCGTTCTGCTCGAAAAGACAGGCCAGTTCGTACCCAACCTGAAGCCCTCCAATTTCCGTGTCTACGAAGACGGAGTGGAGCAAAAGGTTGTGGGTTTCAAGCGCGTCGAAGCGCCCATCACCGCCCTGATGCTGTGCGAGTTTGCCTCCAACGGCGCCTGGTGGATTAAGGGTCGTGACATGCTCAATGCGGCCTACTCGTTTACGCAACAGTTGCGCCCGCAGGACTACGTGGCCCTGATGACCTTCGATATGCATACCCAGATCGTCACCGACTTTACTCAGGACAAGGGACAGCTTTTGCAGGCTTTGCAGTCGCTGCAGATTCCAGGGTTCAGTGAGACCAACGTATTTGACGCGCTCTTTGAAGCCGAAGACCGCCTCAGCCGCATCGAAGGCCGCAAATACATCATTCTCATCGCGACCGGGCGCGATACCTTCTCCAAGCTCACCCTTGACAAGATTATGGCGAAGGTCAAGGCCACGCCCGACATCACCATCTTCACCGTCTCCACGGGAGGCTGGCTCCGGGCCATGACCGAAGGTCGCGGCGGCATGGACAGCCAGATGCGGGAGATGGATAACCTTCAGGCCGACAACGAAATGAGAACCTTCTCCAAGTTGACGGGCGGCCAGAGCTTCTTCCCCCGCTTTGAAGGCGAAATGCCCGAGATCTTCTCCACCATCAACACCGCCATCCGCTCAAAGTATCAACTCATCTACCACCCTACAAACGCAAAGCAGGACGGCACCTTTCGTAAGCTGAGGGTTGAACTTGTAGACGATGAAGGACAGCCGCTTCGCATCCAGGACGAGAAACACAAGCAATTGAAATACGATGTGATTGCGCGCGATGGATACCGCGCCCGCCAGGAAGTCGAATAGGGCAGACAGTGATAAGGGATTCGGCGGGCGCATCAGCGCACCCGCCGAATCGACCAGGTCGCTCTGTCAGTTCGCAGGCCTACTTGAACTGGTTGATTACGTCCATCACGTAATACCCAATCACAAACAACGACGCAATTCCCACCAGCCACAAAGCCACCCGCAATAACGGCTCAACCTTGTGGACCTTGGCTACGATTGCGGCCTGCGCGTTTCTTTCATGTTCGAATGAGTCGTCGAGGAAGATCTGGTCCTCTTCGTCCTTTTGCAGGCTCGACCGGTAGATATAAAGAGCTGCAGTGAACAGCACCACGACGCCCCAGGTCGCCCACATAACGGGAACGATTGTCATACTCCACCTCCAGAAAGCGTTCTGGTCCCAGATACCGGCGGGCCGTGAACACAATCCGCGGTCTCGTGAGTAGAGGGGCCGTACGGTTGACCATCATAGCCCGGTTTCAACCTGTCTGTGGTGACCAGAGTCACAACCGTTTTCGCGTTCTTGGATGCCTCGTTTGTGGCGTCAAACGCCTTGAAATTTCCCCCGCAACGACCCCCGGGACATGCGACTTTCACGCCCCAGGTCGCATCTAACGGGGTACGTGCCGTACATGGGCCTTGAATCCCCATGCGCGGAGCGGTACAGTACCTTGTAAGGAAAGCATTTCAAGACCCGGGAGAAACCATGTCCACAGCAACCGTCGCACCTGCACAGGAAACCGAAAAGAAAACGCCTCTTATCCTGACCCCTCAGGCAATTGCCAAGGTGCGCGAAATCATGGCCACCCAGGACCCCCTCCCCGCGGGACTGCGCATTGGCGTGGTTGGCGGCGGATGTTCGGGCTTTCAGTACTCCATGGCCTTCGAAAACCAGGCCGGCATGATGGATAAAGTCTTCAATTTCGACGACCTCAAAGTCTTCGTTGATGCCACTTCATTGATGTACCTGAACGGCTGCATCGTTGACTACGTCGAAACCCTTGAAGCCGCAGGCTTCAAGTTCGAGAATCCCCAGGTCAAGTCGACTTGCGGTTGCGGCTCTTCTTTCAGCGTCTAAAGATCGGGCGGTCGACGCGCCGCGCCTTGCCAAGCCTCACTCCCGCCAAGGCCCGTCCCTCAAAAGGACGGGCTTTTTTGCGTTTGAAACTGTGTCTGAAGAGCCAGCCGTTCCCGCCACTTACTGCGGCGGCGCAGACGTAGGCGCCGTCGGATCCGTTGGCCCCGTCGGAACCGGCGTCACAGGGCTGTTCGTCACCGGATTCGTCACTCCGCCTGCCCCGCCAATTCCGCCTGTCCCGCCAATTCCACCCGATCCAATGCCGGTGCCCCCCGTAATGCCGGTCGCGTTCGCCTTCTGATCCGACTGCGGGCTATAAAGAAACTCCCATTCGTTGTAATGGTTCTTTTTCTTGTAAACCAGGATGGATTGCTTGGGACTGGCCGGCGAGAAGCCAATAATCCCGCCTCCCCCAAACGTCTGACCCCCTGGGCTTGTCCCCAATCCCGATCCTGAAGTCCCTGCCGTCGAAGTGCCGCTCGCATCCGTCCCTCCCGATGCGCCTCCTGCACCGGCAGCCGCACCGCCTGCTGCTCCCGCTCCAGTGTCCGTTCCGCTCGCAGTCCCGCTCCCCAAGGTGAAACCCGAGCTCCCACTGCTTCCGCTCCCGTTATTTGAACTCCCGAATCCTCCGCCAATTCCAGTCGATCCCGTCAGCCCATTTCCTCCGCTCGGCCCGATGCCCGCCAGCGCCGTACCTTGCAGCGGCTGCCCAAAGAACCCCATCGCCATCGGCGTCTTGTTTTGCCCATAAAGAATCGGCTTCCAATCATCCTTGCCCGTCGTCGGGTCAATGTACTTGCGCCGCAGAAAACGAATCTCATTCGTTTTCACCAGCGCATCCACGCTGGGCGGATAAGAACCGAATTTGCGGTAGTAAAGCTGGAGCGCGCGCACGTACTGCTTGCCTCGATGCATCGTCTCGAGTTCCCGATCGCGCTGGATGTCTTCTCTAACTCGCGGCAGCGCTACTGCCAGCGAAAGAACGAGAATCGCCAGCATGAAAATCACCGCGACCAGCATGTATCCCTCTTCTTGTGGAGAGCGAACGCGCCGAATTGGATCAGGCTTTGTCATCGAGTTTCTTGCGGGAGCCTTGAATCTTCCAGCTCCCTCCTGCACCACACGCTGCTTCCGAAAAGCTGCCGAAGCCCGCTTCAGCACAATCCGCTAAAACCTGAGAGCTGGCTGAATGCGGCCTTTTCAATTTACCGACAGCGGCACCGTCTGCGTGCTGTTATAGCTGAGATCGGTGATTTGCACGCTCCCCGGCATGATCGAGCCCACCTTGTAGCGGTGATCGACGATCTCGCCCGAGCGCGCCATAAAGATGTCGTCGCCATGCACCAGGAAGGCCCTCATCAGCTTGTCCTTCGTCTGGCTGTAGCCGAAATACTTCAGGTCGATCGCCGGCGGTTGCGGCGGCCCCACCGGCGCAACCACAGCCGGCGCATCAGCCCGCGCGCTCTTCAATGGGGCCTCAATCTGCACCGGGGCCGAATCGGCAGAAAAAATATTTCTCCCCGTCCCCGCATAAATCACGTCTTCGCTCTGCGCCAGCTTGTCGAAATGAAGCGCGGGATCAATCCCTTCATTTGTCAGCTTCTCCGCATCCGGTCCGCTGTTAGCGCCTGCTTTCAAAACCGGCACTGTGCGCACAGCCACGGTCCGCGCCGGCGCAGACGAGCCACCAAACGAGCTGTAGAACTCATACCCGCCCGCGCATACAATCACCGCCAGAAGAGCCAGCAGGATGTACAACTGCCGCTTGTTTTCCAATCCCAGTTGCAGCCCCATCGCTACTCGCCCTCCTTTCCAGAAGTCGCAGAACCAGCATTTGCAGATTTGGCAGGGGCACTGTCCGCGGGCTCATCCTGTGGCATTCCACTCGCTGCATCCGACGGTCGCATCCACGTCGAAACACGCAGCCTCAAATTCACCAGCCCGCCCTGCTGTCCGGTCAGCGCCATCGTGCGAATGACAAAGAACGTTTGATCGCGCTCCAGTCCGTTCACAAAGCGCATAATCTGCGGATACTCGCCGCTGATGCCCGCGTCCATCGAAATCTCAGTCAGGTCCGTCCCCGGCGCGCCCTGCGCATACTGCAATCGCGACAGCCGCACTCCCGACTTCACCTCCAGCTCGCCGATGCGCGTCGCAATCGTCGAGTAGTTCGCGGGAATGCGCTTCGCGTAGAAATCCAGCATCTGCGTCCGCGACTCGGCCACCCGTGTGTCCAGTCCGCGCAGCGGTGCCGTCTGCAGATTCAGCGCCTTCAATTGGATCTGTTTGCTGGCCAGTGCATCCGTGGAACTGCTGTCCGTCGCCGCCCAATCCAGTCCCAGTCGCACCGCCAGCCCGGCCACCAGCAGCACCATCACCGCCAGTCCCGCAATGTGCCAGGTCAGGGGAGAACTCAACCGCTCCCGCCACGCCGTGGGAGTGCTCATCGTTGCCCTCCCGTCTGCGGATTCAAGGGAGCCGTGGGCCTCGCCGTCCCTGTGTACGGCATCCTGTGTGCTCCCGGCGCCAAACCAAATCCGCGCGGAGCGGGCGCGCTCATGCCGTCTCCAGCAGACGCCTTCGAATGAACCGGCTTGCGCTCGCCGGCCGATGCCGGGTTGTACTCCGCCAGCAGATCGAAGTTCACGCGATTCGATGCGCTCACAGGCTCCAGCCGTTCGCCGGGCGCGCCGCTCGACTCCGAGCTCTCGCCCACAATGCGCGGCTGCAGAAAGTGACGCGAGCGCTCCAGATTACTCACAAGTTCAATCGATCGATCACGCGGCCCCAGCACCCGCAGATGCAGGGTGATGTGTCCATCCTTCTCGCGATTCGGTTCGATGCTCGTCACCTGCACGCCTCCCGGCAATACAGTTTCGAGATCCTCCATCGCCAGCGTCCATGAGAACGCCTTTTCGTCGAAGAGCGCGTTCAGTGCCTCGGCCTGCGCCAGCACCTCCGCGTTTTCAGGCTTCCGCATCATGGCCTGGTAGCCCTGGCGTTCCTGCGTGATGTGCGCAATCTGTCCGTCCAGCGAGTGGTCGTGCGCCCGTGCAACTTCCGCCTTCTCGTGAAGCGAGCGCAGCCCCAGCGCCAGCGCAATGGCAATCAGCGCCAGTACGCCCATCGCAATGCGCAACTGCTTCAGCGCCGGTCCAAGATCGGCGAAAGGGCGAGTGGCGAGATTGATTTGTACGCGCATGGCCTATCCCGCTCCCGCAATTGCGCCGGCAATACCGGCCAGGCTGACCGCTCCCAGCGCCGTTGCCGCGCCGGTTGTAGGACGCGGCGCAAGTTCCACCACCGTCAATTCGGGATCTTTGATCCAGCGTGCAAATTCTTCTGCCGATCCCATGCCCCCGTAGTGCAAGCGCCGCGGCCGTGTCGCAAGCTTGTCTTCAAAGTAGGCTGAAGCCACTGCAATATCGCGCTGCACCTCGGCCAGCCGCTGCCCCGCGTTTTCCGGCAGGTCCAGCGTGCGATACAGCAGCAGGTCGTCGCCGTACGTGATCGAGGTCGTCAGCGACATGCCGCTCAACACCGCTGCCAGCACTGGTTCCGTCGCATCCACCGCTGCCAGGGCCGCAAGGCTCGTCGGCAATACAGCCCCCGGTTCATAGCCCGCCGCGCGCACAGCAGTTTCATACTCCGCAAGAATCGATCCGGGCAGTACTGCCACAAGCGCCCGGCACTCGTTCTTATTCTCCGACAGAATCTGGTAGCTCACCCCTGCATGCTCCACATCGAAAGGTACCATCTTGCGCAGTCTGAAGCGCAGCACCGGCACGGCCTCATCGGCGCGCCCGGGCAGGGAATCGAAGTCCAGTACAAACACCCGCACCGCCGTATCCGGCAGCACTACGGTCACCGCGCGAGTCCGCGGCGAAACACTCCCCAGTGCGCTGCGAATCGCCTCTGCCACCGCTTCGGGCGCGCGCAAATTCGGTTCGCCAATGCCGGGAATCAAAGCGCCGCGCGGCAACGGAGCAAACGCGAACACCGGCGCCTCAGCCTTCCCTGGCAGCGCCGCCGCCAGCACTCCTTCCGGCGCAAGCTCGACCGCCGCCGGAGGCCGCCCGCCGCCCACTGCCCTCGACTTCGTCCTGCCCAAAATCGAACTCACCGTTTCCTCAACTTCCCAGCCGCCAGTTGCTAGCTTCTAGCCTCTAGCTCTTCCTTCCCTCAGCCCCATCGGGCAAACCGAAGCAGCAAGCATCCGCACAAACAGCTAAAAGCTAGCAGTTGAAAGCTGAGAGCTGCTTTTTCACCTCGACGCCTCAATAAACGTAACTTTGTTGATCTCCTTCAGCGTCGTCAATCCCCGCCGCACGCGGTCCAGCGCCGACTCGCGCAGAAAGCTCATGCCCTCGCGTTGCGCCAGCTTGCGAATTTCCGATGTCGGCTTCTTCTCCAGAATCAGCTCCCGAATCGGGTCGGTCAAGTCCAGTAGCTCGTGAATCGCAGTCCGCCCGCGGTAGCCTGTCCCGCCGCACTCAATGCACCCTGTGCCCTCGCGGAATGCGAACCCGCGCCACTCCTTCAAATCCATCCCGCTCGCCAGCAGCAGCTCGTCGCTATGGTTCACTGTCCGCGCACAGTGCTCGCAGATCGTTCTCACCAGGCGCTGCGCCAGAATGCAGTTCAGCGCCGACACAAAGTTGTACGCCTCCACGCCCATGTTCAAAAAGCGACCCAGCACGTCCACCACGTTGTTGGCGTGTACCGTCGTGAAAACCAGGTGCCCCGTCAGCGCGGAGTTGATCGCAATCTGCGCCGTCTCCTGATCGCGAATCTCGCCCACCAGAATCTTGTCCGGATCGTGCCGCAAAATCGAGCGCAGTCCGCGCGCGAACGTCAGCCCCTTCTTTTCATTCACGGGAATCTGCGTGATCCCGCGAATCTGATACTCCACCGGATCTTCAATGGTGATGATCTTGTCTTCGTCGCTCTTGATTTCGTTCAGCGCCGCATATAGCGTTGTCGTCTTGCCCGATCCGGTCGGCCCCGTCACCAGCACCATTCCATACGGCTCGCGAATATAGCGCCGAAACCGCCGCAGATCTTCATCGGCAAATCCCACCACGTCCAGCGTCAGATTGCGAAACTTCTCGCTCATCGACTCTTTGTCCAGCACCCGCAGCACCGCATTTTCGCCATGCACCGTCGGCATAATCGAAACGCGGAAATCAATCAGTCTGCCTTTGTACCTGACTCTGAATCGCCCGTCCTGCGGCACTCTCCGCTCCGCAATGTCCAGCTCGCTCATGATCTTGATGCGGCTCAGAATCGTGGTGTGATGCTCGCGCGCAATCGGCGCCATCGCCTCCTGCAGCACGCCATCGATGCGGTACTTCACATGCAGCGAATCGTCATACGTCTCAATATGAATATCCGACGCGCGCCGTTCCAGCGCCGTAAAAATCGTTGTGTCCACCAGCCGGATAATGGGGCTGATGTCTTCATCGCTGGTCAGCTTTTCAATCGAAATATTTTCGTCGGCGTTGTCATCGCCGGTCAGTACGTCGAACGTCAATCCTTCGCTGGCTTCATCCAGCACCCGCTGTGACTGCTCCGTCTTCTTCAGCAGGTCGGTAATCTGTGACAGCGTGGCCACGCGTGCGATGATCCTGTGCCCCAGCAGCCCCGCAATCTCGTCCAGCACCATCAATCGCGATGGGTCGCTCACCGCAATCACAAGTGCCTCGCCCTGCTGCTCAATCGGCACAAAGTTGTAGCGGAACATCAACTCAACGGGTACTGTACGCAGCAATTCATGTTGAATCTTGAAGTGCTTCAAATCCACAAATTCGGCGCGATAACGGCGCGCCAGCGCCTCCGCCTGCGCGCGTTCCTCTTCGCTGCCCGGCAGCGGCCCTGCGGCTACTACAAGTGTGCTCGTGTCAGCCATCGCCATTTACCCCATGCTCCCCGCCGTCTGCCCCAGCGAGAAAATGGGCAGATAAAGCGAAATCAGAATGAACACCACCACCACGCCCATCACGATCAGAATCGCCGGCTCAATCAGCGCCAGCGCCGCGGTCAGGGCCGTCGCCACGTCTTCTTCAAAAAATTCCGCCACTGAATTCAGCATCTGGGGCAGCGCGCCCGTCTGCTCGCCTACTGAAATCATCTCCGTTGCCAGGCTGGGAATCACCTTCGTCCCGCTCAGCGAATCGGCTAGGCTCTTGCCCTCGCGCACCGTCTCAATTGACGCCATCACCGCGTTCGCCACACGCCGCGACGAAATTGAACGTGCAGCTGTCTCCAGTGAAGGCACCAGCGGCAACCCGCCTGTCAGCAGCGTCGACAGTGTCCGCGAAAAAAGCGCCACCTGGTACTTCAACCAGATCTTTCCAAACACCGGCAGCCCGATGCGAAACCCGTCTACAAAATCGCGGCCTCTCTCCGTGATCGAAAACCGGTAGCCGCCCAGCCCGCCGCCCACTACCACCAGGAGAATCCACACGATGTTGTGCTGCGTCCATTTGCCAAACGCCAGCAGCCCCATCGTCATCGCCGGCAGTTGCGAACCCATCTGGTCATACAGCTCCGCAAACTGCGGAATCACCACGGTGAACATGAAGATCAACAGCCCCGTCACCAGTGTCAGCAGCAGCGAGGGATAGATCAGCGATGCCGTCAGCTTCTTGCGAAAGGTCAGCGACACCCGCTGGAAGCTCACGTAGCGCTCCAGCACCTCCTGCAGATTGCCGCTTCGCTCGCCCGCCAGCAGCGTGGTGGTGTAGATGCTCGGTATCCCTTCCTGCGCCTCGAACGCCGCAGAGAGCGCCTCGCCCGTCTTCACCCGGTTCGAAACGTCATTCAGCTGACCCGCAAAATGGGCGTCCTTCTGGATGTTGGCCAGCATATTCAGCGAGCCCAGAATCGGCAGCCCGGCGCGAATCAGCGTGAGAAATTGCTGGTTGAAAATCAGAAACGGCTCCAGCTTCACCTTGCGTCGCGAAAAAGCCGCCACTCCGCTCCGCGCCCGCACTGAGAAGACGTGGTATCCCGCATGAGAAAAACGCGCCCGCAACTCTTCGGCAGTCGCGGCCGTCTGCACCTGCTCCTGCACGCGCCCCCGCTCATCGGCCAACTTGATTACGAACTCTGCCATAAGGTGATTCGCCGGTTCAGTTCGACCGGCCTTTCCAACAGGTCCTTCTCAGCCTTCAGGTTACCAGCTTCAGCCATCTGGCTTCGTACTGGATTGACGCGAAGGCCAGGCGAATCGCTCAAACCCGCAGCCTCTTCCACAGCGCGAAATTCCCCCAGGCGGCCCCACCCACGCAGAACCGAAATGGACTCGGCGCTGGCAGCCCAGCCGGTCCTCCACCTACCGCCGGCGCCGCACTGTAAGCCGAATGCGAGAAAAGTCCAGATTCTTTGATATTGTTCGTACCAATGGCAGATCGCGACAAGCCCTGGCTCCTGCGGCCCTCCACCCGGTGGATCCACTTCCGGCAGGTTCCCCTAAAGCACCTTTGGACCTTGATGGTCGCCGTTTTCTTTACCTTCTCGGTCATCGGGTTTTACGTCGACCTGTCTCTTACTAGTGGCCAAATGCCGTTTGTGGTGGCGGGTACTGTTGCGTTGATCAGCGGGCTCAACGCGGCACTCTGGATTATCGTTCTCGCCCGGTCGTCAAGACTCGTCCTTTTCGTCCTGATTGTCGCCCAGTTCTTCACCGGCGCAATCAACACCGTCGTCGCCAACTGGGAGATCCACACCTTCAACCCTCCGCCGGTCTCTTCTCAAACCGGCATTCAGTTCGCCGCCACAGCCATCCTGTGCGCAGTCATCGCCTCCTACGTCTTCTTCGTTTCCTACATTCGGATCCAGGGACTCGAGACCTTCCGCATTCGAAACGAGCTCGCCCTGGCCCATGGCATTCAAAAAACGCTGGTCCCCCCGGTTACCTTGCGTTCAGCCCGCTTCGATGTCTACGGCATCTCCTATCCCAGCGATAAAGTAGGCGGCGACCTGGTTGACGCACTCCTTCTTCCTAACGGAGACATGATTGCCTACCTGGCCGACATCGCCGGCCACGGATTGCAGGCCGGCATCCTGATGGGCATGTTGAAGACCGCGGTGCGCACGGCGCTGCTCGACGCCGGCGAGCGCGAGCCCCACCGCACCCTCCCACTGCTCCTTGAGCGCCTCAATACCGTTCTTCCCGCCGTCAAAGAGCCGCAAATGTACGCCACCTTCACCGGCTTTCGGCTGGGCGGCGACGGAAGCGTTTATTACGCTCTCGCCGCGAGCCCACCCATTGTCCATTGGCACGCCGGCGCCCGGGCTTCCGCGCAAATCGGCGAGCCGCAGCTCCCGCTCGGCCTGCTCCCGGTTTCGAGCTTTGACGGCGAAACCTTGCAGGCCGCGCCGGGCGACCTTCTCGTCGTTGCCACCGACGGCATTCTTGAAACCAGCAACAAGGCCGGTGACGATTACGGAGCGGAACAACTCATGCGCGTCATCGCGGCAAACGCCACCGACCCCCTGCCGCAGCTTGCTGAAAAAATCCTCGAATCGGCCCGTGCATTCGGCCATCAGTTCGACGACCAGACCATCTTGCTCGTACGCTGTTTATAATCCGACGCTTCGGACAGACCCAACCGGGGAGGCCAATTGAGCAGCGCGATAGATCGGGCGATGAACGGCAATTGGCTCACTGCGGGCAAGCGCATTCCTCGCCTGCGCAATCGCCGCCTTGTCATTGCGGCTTCTCTCGTCGCCGTCGCCTCGGCCGCACTGCTGCTTTCGCTCCATTCAGCACGCCCCGCCGTTGTTCCCGCGCCCTATCCGCACCAGATCGCCCAGGTCAGCTTCGCCGTCGCCGGCGATGTCATCCCCCATGAGCCGGTACGTGCCGCTGCAGCTGCCGCCGGTCCCGATGCGCAAGGCTGGGCCGCCCTTTTCAGCGATGTTGCAGACGTCTTCCACGCCGCCGACTTCGGCTTCGTCAACATGGAAACCCCCGTCGCCCCCGCTCACTCGCGCGGCAGCAAGCCTTTCATGTTCGACGCCCCCGTAGCCCTGCCCCAGGCCCTAAAAGCCAGCGGCATCAAAATCGTTTCCTTCGCCAACAACCATGTCATGGACCAGGGTTGGGCCGGCTTTGCAGAAACCCGCGAGCATCTCCGCGAAGTCGGCCTGCTGTTCTCCGGCACCGGCGACACCGCGCAAACCTCCTGGCAGCCCGTCTTCACTGAGGCCAACGGCATCAAGGTCGGCTGGCTCGGCATGACCCGCTGGCTCAATGGCAACCACAACCCCGACAAAGACGACCAGCCCCACGTCAACTTCTTCCCCTATCCCGGCGAATCAGGCGGAGCAATCGGCGCCGACGAAGCCCAGGTCCTTGCGGCCGTCAAAGCCGCGCGCGCCCAATGCGATTTCCTCGTCGTCTCCATCCACTGGGGTATCGAGTACGCACCCGCCCCGCGCCCTGAAGATGTCGATGTCGCCCACAAAATGCTCGATGCAGGAGCCTCCGTCATCGTCGGCCATCATCCCCACGTCCTCCAGCCGGTCGAGACTTACCGCACCGCCGACGGCCGCAACACCGTCATCTTCTATTCGTTGGGAAACTTCCTCTCCAACCAGTCGCGCAGTTATGTCGATGGCCTCATGCCCGACAAGGATGGCGACCCGCGCGACGAGATGATCGGCCTTTTCTCCGCCGTGCGACAGGACTACGGCCCCGCCGGCATTCGCGTCGAGCTTGGCCACGTCGGCATCCTCCCCGCGTGGGAAGAAAACAACCGCAACGACCTCGCCGCCGGCCGCACCAAAACCACCGTCATCCGCCCCATCCTGATTGATCGCGAAATGCCCAAGCTCCAGGCCCGCCTCGACGAACTTAACAAGATTGCCGACCAGAACAAATCGGACCCGTCGGCCCCCGCGCTCACCGCCGAGCAAAAGCAGGAATTCATCGACCTAACCAGTCGGCTGAAACTCCTCGACGATCGCCGTCAGCAAATCCTCGCCCGCACCGGCGACGAATACATCACCGACCCGCCCAAGCTCCCCGCAATGCCATAAAGTGTCGCCCTCTTCGGACCTGTCATCCTGAACGGAGCGGCTTTCGGGGTCCCCACAAACAGAAATGTTTGCGGGGTCGAGCGAAGTGAAGGATCTGCTTTTCGGACTGCACCAATTACCACAAAAAGGGGTGTCCCATCTTTGGCGCGTCTTAGTTTTTGCGCCAAGGGTGGGAGACCACGAACGCCTCAAGGGAGTTGTCATCCTTGTATCTCTAGATAAGCGACAGTTTTTGTTAGAGACTGTTGTAGTGGGGGAGTCGAGTCATCGGCTCCCCCGCGGGCGGACGGCTCCCGTTCATCCTCCGGTCTCAACGACCGGCGCTAGCACAGGGACCGCTGCCCAAGTCACGTACGACCGAACAGTCGCACGATCTCAGTCGAATATACAAGGCAGGTTACCGTGACAAGGATCATTTGTGGAGTGGATATTGGTTCATCTTGTTTAGCCGCGCGCATCGGACAGGACGGCGCCGCAGCCACTTCGCCAACACCCCGGAGGGCATCGCCGAGTTGGCCGCTTTCTGTGAGAGTCATCAAGTTGCACTGGTCGCCATGGAAGCCACCGGCGGCTACGAACAGCGGGCCTTTGCGCAGCTCTCTGAGCAAGGCCTGGCGGTGGCCATAGTCAACCCGCGTGCGGTGCGCCAGTTCGCCCAGAGCATGGGGTGGCTGGAAAAGACAGACGCATCGATGCCGGCATAATCGCCTGGTACGCCCAGACCAAGAAGTCGCAACCGCTATGCCTGGCTCCGCCGACACAACCGAGTTGCGCGCCCGCGTGACGCGCCTGCGCCAGCTCACGGAAGTTCGCACCGCGCAGCTGAACCAGCAGCGGCTGGTCACCGATCCCGCGATACAGAACAGCTTCCGCGCGATGCTGACCTTGCTCGCCGACCAGATCACGGAACTGGAACAGGCTATCGCTGCGCTGATCCAAAACGACCCCTTGTGGCGCGAACTCAATCAGGCCTTCCGCACCATCAAGGGCGTGGCCGACCGCACCGTGGCCCGCATCATGGCGGAGATGCCGGAGATCGGCACGCTCTCCAACAAGACCATCTCCAAGCTGGCAGGCGTAGCCCCGCTGGCCAACGACTCGGGCAAACACCAGGGCAAACGCGCGGTGCGCGGAGGCCGAGCCTCAGTGCGAGACATCCTGTTCATGGTGGGCAGTGTGGTCGCTCGTTACGAGCCCGACTTCATCGCTTCCGCAGCGACTGCGCGCCGCCGGCAAACCACCCAAAGTCGTTCGCATCGCCGTGGCCCACAAGCTGCTGGTGCGCATCAACGCCAAAGCTCGCGAGGTTCGACAACAGAGCACCCACCCACAACTGAGCTGGTCAACTCGTCAGCAGTCGTAGTCGAGGTTGTGGGAAAGAGGAAAACGGCAACATCGTTTTCCGCTTTTCCACCAACCCGCCCTTGACAATCCAGACAGTCGCTGAGCGACCACAGGGAGTCGAAGGATCTGCGGCTGCCTCTCGTCCTCAGACTTTTCAATAGTGAAGAAGTGTCATCCTGAACGGAGCGGCTTTTGGGGGTCCCCACAAACAGCCTGTTTGCGGGGTCGAGCGGAGTGAAGGATCTGCTTTTCCCGATACATCAATATCAGCCAATTGCTCTGGCTTTCCTGGTTGACAGGAGCGATATCAACAATGGCTTTCCCATTATTCGGAATTTCCGTCTTGATGACCATTGGATACGGATCAAAGTCCATTCAGCGTGCTCCGCGGTGTTTGGTATCAAATTCTCCTTGCCACGCAAGTCGGTTATCTGCATCCGCTGCTAATGATCCGAGGATATCGTCTAGTTCGGAATAGCAGTCCCACACTGGCCTCCCTGAAAGGGTACTCAAGAGATCGACGGTCCTGGATTCAAGTTGCTCCGGGCGCTTGCCCTTCCAGCAGTTGTCCGCCAACGCGACGAGCAAATCCTCCAAACCGACATTCTCCAAGGTCTCCCAGTTCCCGTGCGTAAACGCGAATCTTGCTCGCTCTGCCGAAACGCCCAATTCTTGCAGAAGCTCAAACCCGCGTCGCTCATGCGCCTTTCCGGCCTGCACTAGTTCCTCGAAATGGATTGCTTTCCCAAGGTCGTGGGTGGCGGCTCCATAGAGAACCGCATCCTTGTCGAATGGCACGTTTGGGAACGTGCGCGTGATCTGCTCTACGAGTCTTGAGGCGACATCGTGAACAAGGATGAGATGAGCAATCAAGCGTTGCGAGGCAGAAACCCGACTCAACAGCGTCATTACGTCTGAAGGAAGCGGCCTGAAGTCGGAATTTGCGAGCGGATCTGCCATCGTTCTGAGAGTACAACGTGGAGTGGGCCACAATTTCACTTCCTCCGCTATTTCGCAAAACTCTGAACGATGAAAGTGATCCACTTAGCAAGATCAGCGGGTAACCGCGATTCGACCCTATGCGCTAGAACAAGCAATCCGCACAAAAATAGGTGCCCCACGTCTCGCGTTTGAGACATGGGAAACCTCGAACTCCTCGCGCTTGTCATCCTTGTATCTCTAGATAAGCGACAGTTTTTGTTAGAGACTGTTGTAGTGGGGGAGTCGAGTCATCGGCTCCCCCGCGGGCGGACGGCTCCCGTTCATCCTGCGGTCTCAACGACCGGCGCTCAGCACAGGCGACCGCTGCCCAAGTCACGTACGACCGAACAGTCGCACGATCTCAGTCGAATATACAAGGCAGGTTACCGTGACACGGATCATTTGTGGAGTGGATATTGGTTCATCTTGTTTAGCCGCGCGCATCGGACAGGACGGCGCCGCAGCCACCTTCGCCAACACCCCGGAGGGCATCGCCGAGTTGGCCGCTTTCTGTGAGAGTCATCAAGTTGCACTGGTCGCCATGGAAGCCACCGGCGGCTACGAACAGCGGGCCTTTGCGCAGCTCTCTGAACACGGCCTGCCGGTGGCGGTAGTCAACCCGCGTGCGGTGCGCCAGTTCGCCCAGAGCATGGGTTGGCTGGAGAAGACCGACGCCATCGATGCCGGCATAATCGCCTGGTACGCGCAGACCAGGAAGTCTCAGCCGCTATGCCTGGCTCCGCCGACACAAATCGAGTTGCGCGCCCGCGTCACGCGTCTGCGCCAGCTCACCGAGGTTCGCACCGCGCAGCTGAACCAGCAGCGTCTGGTCACCAATCCCGCGATACAGAACAGCTTCCGCGCGATGCTCACCTTCCTCGCCGAACAGATCACGGAACTGGAACAGGCCATCGCTGCACTGATCCAAGCCGATCCCTTGTGGCGCGAACTGAATCAGGCCTTCCGCACCATCAAGGGCGTCGCCGACCGCACCGTGGCCCGCATCATGGCCGAGATGCCGGAGATCGGCACGCTCTCCAACAAGACCATCTCCAAGCTGGCAGGCGTAGCCCCTGCTGGCCAATGACTCAGGCAAACACCAGGGCAAACGCGCGGTGCGAGGAGGCCGCGCCTCAGTCCGAGACATCCTGTTCCTGGTGGGCAGTGTGGTCGCTCGTTACGAGCCCGACTTCATCTGCTTCCAGCAGCGCCTGCGCGCCGCCGGCAAACCACCCAAAGTCGTTCGCATCGCCGTCGCCCACAAGCTGCTCGTGCGCATCAACGCCAAAGCTCGCGAGGTTCGACAACAGAGCACCCACCCACAACTGAGCTGGTCAACTCGTCAGCAGTCGTAGTCGAGGTTGTGGGAAAGAGGAAAACGGCAACATCGTTTTCCGCTTTTCCACCAACCCGCCCTTGACAATCCAGACAGTCGCTGAGCGACCGAAGGGAGTCGAAGGATCTGCGGCTGCCTCTCGTCCTCAGACTTTTCAATAGTGAAGAAGTGTCATCCTGAACGGAGCGGCTTTCGGGGGTCCCCACAAACAGCCTGTTTGCGGGGTCGAGCGGAGTGAAGGATCTGCTTTTTCCGATACATCAATCCGCACAAAAATAGGTGCCCCACGTCTCGCGTTTGAGACATGGGAAACCTCGAACTCCGATCGGCCAGTTTTTAGGGTGCGCGCGCTTACTTCGATGCCTCCAACGCCTTCACCCAATCCGGCGCGTCTGCCGGCAGTTCGTGATAGCAATCGACGCTTCCCGCACGTCGCCCGGTCTTCACATCCACGAGCACGCATGTCATGCCGAAGTGAAATGGCCCCGATTCATAAGCCACGCGCCGCCCGCCATCCCAGAAAATCCAGCGCCATATCATTGGATCGCCATCAATGCGGCGCACGACACGCCCACCGCGAGCAATCACGAGCGTGAAAGCGAATTTCTCATCTCCATAACCTGAATCCGGAACCGGCGACTCCAGCGTCCACCCCTCCAGCCCACTCGGCCCGCGCACATGCGCCGACTCGGTCGGCTTGCTTTTGTTCTGAGCCCATAGAGAAACAGCAACGGCCAACACCAAAACGCCAACCAGGACCCTGAACGAGACTCCAGTTCTCATCACGCCACGACCTCTGACCTCTGATCCCTGTTCCCTGATCCCTGTTCCCTGATCCCTGTCTCAATACCCGTTCGCCACCAGCCAACTTTCCGTCAGCTCCAGCTCCCGCTTCTGGGTGGCCCAGGTCTCGATTTTGAGACCTGGGTTATTGCGCATCTGTTCATACGCCAGCTTCACCAGCACGTCTGCCTCCACATTCACCGGCGCGCCCACCTCCAGCGTGTGCAGATTCGTCCGCCAATACGTCAGCGGCAAAATCGCAATCGAGATCGTATCGCCCTCAATCCCCGCAATCGTCAAGCTGATTCCCTCAATCGCCACCGAACCCTTCGGCACCATCCACTGCCGCACGTTCTCCGGTACGCGCACCTTCAGCGTCCAGTCCGTCGTCTCGCGGTTGAAATGCACACTCGTCTCCGCCACCACCGGCTCCAGCGCCGTCATCACGCCACATCCATCCACGTGTCCCTGCACAATATGCCCGCCCAGCGGACTCCCCGCCGCCGTGGGCAATTCCAGATTCATCTTGGCCCCCGGCTTCAGCGCGCCCAGCGAGGTCCGGTCCAGCGTCTCCTGCGCCAGGTCCGCGTGAAAGTAGGTAGGGTCCACATCCAGCGCCGTCAAACACACACCGCTCACCGCCAGCGAATCCCCCTCGCGCAGCCGCGCCGCAACCCCCGGCGCCTCCACCGTCAGCCGCCGCACCCCGCCCGTATCCACGACGCTCACCAGCGTCCCCGTCTGCTCAATAATCCCCGTAAACATAGCTTCATTCTAAGGGAACGGGCGTAGTGAACAGGAGTTAGGAGTAGGGAACAGGGAGGTAACGCGTGAGCAGGATAGACTGAGGTCGATATGATTCCCGTTGGCTACATGGCGAAAAGCAGCTGCAAAAAGCCGAAGGGCTTTGAACTGGCCGAGGTTGAGGACGTTTATTCGGTCGGTAACTGTGTTAATGATGACTTTGCGGACTACATCAACGCTTGGAAGCACAATGGCTACTGGTTTTTCGATTCGCCGGAGATCATTCGAGAAGTTGCAAGCGAAATGTCAATCTCCATTGAAGGTGCCAAACTGTTTTATTACGAGGCACATGAGCTGGAGTTCAATGAAAAGGAACTAACTTGGTCCGCGTTTGCGTCCGAATCTGGTATGCAGACCAACGTCATCGTGCCAGCCGAAAAGCATCTCGAAGGGTTCGACCTGGTAACGTTTCTCGTCCGAACGTCGCCGGAATGTTCACCGCTTTCATGTTGCGCCCTCGCAAAAGAGATTCAGACCAATTCACACTGTCTGATCGATAAGTTTGAGCAGGCGAAGGATGCTCTCGAGAGCGGCAAATGCAGTGGCGCAGAACCCGGGCCTTATCGCATTTTTGCGGTCTACTCAGTCGACTGGCCTGATTACTGATCCCTGACACCTGACCCCTGATCCCTGGTCAGCCACGCGAGAATCTCCCCCATCACCCGTTCTCCCTGGTCCGTTTGAAAAAGAAACTGCGCATGCGCCGACCCCTCCAGCACCACCAGCTTCTTCGGCTGCGGAGCCTTCTCATACTGCGCCTTGATTCCAGGCAGCCGCGGTCCATCCCCGCTCGTATCGTCCCGCGCCACAATAAAAAGTGCAGGCGACTTCAACTTCTCCGCCGGCCCGTTCGGCGCCGCCCCCAGCATCACGATGCGGTCAATCTCGCCCGGCCGCGAGGCAATCGACGCATCGCCCGCCGCACCCCCGCCCATGCTGCCGCCCACAATCGAAACGCTCTTCGCGCCCGCCCCGTGCAGATACCGCACCGCCGCCAGCACATCTTTCTCCAGCGGCGCGTCCATCGGATCCTTGTCGCCCGGCCCATGCGACTTCCCATAGCCGCGAAAGTCGATTGCCAGCACTTCAAATCCTGCCGCCTGCAGCCTTCGCGCCTGCGGAGCCCAACTTTCCTTGTTGAAACGTCCTCCGTGGGCCAGAACAACTCCCTGCTCACTCGCCCCGTACAGATCCGCAAACACCACTCCGCCGTCTTCAGTCGGAAAAGACACGGTCGTCTGCGCGTAAGCAGCCCCCGCGAGAAGCAATGTCACAACAATGGTGATGAGTCTGCGCATTCCGAGAGTTCACTCCGGTTTTCAATCCGCTCCCGCCGCCCGGAAACTCCGCCGCACGGCAGTCCCTGGTCCCTACGTCCCTATTCCCTTATCCCTGTTTTTCCCACGGATCCCGCAGCAAAGAGATGAGACCCAGGTCGTTGTCATACCGTTCGACCTCGACTTCGGCCATCTTGATCGCTTTCGTCATCCCCCGAAACGCCGGCACCGCATCCGATCCCATAATTTGCGGTGAAACAAACAAATGCACCCGGTCCACCAATCCCGCCGCCAGAAGCGCCGTATTCAGCCGGGTCCCCGTCTCTGTCAGCAGCGTCAGAATCCCCTCGTCGCCGAGCTTGTCCAGCACCTTCCCCAGCGGCACCCGGCCAGCCTCGGCAGGCAAAACCTCAACCCGCACCCCACGTTTTCTCAACTCCGCAATCCGCGCCTCATCCTTTGAAACCGTAAAAACCACCACGTCATCGTGTGCGCTCGTAACCATTTTTGAATCCAGTGGCATACGCAATGCACTATCAAGCACTACTCGAAGTAATGGCCGCCGCCTTCGCAGCCCGCTGCGATCCGTCAGCATGGGGTCGTCCGCCAGCACCGTGTCCACACCCGTCAGCGCCGCGTCCGCCTGCCAACGCAGCGGCTGCACCGCCGCCCGCGCCGCCTCGCAAGTGATCCAATAGGGCTCCCGCGCCGAATGCACCCCCGCCGGTGGCGCAATGCGTCCATCCAGCGTCATCGCCACCTTCATCAGGACCAATGGCCTTTTGAACTGGCTCCAGCGCGCGAACCCCTCATTCAGCCGCCGCGCTTCCTTTTCACAAACCCCAATCTCAGTCTGAAGGCCAGCCGCGCGCAGCCGCTCCATTCCGTGCCCCGCCACCGCCGAATTGGGATCGATCGTGGCCGCCACCACCCGCCCGAGGCCCCCAGCAATCAACGCCTCGCTGCACGGCCCGGTCCGTCCCGTATGGTTGCAAGGCTCCAGCGTCACATACGCCGTCCCGCCCTTGAGCCGATCCCCGGCATGCTGCTTCGCCTCGTTCAGCGCCACCACTTCCGCGTGATCCAGCAGGTCATACTCGTGCCACCCCTCGCCCACAACCTGCCCCGCACGATCCAGAATCACGCACCCCACCGCCGGATTCGGCGAACTCACACCGATCCCGCGCCGCGCCAACTCCAGCGCCCGCTCCATCCAGTAAGTGTCTTGATCTGTCTTGTTCATAAAATTCAACCGTCGCCAAATCAGCAACCGGGCTTTCTATTCCCTGTTCCCTACTCCCTACTCCCTGTTCTTTCATCCCCCAGCAGCGCCTCAACAAAATCCCCCGCGTCAAACTCCAGCAGGTCCGTCATCTGCTCGCCCACGCCCACAAACCGCACCGGCAAATTCATCTCCCGCGCAATGGCCACGGCAATCCCGCCCTTCGCCGTCCCGTCCAGCTTGGTCAGCACAATCCCCGTCACGCCCGCCGACTGCGTAAACAGCCGCGCCTGCTGCAACCCATTCTGCCCCGTCGTCGCGTCCATCACCAGCAGCACTTCGTGCGGAGCCCCCGGAATCAGCTTCGCCGCTGTCCGCCGCATCTTGTCCAGCTCGTCCATCAGCCCGGTCTTCGTGTGCAGCCTTCCCGCCGTATCCACAATCAGCTCGCCGATGCCGCGTGCTTTGCCGCCGCCGCTGCGTCATAGAGCACCGCCGCCGGATCGCCGCCCTGCTTTGTTTTGATCATCTCCACGCCCGAGCGCCCTGCCCACACTTCAAGTTGCTCAATAGCAGCTGCGCGAAACGTATCGGCCGCGCACAGCAGCACCGTGCGATCCTGCCCTCGATACCATGCCGCCAACTTGCCCGCCGACGTCGTCTTTCCTGTCCCATTCACGCCAACGAGAAATGTCACTTTCGGCGGCGTTGCCGGTTCCTCAATCTTCTTCGCTGGAGATTCCAAAATCGCCCGCAACTGCTCCTTCAGCAGCTCCCGCAACTCCGCCCCCCTTCAATCGCCTGGTGCCGCGCGCGATCCCGCAGCGCTTCCAGAATCTCCGTCGTCGTCTGCACCCCGATATCGCTCGTCAGCAGCGCAGTCTCGAGGTCTTCCAGCGCCGCCTCGTCCACCACCCGTGTCAGCGCCACCAGGTCGCCGATGCGCGACGAAAACGACTCGCGCGTGCGCGTCACAGCCTGCTTCATCCGGTTGAAAAAGCCCTGCTTCTCTTCCGGTTCCTGTGCTTCTTCCGGCTTCTTCTCCGGGCTGCCAAACAGCGAAATGAAATCGGGTATCATCTGCCTCCAGTCTAAAGCAGTAGCTGGCCGTGCCCACGCACACCGCTAGGTCCGCATCCCACCGCATCTCTGCGCATGTCCACTCGTCGTCCGTTCGCGGAGACTTTCACCATGCACCTTTCGCAATTGCTCACCGAGAAATAACTTGCATTTTGCAATCGAATTAGGAAAAATTCGCAGAGCGTCTTCCACCGCTCCCAAGGTGGATGAGCAGCCACAAAGGAGCGAATCAGTCATGAGCAAGGTGCGTGTCTTGGTCGGAACGCGCAAAGGTGCGTTCATTTTGTCGTCAGACGGCAAGCGAAAACAGTGGGAGGTCAGCGGTCCCTTCTTTGCGGGCTGGGAAATCTACCACATGAAGGGTTCGCCGGTGGATCCTGACCGGATCTACGCCTCGCAGACCAGCGGCTGGTTCGGCCAGGTGCTGCAGCGCTCCGACGACGGCGGCAAAACCTGGTCCACTCCCGGCGGCGAGACCATGCCGACGCCCGGCGCCATGCCTCCGCCCGCCAGCAACAGGTTCGTCTACGACTCGTCCGCTGAAACCGGCAAGCCGCTCACCACGCATCAGTGGTACGACGGAACCCAGCATCCATGGGAGTTCAAACGCGTCTGGCATCTTGAGCCTTCGCTCACCGACCCTCAGACCGTCTACGCCGGCGTTGAAGACGCGGCCATCTTCCGCTCCACCGACGGCGGCAAAAATCTGGCACGAACTTCCCGGCTTGCGCGGACACGTCACGGGCCCTGCATGGCAGCCCGGCGCCGGCGGCATGTGTCTGCACACCATCATTCTCGATCCTAGCAATCCAGAGCGCATCTTCATCGCCATCTCCGCGGCGGGCGCATTCCGCACCGACGATGGCGGCGTCGCGTGGAAGCCCATCAACAAAGGCCTCTACTCCAAATACATTCCCAACCCCACTGCCGAGGTCGGCCACTGCGTGCATCATGTGGCCATGCATCCCGCGCGCCCCGGCGTGCTCTTCATGCAAAAGCATTGGGACGTCATGCGCTCCGACGACGCTGGAGACAACTGGACCAAGGTGAGCGGCAACCTGCCCACCGATTTTGGATTCGTGATCGACGTCCACGCGCACCAGCCCGAAACCGTCTACGTCGTTCCCATCAAGAGCGATTCCGAGCATTTTCCCCTTGAAGGCAAGCTGCAGGTCCATCGCAGCCGCACCGGCGGCAATGAGTGGGAGCCCCTCACCAAGGGCCTTCCGCAGAAAGATTGCTACGTGAACGTACTGCGCGACGCCATGTCCGTCGACACACTCGACGATTGCGGCGTTTATTTCGGAACTACGGGCGGCCAGGTCTACGCCTCACCCGACGGCGGCGACTCCTGGTCCGCAATCGTCCACGACCTCCCCGCCGTCCTCTCCGTAGAAGTGCAAACCCTGGCTGGAAGTGCAAACCCTGGCTGAATGAGTGCCTCATTTTCGGCGTGTCATCCTGAACGAAGCGCGCCTGGGGCCCCGCGACCGATTCATCGGCCGTGGGGTAAGCGGAGTGAAGGATCTGCTTTTTGCGAAGCGTCAATCAACACGAAACAGGGTACCCCATCCTAACCGCGCACTTTCAGGTTAGGGTGGGAAAGCTGAAGGCTGATAGCTGAAAGCTGAAGGCTGATAGCTGAAAGCTGAAGGCTGATAGCTGAAAGCTGAAAGCTGAAAGCTGATAGCTGAGAGCTGAAAGCTGAAGGCTGAGAGCTGAAAGCTGAGAGCTGAAGGCTAGGAGCTAGAAGCTTCGCCGGCAGAATCCATGTCCACCACGAATCCCATCCGCGTCCAACTCCCCTACCACCTGCGCAACCTCGCGCGCGTCGACGCCGAAGTCACGCTTGAAGTCGCCGCCCCCGTCACCCTCCGCGCCACCCTCGACGCCCTCGAAGCCCGCTATCCCATGCTCCAGGGCACCATCCGCGACCACGTCACCCAGCAGCGCCGCCCCTTCCTCCGCTTCTTCGCCTGCGAAGAAGATTTATCGCACGACTCCCCCGACGCCCCGCTCCCCGAGGCGGTCGTCTCCGGCAAAGAGCCGCTGCTTATCATCGGCGCCATCGCTGGTGGCTGAGGAATTGTGGATTTATTTCTTGAAGCGGGCAGCCAGCACGGGTCCGGCATCGCTATCTTCGATCACCGGGACCGTGTTGAGTTCCAGCAAGTCAGCCCACTTTGCGGCATCGGCATAAAGCGCAACCGGATCGTTGCTCTCCACCAGCTCAAAGCCTCCGCTGCAGTCCGTGTTGTGCCAGCGTCCGAGCAACTTCACGCCTTCCGGGGGTACTGCCTCGCCGGCGAGAAACCGCGCGGCAGCTTCAGGAATGTTTCCGGTGGGAAAGGACCACGTCGTCATGAATTTCATTGTCTTCGTTCTCCAATTCAGATTTTTGTGGGGGGATTTTTCCCGGGACTTCCCGAGCCCGAAAATCATACAGCAGATCACTTGATGGCGTTCATATGAGTGCGAAGGAAACCTATTGGGAGGCTGGTGGCCCGCATCTCAATCTGCCACCAAAGTCGGGTGGCCCAGGTCTCGATTCTGAGACCTGGGATCGCGTGGCCAGCACTACCCAAAATACTTCGTCAGAGGCTCCCAATAACGGTTCTTCCATCCCCAGTCGAGATGATCGTAATCGCCCACCGGAAACCCAATGTGATCGAAACCCAGGCTCGTTCCCGCCGCCGCAGGCTTCATCTCAAACCGAACGATCGAGTAAACACCCGCGTCCCAATGCGCAGGCCTCCACGCCTGCACGATGCGCTGATTGGGCACCAGTTCCACATTTCGCCCTTCAATCAGCGCGCCAAACATCGTGAAGGCTCCGCCCGCAACCCGGTCAATCGTCGCCGCCATTCCCGAAAATGTGGCAAACTGCTTTTCGTCGAGAATCGCTTCATAAAACCGCTCCGGGCTGCCCTTGAAATCGAGATCGTAGTGAATCGCTGAACGTGCCTGGTTCGGCGAGGTACACGGCGCTTCCTCTTTCGGCTGCACGGATGTCTGCGCCCAGGTCAGGGACCCGGCCGCAGCAGCGCCCAGCGCCCCAGCCAGAAATCCCGCCGCCCGCCGGCGTGTAAACAAGGGAGCAACTTCGGTGCGAGGATTCATTTGAGCGACCTCCGGGAAGCATTTGCCAAGCGTCTGGCCTGCGCAGGAATTATCGCAGCACCTGTCTTTTTCCGCCTGCTTTTTCAGCCGGTCTTTGCAGAAGATATCCCCGCCATGGCGCACACTGGAAATGGAGCAATTACACGCGTGGCTTAGCCGGTCATTCAGCGGGCGCCCAGGGGACGTTCTCGGGGCAAGTCAAGCACCCACCCCACCCCCCTGAATATTTTCGTTATCCACAAAATCCTTGCAGATTAATTCAATGCCCGCGCACAGAAACCCGCCCCGCCGGACGGAAATTCGCCCGGAAGCTGGAAAGCACCCACCCCCACTCGTATATTTTCGAGACCTTGCAGATAATTAACTCAAGTACGTGCGATATGATATATCTACAATGGAATCAATAGATTAGCTCAAAAACCGCCTGAAAATCCTCGCCATGCAGTAACCGCTAAACCGCGAGAATGTGCTGCTGTGCGCCCTACTGCTCGCCCTTGCCCGGCCGCAGCATCAGGTCCTTGATCGCCTCGCGCGGGTCCTTGCCTTCATCGAGAATCAGTTCCATCTGCTCGGTGATCGGCATCTCGATGCCGTGCCGCCGCGCCAGTCCCAGCGCCGCCCGCGTCGTGCGTACGCCCTCCGCCACCTTGCCGCCCAGGCTCTCCAGAATCTCCGGCAGCTTGCGCCCCTGGCCCAGCGCCTCGCCCACGGTGCGGTTGCGGGTCAGCGATCCGGTGCAGGTCAGCACCAGGTCGCCCACGCCCGAAAGCCCGGCGAGCGTCTCGCGCCGCCCGCCGCAGGCCACGGCCAGCCGCGTGATCTCCGCGATGCCGCGCGTCATCAGCGCGGCGGCGGAGTTGTAACCCAGCCCCACGCCCGCCGCGATGCCGGCTGCAATAGCAATCACATTTTTAAGCGCCCCGCCCAAGCTCCACGCCAATCACGTCCGTCGACGTATAGAGCCGCAGCGTCTCCGAAGAAAATTCCTGCTGAATCAGCGCCGCGATCTGCGGATCGCTGAACGCCACCGTGACCGCCGTAGGCTGTCCCTGCGCCACTTCAATGCGCAAAACTCGGCCCGGAAAGCGCGCCGATCGAGAGCAGCAGCCCGGCCGGTTCCAGAGTCTCCGAGATCACCTGGGTCATGCGCAGAAAGGTGCGATCCTCCACGCCCTTGGTCGCGCTCACGAATGAATTGCCCGTTGTGCAGATGCCCGCGCACGCGCGTCAGCGTCGGCCGCAGAAACTCCGAAGGAATGACCGAAACCACAATCTCCGCTTCGCGCGATAGCCGCCATCATCGCTCGTCACCTTGATCTCGCCGGGCAACGGGAAACCCGGGAAGAAACAGCTTATTCTCGCCGGCCTCGACGATCTGCCGCGCTTCGTCTTCGCTGTGCGCCCACAGCGTGATCTGGTGCCCGCCGCGGCGATGCAGCGACAGCGCGATGGCGGTTCCCCAGGCGCCGGAACCAAGAACGACGATGCGGCTCATGCGGGTTTCCCTTCGCGCGAATCCGCTCCAAAGCGGCTTTCCGTTCCTGCGATCAAGCGGCGGATATTTTGGTGATGCTTGGCAATGATGAGCAACGCAACAACGGCCTGCACCGCGATGAAGAAGGCCGGCTTGTCCCCGGAACCAGGAACCACGCGAAAACCGGAAAGCTGGCCGCGCCCAGGATGGATGCCAGCGAAACGAACCGGCTCATCGCAAGCAACAGGCCGAAAACAGTGATGGCCGCCAGCGCGGCCAGTGGCGCGGCCACCAGAAAAACGCCGAACCCGGTCGCCACGCCCTTGCCGCCTTTGAATCCAAGCCATACCGGGAACATGTGCCCCAGCACCGCACAAAGCGCGGCCAGCGCCTCCACGTTGCGCACCGGCGCAGTCGGCATCAGGAGCGGGGCCAGCAGCGCGCCAAGCCACACCGCCGCGCAACCCTTCAGCATGTCCAGCAGAAATGTCGCCGCGCCCAGCCCCTTTGCGCCGGAGCGCAGCACGTTGGTGGCGCCGATATTGCCGCTGCCGATGGTGCGAATGTCCTGATGGCGAAAGACGCGCATCAGCAAATAGCCGGTAGGGATCGATCCGAGCAGATAGGCAGCAGCAGCGACCAGGAGGCTTGCGAGGAGCATAACGAAACAGAGTTTAGCAGGTGCCACCCGCGGTGCGGATGCCTGTCGGGCCCGCCTGTTGCCGTCACCACGATAGCCGCCAGTGGTTCAAAGAATCAACGCGCAAACGAAAGCAGGCCGGGTGTATAGTGAGTCACTCCCCGGCCACACGGTCAAAATTCCCTTGAAAGGTAAAAGTCCATGCCCAGTTATCTCGTGCAAGCCTCATACACCGTCGAAGCACTGCAGGCAATGATGAAGAAGCCGCAGGATCGCACTGAAGTCGTCAGCGCAACGCTATCGAAAAACTCGGTGGCAAGCTGACCGGCCTTTGGCTTTCGTTCGGAGATCAGGATGTCGTGGCCATCATGGAGTTGCCCAACAACGTCAGTGCTGCGGCAATCGCACTGGCGATCGCGGCCGGCGGCGCTTTGAAGAGCACAAAGACGACGCCGCTGCTCACCGTGGGGCAGGGAATTTCGGCGCTAAAAAAGGCAGCCACGTCGGGCTATACACCGTCAAAACAGCCTAGCTCAGGATCTTCATGCCAATGACCTGCGCGGGTCCGCCGCGTGACCGATTCATTTCGGCCATGCCCTGGCGGATTCGCGCGCAATTCAATCAACCATCAGTTCGCCGGCCACGATGGGACGGGTGCGCGGGAGTGCGCCGTTGTAAGCAGCCACGCCCATCGCGAAGCGTGCGCCCGTAAATACGGCCAGCTTGATCAGGCTTCCGGTCGCGTGTGCGACATCTCCGCGGCAACGTCTTCCACGAGAACCAGCAGCAGTGTCTGCGCTATCGTCACCGCCCAGACCGATCCGTAGAAGTAGCGGCGCTCAGTGCCTTCACCCTTCGTCGATGCGCCCACGCGCGGCAGCTTGCCCAGCGGCGCCCGAGCAAGCAGGATCAATGCACACAGTGGCAAATAGGCATATTGATAAAGCTGCTTCATATACCAGACGCCGGTGATCGAGGCGATCATCAGCCCGGCGAGATTCATCAAGGCGAAGTTCAGCACGGCGTTCCACGCGAAGGTGTAGCAGACTTTGCGATAGAGCGGATTTGGCTTGTCCTCGTCGAAACGCAGGATGTAAGGGCGCGGTTCAACGCCGGGCATTTGCCCATAGAATCCAGCGATGCCAGTGCCGATCAACACCGCCGCGAGCCACACCGAGTTCGCCCAGCTGAATCCGTGCGCAAAAAGCGAAAACGTGAACGGCCCCGGCGCGAGAAAGAATACCCAGATCCAGATGGGCCAATGCAGCACCCGATAGTATCCCTTGTTGCGTTGGCGCATTTTTCGGGCATCAGCATACTCCACTTTACCGCTGTATCGCATGGGCCGAGTTTCGCAGGGTAGAGCGGGGGCGTCAACGGTTCGAGACCCTGAGCAACCGCATTCCGGTAAATGCTGGAACTGTTTCGAGCACCTTTTCGTAAACCATGATCAGAATGGAACAAGCCTTCGATTGGTTATGGGTAGAGGAGCGGGTTACGCAAACGATCGCGGTGTGGGAAAACTGCGCCGCGAGTCCGTGGCAGAGCGGTCCGCTCTACAGTGTCAAAGAGCAGAAAAAGAGAGAAAAGGCCTACGCCGAGGGTCTCCGAGCCGTTGAGCGAGAGGCTCGCAAAGCTCCGAGGACCCGGGCCGAGCGCCTCGCAGCGAAGCAGCGCATTGTCGCTGTATTCCCTCGCTTTGCAGCCGTCGCATTGGGCCTCGAGGGAGACACCATTCATCTCCTGAACGAGGGCTTCCTGCCCATCGGAACCCAGCTTGCACAATGGGGAAAGCGATTCGATCCAACCCTTAGTACCACCGACCTGATCCAGGCGTGCCGCAATGCCTTCACCGTGTGCGGGCTGCAAGGGCTGTTTGGTCAGCCGATGCATCTGACACCGTCGACGATCGGATATAGCTTGCTGTATCCATACAGCGACAACTTTCTGGACCGAGGCGACCTGTCGGAGACCAACAAGCTCGAATTCAGCGCGCGATTCCGCAACCGGCTGCGCGGTCTGAGCGTCCCGGCTCAAACTTCACATGAGGCGGCCGTTTGGGCCATGGTTCGGCTTATTGAAGGGGAGTATCCACGCGCGGAGTTCCCGGCGGTCTATGGGTCTCTGCTTGCCATCCACCATGCGCAAGAGCTGAGCATCGCGCAACTCATCGGCCGCGGCCACTGCGACCACTCCGAGCTATTGCACATCAGTTGCGCCAAAGGTGGGACCTCGGTGTTGGCGGATGCATGCCTTGTACGGGGCTGGCTCAATGAGCAAGAAAGCCGTCTCGCATTTGAGTGGGGAGCCTTGCTCCAGATTGGAGACGACTTGCAGGATGTGCGCGAGGATTTGCAATGCGGTTCTTCGTCGTTGTTTTCCCGTGCTGCCGCGGCGGGCCAGCCGCTGGACGACCTCGTAACGCAGCTTTTGAACTTCAGCGACAATGTCGCCAAACGGATGAATCGAATGCCGGATGGGTCGACGGCGCTCAAGGAGTTGCTGCGCATGAGTTGGCGCAACCTGATTCTGATGGCTGTGGCCAGCGCACCGGAATTCTTTTCTCCCGCATTCCTGGCCGAGCTTGACTCGCATTCGCCGTTCCGTCTCGATTTTCTCCACGCAAAGAACAGGAATCTCACGAGGCGCAAGGGTCTGTACGCGGTTCTCTTTGAGGCATTTCTTGAAGCCGGCGACGGCGACATCCAGGCGAACTGCCGTCAGCCTGGCTGGTTGCCGCTCACATCAGCTTTCGGCGAATGAGGTCGAGAGCCTGCTGCGACGCCCAATGGCGGACACGGTCGCGGTCGCCGCGGAAATGTGCGGTCGAAGCTGTCGGTCTTGTGAGCGTCTGAAACGGCGAAGTAAACCAGGCCTACGGGCTTTTCGTCCGTGCCGCCAGTGGGACCGGCGATGCCGGTGACTCCCAGGCCAAGCGTCGCGCCGGTGCGCTTGCGAATGCCTTCAGCGAGCGCCGACGCCACCTCGGACGATACAGCGCCATGCTTTGCGATGCAGCTCCGGCGGGACATTGGCGAAAGCTCGTCTTGAGCGGGTCAGAGTAAACAACCGCGCCGCCAAGGAACGAGCGCGAACTGCCGGGGACGCCGGTAATGCGCTCGGCGACCATGCCGCCAGTGCAGCTTTCAGCCACGGCGAGTGTTGCCTGCCGGAGCCCGAGATAGTAGAGAACGATCTGCTCCAGCGACTCGCCTTCCGAGGAGTAGAGCCAGTCGTCGAGCGCCTCCTCCAAGCTTTTCAGCGAGTTCGTCGATGCGCTTTTCGGCGGCTTCCTGGCTCGCCTTGGAGCAAATAACGTCAGCTGGATGTCGCCCGCGTGGGCCAGGATGGTGGTTTCAACGTCGGTGTAGGTGGTGTAAATCGGGGCCAGCAGCTTGTCAGCCTGCGACTCGGGAATCATGGCCGCCTTGAGTGTGCGCCGGGCGATGTGGCGCGGCGGCAGTGGCCGCTCGCAGGCGCGGCAGGCATTCCGTCATCAAACAGCGGTCGGCACTCGTTGGGCGGTCCGGGAACCAGCATGACCAGCTTGCGATAGCCGCTCGAACATGGTGTCGAGCCATTGGCCAGGCGCGCTGCCATTGGGATTGGCCAGCACGGTTGCATCTCTGAATCACGTCGGCCTGCTTGAGGTTGTTTTCGGCCATCGGCATGCGCCATGTGGCGGCACGGGCATGCAGCGCGGCCACTTGCGAGGCCTCGCGGCGCAGGGCCAGCGAAAGCGCCTCGGCGGCGGCTTCGCGGGTCAGATCGTCTTCAGTGGGGCCGAGCCCGCCCATCAGAATCGACAATGTCGGTGCGGCCAAGCGCGGTGCGGATGGCGTTGACGAGGTCTTTGCGGCGGTCGCCGACGATGGTCTTGAAGGCCACGGCGACGCCGATCTCGTTCAGCTTTTCCGTCAGATAAAGAGAGTTGGTGTCCTGGCGGAAGGGGGTGAGCATCTCAGAGCCGACAGCGATGATTTCGGATTTCATAAATGCAGCTTTCTGCTCCTGGCCTCTGGCTTCCAGCAATGGGGGTGGTGCGGATAAGCAGTGTAGATGTTTGTTCCGCGGAATGGCCGCAACCGCAAGTTGGGCCACTGAAAAAGATAGCGGCTGGATGCCTGCGCCGCAAAGCTAAAAAAGGTTCATTCCTTCGACACCCAAGTCCACATCATAAACCGCCTCGTTGGTGGTCAGAATCGCCGTGCCAAGCGGCGAAAATGCCACGCCGACGAGGTTGTTTCCGCTCAGGACCAACGTGGCTTCACCCTTTGGCGTCACGCGCACCAGATCCGCGCCGCCCATGCAGGCAGGCCGCCACATAGATGTCGCCATCCTTTGAGAGCGCCAGGCCCTGCGGACGGCCAAGGCCACGAAACCAGGGGCGGGCCTCGCCATGCGTGTCGATGGACCAGATCGGCGTCATTCGAGCAAAGCGTGGGGCCAGTGACAAAGAGCGTTCCGTCGCGTCGACGGCAAGATGATAGGCAGAGATGCTCGGCTCAAGTGTTGCGTAGACGAAGATCTTGCGCTGGGGATCGATCTTGAAGATGGTGCCGCTGCGGTCGCCGACAAAGAGATTTCCATGAGAGTCAAAAGCTGCGCCTGTGGCAACGCCCATTCCCTCGGAGTAGAGAGTCGATTCGCCAGCTCCCATCCACGCGATAGACATTGCCCTCCGCGCGCGAGGTGACGAAGAGGTCGCCTTCGGGGCTGAAAGCCAGCCCGGTAGCGTTCAGAATTCCGGTAACAAACGGCGTTCCGCGCCCGTCGGGGCTGACGCGCACGACCGAGACGGGGTCTGCTTGCCGCGCGGACCCGAGATGGTGGCGTAAATCATCCCCGAACGGCTGACCGCAGGGCTGGTTACCGGGTGAAGGCCGCTCGATAGCTCGTGTGCCACACGCAAGGGTGCTGCGTTGCTAACGCCTTCAGGGGAACGAACTTCAACCAGACCCGGTAACGGCCTGATCGGGGACGCGAAAAGCAAGGCGGCCGGGACGGCTCATCAGCACATGTGCTGGGTAGCTCCCGACAACCACGGCCGGGCGGGCCGGAGGCATGAGGGCCGAGATGGGCGCCGACCAATTCAACTTCTCCCAGGGGCAGGGCTGCCGCGGGCAAGACGTCGTCGATGCGCGGGTCGGGAAAGACTTCTTCAGGAGCGGATTGGGAGCGGACGCGAGGCATTTTATATCCAAATATGTAGCAGCGATGCTACACCCAAAGCATACAGCCCCGCGGCCACATCATCGAAGACGATGCCCCATCCTTCGGGCAGGCTCTCAAGTTGCCGGGCAGGAAACGGCTTGGTGATGTCGAACAAGCGAAAGAGGATGAGGGCGATCAGGGCATGGCGCCAGTCTGCACGGCTGCCGAGCAAGGCGATCCACTGGCCCGCCACTTCGTCGACGACCACGAACTGGGGGTCTTTGCGGCGGATTCACGGGCCACGATGGTCGCCGCTGGGACGCCAACGGCGATGGACACCATGATACCGGCCAACAGGATGAGAACAAGGGTCAAGGGCGCGGGGTGCAGTCCCCAGGCCACTGCCGCCCACAGCAGCAAAGCCGCCACGGATCCCCATGTGCCGGGACCGGGCTTACCCAGGCCCGCGCCGAAGAAGGTGGCGACGGTCCATGCCCAGGGTGTTTTGCGCATGGTTTGGTTTGGAGCGAATGCCACAGGGTTATTCATCGTCGGAGCCTTTTTTGTGGCCGCCGCTCAAGCCGCCGAGGTCTTCAAGAACCTCGGGATCGAGCACGGGCGAGCTGATCTTGTAGACGCCCATTGCCCACTTGCCAAGGTCGATCTTGCGGCAGCGGTCACTGCAGAACGGGAAATCCTCCTCCTTTAGGCGGACCAGCATTCCACAGGTAGGGCAACGGAGAACTCTAACGGATTTCTTCTTTGCGGGCACTTTGCGATTCCTTCACCTCGACTGGAAAGGTCAATTTTCTCACCATGGCCACGACGTCAGGACAGCAGTACCCTCTATTTTCTCAGCGACGCGCAAAGCGGTCGAAGACGTTGATGACAGGCAGAACATTACCATCGTTGTCAAAGAATCCGCGCTGCACCAATGACCCGCGAACTGCCGGCTCCCACCAGAAGATCCCCTTGCCGTGACCGCCGGGTGCTTCCATCACGACGCGGTTCAACTCATCGAGAAAGTCGCGCTGACCTTCAGGCGTCTCAGGAAACGGGCCTGGCCGCTGGATGTAGTTGCCCGGTTCCCAGTTGTACGCAGTCTCCACGACATAGACGTCTTTCCCGTATTCGCAGATGGTCGCTTCCAGGTTGGCGCGGAGATCATTGAGGCTTCCTTGCCACCATGGATAGTACGATTCGCCGATCACGTCAAAATGAATTTTATAGGTGTCCAATTTATCGAAGAAGCGCTTTGTCGCCGCGACATCACCGCCCTTGTCGATATGAATCATGATGGCCGGAGAGGGCTGGTCTCCGCTGCCTGCCTTCACTCCCTTAATTCCTGCTTCAACGAGTTGCGCAAAGTTATCCCAGTTTTCCGGCAACTTGCCGTCAGGCCATATCATGCCGTTTGAAATCTCGTTGCCCACCTGCACCATGTCCGGCAGGACGCCAGCGCTTTTAAATGCCACGATGGTGTCGCGGCTGTATGCGAAAACCGCGTCGACAAGCTGTTGATGAGTGAATTTCTGCCATGCGACAGGTGTGGGCTGGTGGCCAGGGTCGGCCCAGTCGTCAGCGTAGTGGAAGTCGAGCAGGAATTTGAAGCCCATCGCCTTCGCCTGTTTGGCGGCAGCGATGGTGTATTCAAGGTTGTTGGGCAGAGTGGATGGAGCAACAAAGATGCGGAGCCGGATCCAGTTGTAGCTGTGGTCGCGAAGTATCTGAAGGGCCGGCTTGGCGCCCCCGTTTTCTTTGAAGACGCCCCCTTGCTGCTCCACCTGCGGCAGGAAAGAGATGTCTGCGCCAATCGCGTATTGGGAACTGTACCCGTTGTTTTGGTCGATACGCTGGGCAAAGCAAGAACAATCGGCTGCGAACGCAAGGAAGACTACAAGGAACAGGCTGCGGCGATGCACGAGTCACCTCATGGGAGAACGTGTGGCATCAAGTCTATACCGGGCCGGAGATGACGCGCGCCACAACATCGTATTCATGGGCCTCGGTGATTTCAGCCCGGTAGAACCGTCCCGGTTCCAGCGTTTCGAGTTCGCCGAAATCGTTGATGTAGACTTTGCCGTCGATCTCCGGCGCGTGGAATTCCGTGCGTCCTTCCCATAGCATCGGCGTCTCCTCGCTTTCGCCTTCGGCCAGGACGACCAACTCGCGGCCAACCCACTGCTGTTTGGCGCGTTTGCTGATCGACTGCTGCAGCTTCATCAAACGGCGCTTTCTCGCTTCAATCGTTCGCTTAGGAACCTTGGCGTCCAGAGAGAAGGCGCCCGATCCCTCCTCGTCGGAGTAGTTGAAAACGCCTAGCCAGTCGAAACGGGCCTCGTTGACGAATTCCTCCAAAATCTGAAAATCCGAGGAGGATTCGCCGGGGAAGCCGACGATGAAAGATGTACGCAGAGCGATGCCGGGAACGGCCGCACGGACTTTGTCCAGAGTCTTGAGGAAAATATCCGCACCCGCGCCGCGCTTCATCGTTTTGAGCACCTGCGGAGAAGCATGCTGCAACGGCACGTCAAGATACTTGCAGATGTTGTCGTGACGCGCGATGGTGTCAAGCAGTCGGCCGGTGATGCGATTGGGATAGGCATAGAGGAAGCGCAGCCAGCGCAGATCTTGGATGCTTGCGAGGGAATCGAGAAGCGTCGCCAGACCGTCCTGAATGCCCAGATCTTCTCCGTAGCAAGTGGTGTCCTGGCCGATAAGGGTGATTTCCTGCACGCCGCGGGCGACGAGTTGTTGCGCTTCGGCAATCACTGACTCAAATCTCCGCGAGCGAAACTTGCCACGCAGGTTCGGAATCACGCAGAAACTGCACGGGTGGTCGCAACCCTCGGCAATCTTGATGTACGCCGAAGACTTGGGAGTCGTGAGAAATCGCGGCGTCGACTCGTCGTAGAGATACGTTGGAAGCATGTGGGCTGCGCCCTGCCATTCATTACGGCTGAATCGGCCTTGCCGCTCGCGCAAGTCGCCTTCAGCCCGAAATGTGGGCACTTCATGCTTATGAGTTCCAGAGAGCGACTCTTTGCCGGATAGGGTCAGCGCGGCTCCACTGCCGCTGAGAATAGTAAAGGGCGAGACCGGTTGTGAGTGCGCAGGCGAAACACCCGCCGCTTCAAGGATGGCCTCCAACTCTCCGGTGCCGACAACTGCGTCCACTTCAGGAATGTTCTTGCGGATCTCATCGCGGTACCGCTCCACGAGGCAGCCGGCCACAATCAGCTTTTTTGCCGAGCCCGAGGTTTTGAGGCGCGCCATCTCCAGAATGGTGTCAACCGATTCCTGCTTGGCGGTGTCGATGAAACTGCAGGTATTAACAACGAGAATTTCGGCCTCTTCAGGGCGGGCGGTCAGCCGCGCTCCGGCGCGGTCCAGCAACCCCATCATCACCTCGGAATCGACGAGGTTCTTGGGGCAGCCTAATGAAATAAATCCCACGGTGGGAGCCGTGGGAGGGGAAAGTTTGCTCACTCCCCCATTGTACCGAGGATGTGGAAAGAGCGGTAAGCCAGAAGCTGTTGCGCTCGCGTTGGAGCTTTGAAACTTTATACTCGACCCAATGAGGTTCTTGAATTGAGCCACGATTCAAAGGTTTTACGCACGGCGCTGGTGACTGGCGCCTCCCGCGGCCTCGGGGCCGCGATCTCCCTGGAGCTGGGCGCGAACGGCCACCAGGTGGCCGTGAATTACTTGCGAAGCACAGCCGCGGCCGAAAGCGTTTGCGCGCGGATCCGAGAAGCTGGCGGGAAGGCGAAATCCTTTCAGGCCGATGTACGCGAGGAAGCCGAGGTGATCTGGCTTGTGGCAGCTGTGAAGGCGGCTTTCGGCGACGTTGACATTCTCGTTCCCAACGCGACTGGCCTCCAGCCGTTCCTCTCCATTGAAGAGCAGACCTGGGAGAGCCATCTAGCGCAGTTGGAATTCTTCGTGAAGTCACCTCTTCTCTTGTTGAAGCAGGTCTTACCCGCGATGAAACGCAAAGGCTACGGACGGATCGTCCAAATCGGCAGCGAAGTGGTCGAACTTGGGAACGCGCGGTTTGCAAATTACGTTACTGCCAAGGCCGCGCAGCTTGGATTGACGAGATCGTGGGCATTGGAACTAGGCTCGGCGGGGATTACCGTGAACCTTGTCGCACCCGGCTGGATTCCGACGGAACGCCACGCCGATGCAACCGATGAGGAACGTAGCACTTATGCGCAGGCAGTTCCGATGAAGCGAATGGGGAGCCCGGAAGACGTGGCCAAGATGGTTGCATTTCTCGCCAGCGATGCGGCGGGGTTCATCACCGGGCAGAAAGTCTCAGTGAATGGAGGCCGCACGCTCGCGTAAACCCATCTTACAAGTGCAGTGGGTTGAGAGAGATGTTCTCCGGTCCGGGAAAGGAAGCCGGCACTGGAATAGTGACTCTACCCGTGGCAGCCCACTCCACACCGCGCGCGAGCAGTGTTTGCAGCCCAACGCAATCAAGGTTGGGACTCGGTTCACCAACCCAGGTATGACCGAGCATCGTGGTGTATACACGCCCTTTTCCATAGCGTCGAACCCAGTCCATCGGCTCGTTGGCAAGAGAAATGGGTGAATGCGCAAAGGTGAGAATCGTGAGGCCCTCTGCAGGTCCGTGCTGCCCATGGGTCAGTTGCTCCGAAGGATGTATCCACACAGTCGGCAATCCTCGCGTGATGGGGTGGTGGGTGGCGCGAACGTGGATTTGAAAATCCAGGCGCGGAGGGTGGCCTGGGTCCAGGCCCGCTCCTTTGGGAATAAAGATCACCTTGTCGTCGTCCGCGATTCTGATTCCGCGGCCGAAGGTCTTCTTTCGCCAGCCCAGTCCGATCATTTCGTTATATGCATGCCAGGGGAGAAAGGCGTTATTTGCGGCGTGAAAGACAACCAGGCCGCCTCCACCGCGGACATAGGCTTCGAGCGACGCTTTGATCCGACCCGGCCATTGGATTCCGTCTTCGCCATCGCCGCCGTTGAAGTTGTTTACGACTGCGTCGTAGTTCGAGAATTCCGGTTTCCAGGAATCCCATTCTGCGGGGGATGCGCCGCGTGCAGGCGTGGTGGAAACGTCGAGGGAACAGAATCCAGTCTGGGCGAGAATCTTGCTAATGCCAGCCGTGGCCGACTTCCAGTCGTGATTGTTGATCCCATCTACAACGAGCACGCGCAGCTTTTTGCGGCGTAGATTCTCTGCTTTCAAAGCTGTGAGTGCGAATGCAAACGAAATGAGATTGAATTGGCGTCTCGAGATATTCATGGCAAATTCTTTTTTGGTAGAGAACGTGCTGGCCGTGGAGGCCAGATTGAATGATAGCTTCAGGGGGTTATTGACAACCTGGGTCGAGCGAGCAGGTGTCGAGAAAATCGCAGGGGCGATGGCGCTCCCTTGTTCCTGTGTATCCTCCGCGCGGTGATAAAATCAATCAGTGCCGGGTCCTACGCGACGTAATCCCGCCAACCCCGCCAGGTCCGGAAGGAAGCAACGGTAACGGGCTAGTACGGGCGCAGTAGGTCACCCGGTACTTTTTGTGCCGTGGGCGCTTTTGCTTTCTGGCCAAATTGGCGCCTGCCCGGCAGTGCAGACGATCCGGGGACTCGTACCGAAGTCGGGCGCGAGCTGGAGCACAGTTTAGGACTTCGTGCCGCAAGGAGAAATGCATTGACCCTCGCCGTTCGTCCCGTAGTGGGCCGGCGCGCCAAGATTTCGGCGCTCGGAACCTACGTTCCTCCCGATGTGCTGACCAACAAAGACCTCGAAAAGCTGGTGGATACCAACGATCAGTGGATCGTGGAGCGAACCGGCATCCGCGAGCGCCATGTCCTCGCCAAAGGCAAAGGGACGAGCGATATGTGCGTGGAGGCGGCGAAGAAGTGTCTGGCCGCGCGCGGCATCGAAGCCAGCGAGGTTGAAGTCATCATCGTGGGCACCGTCACGCCCGACATGATGTTTCCCTCGACAGCATGCCTCGTGCAAGACAAGATTGGCGCCAAAGGCGCGTGGGGATTTGACGTTTCTGCGGGCTGCTCGGGGTTTGTCTTCGCGCTGCAGGCGGGCGTCAAATTGGTGGAGAGCGGAGCGCACGCAAAAGTTCTCGTTTGCGGAGCAGACGCCAACACCCGCATGACCGACTACACCGACCGTGCCACCTGCGTGTTGTTTGGCGACGGTGGCTGGCGCAGTGCTGATCGAACCGGCAGAAGCAGGCGAGATTGGCTTCATCGACTATGTGAACGAGATTGACGGCTCAGGCGGCGTGGCGCTGAATCTGAAGGGCGGCGGCAGCCTGAATCCGTCGACTCACGAGACCGTTGACAAGAAGATGCACTACATCTACCAGGACGGCCAGGCGGTGTATAAATTCGCAGTGCGAAAGATGGCCGAGGCCACCACAAAGGTACTTGAGCGCAATGGCGTGACAGGCGCAGACCTCGGCTGCTTCATTCCTCACCAGGCCAACAAGCGCATCATCACTTCGACTGCGGACAGGCTCGGCATGGACCCGGAGCGGGTGATTATCAATATCGACAAATATGGAAACACTTCTGCGGGCACGATTCCGCTGGCCATGGAGACGGCCATCGAAGAAGGCAAGCTGAAAAAAGGAGCCCTCGTGCTACTCGCCGCTGTGGGCGCAGGGTTCACAGTGGGAGCGGTTCTGCTGAGGTGGGAGATCTGAAAGGCCGCACTCAGTCGCCAACTTCTCGTCCTTAAGTTTCAGTCTTTGCGCCGTGCCTGCACCAATTGGGCGGTTCGCTATACGGGCAATTCGCTCATTTCCAGGTCGTATTTCGGCAAGACCCCGGTCTGAGTTGCCATCCGGAAGAAGCCTCTCATGCCTTCCACGCACTCCTCATCGAGGACGTAATGGATGTTCGTCGTCAGGTACTCCCGGATGGTCTCCAAGGGGATTGGAAGCTTGCGTGACCACTCGGCAACAAGCGATTCGATCTGCTGCTGTCCGTGATCGCGAGAGCGGATAAAGTCTTCGGCGACGCACTCATCCGAGGGACAGGCCGGTGCTGCAGCCCATACCGCAGAAACAAACGGAAGGCCGGTGAGCGTGCGCCACTCTTCCGCCAAATCATGATAGACAAGTCCTTCGTCGGTGCGCTCGAACCGGTTAGCGCGCTCTTCCAGAGCCAGCAAAGCCGGATCGCCAATCACGATGGCAGCATCGGCGCGGTCCAGCATGGCATCGAGGTCGGCGGTCATGGGAAGGAACGGGACATTAGGATTGCCCCACTTATGAAAGAGGATGCGCGTATAGGTCAGTGTGGTGCGGCTGGCCGTGTCGGCGGCAACGCTTCGGATGGCGGACAAGGGCTGACTTGTGCGGCGTACGAGCAGAAGAGAGCGAACGAGGCCTTTGGAGGCAATGGTGCAGCCCGGCAGGATGCGCAGGCCGGGCGTCGTGGCAAGTGCAGCGATGGGAACAAGGCCGATGTCCGCTTCGTCGGATGCCAACCGGTCGGCGCACTCTGAAGGCAGCATCCATTCAATTTGATATTTGTTAGCGAGCGCCAAGTCGAGTGGCGGATGTTCGAAGTCCCACATCAGTGGGGCGGGGTTCATGAATCGAATTGCGGCGATTCGAAGGCGGGCATTAGGAAGTGAACTCACGCTCTCTTAGACTATCAATTCAGGGCCAAAGATGCGCAGATAACGTCCTTTCCGGCAATACGTTCGCTTGACTTCCAACGCGCGGCGGGTTAGTGTGACCCCAATTACCAAAGAAAGAGTTCTCGATTACAGCTGAGGAAGATTCACGTGTGTCTTCACACGGGTACGCCTCTGAAATGAAGACTTTGCGTCAAGAAACTGCAAGCACGTCCTTCGCGCGCCTCGATGAAGATCGCCTGGCTTGGTTAGCCTTGTCGATGGCCCCGGGGTTGGGTCCAAAACGGATTCTCGACGCAATGAAAAGGCTCAACGCTCCAAGCCAGATTTTCCGGTTGACGCTTACTGAACTTGAAGGGCTCCGATTTCCCGCTCAGGCCGTGCAGTTCTTGTTCGATGGGAAGGCTCGCCAAGTTGCTGAAGAAGAATGGGAGCGGGTCGTGGCGCAGGGCGGCACCTTGCTCACCTACGGATGTCCCGATTATCCCGAGCGGCTCAAGGAGATCTATGATCCACCCCCAGTGCTGTGGGTTCGCGGATCAGTCGGCTTGCTATCCAGACCCGCGATCGCGATTGTAGGTACACGGCATCCTTCGCCTTATGGGGTCGGAGTGGCGGAGATGCTCGCACGGGATCTTGCAGTGCGGCGGCTTCTTATTGTCAGTGGCATGGCGAGAGGTATTGACACATGTGCACACAAGGGCGCTATCGCTGCGCGCATGCCCACTGTAGCTGTGTGGGGCACGGGCATTGACGTAATTTATCCTAAGGAGAACAAGAAACTTGCTGAGGAGATTCTGGCTGCCGGCGGCACCATTCTGAGCGAAGTGCCAATGGGGACATTTCCCGCACCTCAGAATTTTCCGCGCCGCAACCGGATTTTGAGTGGGTTGAGCATCGCGGTGCTTGTGGTAGAAGCAGGCGAAAACTCCGGCACCCGGGTAACCGCCCGCTGCGCCGCTGAACAGGACCGAGACCTCTATGCTGTGCCGGGAAACGTAACCAATAAGAATTCGTGGACCCCCAACACGTTGATAAAGCAGGGCGCGAAGCTCGTGGCAACGTGGGAAGACGTTTGGGAAGACCTACCGTCCCGTGTGCGATTGGAACTTGAGGGGGAAGGTGGGAGTGAATCAAAAGCTCTTGTAGATGCATCCCTACTGCCGGAGCCTGTGCTGAGGCCCCAAGAGGCCATGGTATTGGAGGTATTGCGGTCAGACGAGTCGACGCAGATTGATGGAGTTCTTGAATTGCTGGAGACGCAACTGACTTCATCCGAGGTATTTACGGCGCTCTTTGAGTTGGAGCTCACGGGCCGTGTGCGATGCTTGCCCGGGAAAAATTATGTCCGCACGTTGTGAGCGCCGTTTTTTGTCATGAGTCGAGTTAGCTACAAACTTTTCACGCAAAGACTCGCCCCGAAAACTGTCGTCGCGCGTACTGTTGAGGGAACGCGAAGCCCTCCCGGGAACATTTGCGAGTGGAAATGGAGCAGCCTTCCGTGATAGCTTCCAGATTTTGCGGCTGGTTTTTCCTGAAGATTGGAAAGCCCGGTCAGACGGCACGGGTATAAACATCAAGCATTGGAAACGGATTGAACGCGATCCGAGTCAAACAGGCCGGGCATTCTCTCCTAATAAGGATGGCAATGAGCAGATCACTGGTGATCGTCGAATCTCCTGCGAAGGCGAAGACGATCGAAAAATATCTGGGCAGCGGATTCGAGGTCCTGGCATCGGTCGGGCACATTATGGATCTGCCCAAAAACGACATTGGGGTGGAACTGGAGAATCGGACGTTTGAGCCGACGCTAATTGTGTCACCAGGCAAGGAAAAGGTCGTCGCTCAGTTGAAGAGGGCGGCCGCGAAGGCCGACGAGATCTACCTGGCACCCGACCCCGATCGCGAAGGTGAGGCGATTGCGTATCATCTCGCCCTGCAACTTGGAACCAACGCCAAAGAGCGCAAGAAGATTCGCCGCGTTACGTTCAATGAGATTACGAAGAAGGCAGTGCAGGAAGCATTCAATCATGCACGCGACGTGGATCAGAATCTGGTAGACGCGCAACAGACTCGCCGTGTTCTCGATCGGCTGGTGGGCTACCAGATTTCTCCGCTGTTGTGGGATAAGGTGCGGCGCGGACTCTCAGCGGGCCGCGTGCAAACGGTGGCGGTCCGACTTATTGTGGAACGGGAGCGCGAGATAGGCGAGTTTCAGCCGGTGGAATACTGGACACTGGATGCGATGCTGCATCCTGAGCGACAGCTGGACAAGAGTTTCAAGGCACGATTTGTCGGCGTCGACGGGGAACCAATTCGAGTTTCGAATGGCAAGGACAAGGACGGAAAAGATCAGTTCATAGCCAATGCCTTGTCGAATGAGAAGTCGATGAACGATGTGCTCGCCGCGCTGGAGAAGGCGCAGTGGTCCCTGGCTTCCGTGCAAAGCCGAGAACAGCAGCGACGGCCGCTGGCGCCCTTCATCACCAGCCAGTTACAGAGAGACGCCGCAAGCAAGCTGGGCTTTAACGTGCGGCGCACGATGGGTATAGCGCAGCGACTCTATGAAGGCGTCGATATTGGCGCCGATGGAACCACGGGCCTTATCACTTACATGCGTACCGATTCTCCTCGAGTGGCGCCGGAAGCAATTGCAGGGGCACGCGAGTGGATCAAGAGAGAATTGGGCGCACAGTATCTGCCTGCTGCTCCAAATGAGTACAAGGGTAAGAAGGATGCACAGGATGCGCACGAAGCGATTCGACCGACAGATGCTTCGAGAACACCGGAGTCGATTGCACGTTACTTGAGCGATGAGCAGCTCAAGCTCTACCGGCTGATCTGGCAGAGGTTTGTTGCATCGCAAATGACGCCTGCTGTTTTCGACGTGACGACAGCAAGGATTGCGGCCGCGTCTGCGCGAGACGGCAAGACCTACGACTTCAGGCTGAGCGGTTCAGTCGTGCGTTTCGAAGGGTACCTGAAGGTTTACGAGGTTGCGGAAGAAAAGAAGGACGACGACGATGAGTCGGCAAACAAGCTGCCTAATCTGGACAACGTGAATGCGCTTGAGCTAGAGAAACTGGATCAGGATCAGCACTTCACATCTCCACCGCCGCGCTACAACGAAGCTTCGCTTGTGAAAGTGCTGGAGGAGAAGGGCATCGGGCGGCCCTCGACTTATGCGTCGATTATCAATACCATCCAAGATCGCGAATACGTCAAGAAAATCCAGGCGAAGTTCGTGCCGACGGAGATCGGGACCGTTGTAACGAAGCTGCTGGTGGACAATTTCCCCTATATCTTTGACATGCAATATACAGCAAAACTGGAGAGCGAGTTGGACGCGGTCGAGGATGGCGAGGAACGCTGGACGGATCTGCTGAGTGGGTTCTATGGCCACTTTGAAGAGGAGCTTGCCGTTGCTGGCAAGCACATGGAAGACATCAAGCGGATGGAGGAGCCGACCAACGAGTTCTGCGACAAGTGCGGAAGTCCATTGGTGCTGAAATGGGGCAAATTCGGGAGCTTCTATTCCTGTTCGAACTTCAGCCGGAAGAAACCAGTTACGGTCGCGACGGGCCCGTGGAAGAAGGATCCGAAGGCGGTGACGAAGAAAATTACGACGGCGCTTCATTTCCCGATGACGGTTCGGGTCACCATCGAGGAAACGAATGTGTACGCGAAGGAGGTTGCAGATGGGAAGGCACTGGTCGCCGCGATCACAGAGGCGACGGATGAGCCGACTGTGAAGGGAAAGAAGATCTTTGTCGACCAGGTGAGTTGCGACTTCACGAAGGAAAATTTCGCCGCCAAACCGGATCTGAGTGCGCCAGGGGCAGACGACGTTCCCGAAAAGGAGTTCTGCGACAACTGCGGCAAGGAGATGGTGCTAAAGAATGGGCAGTGGGGACCGTTCATGAGCTGTCCTGACTACTCAGCTGATCCGCCTTGCAAGACGATTCGCAAGCTGAGCCAGAAGCAACAGCAGAAACAGAACACTCCGCAACCCACAGGGGAAGATTGCCCGGTCTGCGGCAAACCATTGGTCCTGCGCCACGGAGCTTATGGCGAATTTGTGTCGTGCTCCGGCTACCCCAAGTGCAAATATGTGAAACAGAATCTGATCGATGGGATGAAGTGCCCTAAGTGCGGAATTGGCGACATCGCGGAGCGCAAGGCGCGAAGGGGCAACGTATTCTGGGGCTGCACAAATTATCCGAAGTGCGACTTCACTTCAAACTATAAACCGGTGGCGACGAAGTGTCCGGAATGCGGCAACTCGTATCTGGTGGAAAAGACGTTGAAGTCGGGGATCTACCTGGAGTGTCCAAATAAGAAGCGGGCGGTCGAGGAAGAGGGTGCGCCGAAGAAGCGCAGCGCGCAGGCCGCGCTTGCAGAACAAAACAAGGTTGTTTGTAGCTACTCAAAACGAATAGGGGACGCACCTGCTGCGCCGACGGCAGAAACGCACGGGCCACTGATCGAGAAGAAGCGGCAGAAGAAGGAACTTCAACCGGCCTGACCGCGGACAGGCGGCGCGAGGAGTTCAAAAGAGCAGCACTGATTCTCTGCCTGCTCGCTGGCTGGGAATGATGCACGCACTCGCTGAATCCGGTAGTATGAGCAGCGGAGAACTCTTAATGGAACGAATGCTTGCAACGCCTGCCGATGCTGAAATCATCCTGAAGCTTTACCAATTGCGCACCGAGGCCGTAATGCGCCAGGCGCGCGCTTGGATGACGGGCGAGTTCTGGCCAGCGACTGCAGATGAGTTTTTTGCCGTAGCTTCGAATCCGGCGGATCCTCATAATGCCTGGTTCCGGCAGGTGATTACCTACTGGGAAATGGCATCCGCCATGGTCCTGCACGGCGCGGTTTCAGCAGAGCTGTTTGTGGATTGCAACGCAGAAGGGTTCTTCCTTCTCGCCAAGTTTGCAAACATTCTTAACGATATCCGGGAAAAGAATCCCACATTCTTGAACAAGACTTCAGAGCTCGTGAACCGATTCACTGCGGCGGCAGCTCGGTACGAAGCAGTACTAAAGAGCGTCGAGGCAAGAAAAAAGTCCATGGTGGCGATCGGCAAATAACGGTTTCTTGTTCTTGTTTCGTTTTTCGCCCAGCCAAACTTGGGAAAACCCTTGTCTTGTGCAACGAGAGCTCGTTGGAGCATGATTAAGGCCGGTAGAAACTCGATTAACCCCTGGAGGTTCAAATGAAGCATCTCGTTGCATTGCTTGTGCTGATACTGTCAACAGCCGCGATCGCGGCCAATGCCGCTGACACAACCCAAATCAACGGCTGGATTTCCGACTCGATGTGCGGCGCCAAACACGCTGGATCGGGCGCGGAATGCGTGAAGAAATGCATTGAGGGCGGGATGGCCCCGGTGTTTGTGGATGAGGCCAAGAAGGGCGTTTGGACCATCGACAATCCGGATGCGGTGAAGGGATTTTATGGCGATCATGTCACTATTACCGCAACCGCTGACGCGAGCAAAGAAGAGCGTCCATGTCGATTCGATCGCCGCAGCCAAGTAGGTTCAACCCGGTCGCAAATCCGCAATCGGACTCGCAAAGCCGAGCAATCTCTGGTAGTGTCGTATCCGTTGGCCTCTTGCCGCGCGCGTATTGACGATGGAGAGGTGCGCGAGTTGTGGATCCAACCGGTAACGCTAATGGCAAGAGCGATTTGGAACGGCAAGGTGATTGCCGAAAGCGATGTAACTGAGACGGTTGAGGGAAATGTCTACTTTCCTGAAACGCAGTCTCAAGCGGGAGTATTTTCGCTCCAGCAGCACGACCTCGACCTGCCCATGGAAGGGCCAGGCGCGTTACATGAGCCTGCTTATCGATGGGCAGGACAATCCCGGATGCAGCCTGGTACTATCCCGACCCCAAGCCGGCAGCGCGCAAGATCAAGGGCTATCGTGGCATTTTGGCGGGGCGTGGAAGTGGAGAAATAAAGCCGACCCGCAACTTCTGCGCGGAGTAACGAATGCGCATTGCATCCGTCCTGCTGGCTCCTTGCTTGCGCTGGCGCTGGCCGGCTGCGCGCATCAGCCAGCTTCACCACCCTCGGCCGGTTGCACCGACTCTCGTCGGCGACTCGGCTCATCCGGGCGAGACCAAGGGCTGGGTCGATACGAAGCTCTATTTTGGTCTTGGGTCGGGCGGATCATCCGGAGCAAGGAATCAGCGAGGCACAGTGGCGGGATTTCCTCGACACGCAAGTGACGACGCGGTTTCCTGCGGGACTGAGCGTGATGGATGTATATGGCCAATGGCAGGGCAAGGACCAAACTGCGCCGGAGCGGCTGCGGTCGAAGATACTGATTATCGACTATCCCTGATACACAGGAAAACAGGAACAAGATCGATGCGATCCGCGCGGCATGGAAGCAGAAAACCGGCGACCAATCCGTGTTGCGGGTGACGGAGCCAGTGGATGTGTCGTTCTGAGTTTCAGCCTGATTGGGAATGAAATCTGGCGAGATCCCTTATAAGGGCTTGCCGATCTCCCAATGATGGCCGAATGGATCAACAATGCGACCGATACGCCATCCGTAGGATTGATCGGCGACTGGCCACACCACCTTGGCGCCGGCCGCAACAGCGCGGTCGAATGCAGCGTCGGGATTGTCCACTACCATGATCATGCGCACAGATCCGCCGCCGAGGGTGTCGGGGCTGAAGTTCATGTTGCTCAGGCGACTCGTCGGCGACCCAGAAATCGGATGCGCCCGCGGATAATTGAGCAATCACCGAGCCATCTTCAGCATCCATGCGAAACAGTTCAATCGCTGCCAAAAGCGGCCTTGTAAAACTCGACGGCTTTGCGCCATTGCGAACCGAGAGATGGGTGCGATGGTGGTCGGTTTCCTGCTTGAGTCTTCTAAAGGGTCAGCCAAAGGGTCCCCTTCGTTCGGTCGTGCTTGGTGGTGGCGATTCGACTTCAGTATGCCTGCAGTTGGTCGATCGGCAGTCGGACACGGAAGCATGTGGAGCCAGGTTCTGAATGGACGCTCAAGTGGCCGCGGTGTTTGCGGACAATGCGCATGGCGTTATCGAGTCCCAAGCCGAGCCCCTGGCCGGGGGCCTTGGTGGTGAAGAACGGCTCGAAGATGCGGTCTTGCAACTCCGCGGGAATGCCGGGGCCTGTGTCCCAAATCTCGGTCAAGAGCATCTCGCCTTCGAGGCGGCAGGTCAACTTGAGGATTCCCTGATTTCCGAGGGCGTCGAGGGCATTTTCAATGAGTGCTGTCCACACCTGATTCAACTCGCTGGCATAAGCGCTGATACGTGGCAAATCGGGCTGGTAGTCGCGCTCCACTGTTACACTGCTCATGCGCGATTGGAGCATCTGCACGGTGGCGTCAAGCCCGGCTGGAACGTCCACTTCGAGAATGGGCGCGCGGTCCATGAAGGAGTACGCTTTAACGGCGCTGATGAGATCGAAGATCCGAGAAGTGGAGTTGAGCAGCGTATCCACGGAACGTGTGGCGCGCAGATAGCGGGCAAAGTACTGCAACGTGACGCAGGCTTCTCTGGGCTCCAGGACCGCACGCAAAGCGTCGAGGTCATCGACGGTGACGCCCTGCTCGGCGAGCTGCGCCGCGACTTCCCATACTTCTTCGCAGGGCAGTTCGGTGAGCCACATCCGGAGTGATTCGTCGCGGGCGATGAGGTCGCCCACGTTATGCGCTTCAGTCGATGCCGAGCGGCTGAGGACACGCTGTTCCCAGTCTCTCAATGCCGCGAATTTGCTCATCACTGAGGCAAAGGTTTACGAGCTTGAAGCGATTTTTGCGATTGGCGCGCAGCTCTGTGACGAGGCTCGAAGCGGCACGCTGGGCGGCTGAGGCAGGATTGTTCAGCTCGTGTGCAAGATTTCCCGCGAGTTTGCCGAGCGCGGTCAGTTTCTCTGCCTGCTGCTCGATGCGGGTGACCTCGCGCACGCGGTCGAGAAGTGTGGAGACGACCCGCTGGGTCATCGAAGGGATGGCCGCCAGCATTTCTGGGAAAAGAGATTTGTGGATGAGCAAAGCCCATGCGGGCGTGACAGCGAAGCCTTGTCCGCCGTAGCTTTTCATGCGCGAGAAGGGCAGAAGTCCGGTCATCTGGCCGGCGCGCCCGATGAAGAGCGCCATGGGCCCGCCGTGCTGCCTACTGACATGGATTTCGCCCTTGAGGATGAGAATCATCTGGTCCGCGGGAGCGCCTTCCTCGAAGAAAACGTCGCCGGCCTCTGCGACCGCCTCCTGACCGTGACGGGCCATCCATAGTCGGTCCTCAATGGGCAGTCCCTGGAGGGGCCCAATGTGATTGATGGCCTCTGCGATGTCTTCGACGGGCGTGGGACAAGCTGGGGGGGTAATGGTAAGAGACTGCATCCTGGGACCTCCGGGGTGCAGATACAGAATAACTGATTTGAGACCTGAGATATCGGCAAGCGAATTCTGAGGCAGAGAAGTACTCACAGTGGCGTTGCACTCCGAGTTGTGCCGTACATGAGGGCCAACGGTTGAGTGGTATGATTGGGCCGTTTGAAAGAACGAGGGAATGGAAGCCGCCATGTTGAAATCTTTTTCATGCGTCGCAATTTTGTTGGCCGCCTGCGTCATTGCATCGGCCGAGCCGGGGGCAACTTTCGACCCGACCGCCAAGATCTTCAGGCTTGACGGAGGAAACGTTTCCTACGTCTTTGGAGTGAATGCGAATGGCGAACTGCAGCAACTGTATTGGGGTGGGCGACTCGCGGCCACCGATCAATTTCCGCAGGCCGTGCAAATGCCGGCATGGGCTTCATTCGACTCCCCGTACACGAACACTCCGCAAGAGTATGCAGGATGGGGCGAGGGACTGTTTGTTGAGCCAGCGCTGAAGGTTACTTTTGCCGATGGCAACCGGGACCTTGTGCTGCATTACGACAGCTATCAAGAGACAGAGCATGGGTTTGATGTGGTGTTGAAAGACATCAAGCGCTACATCTTTGTCACGCTGCACTATTCGATCGACCCCGAGAGCGGAATTCTCGCGCGGTCGGTGACGATTGAGAATCGGGAACCGCAGGCGGTAACGGTTGAGCAGGCTGCAGCGGCAGCGTGGGCGTTGCCGCCCGCGCATTACACGCTGAATTACCTGACGGGCCGCTGGGCGGGTGAATGGACGCTGACCCAGGAGACGTTGCATCCGGGGGCGCGGGTACTTGAAAGCCGCCGCGGGTCGACGGGGCATCAGGCGAATCCTTGGTTTGCGATTCAGGCCGGGGAGCCCAACGAGGAACACGGCGAGGTATGGTTCGGTGCGCTGGCGTGGAGCGGGTCATGGCGGATTACGGTCGAGCAGGACCAGTTGGATGAAGTGCGGGTGACGGGCGGCTTTAATCCCTTTGACTTTGGGTACGTGCTACACCCCGGCCAGTCGCTGGAAACACCTGTCTTCTATGGCGGTTTTGCGGCCAACGGGCTGGGCGAGGCTTCGCGCCTGCTGCACCATTTCGAGATTGCACATATTCTGCCGAAGAGGATTGGAACAGGGGAGAGCGCAGCGCCGAAGCCGCGGCCGGTCATCTACAACTCGTGGGAAGCGACGGAGTTCAATGTGAGCGAGGCCGGACAGATGGCGCTGGCGGAGAAAGCCGCGTTGCTGGGCATCGATCGCTTTGTCATGGATGACGGCTGGTTTGGTCAGCGAAAAGACGACCACGCAGGACTGGGCGACTGGTATGTAAATCCGCAGAAGTTTCCACATGGGTTGAAACCACTGATCGACAAAGTGCATTCGCTGGGCATGGATTTCGGGCTGTGGGTGGAACCGGAGATGGTGAACCCGGACTCGGATCTCTATCGCAAGCATCCTGAATGGGTGCTGAATTTTCCCGGACGTCCGCGAATGGAGCAGCGCAATCAACTTGTGTTGAATCTTGCTCGGCCCGATGTACGCGCCTACGTATTGGGCTTTCTTGACAAGCTGCTCTCGGAGAACGACATTTCGTTCTTGAAGTGGGACTACAACCGCAATTGGAGCGAGCCGGGCTGGGACCAGTTGCCGCCTGCGGAGCAAAAGCGGGTTTATGTTGAGTACACGCGGAGCCTTTACGGCATTCTGGCGGAGCTGGAGCGCCGGCATCCCAAGGTGGAGTTGGAGTCTTGCTCAGGCGGCGGCGGGCGCGTGGACCTTGGGATTCTGAAGTACGCTGACGAAGTTTGGCCGTCAGACAATACGGACCCGTTTGATCGGCTGTCGCAGCAAAATGGATTCACTTATGCCTATACGCCGCAGGTGATGATGGCGTGGGTGACTGACTCGCCGCATGACCTTGAGCACCAGGTCCGCGTCACTTCTATTCCGTATCGCATGCTGAGCTCGATGCAGGGTTCGCTGGGAATCGGCGCCAACATTGCAAAGTGGAACGATGAAGAGATGGCTACGGCCAAGCGGCTCATCGCTGCCTACCACCAGGTGCAGCCGACGATTGTGCAGGGAAGCCTTTACCGTTTGATTTCGCCGCTTAACGGCAGCGAGTTTTCAGCAACGCAGACGGTGAATCGCGACAAGAGCCAGTCGGTCGTGTTCCTGTTCCTTCATTCCACGCAGGAAGGGCGCTCGTTTCCGCGGCTGAAGCTCAAGGGGCTGGACCCGGCTGCGAGTTACACGCTGACGTCAATTGAGGGCACGGCGCAGAAGGGAACGCCGACTGCGGCCAGCGGGGCTTGGTGGATGAACCATGGGCTGGACATGGATGAAAGCTTCCGCGGGGATTATCAAGCCGCGGCCTTTCGACTGGATCGGAGATAAGGCTTTTCGCCGAGGTCAGTTTGTTGATTCCACGTTAGCCCGTCTCCGGTAGATCGTGCTATCCCAGGTCTCAAAGTCGAGACCTGGGGCACCCATTCATTGTGCCGAAGATGGAGCCCAAAGATGCGGTGCAGCCCCGTATCGCGAAGAAAGCGGGAACCCGGCTGCGATATATTCTGCAAGGATTTTGTCGAAAACGAAAATATTGGAGGGGGGTGGGGGGGTACCCATTCCTCTCCGATATTTTTCCTGCAGTGGTGGCGCCTCCCGATCGCTTTATCCATCGGGCGAAGGACACACTTTCCAGTGTGGCACTTCCCGCCATAATTTTCTGCAAATTGTAGGACAGTATTCCGAATGTGATCGGGGCGCGGCCTCAATCGCAAGATCCATGGAGCGCCGGGAATTCCTGGTCTAGAGATCAAAGATTAGCGGCAAACTTGTCAGCGACGGCTTCAAAACCCTGCTCTGTGGGATGTAATTCATTGCCCCACCAGGCTTTGTATGCGTCGTTGGTCAAGTCGGTGGAGAGCGTTTTTCGCAAGTCGACGTAGCGCACATTTCCGAAAGCCGGTAAAGCTACGAGGGCCTGCAGCATCTGGTTGAACTGGTCGATCACCTGGCGCATGAAATTAATCGTGGTAGGCAGATCGTCGAAGAGTTTTTCCTGGAAGCCGGGCTGCAGCCAGGGGCCGGGAAGGAACAACCATCCTCCTAAAAACCCTCGCCCGTCGGGCACGGGGTAGTCATAGCCGTGCACGAGAATTGGAATTTTTCCTTTTACAACAGGCTCACAAATAGAAGTGACGGTTGTGAGGATGGTCTGAAAGGCAAGCGAGATCCGTTCGTTTATCAGGTAATTCACAATGTCGGGTGCCCAGCCGCTGATTTTCGAATAGGCGTTATTGAGCAGCATGCCAAATTCCTTGCCGGCAATATCGTCGCCGCCCCCTGAGAGCAGAACCGCCCTGGGCACAATCCCCTGCGAAGTAAACTTTTCGAGCGCGCGAGCGAAGTTGTCCAACTGCCCCCCATGGTAGGCCATGGACTCGATGGGGTCGCCTGCTTTTGCAGTGGACTGAATTGTGTAGCCATGATCGTCTTCGAGCTTCTTGATTACGTCATAGAAGGGATAGTCAAACCATGAGTCGCCAAGCGCGAGGAGATTGCCCGCGGTGAGCGCCTGAAAGGGCGCGGCGGTTGCGGCGGGGGCAGCAACGCTCTCGGGCCTCTGAAGTTTTGCAAGGGCCTGCGCGCGCCTGGCAAGAGCTACTTTGCGGCGAGCCAGAATATCACTTGCGTTCTTCGTGCCGAGAGCGATCGCATCGGATGTGTTCTGAGGGGTTGTCATTGAATCCTCCTCGATCTAAATCCCAATAGACGCCGCGTTTAGATGGTAGCGAATTTAGCAGCGCCATCATTTGAAACGCAATGCCGGGCCGTTCTCCGTTTGCCTCGAACGAAAAAAAGCTGTGAATGCCGTCAAAGCACACGAGCGCGGCTCAATGAGTACGGCCCGAAGAGGAGAACTCTTCGGGCCGTACCGATTGAATGAGATTCGATCTTACCTGGACTTGGCAACTTCTTCGACGGTGACTGGGTCGAGGAAGGGCATGCTGGCGCGGAGTTCCTTGCCGACGATTTCGATTGGGTGTTTAGCTTCGGCATCGCGGAAGGCCTGGAATTCCTTGCGCCCCGAATTCTGGTCAGCCAGGAAACGTTTGGCAAAGCTGCCGTCCTGAATTTCAGTGAGGATGGCCTTCATGGCCTTGCGGCTCTCTGCGTTGATGACGCGGGGACCGGAGACGTAGTCGCCCCACTCGGCGGTGTCGGAGATCGAGTATCGCATGTAAGCGAGGCCACCGCGATAGATGAGGTCGACGATGAGCTTGAGTTCGTGAAGGACCTCGAAGTAGGCGCTCTCGGGTTGATAGCCAGCTTCGACCAGGGTTTCATAGCCCGCCTTGATGAGTGAGCTGACGCCACCGCAGAGCACGGCTTGCTCGCCGAAGAGGTCGGTCTCGGTCTCCTCTTTGAATGTGGTTTCGAGAACGCCTGCGCGCGTGCCGCCGATGGCCTTGAGATAGCTGAGATTGAGCGCGTGCGCAGTACCAGTCGCGTCCTGGTGAATGGCGATGAGGCAGGGGACGCCGCCGCCCTCGGTGAATACTTCGCGGACGCGATGACCAGGCGCCTTGGGCGCGGCCATGCCGACGTCGATGCCCGCGGCAGGGAGGATGGTTTTGTAATGGATGTTGAAGCCGTGCGCGAAGAGAAGCAAGGCGCCGGGCTTGATGTTGGGCGCGATTTCATCGGCATACAATTTGGCCGCGGTCTGATCGGGGACGAGGACCATGACCACATCGGCCCACTTTGTGGCTTCAGCGACGGTGGTAACTTCAAGGCCGGCTTTCTGCGCCTTGGCGATGGACTTGGAGTTTGGGGCAAGGCCGACCTTGACCTGCACGCCTGAGTCTTTGAGGTTGAGGGCGTGGGCGTGTCCCTGTGAGCCGTAGCCGATGATGGCGACTTTCTTGGCTTGAATGAGCGTGAGGTCGGCGTCGTTATCGTAGTAAGTCTTGGCCATGATGTTCTCGATTTTTCCTTTGCGTGCGGGGTTAGTTGGGAAGTGCGAATCAGAGAAGGTGCAGGGTCGTCGGCGCTATTCCGGTTCTATGACTGCGCTTTCTTCAGACTCGGCCGACTGGCTGCCGAGAGCGATTTTGTCGTCGCCCGCCGCGCCCATTGCTTTTAGAACGCTGCTGGTGTGATGGCCGCGGCGCATGGTCATTTTTCCGCTGCGGCAAATTTCAAGTATGCGGCCATCGTCTTCGCGGAGCACCTCGATGAGCCCCTCGATCTTGCTTTCGACGCCGGTCATTTCGATCATCAGGGACTCCGACGTGAGATCGACGATGCGGGCACGAAACACTTCAACGAGATCGAAGATCTGCGCGCGGTTGCGCGGCGTGGCGGCCACTTTGATGAGCGCGAGTTCGCGAGTGACGGATGGCGCCTGAGCAATGTCATCGACGTCGACTACGTTTTCAAGCTTGAAGAGACTGGCCCGAATGCGGTGGCCGGCTTCTGCGGAGGCATCGCAGACCAGAGTGAGACGCGAAAGACCAGCACGCTCACTGCGACCCACGGTGAGTGAATTGATGTTGATGTTGAGGCGGCGGAAGAGCGAAGCCACGCGCGTGAGCACGCCGGGCAAATCTTCAACATAAGCGACGAATGTGTGCAGCATAAAAACGAGCTCCTAGCTTTTAGCTCCTAGCCTTCAGCTCCTTTTTGCGTGATCGGGCTTGCTCAGTGTTGCCACAAGGCTGCCTTGGCACGGAACAAGCTAACGGCTAGAAGCTAACAGCTAGGGGCTGTCTTTAAATGTCGTCCGGCGATTCGAGCAACGGGTTCTTGCCGGGGCGACGAATCATCTCGTGCAATGCAGAGCCGGCGGGAATCATCGGGTAGACCGAGTCTTCCTTTTCGACCAGGAAATTGAGTAAGAACGCTCCCGATGCGGAACGCGCTTCGTTGACGGCGGCATCGAGTTCAGCGCGGGTGTTTACGGCGCGCCCGGCAATGCCATGGGCGTCGGCGAGTTTGACGAAGTCGGGACTGACGAGCGGTGTTGCCTCGTAGTTGCTTTCGTAGAAAAACTCCTGCCATTGGCGAACCATGCCGAGGTAGCCGTTGTTGATGACGGCAATATTGATTTTGATCTTTTCCTGAACGATGGTGGAGAGCTCGGCGGCGGTCATCTGGAAGCCGCCGTCACCGGCGACGACCCAGATTTCCTTGTCGGGACAGGCGAACTTTGCACCGATGGCCGCGGGGAGCGCAAATCCCATAGTTCCGAGGCCGCCGGAGGTGATGAGAGTGCGCGGCTTTTCATGGTGGAAGTACTGCGCCTCCCACATCTGATGTTGGCCCACGTCGGTGACCACGATGGCGTCGCCGGCGGTGATGCGCCACAAGTCGTGCATGACATGGGCGGCGTAAAGATGGCCGGAATCGGGCAGATTCTTGATGTCGCGGACTGCGGCTGCGCCTTTGGAGGATTCGATGGCTTTGAGCCAGGCGAAGCCATCGCGGCCCGGAACACGAGGAAGAAGCTCTTCCAACACGGCGCGCAAATCGCCGACGAGGGCGACATCGACCTTGATGTTCTTGTTGATCTCGGCGGGGTCCACCTCAATGTGGATCTTTTTGGATTTGAGGGAATACGTAGAGGTGGAACCGGTGACGCGGTCGTCAAAGCGCATGCCGCAGGCGATGAGCAGGTCGGACTCCTGGATGGCGTGGTTGACCCAGGCTTCGCCGTGCATACCCATCATGCCCATGTTGAGGGGGTGGGAGGCGGGGAATGCGCCGAGTCCGAGGAGCGTGAGGGCGACGGGGATTTGGGCGCGCTCGGCGAGTGTGCGCACCTGTTCCATCGCGCCCGACTCTGCCACGCCATGGCCGGCGAGGATGATGGGGCGTTTCGCATTGCGAATGAGTTCGGCGGCTTGCGAAAGACTTTGTTCATCGACGCGCAACATGGGGTGGGGGCGATAGGGACGCGGTTTGGCGGCGTCAAAATCGAAGATAGCCGAGGCCTGTTGTGCATCCTTGGTGATGTCGACGAGGACGGGGCCGGGACGGCCAGTGCGAGCAATCTGGAATGCGCTGCGGATTGCGGGGGCGATATCTTCGGCACGGCTGACGAGGAAGTTGTGCTTGGTCACGGGCAGGGTGATGCCGGTGATGTCGACTTCTTGAAACGCATCGGTACCGAGTACTCTGCTAGAGACGTTGCCGGTGATGCAGACGATGGGAATGGAATCGAGCATGGCCGTGGCAATGCCGGTGATGAGGTTCGTAGCTCCGGGGCCGCTGGTGGCAATGGCTACGCCGACCTTGCCGGAGGCGCGCGCATAACCATCGGCCATGTGCGCAGCGCCCTGCTCGTGACGAACGAGGACGTGGTGAATGGGAAATTTGCGCAGCGCGTCGTAGACGGGGAGAATCGCCCCGCCGGGGTAGCCGAATACGTCGGTAACTCCTTCGCCGACCAGCGTGGCCCACACGATTTCAGCGCCGGTGAGGCGGGTGGGGGTGGCGAGGTGGGCGTTGGATGCTTGCGTGGGTGCGTTGTTTCCCATGGGTGGCTCCTTAAGACAGTGAACAGAAAACAGAGTTCGTTGATTATGTTGTTGCGCCTACGGCGGCGCTGGTTACGCGGTCGACATATTTGCGGAAGACACCGGCGGGCCAGCGTAACGGAGGCGGCTTGAAACCTTTCAGGCGCGCGGCGATTTCTTCTTCGCTGACTTCGAGGGTCAGCTTGCGATTGGGAATGTCGAAGTGGATCATGTCGCCTTCGCGGACAGCGGCGATAGGTCCGCCGACAAAGGCTTCGGGGGCAACATGGCCTGCGGTGAATCCTCGAGTCGCGCCGGAAAAGCGGCCATCGGTGAGCAGCGCAACGTGGGCGCTGAGTTCGGCGTTGGAGGAAATGGCGGCCGTGACCTGCAGCATTTCGCGCATGCCGGGGCCGCCTTTGGGGCCTTCATAGCGAATGACGAGCACGTCGCCGGGCTTGATTCTGCCGGCTTGCACTTCGGCGAAGCAGGCCTCTTCTGTTTCAAATACGCGCGCTGGACCGCGATGGTCATAGCGGTCCGCTGCGGCGACTTTCATCACGCAGCCTTCGGGGGCGAGGTTGCCCTTGAGGATGACGAGGCCGCCGTTGGGCTTGATGGGATTCTCAAAGGTGTGGATGACGACCTGACCGGGAGTCTCTTTGGCGAGTGCGGCTTCCTCGGCGAGGGTGCGTCCGCTGATGGTGAGCGTGGAGCCGTCGGCGTGGCCAGCCTCAATGAGGCGCTTAGCAAGAAGACGCGAACCGCCGGCGGCCTGGTAATCGGAAGCGACGAATTTGCCGGCTGGAGTGAGGTCGCAGATGAAGGGCGTGCGCTTGCTGATGACGTCGAAGTCGTCGATGGAAAGCTCAATGCCCATTTCGCGGGCGATGGCGAGCAGATGGAGGACGGCGTTGGTTGAGCCTCCGCTGGCGGCCACGCTGGCGATTGTGTTTTCGATCGATTTGCGGGTGATGATTTGCGAAGGGCGGCGATTGGCGCAGACTGCATCCATGAGAATGCGACCGGCTTCGCGGCTGGCGGCGTGCTTGTCTTTGGAGGTGGCGGGAACGCCAGAGAGGTAAATGGGCGAGATGCCGAGGATTTCGCCGGACATGGCCATGGTGTTGGCGGTGAACTGGCCGCCACAGGCACCGGCGCCGGGACAGGCATTCGCTTCGAGTGCTTCAAGGTCGGCATCGTCGATGCGTCCCGCGGCGTGGGCCCCGATGCCTTCAAAGACATTTTGAATGGTGATGTCAATCTTTTCGCCTTTGGGGCCATTGAGCTTGCCGGGCGCGATGGAGCCGCCGTAGAGCATCATTCCGGGTATGTCGAGGCGGCAAAGCGCCATAATGATGCCGGGCATGTTCTTGTCGCATCCGCCGATGCCGACAAGGCCGTCGAAGAGATTGCCGCGGGCGACGAGTTCGATTGAGTCGGCGATGACTTCGCGCGAGACGAGCGAGGCTTTCATGCCCTGCGTGCCCATGGTGATGCCGTCGGAGATGGTGATGGTGTTGAACTCCATCGGCGTGCCACCGGCTTCACGAATGCCTTCTTTGAGAGCTTCGGCCACATCGCGCAGGTGCACATTGCAGGTGCCGATTTCGGTCCAAGTGTTTGCGATGCCAATGATGGGCTTGTGCAGGTCGTCCTTGTTGAATCCGGAGCCGCGCAGATAAGAGCGCGCGGCAGCACGGCTGGGGCCCTCGGTTAACGGAATGCTTTGGCGCTTGCCTTCGATAGTCATTCGCTCACTTTGCTCGCCGGCTTTTAGCTTTCAGCTATTAGCTCTTAGCTCGTTTGTGCTGCGGTTGTCGGTTTCCCAGGTCTCAGAATCGAGACCGGGGCCACCCAATGTGGAGCTACACGCCGATTTTTGCTTTCAGCCAGGTTGCTTCGTCGTGTTTGGCTTCGAATGCGTCGAGTGCTGTTTCATGACGCAGAGTGAGGCCGATGTCGTCGAGTCCTTCGATGAGGCAGAACTTGCGAAAAGGATCGATTTCAAATGTCGCCGCAAATCCGCGGCCGTCGGTTACAGTCTGGTCCTGGAGCGAAACAGTGAGCCGATAGTTTGGAATGGATTTTGCGTTGTTGAGCAATTCGTCGACCTGTTCTTCACTGAGGCGGACGAGCACGATGCCATTCTTGCCGGCGTTGGAGAAGAAGATGTCGGCGAAGGTGGGCGCGATGACGGCGCGAAAGCCGTAGTCGGAAAGAGCCCATGCGGCATGCTCGCGGCTTGATCCGCAGGCGAAGTTTTTGCCGGCAATGAGAATCTGAGCGCCTTGGTAGCGCGGGTCATTGAGCACGAAGGACGGGTCAGGATCGCCCGATGCGGTGCGACGCCAGTCAAAGAAGAGAAAGTCGCCGTAGCCGGTGCGCTCGATGCGCTTGAGAAACTGCTTGGGAATGATCTGATCGGTGTCGACATTGGTGCGGTCGAGTGGTGCGGCCAGCGAAGTCAAAGTACGAAACGGTTCCATCAGGCTTTAACCTCCTTCATGCACGTTGGGGTTTTTTAGGATTGGGTGTTAGGTTTTGGGCAGTTCGATAGGAGAGGCTTATGCCTTACTCCTCATGCACATTCCAGGTGCGTATGTCGACGAAGTGTCCGGCGATTGCAGCGGCTGCGGCCATCTCCGGTGAAACGAGGTGGGTGCGACCGCCACGTCCCTGGCGGCCTTCAAAGTTACGGTTGCTTGTAGAGGCGCAACGTTCGCCGGGTGAAAGAATGTCGGGGTTCATGCCGAGACACATGGAGCAGCCGGGCTCGCGCCAATCGAAACCGGCCTCGCGGAACACGCGGTCGAGTCCTTCTTTTTCCGCTTGCGCTTTTACTGCTTGCGAGCCGGGAACGACCATTGCGCTCACATGCGTAGAAACCTTGTGCCCGGCGGCGATACGGGCGGCGGCACGCAGATCCTCAATGCGGCCGTTGGTGCAGGAGCCAATGAACACGCGGTCTATCGAAACGTCGGCAAGAGGCGTGCCTGCCTTCAAGTCCATATATTCGAGGGCTCGCTCGAAGGATTTGCGATCGATTTCTGAGGCCGCGGATGCAGGGTCCGGCACGACGGCCGTGACCGGCGCGACCATTCCCGGGCTGGTACCCCAACTGACGTAGGGGACAAGGGTGGCGGCGTCGATGATGAGTTCGCGATCGAATTTTGCGCCGGGGTCGGTGGGCAGCTTGCTCCACTCGCGAACAGCCTCGTCCCATGCGGCGCCTTGCGGCGCAAAACGGCGGCCCTTGAGATACGCGAAGGTTGTCTCGTCAGGAGCAATCATGCCGGCACGAGCGCCCGCCTCGATGCTCATGTTGCAGACGGTCATGCGGCCTTCCATTGAAAGCGCGCGAATAGCGGAGCCTGCGTATTCAATGACGCTGCCCGTGGCGCCGTCGGTGCCGATTTGGCCGATGATGGCGAGAATGATGTCCTTGGCCGTGACGCCGGTGGGCAGCTTGCCCTCGACCGCGATGCGGAAGGTTTTGGGTTTGGATTGGGGGAGCGTCTGGGTGGCCAGGACGTGTTCCACTTCGCTTGTGCCGATTCCAAACGCAAGCGCACCGAATGCGCCGTGGGTGCTGGTGTGCGAGTCGCCGCAGACAATGGTCATGCCGGGCTTGGTGATGCCGAGTTCGGGGCCGATGACGTGGACGATGCCTTGTTCGCGGGAATTGACGTCGTAAAGTTCGACGCCGAAGTCGGCGCAGTTTTTGCGCAGCGTGGCAATCTGCTTGGCAGCGATGGTGTCAAGGATGTTGAGGCGGCCCTCAATGGTGGTGGGCACGTTGTGGTCGACAGTGGCGATGGAGCGGTCGGGGCGGCGGACCTTGCGGCCGGCAAGGCGGAGGCCCTCAAAGGCCTGCGGGGAAGTGACCTCATGGAGCAATTGCAGGTCGATGTAGAGCACGGTGGGCTCGCCTTGGGGCGCGACCACTACGTGCTGTTGCCAGACCTTTTGGAAGAGTGTTTGTGGTGTGCTACTCATTGATACCCCTTTTTCATTTTCTTAATCTGTTGCTGGAGACTCTCCGCGAACGATACTCGTCTTCCTAACAGCCCTTGATAAGCACTGTCTCTCGAGCCTTCTCGCCGTCAAAAACTACCATCCACGGGCTGTTCCTGATGAACCGCACCTTCAGGTCCTTCCACCGCGAGCTCAAATAGCAGCGTTTGTAATAATCCTCCGGTTGGTTGGGTCCCAGTTCGCTCGGCTCGAGTAGGGCTCCAAATCTTTTCTCCAGTTCTGGCTCCGACTTGCCGACGATGAGTTGGTCTCGCTTCGGATCTGCGACCATTAATTCTGTGGCAGTTTTCAGGTTCATTTTGAAGACGCCGGCCTTCCAAAGTTGATATCCCAATCCTTTAGGGTCGCTGTCGGACGGATAGAGCGCCTCCCAGCTTCCAAAGAAAATCAAAAAAGCCGAAGCGAAGATTACGGGAATGACTATTCTTCGCCTCATTGGTTCCTTTCCAATTCATGCGCTGACGAGCATGGTTTTTACGGTTTCGCGGACTTTGGCGCCCATTTCGGTTGTGGAAATAACAGTGAAGCCATGGGGATTGGAGCGCGCGAGGTCGGGGGTGCGGAAGCCTTGTTCGAGTACCTTGCGGACACTGGATTCGATGGCTGCGGCTTCGGCTTCGAGGCCCGCGGAGTGGCGAAGGATTAACGCACCAGTCAGGATTGCACCGAGCGGATTGGCCAGTCCTTTGCCAGCGATGTCAGGCGCGGAGCCGTGGACCGGTTCGTAGAGGTTGACCTTGCCGCCGATTGTGGCCGAGGGCAACATGCCGAGGGAGCCGGTGATGACGGCGGATTCGTCGGAAAGAATATCGCCGAAGAGATTTTCGGTCAGGACCACGTCGTAGTTCTTCGGCTGATTCATCAGGTGCATCGACATGGCATCGACATATTGATGTTCGAGAGTGACGTCGGGGAATTCAGCGGCCACTTCAGTGACCGTGGCACGCCAGAGCTGTGAGACTTCAAGGACGTTGGCCTTGTCAACGCTGGTAACTTTTTTGCGACGCTTGCGGGCAAGATCAAACGCAACGCGGGCGACGCGGGCGACTTCTTCGCGCGTGTAACGCATGGTATTCCAGGCTTCGCCGGTGGTCTTGTTCCACTCGCGGGGCTGGCCGAAGTAGAGGCCGCCGAGGAGTTCGCGGACAAAGAGAATGTCGGCGCCGTCGATGATTTCGGGACGGAGCGGGCTGTTGACGGCGAGTTCCTTGAATGCGAAGGCGGGGCGCAGGTTGGCGAAGCCTCCAAGTTCGGCGCGAATTTTGAGCAAGCCGGCCTCGGGACGCTTGTCTGGGGGGACGGAATTGAATTCGTTTCCGCCAACTGCGCCAAGGAGGACGGCATCGGAATCGAGCGCGGCGGCCAGGGTGTCGGCGGGAAGGGGCGTGCCGTCGGCAACGATGGCGACGCCGCCGATGCGTTTGTGATCGAGCGAGAGCGTGTGGCCGCCGAGTGCGGCGACCTCCTGCAGCACGGCGACTGATTCATTGGTGACTTCGGGGCCGATGCCGTCGCCGGCGGTGACTAGAATCTTGAGGTGCATGTTCAGCCGTATCCCTCAGGGGCTAAAGTCCCCGCGTTCTTCTGGTTTTCTTCGGCACGACTGAAGTCGTGCCCTATTTCCAAAACTCTCGCGACTCTCGTTTGCGCGCAAACATTCAAGCAGAGTGAGTTTCAATCAAATTCAGAGACTGGCTCGGAGCGTCGCTCGCGGATTGCATCGGGAAGAAGGCCGACGAGGTCCTGGTCGTAGATGTTCTTTTTGCGATCAGCGAGAGCGACGAAACGGTAGTAGGTCTGTTGCAGTTCCTCGCGGTTGAGGGTGAAGCCAAGCTGCTCCAAACGATGGCGCAGCGCGGCCCGGCCGGAATGCTTGCCGAGGACGAGATGCGTCTTGGCAACGCCGACCAGCGCGGGGGTCATGATTTCATAGCAGAGCGGATTGGCCAACATACCGTGCTGGTGGATTCCCGACTCGTGGGCAAATGCGTTGGCGCCCACGATCGCCTTGTTGGGTGAGGGCTTGAATGTGATGATCTGGCCGAGCACTTCGCTGGTTGCGTAGAGATTTTCGAGCTTGATGCTTGTGGACACGCCATAACTGTCGCCGCGCACGTAGAGCGCCGCGGCGATTTCTTCAAGGGCGGCATTGCCGGCACGCTCGCCGATGCCGTTGATGGTGCACTCAACCTGGCGCGCGCCGGCTGTGATGGCAGCGAGCGAGTTGGCCACTGCGAGCCCGAGGTCGTCATGGCAATGCGAGGAGAGGATGATGCCCTGCGCGTCTATGGCCGGGACGCGCTTGCGGACTTCGCGGAACATCTGACCGTATTCCTCAGGAGTGGAGTATCCGACAGTGTCGGGCATGTTGATGGTGGTAGCCCCGGCTTCGACGGCTACGCGGACCATTTCAACGAGGAAATCACGATCTGAACGGGTGGCGTCTTCAGGAGAGAATTCGACGTCGTCGACCAGCGAACGGGCCAGGCGGACGGATTCGCCGCAGAGATCGAGCGCTTCCTGCCGGCCGATCTTGAGCTTGTATTCAAGGTGGAGGTCGCTCGAGGCCAGGAAGACGTGGATGCGGGCGCGGTCGGCGAAGTGCACGGCGCGGGCAGCCATCTCAATGTCTTCAGTCTTGGCGCGAGCCAGGGACGCGATGCGCGGCTTGCGAACGGCCTGGGTGATGGTGGCGATGGCCGCGAAGTCACCCTCGGAAGCCATGGCGAAGCCAGCCTCAATGATATCCACGCCCAGATCTTCAAGGGCGTGAGCCATGGTGAGCTTTTCCTGCGTGGTCATGCTGCAGCCGGGGGACTGCTCGCCATCGCGCAAAGTGGTGTCGAAGAAGGCAACGTGATTGGGGTTGTTGGATGTCATGTACTCGCCTGCCGTAGAGAAGCCATTTGCGATCCTCATCAGTTTCTCGCATTTGGGGCGTATAACGCAAAGTTATTCTTTTTGGGTAGTCGATTAGAATTGCTTATGATGAAGAGGGCAGTGAAGGAGTGAAGTAGGGCAGTGAAGAAGTGAAGGAGTGAATGAGTGAAGAAGTGAAGAAGTGAAGCAGGGAGTAAGGAATAAGGAGTAGGA
>CAVSAW010000007.1:0-171123 GCA_963725945.1 uncultured Acidobacteriota bacterium | reverse complement strand
GTCGAGAAGGTCCTGTTCTCTTCCGCTGGCGAGCTTGTTCCGGATCAGGTCGTCTTTGGAGATCACGCTCGCAGGAACCTCGTTGTCGATCGAGCCTTCGATGCGGTTCTCCCATGCTTCATCGAATGGGACGCCGTCAATTCGCTGCAAAATATCGATTCGGTCGGGTGGCTGACCAATCTGAAAAGTCGTGCCATCTGCAAAGTCTGCCGGGCTCATGTTGTCTAACGGAGCGCCAAACTCTGCCAACGCCTTGAAAACCGCTTCGGCGTTTTCCTCGTCGGATCGGATGAACAGATCGAGGTCCTTGGTCGCACGCGGTTGAGCATGTACACCGAAGGCATGGCCACCGATGATTAGGTACTTAACTGCGTTTGCGTTGAAGGCGCGTAGAAGGTTTTTCAGGTCTTTCGGCATCATGGGCCGGCACTCCTTTGAACGCCGCGGCGAAGGCGTATGCGGCTTCGCTTAGCTCACAAACCGCAGAGAGCCGCTCGCCAACTGGCCGGCTTTGCCAATAGCGAAACGTCTCAGCCTGTTGCTCTTCTATGTCGGTCACTCGGCGGATTGTTTTGTCGCTTCTCATGAATTTCGTTTTGGCTGATTTCGTGCGTTCAAGATCCCGAGACAAAAATGGAAGCTCAAGTGCGCTACTGCAGCAGCGTCGGCTCGTCTTCCTTTAGTTCTTCCGGCGGAATGATGACGGCCGCGGCTACCTTGTCGTCGGGCTCGAGATTCAGCAGCTTCACGCCCTGTGTGGAACGACCCGCAGCGCGAATGGACTTGGTGTCGATGCGGATGATCTTGCCGAACTGGCTGATCACCATCAACTCCGACGTCTCATCCACCAGCAGAATCGATGCGGATTTGCCTACCTTCGAGGTTGCTTTCAGGTTCGTTACGCCCTGGGCCGCGCGTGCGGTCAGGCGGTACTCATCGATATCGGTGCGCTTTCCAAAGCCATTCTCAGTGACCGTGAGGATGAGGAATTTGCTTACTCCGAGCCGTTCGTCCAACGCTTTCAAATTGTCGTACGCGTCATTAAGTGCCTTTTCCGCGGCCTTTTCGATAGCCTTCAATTTCTCATCTTCTGCAGACCCGTTCCTCCGCGCCTCGCGCGCCTTTTGCAGCGCTTCCTTCGCCTGTGTGTAAGCGGTTCGAAGAGCAGTCAGCTTCGCGGTCAGCTTGAGATTCGCTGCGCATTCATCGCGATTCGCATCCCGCGTTTCATCGGAATCCGTGATGGCGACGCCGATGACCTGATCGCCCTTCTTCAGCGTGATGCCTTTGTTGCCGGCGGCGTTGCGGCCCATGGGGCGCAGGCCAGACCGGTTGCGCTCCGGGTCGTACTCCTCTTCAAAGCGAATCGCCATGCCTTCGCGCGTGGCGAGAAAGATGGTCTGCTTGCCATCAGTGATGCGCGCATCGATCAGGTCGTCGTCTTTGTCGATGGCGATGGCGATAATGCCGCGGGCCATCACGTTGCTGAAGTCCTTGAGCGGCGTTTTCTTCACGATGCCGTTGCGCGTGGCAAAGAAAATGAACTTGCCTTCTTCTTCAAGATCGCGGATCGCCAGAATGGTGCGGACATTTTCGCCGGGCTGCAAGTTCAGCAGGCTCTGCATGCTCTTGCCCTTGCCTGCCGCGCTCACGTCGGGAATCTCGTAGACCTTGAGCCAGTACACGCGCCCCGTGTTGGTGAAGCAGAGCAGATAGGCATGCGTCGAGTTCACGATGAGCTGCGAAACAAAATCCTCTTCGCGCGTCTTCATGCCGGTGCGGCCGGTGCCGCCGCGGCGCTGCTGGCGGTAGATGGAAATCGGCGTGCGTTTCAAGTAGCCCTGATGGCTCACCGTTACCGCAACCTGCTCGTCGGCTATCAGGTCCTCGAGCTGCAACTCTGCGGACTCGTCAATAATCTGGGTGCGCCGCGCGTCGCCGTAGCGGTCGCGCACATCTTCAAGCTCTTTGACGATGACTGCACGGAGCTTTTTCTCGCTGCCCAGAATCAGTTCGTACTCCGCAATCTTTTTGCGAATCTCAGCGAGCTCGTTCAGCAGCTCGTCGATGGAGAGTTGAGTCAGGCGATAGAGTTGCAGTTCGAGAATGGCGTCGATTTGGCGGAGTGTGAGGCCTTTCTCTTCGCTCGGCAGGCGCTCGCGATCGAGATTGATGACGATCTGCGTGCCTTTGCCCCAGGCATACAGGTTTTCGCGTGCTTCAACGCGTGAACCCGAAGCACGGATGATCTTGATCACCTGGTCGAGATTGTCGAGCGCAATCTTGAGGCCTTCCAAGATGTGCTCACGCTCGCGCGCCTTGCGCAGCAGGAAGACGGTGCGGCGCTGCACCACGTCGATGCGGTGGTTGATGAAGCAGCGGATGGCTTCGTCGAGACCCAGTTCGCGCGGCTGCCCGTTGAGCACCGCGAGAAAGATCATGGAGAAGCTTTCTTGCATCTGGGTGTGCTTGTAGAGCTGGTTGAGCACAATCTCAGGCTGCGCGCCGCGCTTGAGCTCAATCACGATGCGCATGCCATCGCGGTCGCTCTCATCGCGCACGTCGCTGATGTCATCGACGATTTTCTCAGTCACCAGTTCGGCAACGCGCTCAATGAGCTTGGACTTGTTCACCTGGTAAGGAATTTCGGTGACGATGATCGCCTGCTTTTCCTTGGTCAGGTTTTCAATGGCCACCTTGGCGCGCATCATGAAGCGGCCGCGCCCGGTTTTGTAGGCCTGCGCAATGCCACTCTTGCCGTAGAGAAATCCGCCGGTTGGGAAGTCCGGGCCCAGCACGTGCTTCAGCACTTCAGCCAGGCCCGCGCTGGGGTTCTTCACCATCTCGATGGTGGCGTTCACCACTTCGGTCAAATTGTGCGGGGGAATGTTGGTAGCCATGCCGACGGCAATGCCGCTTGACCCATTCACGATCAGATTGGGAATGCGCGTGGGCAGCACGGTGGGCTCAAAGGTGGACTCATCGTAGTTCGGCGTGAAGTCCACCGTCTCCATCTCGATGTCGGCCAGCAGCTCGCCGGCAATGCGCATCATGCGGCACTCGGTGTAGCGCATCGCAGCAGGCGGGTCGCCATCGACGGAACCGAAGTTGCCTTGCCCATCGACCAGCGGATAACGCAGCGAAAAAGGCTGCGCCATGCGCACCAGCGTGTCATAAATCGCGGAATCGCCATGGGGATGATAGACACCCATCGCCTGGCCGACGACCTTGGCGCACTTGGTGTATTTCTTGTTGTACTCAAGGCCCATCTCGCTGAGCGTGTAGAGCACGCGCCGATGCACGGGTTTGAGTCCATCGCGTGCATCGGGCAATGCGCGCCCGATGATCACCGACATTGAATAATCGAGATAGGAGCGGCGCATCTCCTCTTCAATATTGATGGGAATCAGGTTGGTGCCGCTGGGGGGCGGAGTGCCGCCGTCGAGAGGGAGCTGGGGGTTCTGATCGTCTGCCATAGGGTTTTCTGAGCCTGCAGAAAGGCGGCAAGAAATGTCAGGAAAAATGAGGGGCCGAGGTCTGCGGGCTACAACTTTATTTTACGCGCTGGCGAGTGATTCAGCAAGGCGAGGCCGCGCAAATAAGCCCTTATGTATCATTTATTTATAGCAAAGACTGGGCAGCATTTCCGCGGCGCAGGTGCGCTCAGGCTGCGCGGCGGGTTTTGGGTCTGGATTTGGTTCCCTTGGCCGCCCTCTTTTTGGTCTTTTTTCCGCTGTTCGTCTCGCCTAATCCGGCCAGAATTACAGGAGGCCGATCCGGTAGCTCGACTACCAGTTTCAGCCTGCCGCCCACCCCTTCGACATAGCTTCGTAGCGTGGAGATGTAGAGGTCGGTGCGTTTCTCGATTCTTGAGACCCCTTCTTGCCCGATCTTCAGCTTCTTCGACAACCGCGCCTGGGTAAGCTTGCGCAGACGGCGCACTTCGCGCAGGTTCATCTCCGCCCGCATCTCCGCCGCAAGCGCGCGGATCCGTGCTCGGCTTTCCTCCGATTCTTCGGCGAGCATTTGTTCCAATGAAACTGTCATCTGGACTACCTCTTCATCCGGAGATTTCGCAAGTGCTGATCGAACCGCTCATCCGCAACACGCAACAAGGTTACGATAAAAGCGTTCCTTTCCGATTCCGCTCTTATCTCCGCCCGCCAGCAAAATTGCCCTGCGTTCTGAATCGAAAGCGTAGGCAACACGCCAAGCGCCTCCATCGGCATCAAATCGCAATTCCTTCATGTTTGCGTGGCGTGAGCCCTTGAGCGTATCTGCCTGCGGTCTTCCGAGAAGCGGGCCATCCTCGCTGAGGACAGTCGCCACCGCCTTCAACTTCTCCCGAACCCCTTGCGGCAGCTGACGGACTTCCACCGCAAATTCATCGTGAAACTCGACGTCCCAACTCTTTTTCATGGTGCCGACCTCCATTCATCGATCCGCACTGTTTCTCAAGACGCTTCCGCGCTCCCTCGACAGGCTGATCCGGTGGCACCCGATTCAACTATCTCTTGAAGCAAGATTACCATATTATGCACTGAAAGACCTAATGCTCTAAAAAGCATTTTTGCTTTGGCTGCACAGAATTTCGGCAGGATTAAATCGTGCATAGGGAACTCCCGTGAAAAAGTCTTCATTCCACTCGATGGCACCTGCCCCTACAGCAGGCCCGGCAAGCTGAGGATGCAGAAGATTGCCTGAAGCAGCACAATCGCGCCTCCGGCAGCCAGCGCAGTGCGGCTGCGCGGGCTCTCATACGCATCGGCGAACACGCCGCCGATCAACGTAAGCAGAAATGGCAGAGCCCACAGCCAGGGACTACCCGGCACTCCGGTTGTGATGAGTGGGAGCAGCACCAGGACACAGAGCAGCGGCGCCGTGTTGCCGAAGTAGCGCGAGCGGCGCAGTCCAAGGTAAAGCAGCACAGCCGAGGCCGCAGCGAGAGTGACGCCCGCATTGCCCAACGTGGAGAAGAAGTGCCAGGCCGGGTCGAGCGAGAACCATAGGAATCCCGCCCCGGAGCGAAACAGGTAGCTGAACGCGTCGGGCGAGAAGCCGTAGCAAGCAAACACCAGCAGCATTGCGCCGGCCGATGCCACCAGCATGACGGGCAACACCTGGCTGCGACGACCCTCCGCCACCCAAAGCATCAATACCAGCCCCAGCAGCGCAGCAATCGGCAACGCAGCGATGTGTGAGGAGGCGGCGATTCCGAGCGCAATCGTTAACAGCACAATGCGCGGCCTCCATTTGCGCCGAGGACCTTGCATGGCGTGCGCCACCCCAATGCAGGTATACACCGCTCCGTAGACGCCGAGCGCCGCAAGCAACTCGGAGCCGGGGGTGACACAGGCCTTGAGCACAGTCGGAGAAAAGCAGTAGAGAGCCAGCGCGGTGTAGCCGCCCAGGTTGCCGTAGAGACGGCGCGTGACCCACCACAGTCCTGCGCCCAGCATGCAGCCGGCCAGCAGAAACGGCAGTCGCAGCAACAGCAGGATATGCGTAAGCTGGTGGCGCAGCTCCCAGGTGCTCAGTTCACCGCCTGCCTGTACCACTCGGTCCTCGGGCTTGCGAAGGTGGTCCAGCAGGCGCTCTGCAAGCAGATTCAGCGTGAGCGGCAGGCCCGCCACGCGGTATGCCAGGATGCCGTCATGAATATTGCCGCAGGATGTGAAGTAGCCTGCAAGCGGAGAAGGGCGCTCCCACATCTCGCGTCCGCAGCGGGCATATTGGTAGTCGCGATCAGTGAGCGTTTGCCGGCTGGTGAGCCACAATCCCTGCGCCAGAAAAAGCAGCAACAGTCCCGCGGCAATGCGTTGCGGGAGATTGAAGCGAAAGCGGCGAAGGCGGGCGAACCGGTGGGTCATCACAAGTATGAAGAGCAGGCTCCAGTCTAAATGGCTTCGGTGAAGCCGGCTTCAGACCTGCGTATTGCGACCATGTCACGATCACTGCAAGCGCAACAAAGCCGCCCCGAAGGGCGGCTTTGGTTTGAATCGGTGGCCGATTACGGGTTCTGCTGACCAAGCACCTGAACAGAGAGAACTGTGTACCCTGTCACCGGGATCCCGTCGGGATTGGTATAGGTGGCTGTAATTGCGGACTGGCCTGCGCCGGTTGTTGCGCAATTTCCGGTGGTGGCCACGATCGCGCAAACTGCCGGGCTGCTCGAGGTCCACACAGACTCAAGCGTGAGGTTTTGCGTTGCTCCCGTTCCGGTTGTTCCGATGGCGGTGAATCCGGCGCTCTGTCCCACAATAATTGTGGGATTGGCGGGGGTGATGGTGAGCGTTACGAAATCCGTGGTTGTGATCTTGCTAGGCAAGGCCACGTTGAACGCCGAATCGTTGCTGACAACGTCGCCGTGGAAGCCAGGCGCGCTCGCCGCGATCTGCGTACTTCCGATTGCTCCGCCGGTAACCGTGGCCACTCCGTTGGCATCAACCGTCACCAGTTGCGGAGTGTAAGAGAGCCAGGTGACCTCGTTGGTCAAGTCTCTGGTCACCGCTGTATGGCCGGGGCGGGTGTAATAGCCGGTAGCCGTGAGCTGCGTCTGAGCCTGTTGACTTGCCGGGGCCGGCTCTCCAGACGCCGTAAGAACCAATGTCGTTGAGAATGTGGTGGGACTGACTGTGATGGAAGTCAACGCAGGCGTCACGCTGCAGCTGGTAATTGGCAACACCATACCGACGAGCAGCAAGGCACCCAACAATGAACGATCACGCATAAAGTTCTCCTGGCGTTTCCGCCCGGCCAGCCCAGTTTGATCCAGGTCCTAGCCAAAATACGACGTTAGTCAGTACCGGTCAGAAAATGCCATCCACTCCCGGTCTGTTTCTTTTCAAAGAATACTTTGAACCGCCTTACCGCGCCCGGATCCTGCGGTGTAATTCCGCGCCGAACCTGAGTCTTAAGTAACCAGGGATGCCTATCTTCAAAGCGTCTCCGGCCGACACATTCCGGTAATTTCCTCTTGTGAGGTGGCGTAATAATACGGCATGTCAATCCGCTGAATCAATAGCTATTTTGAGTCATCCAGCCCAAACATGTTACTCTCGTGCGAAACCTTGAAAGTGGTCCTAAATAGCTTATAACCAGCCTGAAAATCGAGATCTTCAGCTCAGAGACCGAGGCTTAATTTCGGTTTAAAATGCCGTAGCCGCCGACCTTCTTTTGCCGCGGCCGCCGGCAACCGCTACACTTCTCCTCAGGATGGCCATTGCAAGAGACAACTCTCCCGATCGGCTGGTCAGCGCCTCGCGCGCCGAAGAAGAGCAAGGCTTTGAGCTCAAGCTGCGTCCGCGCTGGCTGCGCGAGTTTATTGGCCAGTCCAAGGCCAAGGAACAGTTGGCCATCGCGCTGGAGGCAGCCAAGTCGCGCGGTGAAGCGCTCGATCATGTACTCCTCTTTGGGCCCCCGGGGCTGGGGAAGACAACTCTCGCCACCATCATCGCCAACGAGCTGGACGTCGGATTTCAACAAACCTCGGGCCCGGCCTTGCAGATTCAGGGTGACCTTACCGCCATTCTTACCAATCTGCGCGAGCGGCAGGTGTTGTTTCTTGACGAGATTCATCGCATGCAGCCGGTGCTGGAAGAGAAGCTTTACACCGCCCTCGAAGATTACAAGTTAGATATCATCATCGGACAAGGTCCGGCGGCACGCACACATGTGATGGAGTTGCGCCCGTTCACCTTTATCGGCGCCACCACGCGGCCCGGTCTCCTCAGCTCGCCGCTGCGCTCGCGCTTCGGCATCCTGCTGCGCCTGGAGTTTTATACAGAAGAAGAACTGCGGGTGATTGTCGAGCGTTCGGCCGAAGTGATGCAGGTGCCGATCGATGCCGACGGCGCTGCCGAGATTGCACTGCGCTCGCGTGGGACTCCGCGCATTGCCAACCGGTTGCTGCGCCGCGTACGCGATTACGCGCAGGTGCGCGGCTCGGGTGCCATCGACCGACCCACCGCCAACTCTGCGTTGACGATGCTGGAAGTCGACGCGCACGGCTTCGACGAAATCGACCGACGCTTAATGCTTACTATCATGCAGAAGTACGATGGCGGGCCGGTCGGTCTTGGCACTTTGGCGGCCACCCTGGCCGAGGAAGAAGATGCGCTCGAAGAAGTCTACGAGCCGTTCCTCATCCAGATCGGATTTCTCGATCGCACCCCGCGCGGAAGAGTGGCAACGCGCCTGGCTTATGAACACTTTGGCCTCGCCATGCCAGGGAGGCAGGCACCGCTGTTTTAGCTAACTTAGCCACCGAGTTAGGAGGTAAGCCGATGGCACTTACAGAATCCACCATGCTCGACTTAGGCACTATTGCACCGGATTTTGCCCTGCTCGATGTAGTTAACAGCAAGATCGTGCGACGCGACGATTTTCGCGGACAGAAAGCCCTGCTGGTGATGTTCATCTGCACTCACTGCCCTTATGTGAAGCACGTCGAGAAGGGCCTGGCCGCATTGGGCCTGGACTACTATAAAGAGCCAATCAGTATTGTGGCTATCAGCAGCAACGATGCCCATAGCTTTCCTGAGGACAGCCCCACAGGCCTCAAGCGCCAGGCAGAAACCGTCGACTTCCGCTTTCCATACCTCTACGACGAGACGCAGCAAGTTGCACATGCCTACAAGGCTGCGTGCACCCCGGATATTTTTCTGTTCGACGCGGATTTCAAGCTGGTATATCGCGGCCAGTTCGATTCGAGCCGTCCCGGCAACGGCATACCGGTCTCTGGCGAGGACCTGCGCGCCGCGATCGATGCAGTGCTCAAGGGCAAAGCTCCGCTCGCGGACCAGCGGCCATCCATCGGCTGCAACATCAAGTGGAAGACGCCGGCGAAGCTATAGCTTCAAGGTTTTGAGATAGGCGCGAAACTGCGGCCCGAGGTCAGGCCGCTTGAGCGCGAACTCGACCGTGGCCTGCAGCATGCCGAATTTATCGCCGGCATCGTAGCGCTTGCCCTCGAAGGTGTAGCCGAAGACTTTCTGCTCCTTGAGCAGCGCTTTGATGCCATCGGTGAGTTGTATCTCGCCGCCGGCACCGGGCGTGGTCTGCTCAAGCAATTCAAACACCCGAGGCGTGAGTACATAGCGTCCGATGATGGCCTGTTTTGAAGGCGCGTCCTCGAATTTTGGCTTCTCCACCATGCCTGTGCAGACATAGATGCGTTTATTCGCAGGATCTCGGGACCCCGCCAGGACACCATACGCTGAGATGGCCGGTCCCTCCACCGTTTGCGTGGCCAGCACTGAACCGCCGCGCTCGTCGAAGACATCGATCATCTGCTTCAGGCAGGGAACTTCGGCGTCGATCACATCGTCCGGAAGAATGACCGCGAATGGCTCGTCACCAACCAAGTCCTTGGCGCACAGCACGGCATGGCCCAGCCCCAGCGGCTCTTTTTGGCGTACATAACTGATGCGCGCCAACGCTGCCACTCCGCGGGAAACTGCCAGCAGCTCATTCTTGCCGCGACGCTCGAGAGTCGCATCCAACTCAAAGCTTTGGTCGAAATGGTCCTCCATGGCACCCTTGCCGCGGCCAGTGATGATGATGATGTGTTCTATGCCCGAAGCAATCGCTTCTTCAACGCCATACTGAATGATGGGCTTGTCAACCAGCGCCAGCATTTCCTTGGGAATTACCTTGGTGGCCGGCAAGAACCGCGTGCCCAGGCCCCCCGCGGGAAAAACCGCTTTGCGCACTTGCTCGCTCATTCAAACTCCAGCTTTCAATATTAGCCGCAGACGCATCAGGCCTGCGTTCAGTCGGTCATTACAAAAGTGCATGCGTCCTGGAAAAACCGGCCCACCGATCGGGGGCGAGCCGGAGTTCCCCTTCAGAGCGTGGGTGAGTCGTCTCCCAGCAGCGCCTCGCGCACAATCTTGACGGGCGGAAAACCCTGGCGCAGAAAATTATCGTGAAATTCTTCCAGTGAGAAAGCCGCGCCCTGCTTCTTCTTCAGGTCTTCGCGCAGCTTCATGATTTCAAGCTTGCCCAGCGTGTAGTAGAGATAGGTGGGATCGCCTGCGCCGCGCTTGGTCTCCACGATCGCCGTCTCCTTGCCCTGGTAGCCCTCTTTCTGGAAGAAATCGACGGCCTGGTCATAGCTCATCTTGCCCGTGTTCATTTCGATGCCGACGATGAAGCGCGCGTTGCGCAGAAGCGCATCCTGAAGCTGGCCCAGGCGCAGCATTTTGGATTCGCGCTCGTCCTTGGCGCCCGTGCCCGGCTGGCCATAACCCGCGTCGAGCATCATCTGCTCGCAGTAGTGGGCCCAGCCTTCCACGTCGGTGTTGGCGCCTAGCAGCTTGCGTACCCGGCTCGGTGCTTGCGGCACCCAAAGGAACTGTATGTAGTGGCCCGGATACGCCTCATGCACCGACGTGGAAATAATTGTGCCCACGTTGAAAGCGTGCATGTAGCTCTCAACCTCCGCGGGAGTCATCGACGGATCGGGCAGCGTCACGTTAAAGTATGCCTCTGTCGAGTGCGACTCGAAAGGCCCCGGCGTATCCATCGAGGCAAACGTGGTGGCGCGCATGAAGGGCGGCGTCTCCTCCATAATGGGGCGCACGTCCGATGGAATAGTCACGATGTGGTGCGATCGGATGAAGGCCACGAGGCCGTCGAATGTGGCGCGGAACGTAGCCAGCAACTGATCGGGTGCGGGATGATCCTGTCCAAGATCTTCCAGCACGGCGCGCGGATCCTTGTCTGGTTCCAGTTCTTTCGCAACCTGGTTGAAGTGCGCCTGGTTCTTGCGCAGATCGGCCCAGCCAATTTCGAGAAGCCTGTCCAGCGGGATGTCAATCATCTCGTCGTATTCCAGCTTCTTTGAGAAAGTCGCAGCGCCGATTCGAAAGTCACCATTGGACCTGGGCAGAAGATCTGTCTTGAGCCAATCGAGATAGCTTTTCATCGCGGAAACGACGGCCGCGTTGGTCTGCGCGAATTCAGCTTTCAGCGCCGCATCCTGGGCGTCGGCGAAGGCCGTGGGCACATCGTGCTCAAATAAACTGATGTTCCCCGGCATCTGTTCAATGGCGATTTCGGTGTAAATCTTCGGCGGGTTTTTCAGATTCACACGCGCCTCGTTGAACAAGGCCGGCATCAATTTCTCGCGCGCAACCAGTGAGCGCAAGCGATCGTCGGGCGGCGCAAATTTCCGCTCCATCAGCACGAAGGCCCCGTTGGCCGCGGTGCCTGAGTAGGAGTCGGGATCCTTCTCCCACGGGCGGATCGTCTGCAAGGTCAGCAGCCAGGAGTTGATGCTGCCCAGGACCATCTCCCGGTCGCCACGCGCCGTCTGGCCAAGTTGGGCGGCGGGGATCGACGCCACGCGCTTCTCAAAGGCGCCAAGTGCGGCAACCTGGGCATCAATGTTGGCGCGCGAGAAATCCTCCAACTGCGCATCATATTGGTGATAGCCGACCGCCGTGCCCTGCGAAGGCTGAAAGGGGAAAAACACCTGGTCGAAATACTCGTCGGAGATCGCCTGGAATTGCTCGTTCCAGTTCTCATTACCAGCGCGGGCCGTCATTGCGGATCCCATGCATACTCCAAGCGCGAGCAGCGCGAATAGCTTTCTCACGATTCCTCTCCATGCCAGAATCGGTCTCTTATGCACCGACTGGCTCCGGGGCAAGCTTGACTAGCACATCGTGAATCTCCAGCAACACCTCATCCGGCCGCGTGGCAGCCAAAGGATACTTGAGAACCCCCTGCGGCGTGAATTGGGCGCCGCGCTTGGCGTTGCGCGCCACCAGCCGCATCAACTGTTGCGGATCCACCTGGGCGTTCTCGGTAAATCGAATCTGCAGCTCGCCGCGCTTGCGGTCGATCTGCGCGATGCCCATGCGCTCGCACTCCAGCCGTAACCCGGCGGCCTCAAGCAGGAACACAGTTGTGTCGGGCACCGCGCCGTAGCGATCTTCCATCTCTGCGCGCAGGTCGGCGAGTTCCTTTTCGCTGACAGCGCCGGCAATCTTCTTGTAGAGTCGCAGCCGCTGATTCTCCTCCGGCACATAGCTCTCGTCGATGCGCAGAGCGATGGCCAGATTGAGCTGCGTGGCGGGCCGTTCGTCCGCGCCCTCGCCCTTCAGTTCCTTTACAGCAGTCTCGAGCATTGAGGTGTAAAGTTCAAAGCCCACTGCCTCAATATGCCCGCTCTGTTCGCCGCCCAGCATGTTGCCCGCGCCGCGAAGTTCCAAATCGAGCGCAGCAATTTTGAAGCCAGCGCCCAGATCGCTGAACTCCTTCAGTGCCGCAAGGCGACGGCGCGCAATCGGCGTCAGTTCCTGCTCGGGAGGAATGAGGAGATACGCATAGGCGCGGCGATTTGAGCGGCCCACGCGCCCGCGCAACTGGTAGAGCTCGCTGAGCCCATGGCGGTCGGCACGATTAATGAGGATGGTGTTGGCCAGTGGAATGTCGAGGCCGTTCTCGATGATGGTTGTCGCCACCAGCACATCAAACTCGTGACGCATGAAGGCCAGCATCACCTTCTCCAGGTCGTTCTCGCCCATCTGCCCGTGACCCACGGCCACGCGCGCTGCGGGCACCAGTTCCTGAATGCGCGCGGCAATTTCGTAGATGGATTCCACGCGATTATGCACGAAGTAGACCTGCCCGCCGCGCTCCAGCTCGACCTCGACTGCGGAGCGGATGAGCTTCTCGTCGAACTTCGCAACTACTGTCTGAATCGCCATGCGATCTTTCGGCGGCGTCTCAATAACGCTCATGTCGCGCAGGCCAACCAGTGACATGTGCAGGGTGCGCGGAATGGGCGTCGCGCTCATCGCCAGCACGTCAATTTCCTTGCGCAATTGCTTCAGGCGCTCCTTGTGACGCACGCCGAAGCGCTGCTCCTCATCGACAACCAGCAGGCCGAGATCCTGGAATTTGATGTCCTTTGAAAGGAGGCGATGGGTGCCGATGAGAATGTCCACCTTGCCCGTTTCCACGCGCTCCACAATGACTTTTTGTTCTTTCTGGGTGCGGAAGCGCGAGATCATTTCAATGTTTATGGGGAACTGCGCGAAGCGATGCTTGAATGTTTCAAAGTGCTGAAAGCTGAGCACCGTTGTCGGCGTGAGCACGGCCACCTGCTTGCCATCCTGCACGGCTTTGAAAGCCGCGCGCATCGCCACTTCCGTTTTGCCATAGCCCACATCGCCGCAGAGCAGGCGGTCCATCGGCGTGGTCGATTCCATGTCGTGCTTGATGGCTGCGATGGCAGTGACCTGGTCGTCTGTTTCGCGATAGTCGAACGAATCTTCAAACTCGCGCTGAAACTCGTTGTCTTTTGAGAACGCTGTTCCCTGTGCAGTATGGCGCTGCGCGTAAAGCACCAACAATTCGCCGGCCATATCCTGCATTGCCTTGCGCACGCGAGCCTTGGTCTTGACCCACTGCTGCGAGCCCAGCTTGTTCAGCACCGGCGCGGGACCGGTGTCGGTGGAGCGATATTTCTGAATCAGGTCAAGGCGCGTCAGCGGCACATAGAGCTTGGCCTGCTCGGCGAATTCAAGAATCATGAATTCAATCGCCAGCCCGTCCTGAACAATCTCTTTCAGCCCTAGATATTGCGCGATGCCGTGCTCCACGTGGACCACGTAATCGCCAATGGCGAGATCGCGAAAATCCGAAACAAACGCGGCCGTCTTCGATCGCTTGGGCTCGGGCCGCGCCATAATGTCTGCTTCGTCGGAGAGATCGTTGGCACCGAAGACAATCAGATTCGACTCAGGAAAGCTGACCCCCGAGGCCAGTTGCGTACGCACGATCACGGGCACGCTCAATTCACCCGCCAGATAGCTCGCCTCATCAAACATGGTTTCGCCGCCTGGGTGCGCAGGCCTGCTGCCAAGGCGGTAAGGAATCTGATATTCGCGCAGTACGGTGGCCATGCGTTCCACGTCGCCCTGTGTGGGCGCGGCCAGCACAATGCGTTGCTCCGCGGCAATCAGGTTGCGCAACTGCTCGGTCAGCGCGGGGATCGATCCGTGAAAGCGCAGCGTGGGCCGTGAAGCCGAGCTCGATCTCGCCGAGGGTGTTGTCTTCATCCAGCACATCCACCGCGCCCAGTTGATCCAAGTCGAGGCCGGGATGCGATTCCAGCAGGCCCTGCAACACTTCGGGACGCAGATAAATATCCTCCGGTCGAATCAGCGAACCAATGCCAGAGCGCTCGTGGCGCTGCTCTACCTTGCTCCACCAGCGGTCAATCTGGTTACGCACCATGGCCGGCTCGTCAACAAAGAGAACGGCCCTGGGCAGCAGTTTCAGCAAGTGGCTCTCAGCGCCTGCCACGAAGCTGAAAAACTCCCAGCCAGGAAACACACTAACCCCGCCGGCGGCGGCCGCTTCAATGGCCATCTCGTCATCTTCGCCCGCGCCATCCACAGCCACGCGCTGGCGGCTAAGGCGTGCGTGCACTGCGGCCAGCAGGTGCTCCGTCACCGGTGTCTCTGTTAGTGGGGAAAGCTCTGTTTCATCCAGGCCCGACTGCGAACGCTGCGTCTCCGGATCAAATCTGCGAATGGTTTCAATTTCGTCGCCGAAGAATTCAATACGCACGGGGCGATCGGCCTCCGGCGAGTAGACATCGAGAATGCCGCCGCGGCGGGTGAACTGTCCCGGCATCTCCACGAGATCCATTTGCGTGTAGCCCACGCTGGCCAGATGCGCGGTGAGCACTTCCACGTCTACCTCTTCGCCTCGGCGCAGGGTTACGGCCAGGCTGGCGTAGTAGTCGCGATCGAAGAGCTTGAGCGCCACAGCCTCCACGGGGGCAATCAGAATGGAGACTGCACCGGTGGCAAGTTTCCAGAGAGCTGCGGCGCGCTGCTCCTGCACGTCGGGATGGGGCGAGAGATTCTCAAACGGCAGCACGTCGTGCGCAGGCAGCCGCACCACGCGCGCCGGATCGATTGCGCCCGTCAGATCACAGCCTGCGCGCAGTGTGGGCTCCAGCGCCTCGGCCGCCTTGTTGTCGGCCACCACTACGATGACTGGATGTTTGGCGGCTCGCGCCAGCAGCGGCAGGTAGAGCGAACGCGCCGTCGCGGTGAGTCCAGACACACGCCGACGCCCCGTACCCAGGCTGAGGTGCCTTCGTACGCGCTCAAATGCCGAGGAGTGCTCCAGCTCCGCAAAGATTTCGCGGACGAACGGGAGGATCATGAAGATACCAGTTTAGCAGCGGGGTCGATGCGCGGAAAGGTTGCTGAAAGCACGTAACTGCCGGAGATTGGGCGGTCACTCGGGACCCGAACAATGACCAGCTTAGAAAACGCTCATCAATTGACCCCTCCATGTCGAGTAAAAGTTGCTGTTCACTTGAGAGAAGCCATGTACATAGGGTTTAGCGAGCAGATTGCGTCCAAGAGCAGCTTGAACGGACTGCGACAGATTCATTTGCTTACTGCTGGCGATGTACTGCGTTTGGAGCGTCGCAAACGAGATGCGTCAGAGCGGGAACCATCGAACTTGAAGTTTTCAGACCATAAGGCGCTCAGAGATGCCTCCTTCTGCTTTTGGTGTCGGCCATGGCGATGCAGTTGTGCTGTGCGGGCGTTCTGTCTCATAGATCGGGGCCGATTAACAGGAACACTCCACTGGTAGATTCGAGCTTCTCCGAGTGCGATGGTGGTCAAACCGGAAGCAACTCCGAAAAGCAACCGCAGATCTTTCGACTTCGGTCACTGCGACGACCTTCGCTCAAGATGACAGGGGTTTGGGGTTTGGGGCTCGGATTGGCTGCTGGCCCGCTCGGAACAAAGCGGATTTTTGAAACAGGCTTATCGTGCCGGCGATGGGCTCTCGCCTGCTGATTCATCCACCGCCACTTCTGTCCCGTCACGACGCCTTGCGGTTCACTCGTCGCCGACCGCCTTGGCAAACGCATAGAAAAAGTCCAGCGACTTCCAGTAGGAGTCCACCGGCAGACGTTCGTCCTGTCCGTGGGCGCGGTCGTCGTCTAGCTCCAGCGCGATGGCCGAATAGCCGTAGCAAGGGATGCCGGCCTGCGCGAAGTAAATCGAGTCGCTGGCGCCGTCTTCCATCTCCGGCGTGACCGGCGTGCCCGGCCAAATCTGCTGCGTGATGCGCGTGAGCGGGTCAAAGACCGCCGGAATGGGCGGCGGCGGCGTCATGGCATTGCGTTCCGGCGCAGTGTCAGAGACGACTCCGCCATCGGAGACATACTTCACGCTCAGCTTGGGGTCATCGAAAAGGGCAATCAACTGCTGCCGAATCGACTCCGGCGAGTGGCCCGGGAAAATGCGGCAGTTCACGTTGGCCTGCGCTGTCTGCGGCAGGGCGTTGTTGGCGTGTCCGGCGCTGAGGCGCGTGGCTACGCAGGTGGTGCGGAAGTTGGAATTGAAGCTGGGCTCGGCGCTGAGCCGCGCGGCGGCGGCCATGATCCGGCGGCGTCGCCAGAATGGCGCGCATGTCGTCCGCGGTCTGGCCCGTCTCCTGCCCGGCCAGGTTCTTGAAGTAGGCGCGCGTCACGTCGTTCAGTTCGAATGGAAACGAATAAGCTGCCAGCTTGTTGAGCGCGGCCATCAGTTCATAGATGGCGTTGTCGGGGCGAGGCAGCGAGCTGTGCCCGCCGCGATTGAGGGCCGTGATCTGGAAGTCGGAGTACACTTTTTCGGTCGCTTCGACATCGGCTACGACGGCGCGCCCGTGGTCCAGTTCCACGCCGCCCGCGTCGGGATTGATGACGAACGCCGCATCGACCAAGTCGCGGTGCTCACGTACAAGCCAGTTGGCACCGTTGAACTTGCCGCCTTCCTCATCCGCGGTCAGGGCCAGTATCAGGTCGCGGTGCGGCTTGTAGCCCTCGCGATGCAGGCGGAGGAACGTGGCCACCAGCGCGGCGTCCGACTCCTTCATGTCCTGAGTGCCGCGGCCGTAGTAGTAGCCATCCTTCTCAACAAATTCGAAGGGATCCGTATGCCAGTCCGCGCGCAGGGCCTGCACCACATCAATGTGGCAAAGAAAGACCACGGGCTTCGCAGTCGGCTGGCCGGCGGCGCGATAGCGGACGACTAGGTTCATCTTGCGCGGATCGGGCCCCAGCAGGTGCACGTCTTCAGGTGAAAAACCCGCGTCGAGAAAGCGCTTCTGCATCGCTGCGGTGGCGTGGTCACGTTGCCCTGGGGCGTGTCGGTGGTGTTGATCTCGATCAGTTGCTTGAAGATTTCGCGAGCCTCGGCGCGATCGGCAGGCGATGCGGTCGGAAGCGGGCTTTGGGCAACCGCGACACCCTGAAGGCAGTTGGACAGGACGATCAAGGAGGCGAAGGTCAACGGGAAAAGACGACGCATGAGCGAATTGTACGAGGCTGGGGCAGCACGGAGAGACGGAAACCAGACCTGCGCAGGTTTACACTCCATACCAAATCGATTTATTGTGGTCGCGCTGAACGTTTCGAGGTGCATTATGCATTCCAGGCTTTTCGCCGCCATTTTTCTCGCCGCTTTCACCCTCGGCGCCGCCGCCCAATCCACTCCGCCAAGGCCGAAGATCACAGGCATTTCGCACCTTGCCGTCTACACTTCAGACCCCGCAGCCACCGAGCACTATTACCGCGATGTGCTGGGCGCGGCCAAGTGGACAGACCCCGAGAATCCGGCAGGGGTACGCTATGCGCTAAGCGCCACGCAGTATATTGAGGTGCTGCCGATGCCTGCCGATGCGGGCGTCAATCGCCTGGACCACACAGCGTGGAACGTGAGCAACGCCGAGGACATGCGCAAATATCTGGCCGCCAAGGGATGGAAGACGCCCGCCAAGGTGACGAGAGGCTCGGATGGAAGCCGCTGGTTTGCCGTGCTCGATCCCGAGGGCAACAAGGTGGAGTTTGTTGAACCGCCGGCCATGGCCAAGACGCCCGACGCTCCCAACGCCATCGGCCACCACATTATTCACGTGGGCTTTCTGGTGCACAGCCGGGAGAAAGAAGACACGTTTTACCGCGGCCTGCTCGGCTTCAAGCCCTACTGGTTCGGCGGTATGCAACCCGACAAACTCGACTGGGTCAGCCAGCAGGTTCCCGACGGCCACGACTGGCTGGAGTACATGCTGACCAGCGGCCCCTCGGGTTCCGGCATTCCGGCCAACATCTCGCAGCATCAACTCGGCGTGCTCGATCATTTCTCCATTGGCGAAGTTTCAGTGGACGCGGCCTACAAGATTCTTGTGGATGGAAATCGCCTGACCGGTATCCGCAACGATGGGCATACACAGATCGGCAAGGACGGCAAAGGCCAGTTCAATCTCTACGACCCCGACGGCATCCGTGCGGAACTGATGAACTTCCACGCCACGCAGACGCCTTGTTGCTCTCCGTTTACCGCGGATGACCCGGCAGAGTAGAAGCGCGGGAATGTCGCTTCGAGTCCACCGCCCAAAAGAAAAAATGAAAGGTTGTGGCATGTTTCCTGCCGGTCTTTCAGCGCGCCCCGTGATTGTCTGCGCCGGTCGCGCGTTAAGCACGCTTCTCGCATGCGGTCTGCTGGTGGGCATCGCCCCTGGCGGCGGAGTAGCGATTACGGCCGCCCAAACACCCCCCGCGCCGCAGTCCCTGCGTGAAGCTGCGCAGGTACATCATCTTCTGATGGGTGCAGCCGTCGATTCACATTCTCTTTCCGAGCCGCGTTATGCCGCGACGCTGGCTGCCGAATACTCCGAGCTTGAGCCGGATAACCAGATGAAGTTCGGCCTAGTCCATCCGCAGCCTGAGACCTACAGCTACGACGGCGCCGATGCGCTGGTAGCCTTTGCCCGAGCCCACCAAATGGAGGTGCGCGGACACAACCTGGTGTGGCACGACGAGGTGCCCGACTGGGTCACATCGCCTGCCGTTCCCTGGACGCCCGCGGCGCTCAACAAAGTGCTCCGCGAGCACATTGCCAACGTGGTCGGGCACTACAAGGGCAAGGTCTTCGCCTGGGACGTGGTCAACGAGCCTTTCAACGACGACGGCACGATGCGCAGCACCGTCTGGTACAACAAGCCGGGCATCGGCTTTGCCGGCCAGGGCACAAAGACCATCGAACAGGCGCTGGTGTGGGCGCACGCCGCAGACCCGGCCGCCAAAGCTTTTCGTGAACGAATATGGCGCAGAGGTCATGAACAAGAAATCGGACGCCGTGTATGCCATGGCGAAGGACTTCGTGAAGCGCGGTGTCCCGCTCGCCGGCATCGGTCTCCAGCTGCACGTCGCTCCCGACTTCGATCAGCCCGACAATCTTGATTCGCTTAGCCGGAACATTCGGCGCCTCGCCGCGCTCGGCCTCGAAGTGCAATTCACTGAAGTGGATGTGCGGCTGACAAATCACAGCGCCTGGAGCCTGTCCGTGCAGGCCAAGACTTACAAGGACCTCCTCGACGTCTGCATGCATCAACCTGCGTGCACGGTATTTCAAACCTGGGGATTTACCGACAAGCACTCGTGGATTCCGGAGTTCTATCACGGCTATGGGTGGGCACTGCCCTTCGACCGCGACTACAGGAAAAAGCCCGCATACGATGCGATGTTGAAGACGCTCAAGTCGCGGGGTGAGGGGCAGGCTCGACCCCCGTCTCCGCGCTAAAATCCAAGTATGCCCGCCGCTGCGCTTTCGCCTGAAATCATGGCCAAGTACGAGCCCGTCATCGGACTCGAAGTCCACGTGCAACTGCTCACCGCCACCAAGGCCTTCTGCGGCTGCGCCAATCAATTCGGCTCCGAGCCCAACACCAATATCTGCCCCGTGTGCCTGGGGCTGCCGGGCGCGCTGCCGGTGCTGAACGAAAAGGCAGTGGAGTTTGCCACCCTGGCCGCGCTGGCCCTGCACTGCGAGGTGCGCGAGCGCTCCATCTTTGCGCGCAAAAATTACTTCTATCCCGACCTGCCCAAGGGCTACCAGATCTCGCAGTTCGACAAGCCCATTGCCGAGCACGGCTGGATCGACGTGCCTGCGGCGGAACGGCAGGCATGAAGCGCATCGGCATCACGCGCCTGCACATGGAGGAAGACGCCGGCAAGAGCCTTCACGACGGCTTTGCCGACTCCGCCACGCGCACCTATCTCGACCTGAACCGCTGCGGCACGCCGCTGATCGAGATTGTGTGCGAGCCCGACATTCGCACGCCCGACGAGGCCTTCGAATACCTCACCCGGCTGAAGGAGATCCTGCTCTACACAGCCGTCTCCGACTGCAACATGGAAGAAGGCTCGCTGCGCTGTGACGCCAATGTAAGCGTCCGCCCAAGGGCGCGGAGAAATTCGGCACCAAGGCGGAAGTAAAAAACGTGAACAGCTTCCGCTTCATCCGCGCGGCGCTGGAATACGAAATTGAGCGCCAGATCGAAGTCATCGAGTCCGGCGGGCGCGTCATGCAGGAGACGCGCCTGTGGAACTCCAACGAAGGCCGCACCTACTCGATGCGCTCAAAAGAGCAGGCGCACGATTACCGCTATTTTCCCGAGCCGGACCTGCCGCCGCTGATCGTTGACCCCGGAATTCATCGCGCAAAAAAGTGCGGAGCTTCCGGAGTTGCCCGAGGCGCGGCGCGCGCGCATGATTGCCGAGTACGACTTGATCCTGCAGGACGCGCACACGCTCACGGCATCGCGCGAGTTTGCCGACCGCTTTGAAGCCGCCGCCCGCAGCGCGAGGAATCCGCGCCGCGTAGCCAATCTGCTGCTCAGCGAGCTGGGCGGGCGGCTGAAAGCGCTGGGACTGGAGCAGGACCAGTCGCCCGTCTCGATGGCCGGCGTGGTGCTGGCCGCCGATCTGCTGGACGAAGGCAAGATCAGTTCGAAACAGCTCAAGCAGCTATTCGATGTGTGCTTTGAGAAGGGCGAAGACTTCGCTGCCGTCTATGAGCGCGAAAAGCCCGCAGCAGATCACGGACTCCTCGGCCATTGAGGCGATGATCGACGAGGTAATCGCCGCAAATCCCAAGCAGGTGGAGCAGTATCGCGCCGGCAAGAAGACCGTGGCGGGATTCTTTGTGGGCCAGGTCATGAAGGCGTCGAAGGGGCAGGCCAACCCGGCGCTGCTGAACGAACTGGTGACCAAAAAGCTGGAAGGGTGAAACCGGCCGCGGCAGGCGTCGCACGTGATCTGCCGCGCCGTTCCGCCTACTTCATCTTCAGTTCGGTTTCAAACTCCTTGCGCGCATCCCAGGAGCTCACCGTCTTGGTGGCGGTCTTTTTGCCGCCCTTTTCCGCCCACAGGTCATAGTCCTCCGACATGTTCACCTGGGCAAAGTAGAACCGGCCGTTCGTGGATGACGTGTAACTGCGGATTGCCTTTGTTTTCAGGTTCTTCAGGAAGACGGTGGCGCCAGGCACCGGGTCGGAATTGCCGTCGACCACAGCGCCCGACACGGTGCGCTGCCCGATGTTCTGCGCCTGGGCCATGGGCGCTATCAAACATGCCGCCATGCGGCACCGACGGAACCAACTCCGGCCGCAAATGCAACAAAAACCGCCCCGGCAATCCAACCGTGCGCGGTTTACCTTCACTCTTCCTCCTCCTCTTCCACGAGCACAGTTCTTCTTCATCGTCGAGCTCTTCGTCCACCCGCGACAACTCCAGCGGTTCGACGCCGACTACCTCGTATTCCGTTCCACACTCGTCGCAGATCGACCACATCGCCCTCTTCCACTTCGTCCACTTCAATGTCTAGTTCATTCTCGCATTCAGCGCAGTTGGGCATGTCAGCCTCCTCTCCCAAGGCATTTCGTGATGTAGGATGACGGTACCTCGCAGTACGACTCCGCTAGTTTTAGAGAGTACCCGGCCAAAGGTCAAGGGGGGATTCACACCCTTGGATGCGAAACTCCCCGCAGCGGAGAAAAAGCAATGAAAATAATCTCATGCAATCCTGCTTTGTGCCCTGGCATTGGCAACCGTGCTCTGCTCTGCGCAGCCCGACTACCGGCTTCATGCCACCCCTGTGCACCGGCTCCCCAGGATCCCGGCCATCGCGCGCGCGCTCAAAGCCATCCAGCCCGCACACATAGAACAGACGATTAAAACGCTGGTTGGTTTTGGCACCCGCAGCACGCTTTCAAGCATGGAGACTGGCCTGCCTCCCGGCCAGGGCGATCAACGCCGCGGCAGACTGGATCGCGGGCCAATTCGAGCAGATTTCAAGCCAATGCGGCGGCTGCCTCGAGGTGCATCGCGACGTCTTTATTGCCGATCCCGGCCAGCAGCGGCGGCACAGTGGGCCAACCGCATCCCGCGGCCCACGCGAGATCACCAACATCTACGCCATCCTGCGCGGAACCGATCCCGCGCAGGCCAGCCGCATGGTGCTTGTGACCGGCCACTACGACTCGCGCAACACCAACATCCTCGACGCGCGCGGTGCGGCTCCCGGCGCCAACGACGACGCCTCGGGCGTGGCCGTGTCACTCGAATGCGCCCGCGCCCTCAGCAAGCTGCATTTTCCTGCGACCATCGTCTTTGTCGCCGTGGCAGGCGAGGAACAGGGCCTGGTTGGCTCAGCCCACCTGGCCAAATTGGCTCACGACCAAGGCTGGCAGCTTGAGGCCGTGCTGAACAACGACATCGTGGGCGGCAACACCACGCCCGGCGACTCTGCTGCAGCTCAAAGACCGCGTGCGGGTGTTCTCCGAGGGCGTTCCCGCGGCTGCGACACCCGAGGAAGCAGCGCCGCATTCTGCGCTCTGGGGCAAGGAGAACGACTCGCCCAGCCGCGAGCTTGCCCGCGCCGTCGCCGACACGGGCCGCACTTATTTTCCCGCGACTGGCACCGCCGCTTCAGCGCGTTTCTTGTCGACGCGCCCGACCGCTACCTGCGCGGAGGCGACCACAGCTCTTTTAACCACGAGGGCTTCGCGGCCGTCCGCTTTACCGAGTGGCGCGAAGACTACAACCACCAGCATCAGAATGTCGTGCTGCCACCGGCCGGCTCGAATGCCACTGTGATGGGCGACTTGCCGCAGTTTGTCGATTTCAACTATGTGGCGCGCGTGGCCCGGCTGAACGCCGCCACCCTCGCCACGCTGGCTTCTGCGCCCGGTGAGCCGCAACACGTCACCATCGAGACACAAACGCTGAAGAACGGCACCACGCTGCGCTGGGAAGCACCCGACGGCGCACCCGACGGCATCCTCTACCAGGTGGTGTGGCGCGAGACCACTGCGCCGGACTGGCAATACACAATACCGCCCGTTCAAGCGATTGGCGCCACCGGCTCATCGGTCGTCCTTACCCTGCCCATCTCAAAAGACAACGTCATCTTCGGCGTCCGCTCCATCGATGCGGCCGGGCATCGCAGCCTGGTGGTGGTTCCCTGAACCGGATGCCAGTTCGACAGCGGCGCCGCCGATTCAAGCGCGATCGAGCAAGACACCCGCCCGCTCCAGCGTTTACCCTGATGACTGACGATGGCGAGAATCGGCTCAACTCCGTTTTCGTTCCCCGACTTCCGCGGCGCAACCCGCCGCCTGGTGCTGGTAAACCTGGTCGCCTATTTTGTGCTTGCGGTCGGAGGAGCGATCTCTCCCAGCACGGTCTACCCGGTCGTTGCACTGGCTCCTCTTCACTCCTGATACTTTTTCTTCAGCATTACGCGTTCTGGCAGCCCTTCACTTACAGCCTGGTGCACGCCGGCATCATTGCCACCGCCTTTGAGTTGCTGTCGCTCTGGTTCCTGGCGGGCTTTCTTGAGAGCCTGCACAGCGATACCTGGGTCATCGGGTCTCTACGCTGTCTCCGTGCTGGGTACGGCACTGGCCGCGGTCGCCCTTTACGTCGTTGCGGCCGGCCTCGGCCATCCGCTGGAAGCGGCTCCGCTCTACGGCTGCTTCGGCGGCATCTTCGGGCTGCTCATCGCCATCGGAATCCTCTACGGCGACATGGAGTTCCTGCTCTTCTTCACCATCGGCATCAAGGCCCGCTATATGGCAATCCTCTACGGCCTCATCGCCATCGCCATGCTTTTTGGCCAGCAGCGGATGTACGCATTTTCCGAACTGGGCGGTGCACTGGCGGGCTGGCTCTACATCCGCATGGCGCCGCGCCGCGGCTTTTCGTTCCTCCTCAGCGAACGCTTGTATGGGATTGCGCAATCGCTACTACCGCTGGAAGCGCCGCCGCGCCGCCCGCAAATTCGAGGTCTACATGCGCTCCCAGGGCCGCACCGTCAAGTTCGATGGCCAGGGCCGCCAGATCGACGACGACCACGACGATAAATCCCGCTGGAACTAAAGTTTGCCTGCAGCGCACGTCGATTTGAATCGAATTTAGACGATTTTTGCGGACCGCGCCCACGGATAACCCCCGATCTGGCCTTTCTCAACGGCAAGTAACATAGAAAGGGCCATCCCATTCCCCAAAAGATGCATTGAGAGACGGCATTCCTTCCCATCTCAAACTGACAATGAACCTCGACCTGTGTAAGACCTGGTCCCTGTCGACTTCATTTAGAACGATCCATTCGCGATCGCCACCAGATCAGGGTGGCTGGGCCCATTCCGTTTGGATCCACGAGGCTGGTCGTGACGGCGATAACCCGGATGTTCACAGCGTTGCTCTTCTCCCTGTTCCTGCTGGTCGGGCTCAGTCTGGCCGGCTCGTGGGAACTGGAACATCGCCTCACTCCGCAGACCGCCTCCTCGTCCTCATTGAATTCGAAGACGCGCGTAGGCCGCGGATGCGCACAAGCAACAGGTTCGCGCCGACATTACGCGGAGAGTGCGTGCCTGGACTACGGCCGCGCAGGGATTCTCGATGCTTCTTTGCGGCATGCTCTACGGTCATCGTGCTCGCTTTCCGCTCCCAGGCGGCCCGCAAAGCGCATAAGAAGCAACAGGCCGCCATTTACCTCGGAATTCGAGCGCCTCGCGCTGGAGAGGCGCGTTGAAGAACGCACCGCTGAACTTCGCCAGGAAGTGGATGAGAGGCGGCGCGCCGAAGAGATGAACCGGGGCCAGAAGCAGGTTCTCGAAATGCTTGCTGCTCCCGGCGATCTGAAGACCGAAGATATCCTGCGCCATCTGACCGAAACCGTCGCCTCGCAGAACGAGAATTGGCGCTGCTCGCTGCATCTGGCTGGAGGCAGGCAGCGAATCTCTGCGGCTCGCGGCCAGCTCAGATGTAGACGAAAATCTCAAGAGCTATCTTGAGACGCGTGGGCCCCGACTTCCCCGATGCACCCGTGAGCCAGGCCTGCGTCTCCGGCCAGATGCAGATTGTGAAGGAACTCGAGCGAAGTGCGCCGGCCGTGGAGCGAGTTGCTGGCGGCCAGCGGCATCTTCTCCGCAGTGTCCGTTCCCTTTCGCGCCAACGCATCCAGTCGCGTGGCCGGAACTCTCACCGTTTATTCCAACGTCGCCGTACGCGCCCACCGCGCGCGAGTTGGAGATGCTGGAATCTGTATCGCGCGCTTGGCAGCGCTGGTCGTCGAACATCGCCTGATTCACGCCGAGCTGGTCCAGAATGCCTATCAGGACGCGCTCACCGGGCTGCCCAACCGCCGCGCCGGCGAGCAAGCCATTGAAGCGGCCATCAAGCAAGCCAGCCTGCGCAAGGAATCCGTCGCCGTGTTGTGGATCGACGTCAACCGCTTCAAGCGCATCAACGATCAGTACGGGCATGAGGCCGGCGACAAGGTTCTGCTGCACCGTCGCCGAACGCCTGCGCAGCCATCCCGCGCGCCACCGGCACCGTCGCACGCATGGGCGAGGACGAGTTCCTGGTGCTCATCTCAGGACCGGCCAACTCGCTCGATCCCGTCGAAATCTCGCGGCGAATCGGCGCTGCAATCGCTAAACCCATCCACGCCGGCTCCGCCCTCATCTGCGTCTCCGCCAGCATCGGCGATCTGCGTTTATCCCCAGGACGGCGTCACCGCCGAAGCCTCTGCAGCGCAACGCCGTCCTTCGCCATGTACCGCGCCAAGGCACACGGCGGCGGCTATTGCGCCTTCTCGCTCGCCATGAGCGAAGAGGCAAGTGAAGACCTGGAGATTGAAGAAGCCCTCAGCGTCGCCATTGAAAAAAACTACCTGCGCGTCGTCTACCAGCCGCTCTACTCCCAGGGCGGAGAACTCACCGGCTTCGAAGCCCTGCTGCGCTTCACACCATCCCGACTCGGCGAAATCTCGCCCGTCCGCTTCATCCCCATCGCCGAGGAGAGCCGTCTCATCTTCCCCATCGGCAACTGGGTTCTCCGCGAGGCCTGCCGGCAGTTGCAGGAATGGCATGAGACCGGCCATCGCCGCGTGCACATGGCCGTGAATATCTCCGCGCTGCAATTTGCCCGCGACGACTTTGCCGACAACGTGGCCAGAATCTTTACCGAGTGCAACCTGGCCCCGGAGCATCTCGTCCTCGAACTCACCGAGTCGGTGGTAATGGAAGACTACGATCTCGTCATCCGCCAGATGAATCTGCTCAAGCAATGCGGAGTGCGCATTGCCATGGACGACTTCGGCACCGGCTACTCCTCGCTCAGCTACATTCAGCGGATTCCCATCGACGTGCTCAAAATCGACCGCTCCTTCATCGAGCGCCTCGCCGATCCTGAAGGCACACGCCCCATCGTGGAAGCAGTCATCGCCATGGCCCGGCACCTGGGCCTGCAGGTCATCGCCGAAGGCGTTGAGACCGCGGAGCAGCAGAGCATCCTGCAGCAGGCCGGCTGCAACGGCTTCCAGGGTTTCCTCTTTGCCCGTCCGCTGCCGCCGCAGCAGGCCGAAGATGCCCTGACCGCCAGCCGCAATACACCCTTCGCCAACCCCGCTCAGCAGCACGGAGTGAAAAGCCTGGCCGTCGCCTAGGCCCACGGTGAATCGAGTCGAGGGAATTCCCGAACCGGCATATGTTGTGAGAGGGGAACTGGCGTCCGCGTATTGCCTTCCCGAAATGAAAATGAAATGAAGCACGACCCGATCACAACTATTCGCGATGACTACGACCGTATCGCGGCGGAGTATGCGCGCCGGCTCTTTCACGAACTGGACGGCAAGCCATTCGACCGGGACGTCCTGCATCGCTTTGCAGCTTCCGTCGGCGGACGGGGCGAAGTGTGCGACCTCGGTTGTGGCCCCGGCCACATCGCGCGCTGCCTCCGCGATGCCGGCGCGCAGGTCTTGGGAATCGACATCTCAGGGCAGTTGCTCGACCAGGCCCGCAGGCTCAATCCCGACATTTCTTTTCGCCAGGGCAACATGCTTTCCCTCGAGCTTGAGTCCGACACGCTGGCGGGCATTGCGGCCTTCTATTCCATTGTCAACCTTCCCGGCGAATTGCTCCCGATCGCTTTCGCGGAGATGAATAGAGTCCTCGCGCCAGGCGGATTGCTGCTGCTCGCATTTCATATCGGCGAAGAGGTGATTCGCCCCGGCGAGCTGTGGGGTCAGTCCATCTCCATGGAGTTCTTTCATCGTCAGCCGGATGCAATCGAAGACCTTCTCACCGGCGCAGGCTTTGCGATTGAAGCAGTCATCGAGCGCGATCCCTACGCCCCCGAAGTGGAATATCAGAGCCGCAGGGCCTACATTTTCGCGCGCAAGCCCGGCGCACCCGCAGAGTAGTCGCCCCCTGAAAGCGTCCGCATCACAAACAACGGGGCCTCATCCACTACAATCCTCTTTGGAATGAACATCAAATTAGCCTTTCTCTTTCCGGGGCAGGGTTCGCAGGCTGGTGGGTATGGGCCGCGAGCTCGCCGAGCGCTTTCCCGTCGCCGCCGACACCTTCGCAGAAGCCGATGAAGCCTGCGGCTTCGCTCTCTCGCGGCTTTGCTTTGAGGGGCCTGAAGAAGACCTGAAGCTCACTGAAAACACGCAACCGGCGATTCTCACCGTCAGCGTGGCCGCACTGCGCGTGCTTGCCGCGCATGGCGTCAAGCCTGCCCTGGCCGCGGGCCATTCGCTCGGCGAGTGGTCCGCCCATGTAGCTGCCGGCACCCTGCAATTTGCCGACGCCGTGCGCGCCGTCAAGGCGCGCGGACGCGCCATGCAACTTGGCCGTTCCCGCAGGTCAGGGCGCAATGGCTGCCGTCCTGTCTTCAAATCCTGATTGGATCGTCGAGGCCTGCGCGGAAGCTGCCGAGGAAACAGGCCTGATCGTGGCCGCCGCCAATCTGAACTCGCCGACGCAGACCGTCATTTCCGGCGCCCTGGCCGCTGTCGAGAGGGCGTCGGCCATCGCCAAGGCGAAAGGCGCGCGCCGCGCCGTGATGCTGCCCGTCAGCGCTCCCTTCCACTGCGCGCTCATGCAGCCTGCGCAGGACGAAGTCGCCCGCGTGCTGGCGGCCCTGTCTTTGGCTGAACCGCACATTCCCGTCGCCGCCAATGTGACCGGCGCCCTTGTCACCACGGCCGAAGCTGCGCGCGACGCATTGATTCGCCAGGTCACCGGCGCGGTGCGCTGGGTGGATTGTGTGCATGCGCTGGTTGCCGCCGGAGCCGAGGCCTTTATTGAAGTCGGACCCGGCAAGGTTCTCTGCGGGCTCCTGCGCCAAATCGATCCACGCACAGGGCGATGAACGTGGAGGATGCCGCAAGTTTGGACAAGACGCTGGCGGAGTTGGCTGCGCCAGGGACAGGTTCCGAGCACGCGAGGCATTAATCGCGCGGCAGGGCTGATGACGTCTCTTATTCGGCCTGTAGCTGCATCAACATCGCCTGGAGGTCCATGTAATTCCAGCCCTCGGTGATCTGGCCATCCTTGACGATGATGAAGCTTGCGCCGCCCAGCGATGCTCTCTTGCCGCTGGCGGGAATGCCGAGATGATCGCCACGGTGCGTCATTTTTGTCTGCCAGCGAACCGCAACGATATCACCGTCCGCGACGAGCTCTTCGATGTCAATGTGGAGGTCTGGAAAGGCTCCACAAAAATTCCGGTGAACCACCTTGAAGTCTTCTGGCCCGATGAGAACTCCGTCGGGCTCGGGGAAGCCGTAGCATTTGCCTTCGGGGTGAAACAAGCGATCGATGGCGGCTTCGCTCTTCTGATTCCAGACCTGCTCGAACCATTGCCGCGCCACGTTCTTGTTGGCTTCACTCATGGCCGCAAGCTTAGAGCATTGCCAATCCGCCATCAAGTGAATTTCGCTGCGGGCTTTCGTGCACTACGGCCCCAGGTACAGCTCCACCGGCGAGAACCCGAGCACGTGCGTCTTCGGGTCATAGTTGAGAAAGAGATTCTTGCTCTTGAGCCCGTTGATCCGAATCCCCAACAGCAGAACATTCCCGGAGATGCGCGCCGCGACAATCTTGTGGCTCTTGATCACGCCGTACTCATTCTCTGAGACTAGTCGGGCTCCAGTCCTGCTGGAACCGGACGAACGTGTAGCCGGCATACTGATTGGGGTGCTTTTGCCAGTCGGGATCGTGGTTCCAGATGCCGAAGGCCTTTTGCAGATCGTTCTGCTCCACGGCGGTGAGGAAATGATTGATGGTCATCCGGCCCCGAAAATGCGTCCACCAGTTCCACGGAAAGTCCACCGGCATGCCGGAGATGAACCATCCGCCGATGAACAGCACCACGCAAAGGCCCGCGCCGCTGATGAGGATCGAACGGTTGCGCCGGTAGCGGACTTCGTCAAAGACTGGAGCGTCCATCAATGTCATCGTTCAAATTCCTCGCAGTAAGCATACGGCACCGCAGCGAATCGCGAACAGCGGCAGGCGCTGCACTGCTCTCTTTAGAGTTAGACACCGTGCAACGCCTGCTGTTCCCAAGCCCCGGGTCCGGTGTCCCTCCCTGCCCTTATTCCCTGCTGCCCCCTACTCCCTGCTGTACGTGTTCCGGTTCTTCTCCTGCTGGCGCTCCAGCGCCAGTTCGATCAACCGCGTAATCAGCTCCTGTGTATTCGATTCCCGTAGCTTCCCACAGCTTGGGATACATGCTGATCTGGCGTGAAGCCGGGCATGGTATTCACTTCATTGAGAAAGATGCGCCGCTTGCCGTCCGGCTCCATCAGGAAGTCCACGCGCGCCAGCCCCGACAGATCGCAGGCTTTGAATGCCGCCACCGCCATCTCACGAATCAGCTTCGCTCTCAGTGTGCGTCAGTTTGGCCGGAATCACCGGCACTGAGCCCTCGGAGAGATACTTGGCCTCGTAATCATAGAACTCCTTGCCGGGAATAATCTCGCCCACCACGCTGGCTTTGGGATCGTCATTGCCCAGCACAGCCACTTCCAGCTCGCGCGCCTTGGACTTCTTGCCGCGGCGATCGCGCCGCTCACGCCCTGCTCCACAATCAGCTTGCGGTCGTACTTCGCAGCCACGTCCAGCGCCGGGCCCAGTTCCTTTCGATCATGCGCCTTGCTGATGCCAACGGAAGAGCCAAGATTCGCCGGCTTCACAAACACCGGGTAACGCAGCGCCGCTTCCACCTGTGCAATCGCCTTGCGCGGAGATCGTTCCCAGTCGCCGCGCAGCAGCGTCACGTGTTTCACGATAGGCAGTTTCGCCTGCGCGAATAAGCGCTTCATCACGTCCTTGTCCATGCCCGCGGCCGAGCCCAGCACGCCCGCACCCACGTAGGCGATCCCCGCCAGTTCAAACAGTCCCTGAATCGTGCCATCCTCGCCAAAGGTCCCGTGCAGTATCGGAAAAACAACGTCCAGCCCCGCGCTCGACGTTGGCGGCTCCGGCGCCATCAGCGTGGGAATCCCCTCGTGCAGCAGCTTTGCTCCAGGCGTTGCTGCAGGATCGCCGGCGCGCAATTTCTCTTTTGTCGTGCGAGGCGATCTCCTTGTCGGCGACAGCCAGTTCCACAGCGTCGGGGCCGTTGCCCTCGAGCAGATTGTGCGCGTCGCCTGCCGCCAGCCAGCGGCCTTCCTTGGTAATGCCAATCGGCACCACGTCGAACTTCCTGCGATCGATCGCTTTCAAAATCGAAGCAGCCGAAAGCAGCGAAACCTCATGTTCGCCGCTGCGCCCGCCAAACAAAATTCCAACACGAAGTTTCTTTGCCATCTTTTCCTGTTCAACCCATCGGGTAAGAAAATTTCAGCACTGGTCCAGTGTAGAACTCTTCACAGTATCTTTTTCCCAAATGCCGAGCAGGCAAGCTCGACCGCAAGGTCGGCCGTGCGATTGTGCTCGTCGATCACCGGGTTCACCTCCACCAGCTCGAAGCTCACCATGCGCCCGTGATCGGCCAGAATTTCCATGGCGAGATGTGCCTCGCGATACGTCGCGCCGCCGCGGACCGGCGTGCCCACGCCCGGTGCATCCTCGGGATCAATCCAGTCCATGTCCAGCGACACATGGTAGCCGACCGTGCCCCGGCCGGCTGCGCGCAGGGCCTCCTCCATCACCGCCCGCATGCCCCGTTCATCGATGTCGCGCATCGTAAAAACTTCGGTAACTCCTGCGCGTCGTATATTGGCGCGCTCGGCAGCGTCGATATCGCGTACCCCGATCAGCACCGTGTTCTCCGCGGCAATCTTGGGTGCGTAGCCAAAAATCTGCGTCAACGCCTCCGGTCCCATCCCCAGAAGGGAAGCCAGCGGCATGCCGTGCACGTTTCCCGAGGGCGAGGTGTCGGGGGTGTTGATGTCGGAGTGGGCGTCGATCCACAGCACCCCAATCCTCTGCCCCTGGCGGCGATAGAATTCCGATACGCCGGAGATGGACCCCACCGCAAGGGAGTGGTCCCCGCCTAGAACGAGCGGGGTCATGCCGTCTTCCAGCGTTTTGACCACCGCTTCGGCAGTGCGCGTGCAGGTTTCCGCTATCTGCTTCAAATAGCGCGCGTTCTCGGAGCCAAAAGCCTGCGTTTCGGCAATTTCGACAAGGATATTTCCGCCGTCGGTAACCTGGTGGCCCAGGGCTTCGAGACGTGCCTCAAGTCCGGCTACGCGCATGGCGGAGGGACCCATATCGACCCCGCGACGGCTTGCGCCCATGTCCAATGGAACGCCCAAAACGCGGATGCGCCGGGTGGGTTGAGCCTGGGTGCCGCTGACTTGAGAAGATGCTGCGGGAAGGGTTGCTTCAACTTTGTTGGTCATGCAAACTGCTCTCCGGGCCCCGGCAGGACTGCTCTCGGACCCTATCTCCAAAGCGCGGTAAGGGTACCAAATCGGGACCCCTCAAGGCCATTGGCGAGGCCAAATCTGGCCATCATACCCTAAAAGGGCTATTAGACCGGATTTGAGTAAGAGATAAGATGAATGCGTAACAATCTAAAGCAATTCTGGGCGCTCGGCTTTCGATTGTTCCCCCCTCCCTGATTCGCAATTTGGCTCCTGGGAGTCGGCGGAAGGAACGAGGGATGAAAGACTCTGAGGGAACCAGCCAGCACAGAGCAGGTGCGGCCGGGACCTTCTTCATCAGGAGATTGCTTCCCACAGTGGCCCTGGCGGCTGCATGCTTCTCTGCGGCCATGGCGGAGCCCGCGCTGACCTCCCTGCACGCAATTCATCTGCTCAGCAATACCCAGGCCTCCAAAGGATTGCCGGTCGAGTTTCAGGCCACGGTCACTTACTTCCGCGGCTATGAGAAAACCCTTTATGTGCAGGATGGCGATGCCTCGATCGATGTCCAGCCCACCGTCGACGTGTTGCTCACGCCCGGCGATCGCGTGCTCATCAAGGGAACCACTCACGAGAGCTTCAGGCCCTACGTGGTCACCGACAACATCACGGTTTTGCACCATGGCCCACCGCCTCCCGCCGTACTCGCAACCTTTGACCAGTTGATCCGCGCCGAACTCGACTCCCGCCTGGTGACCGTCTCCGGGGTCATCCGCGATGCCGACAGCGTGATGAGTTCCGATGTGCGCAGCTCGTTCCTGCAGATGCACACCGACGGCGGCGACGTGGATGTCGTGGTCGACGTGGATAATCCGGCCGCGCTCGACGGTCTGCTCGACGCCGATGTGTCTGTGACCGGCGTTGCCTCGGGACGATTCGACGGCAAGATGCAGCAGACCGGCGTCCTGCTCCATGTCACCAACCTTGACGGCGTCAAGGTGCTCAAGCATGCGGCCACCAATCCGTGGACCCTGCCCGTAACCCCCATGGATGGGATCCTGAGCGGCTACCATGTCATGAATCTCAGCCACCGGGTGCGGGTTCATGGAACCCTGACCTACTATCAGCCGGGTTCGGCGGCGGTCATGCAGGATGGCACCAAAAGCTTGTGGCTGATGACCTCATCCATCGCACAATTGCATGTCGGCGACATCGTCGATGCAACCGGGTTTCCCGACTGTGCAGGATGGATTCCTTTGCCTGACCGGCGCTGAATTTCAAGACACAGGAACAGCCGACCCCATAGCTCCCACCCCCGCCACATGGGACCAGCTTTCTTCGAGCAAGCGTCTTTTTGACCTGGTATCCATCGAGGGAGAGGTGGTCGCGGAGGTCCGCGGCGCCGCGCAGGACGAATATGTTCTCGAAGCCGATGACAACCTCTATTCGGCCATCTACAAGCATCCAACTTCAACAGATGGCGATTCCGATGCTCTACCATCTATGAAGCATGTGCCACCCGGAGCACGGGTCCGAGTCACGGGAATCTGCTTCATGAACACATCCAATCCATTCGATTCGCGCGTGCCGTTCAACATCCTGCTCAGCTCTCCTGACGACATTACGGTGATCGCGGCATCGCCATGGCTTACGGTCGGCAACCTTGTCCGCCTGGTCCTCCTGTTATTCATCGTCGTGATGCTGGTCAGCATCTGGGTGGGAATGCTGCGCCGGCGCGTACGCCACCAGACCGCTGCCATCACTGCGCAAAGTGAAGCCGATGCCGCGCAGGAGCGGCGCATCGCGCAGCTTGAACAGTGGCGCAGCCGGATTCTCGAAGACATTAATGGTTCTCTCTCGCTGTCCGATATCGTCGAGCACATCACGGAAATGGTATCGTTTATGCTGAATGGCGCACCCTGCTGGTGCGATGTGAATGATGGACCGCGGTTGGGGCGCGCTCCGACCAGCAAAGATGGACTTCGCATCATCTCCCGTGAGATTCACGCCCGATCCGGGTTATTGCTGGGGACCCTCTTCGCCGCTCTCGACGCGCCAGAAAGGAATGAAAAGGAGGAATCCGAAGCGCTCGCTGCAGGAGTGCGGCTGGCAACCCTGGCTATTGAGACTCGCAAGCTTTACAGCGACCTGCTGCATCGTTCGGAATTCGACCTGCTAACCGATATGTACAACCGCTTCTCGCTCGACCGCCATCTGGAAGAATTGATTGTGAAGGCGCGCGAGACTTCGTCTATTTTTGGCCTCATTTACGTAGATCTCGATGACTTCAAGCTGGTGAACGACCTGTACGGCCACCACGTTGGCGACCTGTATCTGCAGGAAGTTTCCTTGCGCATGAAGCGGCAGCTTCGCACCGGCGACATCCTCGGACGGCTGGGCGGCGACGAATTTGCGGCGCTGGTTTCAGTGGCCCGCGGCCGCGCTGATGTCGAGGAGATTGCCACCCGCCTGGAACGCTGCTTCGACGCTCCTTTTGCCATGGAAGGCTATGTCCTGCGCGGGTCTGCCAGCGTGGGCCTGGCGATGTTTCCTGCCGATGGCAAGACCTCCGACGCTTTGCTGAGTGCTGCCGATTCCGCGATGTACGAAGCCAAGAACGCCCGCCGTCAAACCGGAAAAATCGGGGCGCGCAAGAACGGCTGAAAGCTCGGCCGCCGGTTTTCTTGCGAGGTCAGCCTCCTCGGTCCGCACAAGAGTGCAATCGCGACATTTCCGTCAGCACAAACAGAAGGGCCCGGCTTACGCCGGGCCCTTTGAATTGAATGATCCGAGATGCTTTCTGTGCACTCCAATTGCAGCGCGCCAACAGCCCAAGGCCGCTGGCCCCACCGCAGGTGGCTATTCGGCCGCCATCTCCTCGGCTTCGCCTTCCTGGCGCATAAGCTCCAGTTCGCGCTCCGCCGCTTCGATCTCCGCCGAAACCTCCTGTTGCACGCGGGCCGCCGCTTCTTCCAGTTCCGGAGAGAGCTGGACGTTGCGGTAGTACTCCAGGCCCGTGCCCGCCGGAATAAGGCGTCCGACGATCACGTTCTCCTTGAGGCCGCGCAGGTTGTCGATTGCGCCGTTGATGCTGGCTTCGGTCAACACGCGCGTCGTCTCCTGGAAGCTGGCCGCGGAGATAAAGCTGTCGGTCGAGAGCGATGCCTTGGTAATGCCCAGCAGCAGCGGACGCCCGATTGCCGGACGGCCCCCATTGGCCAGCACGCGCTCGATCTCCTCGCGGAAGCGGAAGCGGTCGACCTGCTGCTCGAGCAGGAAGTTCGTATCGCCCACTTCGTCGATCCGCACCCAGCGCAGCATCTGACGCACAATCACTTCGATGTGCTTATCCGAAATGGCCACGCCCTGCAGACGGTAGACTTCCTGGATTTCGTTCACCAGGTAAGCCTGCAGTGCCTTTTCACCCAGCACGGCAAGAATGTCGTGCGGGTTCAACGGCCCATCCATCAGCGGGTCGCCGGCGCTCAGCCGCTCGCCTTCCTGCACGTTCACGTGAATGCCGCGCGGCACCGAGTATTCCTTTTCGTCGCCGTTATCCGCGGTTACGTAAATCTTGCGCTGCCCCTTGGCCACTTCGCCAAAGCGGACGACGCCGTCGATCTCGCTGATGATGGCCGTCTCGCGCGGCTTGCGCGCTTCGAACAGTTCCACCACGCGCGGCAGACCGCCGGTGATGTCCTTGGTCCGTGTGCTCTCCTTGGGAATCTTGGCCAGCACATCGCCCGGACCCACCTCGGCGCCATCCTCGATCATCAAGTGAGCACCGCGCGGCAACAGGTAGCGCTTGTGCGCCTTCGCGTTCTTTACCACGAACGCCGGTTGCCGCTTCTCATCGGGAGAGTCGGCTACCACCCACCGCGAAAGGCCGGTGACTTCGTCCACTTCTTCGTTGAGCGTGATGCCTTCCTGCAGGTCCTTGAACTGCACCGTGCCGCCAATCTCGGTGAGAATGGCGTAGGTGTAAGGGTCCCACTCGGCCAGCAGCTGGCCCAGCTTTACGTGTTCGCCGTCCTTGGCCCTCAGGCGCGCGCCGTATACCACAACGTAGCGTTCCTTCTCACGGCCGCGCTCATCGAGGATTGCGATTGAGCCGGAGCGGTTCATGGCCACCAGCGTGCCGTCCTTGCTCTCGACATAGTTGAGATTGATGAAGCGCACGAAGCCATTGTTCTTGGCGTCGAGGCGCGACTTGTCTTGCACGCGGCTGGCCGTGCCGCCGACGTGGAAGGTACGCATCGTGAGCTGTGTTCCCGGTTCGCCGATCGACTGCGCCGCAATCACGCCGCAGGTTTCGCCCAGCTCGACCATGCGGCCCGAGCCAAGGTTGCGTCCGTAGCAAAGCGCGCATACGCCGCGGCGCGACTCGCAGGTCAGCACCGAGCGAATCTTCACCTTCTCAACGCCCGCACCCTGAATCGCGGATGCAATGTCCTCATCGATCTGCTGGTTCACATCGATCACCACGTTGCCGTCGTAATCCTTGATGCGCTCCAGTGACACGCGCCCGATGATGCGGTCGCGCATCGGCTCGATGATCTCGCCCGACTCCACAATCGATCCGACGTAGATGCCTTCGCTCGTGCCGCAGTCGTACTCGGTCACGATCACGTCCTGCGCCACGTCGACAAGGCGGCGGGTCAGGTAGCCTGAATCGGCCGTCTTCAGCGCCGTATCGGCCAGGCCCTTGCGTGCGCCGTGCGTCGAGATGAAGTATTCCAGCACCGTCAGCCCTTCGCGGAAGTTCGCCGTGATGGGCGTCTCAATGACTTCGCCCGAAGGCTTGGCCATCAGTCCGCGCATGCCGCTGAGCTGGCGAATCTGCTGCTTCGAACCGCGGGCGCCGGAGTCGGCCATGATGTAAATCGGATTCATGGCGCCTTCGTCGTCCGCTTTCTTCATGTTGCCGAACATCTCGTCGGCCACCTGGTCCGTCACAGCAGACCACATCTGGATGACCTTGTTGGAGCGCTCGCCGTTGGTGATGGCGCCGTCCATATATTGCTTCTGGACTTCGATCACCTTCTTGTCGGCTTCGTCCACGGTCGTGTACTTGCTGGCCGGAATCACCATGTCATCCAGTCCAACCGACAGGCCGGACTTGGTGGCGTAGTTGAAGCCCAGCGACTTGATGCGGTCCAGCATGCCCACCGTCACTTCAAGGCCGAGGTTCTGGTTGCAATAGTTCACCAGCTGCCCGATGCCCTTCTTCTTCAGCAAACCGTTGATGTAAGGCATTCCCGGCGGCAGCGCGTCGTTCAGAATCACGCGGCCCACCGTGGTCGAGATGTACTCCTTGTTGAAGTCCACCGGCTCGGTATGCGTCAGGTCCTGGTCGTCGTAGGCCGTCGTCATGTCGAGCACCTTGCCGGTGTAGCGAAGGCGAATCGGCGTCAGCGTCTCCACTTCCCTGGCTTCGAGAGCCATCAGGATTTCTTCTGTATTTGAGAAGACACGGCCTTCTCCAACGCCGCCCTTCTTGGCCTTGGTCAGGTAATACAGTCCCAGCACCATGTCCTGCGTGGGCACGGTAATCGGCTGGCCCGATGCGGGCGAAAGAATATTGTGCGAGGCCAGCATCAGCACGCTGGCTTCAATCTGCGCCTCGGGCGAAAGCGGAATGTGCACTGCCATCTGGTCGCCGTCGAAGTCGGCGTTGAACGCCGTGCAGACCAGTGGGTGAATCTTGATGGCCTTGCCTTCAACCAGTACCGGCTCAAATGCCTGAATGCCCAGACGGTGCAGCGTGGGAGCGCGGTTCAGCAGCACGGGGTGATCCTTGATGACTTCTTCAAGAATGTCCCACACCACCGGCTCCTGCATCTCCACCATTTCCTTTGCTTGCTTGATGGTGGTGCAATGCCCCGTCTGCTCCAGGCGGTGATAGATGAAGGGCTTGAACAATTCAAGCGCCATCTTCTTCGGCAATCCGCACTGGTGCAACTTCAACTCCGGCCCGACCACGATGACCGAACGGCCCGAGTAGTCCACGCGCTTGCCCAGCAGGTTCTGGCGGAAACGGCCCTGCTTGCCCTTGAGCGTATCGGAGAGCGACTTGAGCGGGCGATTGTTGGCGCCACGCAGCACGCGGCCGCGGCGGCCGTTATCAAACAGCGCGTCCACGGCTTCCTGCAGCATGCGCTTTTCGTTGCGCACAATCACTTCAGGAGCGTGCAGGTCCATCAGCTTCTTCAACCGGTTGTTGCGGTTGATGACGCGGCGATAGAGATCATTCAAATCCGAAGTCGCAAAGCGTCCGCCATCCAGCGGCACCAGCGGGCGCAGCTCGGGAGGAATGACCGGCAGCACATCCAGAATCATCCACTGCGGCTTGTTCGAGCTCTTGCGGAAGGCCTCGACAACCTTGAGCCGCTTGGCGAACTTGATCTTCTTCTGCGCGGACGTCTCAGTCTTCATGCGCTCGCGCAGCTCGATGCCCAGCTCGTCAATCTGCACGCGCTTCAGCAGTTCCTTGATGGCCTCGGCGCCCATCATGGCCTTGAAGCCGGAGGGGCGGTACTGCTGGTCGAGTTCGCGGAACTTGCCTTCGTCCTTGATGATCTCGCGTTCCTTCACCGGCGCGTCGCCGGGATCGACCACGACATAAGACTCGAAGTACAAAATGCTTTCCAGATCGCGCAGAGAAATATCCAACAGGTGGCCGATGCGCGAGGGCAGGCCCTTGAAGAACCAGACATGGGAGCACGGAGACGCGAGCTCGATGTGGCCCATGCGCTCGCGGCGCACTTTGCTCACGGTCACTTCGACGCCGCATTTGTCGCAGATGACGCCGCGGTGCTTCATGCGCTTGTACTTGCCGCACAGACACTCCCAGTCCGTCACGGGGCCAAAGATGCGGGCGCAGAAAAGCCCGTCCCGCTCCGGCTTGAAGGTGCGGTAGTTGATGGTTTCCGGCTTGGTGACCTCACCATGCGACCAACTGCGGATCTTTTCCGGCGAGGCCAGCATGATGCGGATTGCGTCGAAATCGGTAATTGGGCTGGTGAGTTCAAACGGGTTCGAACGGAACAAGGCGACCCTCCTTGGCGGGCCTTCCGGCACTCGCCGCGGTATCTCCCGGGATTCTTTGGCAGGTCCTTCCTTCCCGGGAAGCGGCGGTTACCGCTTTCAAGAAGGACCCCGAACAAACAGCTACTAGCTTTCAGCGCCTAGCTTCCAGCTTTTTCTCGCTCGAAGTAGTTTCACGCTTTCAACTAGAACAAACCTCTAGTTCACCTCGACTGCTAGTTCAACCTCGATCGAGCTAGAGGCTAGAAGCTAGCAGCTAGAGGCTGCACTTAGTCGGCTACTGCCGCTACTTCCGGCGCCGGTACCTTCTTCAAAAGGTCCGCGCGCTTGATCAGTTCCACATCCAGGCACAGCGACTGCAATTCGCGAATCAGCACGTTGAACGACTCCGGCACGCCCGGCTCGATCGCCGCTTCACCCTTGACGATGGCCTCATAAATCTTGGTACGGCCATAGACGTCATCGGACTTCGCGGTGAGCAGTTCCTGCAGGATGTAGGCCGCGCCGTATGCTTCCAGCGCCCACACTTCCATTTCGCCGAAGCGTTGCCCGCCGAACTGCGCCTTGCCGCCCAGCGGCTGCTGGGTGATCAGCGAGTACGGCCCGATGGAACGCGCGTGAATCTTGTCGTCCACCAGGTGCGAAAGCTTGAGCATGTAGATGTAGCCCACCGTAACAGGCTGCTCAAACTGCTCGCCGGTCATGCCGTCGTACAGCGCCGTCTTGCCCGAGGAAGGCAGTCCTGCCGAAGCCAGCAACGCCTTGATCTCATCTTCCTTGGCGCCGTCGAACACGGCGGTTCCGAACCAGATGCCGCGCTGCATGCCGGCCCCGACACGCAACAGCATCTCGTCGTCGAGTTCCAGCAACTGCCGCAGTGTCGCTGTTCCCGCAAACTCTTTCTTCATCAGTTCGCGAGTGGCTTCGACATCGCTGTTGGCCTTGATCAGTGCGGCAATCTTGGCGCCCAGCGCATGTGCAGCCCAGCCCAGGTGCGTCTCCAGAATCTGTCCCACGTTCATACGAGAAGGCACGCCGAGCGGGTTGAGCACGATCTCCACGGGCGTACCATCGGGCAGGTACGGCATATCTTCCTCGGGAAGAATGCGCGCAATCACGCCCTTGTTGCCGTGGCGGCCAGCCATCTTGTCGCCCACTGAAAGCTTGCGCTTCATGGCCACATAGACCTTGACCAGCTTGATCACGCCCGGAGGCAGTTCGTCGCCCTTTTGCAGCTTTGAGATCTTCTCGTTCGTGATCTTGCGCAGCACTTCGATCTGCCGCGAAGTCATCTCTTCGATCTCGTCAATCTGCTCGTTAACGCGCGGATCCTTGTCGTTGTAACGGATGCGCTTCAGGTTCTTGGTCGAGATGCGCTCAATCGTATCGCGATCGAGAATCGCGCCCTTCACCAGCAAACGCTTGTTGGTCCGCTCGTCGTGCAGGTCGGCCAGCACTTCCTTCGCGCCCAGGATGCCATCAAGGCGCTTCAGACGCTCATCCGTCAGAATGCGGATTTCGTCGCCCAGGTTCTTCTCGAGCTTCGAAATATACTCCGCCTCAATCTGCTTGGCGCGCTCATCCTTCTCCTGACCCTTGCGGCTGAAGATGCGCACGTCCACCACCGTGCCCTCGATGCCCGGAGGGCAGGTAAGCGAAGCATCGCGCACGTCGCCGGCCTTTTCACCGAAGATGGCGCGCAGCAACTTCTCTTCCGGTGTCAGCTGGGTTTCGCCTTTCGGCGTCACCTTGCCCACCAGAATGTCGCCGTGCCCGATCTGGGCGCCGATGCGGATCACTCCGCTCTCGTCCAGGTCGCGCAGCGCATGCTCGCTCACGTTGGGAATGTCGCGCGTAATCTCCTCGGGACCCAGTTTCGTGTCGCGGGCCTCGATCTCGAACTCCTCAATATGCACCGAGGTGTAATAGTCCTCGCGCACCAGCTTCTCGCTGATGAGGATCGCATCCTCGAAGTTGTAGCCGCGCCACGGCATGAAAGCCACCAGCACGTTGCGGCCCAGCGCCAGCTCGCCCTGCTCCGTGCAAGGTCCGTCGGCGATCACCTGTCCCTTCACCACCCGCTCGCCCTCGCGGACAACCGGCTTCTGATTGATGCAGGTGTTCTGGTTCGAGCGCTTGAACTTGATCAGCGTGTAGATATCCGAACCCACCTCGCGCGAAAGCTGCGTGGGATGATGCTCGCCTTCCACGCGCACGATGATGCGCTCTGAATCCACAGAATCAATCACGCCGTTGCGGCGCGCCAGGATCACGGCGCCGGAATCGCGGGCTGTCACGCCCTCCATGCCTGTGCCGACCAGCGGAGCCTCGGCCACCAACAGCGGCACAGACTGGCGCTGCATGTTGGCGCCCATCAGCGCGCGGTTGGCGTCGTCGTGTTCAAGGAACGGCACCAGCGATGCGGCCACCGACACAAGCTGCTTGGGGCTCACGTCGATGTAGTCCACATCGCCGCGCGCCACCAGCACAAAGTTGCCTTGCCGGCGCGCGTTCACCAAGTCCTCGGTAATCACGCCCTGGTCATTGAACTCGATGTTGGCCTGCGCAATCGTATGCTTGTCCTCTTCCCATGCGGAAAGATAGAAGCTGAAAGGTATGTAGTCGATTTGCCGCTTGCCCGCCTTCTTCAGGTTGGCATTCAGCCTGCCGGCCTCTTCCTTCTCGATGTGGTCGCCCACGCGCAAACCGCTCTCGCCCGCGTTGACGATCTCAACGTAGTCCAGAATGCGCGAGTCCTTCACCTTGCGGTAAGGCGACTCGATGAACCCGTATTCATTAATCCGCGCAAAGCAACTTAGCGAGCTGATGAGGCCGATGTTCGGCCCTTCAGGCGTCTCAATCGGACAGATGCGCCCGTAGTGCGTCGGGTGCACGTCGCGCACTTCAAAGCCCGCGCGCTCACGCGACAAGCCGCCCGGTCCAAGTGCCGACAGGCGCCTCTTGTGCGTAATTTCCGACAGCGGGTTGGTCTGGTCCATGAACTGCGACAACTGGGAGGACCCGAAGAACTCGCGGATCGCGGCCATGACCGGCTTGGCATTGATCAGGTCGTGCGGCATCGCCGTGGTGAGCTCCTGGTACACGCTCATCTTTTCCTTGATGGCGCGCTCCATGCGGACCAGGCCGATGCGGAACTGATTCTCCATCAATTCGCCCACAGCCCTCACGCGGCGGTTGCCCAGGTGATCGATGTCGTCCACCATGCCGATGTTCTTTCGCAGCTTCAGCAGGTAGCGAATGGTTGCGTAGAAATCCTCCGGCGTCAGGGTGCGATGGTCGAGGCCCGTGGCGTCCTGGTTCTCATAGAGCTTGATGTTGAACTTCAGCCGGCCCACGCGCGAGAAATCGTACTTGCGCGCGTCGAAGAACATGCCTTCAAACAGCGCGGTGGCCGTGTCCAGCGTCGGCGGATCGCCCGGCCGCAGCTTGCGGTAGATCTCAATCAGCGCCTCCTCCGGCTTGTGCACGGAGTCGCGCTTCAGCGTGTTCGTAATGATGTTGCCCACGTCGTCGCGCTCGGGGAAGAAGACCTCAAAGCTCGCCGCTCCGCTCGACAGCACCTTGTGCAGCCGGTCAGCCGTCAACTCGACGTTGGCCTCCACCACCACTTCGCCCGTGGACAAATCCACCACATCGGCGGCGGTCAGCGCGCCATCCAGCTCGGCCGCTTCCACTTCGACCTTCTCGATGCCCGCGGCGCGAATCGCCTTCAGCGAATTCGGCGTAATCTTGCGGCCGGAATGCGCGATCTCCTCGCCCTTGTGCAGCACTGCATGTGCCGGCTTTGCGCCCAGCAGGTGCGTGCCCGCCTTCGCGTCTGCAGACACAGCCCACTGCAGCTTGCCGTCGGCAATGTGAATCCTGTCGACGGTATAGAAGGTCTTGAGAATCTCTTCATCGGACCGAAGCCCTAATGCACGCAGGAAGATGGTGCCCAGGAACTTGCGCTTGCGGTCGATGCGCACATACAGCGTGTTCTTCTGGTCGTACTCAAACTCCACCCATGAACCGCGGTAGGGAATAATCTTGCCCAGGAAGTAAGTGCGGTTGTTCGCCGTCTCAAAGAACACGCCAGGCGAACGGTGCAATTGCGAAACGATCACGCGCTCGGTGCCGTTCACAATGAAGGTGCCGTTGGCGGTCATCAGCGGAATGTCGCCGAAGAACACTTCCTGCTCTTTAATGTCGCGGATAGTCTTATTGCCGGTCTCGGGATCCTTGTCGAAAATCGTAAGCCGGACCGTCACCTTCAGCGGCGCAGAGAAGGTCATGCCCCGCTCCTCGCACTCCTGCTGGTCATACTTCAACTGCAGGCCTACCGGGTCGCCGCACTTGTTGCAGAAGTCGGGCGTGTTCTTGTTATAGGTGCCGCACTTCTGGCACAGCACGTCGCCGGGATGGAAAGGATCCGTAATGACCATCGCGCCGCAATGAACGCAGGCCGTGCGCAGGTGATGCAGCCCTTTCAAGTGGCCGCACTTGCACTCCCAGTTGCCGATTGCGAAGTCCACGAAGTCCAGCTGCGAAATCCCGCGAAAATCCGTGATCGGGAAAACGGAGACGAACACCGACTGCAACCCGGAGTCATCCCGCTCGTTGGGCAGCTTATCCATCTGCAGAAAACGCTCGTAGGAGCGGCGCTGCACCTCAATGAGGTTGGGAATCTGGGTTGCTGTAGGAATCTTTGAAAAATCGAGCCTGCTGCGAATCGCGCGCTTCTCGTTGGGCATGCTTCACTCCTGAGGCCCTTCACTCCGGCGTCGCCCCCAAGGCTTGGCCGGGCCGGCGCCGAGTCTCGGGGCGCCAGCGGTTTACGGTAAGAAAATCACATAGTCCGAATTGGCATACCTCGCAGCCAATCCCATCCGGATGTTTCGGCCCACTTCAGCCAGGCCGTCCTTAGCCCCGGAGATTCAATGCCAAGCGTGTCTGCTTGAGCGTTCGGTTAAAAATGCTGCGCAGGCGTTGCCGGACTTCGGCCCTGTGCGCTAGACTGCGCACAATTAGAGGAGTAGGCACACAGGTTAATAGCTTGGTACATTCCTGTGCGTTTCAGAAAGATTTTGTCGGAAAAGGCCCTGTCTTCCGGGGTAGGTAGACACGAAAAGCCCGTAAGGACGCAATGCCTCACGAGCGCGGCCTATTGCCTGTGCCCCTGTCCGAATTCTCCTGCCCTGCTCTCGCCGATCCCAAAGCTCGCTTCTGCCGCTCGCCCGCCAGCCACTCGCCATTCGTCAAAGAGAAGTCCGCCTATCTCTTTGACCCTAAGGCACTTAGATTCGCCCTTCGCCCGCCGACAGAGTGCTTGGCTCTGCTCCAGCCTGCGGACGCTTGCGTGCCCTTGCCGCCCATCCCAAGACGCGCCCCCAGAATTTTGCCCATTCCTCAGAAATAACGGAATGGGCCAAAAAGACGCGCAACGAGTATCGTAGCGCGTCCCGGCTCGCCTTGCAAGTTTGCCGCTACTTGATTTCGATGGTGGCGACGCCTTCAAACTTCTTCTTGATGGCCTCCGCCTCTTCCTTGGTCGCGCTTTCCTTCAAGGCCTTGGGAGCTCCGTCCACCAGGTCCTTTGCTTCTTTCAGACCCAGCGAGGTAATCTCGCGCACTGCCTTGATGGTGTTGATCTTGTTCGCGCCCGCATCCTTGAGGATGACCTGGAACTCCGTCTTCTCCTCAGCCACCGGGGCCGCTGCGCCGCCGCCCGCTGCAACCGCGACCGGAGCCGCCGCTGCCGCCGAAACGCCAAGCCGCTCTTCCAGCTTCTTTACCAGGGCCGCTGCTTCCAGCAGGCTCAGGCTTACAATTTGCTCTTCCAACTGTGCGAGATCCGCCATTTTCTTCTCCATTCAGAACCGTGATTAAATTTCCTGTCCGAGCCAAATCTCTCGTCCAAAAGGCTACCCCACGCAGTGGGAAGTTTCCGATGCGCCAGACCCGCGCACTTCCTGCCTGCCCTGCAGCCCAAACTCTTAAGACCAGCTTTTAGCTTTCAGCCTCTAGCTTTTAGCTCTGCCGCGGTAAATCCGCAACCTCGACTTCCGCGAGAAAAGAGCTGGAAGCTAGAAGCTGCCTTTACGCGGCGCCTGCAAACTTTTCTTTCTCCACGCCCTGGCCTAGAACCACCGCCAGGTCGCGCCCCGTAGCATTGAGAACCGTTGCCAGCCGCTGTGCAGGAGCATTGATGAGGAAGAGCAGCTTGGCAAAGATTTCTTCCTTGCCCGGCATAGTCGCCAGCGCCTTGACTTCTTCCACCGTCAGCAGCTTGCCGTCCACGATGCCCAGCTTGAACTGAAACTCTGCGTTCTCGCTGACCCACTTGGCAAAGCCCTTCGCCAGAGCAACCGGGTCGCCGCTGGTGAACGCCACTGAACTCACGCCCTTCAGGCCCTTCAGTGCGCCCTCAACTTTGGTGCCCTCGCCGGAAATTGCCGCCAGCTTGTTCTTCACCACGCGGTACTTGCCGCCCGCCTCGCGAATGGTCTTGCGAAGCGCGAAATCCTGCGCCACCGTCAGCTTGGCAAACGTACCGATAATCGCCGTCGTCGAGGTCTCCAGCTCCTTCGCCAGCAACTGGACCTTCTCCGCCTTCTTACCTCTTGAAACTGCCATCTTCCTGCTCCCCTCACCGGGTGGCGCCTTTTCGGCGCTGCTCAAATCCTGATCTGAGAATCGGGCCGGAGGAATCGACGCCCTGAAGCGCCTGCTTCCTACCCCCTGCTCTTAGTGCTTGCCGGCCGCGTCCGCCACTGCCGAATCCAGCGGAACTCCTGGGCCCATCGTCGAGCTCAGCGTGACGCTCTTGATGTACTTGCCCTTGGCCGCCGAGGGCTTGGCGCGCACAATCGACGAAATCACCGTCGTGGTGTTGTCGATCAGCTTTTGCGGATCGAAGCTCAGCTTGCCCACCGGTACGTGTACCAGGCTGGTCTTGTCGGCGCGAAACTCCACCTTGCCCGCCTTGATCTCTTTCACCGCCGCGGCCACGTCCAGGGTCACGGTTCCGGTTTTGGGGTTCGGCATCAGGCCCTTGGGGCCCAGCACCTTGCCCAGCCGACCCACCACTTTCATCATGTCCGGAGTGGCAATCAGCGCGTCAAAGGCGGTCCAGTTTTCCTTCTGGATCTTCTCCACCATCTCCTCGCCGCCGACAAAATCGGCGCCGGCTTCGGTGGCTTCCTTCTGGCGATCGCCCGATGCGATGACGGCAACTGTTTTGGTCTTGCCCAGGCCATGCGGCAGCACAACTGTTCCGCGAACCATCTGGTCGGCGTGGCGCGTGTCCACGCCCAGACGCATGGTCAGATCGACCGTCTCATCAAATTTTGCGTACTTGACCTGCTTGAGCAGGCTCACGGCTTCGGGCAGCGGATATGCAGCCTTGGTCACAGCTGCGCGTGCCTTCACAATATTCTTGCTGTCTTTTGCCATTCTTCCCTCGTCTCCCACCGCTTTTGCCAGCCCCGCTTTGCAGGGAGCCACTTCCGGTGGGGGCGACTCTTGAATCACCGCATCCATGCCGGAAAGGCCCAAAAACCGTGGTGCATATGACGGTCCAGGGATTTCCCCCGGACGCATCTTTTCATCATACCCAAGGTTGGGCCGGAATGCAAACGCCCGGATGCCTATTCAGAACAGCGGTTTCCGGCCCGGCACACACTATTCCCCTCGCCGGGCATCTAATCAATTGGATGAGGCAAAGCGCAAGGAAGCTGCAATAGAGATGCAGGCCGCGCACGCCTCCAAGGGAGCAGTTCAATGAAAAGGCAGGGATTAACCGCAATCATGTTCGCCGCCGCTATGCTGATCATGGCCCCACCGGCGTTCTCTCAGGCAGCCTCAGGCCAGGGCCAGGCGGTCGTCACAGTTCTCCCCTCGCGTTCTGAAGCGCCCGACTCGAAAGTCGCCATGCAGGACGTAAAGCTCAAGGTCAATGGAAAGTCCTCCACCGTGACCCAGTGGTCGCCCCTCAGTGGCCCCGCCAGCCCAGTCGAGCTAGTGTTCCTGATCGACGCTTCTGCCCGCACCAGCCTCGGCGAGGAATTGAGCGAACTCACCAGCTTCGTGAAAGAAATGCCCGCCGACACCAAAATCGCTATCGGGTATATGGAGAACGGCCACGCCGCAATGGCGAGCCCCCTGTCGTCGGACTCTGCGCAAGTGCTCAGTGGACTTCATCTTCCCGGCGGTTCAATAGGAAGCAGTTCCAGTCCCTACTTCTGCCTCTCTGATCTCGCCAAACACTGGCCATCAAACGATCGCTCGGCGCGCCGCGAAGTCGTTCTGATCACTGACGGCATCGATCCCTACGAAGTTCACTACGACCCCGACGACCCATATGTTCAGGCCGCCGTCTCAGATTCAATCCGCGCAGGCCTGGTGGTCTACTCCATCTACTGGCGCAGCCGCGGCCAACTCGACAATACGGAATATGGAGCCACGGATGGCCAGAATCTCCTGGCTCAGTTGAGCCAGGCCACGGGCGGGTTCAACTACTGGCAGGGCAACGGCAACCCCGTCTCATTCGGTCCTTATCTCACCGACCTCAGGCGTCGCCTCAGAAATCAGTATGGGCTCAGCTTTACCTCGGAGCTGAACGGCAAACCGCAGCTTCAAAATATGCAGCTCAAGATCTCTGTCTCGGCAGCAAAGGTCTATGCGCCGCAGCAGGTGTTCGTCGCCCACCCAGGCGCTGCGGGCGAATAAAGAAGCCCACCCGACCTTCCAAAGCGCTGGCCATTCCCCGACGCGAAGTGTTTAATGATGCGGGTTCTTCACGTCGTCCGGAACGGAGTCGGAGAGGGACAATTCCTTTATCGATTGATTCGGCAAAGTAACCTGTGCCTTTACGAAATACGTCCCTGAGGAAGACCCGCTGTAGCTGTAGGAATACACGTCGCCATTGCCGAACTGCTGGCGGATCAGTTCTCCATCGTCGTACCAGTTGTGAAGTAGCACCTTCCCGCTCTCATCGTCGATTTCGGTCATCAGCGCCCCTTTGTACTGATAGTGCCGTTCCTTCGCTGAAGACAAAACCGCACTGGTCAACATCCCGTCTGCGTTGTACTCGTACCGCGCCCAATTGCCTGCATCATCGTCGGCCCGGGTAATGCGATCGAGATTGTCATAAGTGAATCTGATCCAATGTCCATGCGGAGTCCTGATCTCCTTGAGATTCCTTTGCGGATCGCGCAGCAGCTCCAGGCGGTCGCCCTGGGCGTTCCTCATTTCAATGGGGGCTCCTTGCGCCATATTCTTCGCGCTATACGATTCGGGGAAGCGAATCTCAGAGCCGTCGCTGAATTGCGTGGTCCATCCGCTGCCATTCCATCGGGTGATTGCCTTGTAGAACCGCGTTGCGGTTTCAGTGTGCTGATAAACAGCATCCGCATAGCCCGAGCCCTTTGAAATGCGGTCGAAGTAGAGCAAGTCTCCGTCTTCAAGCCCGATTACCTGGTAGGTGTATGGATTGCGCGTGCCCATCGGCGCAATGTCATAGGGATGGTTGCTATTCCGCCCAAACGCGTGCACAGGATTGGGCGCGAGCCAGTCACGGGAATTGTAAGTGCGAGTCAGCGGAACTTGAAAAACATCGTTGAGATACAGATCCGTGTCACGCATCACGAAGTGTCCGTAGCGCAAATCGGCTTCGTAGCGTTCCACCGGACCACCCTGGACGGTCGGCATCGCGCAGTCGCCCAATTGCGGCGTGCCGGCAGCGCTGCCGAGCGCTTCAAACACGCAAGGAAAGTTCCCGCTCATGCGCGGCGCCGCGGCCGCCATGTTCACATACTCCGGCGTTGCCGCGGACATGGTATGGATATCGACATACGCATTGGGGTCGTACTCCACAACCCGCCCGGATACCAGGTCCACTTTCTTGTGCTGCTTTTCGATCACCACTTCGAAGGTCGTGAAGACCCATGGACCGTCCAGCTTGCCACCAGCTACGTGTGCGACTGCATCTCCTCCGGGACCTCGAACGGGGATGGTAAGGCTTGCTTCCTTCCATCCCGTTTCGTCCTGCTTCACATCGCCCTGAACCCCCGGCTGCATCGCGATCGGCTTGCCCAAAAGCCGCACAACGTCCGCATTGACACTCATGCGAGCAACCGCGTCCGCGGCGGCAGCGACGCGCTGAGTTCCTTGCTGCCATCGCGAGTGAAGCCAGAGCGAGACGCAGAACACAAGGCACGTGATCAGCATCGCGAGCTGCACCGTTCTGCGATGCGAGTAAGGCACGTATTTGGAATGTCCGCAAAGCGGGCACACGCCGCCATGATCTACAGCATCGCTGAGCGAAGTTTGCAAAACCTCGTTTACGGCAGAGTTCACCTGCTCCTCGGTTGGATCGAGCACCTCTCCGCAGCCACGGCAGTTCATCGAGAGAGTCTCCTGTTCCGCGCGGAATGGCTTGAATTGTACCGCCATTCGGGCGCATTGCGTGTTGGGTTATCCCGCGGATCGTCGAGGCTTGGCGGCGGCAGCGCTTCACCGTATAGTGTGGTGATATAAATTTTCTGTCGGGCCGCCCCTTTTCCAAAGCTCGCCCTACCTGACCGAAACCCCTCGAAAGCCGCATCTCGCGGGCTTTGCCACACACATTCAATGCACCGAGGCTCGACCGCCGCACCGAACCCCCGCACCATGCGCACGCCGAATACACGAAAGACCCATTTGAAAAGAGGACTATGAAACGCTTCCATTTGGCCTTGATGCTCTTCGCCGCCGCCCCGTGTTGTTCAACCCTTCCCGCACATTCCCAGGCTTTGGATTCGAACTACGCCCGCGATCCCGGCCAGCCGATCGACCAGCAGTACACCGACAAGATTCTCAAGTACACCACTGACAAATCCTTCGTTTCACCGCTTGTGGATTACCTGCCCGCCTCGAAGACGGTCCCCACTCCCGAGAAAGTGCTCGGCGATGTATCTGGCGCGCCCAACATGTTGCCCTATGCCGAAGACGTCTATAAATACTTCCGGATGCTTGAGGCATCGAGCCCGCGCGTCAAGGTCTTCACCATCGGCCACAGCGAAGAAGGCCGCGAGATGATCGTCGCCGCCATTGCCGATCCCGAGTTGCTTGCCGCCGCTAAAGAAAACAGTGCGCGCCTGGCGCAGCTCGGCGATCCCCGCACCATCGGCATGGACGACGCCAAGGCCCGCACCCTCATCGACAAATCCTGGCCGGTGTACTACATCACCGGCACCATCCACTCCACAGAAACAGGTGCGCCTACCGCCCTGATGGAGCTGGCCTACCGCCTGGCAGTGGATGACTCGCCCTACATCAAGTACATCCGCTCCCACATGATCGTGCTCATCACCCCGGTCACTGAAGTCGACGGCCGCGACCGCATGGTCGACATCTACAAGTGGCATAAGGCGCACCCTGACCAGCAGTGGCCGCACTTGCTCTATTGGGGCCACTATGTCGCCCACGACAACAACCGCGATGCCATGGGGATGACGCTCAACCTCACCCGCAACGTCCTCGACACATATTTAAGCTGGCACGCGCAGGTGCTGCACGACCTGCACGAATCTGTTCCATTCCTCTACGACAACACCGTCGGCGACGGCCCCTACAACGCATGGGTCGATCCCACCCTGGCCGACGAGTGGGCTGAACTGGGCTGGAACAACGTGGCCCAGATGCAGAGCTTCGGCATGCCCGGCGTCTTTACCCACGGCGACTTCGATACATGGAGCCCCGGCTACCTCATGTTCCTCGCCGCCATGCACAACGGCATCAGCCGCCTCTATGAAACCTTCGGCAACGGCGGAGCAGACACCGAGAAGCGCATCCTCGATCCCGAAGAATATTCCCGCACCTGGTATCGCCAGAATCCTCCGCTGCCCATCGTCCAGTGGTCACAGCGCGACAACAACAACTACGAAGAGACCGCGCTGCTCACCACCATCTCCTACTTCTCGCACCACACCGATCACTTCCTTGAGAACTACTACCTCAAGAGCAAGCGCTCCATCGAGAAGCCCTCGCTTGAAGGCCCGTCCGCCTACGTCATTCCCCCCGACGCCGCCGAGACCAACCGCGAAGTGCAGTTGCTCAAGGTCCTCAAGCTCCAGCACGTTGAGGTGCAGCAGCTCTCCGCGCCTGCAACCTGCACGCTGCCCGGCGAAAAGCGCGGCGACAAGCCGCATCAGGAGACCTTCGCCGCGGGCAGCATCGTCGTGCGCATGGATCAGCCCTACTCCCGCATCGCCGACGCCCTGCTCGACCGCCAGTTCTGGGCGCCCGACGATCCGCAGAAGCATCCCTACGACGACACCGGCTGGTCGTTCAGCCATCTGTTCAATTTGCAAAGTAGTCCGCGTGCCCGATGACGGAATCCTGAAAGCCGCCATGACTCCGCTCGACGATCCCGCCTCGCTCGCCGGCAAGCTTGAAGGCACGGGATCTCTTGTCGCGGTCGCCAATTCGGGACAAGTCTCGCTGCTCTCACTTGTTTACAAGCTCAAAGGAGCGAATATTCAGTCGGTCGAAAAAGCATTCGATTCCGGTGATAAGCATTTCTCCGCCGGCTCACTGCTCATCTCCGGCGTTGCCGACGACACTCTGACTTCTGCGTTGCACGATCTCGCGCTGGACGGCATACGTCTCGCCGCTGCTCCTACCGTTCCGGCCCACGCTGTTGCAGCGCCGCGTATCGCCATGATGCACACCTGGCTTGCGACGCAGACCGAGGGCTGGTGGCGTTCTGCATTCGACGCTGAAGGCATCCCCTATGACTACATCAGCACCCAGACCGTCGCCAAAGAAGACGACCTGCGCTCCAGATACGACGTCATCGTCTTCGCGCCGGTGGGCCGCGCCTCCACGCAGGAAATCATCGACGGCCTGCCGATGTGGAATAACGCGCTGCCATGGGAGAAGTCCGATCTCACGCCGAATCTCGGCCGCATCGACTCCACCGCGGACATGCGTCCCGGCCTTGGCTACGACGGTCTTGAGCACCTCAGGAAATTCATCGCCCAGGGCGGCCTGCTCATCACCTGCGAAGACTCCGCGCAGTTCGCCATCGACACCGGCCTCGCGCCCGGCGTCAGTGTCGCCCCCCGCGGCGATGCGCGGGTCGTCGGCACCGTGCTCAACACGTCCTTTGTCGCGCGCGACAATCCGGTTGCATTCGGCTATGGAACGGAAGTCCCTGTAATGAGCTCAAACGGCATGGTCTTCAGCATCAGCAACACTCTTGGCCGCTCCGGCGGGCGCTTGCTCATGGATCCATACGCTGAACGCCCCACGGGCCGCGGCGGCCTTGAGGACAACGACGAGCCGTCGGGCCGCAAAGCTGTCGAAGCCGAGGCATTGGAAAAGCAGCAGCCCTGGCAGGCAAAGAAACTCAACGAAGAACAGCTGCGCAACAACCCATTCGTGATCCCCGAAGCCCTTCGCCCTGACGTCATTCTGCGCTTCTCTGACGCCAAGACGCTGCTGCTCGACGGCCTTCTCGACAAAGGCAGCTCCATCGCCGAGCATGCAATCGTCGTCAACGCACACCTTGGCCAGGGCAGCGTGCTGCTCTTCGGCAACAATCCCATTTATCGCGGCGAAACCATCGGCACGTATGGGCTGGTCTTCAACGCCATCCTCAACCACGACCACCTCGAGCACAAAGCCGCGCCGGAGGAAAAACACTGATCGCCCCTTCTCACGCAGATTCCGAACACGGGGGCTTTTCCCAAGGCGGCATTTTGTGTCATGCTGTCACCCATGGGAAACAAAGACAGAGGCAAGAAAGAAACCAAGAAGGCGCCTAAACCCAAACCGAAACCCGAACCAGCCAGCAGGCGTGAAGTTTTCACCCCGGCTCCGCCCAAATAAGGCGAACGCCCATCACCTGTTCGCCGCGCTTGCTGTTTTCGCACGCGAAAGCCCTCCTGTCTCAGGAGGGCTTTCCTGTCGACTGTGGAACTTCATCTCCCTCCTGAACCCATCCGTCCCCGCACTGCGCAACCCCGCGAAAAGAGTTAGCTTCAAACACAGGCACATAGCCCGGAGTCACCCCCATGCCCGCTAAGGTCTTCGCAATTTTCCTTGCCTTATTCCTGTTTGCCGCCGCTGGCCACGCACAACAGCCAGCCCCTTCCCCAACGCCCAAAGCCGCCGAAAATCTGCCCCCGGTCGCTCCGCCTAACCGTCCCGCCATCGGTATCGCCCTCGAAGGCGGCGGCGCGCTTGGCCTCGCGCACATTGGCGTCCTGCAATGGCTTGAGGAGCACCACATCCCCATCGACCGCGTCTCAGGCACCAGCATGGGCGCGCTGGTCGCGGCTCTCTATGCCACAGGACGCACCCCGGCGGACATGCGCAACGTCGCCGTCGGCAACGACATGTCCAGCGTCTTCACCTTGCAAACGCCCTACTCCGACCTCAGCTATCGCCGCCGCCAGGATCGCCGCGAGCTTCCCCAGGCCATCACCGTCGGGCTCAAGAATCGTTCCGGCCTGCGCAACGCTCTGCTCACCGACCGCGGCGTCAACGAATTCCTCAGCCGCCAGCTCTTCTCCTACAACGGCGCGGACCTCGACTACAACCGCCTTCCCATTCCTTTCCGCTGCGTAGCCACCGATCTCAACACCCTTCAAACCCTCAGCTTCTCCGGCGGTCCGCTGCCCGAGGCCGTGCGCGCCTCCATCTCTATTCCCGGAATCTTTCCTCCCGCGCAGGGTCGCGATGGACACTTCCTCGTCGATGGCGGCATTCTCGACAACCTGCCCACCGACGTTCTCCGCAATGAGCTGCACGCCGACAGGATCATCGCTGTGCGCCTGCAGGACGCCACTCTTTCCCGGCGCCGACACCGGCTCCATCGTCGGTGTGCTCGATCGCGCGTTTACCGCCGGCATTGTCAGCAATGTGGATCAGTCCCAAAAGCTGGCCGATGCTGTCATCAACGTCCCGGTGGGCAGCTTTTCCGGCACCGACTACAGCAAGGCTGCGCAGCTCATCGACATCGGCTACAAAGCCGCCGACGACAACAAGAATGCCCTACTGCGTTATGCGCTCAACGACGCCGATTGGCAGACTTACATCGACGCACGCAACGCACGGCGTCTGCCCGCCCCCGGCGTCGTGCGCGCCATCCGGGTCGCCTCAAGCAATTCGCCCATCGATCCTGGCGCCGTCCGCGAAGTCGAGCACGACATGAAACCCGCCGAAGGCCGCCCCGCCTCAGCCGGCGCGATTCTCAATGGCCTCAAAGGTGTGCAAAGCGACGAGGTCTACGACGCAACCTATGAAACCATAGCCCAGCCGGGCTTCTCTTCCAATCCCGGACCCGAAACCGGCATCCTGATTCACCTTCAGAAGGACCCCACTGGCCCGCCCTACCTGCTCGTCGGCCCCGAAGGCGTTGCATCCACCTCCAACGTCACGCAGGGGGATATTGCTCTTCGTTTCATCGATCAGAATTTCGGCGGATATGGGTCCGAGTTTCGCGCGACCGCGCGCATCGGCTATATGACTGGCCTCTCTGCGGAGTACTACCGCCAGATCACTCCCCACGGATTTTTCGTGCAGCCTAAGGCCGATATTGTTCGAGAGCCGGTGTACATCTGGGCCAATCAAAAACGCATCGCCGAGCGCTTTCAGCAAAACCTGGACGCCGGACTCGAAGCCGGGCGCACCTTCAACAACCAGTTTCAAATTGAGGCCCAGTGGCGCGCTGAAGACACGCGCTGGAGCCTGCGCACCGGCAACGATGGCGGCGGCTACATTTCGGGAATCGCGCAGACCGGCATGCTGCGCTTCACTCTCGATCGCGAAGCCTCGGGCACCGTCTCGCCCAACGGATTCCGCATCTCCGCCGCCGCCGGAGCGCTTTATCACGCCGTCGCCAGCGACAATGCGCCGCTCGTCAACGTCTCGTTCTCGCGCTCAATGTCGTGGGGAGGGACTAACATTCTCGGCATCAGCGGTGACGTCAACTCCTATCTACGCGCCCGCGTGGCCGATCCATTCCGCTTCACGCTGGGCGGGCCGATGCGCCTCTCCGCTTCTTCCATCGACGAGTATCGCGGCACTGACACCTACCTCGCGCGCAGCGGCTACCTGCATCGCATCGCTGCACTGCCCACTGGCCTTGGTCAGGGTTTGTATGCGGGCGTGGCCTACGAAGCAGGCGAGATCTGGTCGCCCGATCAGCACGCCATCCTGCGACAGGACGGCACAACAGGACTCGTCGCCGCCACGCCTCTCGGCGTCATCACCATCGGCGTCTCAATCGGCGACGCCGGCCATCGCAAGGTCTTCCTCACCATCGGCCGCTGGTTCTAAGCAATTGTGCTTGATGCGTCTGCGTGGGCGCAGAACACACCGGCCCGCATTCCGACAAATCAACCGGCGCTGGCAGCTTTAGTCTTTTCACCAAGCAAGACCGCGGCGTGATCTTGCGCAGAATCCTTCGGCACAAACCCGGCCGACAGCCCGTAGAGAATGAATGCAAGCACGCCCAGAATCGGCGTCCCGCCCACCATCACCAGGTTCTCCAGCACTCCGCCCACCACCGCGCCAAGCAGGTTGATCCCAAGTCCCTGGGATGGCTTGGTCACGTCCCTGAAGCTCCGCGAAAAAATCAGCCCCGAGAAGAACACCGGCAACCCCGCAAGAGTAGCCGACGCCATTACGCGCGCCGTGCCGGGCAGGCCTTCAAAAATCGAATAGGGCAGAAACACGCTTGCCGCCAGAACGATGAACAGCGCCGTATACGCGACGCGCCGTGAAATCGGCTGCACCATGATCACGCTGTTGGCCAGCAGCCCCATGGTCAGAAATGCCGCGATCACAACCGCGTTGACCGTCCACGTGGAGCCGAACAGAAGCGAAAGCTCTGTGACCCCCTTCGTCTCCAGCAGCATGAATCCCGCACCCAGGAAAAACAGGTGAAGGCCCTGCCGGCTCGACAGCACGGTCACCGGCACCTGTTTCTTCAGCACCGCCCAGGCGAAGTAGAGGAACAGCGCAACCACGCTCCAGATTGCGAAAGGAATCGTCCGCGATTGCAGATACAAAAATGGCCAATGGTCCGTCGCAATCAGAGTCGTCGCGCGCGCCGCTTCCAACTGCTTCGTGATCTCCGGATAATCCCCAATCGCATTCGACTCCGCGCCCTTGCCTTCCACGTACACCACACCGCTTTGGTTATAGCCCGTGAAATACGCGCGCGGCGGCGTTTCAAAAGCCTGCGCAAGCGTTGCGTAGAGCCGTTCGCTCATAAACGATCCGCCGGTGAAAGCCATCACCAGCGTGCCATTCTCATTCAGCAGGCCGCGCGCCTCGCGAAAGCTCTCGACCGTATAGACATAGTTGTCGAGCCGGATCGACGAGAGGCCCGTCAGCATCGTGTGCGCGTCAAGATACCCGAAGATGATCAGGTCGTACTTCTCATGCGTTTTCTTGAAGAATGCCCGCGCGTCATCCACGTACACGGTAACCTTCGGTGAATCGTAGGGGTGCTCTGGATGGTATTTGCGGCCAATCCTGATCAGGAACGGGTCGATCTCAACTGCATCCACATGCTCCACGCCGTGACGCAGCGCCGCGGCCACATCGTTCCCCGTACCCGCGCCCACCACCAGGACTCGTGCAGGATGCGGCGCCAGACGGTAAGGAATCTCGTAGTGCGGACGCCATGTCTTATTTGGCTGAGCATCCGGATAGCGCGCCGCAAATTCCGGCGTCAGATCCACGATCCGCTGAAAGAAATCGTAGTTGACGACAATCTGGTACGCGGCCGGGTTCGGCCAGCCCGCGGGCGGTGGAACCGGTTCCAGCGTAATTCGATAGTAGGGCGACCAGTAGACGTGCGTCTGCGGAATCGCCATCGCGCCCACAATCAATGCAAAGGCCACGAGGGTCCAGCGCTGGCGGAGAAAGAATGGAATGAGGGTCAGAAACCCGAGAGCAACCCAGATTACCGGAGGTGAACCCAAGGAACGAAAGCGCTGTAAACGCAAGAATGCCGGCCAGACTTCCCGCCAGGTTCACTCCGTAGCCCTTCAGTGAGGGGAACGCCTTCAGATGTTCCCCGACCAATCCGCCCAGCACCGCGAAAAACGCCACGATCAGATACATGATGGCGGGAACCACGACGAGATAGATGACGAACATCAAAATGACCCAGGGGATATACCAGTTCCCCGTTGGCGCATTCGGCTGGTCCACAAACATTCGGTAGTCGAACGTGGGAATCGGAAGATGGGTCAATCTGAGGAAAGCCGAAAAAGTAATAAGCAGAAGAAGCGTCGCGGCAATCAACGGAAACAGCTTCCTCAGCGATTTGGGCGGGCTCTCAAGAATCATGCCCAGCCCGATGCCAAAGAAGCTTGCAATCAACGCGACATTCTTCAGGTAAGCAAAAATTCTGATCTCGGTTGAAATAAACCGAATAATCGTGAGCTCAAAGAAGAGCGCCACGAAGCTCGCCAGGAATAAGAGAAAAATGCTGCGCGCGTGTCCGGCGGTGTTGCCAGCTTCGGCCTTGCCGCCGGTATCATCTCGGCCCATTGCTGTCTGAAGAGGGTCCATCAATCACCTTCACTCCGACCCAAAGGACATCGATTTCAAAGAGAAACTCCATCGGCGACCAGCGCGGCCGAAGGAGCCTATGGGTGGATAATTGCGTTGAGTCTACCACTCGCATGGCAGCGAGGGGACCCGGCATCGCTGAGCTTCTGATGCGTCCCTTGGTTCCTGCTACCCTGTCTCTTGGAGTGATTCGCGCGTCAACATTCCAGTCACCCTACCTTCTGCGGGCATGCAAAAAGGCCCTCCCAACAGGGAGGGCCTTCGCCATGCAAACTAAATGAAATTACGCGACCACTTCAATACCCATGGACCGCGCCGTGCCCTTGATGCTCTTGATCGCTGACTCGACCGATGCCGCATTCAAATCCGGCATCTTCTGCGTGGCGATCTCGCGCACCTGCTTCTCGGTCACCTTGCCCACCTTGTCCTTGTTGGGTGTGCCCGATCCCTTGGCAATGCCCGCCGCTTTCTTCAGCAGAACCGCCGCCGGCGGCGTCTTGGTGATGAAGGTAAAGCTGCGGTCAGCGTATACCGTGATGACAACCGGAATGATCAGCCCGGCCATCTCCTTGTTCTGCGTGCGCGCGTTGAACTGCTTGCAGAACTCCATGATGTTTACCTGCGCCTGGCCCAGGGCGGGGCCAACAGGCGGCGCAGGCGTGGCCTTGCCGGCCTCGATCTGCAGCTTGACGTATGTGGTTATTTTCTTCGGAGGTGCCATGATTCGTTTCCTTTGGAAACCAGCCTTCAGCTCCTAGCTTTCAGCTTTCAGCGGTTCATGTCTGATGCGAAATTTTGGTGTTGCGCTTCCAGTGTTTGCTCGCAACCGGAGCTGGCTAGGTCGGCGTTCCGGTTAGAAGCTGAAAGCTAATAGCTGAAAGCTGCAACTACTCAATCTTTTCAACCTTGCTGAACTCCAGCTCGACCGGGGTGGAGCGTCCGAAGATGGTCACCATGACCTTCATGGTCTCGCGATCTTCGTTGATCTCATCCACCACGCCGTTGAAGTTGGCAAACGGCCCGTCCGTAATCCGGACCTGCTCGTTCTTTTCAAACTTGATTTTCATCCGCGGCTTGTCTTTGGCCGTCTCTGAGCGGAAGATGATCGAACTCACTTCTTCCTCTGAGAGCGCTACCGGTTTGTCGCCCGTGCCAAGAAAGCCTGTCACCTTGGGCGTGTCTTTCAACACGTGCCAGAGGTTGTTATCCAGTTCCATCTCCACCAGCACGTAGCCGGGAAGAAACACCCGCTCCACCGTTCGCTTTTTGCCGTTAACAATCTCTGTCACCGGCTCGGTGGGAATCATCACCCGCCCTACTTTGTCCTGCAGCCCAAATGCGGTCACGCGGCTCGCAATCGACTCGCGCACCTTGCGCTCAAAGCCGGAGTAGGCGTGCAGGATATACCACTTGAAGCGCTCGTTCCGCTCAGGTTGTGCCTGAGGATCCAACTGCGCGGCGGGTTGTTCTTGTTCTTCTGCCATTCTCTTCTCGATCCGCGGTCCCGCGTCCTACTGCGCGCCGCCCGTCCGGGTAAGTATCTCGTGCAAGGCTTTGTTGAAAATCAGATCCACAACAAAGAAGAAAAACCCGAAGAGGAATACTGTGATGATCACCACGGATGTGGTGGCCTGCACTTCCTTCCGCGTGGGTGCCACGACCTTGCGCATCTCCGCGCGCACATCGCTCAGAAACCGGGTGAAGTTGTTCCATACACCCACAGCGCCCCCCGAAATATTCTGGATCGCGTTTGGTTCCTGCAGCTTGCTCGAGCGCTGCTCGCCCTTTTCTATTGCTGCCTTGCTCGCCATACTTCCAATCCTTCGCGCCCGGCGTTCGTGCCCGGCGCACCTTAGTTAATCTGGCAGGGGCGGAGGGATTCGAACCCCCAAGTTCGGTTTTGGAGACCGACAGTTTAACCGTTGAGCTTACGCCCCTAAATGCAGCGGTAGCTTCTAGCTCCGAGCTCTAGCTCCATCCGCGGGTAAGCCTCATCGTCTCCCCTGCCGTACATGAACTATCAGCTGAAGCTAGCCGCTAGCGGCCTGTCTTACTTCGATTCCTTGTGCGCCTGGTGCTTCCGGCAACGGTTACAGAACTTCGAGAACTCCAGACGTCCAGTGGTCGTCTTCTTGTTCTTCGTCGTCGAGTAATTCCGCTCCTTGCACACAGTGCACTGCAATGTAACAATTTCCCGCATTTCAGAATTCCTTTCAACTCAGGGACCAGTGTCCTGATCCCTGTTCTCTTTTCCTGCATCGCGTTCCGCTGCGGGGTATTCGCCCGACGCGGCAAGCGTCTACTTCGTAATCTCCGACACCGTGCCCGCGCCCACCGTGCGTCCGCCTTCGCGAATCGCGAACCGCAAGCCCTTTTCCAACGCCACCGGCGTAATCAGCTCCACCGCCAGCTCCACGTTGTCGCCCGGCATCACCATCTCCGTGCCTTCAGGAAGCTCCGCCACACCCGTCACGTCCGTGGTGCGGAAGTAGAACTGCGGCCGGTAGCCCTTGAAGAACGGCGTATGACGCCCGCCTTCTTCCTTCGACAGCACGTACACCGATCCCTTGAAATTGGTGTGCGGCGTGATCGAACCGGTCTTGGCCAGTACCATCCCGCGTTCCACATCTTCCTTGGGAATGCCGCGCAGAAGAAGTCCGGCATTGTCGCCCGCCAGGCCTTCGTCCAGCTGCTTCTTGAACATTTCCACGCCCGTGACCACGGTCTTCCTGGTTTCGCGGAAGCCCACAATCTCGGTCTCCTCGCCCACCTTCACCTTGCCGCGCTCGATACGGCCCGTCACCACCGTGCCGCGCCCCGAGATCGAGAAGATATCCTCGATCGGCATCAGGAACGGAAGATCGATCGCCCGGTTGGGCTGCGGAACGTACTTGTCCACCGCCTCCATCAGCTCGTCCACCTTGGCTTCCCACTTGGCTTCGCCGTTCAAGGCGCCCAGGGCTGAGCCGCGGATCACCGGTACGTCGTCGCCGGGGAACTGGTACTTCGACAACAGCTCGCGGACTTCCATCTCCACCAGGTCCGTCAGCTCTTCGTCTTCGACCGCGTCGCACTTGTTCAGAAACACCACGATGCAGGGAACGCCCACCTGACGAGCCAGCAGAACGTGCTCCTTGGTCTGCGGCATCGGACCGTCGGTGGCCGCAACCACCAGAATCGCCCCGTCCATCTGGGCTGCGCCGGTGATCATGTTCTTGATGTAGTCGGCGTGCCCCGGGCAATCCACGTGCGCGTAGTGACGGTTGGCCGTCTCGTACTCCACGTGCGCGGTTGCGATTGTAATGCCGCGTTCCCGCTCTTCCGGCGCGTTGTCAATCGAATCAAACGAACGAAAATGGTTCTTCGGGTTGTGCTTCTGCAATACTTTCGTGATCGCCGCTGTCAACGTCGTCTTGCCGTGATCGATGTGCCCGATCGTTCCTACGTTCACGTGCGGCTTCGAACGGTCAAACTTTTCCTTCGCCATAAAAAGCCCCAAATCCCTTTCGTTGCTCGTACTGCCCGTTGATACCGGGGCGCCGGCACTCCGGCTCCAGCCCCAAAATTCTTAAAACCAGCCCCTAGCTTCTAGCTGCTAGCTATTCTGCGCGGGAGCCGAGACTTTCAGCTTTTGCAAGAATTTAGCTAGTAGCGAGAAGCCAGTAGCTAAAAGCTGCTCTCCCTCAGTAATACGCGTAGGCCCTGAAATACCTCTGCCGCAACTCCACCGGAACCGCTTCCACCAGCCGCAGATACCGCTCGCGCGTCAACGCCTGGTCTGAAACAGGCAACCCCGCATACAGCGCCACGGCTTCTTTGCCTAACAACCCGCGCGAAAGAATCCCTTCGAAGTCGCGAATCCGGAGCTTGAACCGAAGCGCGCGATCGAGAAGTACTTCCACATCCCGCTTGTCAAAGGCCGCATCGATCAGCGTGTGAAGCTGTGCGTATTTCTGCTCATCCTTGACTGCGATTGCCGCCTGCTCGAACATCTTCTTCCACCCTCGCCCTTGTTTCAGGCTCGCTTCTGCCGGGTTCCAACCTTGGAGCGGGAGACGGGGATCGAACCCGCGACCAACAGCTTGGAAGGCTGTGACTCTACCACTGAGTTACTCCCGCAAAACAGCTTCTAGCTCCCAGCCTTCAGCTCTCAGCTCTTTCTTGCCGGTGCAAGCCACATTGGCTGAAACTGACCGCTGCACAAGCTATGGGCTAGAAGCTAACAGCTAATAGCTGATTTTCTGGAGCTGATGACCAGGATTGAACTGGTGACCTCTCCCTTACCAAGGGAGTGCTCTACCAACTGAGCTACATCAGCCCTCTTACAAACCGTTCGGGCGCTTAACTGTCGCCCTCGCCCTTTTGACGGCGAATCTTATCCGCCTTGTGGGCCACTATAGTACGCAAAGCGAAGGTGCCGATGATCAGAATCGGGATCAACCGCAACTCCACCGGCCTGCCACTGACGAGAATCCTGCCCTCGCCCACTGTAAACCAGACCAGCAACGCCAAAACTCCGTACAGCACGAGAGCCACTCGGTACTTCCGGTCCAAATCCGAACCGGAACTATGAAGACCCTCAACCATGCGCTTCTGTTCGGAGTAAGCCGAACTTCCGGGTAACCACCCTTTGCGCATCCCAGCCCTCAATTCGTGGTGCACAGGGGAGGATTCGAACCTCCGTAGCTCCAAGGAGCGGCAGATTTACAGTCTGCTGCCATTAACCGCTCGGCCACCTGTGCCCAGGCACCCCTTGGACGAAAATCCCGTCCGCGGAGAGTCCAATTCAATCTGTCTGCCCCGCCCCAAAAATCCCAATTCCGCACACACGCCCCACCCGGAAATTCTCCGGCTTTTCGGAGCATGCACCTCAGTGGGATCGCCGCGGAGGACAGACCCGGCGGCCTAAAATTCCCGCTGCCGGTCAAAAAACTTGCTGCCGTTTACTGCCCCGTTCTCATTTCCTTCAAGTGGAGCTGGCGAAGGGATTTGAACCCCCGACCCTCTGATTACAAATCAGATGCTCTACCAGCTGAGCTACGCCAGCCCATCCAGCGATTTCACCCTACCGGCGCAACCGCCTTACCACCCGGAAACCGCACCCGGGGCCAAAGCACGCACGGGCACACTCCCGCTCCGCGCATACCACAGCACAGTGTTCAAGGTTAGCACACCGTTGCGGGCATCGCAAACGACGGCATTCATCGCCAATTCATCGTTGACATCGCGACAAGAGAGGATGTAGATTGCAATCCACCCAGTAACATTCCCCTTCCCGTAAAGACTAGAAAATGGAAGTGACATATGGAACAGCCTCAGTGGTTTCGTGCTCTCGGATTGGCCGCGATGGTGGCCACAGTGTGCGCTGGGATGACAGCCCAGACAGGCGATCCGGCGACGTTGATCCAGGAGAAACTTGTCTCTGAAATCAAGGTGACAAAGCCAGCGGCCGACCACACGGATATTGTGACCGCGGGCGACGTCGTGCTGTTGCACAAAGACGGGCTCATGATGTGCAGCGCGGCATCGTCCTATGCATTCTCAAATACTTATAGCAATGGTGTTCTATCTGCCAATTACAACAACCGGGCAAAAGATGCAGCGAAGTCCTTTTTCAAAGGGCGTCTTCCTTTCGGAGGAGGCGGCAGCGTAACCGACGCGGCAAACAACGGTTGCGCTTCGCGAAAGTTTGTGGCCGGAGAGAAGTTCTGGATTACCGGAGTCGCTGTCCAGAAGGATGGGATTCTCATCAGTACCTTCAGCGACCCGTATGCGGATCCCTCCGGCAATCAGGTCCGCTACTACGGAGAAGTGAAGTTCCCCTTCCCTAAAGACAACGTGCCCCCAGTGGATGCCTTCGTCAAAACCGTAGGAGAGCTGATTACGGTTCAACCCGCTGATGACAAGGGCGACGACAAGGGCGGCGGGCAGGGCGATCAGGGTGGTCAGCCCGCGCAGGCAGCTGCTCAGCCCGCAGTTCAGGCTCCGCCTCCGGCGCCGATGGCTGCGATTCCTCCGCCGCCGCCGCCACCCGACGCAGCCCCGCCGACCATTGCCATCGGCCAGACAGAAGATCAGGTAACTGCTGCTTTCGGCCAACCCACGAGAGAAGCCAAGCTAGGAGCGAAGAAAATCTTCTACTACAAGGATATGAAGGTGACCTTCACCAACGGAAAAGTCAGCAACGTGGAGTAATGTGCTCGCGAATCGGTTCTGGACGGTCGGACTGAAACAGAAATGAGGATCCAAATGACAATGGAGTTCCTTCGCAAAACCTTGAGAATCGGCTCCGAGGCTGCAATTCTCGCAGCGTTGTTGGGATCGGCCGGCGTTCCGTTTGCCGCTGCCGACAACAAGAAGCCCGCGGCACCAAAATCAGCTCCAGCGCCCAAGCCGGCGGCTAAGCCAGCGGAGGCGCAGGCGGGGCATCGCATGGAACTGGCGCCGGAGCAGCGGGTTCGCACGGCCCGACTGCCAATGGCGCACACACCACGACCACGAGCCACGGACCCACTGCCAACGGCGGTGGCACGCATACCACGACCACCACCACACGCACGACCACCACGACACACACGACCACCACCGGAGGCGGCGTGCACGGGGGCGCTCAAGGGGGAGCGGGCCTGCAGCACGGAAACGCCGGCGTCAGCCGCTCTGCAATCCATGGCGGTCCTGCGCCGCGTGGGGTCAATGAGCACGTCACCCGAAGTGGCAGCGCAATCCGCACCCGCCCCGGCGGCCGGGTAAGCGATATTCATGACGCGCGCAGGGGCATGGATGTCCATCACGGCCTGGCCGGCGGGCGCAGAGTCTCGATGGAGCGCGCCGACCATAGCCGCGTCTACGCCGAGCGTGGCCGCCGCGGATTCGTTGAGCGCCCCTACTCCTACCGCGGCCACGACTTCGCCCGGCGCAGCTACTACTACCACGGCCGCGCTTATGACCGCTATTACCGCGGCTATGGATATCGCGGCGTTTACCTCAACGTATATGCCCCGGGATACTACTACGCGCCCGCCTTCTACGGATGGGCCTATAACCCCTGGGCAGTGCCGATCGCCTACGGATGGGGCTGGGGCGGGCAATCCCTGGTACGGCTACTATGGCGGCTACTTCGCTCCCTATCCCGTGTACCCCTCCGCCGCGTTCTGGCTGACGGATTACATCATCTCGCAGGATTTGCAGGCAGCCTACGCGGCCCATCAGGAAGCAGCCGAGGCCGCAGCGTGCTCCGCCGGCTGCGGGTGGTCCGCCGGCGCTCACCCCCGAAGTCAAGCAGATGATCTCCGACGAAGTCAAGGCGCAGCTGGCGCTTGAGAATCAGGAAGCGGGCCAGAACGCCCAGCAACAGGATGCGGACCCCGCTTCAAGCGGAATCGCGCGCATGTTGGCCGATGGCCATCCCGCATGTCTTTGTGGCCGGAGGCAGCCTCGATGTCGTCGACGCATCCTCCGGGCAGGAGTGTGCCCTCAGCGACGGCGACGCTTTGCAGTTGCAAGCCCCGCCTGCTCCTGACGCAACCGCCGCAAATCTCGTGGTCCTGGCCAGCAAGGGCGGACCGGAATGCGCGAAGTCCAGCTCCGTGACGGTTCAGTTGACTGACCTGCAGGAGATGCAGAACCACATGCGCGAGACCATCGACCAGGGTCTCCAGGATCTCCAGGCCAAGCAGGGCAAGGGTGGATTGCCCGCAGCTCCGGCCTCCGCCCAGGCTCAGCCCGCAACCGCGCAGTATGCCGCGGCCGCGCCTCCGCCCGACCCCAACGTCGGCACAGAGATTGCGCAGGTCGACCAGCAAAGCGACCAGGCTGAGAAAGATGTGACTGCCGAAGCGGCGCAGGACACCGGCGCGCCTCTCGCCCGTAGCCTCTGCCGCGGCGGCGGCCGCGCCTCCTGCCCCGGCCGGTCCGCCTCCTTCGGTCGAACTCGGTCAGACCCCCGACCAGGTCAAAGCCGCTCTTGGTCAGCCCACACGAGAGAGCCAATCTTGGAGCGAAGGTCATCTACTACTACAACGGCATGAAGGTCACTTTCAAAGAACGGCAAGGTGAGCGACGTCGAGTAACGGTCCCGAGACCACCGGATTCCCGGCAGCCGCAAGTCAGTACCTCAGTAACTCACAAAGCAATTCCACAACGCCCGCCGCGGCCTCCCCGGCGGGCGTTTTCTTGTTCGCATGGCAGACCTGCGCCGGCACTCCTCCCCGCACCCAGCTCATTTGAAACGATATCCGCGAGTAATGCCCCCCGCATACAGGCCATCCAATCCATGAGAGACCCCCATCACAGACCGGCCGCAAATCGCCAGTGGTATAGTTCGCGGCCATGGGGGAGTGATGAAGAAGATACTTTCAGTCATTTTGTGCATCATGTTTCCGTCGCGCCTTTCGGCGACAACGGCTAAAAGATCGCGCTACGACGGCGGATAGATTCAAAGGGCGGCGGTCACGTAGGCGCAATGACCGGGGCCATCGTGGCGACATCCATCGTTTTCTTTCCTGCGGCGCCACTATTCCTCTTCATGACACGGCAAGGATATTGCCATTCCGTCAGGGTACCGAGATCAACGCTTTTGTCGATGGAGACATGCACCTGACATGGCCAGACGTTCACCCGCATCCAGCGGCGCGCTGATCTGGCGTCGCGGCGTCTGTTTCCCTCGGCTTCGGCGCCTGCACAAGCCTCGCTGGCCATCGACTCCACACCTCCCCGGCGCCGACATCGAAATCGATGGCGCATTTGTCGGCAATACACTATCGCACTGTCAACGTAGCGTCCGGGCAACCACCAGATCACCATCAAGAGAAAGGGTTCAACGACTGGAGCAAGACCCTCAACGTCACTGGCGGCACGATTCATGTCAGTGCAGACCTGGACCGTCCCAGCCTGCGGCGCAATAGACGCCGGTCTCGTTTTGGCTGGGTCCTTTGTTCAGACTCGAAGGTGTCGCCGGCAAAAAGGCAGTCGACACCGATGCAATGAACGTGAAGAACTAGCTCGCTGTGCAGTGCTTTTCCTGAAGAGATCGCGGTCCGGACTGGAGAAGTCGAGGCTATCCTTCTGTGCTCCAACTCCGCGCTCGATGAATTACCTTGGACCCCATCGCCATCTGCGAGACCACGAATACTCTTGCAATCAGCCGCAATTCAGGCACATCATTCGTGTGTTCCCCGAACCCGCATTTCGCGGTTCCCCGAAAAAGGCGAAGCTTCATGCTCATGGTTGTGGCACTCACGCTCCTCTTGCTGGCAGTTTGCCCGATGTTCTAGCCTCAGCAGGCCCACAATAATGACTCCGTTATCAAGCTTGTAAAGGCTGGCTTGTCAGATGATCTGTTGCGTGCGGTCAAAGCCACCCTCAAGAAACGCAGGGAAGTATGGACACTTATCGCAGTTGGCATAATCGCACTGAAGTCTGACGGCGTCGTTACAATATGGGCGGAAATCTCATGGCCGAAGCGCACCACTCCGCAGGTGCTCGAACAGCAAGGACAATGGGGCCAGTTGCGAATTGCAGATTCAAACGCGCTCTACAGCGGATTGGGAACCAACGATGCCGGCGACTTCAAGAAGCGGGTCGATGAGTCGCTGACCAAACTGAAGGGCCAGCCTCTTCGCAAATCCCAACGCCGCGACCTGAACAGTCCAGCGTCCGCGGCTGCTCCCGCCCAGGCTTCTCTTGTCGATCGACTCTACTCCTTCTGGCGCGGACATCGAGATCGACGGCGCCTTTGTCGGCAACACTCCTTCTGCCGTGAACGTAGCTACGCGGCACGCATCAGGTTGTGGTCAAGAAAAAGGGCTTCGCCAACTGGACCAAAACTCTCAGACGTCACCGGTGGCACCGTCCACCTGAGCGCAGATTTGGAGCGCGCAACCGCCAGCGCAATAGGGAAGCCGCTCCCCGATTCGGCCCGGTCTCATCCGCTGGGCGGGAAATGTTAGGGTTATTCCTGACGGTCCTGGCGGACCCGACGGAATGCACCGACGCACGCGCAGAACGCTCTTCGATCGTGGCCGGGGTCCTGGCCTTTGCTGGCCGTGGCCGTCTTTCTGCGCTCCAAGGCCCCGCCCGAGGCCGCCCGCCTGCTGCCCGAGTCCGACGGCATCATCTACATCAACTTCAAGCCCTTCCGCTCCTTTCTCCACAAGGAGCTCAAGCCGCCCCAGCGCGTGCCCGAGTACCAGCAATTCGTCGACGCCACCGGCATCGACTGGGAGCGCGATCTCGACCAGGTGGCCATCGCCCTGCACCGCATGCCCAATCCCAACGGCCCCAATGGCCCAGTCGCCTACTCCATGGTGCTGGTGGGCAAACTCACCGGCAAGCGCCTCAACGCCTGGCTCGAGGCCCACGCCACCTCGCGCGAAACCTACGCCGGCAAAACCATCTACAGCATCCCCTCCGAGGGCCGCACCGTGCGCGTGGCGCAAATCGGCTATGACATGCTGGCCGTCTCCAACACGCCCACACCCGAGCAGATTCACTCCATCATCGACCGCCATCGCACCGCGGCGCTGCCCTTCGCCGGCTCCACGCTGCTCTCGCACCACTACCACGAAGTGCCGCTGCTCGCGCTCGCCTGGGGCGTCGGCCAGATCGGCCTGCCCTTCTCTGAGAGCGGCGCCATCAACATCTTCGGCTTCTCCCTTCCCCTTCGAAGACGGCGCCACCATCGTCGCCAGCGTCACGCCTACCCTGCCCCTGGCCGGCTCGCTGCGCCTGCAGGTGGAAGAGATTGCCCCCAACGACCAGGAAGCCGCCAGCCAGGCCGCCGCCCTCGCCACCCTCGTCACCATGGCCCGCGGATTCACCGCTGCCGCTCGGCGACAACGCCGCCAACAACGGCCTCAAGCAACTGCTGAAAACCGCCGAAGTGACCCAAAAGCGCGATCGCGTCATCGTCACCGCCACGCTGACTCCGTCGCTGCTGGCCGGACGTCGCCGCAGCAGAAAATTCTTCCCGCCAGCCGGAAACCGGCCCGGGCCAGAGCGCATCAAAATAGACAGGAGCGCGGCTTCCCTCCGCCTGTTTCGTTTGTCTGCTGCGGAGACCAGCCGCCGGAGCAACTCTGCGTCGCATCAGACGCAGCGCTGGCTCCCGGCTCGCCTTACCGCCGATGCTCATAATCGTCTTAACTTGCCGCAGCGTACGCTCCTCATGAGCCGCCACGACTCTCAACTTCGTCTCCCAGAGGTCTCATGCATCCGCGCTTTCAGCCCTGCTGCCTTGCCTCGCCGCCTGCCTAATCCTGCCTCCGCCTTCCCGGCTGACACTCGCCATGACGCGCTGCACCCCGTCCTTACCGGCCAGGCCGCCTTCACTGACGCGCTCCACGAGTCCCCCGGCACCCGCCGCCATCTCACCCTCGCCGACCTGCCCGCCCCCGCGCCCGATCAGTCCGTCGACAACGGCCCCAACGTCGTTCCCCGCCCCGCCAACGCCTGGCCCATCGCGCCCAAGGGTTTCAAGGTCGACCTCTACGCCACCGACCTCGACAACCCCCGCGCTGATTCGCACCGCGCCCAACGGCGACCTCTTCCTGGCCGAAAGCGAATCCGGCAAGATCAAGGTCTTTCGCGGCGTAGGCCCCGACGGCAAGCCGAAGCAAACCTCCGTCTTCGCCACCGGACTCCATCAGCCCTTCGGCATCGCCTTCTATCCCAGCGGCCCCAATCCGCAGTGGGTCTACATCGGCGACACCGACGCCATCGTCCGCTTCCCCTATCAAGAACGGCGACCTGAAGGCCACCGGCCCCATGCAGCACCTCGCCGACCTGCCCGGCGGCGGACGCCTGCGCGGCGGCGGCCACTGGACCCGCGACCTGGTCTTCTCCAAAGACGGCAGCAAGCTCTTCGCCTCCGTCGGCTCGCACTCCAACGTCGACGACACCGACACCCACCCTGAGGAATTCCACCGCGCCGATGTCCTCGAGTTCACGCCCGACGGCAAGTTCGTCAAGATCTACGCCTGGGGCATCCGCAACTGCGTCGGCGAAGCCATCAACCCCATCACCGGCGAGCTGTGGTGCTCGACCAATGAGCGCGATGGCCTCGGCAACAACCTCGTCCCCGACTACATCACCCACGTGCAGGAAGGCGGCTTCTACGGCTGGCCGTGGTGGTACATGGGCGGCCACCAGGACCCGCGCCACGTCGGCAAGCACCCCGAGCTGCAATCGCAGAGTCATCACCCCCGACATCCTCCTCAACCCCCACTTCGCCTCGCTGGAAATGCTCTTCTACGAGGGCTCGCAGTTCCCCGCCGAGTACAAGGGCGACGGCTTCGCCTGCGAACACGGCTCCTGGAACCGCGCCCAGCGCGGCGGCTACGAAGTCATCCGCCTGCCCATGCACGACGGCCACGCCACCGGAGAATACGAGGACTTCCTCACCGGCTTCGTCACCACCGACGGCCAGGTCTGGGGCCGCCCCGTCGGTGTCACCGTCGCCAACGACGGCTCACTCTTCGTCACCGACGACGGCTCAAGATCCATCTGGCACGTGAGCTATGTGGGGAAGTAAGTTGAGATGAATTGAGCTTCGTGGTTTCCCAGGTCCCAGTAGCAGGACCCGGGGTATCTGGCGACACCGGCAAATTAGAATCCACCGCAGCACAGAAGTGGGCATCCCGGGTCTCGCACTTGAGACCTGGGAAACGACGAATGCGGCGCCGCTAGCAAATCCCAGGGGCCGCACGAGTCCGACCTTGCGGCCATTCCTTAAAACGTCTCAATTGTATGCAGCGCGTCCCTGCATGAATTCCCGATGCTCGCAGTGGCGTTCGAGATCCTTCGAACAGAGGAAAGGTGTGCGTCAAGTGCCGAATTCATTTCTTTGGATATTCCATGCGCCGACTCGGTCCGGGCCATGTATTGGTTCATGATGACTTGATTGTTGTCCAACGTCGCAGCGAAGGCCTTAAGGTGTCCCTCCATCCCTAGACCAACTGCACGGCGGCCCTCTTGTTTGCCCACCCACTCAAGCCAGCCAGCTAACCCTTCAGAAACCTTTTCGCCTTGTGTTTCGAGAGCTGCGCTTCCGCATCGAGCTCGGCTGATACCGGCGAAGTTAAAGAGCCAGCTTGGCAACCATCCGAACTTGCACTTGGGTGCGGGCATTTGGATCCAGCTTTTTGGTACTGGATTGGAAAAGACCGCCGACCCTGCCAACTATTCTTGTAATGTTTTCAATCACTGGCGTGAGCCCTTGCATGCCTTGCTCTGCCAGAAGCTTGTAATCTAAGAACCCCTTGGCTCCAACATGCAGCGCTCTCATCGCAATGCGCTTTCGCGGCCCACCAGCGATGCGCTGAATGATCGCCAAAAGCAGCGCCCCTAAGATACAGAATACAAAATTCAGAATCCAAGGACGCTCAATCAAGTGGAGCAGGAATCCGAGGCCCTCGAGAAAAAGCGGAAACCATTGCCGATCCAGCGGATGCGCCGTCCTTCGGCCCCGAAAGCCAAACCGCAAACATCTCAAGGCAGAGGAATACGATGGTGGCGGCCCCGATTATTTTGATTACTGCGAACTTCTTGGCCTTGATTGAAGGAAGGCCGGCAACCATTCCTACGGCAAAGACCCACGCAGCAAAAAGTGCGAAGTGAGCGGCAAAGAGGCTCGTTCTCGGAAGAAACGTAATAGCGATTGCAATGCACGCAAGAAATCCGGCGAGTCTCGGATGATCCGTAATTGAATCGAACAGTTCGCGGCCCTTCATTGCTGTCCAGTCTAACTCTTGAACTCTCAGGGCGGTGGCAGGTACCAACGGTCTCGCTTCTGAGACATGGGAAAGCACGAGTGCAGCACTGCCACATTCCCATCTCCGCCAGCTCTGCCGCCGGAAAACCCGCATCGAATCCAACGCCGCCGGAATCCAATCACCAGGGTTCAGACCGGGAGAGATTCGCATGGCCACGCCAGAGGTTCGTTTCCTGCATGGGCAATTGGAAGAACGCAAACGCAGGCTGGAAATGGCGATCGTCTCTGCGCCGCAAAACCCCGGCTTGACCGACCTCTTGCGCGAAGTCGATGCGGCGCTGGACCGCATGGCCGAAGGCACCTACGGGCTATGCCTGGAGTGCCACGAGACCGTGGAGCGGGACCGCTTGCTCGCCGATCCCCTGGTGCGCTACTGCCTCGACCATCTCAACCCGCTGCAACGCGCCGCGCTGCAGCGGGACCTCGACCTCGCTTCCCAGGTGCAGCGCAATCTGCTGCCCCAAAAAGGCCTGTGCGTGGCCGGCTGGGAGACAAGCTATCACTTCGAGCCGGTCGGCGCCGTCAGCGGCGACTACTGCGACTTGATCCAATCCAACGGGCAGCTCCTTTTCCTGTTGGGCGATGTCTCCGGCAAAGGCGTGGCCGCCTCCATGCTGATGGCGCAGCTTCACGCCCTGTTCCGCAGTCTCTCCCAGATGTCCCTGCCGCTGGGGCAGATTGTCACCCACGTCAACCGCTTTTTCTGCGAGAGTGCGCTGGCCGGGCAATACGCCACCCTGATCTGCGGATTGGCCAACTCAAACGGCGAAGTAGAAATCCATAACGCCGGCCACTGCCCCGCAATCGTCGTCGGGCGCAACGGCGTCTCTCGTATTGAACCGACCGGGATGCCCCTGGGCATGTTCCTCGAATCCGAGTTTTCCTCCACGCGCGTGCAACTAGAAGCGGGCGACACCCTCTTCCTTTACACCGACGGACTTTCTGAAGCCAGCAACGAGAGCGATGAGTACGGCATGGACCGCGTGATCGCATTGGTGCGCCGCCAGGCCGCGCACTCCGCCAACTCCGCTCGATGAGCGCAGCGCATGCGAATGCCGCTATCTCTTCAACCCCAGTGCCTCCACCACCTTCTCATCGACCTGCGCCGGCTGGCCGTCCTGCTTCCGCACCACCCCGAACGAACCGCGATAGTCCCACATCGCCCACCCGATTCCATCGGCCTCGAGCGCCGTGCGCACATCGTGAATCCAATTCATCCGCGACTGCTCGATCCGCGTGCTCGCGGAACACGCCAAATTCATTGCAGATCAGCGGCACATTATTCGCCTGCGCCCACGCGGCCGCCTCGTCAATCAGCAGTCGAATGCGATGCGCATCCCAATGGTCGAGCCAGTAGTTCTCCAGGTGAAAGCGGTCCGCCGGGTCCGGCACTTCCTTCACCAACTGCTGCATCGAGCCTTCCGTTGCAGGATAAGGAATCCCGTGTTCGTAGCTCCACCACGGCACGCCCCAGCCTGCGCCCTGGTGCGTGAATTCGTGCGGATCGTAAAAGTGAAAGTTGTAAATCACATTTCCATCGGCCAGCGGATGCATCGCCAGCAGGTCCACAATGTCGGAGTAGTTCGGTCCCGTCGCAATAATCGTGTTGCGGGGCGCAACTTCGCGAATCGCTGCCGCCACGCGCGCCTGAATCCCCTCCCACCGGTAGGCATCATTCACCTCCGGCTCATTCATCACTTCGAAGAACACCCGCTCCGGATCCCGCGATGCATAATGCGCGGCCAGCGTGCGCCACAACATCACCAGCCGCTCCACCGCTTCGTTGCTGGTGCGTACCTGCAGCTTGAAGTTTTCTTCGGGATGCAAGTCGATCTCCACCGCCAACCCATCGGCCAGCATCGTGTCCACCGCCTTGTCGAGGCGCCCGACAAAATCCGCGTTCAGACCATCCGGTCCAAGCGGACGCTGCTCCAGCGGCGCCGCGTCAATGCTTAACCGCACATTGTCAAAACCCAGCTTCGCAATCAACGCAATATCGGCTGCATCGGTATAGCGGTCCGTGCGCGCCGCTGAATAATCACTTGCCGACTGTGCAAACCACTCCGACGCATTGATCCCGTGCTTCAGGTGTTGTGCGCGAGTCCTCGCAATCTGCAATCCAGCCGCGCGATCTTGCGCAGCGGCGGGAAAGATCAAGAAAGGCAACATCAACGCAAGCAAGACAGCAACAAAACAGAAACGGCGAAGCCATGGCAGAGTCTCCTCGAAGCAATCAAAATTCAAGCGAGGTAACGATACCACGCGGACTGCAATCCATCGCAACGCAGAGTCGCCCCGAAACTCCAAGGTACGCAGCGTCAAAACGAAAGCGGCTCCCGAAAGGGAGCCGCTCCAACTTGCAACCTCTCGAATTCTACTTACTTGCCACGCCGCTCACGGCGCCATCCAGCGCAACCTGCTCGTACGTCGTGCGCAGATACTTGTGCGGATTCACCGGAACATTATGCACGCGCACCTCATAGTGCAGGTGCGGTCCCGTCGCGCGCCCCGACTGTCCCACGTAGCCGATAATCTGGCCCCGAGTCACATGCTGCCCAGGCAGTGCCGCGATCGCGGATAGATGCCCGTACACCGTGAGCAAATCGTGGCCATGGTCAATCACGATCTGGCGTCCGTAGCCGGAACCCATTGATTGCCCGGTCACGTCGCCATCACCCGCCGCGCGTACCGGCGTTCCATACGGCGCGTCAATATCGATGCCGGAATGGAATGCGCCTTCGCCGTTGATCGGGTCTGCGCGCTCGCCAAAGCTCGAAGCTACCGGCCCTTCAATCGGCCACAATGAGGGAGCGTCTGCGAGCTGCGTCCAATCACCCGCAAAATTCGGCGTCAGTCCGCCCTCCAGCGCCCGCGTCACTCGGCCGCTCATGGCCTGCGACCGCAATGCATAAAACTGGTCGATCGAGAGCTTCACATTCTGCTGATCCACATCGTCGGTCAAAGCCAGGCTTTTCGGCGTGGGAGCTTTCGCAGCATCTGCAGTGGCCGCCGGCTGGCTCGAAATAAGCTTGTTCTGCCGCAAGCCCATAGAGCGTCGTTACTTCACTGGCCAATGCTCCGAGGGAGGCCACCTGCACATCGCGATCATGCGCAACCTGGGCCATCTGCTTGTAGTTTTTGCGCAGAGTTTCCCGCTCTTCGCGAACCTGGTTGAAGCTCTCAGTCTTGAGGAGCATGCGTGAATAGGAGCCGGCCAGCCCGACAATGGTAAACGCACCCACCATGGCGGCAGCTACAAAACCATACACGTACTGCAAAGGCAGCGGAATCTTCCGCACCCTGCCATCTTCATCTCTGGCAACGAAAAGAATGTAATAGCGTTTCCGCAGCATATACCTCTCTCATTCCCGCATCTGGGAAGGCTGCAAGTCGCCAAGGACTCAGTCATGAAGCGAAAGCATCTTGGGCCTTTGGGTGGCCCCGAAACCATGGACCGGGATCCCTGTGGAACCCTGCCCTGGAACGTTCGTTAAGGCTATCAGCCGTTCCGGGGCCAGGTCAACGAATTCAGGTGGAAAAATCCTTCCAAATTCAGAATAAAATCGCTTTGCCAAGACAGCCGCCGCGAATCGCCGGCCGGCCGCCGGCAAATTGCCCTATTCTCTTAGAGATGCGGACCAAAGTGGCTAAATCCGAGCACTCCGGCGAACTGGCGCTGGTCGCCCAGATTCGCAGCCGTGCCTCGCTCCTTGCGAACAACGAAATCCGCCTCGGCATCGGTGACGACTGCGCCCTCATCCGTCCCCGGCCCGGCGAAGAACTCGCAGTCACCACCGACCTCTCTATCGCCGGTCGCCACTTTCAGTTAGATTGGCATCCGCCGGAATCGGTTGGCCACCGCACCCTGGCCCGCGGCCTAAGTGACTTGGCCGCGATGGGTGCTCGCCCTGTGGCTGCCTTTCTTTCCTTGGGTTTACCGCCAGCTCTCACCACCGCCGCTGGCCGCCGCCCCACCTGGTTTCAGCGCTTTTTTGATGGGCTCCTGGCCCTTGCCGAGACGTATAAAACCCCTCTCGCCGGCGGTGACCTGGCCGAGTCACCCGTTGCCGCCGCCGACATCGTCCTCATCGGCGCGACTCCCCGAGGTCGTTCCCTGCTACGCTCGGGCGCGCGCCCAGGCGACTTCCTCTACGTCACTGGCACCCTTGGCGGAGCCGCCGCCGGCCTTGCCCGTCTGCAAGCTCTCGCCGCCCGCAAAAACTCGTCCCGACCGCCGGCAATCCCAGCCAAGCTCGTCCCGCTCGTCGCGCCTCATCTCTACCCTCAGCCGCGCATCGCTCAGGGTCTTCACCTGCAGCGCCGTGGTCTTGCCTCCGCCGCCCTCGACCTCAGCGACGGCCTCTCCACCGACCTTGCCCGTCTCTGCCAGGAATCCGGCGTCGCTGCCGAAGTCTACGCCGCCTGTCTGCCCATCCATCCTGCCGCCACCCTGACCCAGGCGCTCCATGGTGGTGAGGACTACGAACTGCTCTTCACCGCCCCTGCAGCCACTCGCATGCCCCGCTCGATCGCCGGTGTCCCCATCACCCGCATTGGCCGCATTCTTCCACCGCACGCCGGCCAATCCACCGTCACACTCATCACGCCGAACGGCTCTCAACCACTGCGCCACAAAGGGTGGGAACATTTTCTCGCTCAAGATGATTTTTAGTTTCAATGCCTGCAACGGGCTATCATCTGTACTGTTATGACCGCCGGCAAAATTCGCGTACGTTTTGCTCCATCGCCCACCGGGTCGCTCCACGTGGGCAATGCGCGAACAGCCCTTTATAACTGGCTCTTCGCCCGCCGGCATGGCGGCGACTTTATCCTCCGCATTGAAGACACTGACGTCGAACGCTCCGAGGCGCGCTTCGAGACGCAGCTCATTGCAGACCTGCGCTGGCTGGGCCTGAACTGGGACGAAGGTCCCGATCTTCCGGGCAAGGAAGGCATTGGTCCCTATCGTCAGTCCGAGCGCCTTGGCATTTACGGTGAATACACCGACAAACTGCTCGAAGAGGGAAAGGCCTACCGCTGTTTCTGTACGCCCGAGGAACTTGAATCCGAGCGGCAGGAGGCGGCAGCCAGGCACCTGCCCCAAATCTACTCCGGCCGCTGCCGCGATCTCAAGGTGAAGGCAATCAACAAAAATCTTGATGCCGGCATGTCGTACGCCATCCGCCTTAAGATCGGCAGCGAGCCTTTGCGCTTCCACGATCTCGTCCGCGGTGATGTGGAGTTCGCGCCCGAAGCCGTAAGCGATCCCATCCTCCTGCGGTCAGGTGAAGACGGCAAGCCCGGCATGCCCGTCTACAACTACGTGGTCGCCATTGATGACGCCCTTATGGGCATCACCCACGTCATCCGCGGCGACGACCACATCTCCAACACTCCCAAGCAGGTCGCCATCTACGAGGCCTTTGGCTGGCCCGTGCCGCAGTTTGCCCATCTCTCCACCATCCTCGGCGCCGACCGCGAACGCCTCTCCAAGCGCCATGGCGCCACCTCCATCTCCAGCTTCCGCGAGAAGGGTTATCTGCCCGAAGCCATGGTCAACTACCTCGCGCTCCTGGGATGGGGAGCTGAAGACGGCAAAACCGAGACCTTCACCCTTGCCGAGCTCACCAAGGCGTTCACGCTCGAACGCGTCACGCCCTCGCCGGCCATCTTCGACTTCGACAAGCTCAACTGGCTCAACCGCCACTACATCAAGCTCTCCTCGCCCGGCCGCATCACGTCTCTGGCCTGGGAATACTTCGGCGGACTGATGCCCGCCAAGCAGGATGCCACCGACGAAGTGCTGCTCTGGTTCGTGCGCCTGGTCTCGCTCTATGCGCCCTACGTCGATCGCCTTGAACAGCTCACCGTCAAGACCCTGTTCGTCTTTGGCTTCGACCCCGACATCGCCCGCGCCAATCCTGAAAACGCCGCCGAGTTGGCCGCCGACTCCACGCGCACCGTGCTCGGCGAATTCGCCGGACGCGTCCGCACCTGCAGCGGCCACGTCACCCCCGAGCTTTTCAAGCAATGGATGAACGACATCAAGACGGCCACCGGCATCAGCGGCACCGCGCTCTACCACCCCATCCGCATCGCCCTCACCGGCTCCCACTCCGGACCTGATTTCGACAGGCTCCTCCCCATCATTGAAGAGGGCTCAACCCTCGGCCTGGGCGTACCCAGCGTGCAACAGCGCATCGAGCGCTTCGTCGGAGTCTAGGCAGAAGTGAACGACGTTTTCTGGATTAAAGAGACCGGAAGGAATCCGTACGTTCCGCTTGCGATTGTTTTGCGGCCGCGTGGGTGGGACTGGCTTGAAGATGAATTAGCCCGAATAAAGCAGGATGGTGTCGGAACTCTCGTGTCATTGCTTGAGGACGATGAGGCAGCAGAGCTGGGCCTATCCGAGGAAGACTTTCTCTCAGAAAAAGTTGGGCTGATGTTTCTTTCGTATCAAATTCCGGACCGCCAAACTCCGTCGAACACAGTGGGCTTCAGAGACTTCATAGCAGCTTTAGCGAGTCGTCTTCAAGCCGGAGAGAAGATCGGTGTGCATTGCCGTGGCAGCATCGGTCGGGCGACCATTACTGCAGCATGCGCCTTGATTCATTTGGGTTGGAAACCGGCGACAGCGTTGACGGCAATCGAGGAAACTCGTGGTTGCTCTGTCCCAGACACAGAAGAGCAGCGCGATTGGATTCTTCGATACAAGGCCCAGCTGTGAACGCACGAGTCATCGACCTCAGCTTCTCCCACGACTGGCAGGCAGAAGTGCTCGCATCCCGTCCGCTCATCCTGCCCACGCGTCATTTCATTTATCCGCGCGAAGCCGAAGAAGTCGAGCGCGGTGCACTCGAAGTTCTGGTTCGGCCGACAATGCCGGGTGCACCATGTCTCGCGTCTGAGACATGGGAAAGCAAGACCCTTCGCGAGTCGTCAATAGGCTTGGAGCCGTTCCTGGCCACCTGCGCCCTTGGCTTCCGCGATGCCGCGGTTCCTACAGGCATCTGGTCCACTCCCAATCCCGATGAAATTTGTGCCGTCTCCGGGGGCTACGCCTACCTCATCCGCACGACCGCGCCTGAACAATTCACAATGATTCCCTATCGCCCCGTCCTTGAAATCCGCCCGCTCTCCGCGCACGGCCTGCTCCTCTTCGTCGGCCACCACGCCCTCCTCGCCTGGGGAGCGCACGGACAAGCCTGGCAATCCGAGAAACTCTCCGACGAAGGCGTCACCATCACCGCCATCGGAAACAACACTCTTCACGGCAAGGGCTGGAACATGCGCACCGACAAGGAAACCTCGTTCGCCCTCGATCTGCGCACCGGACAACCAATCCCGGATGCGCGCCCTTGATCTGGAGTGGCAATCAGTACGTCTTGAATTTCACTTCTATCGTCAAGCTCACCGCAACCGGGTGTCCCAATCGCATCGCGGGCTTGAAGCGATATCCCTTCGCTGCCTTGATCGCCTCGGCATCAAAATCTGGCCGGAGAGACCGCGACACGTGAACATTCCTCGGCACGCCCGTGGCATCCACTGTCATCCCCACGAGAACAATTCCGCTAAAAGGTGCTTTGATTTTGCTTCGGTCCTTCGGAAACTCCGCCTCCGGAGCGTTGATTGGGATTGGTGCAGTGACATCTTTGCCAACCTTATACACCCGGCCATCGGCGCTTACGACGTTCGCCGCGAGTGCTGGCAATTGCGGTTCGACGACAACAGCCTTCGCAGCGCTCCCGAGCCCGACGCAAACGAGGAACGACACGGCTGATACCATCAGGCCGTAACGCACCACTCCACTTACGCTCCGCCCCTTGAACTTCATCTTCATGATTCTCTTCTCCAGAATGTTGGCATCGAAGATTCCGATGGCATTGGCATTCGCAGCGCGCGCGGAGAGGGCCACCATCCTCGCGAGCCGCAGCAGGGAGTGAGCGTAGCCGCGGGCTTCCACCAGCTTTTCAATAACCATGCCGTCGCACACCATCTCGCGCGTCTGCGCAATTTGCGATTTAAGCGCCCACGTAACAGGATGAAAACCCGCCGCCAGGCTCAGAGCCTCGTAAGCAAGATTCTTCCCGAAGTCGTGTCGCTTGATGTGCGCACATTCATGAGCTATCGCGGCCAGAAAATCCTGCGGCGTGCACTGCGCGGCAAACCCTGTCGGCAACATCAGCACCGGCTTGCCGAACCACATCGCCACAGGTCCAGAAATCCGTGCGGACTCAAGCAAGCGCGGGCTGACCAGTGAAAACGAGCTCTTGCAACCCTGCCAAACCTTATCTTGCTCCGCCGTCAGCACCAACGGACTTGCCTCCCGCATCAGCATCGCCGTCCCGCGCAATGACCTGACCAGGCGAAACGCAAAATAGAGCAGCGATCCGCAATAGAAAGCCAGCATCGGCCATGCGAATACGGCAGGCAGCGCGTACGCGCCGAGGAAGCTTCGCCCACTGTCCTGCGCACCGGTAAAGAAAATCGAAATGTGCCCGCTCACGCCGTTTGGAGCGCTCGCCGACGGGACCAACGCCCGCAGCGCGGGAACCGCAGGTGTGAGAACGGCTACAAAAAGAGCAGCCACCCATAAAACATGTTCTGCTCGTTGACTGACCTTTCCGACTAACCGACAAACCAGCCACCCCGCCGCCGCAATCAGCGCAACCTCCCAAACGGCGTTCATTGCATACGAGACGATGAAGCTACCAACGCTATGCATCGCGCTCCTCGCTTTCCTGCATCTCGAGCCGCCGGCTCAGATCCGCAATCTTGTCCAGATCCACCTGGCGGCTCTTGATGAGGCTCATCACCAACTCCTCTGACGACCCCCCAAACATCCGTCCCACAAAATCGTGCACCGCCTGGCCCAGAACCGTCTCCCGCGAAGCGACCGTGCGATATACATAAGCGCGTCCGGCCAATTTGCGCCGCACCCTGCCCTTCCGATGGAGAACGTTGAGCATGGTCTGCACCGTGTTGTAAGCAAGATCGTCAGTCTCCAACAATCGCTGCTGTACCTGCTGCACGTTGCTCGGACCATCGCGCCACAAAGCCTGCATGATTTTGAGTTCGAGCGGAGTCAGCGAATTCGAGCCCTTTTTGCGCCCGGCCATAAGGCCTCCTAAATAAATAGGAGTCTAGTACGAACTCCAAGCGCATGTCAACCTAAATTTTTAGGCTTTATATTCTATTCAACATGAGTAATTTACATGCAATATGAATGTCCGGTCACGAGCCGTTGAGCGGCGTCAAATCTCGACTATTCCCTCGAGCTGGAGAGGCTGGCCACACGCTCCCGCCCCGCAAGCAGCCCCTCATACACTCCGTACACTCCATCGAACACAGCGTCCCAGCTCATCGTCAGCGCGTAGGCCCGCGCCGCCGCCCGCATCTCCGCGTGTTTCACCGGATCGCCCAGCACCCCTGCCACCGCCGCCGCAAAATCCTCATCCGGCACAATCCGCCCCGTCACTCCATCGCGCACAATCGTCTTCGGCCCGCCATCGGGAGTCACAACTGCCGGAACTCCGCTCGCCAGCGCTTCCAGCACCACGTTGCCAAACGTGTCGGTATGCGAAGGGAAAACAAACAAGTCCATGTTCGCGTAAGCCGTAGCCAACGCCTCCCCGTGCAGCACGCCGGTAAACTCCGCGCGCGGCAGCCGCTCCCGCAGCCATTGCTCATCGCCGCCGTGCCCCACAATCAGAAACCGGAAGCTCCGGTGCCCTTTCCGCTCCAGTTCTTCCTGCACCATCACCAGCCCCGCGATGTTCTTCTCTACCGACAGCCGCCCCACGAAACCCCAGCACATGGTCGCGATCGTCCTCGCGGCGCTTCCGTTTCGCAGGATGGAACAACTCCGCGTCCACGCCGCGCGGCATCAGGTGGCACGACCGATTCGTCGTCCGCTCCAGCAACGCGCATAGCTCCGGATTCGGCGCGAAAAGCACCTCCGCACGCGCATAAAACTGCGCCGCAATCGCCATCGCCAGGTCTTCGATCGTCTGGCCCGCCGCGTTGGCCGGCTCCTCGGGCAGCAGTCGCAGCAGCCACTCTGACCGCCGCGCCAGATACTCATGCACGTTGGTATGCCAGCTCGCCGCCAGCGGCACTCCCATCGCGCGCGCCTGCCCAAAACCCATCATCCCCACATCGCTCGGCCCGGTTATGTGAATCAGTTCCGGCTTGAACCGATCCAGCACCTCTTCAACCAGTGGGGAGTGGCGCAGAAACGCAGGATCGAACCTGAGGTCCTTTTCGAGGGCAATCGATAGACCGCCGCGCGGCAGTTCCAGCGTCCACACATTTCCGTCTTCAATCAGCGCCTGGCTCCGGTCACCTGCGCGCACGCACAAAAACGGCAGGTTCCGCCGCCGCGCATACGCCTCAAAGTGGCGGCTCGTGTGCGCCACACCGTTCACTTCGTGAAATGAGTCGGGAAAATAAGCCACGCGCGGCATTCGAGTGTCCATCGCTTCAGTCAGACTACAGCGGTGTGAGCGGAGTGAGCAGCGTCAGCGTTATTCACGGAGTCGGCAAGTCCCGCGCTAGCCCGTCATTCTCGCCCAGTGCCAACCGCAACTGGTGGCTCTCGCTCCACGCCAGCCGCAGCCCGCCCAGCACCGGCGCCGCGCCCAGCATCTGCACCAGCCCAATTGCCCAGCGGATTGCCCGCGGCGCGCGTCCTCCGGGCCACAACTCGCTCAACGGCCGGACCACGCCATGCGCATCGGGATGATATGCGCGCTCATCCCACTGTCCGCGAACCCTGCGGAAAATCCGGATAGTCGCGAATCGCATCCAGGGTCGACCGCAGAATGCGATGCTTCCATGGCTCCGCATACTGCGGCATAAACAGCACATTGCTCTTCTTCTGCCGGCGAATCTCGTGCACAAACTCCGTAAAACTTGCCGCGTTGGTCAAATTGATGTTCGCGTTCGGCTCCACGCCGTGCCGGTCGCCGCCGCTGATCAGCAGCATGTTCCACTTCTCCGCCAGCCGCCGCACCGCCCGATTCTCATCCCAGTGCCGCAGCCCGTTCAGCTCCAGCGCATGCAGCCACGCGCCGTTCTTCTGCAGAAATTCGTTCACCAGAAACTCGCTCTTCTCTTTGCCCACCAGGTAGAGGTCCCACAGCGGATGGTTGAACACCACCAGCACATTTGGCTCCGCATTCAGCGCCACCAGGATCTCCGTCAGCCGCGCATCGCTGGGGTTCGCCGTGAAGGCTTCCAGCTCCCGCATCCACGCCCTGGCTCGCGCACTCGGCAGGTTATGAATCCCGAGATGAAACGGCTTGCATGCCCCCGTAGGGCGCGCTCCACTCCACCGACACCGGAATCTGCCGCGCGCTCGGCACCGTCCGCAGCAGCATCGGCGCCTGTGATGGTGTCGTGGTCTGTAATCGACACCATCGGCGCTACATCCAGCTTCTCGATCTGGCGCGTCTCCAGATCAAATGCCAGTTTTGGCGTCATTGGCGGGGTCCAGTAGCTCGCCGCATAGTTCACCTTCAACCCATGCTCCGCCTCGGAGCGGCGCTCCAGCCGCGACAGCAACGGGCGAATCACCGGATACTGGCTCCCCAGGTTGGCCAGAAAATCCAGCGTCTCTTTCGACTGGTTGGTGTGGCTGTGCAACGAAACACCGGTGCGGAATCCCTTCGCGGCTTTCTGGTCGCGCCACAGGTACGAGATGGTCGAATGGGCCATGTCTCCTCCTCATTCCGCGATCTGGCTGGAATTCCTGGTTCCAGTATCTGTGGAAATCCATCAACACCGCGTTAAGATGGCGCGAATACCGCTTCAATTGGCAAAGGAATCAATAAGGTTACGACAAATCCCAGACTAACAGGTATAAATCCCGACGATTCCGTAAGTATTATGCACATCTTTTAATGCAGACGCTCGCCGTCGGCGCCGCAACTCGCCGGGCGCCCCGTGTTTCGCTTTTGAGACACAGGAAACCTGGAGCATGAGCATAAATTGATTTGGTTTTTCAGAAGCTGGATGAAGCCTACCCGTCCTGCTCGCCCAGTGCCAGGTTCAACTGCGCCGCCTCGGTCCACACCATGCGCAGACCGCCTCCAACCAGCCCCCGGCCCATCAGCTGAACGAGCGCGATGCACTGGGTCATAATCCATGGCGGCGTCCCATCCGGCCACAGATCGCTCAGCGGACGCACCACGCCGTTCCCATCCGGGTGATACACCCGCTCGTCCCAGGTCCGCGAGCCCGCTGGAAACTCCGGATACTCCCGCACCGCATCGATCGCCGACTGCAGAATGCGATGCTTCCAGGGCTCCGCATATTGCGGCATGAACAGCACATTGCTCTTCTTCTCCCGCCGCACCTCATGCACAAACTCCGCAAAACAAGAAGCATTCGTCAGATTGATATTTGCATTCGGCTCCACGCCGTGCCGGTCTCCGCCGCTGATCAACGGCATATTCCACTCCGTCGCCAGCCGTCGAGCTGCCCGGTTCTCGTCCCAGTCGCGCAGCCCGTTCAGTTCAATCGCGTGCAGATAGCAGCCAAACTTTTTCAGAAACTCGCTCAGCGTGAACTCATGACGCTCCCTGCCAATCAAGTAGAGATCCCAAACCGGGTGGTTCAATACCACCAGCACATCCGGCTCCGCGTTCAATGCTTCCAGAATTTCCCTCAGCCGCTCTTCGCTCGGGTGCGCGGAATAATCCTCCAGCGTCGCCATCCATTCCGTGGCCTTGGCGTTGGGAAGGTTGTGCACGCCCAGGTGGAATGACTGCACTCCATACGGAACTGTCCACTCCACCGATATGGGAATCTGGCGCGCGCTCGGCACTGCCTGCAGCAGAACGGGCCCCTTGATGTTGTCGTGATCGGTCAACGACACCATCGGGGCAAGGTTTTGGTCCTCGATTTGCCTGCTCTCCAGGTCGAATGCCAGCTTCGGCGTCATCGGCGGCGTCCAATACGCGGCCGCGTAGTTCACCGGCATCCCGTGGTTCGCAGCGGAGCGCCGCTCCAGCCGCGCCATCAAGGGACGCATCCATGGGAGCTTGATTGCCAACATTCGCCAAATGCGCCAGCGTTTCAGTGGATTGATTGGTGTGGCTGTGTAAAGAAACCCCTGATTTAAACCCTTGCGTCGCCTTCGTGTCGCGCCACAAATAAGAGATGGTCGAGCCGGCCATTATCTGATCCTTCTTCCGCAGTCGGTCCGGGACGTCTGCCCCTTCAAAGCGTGCCATCCGTCTCGGTCTGAGATCATGCCAATGTAGCTTGGTTGCCGCGTAAACCAACCGTGCGATTCGGTGTGTCCGTGGTTCAAAAGACCCCTCTAAAACCGCAAAGCTGCTGAAAAGACAAAGAAAAGTCGCGCAACGGGGAAGTGCTCGGTCTGGGAATTCTGATTAGATTAGCACTAACCCGCGGGAGCCATCGGTTTTTTTAACGAGTCGCTAGTTTGCAATTTTGCTTCACCCGGGCAAACCCCAGCCTGGGTTTCTTCACCCGAAAGTTGCCTTTCGTCCCGCCCTACCTGCTCGTCCTGGCCAACTCCGGCCCCAAAAAGTCCTCCAGAGTCGAGCTCTGCACCACATCGTGTACAGGATGTTCGGCCGCCGCCGTCGCCTCGGGAACAAGGTAGTTCTCCGTCAACCCTTGCCGCAGCAGCTCAAACGCCTGCTCCGGAGTCTCTGCGAACTGGAACAGGTCGATATCCTTTGGCGAAATCGCCCCCGTATCCACCAGGACATCGAGGTCGAATACCTTCTTCCAGTATTCCGGCCCGTAAATCACTACCGTGATCTTCTTGGCGAGCTTTTGTGTTTGGGCGAGCGTCAGAATCTCGAACATCTCATCCAGCGTCCCGAAGCCTCCGGGGAATACCACAAGTGCCTTCGCAAGGTAGGCAAACCACAGCTTGCGCATGAAAAAATAGTGAAACTCAAAGTTCAGTGCCGGCGTGATGTAAGGGTTGGGCGACTGCTCGAACGGCAAGCCGGATATTCATCCCAATCGTTTTGCCCCCGGCCTCGTACGCTCCCCGGTTGGCCGCTTCCATAATGCCCGGACCGCCCCCTGAAGTCACCACAAACCGGTGTCGCTGCGAGGGAATCCCCTTGGCCCATTTCGTCAGCATCCCCGCCAGCCGCCGCGCGTCTTCGTAGTAGCGGGCCATCTCCACCGCCGCCACGGCGCGCTTGCGCTGCAGATCCGTTGCTTCGCCCGCCGCAATCTCCTGCGGCTTGGCCGGCTGCTCCTCGCTGGGCGCGGGCCGTGTCGACCCGGTGTTCTCCAGCAATTCCAGCGCGTGGTCGGCCTCTTCGCGCCCGCGAAACCGCGCCGACCCGAAAAACACCACCGTATCCTGAATCTGCTCCCTGCGAAACCGCGCCAGCGGCTCCATGAACTCCGAAACGATGCGAATAAGCCGGCCGTCGGCGCTATTCAAAAAAGTCGGATTCTCATACGCCAACGGCGCGCTCGCCAATGGAGGCGGAGCCTGACTGCCCGGAATCGCCGCCCGCCCCGCAGCTTGCCCCAGATTCCCCATTCCCTGCTCTTCTTCGCTCATCTTTGATCTCAATTCGAGCCCGGCTCCCCTGCTTTTCGTCCCATTCCCCGATCCCTAGCCCCTATTCCCTGCTTTTCTCACTTCTCCCGATAACGAATCGCATCGTGGAGCGCAATCCACAGATTCAACAGCCCAACGCCCGACACGATGCCCCGCACCGCTCCATTGGCCGCATAGATTGACAGCGTAGGGAATTGAACGAACAGGGGGTTCTGATCCCAGAACATCGGCGACCACGGCGCATAACAAACCGCCAGCCCGATATACATCCGCAACAACACGCGCAAAAACAACTCAGAGCGCTCTAGCCAGCGCGGAATCCGCTGCGGATGGGAAGTCTCTTCGTGGCTTGTCGCGATGGAGCTCGGCCGCGCCGACGGGCGCGGCCCCAGATTCAGGAGCCGGGCTCGCGGGCAACGAAGGCGATATGAGTTCCGGCTGCTGGGGCATTCGATAAATTCGCCCGCCGGCCTTGCTTCCCACTGCGGCCCGGCTCATGGCGTCGTATTGCAACGGTATCACAGGGAAGAGCCTCCGACTGGCCCGCGACTCTGCCTCAGTCGCCTCAGGTACCGCACTCCTGCTGAGCCTACTGAATCCCATTTGCCTGCCATCCCGTCAAGCGTATTTTGTTTGTGTACGCGGATCTCTCGTCCTCAAAGGAGCCCCGCCATGCAGCGCACCGCCGCCATCGCAGCCGCCTTTCTTCTTGTTTCATCCCTCTTCGGCGCCCAGAACGCCCAACTCCCCGACCCAATTGAAGTTCGTCGTTCTACCGCCGTATGTATGGCTGTCCCGTCGGCATGCGCGCCCTGCATGCGCCCGACTTCCATCGGGTCTACGTCCATGGCAACACGCGCACCGAAAGCTTCGCGATGCAGCTCAAGTTCGTCCTCACCAACCGCCATCGCCGGCCAGATCGTGGCCGCAAACATCACCGCACACGGCGCGCAACGGAAAAGGTGAGGTCGTTCCCGCCGTTGCATCCCGCGCGTCCGGCGGCTCTGCCGAAACCGCCAAGACCATGAACGTCTCCTTCGCATCCGGCGCCGACGGAAACGTCAACACCAACATCGTCCTGCCCGGCTTCTCCTACGTCACTTTCATCGAGCTCAATTCCGTCACCTACGCCAACGGGAAACCTGGAAGTTCGCCCCGCGCGAGCCTGCCAGGTCGCGCCTGACCCGCTGATGCTCGTTGACGCCCACATGGCTCCAGCGCCGCCCCACTAAGCCAGCCCGCCTCGCACCGTGTTAGGCTCTGTTACATTCCGTTGAAAGAACGAGCCCGGCACGGCCAATGAGAATTGTCCTCTTCACTGAAACCTTTATTCCCAAAGTCGATGGAATCGTCACCACTCTCTGCCAGACCATCAAGCAACTCAAGAGCCTCGGCCACGAGGTGCTGATCTTTGCGCCCGAGGGCGGCTTCAACGAATACGAGCAATGCCGCATCGTCGGCATCCGCGGCCACGCATTTCCTTTCTACCCAGAGCTTCGCCTCTCTCTTCCACGCGCCTCGATGCGCCAGACCATCACGACTTCAAGCCCGACATCATCCACGTCACCGAGCCTGCGCTGCTCGGCATCGCCGGGCTCTACTATGGCGGCGGAGGCAACGGCGGCGCGCTGCGCCTGCCCATGGCCATCTCCTACCACACTGACCTGCCCAAATACCTGCGCTACTACGGCCTGGGTTTCATCGAGCCTGTCATCTGGCCCCTGCTCCGCCTGCGCCACAATCGCGCCACCGTCAACCTCTGCACCTCCGACGTCATGGTCCGCCAGTTGGAAGAGCACGGCATCGCCCGCGTCGCACTCTGGCCCGGCGGCGTCGACTCCGACCGCTTTCATCCCGCGCACCGTTCTGACGCGATGCGCGCCCGCCTCACCGATGGGCATCCTGAAAGCCCCTTGCTTCTCTACGTCGGCCGCCTCTCCGCCGAAAAGGACATAGAACGCCTCAAGCCTATTCTTGAGGCCATTCCCGAGGCCCGTCTCGCCCTGGTCGGCGACGGCCCCCACCGTAAGACTCTCGCAGCAGCACTTCGCCGGCCTGCCCGTCCACATCGCCGGCTTTCTGCACGGCGACGAACTCGCCGCCGCCTACGCCAGCAGCGATATTTTTGTGATGCCTTCGCGCACTGAGACACTGGGCCTCGTTGTCCTTGAAGCCATGTCCTCCGGTGTGCCCGTCGTCGCCGCCCGCGCCGGCGGAATTCCCGAGATGATTGAAGAAGGCGTCTCCGGCTATCTCTTCGACGACGAGCAGCAGGCCATCGCCGCCGTCAGCCAGCTGCTGCCCTCGCGCGAAAAACGTGAGGCCATGGGAGAGATCGCACGCGAACGCGCCGCTCAGCACAGTTGGAAATCCGCAACCGCGCTGCTCGTCGAGCAATACAAGATCGCCTGCGCGCGCCAAACCATCGGCCCCACGCCATCGCCCCCGCCTGCGACTCTTCGAGGCCGCGCAAAAAAAGCCGTCAGCAAATCCATTCTCTGGGTCATCCGCAAGCTGCTGCCATAACACTGCGCACGAGCAACGCCACTCGCATCCTGTCCGACCGACCAATCTAATTCATCTTCATCCCCGGCATCGCCATCTGATCCATGTTGTCGTGTCCCGTGACTGTCATCGTCGATGGACCAGACCTTCCGTGGATCCGTCTCATATGGGTAAACGTGGACCATCCATCCCAGAACATGCGGGATAAACACACCACCTGCCTCATCGCAGGCATCCTTCGTGTGGATGGAACCCATCAGCCCGAACTTTGCATCGGGGCCAAAATATCCCGACCATTGGCCCGCAGGCGCTTTGCAGAAATTAGTGTGCTGATGCCAGCGCGCAATGCTCAGCGGAATCCGTTCGTTCAACTCATCCTCGTTCGCGGTCAATCGATCGGTGTACATCACTCCCACCAACCTGTAGTCCCCGTCCGCCGTCTTGGTATAGAGCAGCGAAGTAGGCTTCAGCGGATCGAAATGCGTCGCTGCCTCGCGTCCGTTTTCATAATTTGTAAAGTGATATTGGGGCTGCGGAATATTGGGTAGAAAGATCTTGTAGCCATCGGCCAGCGCTTTGCGATAGTCCCTGTAAGGCTCCATGGCTGCCCTCGCCGCCTCTACAATCGCGTCTGCCTTCTGCTGGTCGTCCGGCTGCTTCGGCCTCAGCCTCGTCAGATACATGTGCCCAGCCATGTGTGCCATTCCGCCGTCTGAACTGCTTGCGATAGGAGCACTCTGGTGCCCGGCCTGACCGTCCGCCTGAGGAAGTGCGAACGCTGCCGCGCAGCCAATTGCCGTACACAGGGTCATTGCCAACCGGAAGCTCGATTTGAGTCGGGAATTCAAAGAATGGGGAATCATTCCATGCACCTCTCGGATTTCTCATTTGACTCGCGCTGTTTTTCCCGCCGTCCGGCCGCCCTCCCAGGTCGGGCTGTCATTCGGCTTGAATTTCAGATACGCGCCATCCCCTCCCCGAGTTCCAATCCTGAAGTTCCTCACCTTCGCCGGCAGGCAATCAAAGGGCCTGCTCCTCAACCCGCATCATTCGCCACGAAAAAAGCTACCCCATCCCTGGGGCGTCTGGGTTTTTGCGCCAAGGTCCGGAAACCGCGAACTCTCATGAAATGCGTTGTCACCGTGAGCAACCGGAGTGATGCGCAGGAACTCGAAGGGCCCGCGCCTGCGTCTCGCGAAACCCGGATCTCCACGAACCACAGGTGCCCTGTGCCTCACGTTTGAGACATGGGGAAGCTCAAACCCTAATTGTCGTCATGAACGAACCGAAGAACCTGCCCTAGCGACTGCTCGTCGCTCCCGTAATCGCCGCCGACGCCATCAGCGGCTCAACTTCATACGGCCCATAGCGGATGGTCAGCACCGCCGTGCCGCCGATGCGCACCTTCGTCTCACTGCGATTCTGTTCTGGCAGCCAGAAGTCGCCGGTCTTTGTGTTCGTAAAGTTGATCTGCGTCCGCGAAATCCACATCGAAGGATTCTTGGCTGGCTCCGCCTCGATCTTCACCACTGCAAAATCCGCATCATCCACCCAGATCTTGCCGCGATATAAAAACTTGCTCTCTGTCAGCGGCTCGACGTGCAGCACGTAGGCCGGACGTCCACCCAGGCGCTCCTCACCCATCAACTCAAATCTGTAATTGGCCGTCGTCAGCGCTGTCGATGCCTTGTCCCCTGCGGCTTCCTTCTCGCTCTCCACAGCGCGCTTCAGAACCTTGTCGCAAAGAAACTTCGATCCGCTTTGCGAAACAATCCGGAACGTCTTTCCCGACGCCGCATCGAAGCGGACTTCAACATCCATTCCCGCATCAATCGTCGTGATTCCCTTGTATTCGACCGTGTAGTGACGTACGGAATGGTAGTGTTTGAGTTCTTCGTTGCGCGCCTCGTTGTGTCGCCCCATTTGCTCCACAATCTGCGCAGCATTCAGAGCCACCGGTGGCAGCGAGTCTCCCCGCGCGCGCAACGCACCCCATGCCACTAGGACACAAAGGGCCGCCGCGGCCAGGCTTCGGGGGTTCAAGGGAAGCATTGTCGCATCATATCCTGACCGCCGTATTTCCAGCCACCTATGTCCCAAAAACAATCTCCGATGGTCACCTCGCTCATTAACGCGGCATTGCTCCGCCAGACCGCTCCACCTCAGAATCGCAGATACGCCCCAATCATCGGCTCCGCCGTGTGTGTAAAGGCGCGTGACGACGTATAAAGCGTGGTCAGGTCCGGTGCTTTGTAGAGGTTACCGCGATATTGAAAGCGCAGCCCGAGGTGAGGCAGCAATCCCCAGTCCAACCCGCCGCCGTACACAAAAACCGGCTTGGTCGACGTGCTGGTGTCCGTCTGCCCGCTGCTCGGCACATCCAGCAGCAGGCCTACACCAGCCAGCGCAAACGGCCGCAGATTCGCAATCTTCAACGACGCAATCCAGTCGCCGGTCACTTCGTGCGCATTGGCCGAAACCGCCGCCGGCAGTCCGCACCCCCCGTCAGGCGGGGGCGGGCAGGGTAGCGCAATCGAAGGGGCGTACCGCTGATTGGCGCGGTTAAACGCATACGTCGCCTCATACCCGATGAGCGGATTGCGAATATACCGCAGTTCAATCAGGCCGCCAGCGGAATTCGACGGGCTCTGAACAACCCCGTTGCCGGTTGTGGCCCCGTTGAACGCGCCATAAACGCTCAGCGCCACATCCGTCCTTGACAAGTCGCCGGCTGCCGCTCTGGCCTGACCAAGAACCGTGCCGCTGCTCAACACAGCCGCGCTCATAGATAAAACAGCGGTACGCATCCATCCAGTTCGCATCATGCTCTCCCGTATTGGATTCGGTCGATCGATCGGTCGCGAGTCGCCTTTCCCACCCGCTTTCCTATGGACGCGCCCCACGCCCTTTCGGCGCCTCCCGCAAATCGTCCACGGTTCCCCGGCAACGTCCATGGCCTCTAATTTCAGCACTTAGCCAGGGCTGGTAGCTCAAAGCTAAAAGCTGCTTTTCCAGTTATCCTGTCAGCACAGATATGAATCGACGGCCTGTTCTCCTCGTTCTGGCCGCCTTCACCGGCGCCGCACTTGTCATCCCAACCTTGCTAACCGCCCAGGAGGGCACGATGGACGTGCATTCCTATCGCGGCGAACAGCCCGTGCGCGCGCGCCACGGCATGGTCGTCAGCGTGCACCATCTTGCCTCCGACGCCGGACTTGAAGTTCTTCGCGAGGGCGGCAACGCAGTCGACGCCGCTGTAGCCACCGGTTTTGCCCTCGCTGTCGTGCATCCCATCGCCGGCAACCTCGGCGGTGGAGGCTTCCTGCTTCTGCGCACCCACGCTGGCGTTTCCACCTTCATCGACTTCCGGGAGAAGGCGCCCCTCGCCGCCACGCACGACATGTATCTCGACGCACACGGTAACGTCCTCCCCGAAGAGAGCCTCGATTCATCCGTTATTGGCTACCGCTCCATCGCCACGCCCGGCTCTGTCGCCGGCCTCGTCTACGCGGAACGCAAATACGGCAAGCTCGGACTCGAGCGCGTCGTCGCGCCCGCGATCAAACTGGCAACCGAAGGCTTCGCACTCAGCGACGAAGAAGCCAAAGAACTCGGCGACGAAGACCTTGCCAAATTTCCTGACTCAAAGCGGATCTTTCAGCGCGACGGCAACCTCTACAAAGAAGGCGAGATCTTCAAGCAGCCACTGCTCGCGCGCACGCTTCAGCGCATCGCCGCTGACCCCGACGACTTCTATCACGGTCAAATGGCGCACGAGCTTATTGACGATCTCCGCAAGGGCGGCGCGCTCCTCACCCTGGAAGACCTCGCCCAATACAAAGTTGTTGAACGCAAGCCGGTCACCGGCACCTTCCACAACTACACCGTCATCAGCGCGCCCCCGCCCTCGTCCGGCGGAGTCGTGCTCCTCAGCGCTCTCAACATCCTTGAAGGCTACGATCTTGCCAAGCTCGGCGATCGCACCCCCGCCTCGATGCATCTCATCGTCGAGGCCTACCGCCGCGCTTACATGGACCGCGCCGACTACCTTGGCGACCCCGACTACAACAGCATTCCCGTCGCCGATCTCATCAGCAAAAAATATGCCGCTGCCTGGCGCAGCAGCATTCTCCCCGACAAAGCCAGCCCCAGCGCCACTCTTGAGCGCCCCGCCGGCTTTCTGCCTCCCGCGCCCACCACCGCCGGCCGCCGCCGCGCTGAGTCGCCCGACACCACGCACTTATTCCGTCGTCGATGCTGAAGGCAACGCCGTCTCCGTCACCTACCACCCTCAACGACACCTTCGGCTCCCACGTCACCTCCGGCTCGCTCGGCTTCCTGCTCAACGACGAGATGGACGACTTCGCCTCCAAGGTCGACGTGCCCAACATGTACGGCCTCATCCAGGGACCGGCGAACGCCATCGCCCCCGGCAAGCGCCCGCTCAGCTCCATGACTCCGACCATCGTTCTGGAAGACGGCAAGCTCCGCTATGTCCTCGGCTCCCCAGGCGGCGCGCGCATCATCACCACCGTCGCCAACATCTTTCTTTCCGCGGCAGAGTTCGGCCTCAACATCCAGCAGGCAGTCGACGCGCCGCGCTTCCACCACCAGTACCAGCCGGATACGCTCTACCTTGAGCCCGGCTTCAGCGAGGAAACGCTCGCCGCCCTGCGCAATATGGGCTACACCCTCAGCATCAAGGATGGCCATTGGTCCAACGGCGAGTGCATCGCCGTCGATCCCAAAACCGGTGAACTCCTCGGCGGCCAGGACCACCGCAGCCACTACGGCAAAGCCGCCGGCTACTAAAGCTGCCTGTCATCGGGCACCTGAACCTTTACTGTGAGTTTTCATCCTGAGCGCTCCCAGAACAAAAAACTGCATACCCCAGAAAAATTGAGCAATATTGCACAGTCATAAATCCAAACTCGGCACATCCTCTAACCCATGCGGTCGTCGATTTGCCTCCTCTCTGGGCATTCGGCTACGTCAATGGAGTTCAGATCCCTCCATTTCGCATAAGGGGCCCGGGCATCAGTTCACCCTGGCTGAATCGCCGCATTCCTGACGGCGTATTCAAAGGAGGAGGTTGCTGGTTTCCTCGAGTACTGTTCCCCGGTCACGCGTTGCCGGGGCAATGGCTGAAGGGGCCTGGGGGGTCCGAAGGCCAGCGCTCCGGCAAACGCCTTTTCCCTAATCCCGCGTTCCACCACTCCCCGCACCATCTTCCGCAACATCCCTTTCAACTTAAGTTGTTGAATTGATGCGAAAATACCCTTAGCGCCTGGGCTTTTCATTCAGCAGCCCTGCGTCGGGAGCTCTTGAGCATGCTGCGAGTTCTGTCCACACACCTGTTCCTGAACCAGCGCCTCCATCCGGGGCTGCTGGAGCTCTCGGGCCGGTCCGGCGCGCAGGCCGTGGAGCTTTTCGCCGCACGCCAGCACTTCGACTACACCAGCCGCGAACACGTCGCCGAACTCGCCGCCTGGTTCGCCTCCAATACCCTCGTCCCGTTCTCGATGCACGCCCCGCTCTTCCCCGATCGCGAAATGGGCCGCGCCGGCGCTCCTGCCGTCAACGTGCTCCATCCTGAAAAGTCCCGCCGCATCGATGCCATGGACGAGATCAAGCGCGCCCTCGAATCCGCTGAGCGCATCCCCTTCAAGAACCTTGTCCTTCATTTGGGAGAGAAAGACGACGGCTGGTCGCAGCGTACCATCGAGTACGCCATCACTGCCCTCGAACACCTCGGCGCGTTTGCCCATCCGCTCGGCGTGCGCCTGCTGGTTGAAAACCTGCTCAGCGAGCCCACCACCCCCGCGCGCCTAGTCTCCATCCTTGAGCTCGGCCACCTGCCCAACATCGGCATCTGCCTTGACCTCGGCCATGCCCACATCACCAGCAACGTCACCAGCGCCATCTCCACCGCGGGCGACCGCATCGGTGAAATTCATTTTCACGACAATCACGGCATCAAAGACGAGCATCTCTGGCCCGGCGACGGGACCATCGACTGGCCCGCGACAGCCAAGGCCCTTAACGCTCTGCCCACGCCGCCGGCCACGGTGCTCGAGCCCAGCTACACCCTCGCCGAAGCCGAAGCGGCACTGCACACCCGCATCGAGCAGTCCTTCGACCGCCTCGACTGAATCCGTTTTCTAAACTGAATCAGCCCGCCTGCGCGACGGCCCGCCCCGTCTTGGCTGTCTTCGCGCGCGTGCGCAACAACTCCTCCACCTGCAGCACCAGGTCCGCCAGTGGAAACGCCGCGGCTACGCAGAACCACACGATGATCTCCGTGAACTTTTCGTCGATATTGAACACGCCCCCGATCACGCGCACTTCAAGAAAAATGATCGCGCAGGCATAACTGCGCGTCATCCACTGCCGGTGCAGTTGCACCTTGTGTTGCAGGATGAACGCAAGAGCCATGATGGTCGCTAACATCCAGATTGCCGCATCGGCCGCGGTGGCCAGCACCAGCGAGAACTGCACCGGATCGCCGGGGTAGAGGTGGCTGGCTTCGAAGTTCTGGATATAGAGCCCCATCGGAGCGCCGAGCAGGACGCCGCCCACGTAGAAGCGCCCCATGACGCGATGCACCTTGGTGAACCTTCGGCGAAGGCGATCAGAAAACTGAAACGGCCCCAGCAGAAGCGCGCACCCCGCGGCCAGGCCGTGAGGCAGCAGGAACCACTTGAAGGTCGCGATGTGCGACCACTCCGGATCCGCGTTGTTGATGAGGAAGCTCTCGTTATGCCACAGCACATACGCATACATCAGCGCGATGAACGCAGCCAAAAGATATTTCGGCCGCAGCCATGAGGGACCATGGTCTGGCGCTTTGGCCACCGAACCCTGTGCGGGACTAGCGATCTCTGTACTCACAGAACACCTCGCTGCAGTCTGGGCAGCCGCTTCATCGCCTCAGACTCACTGGCTTTTGGGAACTGAATTTTCCGTTTGTGACACAAGTTCAATTCGGACAGAGCATACGCGGGGGACCCTCTTTCAGCTTGCATTCGGCGCCTCCGGGGGAAGACTCGGGGAATGAGCCAAATTACCACGGCACTGCACCAAGGTCGAGACGAAATTTCTCCATGCACCCCTCCCCCGCGTCAAGTGACCTCCGTCATCGCGTTCGTAGCGAATTCAGCCGGCCCACCCAACCCCCGAAGAGTATCCTCGATCTAAATTTCATCCTCTGTGCGGTGCCCGCGAACTCGGACTACCCGATGCGCAGAATCAATGCAATCGCACAGGAGCCTCACCTCTGTTGCATCCCCAGAACCCGGCGGGAAAGAAGGAGTATGCGCAACCGGGGTTTGTGTTTTATCGCAGCATCCGTGGTTATCCTCTCCGGATGCAGTTCTTTCACCAAGGTTGCCGTCCTTCCATCGCCGCCCGCAACGCTCATCATCAACACGGCGTCTCTCCCCGGCGGCACTGTCGGAGCCACCTATAGCAGTGCCATCACCGCATCCGGCGGCACCTCCCCCTTTACCTACAACGCCACCGACCTGCCCAGCGGACTCTCAATCAACAGTTCAACCGGTGCAATCACCGGCACGCCCGCGCAGGCCGCAGTGGGCACAGCATCCGTCACTTTCAAAGTCATCGACTCCGGAAAGCCCACCGCGCAAACCGCCACCGCAAAACTGAGTCTCACCATCAATCAGTCCGCGCCCGCCACGCTCAAAATCACCACAACATCTCTTCCAGGCGGAACTGCCGGCACCGCCTACTCCAGTTCCATCATCGTCTCAGGCGGCACGTCGCCGTTTGCTTATAGCGCGACCAACCTCCCCAGCGGACTCTCCATCAACAGTTCTACCGGCGCAATCACAGGCACGCCCGCGCAGGCTGCAGTGGGCGTAACATCCGTCATTTTCAAAGTCATCGATTCCGGACAGCCTACCGCGCAAACGGCCACCGCGAAATTAACGATCACCATCGATCAGGCCGCTCCGGCCACTCTCACCATCACCACAACGTCGCTGCCCGGCGGAACCGTCGGCGTCGCCTACACCAGCGCCATCGCCGCCACAGGCGGAACCCCGCCCTACACCTACAGCGCCACCAACCTATCTACCAATCTCGACCTCAACAGTTCCACCGGCGACATAACCGGCACGCCGCAGCAAGCCGATCGTGGGCACAACCTCCGTCACCTTCAAAGTCATCGACTCCGGCCAACCCACCGCGCAAACCGCTACCGCAAAATTGAACCTCACCGTCAACGCCGCGACCGCTCCCTCTGCCTGCAGCAAAATGAGCACCGGCGACAACGCCAGCCTCAACGGCTTCGTTCCATTCCCCACCACCAATGCGTGGAACACTGACATCTCCAATGCGCCCCTCGATCCCAACAACGCCGCCATCACCTCCGCCGCAGGATTCGCCGGCCTCCATCTGCATCATGACTGGTCGTCGGTCGCCGGTGGCAACTACGGCATCCCCTACGTCGTCGTTGATTCCAGCACCACTCCGCTGGTCTCCATCAATGTCATCGATTACGCCAGCGAAAGTGACGTCGCGTTCGCGCCCTTCCCGATCACCGCTCCGATTGAAGGCTCGCCCGCTGATTGCGATGGATGGCCCGACACCTACATCGGCGACTCCCATGTCCTCGTTCTCGATCGCAACGCCTGCTTCCTTTACGAGACCTTCAACACCCACCGCTGCAACGGCCAGTGGGCCAGCTCCTCTGAAACCATCTGGGATCTCCAGAATTACGATCAGCGCCCCTGGGGCTGGACGAGCGCCGATGCCGCGGGCCTGCCAATCTTTCCGGGCCTAGTCCGCTACGACGAAGTCGCCGCCGGCGCCATCAACCACGCCATCCGTTTCACCATGCAGCAGACCAAGAACGACGCCAACGGCGGCTACTTCGTCGAGCCCGCCAGCCATGCAGCAGGCACGGTCTATGGCGTGAGCAACGTGATGGGCATGCGCATCCGTCTCAAGGCCAGCTTCGATATCTCCGGCTACTCTGCCGCCAACCAGGTCATCCTCACCGCGATGAAAAAGTACGGCATGATCCTCGCAGACAATGGCGGCTACTTTTATTTCCAGGGAGTCCCCGACCCGCGATGGAATGACGACGACCTCGTCAATCTCGACAGCATCCAGTCGTCCAACTTTGAGGTCGTGCAGATGACGCCCACGTATCCCGGCTACGACGACGCCACCGCGCCCACCGGAAATCCGCCCACCATCAACAGCTTCACCGCGACGACTTCCTCGGTCGCAGCCGGCACGCCCGTTACGCTCAACTGGGACACGACCAACGACAGCTACGACTTCATCGACGTGCTTGGCGGCGTTCGCGGCGGCACAGTCACCATCTCTCCCACTGCCACCACCACCTACACCCTCAACGCGACGAACCAGTATGGCCGGTCCACCGCTCAGGTCACAATCACTGTCCACTAAAAAGCCCCCGACGACAAATCGCGCCGCCGAGGAGCTCTTCTCACAGTCCTTTGTTCACCGTTCAATGCTTCACTTCTTCACTGCTTCACTTTTTCACTGCTTCTAACATATTCTCGGCAACTGCTCGCCAATCTGTGTAGGAATCACGCGGTTCGCGCCCATCCCCGTCCGCGACACCAGCATCCGCGGATGCTGCGCCGTCACCTGCCCGATCACCGCCGCATCCCGACCCAGCGGATGCGCTCGCAGCACCTCAAGCACCCGCGCGGCTGCTTCCGGCGCAACAAAGAACACCGCCTTGCCCTCGTTGGCCACGTACACCGGGTCCAGCCCCAGCAGCTCACACGCCGACTGCACTTCCATCCGCACCGGCAGCGCCGTTTCGTCCATCTCAATGCCCACACTCGATGAATTCGCAATCTCGTTCAGCGTCGACGCCAGCCCGCCCCGCGTCGGGTCGCGCATCGCGTGCACCGCATCGCCCACCGCGTCCAGCACGTTTGCAATCATCCCGTTCAGCGCCGCGCAATCCGAGCGTATCTGGCTCTCGAACTCGAGGCCCTCGCGCACGCTCATAATCGCCATGCCATGGTCGCCGATCATCCCCGACACCAGCACCGCGTCGCCTGCCTCCGCGCGATGCGGGCCCACCACAATGCCCTCGCGCAGCACGCCTACACCGGCCGTATTGATATAGCAGCCATCGCCGTGCCCGCGCTCCACCACCTTGGTGTCGCCGGTAACGATCTTCACGCCTGCCGTGGCCGCGGCCTTGGCCATCGCGTCCACAATCGCCGCCAGTTGCTCCAGTGGAAAGCCCTCCTCAAGAATGAAGCTTGCGCTCAGAAACTTCGGCTCCGCACCCGACACCGCCAGGTCATTCACCGTGCCATTCACCGCCAGCTCGCCGATTGACCCACCTGGGAAAAACAGCGGCTGCACCACAAATGAATCCGTGCTCATCGCCAGCTTGCCCGGCCCCAGCTCCAGCACCGCCGCGTCACCCAGATTCTCCAATGCAGGATTGCGAAACGCCGGCAGAAACAAATGCTCCACAAGTTCGTTGCCCAGCTTGCCGCCACCCCCATGCCCCATTACAATCGCGGGATACCCAACCAGCGGCAGCGGACACGACCAATTCGAAAAGTCCGGCGCACCGGAATTGTCAGACATTCACCACTCCAGAAATACTTTGTATGTGAGATTTTGTACTCGCGACATAAAAATCTGCAACCTCGGTAGAGCCACCACCGAGCTAGAAGCTAGAAGCTAGTAGCTAGCAGCTACGCGCTCGCCGTCGCCTTCCCCGCTCCCGCCAGTTCCTCCGCCGAAATAAAGCGCCCATAGTTGTAGTACGCCGCACACGCGCCTTCGCTCGAAACCATCGTGGCGCCCAGTGGATGCCGCGGTGTGCATTCCTTGCCAAACGCGCCGCACTGCGCCGGCTTGATCGCCCCGCGCAGCACATCGCCTGAGCGGCACAGCGGCGACTCCTCGGTATGAATCCCGGTGATGTGGAAGCGCTCTTCGGCGTCAAACTCGCGATACGCCTCGCTCAACCGCCAGCCGCTCTTGGGAATCACGCCAATCCCGCGCCACGCACGGTCCGTCACCTCAAACACTTCGCTCAGCAGCTTCTGCGCGGCCTGGTTCCCGTCGAACGTCACGATACGTTCGTACCCGTTCTCCACCTCGTGCTGTCCCGCCTCAAGCTGAATCACGCAACGCCGAATTCCGTCCAGCAAATCCAGCGGCTCAAATCCCGTCACCACCAGCGGTATTTTGTATTTCGCGGCCAGCGGCGGATACTCCCAGTACCCCATCACGCTGCATACATGGCCCGCCAGCAAAAATCCCTGCACCATGTTTCCCGGCGAACTCATGATCGCTTCAATCGCCGGCGGCACAAGCACGTGCGATACCAGCAGCGAAAAATTCTTCAGTCCCCGCCGCTTCGCGACGTGCACGCTCATCGCATTGGCCGGCGCAGTGGTCTCAAAGCCCACGCCAAAAAACACAACCTGCCGGTCGGGATTTTTCGCCGCCAGTTCCACCGCATCCAGCGGCGAATACACCACCCGCACATCGCCGCCCGCGCCTTTCACCTGGAACAGGTCACCCTCTGTTCCCGGCACCCGCAGCATGTCGCCAAACGAGCAGAAGATCACTCCCGGCTGCGCCGCAATCGCCAGCCCTTTGTCAATCAGTTCCAGCGGCGTCACGCACACCGGGCAGCCCGGCCCATGAATCATCTCGATCCCCGCCGGCAGCATCTGGTCAATCCCGTTCCTGATAATTGAGTGCGTTTGCCCCCCGCACACCTCCATGATCTTCCATGGCCGTGTGGCTACCTGGTGAATCTCCCGCGCGATCCGCTGCGCAACCGCGCCATCACGAAACTCAGTGAGGTACTTCATCTGCTGCTCCTTGAATCCGATTGCGCTTTCATTAATGCCGAGTGTTCCATGTCTCGACTTTGAGACATGGGAAGGCACAGCTCTCAACCAGCCCTTTGTCAACCCGCCGACCGTTCGGGCGCGACTGCACCAGTGGGAAGCTAAAGGCTGGAAGCCTTCACCGGGTTCCCGTCCCCCGCCTCGCAACTCCCATCCGGACACGGTGACTGCGGAGCCATCGCCGCCCGCGCAAAATGCTCCTCCTCCGTGGCCAGTTCCTCCTCCAGCATGCCCATCTGGCGAAAGACCTCCAGCGTCTTCTCGGCGCTTTCCTGGTCAATCCTCGACAGCGCAAACCCCACGTGAACAATGGTGTAATCGCCCACCACAACCTCGGGAACGTAGTCCAGGCATACCCGCTTGACCACTCCGCCAAAGTTCACTCGCCCCACACGAAGTCCGCCTTCGGTGGCAATTTCTTCGACTTTTCCAGGAATCGCTAGACACATGGCCACTACCTTATACCCTGTTGGACGTGCCGTACAGGGTGATTTGGATCACTCGAAATGAACAGCCAAAGCCCCTTAGCGCTATCTTCAGGGAATCCCCTAATGGATAGGCTCTCCCATCCGGCAATCCCTCATTCGCCGCTGGGTCCGCGGCAATTCTGCTATCCTTCCCGCGTCTCCCCCATCGCTTCTAAGCTGATACTCAGAAGGATCAAGGCAATCCATGCGCAGTGCGCTCAAAATCTCTCTCAACGGATCGTTCGTTCTCGCCCTCATTGGGCTTATCGGGATTCCATCCGCCCTCATCGGCGATGGCATCTCATCCACCCAGGTTTCCCAATCGATCGCGTGGTATGCGGGATTCAAAAACTCTGCGCCGCGCTGGCCGTTTCTGCTCCACACCCTTGACCCTTTTCAAGGCTTGGCGCACGCCATCGAGTGCAACCAGATCGGTTGCCCGGCAGCAGAATTGACGGAGATTGAAAAACGCTGCATCGGGCACGTCCGACCCATATCCGGTGAACCACAGGGCCCCTTCGCAAATAGCTGTGGAGCGGGTGCCGAACTCATGAAGCTCCAGATCGCGTTCGCCGCCGACAACCGTTTCACCGGTCAGATTCTCCAGGGGTTCACCATCGACTCCCGCGGAACAACCATCTTGTTTTTCCTGATCTGGTCCGCAGTCCTCGGCGCGCCCGGCTTCCTGATTCGCATCGTCCTCTGGATGAAAGTTCCGAAAGAAGACGACGTCGAACTAAGCCTGAAATAGAACCGATCACGTGCCATCTTTCAAATCGACCGGCGGCTTTGGCACTCTCACCCGGCAATCGCTCACGCAACACCCTGACCCGCCAAGCCGATCGCGCTCGCTGCACAGCTTCTCGCGGTTCCAGGTCCCCTCTGACACCTTATTAGGTCAGCGAAAATCCAAGCCAGCGCGCGAGCAGAATCACTGGTTCCGCGAGCCGCTTTAGTCTCTTTCAGTGGTTTCCGACGAATCCGCGCTCCAGTGGACCTTGCTCAAGTGGTCGAGCATCGCCTGATCGCTTGCCGAGATGCCCCCTGACGCCTCCGAGCCTCCTTCGTTCCCGCCTGCCATCGCGCCTGCTGCCTTGTCTCCGTTGTTCCCAACAATCGCCAGCGCAATTCCGGCGCACAGAGCCAACACGCCCAGACATGTAAAGAGAACGCCGCCTCGCGAGTAACGGTCGCTCGATGTGCCGAGCCTCTGCAGACTATTCACCGATGGGTCTGTGGAGTCGTAATACACCGTTGCCTTGATGCGTTCGACCCTGCCCACCTGATCGAGTAACTGACCCTTGATCGAATTATCAAAGCCAGAATCCGGGCATCCCGAACCGTGGTAGAACTGCCCCTCGACCGTGAAGTCATAAGAGCAACGGTATCTCGGGTGCGTATTTCCATTGGCGCTCACCACGCCCGAGTCATATTGCCGGGTCACGTCTGTCGTCGTTGAGGTCTCATGCTCGGCGGCGCGGGCATCCTGCCGCCCCTGCACAAAGCCAAAGATACCTAGCGCAAACAGAACCAGCGCACCCAGGCAAAGAGTGCCTGCACCGCCGACACGAAACGCTCCCATGGCTGCCCCTATCCAGGAAATTCACAGAGTTTCACCGAGTATACCCAATCCTTGATTGCGTACGAACAAAGGATTGAGGAGGATAGATGACTTTCGGTGCTCATCTTGAGACCGGGAAAACCCTTCTCGCGATGCCCTCAAGATCTGAGCGTCAAGATCGGAAATTCAGCGAATGAATAATTACGACCTGGCACTCACTCTCTCCATGCCGGCAAGGCATCACTGGTACCCAGGACCTTTAGGCCAGCCACATTCTCTCCACAGCTTCTCCCAATTCCAGATCCCGTCTGAAGCTTTGTAAGGCAGTGCGAATCCCATCTGATGCGCGAGCAGGATCACCTGCCCGCGATGATGCGCCTCGTGGGCCAGCATGTAGAACACCGTCTCCATGCCCATCGGCCACGCCGGAGCCAGCGCGTCTCTCCGAAACATCTTCACCTTGCCCGCGCTGCCGCCCAGCGCCTCCGCCAGCATTTCCACGCAGCGGGCCCCGCTCTCTGCCAATCCCGCACGAGCCTGCTCAGGCGTGCAGTGCGCGCGATTCAACTGTGCAGGAACTTTCAGGTGCGGCGCCGTGAGGCGGATCCATTTGCTGCGCACGTTATGCATGTGGGTGAAGATCGCCGCAATCGTGCGCGCTCTTCCTGTCGGCTTCGCCGTCCACGCCGCAGCATCAAGATGCTCGATCAGCAGCTGGTTCATGCGATCATTGGCCGCGAACATCCTCACTGCAGCCTCGCCGCTCTGAGTCCCCACCTTCTTTGTTCGTGCCGCCACAGCGCACCTCCTGACGTTTCCTCTTCCTACATTCGCCTGAACAACGCGCAATCCAATCCGCAAAGTCGCGGCGCCGGTCGCCGGGCCCGTACAAGACAAACCAACGTAATGAACCCGCGGATTCTCAAGTGATATGCATCACATATCGGCAATCAAAACCGTGGGAATATCCCCGCATGCGAGTTAACCTCATCACCCAACCTTCCGATCGTCCCAGGCCCCGCAAGGGAACATTCCCGCTCTCGCTCACCATCCGCCCTTCCCGAGGGTATCCCGGCGAGTACCAGCTTCCGACCGATAGCGAATTCCTGATGCGGCTGCTTCGGCAGAAGACCAGTCTGCCTGCTCCCGTCCTTGAGCGCTTCGAGGGCAAGCTCGGTGCTCCCGTCGGCGCGCGGCTCCTTGGCGTCGAACTCAGCGAGACCGTCCTCACCGACATCGGCTACTTCATCGACTAACCTCGAACACCGGGCCACCTCCGACTCGCCCCGGGCATCGCCGGACCAATTGCGCGCCTGGCATCCACCGGTCTGGCGCCCAGCCTCCATCTCCCCAATTTGTCGCATGCCCATCCCCCATCCGTGTCATTGAGTGTTCCGATGACTGGCCTCAGGATTCCCGTATGCGAGTCAATCTCATCACCCGACCGTCCGATCGTCCCCAATCTGGTCCGGGAACGATTCCGCTTTCACTCACAATCAAACCCGCCTGCGGGTTGCCCGGCGACTATGAGTGCCCCACCGACAGCGCAGCGCTCCTCCGCCTGCTTCGCCAGCAAACGGATCTGCCCGGAACCGTCCTTCAAAAATTTGAAATGAGCCTGCACAGCCAGATCGGTGCGCGGCTGCTAGGCGTGGAACTCAACGACCGCGTCCTCACCGACATCGGCTACTTCATCGACTAGCGCCGGTCGCATTGTCCATGTCTTGTCCAGGCGTTCGCATCGGCATGAAAATGGATGCCCCGGGTCTCGTATTTGAGACCTGGGAAACCACGAACTCCCCACGCAGGTTTGTCATCCTAAGCGACCAACCGGAGCCGATACGATCTGCGGTTGCTCGCGTCGACCGTCCGCATCCCCTCAGGCCAGCATCTCCTCCAGCGAGGCAACCCGCGTCACCGAAATCACGCTGATATCGTCTTCCTGGCCGAAGCTCTGCGCCGCGCTTGCCACCTCGGTCGCCGACCGGGTTGAACGCAGCAACTCGCGCACCCGCTCAAATCCGAAGAGCTGCCCCTCGGCGTCCATCGCTTCCACCACCCCATCCGAAAGCAGCACCAGCTTGTCGCTCTCCTTCAGCCTGAAGCGCATCGAAGAGAACTCCGCCCCCGGCAGCATCCCTAGCGGCAGCGCGCCTTCCATCGGCATCAGCTCCCCGTTCAGATAGGGAGCCATGTGTCCGGCATTGGCCAAAGTGACGGTTCCGTCCTCGCCAATCCGCAGCGCCAGGCAGGTAGCCTGCGCGTTGTTCCTGCCCAACAACCGAAGGTTGAGTTGCTCCAGCACCAATCGTGGATCGGTGCTGAAGCTGGCCGCCGTGCGAATCGCTCCCACCAACAGCGCCACCAGCATGCCTGCCTGCAGCCCTTTGCCCACCACATCGCCGGCCACAATCAGCAGGCTGCCGTCCACCTCGTTGGGAATCACCTGAAAGAAATCCCCACCCACCTCCCGCGCCGGCCTGTACTCGCTCTCGATCGTCAGCCCCGGCAGCACGGTGCGCGCCTCCGGCAAAATCATCTGCTGCACTTCCTGTGCCTGTTTCACGTCGAGCGCCATCTGCCGCTGGGTGTGAATCGATGTCAGCAGCCGCCGCAGCAAAAGCACACCGACCACCAGCACCAGCAGCAGATTCGAGATCTGCCCCAAGCGTATGCTCCAGCCGAAGAATGCCCAGCGAATCGGGATATGCAAAAGAACCAGTTCCACCGAGAAGGCATTGATGCCCCACAGCAGAACCGCGGGCAACACCATACCACCCTCCAGCCCCTGCCGGCGAATCCCCTGGAACACAATCCACAGCTGCAGCGCCAGAAACAGCAACCGCACCACTACCGATGCCTTAAGGAAATACCAGGCAACCGCATGCGGAACCAGGCCCACAAACATCTCCTGGCCAATCACAATTGTGACCACAAAAAGCACCGCCAGCCCGGCAGCCGCGTGTGGTGTCCAGTCGGGCCGCTGCCGCCCAAACCAAACCCACCACACCATCACCCATCCGGCAAAGATGAGCGCGGTCATCAGGCCATCATTCAGCAGTTGGCCCTCGAGGATGCTGACATACTGCGTCCAGGAACTGGCACAGGAGAGCAATAGAGAGGCGGCTTGCAGCAGAAACAGTGCCCCGATCCAGAGATACACCCGGTCAGAGCGATCAAACAGAATCAGGGTGAAGGCCAGCACCGCCATCAGCCCGAAGATCGGCACCTCCACCGCAGTAATTGCGTACCCTCGAACCAGTTCCAGCCAGCTCATCTGGTGAGTTGCTGCCACCGTGGCCGCGTCGCCCAGCACCGGAGCAGTGTGAAATCCTCCCACATCCGCAACCTCCGTCAGCGTGGAAGGCATCATGAATACCCTGAACGCCAGAACCTGCGTCGAAGTCCCTGCACTCTTGCCCGCGTCCTGCCCCTCGTTCTCCGGGATTGGGAACATCATGGGCTGGGTGTAATACGCGGTGGGCGTCCTGCCGGCAAAGCTGCCAAACTGCCCCGCCAGGCCGCCGTTCACAAACACCTGGTAGATATCGTCCACATTCGCCGGTCCGGCCAACGCCAGCGATTCGCCCGACCGTGCCTGCACCTGCACGCGGATGCGATACCACGCGTAGCCCCAATACCCAGGGTGGCCCATCACCGTCCATCCCGGTACGTATCCTTGAATTCCGCTGAGCGGATCGACCGTTCCACTCTTGGGCGTCAGATCCACCGTCTCCCATTTGGAATCGTCAAAGCCAGGTTCGGCCCACAGCGGCTGACCCGTCTTCTCGTCAAGTGGCGAATCGCCTATCGTGAACTTCCACGGCCCGTATAGCGGCACAGAAGATTGACCGATCGTCACCACCGCGCCCACGCCGATTGCCTGCGCATTCCTCGCAGGGGGCGCCGCGGTGGCAACCAGCGCGCCGCACGCCATTAATACCGGGAGAATTCGTGCGAAGGGGAAGCCTCGACCCATGAGAGGACCTCGCGTGCAGGGAAAGCCGCTGCACGAACTATACCCACTAAAGGCCCCGCGAGGAAATCATATTTCTCAGTGACTCCGCGATCGAAGACCTCCCCTATCGTCACCCACTTCAATCTTGCCAGCGTCACGAGCCTGGTATATCGTCTCCGAAACAAAAATACGAATTCCCCGGAGGATTTGGATGAGATTGCGTTTGTCCCACTTCGCGCTGGTCGCCCCATTGGCGTTGGTGATTACAGGTTGTCACGGAACCAGCGAACCCTCGGAGTCAGAGATGAAAGACGCCATGGCCTATTACCTCAATCATCCACCCGGCGTCACCAACAGCGATCCCATCACCATCTCCTTCTTCAAAAAAGAAGCCTGCGACGCCCCCACTCCGCAGGGTTACAAGTGCACCTTCACGGTCACCGTCCAATCCGCGAACGCCTTCGCGCAGATGTATAACAATCTACCCAGCGCGGAGTTCTACAAGGACAAGGACACCGGCAAGTGGACCATGCGCCCTCCGTTCTAGTGCGCAGCGCATTCCAGAAACCCCGATGGCCGCTTCCGGGCACGGTATTCTTTGCCCCTGCATGTCTACGACGTGCAGTTGGGTAGATGAAACTGTGGCCTAACGGCGAAAGTGGATATATGCTTCCTCCATGCTTCCCCGCAGGATTGGAATCACTCTACTTTTCATTGGGTCCGTTCTATCGACGGGCCTGAGCGCCGTCACTGCGCAGGAACCTCCTCAGCCTTACGCAAAGTTCGACGGCGGGTTGACCACCCTGGACGGCAAGTGGTCTTTCCAACTGGGTGACGACATCGGTTGGGCCTCGCCTGACATGGACGACTCCAACTGGGAGAAACTGAGCGCCGACAAGCCATGGGGCGCGCAGGGCCATGCCAACGTGGACGGGTATGGATGGTACCGCTGGCATTTGAGGCTCGCGCCCGGCGGTGCCGCGCCAGAGACACTCGCTATTCTGCTGCCCGTGGTTGAGGACTCCTACGAGGTGTACTGGAACGGCCGACTCGTGGGCACGTATGGCAAACTACCGCCCCATCCGGAATGGTCGTACGACTTATTCCCTCACACCTTCGGCCTCGGCCCCGCGCAATCCGGCGTAATTGCCGTGCGGGTATGGAAGGCGCCGTTCGGATCGTTCGACTCCGGCGAGCAGGGCGGGCTTTACAAACCGCCAGTGGTGGGCAGCCCGGAGGCGATTGCCGATTCCATGGCCAAACTGGATTACGGCTGGATGCGGAGCCAGCAATTTCACTTTGGTTTGGCCTGCCTCTATGCGTTAGTGGCCATATTCGGCCTCTTGATGTGGGCGCGGGACCGCAGCCAGTGGCTGGGTTTCTGGATGGGCTGCTTTGCGGCGGCCAGGCCGCTGGCTACGGTGTTACTGGGGTTGAAGCTTCCGTTGACTGAGGTGGTGGCGATGGGCTGGAATCAGCCCGTCTATGTGCTGGGCGACATTTCGCTCTGGTTTCTGCTGATCTGGCTGCTGGATTTGCGGGATGATGAGCGGCTTTTGCGGTGGGCGCGCATTCTGGCAATTGTAGAGGCGGCAGAGGGGATCATTGACGGGTTCCTGAACATCGGCTTCACGCTGCCCAACCCGTATCCGTGGCAAGTGATGGATATGGCGCTGATGCCTGTCGTCATGACCCTGGAGCTCTTCCCGGTTTATCTCATCGCATTGGCCCTTTACCGGCGCCAAAAGCTGGATGCAGCGCGCTGGGCGGTGGCGCTGCTCGCATTCATTTCGCAGACCGTGTTCGTTGTGGGAGTCGGCCTGCAGCAGGGGAGCCGGTTTACGCACTGGACGCTTGGACAGACGATCTCTGGGCCGATGTTCCGCGTGCTGGGCAATGGAGTTAATGCACGCGACCTGACCGGTGCGCTACTGCTGGTGGCGCTGGTGTATGCGGTGTATCGATACACCGCCGAGAGCCAGCGGCAACAGAACATACTTGAGCAGGAGATGCGCAACGCACGAGCGGTGCAGCAGGTTCTGGTGCCGGATACGATTCCGCTGGTTTCGGGGTTCACCATTCAGAGCGTCTACAAACCGGCTGGCGAGGTGGGTGGCGATTTCTTCCAGATTCTTCCCTTGCGGGGCGGAGGAGTTCTCACGGTAATCGGAGACGTTAGTGGAAAGGGAATGCCGGCAGCCATGACTGTAAGCCTCCTGGTTGGCACCGTGCGCACACTCGCACACTACACGCAGAGCCCGGGTGAAATGCTGACGGCGATGAACTACCGCATGCTGGGCCGTAGCCAGGGAGGCTTCACGACTTGCCTGATTCTCAGGGCCGATGCAGACGGACGGCTAACCGTGGCCAATGCCGGCCATCTAGCGCCCTATAAGAACGGCAAAGAGCTGGTGCTGGAGAGCGGTTTGCCCTTGGGGCTGCAGGCAGAAACTGCTTACAAGGAAACCACGTTTCTACTGGCAGAGAACGAGCGCCTCACGCTCGTCACCGATGGAGTGGTCGAGGCGCGCGGCAAAACAGGCGAGTTGTTCGGATTCGAGCGGGCCGCAGCGCTCAGCAATGAGCCGGCCGAGCAAATTGCCCTCGCAGCGGAGCGGTTCGGGCAGGACGACGACATCACCATCCTCACCCTGACTCGAATAGGAAAAGGTGAAGAACCCTCCGCGCGTTACACTGCGCCCATCCTGGCCCCGGTATAGAGGTTCAAAGCGACGCACGTGAGAGGATCGTTCCGGCCCCGCCGTCACCCCGTGCGCGCCTTTTTCTTCTCGTTTTCCGCCACCCGGGCCTTCACCATCTTCTTCACCAGCGCCGCCGGCAGCGGCTTGTCCACCGCAAACTGCAAAGTCCCCTTCGACGAGCGGTAACTCTTCAACTCGTCCTTCATCGAATCGATCAGCGAAGCCTGCATGGGGAAAAAGCTGCAATGATCCTTGAACGCCGCATAGGCCACCAGTGCGCCCTTGTAGCGAAACGCCGGCATGCCGTAGCTCAATCCCTCTATCGCTTCCGCAGGCGCCGCCGCCTTGATCATGGCACGCACTTTGCTCAGCGTCGCTCGTGCCGGCCCCGGCACCTTCGCAAGATACTCGTCAACCGCCCGCGCTTCGGGCGCAATCCCGCCTGAATCGGTCTTCTGCTTCGTACTGGCTTTCGCTTTCGTCACGCGGTCCCTGCGCTCTCCATTCGAATTGCCCTCCCGTCCTTGCGGCGGACAAGCTCATGCCGCAAGCGCGGGAATATAGCCCATTCCTGCAAGTGTCGTTAATGCTTCTTCGGTGCGGACGGCGGTACCGAGGAAGAAGCGATGTCCGCCTCTGCCTTCCACGATCCATCGGACTGCTTGCGATACGTGGTGACGTAACTTCCGTGGTCATTCACCACCTTGTGCGTCGCGGGGTCGGTCATTGTCATCTTGTAGGATCCCTGGGTGTAACCAAGGTCGCCCGACTTGGCCACATCGACCTTCGACGCCTGAAACGTCAGCGAAATATTAGGGTCCGTCATCATCTGCTTGAGCGCCGTGTGAATCGCATCCTTCCCCTGCATTGGTTCCATCCCAGGGGCGATCACGACTGCGTCGTCCGCATAAAACAATGCAGCCTTGTCCGCATCTTTCGCTGCCCATGACTGAAGGTCCTGCGTTTCGACATCCTGAATCGCCTTCACGTCAGCATCGTGCGTGTCCGGTGCCGCCGGCGGAGCTTGATTGCACGCTGTCATCGCCAATCCGACGACTGCCATGCCGCAGAGAGTCACAATTGCTTTCATCTTGTCTTTCCTCCTCCAGGGAATCCTCTATTAACTAAGGAACCATGGCTGCACCGCATCCGATGCGCATCACGTCAGGACCGAATAAAGAAACCGAGACTCGCAATGCAAAAACAGAGTGTCACCTGCGCTTCACCACCAGCAGCCGCACGCCGTCTCACGGCGGCCAGTATATGCCAGGCGCCATTCCCGCAATCAAGAACTTTCTGGTGCATTCAAATGGGAATCAGCCCGTCAGAAAATATCCGCGAGATGCAATGAACTAGATTCTCTGTTCTCGCAAATACCCCAGCCACTCCCCCATCCCCGTCCCCGTCTTCGCCGACGTCTCAAACACCTTGATCCCGGGCCGAATCTCGTTGATGTTCTTCAGCGCCGCCGTGCGGTCGAACCCCACCGCCTCGGCAATATCCATCTTTGTAATCACCGCCGCGTCCGCCGAATTAAATAGCGTCGGGTACTTCAGCGGCTTGTCCTCGCCCTCCGTCACGCTGAGCAGCGCCACACGAATCTTCTCCCCCAGGTCGTAGCTCGAAGGGCAAACCAGATTCCCCACATTTTCGATGAACAGAAAATCCAGCGTTCGCCAGTTCCCAACCCTCCAGGTGCTTGCCCACCATCTCCGCTTCAAGGTGGCAAATTCCATGTGTATTGATCTGCCGCACCGGCGCGCCGCTCGCCGCCAGCCGCCGCGCATCGTTGTCGGTTTCCAGATCCCCCACCAGCGCCGCCACCCGCGCTCCGCCTTCGCGCAACTCGCGCAGCGTCCGCTCAAGAAACGCCGTCTTCCCCGTCCCCGGGCTCGACACCAGGTTCAGCACCAGCACCCCCGCCGTCGTAAACCGCGCGCGCAGCCCCGCAGCCAGCTCGTCATTCTTTTTCAGAATCCCCCGCCGCAGCTCCACAATCCGCGTCGTCATTCCTTCACCGCCTCTTCCGCGTCCTCAATCTCGAATCGACTCAATCTCCAGCTCGCGCCCCTGCCGCAGATCGCCCACCAGCTCCCCGCAGCGCGGGCACCGGAAGCTCTGCACGCTCTCCAGTTCCACGTCCGCATTGCAGCGCTCGCAGTGCATCACCACCGGCAAAATCTTCACCACCAGCACCGACCCCTCCAACGCCGTCCCCTCCGTCGCAATCCCGTAGCAGAACTGCAGCGAATCCTCCACCACCGCCGCCAGCGCCCCCACCCGCAGCCGCACTTCCTTCACCCGCGCGCCGGGATAAGCCTCCAACGTCTCAATCACCTGCTCCACCACGCTCGACACGATCGAAAGCTCATGCATATCAAATCGGATTCTACGCCGTGCTCCGTTTCCGGCGTCCCAGCCGCCAACGTCCCGACCCCGCTAACTCCGCCGCTTCCCCAGCCCTGCTAACTCGGCCCGTACAAATCAACCCCATGTAAAATGGCCCAGTAACCCGGAGACTTCCCCGTGCCCCACGCCGCTGCCCCGCATCCCCACACCGCCTCCCGCCTCGCCCTCAGCGAGCTCGCCCCCGGCGCCATGCAGTCTGAAATCCGCGCCATGACCACCGAGTGCGATCGCATCGGCGGCATCAACCTCGCCCAGGGAGTCTGCGACACCCCCGTGCCTCCGCCCGTCGAAGCCGAGGCCCTCGCCGCCATTCATGCGGGACACAACATCTACACCCGCCTCGACGGCATCACCCGCCTCCGCAACGCCATCGCTGCGAAGCAGGAAAAAGACTACGGCCTCACCTACGACCCCGAAACTGAAGTCCTCGTCGCCAGCGGCGCCACCGGCGGACTCCACGCCGCGGCCATGGCCCTGCTCAATCCCCACGACGAAGTCCTGCTCTTCGAGCCCTTCTACGGCTACCACGTCGCCACTCTCAAATCCATGCGCGTCAAGCCTGTCCTCGTCCCCCTCGCCGAACCAGACTGGACCCTCGACACCGACGCCCTGCACGCAGCCGTCACCCCGCGCACCCGCGCCATCCTGCTCAACACCCCCGCCAACCCCAGCGGAAAAATCTTCTCTCTGCCCGAAATCGAAGCCGTCGCCGCCGTCTGCCGCGAGCACGACCTCTTCCTCTTCACCGACGAAATCTACGAGTACTTCGTCTACGACGGCCACCGCCACATCTGCCCCGCCACGCTCGCCCGGCATGCGCGAGCGCACCATTGTCATGTCGGGATTCTCCAAGACCTTCTCGGTCACCGGCTGGCGTCTCGGCTACGTCACCGCCCCCGCGCAGTGGATGGCCGCCATGTGCTACTTCCACGACCTCACCTACGTCTGCGCGCCCTCCGCCTTTCAGCACGCCGCCGCCGCCGGCCTCGAGCAGTTGCCGCCCAGCTTCTACACCGACCTCGCCGCGCGACCACCAGGACAAGCGCGAACGCATCCTCTCCGCCCTGCGCGACGCCGGCATGGAGCCCAGCGTTCCCGCCGGAGCCTACTACGTCCTCGCCAAGGCCACTCGGCTCCCCGGCAAAACCTCCGCCGAAAAAGCCCGCCATCTTCTCGCCGCCACCGGAGTCGCCGCCGTCGCCGGCAGCGCCTTCTTCCGCCCCGGCCGCGGCGAAGACCTGCTGCAGCTTCTGCTTCGCCAAAAAAGACGACGACCTCAACGAAGCCTGCACCCGCCTCCGCAAACTGTAACGAATCAATCTGCAACCAAATGGGTGCTCCGAAACGGCATCGCTTTTCCTGCCGCATCAGTCTGCCACCAAATGGGTGCCCATCCTAACTGCGCGTTTGCAGTCAGGGCCGGAAAGCACGAACCTCCAATAAAGCGCAGCCAACTGTCCCCGAGTCGCAGAAACGTCGGCCCTTCTTCTGGGTCACATTCCCGGCTCTTTCCGAGGGCACAAATTTGAGGGCCTAGAGCTGGACTTTTTCGTTTGAAGCAATCTAAGGCAGGTATCCGTCCGCCATCCAGCGAGCGAATAGTTCAATGCGAGTTTGAGGCCACGGACCTTCTCCTCGCGGAGGTGGCGGCGGCATCACCGCACCACCGATTCCTCGAATTCGATCGTAGATGATGGCCGCGTGTGCCTTCACGTCATCATGACTCGCCAGATCGAAAGCCTTACTCATGGCGTGAATATCTCGGTCCGTGAAGAGCGGACGAATGTCCTCTTGAAAACTCACCGGTTTTGTCATTGACCTCACCTCGATGGAATGATCCCGCGACTGTCGAAATTATCACTTCATTGCCAACTGCGAGTCGAGCCGGAGCCGGTCCAATTTTGTCGACGGAGAGCGGGGGAAGGCCTGGCAGCGGGGCATGGCTAGTCATCTCTCGAATACGAATAGATCAGGTGCCGCACCTTGGGCTCCGCCGCCGCGTAACTGCGCAGCCGCTCCTCGAGTTGACGGTCACCCTGGGTTTGCCGCTCGTGTTGGCGCAGGTGCTCCGCCCAGGAATTCACCAGGAATATCTCCAGATGATGGTCTGCAACGGCGGTGTCACGGAATATTCCCCACCGATACGCGCCATCGCGGCGCCGCGTACGGCCATAATGACGAATTGCTTCCAAGAACTCCGCTTCCCGCTCTTGGGGTACGACGTATTCGACGGTGACCAGTACCGGTCCCCGCAGCAGATCGTTCCCAATCTCCTTCACCACGACTGGCATACGCCAATGGTTCCAGGCACTCAGATCCGCGGGCGAATCAGGAAGCTTTGTGAAAAGGGCGAGCGCCGTAGTCGCCGCGGTTCCAACACCGGCGTAGAGCAAGGCTGCGTGGATGCCGGCTCTTTGGGCTACGGCTCCCCAGGCAGCGCTTCCCAGCGCGAACGCGCCCTGATACACGAGAAAAAAGATTGAAAGGACTCGCGCGCGAACCCAGTCCGGCGCCAGGTTCTGCACCAAGGCGTTGATCAGTGAGATGAAGGCGACCCATGCCGCCCCGCCAACCAGCAGGATGGGAGCCAGTGTGATCAGACTGTGTAAGCCGCTGATCGCAATAAGCGCCAATCCCAGGATCCCTACGCCGCCCGACACGACTGCTTCCGTCGACCACCTGGCACGGGCCGGTTGCATGATCAGTGCGCCGGCGATGGCGCCGGCTCCAAAGCACCCAAGCAATATCCCATATCCGATTGCCGACTTATTCACGCTTTTGGCGACCGTTGGGAGCAACGCAAACAGTGCGCTCGAGAAGAACATGACGATGCCGGTACGGACCACCACGGTAATGATTCCAGGGGAGTGACGGACGTAGCGGAGTGCGGCCACGGTGGCCCCCTTCAGCGTCTCTGAAGGCGCGGTCCGTTTGTGAATGGGCCTTTTCCACCTGGCAATCACCAGAATGACTCCGGCGAATGACACACAGTTCATCACAAACGCCGTGGCGACGCCGGCGCCGGCGATCACGATGCCTGCGAGCGCCGGACCCACCGCGCGGGCAAGGTTGAATTCAATCCCATTGAGCGCCGACGCCGCTGCAAGATCCTCCCTGGGTACCAATTCAGGCAGAATTGCACGCCAGGTCGGCGTCTCAAATGCATCGCCGGCCGAGAGCGCAAATGTGAGCGCCAGCAGCAGCCACGGCGACATGACTCCCATGATCGTCAGGAATGCGAGGAGCAGCGCGACAACCATCATCCACGATTCGGTAAACAGGACCAGCTTGCGGCGATCGACGATGTCGCCGGCGGAGCCGGCAGGAAGTGCAAGCAGAAAATATGGAAGCGAAGCGGCGGTTTGCGTGAGCGCGACGTAGGCCGGACCCGCACCGAGCGACACCATGAGCCATGCGGCCCCCACGTTTTGCATAAACGAGCCGATATCGGAGACGACATTAGCGACCAATAGATTGCGGAATGTCGGGATACGCAAGGGAGCTTGCAGACTCAACGAGCCGCCTGCCGTCGACGTTTTTCCCTTCGTGTCTGACAATCGGCTTTCTCCCTTGCCCTTGCAATTCGTTGGAATCCGAGGCACCCGGACGAAACGATCCAATTCATCACGTGACTTCAATCCGCACGATCGTCGGACCTCAAAGGACCCGGCGTCCGAAATGATCCCCATTGTGCCTGAAAAGTCTTCCTTTCGGTAAGTTCGATTCTCAGTTGCCGCCAGAAGGCCAACTCACTCAGCGAGAATCTACCGCCCTGCTTGAATTGTTTCCCACCAAACAATCAACAATTCGGACGTGCCTAACTGCGCTTTTGCAGTTACGGTGGGAAAGCACGAACCGCGATTGACCAGGTTCTGAAAGAGAGTGAAGGATCTGCTATTAGCGTTGTCATCCTTGTATCTCTAGATAAGCGACAGTTTTTGTTAGAGACTGTTGTAGTGGGGGAGTCGAGTCATCGGCTCCCCCGCGGGCGGACGGCTCCCGTTCATCCTGCGGTCTCAACGACCGGCGCTCAGCACAGGCGACCGCTGCCCAAGTCACGTACGACCGAACAGTCGCACGATCTCAGTCGAATATACAAGGCAGGTTACCGTGACACGGATCATTTGTGGAGTGGATATTGGTTCATCTTGTTTAGCCGCGCGCATCGGACAGGACGGCGCCGCAGCCACCTTCGCCAACACCCCGGAGGGCATCGCCGAGTTGGCCGCTTTCTGTGAGAGTCATCAAGTTGCACTGGTCGCCATGGAAGCCACCGGCGGCTACGAACAGCGGGCCTTTGCGCAGCTCTCTGAACACGGCCTGCCGGTGGCGGTAGTCAACCCGCGTGCGGTGCGCCAGTTCGCCCAGAGCATGGGTTGGCTGGAGAAGACCGACGCCATCGATGCCGGCATAATCGCCTGGTACGCGCAGACCAGGAAGTCTCAGCCGCTATGCCTGGCTCCGCCGACACAACTCGAGTTGCGCGCCCGCGTCACGCGTCTGCGCCAGCTCACCGAGGTTCGCACCGCGCAGCTGAACCAGCAGCGTCTGGTCACCAATCCCGCGATACAGAACAGCTTCCGCGCGATGCTCACCTTCCTCGCCGAACAGATCACGGAACTGGAACAGGCCATCGCTGCACTGATCCAAGCCGATCCCTTGTGGCGCGAACTGAATCAGGCCTTCCGCACCATCAAGGGCGTCGCCGACCGCACCGTGGCCCGCATCATGGCCGAGATGCCGGAGATCGGCACGCTCTCCAACAAGACCATCTCCAAGCTGGCAGGCGTAGCCCTGCTGGCCAATGACTCAGGCAAACACCAGGGCAAACGCGCGGTGCGAGGAGGCCGCGCCTCAGTCCGAGACATCCTGTTCCTGGTGGGCAGTGTGGTCGCTCGTTACGAGCCCGACTTCATCTGCTTCCAGCAGCGCCTGCGCGCCGCCGGCAAACCACCCAAAGTCGTTCGCATCGCCGTCGCCCACAAGCTGCTCGTGCGCATCAACGCCAAAGCTCGCGAGGTTCGACAACAGAGCACCCACCCACAACTGAGCTGGTCAACTCGTCAGCAGTCGTAGTCGAGGTTGTGGGAAAGAGGAAAACGGCAACATCGTTTTCCGCTTTTCCACCAACCCGCCCTTGACAATCCAGACAGTCGCTGAGAGACCGAAGGATCTGCGGTTGCTTCGAGCGAACCTCGTTTCAGCACAAACCTGGGTGCCCCATCCTGACTGCGCTTTTGCAGTTAGGGTGGGAAACCACGAACCCCGATTGACCAGGTTCTGAAAGAGCGGCTTCAGCCGGCGATGGAACGCCGGAACCCTTTCCGGGCTCCCATCCAATTTCCAATCTACCCAAAACCGCCGTAATTCTTTGCAAAACGCGCCGCAGTTGTCACGCTTTTCGCACTTCGTGGCATTCCATTCCCACGCTTATCCTCGCTGCGCACCGCTCCATGGCCCCCATTTTCGTCAAAAAGCGGCGCACTCCAACTGCGCGCCCCTCCTGCCACGCTCTTTTTTGAAAGCCTGCCGCCGGGCTTCACGGACCTGTGTCATGCAGGCGTGTCGGTGGTGCTCGCTGTTTTGCCAAAGCCGCCGCATCGCGCGCGCATCCCCTCGCGAAACTTTTCGCGCTCCTCCGGCGTCATCCGGTCCCAATTCTCGGCCCATCGCCTCCGCCAAGCGAACCGGCCTCCGCCATGACCACGGCCGCCGAAGCCTCCAAACAGAATCCGGCACAGTGCCAGCAGTCCGATTCCCTGCCAGAAGGTGATCAAGCGCCACCCAAAGAGCGCCGGCAGCAACCAGTTCCATAAATGCATCACCACTTCGCCGCCGACGAAGACAAACAGTGCGATCGCGGGTGGGATCAGCAGAAACATCCACCATTTCCTTCTCATAGTGCATTCCTCATTTCCTCAAAAACTCGTCGTAAATGCTCTGCAACCGCTCCCGCAGATACAACACCGCGTAGCGTTTGCGCGAGAGCAGCGTATTCACGCTGACTCCGCTCTTTGCCGCAAGCTCTTTGAAGCTTTGTCCTTCAAACTCGTGTGCCACAAACACGGCGCGCTGTTCTTCGGGTAATTCGCCGAGTGCCGTTTCGAGCTCCTCCAGCAGCATCCTGCGCGCGTAAAGAGCTTCAGGTCCCGCATCGGGAGAGGGCAGCAGGTCTTCGATCTGCAGCAGTTCACCCTCTTCGTTCACTGCGGCCGCATCGCTGAAGTTTTCCGGCTTCTTCTTGCGGAAAAGGTCTGTGATGCGGTTGCGCGCCACGCGAAAAAGCCAGCCGGTCACGAATTCAATGGGCATCAGCAGGCGATTGGCTTCGACCAGCTCATAGAAGACCTCCTGCAGCAGATCCTCCACGTCGGATTCGTTGGGCACCCGCTTACGGATGAAATTACGCAGCCGTGGCCGTTCTTGCTCGATGACAGCGGAGATGCGACGATCTTGCTCGGTCATCGAGAGCACGCTCATGGGTCCATCCGTCCCTGTAGACGAACGGCGACCGCAAATATTGTTGAGAGTTGATTGCGTAGGCAGGACTTTGGCCTGGGACGATGCCCCTACCGCAACGCCGCCATGATCGCCACGTTCAGCGCCACCATCAGCACCGCCGACCCTGGAATCAGCAGCAGAGCCTTCTTCAGCCGCAGCGGATCACCCCCGGCAATCGCCCCGATGATCCGCGAGCTCACCGCCAAACCCGCCCATCCACAGGTGATGGCGAATCCGATCGCTGTGCCCGTCATGCGCGGGAAAGCCTCGCCAACCATGGCCAGCGTGGTGGGAAACACCGGCGCCATGGCCACACCGGCAATGAAAACCAGCGCGGCGGCGACCCCCGGCTTCTTCGTGCGCAGCATCAGAAATGTAGTGATCGCCATGGCAATCGATGCTGCCAGCGTCACCGTCACCGCCTGCACATGAATCAGAATCTGCGATACCCCCACCCGCCCCGCCAGCAGTCCAAGCGCAAAGCCCAACGACAAGATATTCAGCGCTTTCGACTCCGGAATTCCCTGTGCAATCAGGTGCCGTGGCAGCCAGTTCCACACCCCCACTTCGCACGAAACGTAGAGAAAGAGAAGAAACCCGAGCATAAACAGCAGCGGCTTTGCGAGAACGGAACCTGCGTCGGCGAGCACAAAGCCCTCCGCTCCAACCGGCGCAGGCATCGTGGCCACAGCCTGCACGACCAGGGTGATCACGGTCAGGGAAGCGACGGTGTAGCAAAGCCTGACCCAGTTCCGCTTGAACAGGTTGGCGGAGATGAAGGGCGTGGCCAGTCCGCCCAGGCCGAAGAAGAGATTCACCAAGTTCAGCGCGGTGGCGCGATGCTCCGGGCTCACCCCGCTCACCAGCGCGTTGGCGCCGGTAACCACGATGCCGCCGCCCACGCCGAGCAGAAACAGCAGGAGGACAATGCTCTTGAATCCCGGCGACCGGGGCAGCGCGAACAGCACAATGGCAATGAAACCCAGCCCCAGAATCAGCCCGATCTTGTCGCCTTCGTTGTCCAGCAGCGGACCCACTCCAAGCGAGGCAACCATCAGCCCCACTGCCTGCGCAAATGCAATCGTCCCATTCTGCGCCGGCGACAACCCAAACCTCTCAGACAGCTCGGGCAGGATAGTGCCGAGCATGGCGGCTATCATTCCGTAGACGAAGATGGCGAGGATGGCGGCAAAGATCAGCACGGGTGGATGTCCTTTCAATATCGTAGGCAAGGATACGGCATGAGGAGGGCTGGCTGGTCAAAATGACGCGTTTGGGCGCTCACCGCTCGAAGCCTACCGCGTCTACAAAACCCAGAAGCCGTTCCCGATTTCCGTTCCGTTGTAAACCAATCCCGCGTTCATCCGTTCTAGCATTAAGGGTTCATTCAAGGCTGAATATTTCGACAGGCAATCGCAAGTGACAAGCCCTGCAATCGGAGCATACATTCATGGGCGATCTCTGGAATGACGTGAAACATGCGCTTCACCTCTTTATCAAAAGCCCCGGTTTCACGCTCGCCGCGGTCTCGGCGCTGGCGCTGGGTATCGGCGCCAACACGGCGATCTTTACGGTTGTGAACGCCGTGCTGCTCAAGCCTCTGACCTATCCCGATGCGGACCGGATCGTCGAGATTGAACTGGCCGGCCCTCATGGCAACGCCCCGATCGCGTCCATTCCGAAGTTTCATATCTATCAGCAGCAAACCAGCATCTTCAAAGATGTGGCCGCATACGATTTTGCCGGGCCCGGCTTCAACATCACCGGCGACAGGCCGGAGCTGATTCATGGCATTCACGTCACCGAGGGCTACTTCCGCGTCTTTGGCGCGCCCGTGATGCTGGGGCGCACTTTCACGCCGCAGGAGGACTCGCCGAACGGTGGAAAGGTCGTGGTGCTGAGCTACGGCCTGTGGCAGCGAAGGTTCGGAGGCAATCCCAAGGTCATCGGCACGTCTCTGTCGATGGGCAACGAGCCCTACACAATCATTGGCGTGCTGGGGAAAGGATTTCGTTCCGATCCCGAAGCCGACATCTGGCTGCCGTTTCAGTTTCAGCCCAACAGCACCAACCAGGGTCATTTCTTCCAGGCCGCAGGAATGCTGAAGCCGGGCATTACGCTGGCCCAGGCCAACGCACAGATGAAGCTCGCCTACGGCCAGTTCCATCGCACCTTTCCCCAGTCGGACCCGAAAGGCGGATTCGCCGTGGAGCCGCTGCGGGACTCGATTGTGGGCGACGCGCGCAAATCGCTGCTGGTGCTGCTGGGTGCGGTGGGCATGGTGCTGCTGATTGCCTGCGCCAACGTGGCCAATCTGCTGCTGGTGCGCGCGACGGGCCGCAAACGCGAATTCGCCATTCGCTCCGCATTGGGTGCGAGCCGTCGCGGATCATCCTTCAATTGCTGACTGAAAGCGTTTTGCTTGCAGTCACAGGTGGAATTCTGGGTCTGATTCTCGGCTTCGTCGGAGTGCGCGCGTCTGCTGGCGATCAGTCCGGCCGGGCTGCCACGCATCGGCGAAGACGGGTCCGCCATTGGCATGGACTGGCGCGTGCTTGGCTTCACGCTCGGCGTCTCGGTGCTCACCGGAATTCTGTTCGGGCTGTTCCCAGCTTTCAGCGCTTCGCGCACCGATCTGAATTCTTCGCTGAAGGAGAGCAGCAATCGCTCGGGCACGGGCTTCCGCCAAGGCAAAGCCCGCGCGCTTGCTGGTGATCAGCGAGGTTTCGCTTGGCGCTGGTGCTGCTGGTCGGGTCCGCGCTGCTGATTCGAACCTTCATTGCACTGCATGGCGTCAATCCGGGCTTCGATTCGCACAATGTGCTGACGATGGAGATGTCGCTGACCGGCGATCGATTTGAAAAAACTGCCGGCGTTGCGCAGCTTTCCTTCGACGGACGCGAACGGCTCAACGCAATCCCGGGAGTGGAGGATGCGGCCACCACATGTTGCCTGCCGATTCGAGGGTCAGTTTGGATTGCCGTTCGCCATCGCAGGCAGGCCCATTGACCCTGCCAAAGGCCACCCCGGCGCGGGATGGATGAACGCTTCACCGGATTACTACAAGCTCTTCAAGATTCCCGTGCTGCGCGGTCGCGAATTCACTGAGCACGATACCGCTGCGGCACCGGGTGTGGTCCTTATCAACGAAGCGCTGGCGAAAGCAATTCTTCCCAAATCAGAATCCTGTGGGGCAACAGTTGCTCGTCGGCAAAGGGATGGGACCTCCGTTTGAAGAGCCGGCGCGCACGATCATCGGCGTGGTGGGGAACACGCACGATGGCGGCCTTGGCCGCGATCCGGGCCCGTTGATGATTGTTCCCGATGCCCAGGTTTCCGATGCGATGACAAAGCTGAATGCGAGCTTCGTGCCGATGCGCTGGGTGGTTCGCACTCATGGCGACCCGCATCAGCTCACCAGCCTCATCACGGAGCAACTGCGCCAGGCCAGCGGCGGCTTTCCGGTGGCGCATGTGCGCACATGGACGAGATTGTGTCGCGGTCCACTTCGCGCGAGAGCTTCAACATGATGCTGCTCACGATCTTTGGCGCGGTCGCGCTGGTGCTTGCGGCGATTGGAATCTACGGCCTGATGGCATATTCCGTGCGAGCAGCGAACGCAGGAGATGGGCATTCGCATGGCGCTGGGTGCGGACCGCGCCACGATCCGCAAGCTGGTGGTCTGGCATGGCATGCAGCTTGCGCCTGATCGGCGTCGTGCTGGGGATTGGCGCGGCCTTTGGGCTCACGCGCCTCATCGCCAGCTTCCTCTTCGGCGTCAAGTCGTGGGACCCCTTTGTGTTTGTTACGGTGCCCGTGATTCTGAGCCTGGTGGCGCTGCTGGCCGTGTGGCTGCCCGCAACGCGCGCCGCAAAACTCGACCCGATGCAGGCGCTGCGGGTGGAATGAACCAAAGTAGCTCTGGCTAAGCCACGCGGTCCGCGCTGCTCCTTTAGACTGAGAGGGCGATGAATTCAGTGCAACGTTGGGCATGTGTTGCGCCGGCCGTTCTGCTGGCCGCAGCGCTGTCCAGGGTGCGGTACGCCAGGTGCGCCCCAACCGCCTACGCTGAACCTGCCTAACCGCGTGACCGACTTGTCAGCGATCCGCGCTGGCGACGAGGTTTCGCTCTTCTGGACGATGCCGAAGAAAGAACACCGACAAGCTGCTAATCAAGGGGAAGGTTACGGTACGGGTGTGCCGACAGGAAGCGCTCGGGCGCATGCCTCGATGCAGGCCAGCCGGTAACGATGTCTCCCTGGCGAGAAGGGCTCGTTTACCGAAACTCTGCCAGTGGCGCTTGCTTCGGGCCCTCCGCGCGCAATGAATTATTTTGTCGAGTTGAAGAATTCGCAATGGCCGTTCGGCGGGCCTGTCGAATGCGGTAATGATGCTGGCTGGCGCTCCGCCCGGACCGGTGCGAGGACTCACCGCCGAGGTACGCAAGGCGGGAGCGGTATTGAGTTGGACGCCCGATGGCGACAACACTCCAGTTCGCCTGGAGCGCAAACTGCTAACGCCGCTCCCGTCGCAGCCAAAGGCCGGGTTTCTCACGCCTCAGCCCGAGCCGGTAGAGGAAAACCTGCTGATTGACGACACAACCCAGGGCCGTGCGTTGGATAAGAGCATTCGCTTTGGCGAGGACTATGAGTATCGCGCGCAGCGTGTGAGCCGCATAACGCTCGACGGCAAGACGCTGGAGTTGGCTGGAGAGCTGTCGCCGGCGGTGCACGTTGAGGCACGCGACGTATTTCCGCCCGGCCGTGCCTACTGGTCTTGCCGCCGTGGCCACTGCCGGTGAGAGCGGCCAGGCGACTGCGCGCAGCCCGCGATCGATTTGAGCTGGCAGCCGGGTACTGAAGCGGACCTAGCGGGATACGTTGTCTATCGTCGCGAGGGCGACGGTGCATGGCAGCGCATTTCGCCGCCCGCAGCCGGTGGTTGGGCCCGCGTTTCACGATGCGCAGGTGCAGGCCGGACACACGTATCACTATGCTGTAAGTGCCATTGACCAGGGCGGGCACGAGAGCGCGCGATCCGCCGAGGCGCAGGAGTCCGTCCCCAGCCCTTGAGATTGTTCGCCGCGCGAGGAAGAGAATCAAAATGAAATACTGCCGCTTCTTGTTTGAAGACCACGTTCATTATGGCGTCGTGGATGACCGCGGCGGCGAGATGTGGATCGTGGACCTGGCCGAGGCACCGGAAGAAGACCTGGCCTACCAGTTGACGCAAGCACGCGCCAAGTCGATGGTGCAGGCGATCGAGGGCTTTGACTTTGAGCCGATGCCTCTGAACGCCGCCACCTTGTTGCCTCCCGTCACGCCCTCGAAGATCCTTTGCGTGGGTCGCAACTATCGCGACCATGCCAGAGAGTTAGGCAACGAAGTTCCCGCCGAGCCGCTGCTGTTTTTCAAACCACCGTCTTCGCTGCTGGCCCATGGAGGCGTGGTGCGCATGCCCGCCGCCTCGGCGCGCGTCGATTTCGAGGGCGAACTGGCACTGGTCATAGGCCGACGCGCAAGCAAGACTTAAGCCTGGCGAGAACTGGCGCAGCTATGTGCGTGGCTATACCATTGCCAATGACGTAACCGCCCGCGACCTGCAAAAGAAGGACGGCCAGTGGACGCGCGCCAAGGGCTTCGACACGTTTTGCCCCGTAGGTCCTTTGGTGAGCGACGAAGTCGACCCGGAAGACAGGCATTGACGGTTGAGACCCGCGTGAATGGCGATTTGCGCCAGCAGGGCTCAACCAAGGACTTTATTTTTTCGATTCCGGAGCTGCTCAGCTATATCACTGCGGCCATTACGCTTGAGCCGGGCGACTTGCTGCTGACCGGCACGCCCGCAGGCGTGGGGCAACTGGCAGCCGAAGACCGCGTGGAAGTGACGATCCCCGGCCTCGGCGTGCTAAGCAACACCTTCGTCGCGGACGCAGATTGACGCGAATTTGAAGCGACTGCAACCCCGGCGACTCCCGCCGAATCAAATGAGCGGTACACTATTGCCGTAGCACGCCAGTCGGGAATTCCCTTCCCTCAGGAGATATGATGCCGCAGAATCTGCTTGAACAGTTGCGCAAGTTCACCGTGGTTGTGGCCGACACCGGCGACATGGAAGCGATGGAGAAGTTTCATCCCACCGACGCCACCACCAACCCTTCGCTGATTACCACCGCGGCACAGATGCCGCAGTATCAACCCATCGTGGACGGCGTACTCAAGGACGCGCGCAACGAACTGGGCGAAGGTGCAACGGACCAGGCTGTGGCGAACCTCGCCTTCCAGCGGCTGGCCATTGCGTTTGGAAAAAAGATTCTTGCCATCGTGCCGGGCCGCGTCTCCACTGAGGTGGACGCGCGCCTCTCGTATGACACCCAGGCCACCATCGCGCAGGCCCGCACCATCATTGGGCAGTACGACGCAGCGGGTGTCGGCCGCGACCATGTGCTGATCAAGATTGCATCCACATGGGAAGGCATTCGTGCGGCCGAGGTACTGGAGAAAGAAGGCATCCACTGTAACCTGACGCTGCTGTTCGGCATTCACCAGGCGGTGGCTTGCGCCGAGGCAGGTGTCACGCTGATCTCGCCGTTCGTGGGCCGTATCCTCGACTGGTACAAGAAGGACACGGGCAAGGATTTCCATGGCGCCGACGACCCTGGCGTGCAATCGGTGACCAAGATTTACAACTACTTCAAGAAGTTCGGCTACAAAACCGTGGTCATGGGCGCGAGCTTCCGCAACATCGGCGAGATTACCGAGCTCGCAGGCTGCGATCTGCTCACGATTTCGCCGCAGTTGCTGGCGGAGCTTGAATCGACGCAAGCCGATCTGCCGCGCAAACTCGACCCCTCAACAGCCAAGTCGCTGTCGATCGAAAAAATCGTGATGGACAAAGCTACATTTGATCGTATGCACGCAGCGGACCGCATGTCGACCGATAAGCTGAAGGAAGGCATTGAGGGCTTCTCGGCGGCGCTGGTCAAGCTGGAGTCATTGCTCGCCAAGCGGCTGGCGGAACTGGAGTCGCGCACGCCGGCGACAGTCTAAGCTCCGGGCAGTTACTTCAGGCAATGCGAAGGGCAGCCCATAAGGGTTGCCTTTTGTGTTTGATACATAGACCGGCTTCGCACTCGCCGCGCGACTCTGCCAACTAACTTGATTCCCCCCTCTTGGCAAACGCAACAAACCAGCTAATCTCAGTGTTACAGCACCATAAACAGGCAGTGGCTGGTGTCCCCGGCTGCACTCGATGAGCAACCGGCCAATGCCATACAGCAGACCGGCTGCGGGCGCATTTGCAGTCGCGGGAGGTGTGTATGCAAGATCAAACTCATCCACTCGAACCTTTCTTTCAGCAGGCCGTCCGCAATAGTTATGAAGGCAAGCTGGGGCTGAACGATCCGGATGTGACCGGTTACGTGGCGCACCTGCTATGCGAGTTCTCCGAGTCCGACAAGCTCTATAAGGTCCGCGACGCCAATGGTCATCCGATTGAAGAGCTTGACGCCATGATGCTCGCTGCGGATCCGGTGAACGGCAACGCACCTTCATTCGACGCCGAGCGTTCCATGCGCAAATACATTGGCGACTACGCGCTATTTGTCGGGGGCATGTATCCCGAAGCTAATATTCCAGGCGGGCGTCGGCACGGCTCGCATCCGAGTCTCAGCGAACTAATTCGCGCGGGCAAGGAAAGCTATTTCATCGTGAGCCAATTCAATCTGTTCGAGTATGAGCAGGAAGCGCCGCTTTTTGCACGGCTTTCCGACGGGTTCGAGCGCTGCATCCTTGGTCTTGCGCTGGTCCGCGAAGAATTGCAGAAGCGCAAAGGGTTGTTGCCGCCGCCGGCTGTGAACTGAGTCGGCTCCGGTGCGATGTAGGGATTGAGATTTGTGTTATCCCAGGTCTCAAAAGCGAGACCTGGGGCGCTTGTGTCTGTGCTTGATTGCAAGCGAAAAGCGGGCTACTCCGACCACACTGCGAGAATGTTGCCGACTCCGTCACTGAAGTGGAAGCGGCGGCCGCCGGGAAATTCGAACGTAGGCACAACAATGCCACCACCCTCCATGCGCACGGCGATCTCAGTAGCCGCAAGATCGGAGGAGTAGAGCACGACCAGCGGGGCAAACCTGGACGGCTCCCCTTGCGGGTCGCGCAGGACGAACCCTCCGTCGATGCCTGCGCCTTTGAAGCTGACGTAGTCCGGCCCGTAGTCGACAAAGCTCCAGCCAAACACCGTTGAATAGAACTTCTTTGTCTGCGCGATGTCGGTGGAGGGGAATTCGATGTAATTGATGTGGTGATGTTTTCCTGCGTCGCTCATGGGGACTCTCCTTGTCGCTTTGATGCTGGTGAAGGCGCGGGAAAGGGCCTGCGGATTCCTGGCGCAAGCACACTCTTCCCAGGTGCTCTGATACGCCTCCATCCACAATCCCTCAAGAGCTGAAGAGTGCAGGTAGAGCCCGCTGGTTAAGATATGGCGCGGACTGCCGAGGTACAGAAATAAAGTAGCAGAACGTCAGGCGGCGGCAAATGGCGAATTTTAGAGACTGCTTGAAAGTGTCGAATTGCCCTCCAGCCTGGCCACGCTTTCCGGGTCGTGCGAGGGCAGATAGACCAGCGACTGCTGGCGCGCCAATTCCTTGATCCGGCTTAGCGTCCGCCGCGAAACCTCTTCATTCGGACTCACACCGTCAACCTTTTCCTCAATCAAAAGCGCCTGGTTATAGCTTGTATCTCCCGCGAGAAATACCGAAGGAGAACCCTGCACCAGCACCGAGACATGCGCCGGCGTATGCCCCGGCGTTGGGATGACGAGGATTTCTTCATCCGCGGAGATTGACGCACTTTGCGCAAACGGTCCGACAGATCGATCGCGGAACTGAAGCAGATTGGGTTGCCACCATTTGGGCCAGCGATTGGGCAGATAGCCGTTCAGCCGCCCCATCAGCCCTTTTGCGCTTGCAAATTCGGCAGCGTGAACCAAGGTTGGGCAGCCAACCACATGCGCCAGACCGCCTGCGTGGTCGGTGTGCAGGTGGGTGAGAATCACGGCCCGCACATCGCCGGCCTTGATGCCGAGCGCGTGCAACTGCGGGCCTAATTCGTCTTCAGGCGCGACCCTGAAGCGCGCTGCGCGGCGATAGAACGGATGCCACCGCGGATGATAGCCAAGCTCATGTACGCGTGCAGTTTCGCCGGTATCCACCAGCACGACGCCATTGCCCTGCTCGATGACCCACACGTAGATGGGCAGCCATTCAGTCCATTCCTTGTCGATGAGCATGTTGACGACGCGGGTGACGCCGTGCCCTTTGCCGGTCCTCTGGGCCTGGCGCACCTGGACCAGGCCGGTGCTGATTGCATGGATTCTCGCCAAGGGCTTTCCTCGCTGATCGTCGCCGGGCCAAAAATGGTGTGCTTACGCTCGCACGGAATGGGAATCGGAACTGCGCAATTTTGCTCAGCGCGTAACTGCATTCAAACACAAGTTCCCTTTGTAGTCAGAGCGTTTCGTGCAGGCGGACTGAAATGGTCCGGCTTGCTCCGCGAAATTCTCTGCAAGGTTTTTGTGGAAAACGAAAATATTGAGGGGGGGTAGCCTGTTTGGGAAGAAACCGGGGGGAAATCCGGCATTTCGAACCGGGGCTAGGCTCACCCCCTTTCACAGTTTCATCGTTATGACTGTGAAGGAGGGAGCGGGTACGACGAATGTGTCGAACACCCTGGCCTGCTCATAGGCTCAACCCTGTTTCTATTGTGCGCCGAAGCGGGGAAATTATAGGCAAAGTTGGAGCAAGGAATGAGCTGAACTTTTCGATGATCGCGAGCTACGAAAATTGGTGTCCACTTGTCAAATATATCCAATCGGATATACTGAGTGTCAATTGAGCGGAGCCAAGGTGAAGACATACACGAGCGTTTGGGATGCGCTGGCTGAGACGCCGCAGGAAGCGGCCAACCTTCGTATGCGCTCGGCGTTGATGCGCCAAATCGCCCAGCTCATCGAGCGCAAAGGCTGGACGCAAGCCGAAGCGGCGGAGCGCTGCGGTGTCTCCCAGCCGCGCATTAACGACTTGCTCCGCGGCCGCATCGCCCGCTTCTCGCTCGACGCGCTGGTCAACATTGCGGCCGCCCTCGGGCGCAAAGTGACCGTGAAGCTCGAGGATGCGGCGTGATCGAGGTTCGTGCTTTCCCAGCCCTAGCAGAGCTAGGACTGGGGCACCCATTTTCGTGCTGGTTGAGCGAGCCCCAGACCTAGGCAACCTGCCGGAGTGTAGACTGATTGCGCTATGAGCATCCTGAGATCTGCATCGTTAAAGGGAGTCTGGGGTGAAAGGGATTTTGAATTCGCTTTTCAACCGGACGTTAATTTCCTAATTGGGGCAAACGGATCGGGTAAAACCACTGTGATCAACCTAATAGCCGCGGCAATGACTGGTGACTATGAGGAGTTGAACCGAATCCCCTTCACATCGGTCACATGCGAGCTATCGCATTTGGGCCAACCAAAGCAAAATTCCAAAATCACAGTGGAGCGTCCAAAGCAGGAGAGTGGTTCGCAAGTATTGAACTACTCCTTAAGTCTCCCAGAGGGTAAGAAACAGTACGAGCTTTTCCCATCTATGAGTTCTTTGGCGTACCGCGTCAGATTGAGCAAAGGTCTTAGAGGTGCCCCTGAGCGTGAATCGCTGGCGATCGCACTGCACGAAATGGTTAGAGTTAAATGGCTTTCTGTTTACAGGTCACCGGGCAAGAACGATCCAGAGGAACGACCTCATGGCGAGTCCAGCGTTGATCGGCGTTTAAACATCTTGAACAACCTCCTAGTTCGGCACTTTTCCAGGCTCGCTGGACTCAAAGAAGCTGCAACGAATCACTTTCTAAGTAGGGTCTTTCTCGCCTTGCTTTACAAGGGCGGAAAGGAGGGCCCGCTACCTGTTGCACGTGGCGTCAAGATCAAGAAACTCAAAGAGTCGATGGAGGCAATATTCCACCAATTCAAAATCGATGATGAAAAGTCCATGACTGAGCTTAACGAGTTCATGGCTCTCGCGCAGAAGGCCTCGAAGAAAAACGCATACGAATGGTCAGAATTACAGACCTTGGTCGGCGTATTACCAATTCTGAAGGTTGTTGAAGAATGGAATCTGACGCTGTCAAGACAAGAGGAAATTCTTAGGCCCCAGCACGACTTTCTACGAATCATTAACTCGATGCTCAAGGGCAAGAATCTCGAAATCAACTCAAGAAACGAACTCGAAGTTGTGCTTGATAACCCCGCACACAAGAGACTATCTCTGTCTGATCTTTCGTCCGGGGAAAAGCAGCTCCTGATAATCTTTGGCGAAGCACTGTTGCAGGATCGAAGCGAGTTTATATATATCGCTGATGAACCGGAGCTGTCATTGCATGTGAGCTGGCAAGAACACCTAACCTCTAATCTCCGGAAAATTAATCCGAGCGCACAAGTGATTTTTGCCACTCACTCCCCGGACATCGTGAGTCAATTTGGGGATCGCGTAATTGATATGGTGGAGAAGTGAGTTGAGCACGACTTTCCATCGAACACCGTCGGGACTGAGCAATCTCGCCATTTTTCTTGGCGTCGACGTCGTCGTCTACCTAGAGGGAGGCGAAAAGCATTACGCTTTGCAGGAACTAGAAACTGAAACGGCTGCATCCGAAAATCACGACACAATGTTTTGGGAAGCTGTCTTCAAGGTGCTTCGACCCCGCGTTAAGGCCCATTTCAAGTCGATTGGATCGAAAACGACTGTCCTGTCGGTTTCTCAACTAATTCTGGCGGGGAGCGTTCGGAATGTGGTAACGGCTCTTGACCGTGACCTTGACCATGCCCGACGAAGAAAGCTCCGGCACCAGAATATTCTTTACACCTATGGTTATAGCTGGGAGAACGACGTATTCACCAAGAGCAACCTGAAAACACTCTGTGAGCGCTTGTGCCTGAACCGGACAAGGTGCATTGAGTCTAAGAAGAAGATTGACGAAGTCTTTGGACAATTCTCGCGCGCATTCAGGATCTTCGTCCGGTGGGAAAACGCGTTGGCAAGATCCGGGGCAGCTGTCTGTGATCGTGAGTCTCTGAAAAATACAATTGAATTGCGTACGCCGTCCGTCCCGAAAATTTCGCGTATCAAAGTCGCTAAATTGATGCGCACGAGCTATTTGAATAACCGAAATGTAAAGCTAGGCCAAAGCCGGGGAGTGGATGTTTTTAGGGACATGCACGGTCACACCCTCGAAAGGCTAAGTTTAGGGCTTCTTCAGTACATATTTTCTGAGGCTTTAAGTTTGAGGCTGAACAATGATGCCTGCCTTCGACTCTCAATTGGGCTCTTCGAAAAAAGCTTGCGTGGGAAAAACGCGATTGCCCTGCATTATCGGAAATCTGCTGCATCAATGGTTGCTAAAGCCCCGCAGATCGACGCAGGACTTCTAACTCAGTGAGGAGCCCTCTCCCTCACCCCACCAGCACTGGCTTGGCCAGCATCTGCTTGATCCCGCGCAGCGCCTGGCGGGTGCGCTCTTCGTTCTCAATCAGCGAGAAGCGCACATGCCTGTCGCCGTATTCGCCGAAGCCGATGCCGGGCGACACGGCCACTTTGGCCTCGGTCAGCAGCAGCTTTGAAAACTCCAGCGAGCCGAAGCGCCGCGTAGGCCTCGGGAATCTGCGCCCACACAAACATGGTGGCCTTGGGCAGCGCGACGGGCCAGCCCACCTTGTTCAGCCCCTCGACCAGCACGTTGCGGCGCTTGCGATAGTTCTCGCAGATTTCGGCGACGCACTCCTGCGGCCCTTCGAGCGCATGAATCGACGCCACCTGGATGGGCGTGAAGGTGCCGTAGTCGAAGTAGCTCTTGAGCCGCGCGAGCGCGTTGACCAGCACCGGGTTGCCCACCATGAATCCCACGCGCCAGCCGGGCATGTTGTAGACTCTTGCTCAGAGTAAAGAACTCGACGGCGACATCTTTTGCGCCCGGCACCTCGAGCACGCTGGGCGGCTTGTAGCCGTCGAAGCCGAGATCGGCGTAGGCCAGGTCGTGGATGAGGTGGAAGCCGTATTGGCGGGCCAGTTCGACAAGCCGCGCCAGAAACGGCAGCTCCACAGTTTGCGTGGTCGGGTTCGATGGGAAGTTGACGATGAGCGCCTTGGGCCGCGGCGTCATGCGCGGAATCAGGTCTTCAAGCTGCGCGAGGAACTGCGTCGCAGTCGACAATGGGCACGCTGACCACGTGCGCGCCGGCGATGACCGGGCCATAGATGTGAATGGGGTAGCTGGGGTTGGGCACCAGCACGGTGTCGCGCGAGTCGAGAATGGCGAGGCAGAGGTGCGCGATGCCTTCCTTTGACCCGATGGTGACGATGGCCTCGTTGTCGGGGTCGAGGTCGACGTTGTAGCGCGTCTTATACCAGTTGCAGATGGCCTTGCGCAGGCGCGGCAGTCCGCGCGAAACGGAGTAGCGGTGGGTGACCGGCTTCTGCGCCGCCTCAACCAGCTTGTCGACGATGTGTTTGGGCGTTGCCCCGTCGGGGTTGCCCATGCCGAAGTCGATGATGTCTTCTCCGCTGCGGCGCGCGGCGCGCTTCATGGCGTCGGTGATGTTAAAGACGTAAGGCGGCAGGCGCTGAATGCGGCTGAACTCTTCCATGGTGACTCCAGTGTAGTTGCAATGTGCAGGGAGCAGGGGTCGAGGGTACGGAGATCGGAACCTCCAGGCGCAAGAGGCCTGCGGGATTCTGACTCTCAAGGAATTGCGGGATGAGGTGAAACGGTATCTAGGCGGCCGGAGCCGCAGCAGCGCGGGCCGCGTGGGTGAAGAGGGCGGCGAATGAGGCTGCAAGGTGCATGAAGAAAGTATATCGCAGGGAACGGGGGCCGGGATACGAACGCAACGGGGTCCAGCGCTAAGACTGGGTCGAGGTGGTATGAACGGGCTCAAAGAGCAGGTCGAGCAGCGCAATGATATCGAGCGCAGTACCATAGGCGCCGAAGACGAAGAACAGGACCGCAACGAAGCTGCCGAATTCGTTGACGCGGCCTGAGTTGCCGGTGAGGATGGAGAGTCCGGTAAAGAAGAGAATGAGGAAGGCGAGGGTGGAGAAGATCTCTTCGAGGAGAGATGGCCTTCGCCGGGAACCCTCTTCTGGATGGCCAATGCGATCCATGAATGTGAGTATAGCGTGAATTTTGATGGGTAGAGGGCTTCGGGTCCCGTCCAAATTCAAACTCGGGACCCAATGTCGCTGTGGGGTGTTTACTTGCCTATGGTGAGCACGGCCCGAAAGCGCGCCTTGCCGCTCATCATGCGGTCGTACGCTTCTCCGGCCTTCTCCAGCGGATAGGTTTCGATCATGGGCTTGACGCCCGTGAGCGCGCTGAATTTCAGCGTGTCTTCTGAATCCATGCCCGTGCCCGAAGGCCAGCCGTCGATGGAGCGGCGGCCCATCACCAGCGGAATGGCATTCACCTCAAACGGCTTTTCAGGCACGCCCACAACGATGAGCTTGCCGCTCGGCCCGAGGCCGTTGACCGACGCGGCAAGCGCATCGGCGCTGGTCAGGGTGGAGAGAATCACCGTCGCGCCGCCCAGCTCGTTGCAACTCGACCGCAGGGTCCTGCGCGGTGCTGTCGATGTAGATATGCGCGCCCAGTTTCCTGGCCAGCGGCCCCTTGTCCTGTCCGCGGGCGATGGCCACGGTGCGATAGCCGCTCTTGGCCGCATACTGCACTGCCAGGTGACCGAGGCCGCCGATGCCGAGAATCGCCACAGTGTCGCCGGGCCGCGCACCGCTGTTGCGCAACGCGTTGAAGGTGGTGATGCCGGCGCAGAGCAGCGGGGCGGCATCCACGTCGCTCAGATCGTCTGGGACGAGCGCGAGGGCATTGGCCGGGGCTACAACGTAATCCGCATAGCCGCCGTCGAAGCTGATGCCGGAGATCTGCTGGTTTTCGCAGAGGATGAAATCGCCGCGGCGGCAGGGCGGGCAATAGTTGCAGTGGCCGCCGTGCCAACCCAGTCCCACGCGCTGCCCTACTTTGAAGAGCGGCACATCCGCGCCCACTTCGTCGACCACGCCCGCCACCTCATGGCCCGGAACGCGCGGGTAGTGTGATGCCCGGAAACATGCCAAACTTGGTGATCGAATCGCTGTGGCATACGCCGCAGGCATGGACGCGGATGCGGACCTGTCCGGGCCCCGGCGCTGGAAATTCTTTTTGAATCAACTCGAAGGCTCCGCCGGGGGCGGGAATCTGCATGGCACGGCCAGTGACTGAGGGCATGGGTGAGCTTTCTCCTTGGGCTTGGATGTGAGATTTGCGCGACGGGATGCAAAGTGCTTTGAAGCGTTCTAAGGTGCAGTCTAAGGCATTTTCTACAATTGTGTGGTCTCTTGATGGAGTGCAGGGTCACCGCTTCCTGATGGTCGTGTTGACTCTAAGCTCGAGGGTTCGGATTCCATTAATTCCGAAAACGCTATAACCGATCTCACTTTTGTGGAACCGTGGCAGACCGCGGCCACGCTTTTCGCGCTACCGCGGCAGACCAACGCCACGCTTCTTGTCAAAACGCGTGCGCTTCGAACCGTGGCGCATATGTGCCTTGCTTTTCGCCCTGCGACTGCCCCGTATACTTGTAGACGGCATGAGCAAGTTTCTACCTGTAGACGAACAACTTGATTTGCTTCAGAAGGGTGCGGCGGAGATCATCCGCGTCGCCGATCTGCGCGAGCGCCTTGAAGAGAGCCGCAAAACCGGAAGCCCATTACGCGTGAAAGCGGGATTTGACCCGACTGCTCCCGACCTGCACCTGGGGCACACTGTGCTGATGCGCAAGCTGCGTCACTTTCAGCAGTTAGGCCACACAGTCATCTTCCTGGTGGGCGACTTTACCTCGCTCATCGGCGACCCCACGGGGCGGAACGTAACGCGTAAACCGCTGACCCGCGAACAGATTGACGCCAACGCCGAAACCTACAAGCAGCAGGTCTTCAAGATTCTGGACGAGCAGGCGACCGAGGTCCGCTACAACAGTGAATGGCTGGGCAAATTGGGCTATGAAGAGACCATTCGCCTGACCGCACACTTCACTGTTTCGCAGATGCTGGAGCGGGACGAATTCAGCAAGCGATTCGAGGCCGAACAGCCCATCAGTCTGCACGAACTGCTCTATCCAGTGATGCAAGGCTATGATTCTGTGGCCCTTGCGTGCGATGTGGAGCTGGGCGGGACGGACCAGAAATTCAATTTGCTATGCGGGCGCGAGTTGCAGAGGCACTACGGCCAGAAGCCGCAGATCGTGCTGATGACGCCGATTCTTGAAGGCCTGGACGGTGTACAGAAAATGTCGAAATCGCTGGGCAACGCGATTGGCATCAACGAGCCGCCGGCTGAAATGTACGGTAAGCTGATGAGCATTTCAGATGAATTGATGGCCAAATATTGGGAGTTGCTGACGGATCTGAAGCAGTCCGAGGTCGACGCGCTCAAGGCCGATATCGCCAGCGGGAAACTGCACCCAATGGAGGCCAAGAAGCGCCTCGCTCGCACCATCACTTCAGATTTTCATGGCGAATACGCAGCCGAGAACGCCGATGACAATTGGGCGCGGATGTTTCAGCAAAAGGGCGAAAGCGAAGACCTGGAAGAAGTAGCTGTGGCCTATGTCGATGTGGCTGGGCCTGAGCCGAACCAGGTTCGTCTGCCCAAGCTGCTTGTGCATCTGGGGCTGGCTGCAAGCGGGGCCGAGGCCAATCGCAAAATCGCGGAAAAGGCTGTGAGGCTCGACGGCGAAGTGGCGACGAATTCGGTGATCGCCCTGAATACGCTAGCGGCGCGTCTTGTGGTGCGGCTGGGAAAAAGGGCCAAAGTCGCAGTGATCGCTTAGGTTCGTGCTTTCCCACACCCCCGACCGCAAGTTACACGGCCGTAGGCACGGGGCACCCAGTTTCGTGCGAAATGAAGGAACGACAACAGCAGGTCCTTCGACTCCGCTCAGGGTGACAGTGTTTGATTGGGGCGAGTGCTTTCCCACCCTAACCACAAAATGCGTGTTTAGGATGGGGCACCCTGGTTCGTGCGTATGGATGCAGTGTGAAAAGCAGATTCCTCGTTATGCGGGGTAGCCGCCGGTGATATAGCCCTGTAGGGTCTCGATGGCTTGCTGCTGACCGCTGATAATCCATTTGACGAGGTCGCCGATGGAGACGAGGCCGACCACCTTGTCGCGTTGCAACACAGGCAGATGGCGGATGTGATGCTGGGTCATCAGGGCCATGCACTCGTCCACGGTGTGTTCCGGTGTTACGCGAAGCACGGGGCTGGTCATGATTTCCTCTACCCTGGTCTCTTTTGATGTGTGACCCATCAGCACGCATTTGCGCGCGTAGTCGCGTTCAGAGAGGATGCCGATGAGGCGATCGTCTGCACAGACCAACAGAGCACCGATATCGTACTGCGCCATCGTCTGCAGCGCTTCGTAGACCATCGCGTCGGGTGCGATGGAGAGAATCGTGCCCTGAGCCTTGTTCTTCAGGACTTTCCCAATGATATCGTCGCTGCGCATCTGCCCTCCTTCATTCCGGAGCCCGCGTGGCGAACGCAGTTCGCCTGTCTCGGCCCAATCCTTAAGGAAATGCAGTGTAGCGCGAATTGCGCAGAATTGTCGCTAGGAAGAAGGGAAATCGGATTCCATGTCCGGCTCGGTCCACAGCAGGATGCACTGCGGCAGGGTAAGGAAGAGCATCAGGGTGACCAGCATCAATCCGTAGAACATCTGATAGGGCGACAACGGTATCCAGGTCAGGAGGGCCGGACGCAGCATGCCCATGTACGAGACAAACCACGCGAGCACGACTGCGATTCCCAACACCTGATACGCCTGATAATGCACGCGGTCGCGCTGTTGCAGTTCGCGTTCATCGTTGCGGAATATGCCGTCTTCAGGTGACGGCACGGGCTGGTAAAGCCGCAGCTTCAAAAGCAACAAGGGCGGCGGCATCGCAGCCCGCCTTGGCCCTTTGCCCGTGAATGGCTTGACCAAGCCATAGGAATATTGGCCACCCAGGAACAGCCGGCAGGCCAGCAGCGCAGCCCAGAATAGGTAGGTTCCCGTCACGCGCCAATGGTCGACGAACCAGAGCCCGATCAGGAGCGCGGCCAGCACGGCATAGATGAGCACCACCAGCAACCGCCGCCGAGCCCGGCGAGCCATGTCGACGCGTTTTCCCATCATCACCAGTTCGGCTCTCATGCCGGCTCCTCCAGGTCGGGTTCCGTCCAGAGCAGGATGGCTGACGGCAAGGTGCCGTAGAGGAGCGCTGTCGTCAGGAGCAGGACAAACGGCAGTTGCATGAGATAGCCCCGCAAAGCGAGAGGCAAGTGCGGTGTGATCGGATCGGGTCCCCTGAAAGAACCGGCGATGAGCGCGCCGAAGAGGAAAAACCCGAGCGCGTAGTAGGCCCTGAAGTGTGCGTGGTCGCGGCGGTGCATTTCGCGCTCGTCGCCACGTGCGTGCGGGTCGCCTGCGAGCCACGAGAAAATGATCCAGAGCGCGAGGTACAGAATCCCACAGCTTGCGGTAAACCACGCGCCGGTGGCGTCCTTGTGGCTGAGAAAAAGCGCGGCCAATATGAAGACGGCCAGTGCAGCGTAAATGAGCGCGACAAACCAGCGGCGGCGCGCTTGCGATTCAAAGTGGATGCGAATATTTCCAACGGCGTATTCGGTTTTCATGGTTTCTCCTTTTCCGGAGACCGGCTGCTCGCGTATACCTGCAGGCTCAGCGGCTGGAAGGGCTGGCGTGAAAAGATCGCCTCGACCGGCAGCCCGAAATACTCCCCCAGCGCCATGGCCAGCTTGAGGCTGGGGCTGTAGTCGCCACGCTCAAGAAAGCCGATGGTCTGGTAGTTCACGTCCATGGCCTCGGCCAGATCCTGGCGGCTGATGCCGCGCTCGGCGCGCAACACCGCGATGCGGTTGTAAAGACCGCTCTCGCCGGGGTCTTTCTGGGGTGAGTCGTTCATATAGCAGAATCTATTGTTATGTAATTCAAATATTCTGTCAAGTTAGAAAATATTTTCTTCTGTGCGCCGCGCCTTGTACCTGCGCGGCCGACTCATGCGATCGCTTTGCCCCTTTCTTGACAATGCGATCCCTTCTGCATTCAGATCAAAAAGCTGAATCCCCCATTCAGCTCGATCCCCGCGAATCTTTCAAATCCTTGCGTCTTCGTCTGCAGCCAAGTCTTTCAAGGGCAATTGGCCTTCCAGCAGCGATTCGGCCGAAAACTCAAGGGGCATTGTTCATCCCGCAAACCGATCCACCAAAGGAGAAACCTCATGGGAATCGTCAAATGGGCTACAACGCACATTCCTTGCCAGCATCCTGACTTCAGCTTGAAAGGCGTCCACCCCGACTGGGAGATGCACCCCTCCTTCATCGAGGGAATCGAGGCGCTCGACTCCTATAACCACTGGGTTGCCGAGGTCGTGATGCCCATCGCCTTCCAATGGATCGAGGAGCACAAGGCCGAGGTCTACGCCAACGTGTCCGACGATCTGAAGGACGATGTGGGGGTGGTGATCGCAGCCGCGTTTCAGTTGATCAAGGAATTGGGTTCCTACAAGAAAGGCCTCGTAAAGTATGCGGAGTATGAAAAGGCTCTTGCAGACGGCACATGGGATCCGGCAAAGATCAATCCCGTGTGGACAGAGATTGCGAAAGATGTGCGTGATTCAACGAAGGATAGCTTCGACGTCCACCGGGACGTGTTGAAAGACACGATTCGCTGAATCGACGGCCGCAACCTTCAGGCAACGATCTCTTCCCCGCTGATTTCGTCCACCGATTCCCGCTGTCGCGAAACGGGCTCTTGCCGGTATGCCTCTTTTGCGTACGCCTCTGTGCGGGTCAGGGTGACGACGGTGATGTCGTCATCCTGGCCGAAGCGGACGGCCGCGTTGGCCGCCTCGGTTGCATCCGGCCGGGCCCGCAGCAAACTCTCGAGCCGCTCAAATCCGTAGAGTTCCCCGCTCTTGCTGCGCGCCTCAAGCAGGCCATCGGTGTAGAGCGTGCAACGGTCCCCCGGTTTCAATTCAATTGCGGTGTCGTCGTATTCGGCCGAAGACACAATTCCCAGGGGAAACGAACCCGGCATCTCGAGTTGCCGGGAGTTGAAAAAAACGGATGGGTGGCCTGCGCTTGCCATCACGCATGCTCCATCCGCATCCAGCCGGAGGATGAGGCAGGTGGTAAACCCGCCTTGCAACCTTCCGGCCAGACGACGGTTTAACTCGGCGAGAAGCTGCGCGGGATCCGTGATCAGGCTCGCGAGCGCACGCAATGCGCCCACGATAAAGGAAACGGCCATTGCGGCTTTCAATCCCTTTCCGCTTACGTCTCCAACCACGACGAGCGTTGAGCCGACCGCTGCGCCTTCCAGTGGAATGATCTGAAAGAAGTCTCCGCCCACTTCTTCGGCGGGCAGGTAGGCGCTTGTGAGTGTGTAGCCTGCAACATCCGGCGCCGTCTCCGGAACCAACACGCGCTGCAGTTCGCGAGCACTTTTGAATTCCTGCTCCATCCCGCTTTGGCGGCGGCGCGCCTCGTCCACGCTGCGGTATACCGCATAGACAATTGCAATCAGCAGCAGAGTTCCGGCGAGAGTTGGCAGCGCAACTGCGTTGCCGGCCAAAGTGAACAAGGGCGCCTCAATCCTGTCAGAAAGCGTGGAATGGGTAAAGCGGCCGCCTTGCGGCGCCAACGTGCGAATCACCTGCATCATGCCCGCGAGGAGCGCAAAAATCGCAACGATCCAGTTTGCCGCCGAGCAGTCGCTCGTCGCCTTCGCGCTGCAGCGGCCACGAGCACCACCGGCAACGCACTGGTAGGAATCCAGCACGCGGTCAGAACCGCGTCCAGAATCTGCAGTGGCGCCGTCCACGCAGGAATCCAGCTCAGGAAATATGGCACGCTATCCAGGATTTGGGTTGCCATGCTTACCCAGATGCACACCCGAGTGAGCCGCATGAGCGGCCGGCTATCACGCAAATCCAGGAGCCAGAGCAGCAGAAACCAGAGGCAAATGTCGCGCAGCGAGGTGATCGGCTGCCAAAGGGAATTGGCGACCGCCGCGGGCCAGTGCAGTCGCGCCCCATAAATAGATCATCTCCAGCACCGGCGCCAGAGCGAACCCGAACATCCAGAACAGCGGCCATTGCTTTCTGTCCTGCAGCCACGCCAGCAGGCTTAGCAACGCAACCAGGCCATAGAGCAAGTTGACGGTGAAATAAAGCTCCTGGCTCCGTAGCCATCGGAACTCTTCGAGCGCCTGCCGGGTTGAGATGGCATCCTCCCTCCCTGCCAGCGGTACGCCCGTCAGCCCGCCACCGCGGCCTGAATCGTCGGAAAGTGGAGGAGCCTTCCACACGCGCAGCGACAGCACCCCGCGGGCTGACGCTGGAATTAGAAAAGTGCGCGGCGGAGAAGATTCCTCGTAGGTTACCGGGTAAGGAGGCAGGCGTCCTTCCTGACCAACGAGCACCCCATTCCAATACAGCTCATACGCATTGTCCACATGAGGAATCAGCAACGAAAGCTGCGGGGAGTCGTTCAGGGTGGCGGGAGCGACTTGGATTGCCTTGCGATACCAGGCATAGCCGCTGAGTCCCGCATGGCCTTGCTCGCCCCATGGGCGATCCGCGCTCAGTTGCTCCCAGCCCGAGTCATCAAAACCTGGCGAGGCCCATGCGGCGTCGTCGCCTAAATGGAACTGCCACGGACCATCGAGCGCCACAGTTCCCTTGCCCAGTCCAGTGATGACAAGTGGCGCAATTGGAGTGGCCGTAGCCCGCGCCTGCTCGGCCCGGGCGACGGGCGCGGGCGCGGCAAGCGCCGCCATGATCGCTATGCAGGGGAAGCGCATAGAAGGAGCGAGCATGTCGCCAGCATACTCCGGGAGTGCCACGGGCAGAACACTGTTAATTCAAGGCAGTTTCGGCATCGCGGTGGTTAAGGGCTGCGATTCCATGGTTCATTGACCCAGAGCAAACTTTCTGCCTGACTCAAGCAGCCTGGCCACAGATTCCTTTGAGCAGGACTCGGTATAAATGCGCAGTAACGGCTCTGTTCCGCTGGCACGGAAAAGAATCCAGGTTTCAGCCGCATTGGGCTTGTTAACGGCTTCGGGATTGTCCAGGAAAAATTTGACGCCATCGAGCGTTTCCTGGCGCAGGACGGGCATGCCGGCGATGACGGGGTCGCCCGGCTTGAGCGCGCGGGCGCGAGCGATGGCGGCGTTCTTGATGTCGTCGGGGATGGTGAGATCGATGCGGCTATATTGGTGTTCGCCGTATTCGGCCTGCAGATCCGCGACTAACTGTCCCAGTGTCTTGCCTTCCTGAGCCATCACGTTGGCCAGCAGCAGGGCGTTGAGCAGGCCATCGCGTTCCGGCAGGTGGCGCTGGAAGCCGATGCCGCCCGACTCCTCGCCGCCCATCAGGATCTCGCGCTCCAGCATCAGATCGACGACATACTTGAAGCCGATGCCGTGCTCGATCAACTCGCGGCCATGCTTTTTGCAGATGCGGTCGAGCATCTTGGTGGTGTTGAAGGCGCGCGTGACGGCGCCGGGCCAGTCTTTGTATTTGAGCGCCCAGCTGAGCAGCACCGAATAAATCTTGTGCGGGTCGACGAAGTTGCCGTGCTCGTCGGTGGCGCCGATGCGGTCGGCATCACCGTCAGTGCAGAGGCCAGCGTGGCACGCATGTGCCACGGTTGCCTCGCCCAGCGCCCGAATATTCGGCTCAATCGGCTCAGGGTTGATGCCCGGAAACAGCGGATTGACGTGACCGCGAATCTGGATGTGGTCGACGCCGATGCGGGTGAAGATTTCGGAGAGGAAGGTGAGGCCGGCGCCGTACATCGAGTCGATGCAAAACTTCATGCCCGACTTCGCAATCAGGTCGAGATCGGCGAAAGCCTCGATGGCCTTGAGATACGCGGGGAGAAAATCGAATTCCTGAATCGCGGCTGGCTGCGCGGGCTTCGGAGCAGCTTTACCGAGATACGACTCGATGGCGGCAATCATGGAGGGCTTGCCGGATCCGCCGTACCAGCCTTTGTACTTGACGCCATTCCACTGCGCGGGATTGTGCGAGGAGGTGATCATGATGCCGCCCGCGGCACCCTCGCCGCGCACGCCGAAGCTCAAGGCCGGGGTGGGCGTGATGTTGTTGGCCAGGAGCACAGGAATGCCGGCGGCAGCCACCACTTCAGCACAGGCGCGGGCAAAGGCTCTGGAGCCGAAGCGGGTATCATAGCCGATGCAGAGTCCTTTTGCGGGATTCTCCTGTGCGTGGATGTAGGCGGCAATCGCTTCTGCGGCGGTGCGGACGTTGGCGAAGGTGAAATCGTCGGCGATGACGGCGCGCCAGCCGTCGGTGCCAAATTTGATTTGAGGATGGGACATGGTTGGGAGCTTACTCCATTGAGGAAGTGTAAATAATGAGGGTGTGTCAAGGATGGTCCGGGTTTGTGCTTTCCCACCCTAAACACAAAATTCGTGTTTAGGATGGGGCACCCCGGTTCGTGCAGATTGATGCGGTGTGAGAAGCAGGTTCTTCGTTTCGCGCCGCCTGTTGGTCAGATCAGGTCTCCGCGTCCTGAGGTGCTCAGTTCCTTTACGATCTTGCCTACATCCTGCGAATGGTCGCGGTGGGCAATCAGGAGAGCATCTTCGGTATCCACAATGACAAGGTTTTCGACGCCGACCAGCGCGACGAACTTTTTGGGACTGTAGATGTAGTTGTTGCCGGCCTCGATGGTGAGGTGACCCTCCGTTTCGGCGACGTTGCCGTCTCCGTCTCCGCGCAGACGGCTCTCGAGCTGATATTCGTAAAGCGAAGCCCAGGAGCCAAGATCGTTCCAACTAAACTCCGCGGGGAGGCAATAGAGACGGGAATGGGACGGACCCTTGGCAGAGCGAGGTTCCAATACGGCGTAATCGACGGAGATGTTTTCGCACTTGGGGTAGAGAGTGCGAAATACCTCTTCGAACTCGGGAGTCCCATTGGCAGCGGCGATTTTTTCAAGCAGTGGAGCGGTCTCGGGCAGGTGCTCCCTCACGGCATTTGCCAGTGTGCGCGCCGACCATAAAAACATGCCGGAGTTCCAGAAGTAGTTGCCCGCAGCGACGAATTCTTCGGCCCGGTTCAGATTCGGCTTCTCAGTGAAGCGGCGTACGTGCAGCGCAGCCTCGTCGCCGATATAGTCGCCGGTCTCAATGTAGCCGTAGCCCGTTTCAGGACGGATGGGCTCGATACCCAACACGACCATGTTGTCACCGGCTGCGGCGAGGGCGATGGCTTTGTGGAGCGCCTTCAAGAAACGGGGCTCGTCGCCGATGACGTGATCGGAGGGAAAAACACCCAGGACGGCATCGGGATTTTGGCGTTCGATGAGGAAGGCAGCCAGGCCACAGGCGGGCGCCGTGTTGCGCGCCACCGGCTCCGAAATGATCTGCTCCGGCGGCACACCGGTAAGCTGGTCTGCAATCTCCTGGGCCAGGAATTCGTTGGTTATAACCCATGTCTTGTTGGGCTTGGCCAGTGGTCTGAGGCGTTCGACTGTCTGCTGAATCATGGAGCGCTCGCCATCGAGTGCAAGAACCTGCTTGGCATGGGCGCGGCGCGAGCGGGGCCAGAAGCGGGTACCGCTGCCACCGGCAAGAATCACTGGGCGAAAATCAATCGGGCTCGGCATGGAAAACCCATCCTATCCGACAGAAGGCGGGTTTGCACAGTCCCCGTGCTCATTTAGCAGCGGTGAGGTGACAGCGGTCACGGGACCTTGGCCCACGGGTGGCGACGTTCACATTGTGAGAATCCAGAACACTCGCAGCTCGGGTTAGAGGAGCCGGCCGAGGAACTCGCCCATGCGGCGGGTGCCTTCGTCGATGTTCTGCTTTGTGACCGGGTAGGAGATGCGAATATGTTCGCCGGTTCCGAAGGCCTCGCCCGGAACAGTGACGACATGCGCTTCATGGAGCAGTCGAGTGGCCAGCTCAGTCGCGGTTCGGATGCCGCCCCTGGCGCCCTGCCTGTCGAGGAAGGCCGAGATGTTGGGATACACGTAGAACGCACCTTCGGGCCTGGTGCAGGTGATGCCGGGAATCTCGGCCAGTTTGGCCAGCATGTAGTCGCGGAGCTCGATGAACTCGGCGCGAAATTGCGCAACGCAATCTTGCGGACCGGACACGGCGGCGATCGCGGCCTTTTGGACGAAGCTGGTCGCGTTGGAGGTGGATTGGGATTGAAGCTTGCTCAGGTTGGCCACGACGGGCTTTGCGGCGAGTGCATACCCGGCGCGCCAGCCGGTCATGGAGTAGGTCTTGGAAAGGGAGCCGAGGATCACCATGTGTTCCTTGGCCCAGTTGAACGAGCCGGCGGAGACGGGCTTGCCGGCATAGTTCAGATAGACGTAGCACTCGTCGAGGAGCAAGTAGATGCCGCGCTCGTGAGCGAGCTGAACAATGCGTTGGAGGTCTTCCGCGGAGACGACGGAGCCTGCCGGGTTCGACGGCGAATTGAGGATGATGGCCTTGGTGCGCGGAGTGATGGCCTTTTCGATGGCCGCAGCAGTGATGCGAAAGCTTTCTGCCTCGCTGGTCTCAAGAAACACGACCGTGCCGCCGGCGTATTGAATGATGTCTTTGAAGCTGACCCAATAGGGCACGGGCAGAATGACTTCATCGCCGTGGTCGACGAGCACCTGAATGGTGTTGAAGAGCGCCAGCTTGCCGCCGGTGGTGAAGATGGCTTCGTCGATCCCGTAGTCCGAACCAAAGTCGCAGGCATGGCGCTCCACGATGGCTTTGCGTACATCGGGAATGCCCGGCACGACGGTATAGCGGGTGAAGTTGGCCTCAATGGCGGAGATGGCGGCGTCCTTGATGTGACGCGGCGTGGGAAAGTGTGGCTCCCCGGCTCCAAAATCGACGAGGTTGATGCCCTGGGCGCGCAGCTTGGCGGCTTCGGCGGCTACGGCCATGGTTGCGGAGACTTCAATGCGGCCGATGCGGTCTGCAAAGACTTTTGAGGGGGCGGCGACGGTCATGGTGCTTCTATCTTTACAGATTTTGGGGCGAAGCGAAACCTCCTGCGTGGAACGTGTAAGTAAACTCAGGCAAATTCTTCGAGGCTGAAGCCGAGTTGATAGGTCTCACCGTGGCGAAGCAGTTCTTCCCAAGTTATTTCGGTCTGTTTCAATCCTGCCATGCGTCCGAGCATGCAACTCAGAGCGGTTTCGACGCCGGCGGCGATTTGGTTATGCGCCGGACCTTTGGTGATGCTGTCGATGAAGGTGCGCTCTTTCTCGCGATCGGCAAATTCCAGGTTGTCGAGAAAACTGCCGTTGGCCGCGAATTGACCAGATCCAGGAGCCGCCACATTGGAGTCCTTCCAAACCCAGGCGTTGGCGCCGGTGATGGCAATGGGACCAGAGTAGGGGACGGTCGCCGAACCTGCAGCGCCAAAGAACTTGAGGCCCGCGTCGAATTTGCCATCGGTCCCGAACTGGGTGGAGGAAAAGGAGAAGTGGACGTCGTTGGGGTAGCTGAAATCGACCTGGTAGTTGTCCCAACAGTTGCCGAAGTGGGTGAGCACGTTGCGGCCGCCGGTAGCGGTCGCCTTGAGGGGGCGAGCTCCGATGATCCAATTGCAAAGGTCGATGATGTGGATGTTTTGCTCGACCAGGATGTCGCCGGAGAGACCGCGATCCCAAAGCCAGTTCCGGAGGCGATACTCATCGGGCGAGATGCCAGTGTGCGTAACCTCAGTCGATGCGGGTGCGTTGTAGTTGCCGGCAACGGTGGCGAGTTTGCCGAGCGCCCCTGACTGGATGCGTTCTGCAATGGCTGCAATGGGCGGCGCCATGCGGCACTGAAAACCGACGTCGACACTTTGAGTGGATTTGACGCGCTTCGCAATTTCGAGCGCCTGCTGTGCCTGGCGGATGTCTATGCCCACGGGCTTTTCGCAGTAGACATGCAGGCCCGCTGCCACGGCAGCCTCAAGATGCTGGACGTGAAAGAACGGGGGCGTGGAGATCTGAATCAGGTCAACGCCGTGTGAGGCGGCCAGTTGCTCGAAGGCATGCGGTCCGCGAAAGAGGAGGCTGCTGTCGATGGGTGCGCGGCCAAGCTCCGCGTTGAGCTTGTTGAAGATTTCGTGCCGAGCCTCAAGGCGATCGGCGAAGAGATCGGCAAGTGCGACGACCTGTGCGGATGTGTTGCGCGAGAACGAGGTAGCCACGGAGGTGCCGCGATTGCCACAACCCAGCAAGCCCAGCCGTACAGCTGAGTTCGCCTGATAACCGAATGCGGTGTTTGAATTGAGCAACATGATTCCAGAGATGGCTTGCGACCCTTTCAGAAGAAATGCACGGCGGTCCATATGGGATGCTGTCCTTGTCTGCGCGTCTTCGCGTCTGGTGTTGCGTGAGACCTGGTGAATCAGGCGAAGACTTCGCGCAGGATGTTTTCAAGATAGAGCTTTTCCTGGCGAACGTCCTCAATTTGTTGAGGGCCCGAAGTCTCGCGTTCGATGGTAACGGCCCCTGAATAGCCGAGGCGATGAAGCTTTGAAAAAACGGCCCTGAAGTCCACCAGCCCTTTGCCAATCAGCACTTCTTCACCGAGTTGGCTGGGGTCGGTGGGCCAGCGGCCGTCTTTGGCATGAATGCTGCGGATGTGCGGTCCGAGGATGTCGACCGCATCGACGGGGTTAGCTTTGCCGTAAAGGATCAGGTTGGCGGTATCGAGACCGACGGCGAGGTTGGGCAGGTCCACATCGCGAATCATGCGGGACATGGTTGTTGGCGTCTCCTGACCGGTTTCCATGAGGAAGTACTGGCCGTTGCCGTGGCAATGTTGCGCGACAGTGCGAATGGCCTCAACAGCGCCCGGATATTTAGGGTCGGCCGGATCTTCTGGAATGAAGCCGCAATGTGTTTGCACCTGGCCGATGCCGATCAACTGGGCGAAGTCGGAGACCTGGCGGAGTGCATCGATGCGGGCAGCGCGTGTGTCGGGAGGAACGAGGCCAATTGTGGAAGGGCCGCGAAGGAAGTTCCACTCGAGCGGAGGTGGGCCGACAACCTCGACGGTGGTGGCGACGACGTCGTATTTCGAGAGCAGCTCTTTGAACTGATCGGCGAGTTGCGGCGTGAATCCACCGCCAATATATCCGTCGAGAGAAAGAAAGCAGTTGGTGAAGCCTAGATCGTGAACGCGGCGAATGGTGGCTTCGGGAGCGTTGAACGGACTGACGAGAAGTCCCAAGGCCATCGGCTTGAGGTTGGCTGATTTTACCTCGGCCCGTGATGGAGATGGAAGAAGTGCCTCGGCGACGATCGCGGAAGAAGAGGCATAGAGGAATGCTCGGCGGTCCATTAAGAGTCCTTTCTTCGAGCGGCGGCGCGTGGGGGCATCATCACTGGGATTCATCCTCCGTTGATATGGGTGCGCAGGCGCTTGAGCACATTGGGCGGGACGAGACCGGTGACGTCGCCGCCAAAGCTGAAGACCTCTTTCACCATGCGCGAGCTGACAAATGAATAGCGCCCCGCGGGTTGGAGGAAGACGGTCTCGATTTCCGGAGCAAGGCGGCGGTTCATCAACGCCATCTGGAACTCGTATTCATAGTCGGAGATGGCGCGGATGCCGCGGAGGACTGCGGAGGCTCCCTGCTGGCGCGCGAACTGTACCATGAGCCCGTCAAACACAGCCACCGACACGTTTCCCAGCGCACCGGTTGACTCGCGCAGCATCTCGACCCGCTCGTCGAGGGTGAACAGCGGATCTTTGACCGGGTTCCTGAGAATGGCAACCGTGAGATGTTCGAAGAGCTTTGATCCGCGCTGAATGAGATCGATGTGCCCGTTGGTGGGCGGGTCAAAGGTGCCGGGATAGATGGCTTTGACTGACATCGCGGGGTCTCAACAGGGATTCTACGGCATTGCCCAGCGGGAATGTCTCAGAAGCGGTTTGGCGCTGAATCAGTTTGAATAGGCGGGTTCCTCCGCGGTGCGCTCGGCCGTGCGGGACGATACATAGAGCGAGACAACGGTGATGTCGTCGGTCTGGCCGAAATGCTTGGCGGTCTGGGCGATATAACGCGCGGGCTCGTGGCTGACCTGCTGGGTGCGCTCGAATCCGAAGAGCTCGCCCTCGGTATTGGTGGCTTCGACCACGCCGTCAGAAAGAAAGACAAGGCGATCGCCGCGCTTGAGTTGAAAGTGCGTCTGCTCATAATGATTGTCGGCAATGACACCGAGCGGCAGGCTGGGAAGAAGCTCGAGTTCGCGGCCATCGCGATAGGGGCTGAGATGACCGGCGTTGGCGATGGTCATTTTTCCATCGGGATAGATGCGGGCGCAAAGGCAAGTGGCAAAGCACGGCGCCGCATCGAGCTCCGGCACTGCGCCCGGCGACGAGACGGCGCCGAGCAGGACATGGTTGAGATGGTCGAGAACAGTACCGGGGTCGTGGGAGAGCTCGTTGCGCAGGGCTCCGACGAGGGTGCTGGAATTCATAGCAGCCTGCAGGCCCTTGCCGCTGACGTCGCCCACCACGATGAGAAGCGACTCGTCTTTGAGCGGCAGGACCTGGAAGAAGTCTCCGCCGACACCGTTGACGGGCAGGTAGGCGCTCTCAAGCATGAAGTTTCGGGTGGAAGGCAGCTGCGTGGGTATGAGCAGGGCCTGGACGCTGCGCGCGGCGGCGATTTCGGCGTTGGAGCGCTGCTCCTCCTGACTGACGTGGATGAATCGGTAGAGAATCACAGCGACGAGGCTGGCGAGAAAGATGGTGTAAGAGACTGTGCCGGTGCCGTACTCGATTGGTCCGAAATGAAAGCGGTGGTCAGCGAACTGCTCCGGGAGCCAATGGATGCCGGCCGCGTAGTCGAGGACCGTGTTGGCTGAATCCGCAGTGGCGGCGAGGAAGAAAGGCAGGAGCATGACGCCGGCTTCTTTGCTTCCGCGCCGCCAGGCCTGAAAGAGCAGAACACAGACAAGCGCACAGAACACAACTTCGGCAGCAACCGAGAGAGTGTCGTAGACCTTGTCCATATGGATGTACAAGACGAATGGCATGAGCAGCACGGCGATCTGCACGATGCGGACGAGTCTGCGCGCCGGACTGGCGGTAAAGCGGAGAACAAATTCAAGCGTGACGGCCATGAAGATGCGGCCGGAGAAATGGGTGAAGATGCTGTACACGGTGAGGGGCATGAGGGCCGCGCCAAATGCGGCGTCGGCGGAACCTCCGGCAGCGACGGTAAGGCAGAGCAAGGCGAGCCATAGGTATTCGGAGTGATGCCGTTGCGCGATGTAGAGGGCAGCTCCAAGGGCAGCTACGCACAGGAACAAAAACGTGACGACGAGCGCGCTGATCACGTGCTCATTCCATTGGCGGCCGAGGGCCGTTGCGAGACGGTCGGCAATGTCCGCATGCGTGCCGAGTTCAACCCTGGTGAGGAGGCCGCGGCGAATGATGGTGTCGGGGTTGGCCCAGGTGCGGATGGCGATAAGCCGAGCACCAGTGGCATCGGGAGCAGAAAGGGTGGCGATGAAGGGAGGCGACTGGTAATCGGACGGAGGGTCCTGTGCCATGCCCGACGAGTGGCCGGTCTCGATGTTGTTGATGAAGACTGAGAGCTGGCCGACGGAGTCGCCGGTGACGAACAGCTCGGGGGGCAGGTTGGAGTTGAGGTTGCCGAAGGCTGCGAGCTGCTGCGGCTGGATTCGCATGCGGTACCAGGCGTAGCCGGAGTACGATTCGAAAACCTGATTGATGAGGGGTTGGCTCAGCGTGACGGTGGGCCACTTTGAGTCGTCGAAGGCGGGATCGGACCAGCGGAGATCATCACCTTTCTGAAAGCGCCAGGGGCCGTCGAGGTTGAGGACGGCGGTGGCTGAAAGCGGGACGGGAGCGGCAGCCGATTCAGTTGACGCTTGTGCGGGGGGCGGCGATGAATTGGGCTTGGTCTGCGCCGCCGGGGACTGCGCCGGGGTTTGCGCCGGCAGGGTCTGCGCTGCAAGGGAGGCAGCTCCAACGGAGGCAACTGCGAGGCAGACAACGATGAACTGCCGGAGGATCAGCCGCCGGATACCACGAATCGACGCTTTCCCGAAGATCTTCATTCGCTTTCCAAGTCTAAGGCCTGCCCCTGGAAGGGCGCAGCCAGACAAACTTGAAGATCGAAGAACAGCTTCATTGATCGCGACTGCCACGGAGGACTCTACGCGCGCTGTGCCTCCCCGGTTCCTATCCCCGGCGGGTGCGGACGGCTTCCTTGGCTTCTGCGGGGCCGGCGGCCGGAACTTCGGGCACGTCCGCCTTGGCAGCGCCGATGCCGAGCTTCTTGCGGACCTCGGTGTCCATCTTGGCGAAGATGTCCTTGTTTTCCTTGAGGAAGGTGCGGGTGTTTTCGCGGCCCTGCCCGATGCGCTCGCCGGAGTAGCTGTACCAGGCGCCCGACTTCTCGACGATGTTGTTGGCCACGGCCAGATCGAGCACGTCGCCCTCGCGGCTGATGCCCTCGCCGTAGAGAATGTCGAACTCGGCTTCGCGGAAGGGCGCGGCCACCTTGTTCTTGACGATCTTGACCTTGGTGCGGTTGCCGGTGACTACGTCGCCTTCCTTGATGGCGGCGATGCGGCGGATGTCGACGCGGACCGAGGAGTAGAACTTGAGAGCGCGGCCGCCGGTGGTGGTTTCAGGGTTGCCGAACATGACGCCGATCTTCTCGCGAATCTGGTTGATGAAGATGAGCGCGGTGCGGGATTTTGAAACCGTGCCGGTGAGCTTGCGCAGGGCCTGGGACATGAGGCGGGCCTGCAGGCCCATGTGGGAATCGCCCATTTCGCCGTCGAGTTCGGCCTTGGGAACCAGGGCGGCGACGGAGTCGACCACCAGCACGTCGATGGCGCCGGAGCGGACCAGGGCCTCGGTGATTTCAAGCGCCTGCTCGCCGCTATCCGGCTGAGAAACCAGCAGGTTATCGACGTCCACGCCGAGCTTCTTGGCGTAGCCGGGGTCGAGGGCGTGTTCGGCGTCGACAAATGCGGCCAGGCCGCCGGCGCGCTGGGCTTCGGCGATGATTTGGAGGGTAATGGTGGTTTTGCCCGAGGACTCCGGCCCGAAGACCTCGGTGACGCGGCCGCGGGGAATGCCGCCCACGCCGAGGGCGGCGTCGAAGCTGATGGAGCCGGTGGAGATAACCGCAATGGGCAGAAGGGCTTCCTTGGAGCCGAGGCGGACGATGGACCCTTTGCCAAACTGTTTTTCGATCTGTGAAAGGGCAAGTTCTACGGCTTTTGCGCGGTCATCTGCGATGGCCATGTTGGATTCTCCTCAAAAGTGCTCGCCTTGCGCGGCTCTTGGGAAGAGGTAGAAAACACGCGGCGGCCAGGAACGATTTCGATGGGATTGTAGCAGGATGCGACAGGCAATAGACAGCGAAAAAGCGAAGAAAGGGTGAAGTGTTAGGCACCCTGTGTGATGGGCTTCACAGGCGGTGGTTTTTGCCGGTGGGTTTCAAATAATCTGCAAGCATTTTGTGGAAAACGAAAATAAGCAAGAGGGGGTGGGTAGCGCTCTTTCGCCCCTCGAATCTTCACAGTTTCTCAATCATTAGGGGGGCCCCTTGCCATCCAAACCGGCGAAGCTATGATGCCGGGTGGACGGGGGCCAATTTCGGCGATCTACCTTCCACCGTACGCGCAGTGAGGGTAATTATCTGCAATGGCACCTGCGGTGCCGCCATTTACGGCACGACTGAACTGACAGCGGAAAAAAGGCCCAATCTCAGACTTGATCCAGCCCCAGCTTTTGCAGGGGCTGAAGCCCGACACTGATTTGATCGGCTTTATTGGCCCGACTGAAGTCGTGCCCTTGTTACAGAGCGTTCGAGAGTTGATCCGTATGAGTTTTTCGGCAGGCTGTGGAGCCGTGCCCCGACACTTCGTGCAGCTCCGGAGGGGTAGGGTAAAAAGCAGCCGCGGATCCTTCGACTTCGCTCAGGATGACAGACCCTTCTGTTTTTGAACGCTGCCAGGTCGCATCGCACCTAGAGGGTGTAGGCGCCGATGCGGGTTTCGCGGCTGGTGAGGGCGTCGCAGGCGCGGTCGAGGGTCTCGTAGTCGGCGTCGTGGTCTTTGCGGAAGGCGCGGAAGGCGTCTTCGCTGGCCCAGCGGTCGATGGTGAGGTAGGCGCCGGCGATGTAGGCGTCGCGGAGCAGCTCGGTGCCGCGATAGTCGGGCGAGGTGCGAAAGAGTTGGGCCCAGGAGCCGTCGGGGCCATAGGCGGCCTCGAAGGCGGCGATTTTCTCCTCGGCAATTTCAAACTGCCAGACGACGACGAACATGCGGGCCTCGGTGATGAATCTTTATGGTAGCGCAGGGGGGGGAGTTGGCGGGGTTGGTCTTGGCCTGCGCGCAGCATGGAGTGAAAACGAACAGACGAGGCGCGCGGACTTTGCAGGTTGTTGACTGGAGGATTCCTCTTTCGCTTCTCTCTGAGAGCGGTGGCGATCAAGCGCCCACAGAGGGCCGCCGAGAATCCGAGAACGGTTACTGGACTGAGCGCCGTGTATCGGTACTTCTAAGCCGATCTCAGGTTCATTTCCCGGAGAAATGAGCGGACTTGTGATTGGCGCTTTGTAAAAGATACAAAGCAGCGGTTAGCAATTGTGGGGCGAATGGCCCCGGAGACCGGCGTAGCCACCTTATGGCGTAGACTTGTCCACTGCGGGGTTGTGATGATCCCTTTCCGCTCAACACCCTATTGCGCGGTCGTTGTTCTCTTCGTTGCGATTCCAATCGGTGTGCTGCCGTCTGCTGCCGAACAGCCACCGCCAGACCAGTCAAGTGTCCTCAGGTCTGTCCGGGAATCCGCGTTGCAGTACATAAACAAGCTACCCGACTTCATTTGCACTCAAATCACGCACCGAACAAGCAGAGCGGCCTTCTCGGCCCCTATCGGCCGCGGCTTGAATCCTCAAGCCGCCGGTACCAAATGGGATGTCGACGATGTCATCGAGGAGAAACTTACCTACATTGGTAAAGCTGAAGAGTACGAAGTTGTGAAGATCAACGGCAAAGCTGCCAAAGGAGTGGACCATCTGCAATTGCAGGGAGCCTTCACTGCGGGAGAATTTGGCAGCGCCCTCCACGATCTTTTCGATCCCAACTCGAATGCCACGTTTTCCTGGGACCGCATCGAGAACATCCATGGGCTGAAAGTTTATGTTTACGGATTTCACGTGCCGAAAGAGCACGGCGCTGTTGTGATCCACCGGGACCCCGACCGGCAAATCGTCGTACCGTATTCAGGCCGCATCTTCGTGGACCCGCAGACCTTCAATGTGCTGCGGATAAACTCCACCCTCGATATTCCGGTGGGGTTTCCTATTGTCCTCGCTGACAGAATGATTGAATATAAGCCAATCTTGATCGCGAAGAAAGAGTACTTGCTGCCCAGCCACTCTGAAGTCCACATGCAAGACAACGCGCGATCCTACGTGAACGAGGTCGATTTCAAGGACTATCACAAGTTCGTGAGCAGAATCGACGATTCACTATTGATGGCCAATATTGAATGCCGGTGAGAGATGGCAGGCCGGCGCGCCTGACTATTTTTGCGGTAAGTCCGGCGGTGCTTGAGATGCCGGTGGCAACTCGGCGACTACGGCAAGCGGCACTTCCAATGCGCCCAGTCGATCGTTGGCAACGTTGCGGACACCTACGCGAAGGAATAAGTCTCCTTTCACCGGAGCGCTGATTTCGAGAGGATAGACGATGTCGCGAGCGGGCAGTTGGCACTGTTCGCTGCCGGGATGTTGACCCTCACTCCGTCGGACCTCACGTTGATTTGCGCGCCACTGGCGTCGTAGACGTAGGCGCGGAACTCCAGGGCGCAATGGCGAACGCCGTCCGGGGTTGGCATCGCATTTCACTTGCGCCGGGTCGATCGTGAACTTCACCGTATAACGACGAAACGGCCCCGCGATTTTTGGCGCAACATGGTTTCGCGGCGCTACCGATTCTTCCAGATCGGCAAAGCTCAACTGCACTTTAGCCGTGAAAATGATCTCGGTGGGATCGGGAGCGCCCCAAAGCATGGCATTGTCGAGAGCGCTATAAGGAGGTGGCGCATTTTTGCCTGCTTGTTGCTCCTTGTGCCTTAAGGGCGCGCTGGGATCGTCTGCATAGTAACCACGGCGATACGAGAGCGCTATCTTCGGACGGTCGACTTTCACTTCAATTTTGCGGTAGGTGCCAGTCCAGTCGTGGTTGGTTGGTGTATAGGCAATCGTGTAGTAGTGAGAGCCGCCGTCGATGGCCTTTTCAATCGCTTCTTCCAGGCCATTGGTGTTTACGAAAGCCTGGCCGCCCGTGTCCCTGGCCATTTGATTCATCGTGGTCTGTTCTCCAGCGGTCTGTGCGAAGAAGTTGCGGTGGTCTTTGGCGAAGTTTCCGTTGCCCTTCGACATGCCGCTACCGATGTTGTCGGCATCCATGGTTGGCTCTTCCGACGAGTCCTTGCGCGTCGATGGGATACACGGCAACCTGGCTTCGCGCCAGAAGATCGACCGTTTGCCGGAATTCATCCTCGACATCGCCCATGGCGACAAACGGGTTCCCCAGCCTCGGGTCAGGAAGAACGCTGATGGGAAACGAGCCGGAAAACCAGATCAGGTTCTTGCGTCCCGGCAGGTTGCTTAAGTATCGTGCCAGCAGGTTGAGGGCGTGCAGTGTATAGCGCGCACGGGCTTGAAGCTGGACCGACTGCTGATTGGCCTCAAATTCCTTTAATCCTTCAAGGATGGACGTGGCGCCATATTTCGCCATCAATTCCCCTAAGATCTGCGTACCTGGGTTGTTTCCGCCGACCTGCCCCGTGATCGCGATTTATCAGCCGGTCTCCCCCCACGGCGTCGGCCATGAGCGGTGAAGCGCTGGCGTTCCCCTTCTCGCCCTCGACCAGAGCGCGCAACACTTCGGGATCCGACGTGAATCCCTGGAGCAAGCGCAGCTTCGTAGTCAGCGTAAAGATCGCCATGCTCCTGCCCGCCGGCGCTTCCTTCAAGTACTTCAGCACCTGGTCCCGCACCTGGTCTGTGCGTCCTGAGGCGTATTGAGCTTGTCGAAGAGGAGAATGTCGAGAGCGCCGCCAACAGGGACGAGAGACTCGTTGGTGAATGTCTCTGGGTCCGGCTTTGGCGTCGACGCTGGCAACAGAGGCCGCAGGCGGGCGCGCTGGCCATGTGTTCCTCAAATACCTTGATCCTCTGAGGGCGCCCCTCTTCGAGAATCGAAAAATCGGGCGCTTCGAGATGCCTCACGGGCTTTCGCTGCGAGTCCATCACCGTCACGTCGATGACGACAAGGTTGGCGCTCGTGCGCAGAGTGATCTCGGTTCAAAGACGCGGTCTGCGCCGAAGACATCGACGGAACAGAAATCAAGACGCATAGTGAGAACCTGAGGCATATACGCAACATGAACTGATCTCCTCCTCCGGTTCGGTGGAACAGAACCGGCCTTGGACTTGAATTTGGCCTACCCCGATCTTAATGAGATGGTCCGCCGCTTGATCTTCGGAAATAGCAGGGAGATCGTGTTGTGAACGATTCATGGAGGATTATACATATGGAAATACGGTACATTGGCGCTGATCTGGGCAAGCACCGCCTCCATCTGGCGGAGATGGATCAAGATGGGAAGGTAGCGGCTAGGTGCCGATCCCTGGCGCGTCTCTGTTGTTGCGTACCGGGTGCGATAGTACGAACTTCAACAGTCGCAATCGTGCTGTCAACTCGCACTATCAGGCCGGAGCGCATATCGGACCGCGAGCAGAAGAGTAGGCGCAGAGCGGGTTTCATGAATTTTAGCTGGGGCCTGCCTCGAATGCCTCAGAGGCTAAAGCCCCATTCTTATTGGAGGTTTGTTCGGCACGACTGAAGTCGTGCCCTGACACTTGTTGCGGATCCGGGTGCATTTTTCACCAAGCTGTGATGTCGTGCCCTTTTTACTAGACCGTCGTGAAAACCTGCTGAGTCGAGTTCTTCCGCAGCCTGCGAAGACGTGCCCCGACACAAGGCACCGTTACGAAACAAACTACTGATGCTCGAACACTGACTTTGCCGGTTGAGATGCGGTTATCCGCTGCAGCCGCAGGTGTGGGCCAGGACTTCGGCGAAGTGGAGGGCTTGTTTGTGGCCTAGACTGATCACGAACAGACGATGCGCGCCGAATTCCCAGGAATGCCGGCAGATGCTTAGAGACCACGGGGCCGCTCAACGAGAGTCATGGGGAAGGATCGAGTTGCAAAGGGCAGGATCAGAATGTTGCTGTGAGCCGAATCAAGCCGCTCCGCGGGGGCCCAATTGCGTTTCCTGAAAACAATCCGCCGAACCTCTCTGTTTGCAGGCACTGGCGGACTCCGAATACCCGGCCGCTGAATGCATCGTCATCGATGACGGATCCACCGACGGGTCCGCCGCAGTCGCCGAGCGGTTTGGTGCAAGGATGCTCTCTACAGGAGGGCGATGCGGTCCCGCCGTAGCCCGGAACTTGGGAGCCCGTCACGCTACCGGAGATCTTCTTCTATTTGTCGATGCCGATGTCTCCGTGCACAAGGACACCCTCGGACGGATCGCGGAGAGATTCGAAACAGATACTGAGCTGGATGCGTTGATCGGCGCCTATGACGATTCCCCCGCCGATCCAGGCTTCGTTTCGCAATTTAAGAATTTGATGCATGCGTTCGTGCACCGGCAGGGAAATCGCCAGGCATCTACCTTCTGGTGCGGGTGCGGGGCAGTGAAGCGGTCAGTCTATCTGGAACTGGGCGGGCTGGACGAATCCTATAGACGCTCGTCGGTCGAGGACATCGAATTTGGTTTCCGGATGATGCATTCCGGCCACAAGCTGGCACTTGATCCATCTATTCGATGTAAGCACCTGAAAGTCTGGACACTTTGGAATCTAGTGCGCACCGATATTCTGCAGCGAGGGATTCCGTGGACGGAGTTGATCTTCCGCACGCACTATCTTCCGAACGATTTAAATTTACGGTGGAGTCAGCGAATCTCCGCGGTCTTGTCGATGCTGCTGGTTCTTCTAGGCGGTTTTGAGGTCCGGCAACTCATGGTGGGCCAAGGACGGCTGCCGGAATCCGTGGGAGCGGCCGGAATCCTGGCAAGTCTGATGGGCATCTGCTTATTGAACCGTGGACTCTTCCGATTCTTCGTTTCGCTGAAGGGTCCGCTGTTCTCTCTGTTCGCGGTCTCGATGTACATTCTCTATTGCATCTATAGCGGAGTCTCTTTTGTATTAGGCGCCGGACTATACGTATGGCGCACGATCCTGCCAAAATCGTCCCTTGTGACTTCTGCCTCCGGGATTCCACGGACACGCGCGGATGTTGGGCAAGAGGCACAGTAACGTTGCGCAGGGAATGACCCCGAGCGGCGGTATCATAGCTTCCGTGCAGCCGCGGATGTCACATGAGCATTGGCTCCCCTAAAATCCGGGCCGCATTCTGTCTGCTGCCGGTATTCTGCGCCTCGGTTGCTCTGACGATTGGCCTGCAATGGCGCGGGCAGGCTTATCAATCTGAATGGACCGGTTCCGAGGATGAACCCGCCCACTACGTCACCGGGCTGATGGTGCGCGACTATATCCGCGCCGGCTTCCCCGCTATGCCTTTGCCTTACGCCAGGAGCTATTACGAACACTATCCGAAAGTGGCGATCGGTCACTGGCCGCCCGTGTTTTACATCTTGCAACCGGCGTGGACCTTGCTCTTCGGGCCGTCGCGGACTTCCCTGCTGCTGTTGATGGCCGTCCTCGGGGGGTTGCTCCTGACGTGCACATACGCACTGCTGCGCTCGTATTTCCCGGCGTGGATGGCGGCGGCGTCCGTGGTCCTAATCGCTACGTCGCCAAACTTCCAACTCAACAGCCGAATGGTGATGTTGGAGGTTCCCACCGCCTTGTTCAGCCTGGCTGCGTTGTGGGCTCTGGGGCGCTATCTGGAGCGGCCGGGCCTGCGGACAACGGCCTGGTTCAGCTTCGCAGCGCTGGCGGCAATATTCACAAAAGGAACCGGAATCGCGTTGGCGCCGCTCCCGCTACTGGTTGTCGCGCTGACCCGGCGCTGGAAGATTTTGCGCAGCGGATACTTCTGGCTCCCCTTGATTTTGGCCGGCGCGCCGGCGATGTTGTGGTTCACGCTGGCGCCGGATGGGCTACATCAAAGCGTGGGGCTGTTCGCCGGGCTGAAATCCCGCTGGGTGCGCATTCCTGAAACGCTCCTCTATTGGGTATTTTGCGTCGGTATTGCTGGCGCGAGCCTGGCCGCCTTGGGATTCCTGCGGCGCGCGCGCGCTGCCGTGGCCGGGACCGAACGCAGTCTTTTTTGGGTTTCGCTTCTGGTGTTCTTACCGGTCACCATCGTCTTACGGGTGATCCTGGGCCCTTGGGAAATTGAGTATCTACTTGCGACGATTCCGCCGCTGATGTTTTTCGTGTGCGATGGTCTCACCTGGATACAGAGCGCCATGCCTCGCTTCCGGGTTGCCGCTGCGGCGCTGGCAGTTGCGGCTTTTTGCGCGACCGCGATTCACAATGTACTGATCATGCCGCCGAAGATCCATCTTGGAATCGATCGAGTCGCGTCCGATCTGGCAACCGCACCGGATTACCGGAACTCACGCTTCTTAATTGTCTCGGATCCTCTGGGAGAAGGTGTGTTCATTTCGGAGGTAGCGGTTCGGGAGCCGCGCCCCGGGCACACCATTGAGCGTGGCTCCAAGCTCTTGGCGGCGGAATCGTTCATGGGCGACAGGTATCGGGCGCGCTTTACTACCGTCGCGGAGATGATGCATTTCTTCGATCAAGGTCCGGATCGGATCCTGATTCTCGACGGCGTCCGGCCATCGAAGGAGCATCAAGCTAAGGTCAGAAGCATGGTCGCGGAATTCCCAGACAGGTGGAAGCTCCTGGGACGGTATCCGCGCACCGGGGCGCCCTATCCGATCGAGGTTTACCGCTTGTCTGGAACGCCGGAGCAGCATCCTTCGGAATCAAAGTAGTGTCCGAAGCGCCGTTTCGTGGGTAGTGCACCGGCAAGACGAGCGTCTATTGCTTCGTGTTCCTGAGGGTTGCTTTGTTACCGCGTTGAATGACACGCATCCGCACTATGCCAAGCATTAGCAGACCTGTGCCGAGTAGCACCATTGATCCCGGCTCGGGTGTACTCAACACATCGAAAGCGCTAAGCAGAGATGTGGATTCCGAGCTTATCCAGTTGGCTCCTCCATCAACCGAATAAAGGTCCAGGCCGGTTACATTCTGGCTGTTGAACTGCCAGTCGTTCTCGCTATTGATGGAACGGTCCAATGGGCCGACGATCATGAAGTATTGTTGGCCGCCGGTCAGGGTAACCCCCGAAATACCAGTAACGGAAACTAGATCACAACAGACTCCGAAATGATTATTGGTGGACAGGCTCCATTCAGCGCCGGCCACCTGGGTTCCAGGGCTGTTGCCGCTGTTTGTCCAAATGGAAGCTTCGAAGGTATTGGGACCGTATGAATTACCCACAGCGAGATCGATCTGCGAAACCGCAATACTGCCACTCCCAGAAACTGTGAATAGTTGCGCCTGGGAAAGGGAGGACGGGGCGGGGCCGGGGCCGACTCCCAAGCCGCCAGTAATCCATGCGCCGGAATCGTATACGTCGCCAGGAGGTCCCAAGTCGCTAAACAAAATTCCATCTGCCATCGCCGGTTGGATGAACAACGCGGAGGAGAGCAAAATCATCAAGAACGAGCGGAATAATTTTTGGTTCAACGTGGTTGCTTCCATGCGCTACCCTTCCAGATGCTGATGCTCATTAAAAGAAGGGCAAAGTCCCACAATCAAGGATTAGCCGTTTGCACCCGCGTGCCCAAGCGTAAACCGAAAAGTCGACATCGGTCAAGGCTCAATCTGTCGTTAATCGAGCCATTAGTACCAGACATCAACGATCGCTTTAGGCCGCAATCCAACGCAAATGCTATTTTTTCACTTTCCCATTTTCGAAATTTTCCATCCTTCGGGCCTGACGGCGTTTAGCGACTCGATTACACGGTGTTCGATCGAGTGCTGGGTGGTGTCATTTCGGGGCCGGAGTGCGAGCCGTTTTCGCTCCGTGCGGGCATTCGTGTGGGCATGCAGCAAGAGACGGCCCGGCGCCGCCCAGTAAGTTATTGATTTTCATGGTGGGCGCGCAGGGACTCGAACCCCGGACCTCCTGCGTGTGAAGCAGGCGCTCTAACCAACTGAGCTACGCGCCCGTATTGCGGCTGGAATGCTCATTATAAACCATGCTTGCGTTTGCCGAACATCGTCAACGAAATTCAAGCCGCGGTCCGCGCGCCGGCATTCGCTAGAATGGATCTGCCCATGCCCGAGCCCGTGCCGCCTAAAGACGCACCCCTCACCTTCGAGACCGGGCTCCAGCAACTGGAAACCATCGTCAAAGAAATGGAAGGCGGCGACCTGCCGCTGGAGCGCGCCCTGGAACTGTTCGAGCGCGGCATGAAGCTGAGCGACGCCTGCCGCAAACAACTCGAAGAAGCCGAAACGCGCGTCGAAGTGCTGACGCGCCGCGCGGGCGAAATCCAGCCCGAGCCGCTCCGCCCGAACAAAGCATGACGCTCGCCGAATACATGCGCGCGCGCAGCAGAAGCGCTGTCGACGCCGCGCTCGACCGCTGGGTGCCGCCGAATCACGAGAATCCCGCCACCATTCACCGCGCCATGCGCTACAGCCTGTTTGCGGGCGGCAAACGCATTCGTCCGCTGCTGGCCATTGCCGCGGCGCGAGGCGGTTTCCGACGCGCCTGTGGGCATCGAATCCGGCGCCTGCGCGCTGGAGATGATCCATACCTATTCGCTGATCCATGACGATCTGCCGGCGCTGGATAACGACGATTTCCGCCGCGGCCGTCCCACTTGCCACAAAGTCTTCGGCGATGCCATGGCGATTCTGGCAGGCGATGCGCTGCTGACGCTGGCCTTCGAAGTCCTGGCGAAGATGGAACATGCGGATGCCTGCCAAGCGCATCGCCCTGGTCCGCGAGCTGGCCACGGCGTCAGGCACCGTGGGCGGCATGATCGGCGGCCAGGTGAACGATCATTGAAGGCGAAGGCAAGCATCCCACGGCGCACCTGCTCGAATCGATTCACCGCGCCAAAACCGGAGCGCTGCTGCGCGCCAGCGTTCGCATGGGCGCGATCTACGCGGGCGCATGCGCCGAGCAGCTCGCGGCGCTGACCAGTTTCGGCGAACACGTCGGCCTGGCGTTTCAAATCGTGGATGACATCCTCGACGTGGAGCAATCCTCGGAAGCTCTCGGCAAGACCGCCGGCAAAGACGCCGCGCAGAAGAAGATCACTTTCCCGGCGGTCTACGGCATCGAGCGCTCGCGCGAAATGGCGGAGGAGGAGCGGCTCGCCGCGCACCTGGCCTTGCAGCCTTTCGACGATCGCGCGCAGCGGCTGAAGGAATTGGCGGATCTGGTCGTGCGGCGGCAGGCATGACGGCCATGACGTCACCTACGAAAACCCGTATCGATCAACTGCTGGTCGAACGCGGGCTGGCCGAGTCGCGTGAAAAAGCGCAGGCTCTGATCATCGCCGGTGAAGTGGTGGTGAATGGGCAGAAGGCGCTCAAGCCTGGCCACAGCGTGGCCGCGGATTCGCGCGTCGAAGTTCTGAGAGCGCATGCCCTACGTCAGCCGTGGCGGCTACAAACTCGCGGGCGCGTTGGATCACTGGGCGCTGGATGTCACGGGATGAGTCTGCCTGGACGTGGGCGCGTCCACCGGCGGTTTCACGGATTGCCTGCTGCAGCGCGGCGCCGCGAAGGTCTGGGCCATCGATGTCGGCCACGGCCAAATCGACTGGAAATTCCGCAACGACGCGCGCGTAGTCGTGCAAGAAGGCGTCAACGCGCGTTATCTGACCCCGGCGGACTTTCGCTCAGAAGTTCGACCTCGCGGTGTGCGACGCCAGCTTCATCTCCCTCACTCTGCTGATTCCCGCGATCGCGCCTTTGCTGGCCGCGAAGTGGCAAGATGGTTCTGTTGGTCAAGCCGCAGTTTGAAGTGGAGCGGGGCCAGGTCGGCAAAGGTGGAATCGTGCGCGAACCTGCACTGCATCAAGCCGCCTGCGATCGCGTTCGAGCCGCCGTCGAAGCGCAGGGGTTTACGGACTGATATCATCGAGAGTCCGATCCTGGGCGCCGAGGGTAACCGGGAATTCTTGCTTTATGCCAGCCGCGAATCCCATCCATAAGATCTCGACCGCCGGCATCATCTCCAAGCCGCATAGCGAGAAGGCGGCGCGCAGTCGTGCCTGCTCTGGTGAAGTGGCTCGCGGACCGCGGCGTGGAGTCCGCTGCGATGCCGAAACCGCCGCGTTTCTGGGCGAGCAGCGCAGGGACTACCCCGCGAAGCCGTGCCCGAGGGCGCGCAACTGCTCATCGTGTTGGGCGGCGACGGGACGCTGCTATCGGCGGCGCGGGCTCTGAAGGGCCGCGACATTCCGCTCTTCGCCGTCAATTTGGGCAACCTGGGATTTCTGACGGCCATCACCGTCGAAGAACTCTATCCGCAATTGGAGCGCGTGCTCACGAGCGAATACGCCGTGAGCCGCCGCCGCATGCTGCACACCGAAGTGTGGCGCGGCGGGCAGTGCGCCTGTAGCTATGAAGCGCTCAATGACATCACTCTCGCCAAGGCCGACATCGCGCGCATCATCGATCTGGAAGTGCAGGTCGACGATCATTTCGATGTGCCTGTATAAGGCCGACGGGCTGATTGTCTCCACGCCCACCGGCTCCACCGCTTATTCGCTTTCGGCGGGCGGCCCCATCATGGTTCCAGAGGTCGCCGCGCTCTGCATTACGCCGATCTGCCCGCATATGCTGACCAACCGTCCCGTGATCGTCCCGGATGAAGCCGTCATCCAGATCACGATGCAGCGGCGACAACACCACCTACCTGACCGTGGACGGCCAAGTCGGCGAACAACTGCATAAGGGCGATCGCGTGATTTGCCGGCGGTCGGAGCAGACGGTGCAGTTGATTCGCGCCAGTGGGGTGGGGTTCTTCGATGTTCTGCGTGAAAAGCTGCAGTGGGGCGGCTGATCGCTTATTGCGCCGGCGGCGGAGCGAGCACCGCTAACACCACCAACCGCTTTTCGCCGCGATTGCGCACGGAGTGCATCGACGCCTGCGGGAGCAAAAGCGCCGCCGCCTGCTGAAACCAGTTGCGTGTCGTCGCCAACTTGGATTTCAGCGTCGCCTTCCAGCACCACGTAAAGTTTGTCCTGGCCGGCGTGCGCGTGCGCCGCGTGCTCCTGTCCGGGCTCAAAACAGTTGAGACCGGCGAACATAGTTTCGCCGCGCGCGATCGTCGTCTTCGCCATTTTCTGGGAAGAGAACTCGGCGAGCCCGGCCAGGTGCTTTACGATCATTACTTACAAGAAGAGACTAGGCGGTTGCTGCTACGCCCAGTTTTTTGTACCACGGTGTTGCGCCGGTGAGCGCTGCATTCACGGCGTTGATGTTCTCGACGCCCTTGGTCGACAGGAAGTCTTCCAGCGCCGCCAGACCCTTGGTAGCGTAAATCGGCATGCCGTCTTTCCAAGTGGCGCGGCCGCACAGCACGCCGGAGTAATCCGTGCCCGCCTCGGTAGCCATACGCAGACTCTCCACGAACTGCGCGTTGCCCACGCCGGCGCTCAGATAAATGAACGGCTTGGTTGCCACTGCCGCGGCCTTGCGGAAAAGATCCATCGCTTCCGACATCGACTGCGCCTTCTCGCCTTTGTATACCGAGCTGCCTTCGACGAACTCGGCGTTGATCGGCACTTCCACCTTCAGGACATCCACTTTGTATTGCGGCTTGGTGAACTCCGCCATGCAGCCGATCACCACCTGCGGCTTGATCTTGGCGTACTCGATGCCCTTCTCATTGCCGCCCTTGGGATCGTAGCCCACGAATTCGAGGAAGAAAGGAATCTCCTGGTTCTCGCATTCCGCGCCAATGCGTTCGACGAAAGCGTGCTTGATATCGTTGACGACCCGTCATCGAACGGGCTGTAGTAAATCAGGATCTTCACCGCGTCCGCGTCCCAATCGACGATGCGCTTCACGGAAACATGCGGCAGCAGATCGGGCAGGCGGCCGGGCTTGGTGTTGTCGTAACCGGAATGCTCATACGCCAGCAGCAGGCCGGCATTCGAGGAGCGCGCCTTCGCGGCTTCCAGGCCGTACTCCGGGATCGAGCAGGATGGCCGAAGCATGCGGCGTCAGGATGCGGGTCACGGCGGTCTTGAACTCCGACATCATGTCCCACGTGATCGCTTTCTGATCCACGCCCTTGGCGGTCGCGAGCGACTTCTGCAAGCTGCCGCGTTGATCCATCGCAGCGGCGGAGATAATGCCGTCCTTATTGGACAGCTTCTTCATGTATTTTGTTTTTCCAGCGGAAAGAGCCATAAGTTTATTCTAAAGGGCGGCGGACCCATTTTGTCACCCGGCGGAAAAACGCCTGCGCCCGGGCTACATCGCGCATGATCTGCGCCTTCAGAGCCTCTGGCGTTTCGAACTTGCGTTCCTCGCGCACGCGGCGCAAATATTCCACGCGAATACGCTGCGGAGTGGGCGGATCGAAAGGCTCCAGCAGGAAAGTTTCGATGCTGAGTTCCTCACCGCCGGTCGAACCCGTGAAGGTAGGGCGATAACCAACGTTTGTAATCGAATTCCAATTGCGGGAGGACGCCTCGTCGAAGGTTCGTGTCAGATAGACGCCGGTCGCAGGCAGCACCTGCGCATGCGTGCGCAGATTCAGCGTGGGTACGGTTTGCTTGGAACCGATTCCGTGCCCCGGAACTACCTCGCCGGCGGTTGCATAGGGCCGTCCCAGGAGCCGCGCCGCGAGCGCCACTTTGCCCGCCTCCACCGCACGCCGGACTTCGCTCGATGAGACAGGCCGCCCGCGCCACTTTACCGGCGTGACTCCGCGAGTCTCGAAACCATAGCGCTCGCCCAGCTCGCGCCAGCACGTCGTCACATCGCCGGCTTGGCCGTGCCCGAAGCGGAAGTTGTCGCCGACGATGACGGCGCCGCGCACGCAGGGCTTTCACCAGCACTCGCTCCACGAACTGTTCCGGAGTCCAATGCGCCACGTCGCGCGTGAACGGAAGCACCAGCACATACTCAATTCCTTCGCGCGCCAGTACCGCGCAGCGTTCCGCTTGGGTGGTGAGCAAGTGTGTCGCACGTTGCGGCGCGACAATCGAGGCGGGATGCGGATCGAAGGTCAGTACCGCCGGGTGCAATCCCTTTTCCCGGGCCGCGCGGGCCACTTCACGCAACAACTCATGGTGCCCGGTATGAACGCCGTCGAAGTTGCCGATGGTCACCGCCACCGGCTCGAACGCGGCGGCTTCCTCTAAGGAGCGGGCGACTCGCATTTACTTTGGAACTCCAGGCGGCGGAAGTGGGACCTCAAGTTGCAGGCCATCGTACGCCAAGCGCACGTTGGATGGAAAGGCGGCTTCGGTCTGCGCATGCGGCAAGTCGTGGCAGATGTGCGTGAAGAACGCGCGCTGGGGCGCCAGCTCACGAACCGACGCCAGACTCTGCTCCACGGTCGAATGCGTAGGATGCGGGCGGTGCCGCAGGGCGTCGAGAAATAGCACATCCAAATTCCGCAGTAGAGCTTTTGAACTTTCCGGAATGTCGCTGTGGTCGGTGAGATAAGCGGCGTCACCGAAGCGAAAGCCGAGGGTCGCGCCGCGGCCGTGCATTAGAGGAATTGGGGTCACGCGCAGTCCAAACAGATCGAACGGCTCTTCAGTAATGGCGTGCAGGTCCACACGAGGCGCCGACGATTGCGACGGCTCCGCGTCGAACGCGTATCGGAAAACTCGGCGAACGGTATCCAAGGTCGCTTCGGCGCCATACGCCGGAATCGACATCTTCTGGTGATAGTTCAACGGGCGCACATCGTCGAGCCCCAGGATGTGATCGGCGTGCGCGTGGGTGTAAAGGATCGCATCCACGCGTCCAATACCCGCCCGCAGCGCCTGCGCGCGAAAGTCCGGAGTAGTATCGATCAACACATTTTTCCCGCCGTACTGCATGAGCACCGAGGGCCGCAGCCGGTTATCGCGCGGATCTGTGGAAGCGCAGGTAGCGCAGGTGCAGCCGATGGTCGGCACGCCCGAGCTGGTGCCCGAGCCGAGCACCGTGATGCGCAATGTCTCCGGCATCAGGACGACGCGGGCGCGTCCCCCGATTCGACGGATTTCTCTGCGGGCTTGTCTGCAACGGCTGGCGGCTTTTGTTCCGCGACCTGCACGAAACGGAAGCGCAGCTCGGTCAGGGAGTTTTCGATCATACGCTGTTCTTCCAGCGCCAAATTGCCGCGCGTTTTTTCCGCGATCATGGCTAGCAGGTCGATGGCGTGGCGCGCCGCCGGCAGGTTGGGGGGCTCCTCGGATGGTTCTCCAAACTGGAACAAACCGAGTTGCATCTCCGCCTGGGTCTTCAGCGAGAAAACGAGAAACTCAAAAGTAGGGGGCGGTAACGGAAAATCGGAATCGCTCATGAGCTTTATTCTTAGTGTAGTTTGGAATGGAATGCCTGCGCCGGAAGAGCCCGTTAGCCCCGACAAGGAGAGAATGGACGCCATCTCCGGCGCGCTTGCGCGCCTTGCGAAGCGCCAGGACGAAACCGCACAGCGCCAGGAACAATTGGACCAGCGGCTGCTGCGGATCGAAACGGCTATGGGACTCGCTCCCGTACTTCCGTCTACAGCGGTCGCTCCTGAGCCGGAACCTATGGCTGCCGTGCCGGTTCTACCGCCGACGCCGTTGCCGCGAACGCCACCGCCTCTGCCCCAAGTCAACACGGCACCGCCCGAACCCGCTCTCGAAACCACTTTCGGACTAGGCTGGCTGAACCGCGTGGCCGTGGTGACGCTCATCTTCGGCGTCGGATTCCTATTTAAATACGCAGTCGATAGCCAGTGGATTGGTCCCGCAATGCGCGTCGCGCTGGGAATCGCCGCAGCCACGGTCTCGCTGTGTATCGGCGAATGGATTTCGCTACGCGGCCAGAAAACTTTTGCCCGCGGATTGACGGGACTCGGCCTGGCGCTGCTCTACCTATCTTTCTACGCGGGGTTTGGATTCTATCATTTGCTCCCGCAAACCACTGCCTTCCTGCTGATGTGCCTGACCACCGGCGCCGCCGCAATGCTGGCGCTGCATTACGATTCTCAGGCAGTCGCTTTGCTGGGTCTGGCCGGAGGCTACCTCACACCGATTCTGCTATCGACCGGCGAGAACCATATGTGGGTCCTGGCCGGCTACACTTCCATGCTGAATCTGGGAGCGCTGGCGATCGCGCGCGTGAAGCGCTGGCCCGGGCTGGAGTATCTCGCTTGGCCCGCAACGGCTTTTCTGTTTTGGGGATGGGCCTCGCAGTGGCTGGATGACGAAACCCGCCTTGCTGCATGGGGCTGGCTATCGCTCAGCTTCGGATTGTTTTTCGCGGCCAGCATCGCGGGTGCAGAGCTTTGGTTGCTGGCGCTGAACACCGCCGCCTACTTCGTTGGAACTTACGACTTACTGGATCATCCGTATCACAGCTCCATGGGCGCTTTCACTCTTACGCTGGCAGTCCTGCACGCGCTTCTAGCGAAAGTCGTTTGGGACAACCATCGCCGTCTAGCGGAATTGGCGGCGGCGATGGCGGGAGTCCTGCTCACGCTGGCCATCCCTATCCAGTTCGCCGGATTCCGCATTACGATGCTGTGGTCGCTGGAAGCCGCGGCGCTCACCTGGGCGGGCGCCCGCTTCGAACGGCCGAGACTGCAAACGTCAGCGTCGCTGGTATTCGCCTTGGTGCTAGTCAGGCTGGTCACCTTGGATTCCGAAATGTATCGGATCGACCACTTTTATACGGCGTTCGCGAACCTGCGCTTCCTCACCTTCGCGATGGCCGCCGGCTGCCTTTGGATCGCATCCCGGTTTGCCCGCACGCGCGAATCGCAATGTATTGCTTACGGCACCGGCCACTTGGTCGCGCTTTGGGCCCTGGGACTGGAAGTGGCCGGATGGGCCGGACGCACTAGCTGATCCGCAAGATGTGGCGAACGTAGTCTCTGCCGGGATTTCCATTTTGATGGCGATTTACGCATCGGCGCTGGTTGTGGCTGGGGTCGTACTGCGCTCGTCCCTAAACCGCATCCTGGGCTTGGGGCTGTTCGCGGTGGTGATCTTGAAGTTGTATCTGCTGGACGTATGGTCGCTCAGCCGCGGCTTCCGCATCACGGCCTTCCTGGCCCTGGGCGGCTTGCTGCTGCTGATATCGTATTTATATTCGCGGTACAAGCCGGCTCTCGAAAGGCTTTGGAGACCGGAAACGGCGCAACAGGAAGCCCCGCCGGAAAAACCGTCCGCGCAAGAGCATTCGCCCGGATAACCGATGCCCCGCCATTTCACTTTGACCGAAGCCGAGCGTATGCTGCCTGAAGTGGACCGCGCTGTGCGCGACGCCCTGTTTCACAAGGCCGAATACCAAGCCGCGGACGGGGAACTGAATGCCACCATGCAGGGCATCCGCATGGCCGGCGGCTCGCGCGTGAACCCCGGACCCATCCTGGCGACTCGCGCCCGCCGCGACGCCAGCACCGTGGCACTCCGCGGGATCTTTGAAAAGATTGAGAGAATGGGCGTCCTTATCAAGGATCTGGACATTGGCCTGATCGATTTCCTCTCCCTCTACCAAGGCAGAGAAGTGTGCCTATGCTGGAAACTCGGCGAAGAGGGCATCCACTTCTGGCACGGGATGGAGGAAGGCTTCGCCGGACGCAAGCCGATCGATGATAACTTCCTGGAAAATCATCGCGGCGACGCTGTCGTCTAAGAGAATCGGCTGACGCCGATGCAGCATACCCTTAGATTCCGCGAAATGCCAGCATCTTGGTAAGTTACTCGAAAAACACGGCCGCGACGCCGCAGTATAAGAGAATCGGCTGACGCCAGCCGGAAATACCCTTAGATTGGCCTAAATGCCAATCCCTTCAGACTAGTACGAAAGCACCTTAGAAATAGGACTAACGACTGATTCCGCGTACTAGCGTAGATTCATTATATTCAGTTCATGCGAGCTATCCTCATCTGCCCGGGCGAAGGCCTTCGAAAAGAGTTCGAGCAAGCAATTGCTCCGCATTGGATGTTAACTATTTCGCGGACACTCGACGAATACCCTTCGGCGCCGGACCTCAGCAGAGTGATTCGGGCGTGGGCTCCCGAAGTTGTTTTTCTCAGCATTGAGAGCGTGGAAAGAGCCGAGCCGATCGCCCGCCAGTTGGAAAACGAATTCCCGGCCATTCAGCGTGTTGCCATCCACGCTTCGCAAGATATCGCAGTGCTGCGGTGCGTTCTCCAGTTGCGCATGACCCAGCTTTTGTCTTCGCCGTTTGAAAACGCCGAAGTCGGCCAGGTTTTGGATCAGTTGGAACGAGATCTTGAAGTTCGCCCGGTGGTGATCGATTCGACCGACCGTTTCTTCGCATTTATTCCCGCGAAAGCCGGCGTGGGAGCTTCCACGATCGCCGCAAACACTACCTGGGCGTTCAGCCAGATGGAAAACTCCAGCGTCTTGCTGGCCGATTTCGACATGGCCTCGGGAGTGATCGAGTTTATGTTTAATACTTCTCACGACCGCAATCTTGCGGATGTGACGGAGCATGGCAAGCAACTCGACGACCAGGCATGGAGAAGTCTGATCAAGACTGTGGGCAACACCGACCTGCTACTGTCCGGCGCCCCGCGAGTCGGTGAAGGGATTCCGCGCGTGCAGGTCGGCCAGCTCATTGAGTTTGCCCGGCGTAATTACAACATCGTCAGCGCCGACCTGCCGGACACCTTCGATGAAACCACGCTCGCCGTGCTGCGGGATGCCAATAAGATTCTGCTGGTGACGACCCCGGAATTGCCGGCTTTGCGGCTGGCGCATCTGAAGGTCCTGTTGCTGCGGAAGCTGGATCTGCTGGACAAAGTTTCGCTCCTGCTAAACCGGATGTCGGGCCAAATGCTGCTGAGCCTGCCTGAAATCGAGAAGACTGTCGGATTGCCGGTGTTCGCTTCGTTCCCGGGCGACTACGCCGACGTGACCGCGGCCATTCGAGCGGGCCGGCCCGCGCCGAAGCTCGCAACCAGCGTGCAGAAGTTTGCCAAGATGCTGCTGGACCGCCAATCAGGACCCGAAAAGCCGCGCCGCTTTATCGAACGCTTTGGATTGGTTCCAATGCGTTACGGTTTCCGCTAGGAGTTTGCTGTGAGCATGGGAGTGCAGCGCAGGCAGGCAGATCGGAAGCGAACCGATCCCAGTGTCGTCCGGGTCCGCTTAAAGGATCAGACAGGGAACGCACGTTGGGCCACCGCGTACCTTCGCGATATCACCGAGGAAGGCGTCGGCCTTTCTCTGATGACGCCTCTTGAAGTGGGCACCATGGTGGTGATCCGTGGAAATTTCGGCGATAGCCGGACCGACGCGCAACTGCAGGCCGATGTAAAGTGGTGCAACGAGACCAGCGGCGGCGTTTATCAGGTTGGTCTGGAACTGTCGAAAGGCCAAGGGGGGCGCGCCAAAAGCGACCGGCGGGAGGCGGAACCGCCGCCCATCGATTCCACACCGTTCACCGAGGACCCCGAGCAACTGGATTGCTACGAAATCATGCAGTTGAGTCCGAAGGCCACCCCAGATACCATCCATCGCGTGCATCGGATGCTGGCCCAGCGCTATCATCCCGATACGCCGGACACCGGCAACGCGGAAATGTTCATGCGGGTTACGGCCGCGGCGCAGATCTTAAGCGACCCGGAACGCCGCGCGAAATATGACGCCCGGTATCATGCCAGCAGGCAACTGCAGTGGAAGATCTTTGACCAGGCCGAGGCGTCGCTCGGACCCGAAGCCGAAAAGGCCAAGCGCAGAGGTATTCTCGGCCTGCTCTATGCCAAGGCCGCGCACGACATAGAGCGCTCAGGCATGACAGCCATCGAATTCGAAGAAATTCTGGGCTGCCCCCGCGAGCATCTGCAAGCCGCTCTGTGGTACCTGAAAGGGAAGAACTTCATCCAGCGCACCGACAACGGGCGCTACAGTATTACGGTTGCGGGTTTTGATGAAATGGAATCGCAATCGTTCATGCCCGAACCCGGCCGCCAAAAACTGATCGAGCAGGGAAGCGCCAAGGTAGCCTAAAGCCGCTCGGCCCGGGCCCGGTTCCGCTCGTCCCGATCTTTTACTTTCTCGCCAGCCTGGCATCTGGGTCTTTTGCCTGTTGTATACTCCAACCCAGAAACACAACATGACTACTACGCGACGTTCCCTGCTTCGCTGGACAGGTGCCGCTGCCGTGGCTGCGGTAACACAGAGATTGCCGCTGCAAGCCGACGCGCCAAGCGACATCCGCATCACCGAAGTGCGCCCGTTGATCGTCAAGGGGCGGACGCTTTTCGTGATCGTGAAGGCTTCCAACGGGATGTTCGGCCTGGGCGAATGCTCCCCGATGAACATGACGGTGCTGGCTTCGAATGTTCAAACTTTGTTGAAGCCGCACCTGATGGGCAAAGACCCGTTCCAAACCGATCCGCTCTACGACGAAATGCTGTACCCGAACTTCAAGCTCGGCCCCACTGGCGCCATTTCCGAATCGATCGCCGGTGTGGATATGGCTCTATGGGATCTGAAGGGCAAGATCCTCGGCGTACCGGTATACAAACTGCTGGGCGGCAAGTATCGTGACCGGCAGCCGGTGTATTTCAGCTACGGCCGTGGCGGCGCAAAGACCGATACTCCGGAAAGCGTGTCCAAGCTGATGGCGCAGGCCGTCGAGCGCGGCTTCACTGGCGTAAAGATCCGCATGGATTTCGGCAGCCAAGTCTTAGATGCTCCAGACGATCCCGCGGAGAGTTTCATATCGGCAATCCGCAAGGCGGTGGGCGACAAAG
>CAVSAW010000006.1:0-277110 GCA_963725945.1 uncultured Acidobacteriota bacterium | reverse complement strand
ATTCACTTCCATCATTCTCTCAGATGTCCCGGCGGGCTGAAGGATTCCCACAACCGCTCCGGATTCCGCCAAAGAAGGGGAAGAAATCGACTTCCACCCCCTCCGCCATGGAGTCTGTCCACTCGTTAAATCCGTTTCCGGGCCCAGCGCCCTTGGCGAAACAGGAGAATGCTCGTCACCGCAATGGCGCTCTCGGCAATCACAACAGAAAGAAAAGCTCCCTCCGCGCCGAAATGCAAGCCGACCGCCAGCCCCCAGGCAAGCGGCAATTCCAGCACCCAGAAGCCGAAGAAGTTCACCACCGTGGGAGTCAAGGTATCCCCCGCGCCGTTAAACGCCTGCAGCATCACCATCACGTAGGCATACGCCACGTTGCCGCAGCTGAATGTACGCAGTGCGAGTACCGCAATCGGCACCACCGCGGGGTCGCTGACAAACAGGCGCACCACGGGAGCGGCAAAAACAAAAAAGAAAATTCCCAGACTCCCCAGAAACATCATGTTGTAGAGACTTGTGCGCCACACCGCCAGTGCCGCGCGATCGGGCCGGTGTGCGCCAAGATTTTGTCCCACCAGCGTCGCCGCCGCATTGCTCAGCCCCCATGCCGGCAGAATGAAGAACACTACAATCCGGATCGCAACTGTGTAACCGGCAACCGCCGCCGCGCCAAACATCGAAACAATCCGCACCAGCCCGATCCAGCTTGCGTTGGCAATCGCAAACTGCAGAATGCCGGTCAGTGAAACCCGCATCAGCCGCGCCATCACTCTCATGTTCAGGCGCAGATGCCGCGCCAGGATGTGAATGCGCTCCGTGCCCTTCATCAAACGGTAGAACTGGTAGAGCACGCCGATGCTGCGTCCGGTAAAAGTGGCCAGCGCCGCGCCCGTCACGCCCATATGCGGAAAGGGCCCAAGCCCGAAAATCAGGCAGGGGTCGAGAATCAAATTGATGATGTTCGATACCCACAAGCAGCCGCATGGCGATGGCCGCATCGCCCGCACCGCGAAATATCGCGTTGTTCAGGAACAGCATGATGATCGCGCCGCAGCCGCCCAGCGCAATCCGCGCATAGCCCGATCCACTGGCAACAATCGCCGGCGAAGCGCCCATCAACCCCAGCAATTGTGGCGCAAAGATGCCCGCAGGGATTCCCAGTGCCAGCGAGATCGCCAGGCCCAGCACCATCGCCTGCACTCCGGCAATCGCCGCGTCTTCAGGGTCCTTTTCGCCGATGCGCCGCGCCACCATGGCTGTGGTCGATAACGAGACGCCCAGGCCAATGGCAAACACCAGCGCCAGCATCGATTCGGTGATGCCTACCGTGGCCACCGCATTCGCGCCCAGGCGCCCCACCCAGAACATGTCCACCACGGCAAACAATGATTCGAGCGCCATCTCCAGCACCATCGGAATCGCGAGAAGGAAGATGGAGCGGTTCAGGCTTCCAATGGTGTAGTCCTGGTGCGAGCCGCGCAGGGCCTCGCGTACCGAGGGCCAAAAGCCGCGCGCGTTGTGAGCCGACGCCATGGCAGACACAGTGTCGCTAACGACGCGCTCCTGTTGATGGAGCGTTGTGATATCTCCGTTCGCCGGGCGCTCGTCTGCCGGCTGCGGCGTAGTCGTTTCAAGCAATGACATGAGGAACTCCACAATGCCGCGCAAATGCACAGCACAAGCGAAGGGGTCACACTGCGATCAATGTGAGATTTGCAGAATCACCCGAGCTGGAATCATCCTCGGGGGCGCCACCCGTAGGCGGCTGAGCAGGGAAGTACCCGAGGTAATGTTCAGCGCGTAGGTCGCACGGCAATGGGCATGAACATGGTTCTCCTCCAAGGCTGGGGGACCAGCGGGTTTTTAGAGTGTACCGCGATTTCCGATTTTTTCGCCAGCAAAATCAAATTCTGGTAGTGTCTCAGTTTGAAATCGCTCCGTTGTTTAGTTCAAGGGTGATTAAATAAATCCGCCGTCGCGTATCTTCCAATTTAGCCATTGCCTCTCTTCGATATTCAGAGGAAGTTTTGGTGCTTGTAACTAAATAACGAAATCGCTCCTCCTCCTTCTTTAGGAGCGCTGATTCAACCCGAAGTCTTTCGATCTTTAGAGGCTTGTCGCCCATTTGTTCTATTCTAAAAGCCCGAGGGAGCAGACGCATCCTATGAATCGAATCCAACCGGGCGTAACGAGGAGCATCTTGACGGCAATCTCCACTTTAACCACAGCCGGTGCGATCGCCCTTACCTCCTCTGCCGCGCCTGCAGAAGGCACCGCCTTCGGCCCCTCCAATCCCTTCTACGCGCCCAGTTCGCTGCCGTTTCACGCGCCCGACTTCAACAAGATCAAGGACTCCGACTACCAGCCCGCCATCGAAGCCGGTATCGCGCAAATGCTTGAAGAGACCCGCGCCATCGCCGACAACCCGGCCACGCCGACGTTTGAAAACACCATCGTCGCCAAGGAGAAAACCGGCCAGTTGCTTGACCGCGTCATGAGTGTCTTCTCCGGCGTCACCGGAGCCAATACTAATCCAGATCTAGAGAAACTCCGCAGTGTCGAAATGCCCAAACTGGCCGCGGCGCGCGATGAAGTCTATCTCAACCCCAGGCTCTTCGAGCGCGTATCGAAGATCTACGAACAACGCCATGCGTTGAAGCTCGATCCCGAATCGCTCCGCCTCGTCGAATATGACTACCGCGACTTCGTTCATGCCGGTGCGAAACTCTCTGACGCCGACAAAGCCGAGTTGAAAAAGCTCAATGAAGAGGAAGCCAATCTCTCCGCCGCATTCACCACGAAGCTCCTTGCCGCTACAAAAGACGCTGCGTACGTGACCAAAGACAAATCGGCGCTCGCGGGTCTTAGCGATGCGGAACTCGCCGCTGCCGCCCAGGCCGCCAATGAGCGCAAAGTAGAGGGCTGGGCAATTCCCCTGCAAAACACCACCCAGCAGCCGCAATTGCAATCGCTTAGTAATCGTGCAACCCGGCAATTGCTCTTTGAAGATTCATGGACCCGTGCTGAGCGCGGCGGCGTCGACGATACGCGCGACACCATCGCCCGCATGGCCCAGGTGCGCGCCCAAAAAGCCAAATTGCTTGGCTTCCCCAACTACGCCGCGTGGAAGCTCGAAGATCAGATGGCAAAAACGCCGGAAGCCGCCATCAAGTTCATGGACGCGCTCGTGCCCGCCGCAACCGCAAAGGCTGACGGCGAAGCAAAGGATATCCAGGCGCTCATCGATGCCCAACACGGCGATGCCCAGCACGGCGGATTCGCCCTCAAGCCTTGGGACTGGGAATTCTATGCCGAGCAGGTGCGCAAGGCGAAGTATGATCTCGACGAGTCCCAGACCCGACCCTACTTCGAGATGAACAACGTCCTCCACAACGGCGTCTTCTACGCTGCCCACATGCTCTACGGCATCTCTTTCAAGCAGCGCGACGACATTCCTGTCTACAATCCCGACGTGCAGGTCTACGAGGTCTTCGACGCCGACGGCAAGCCGCTCGCCCTGTGGTATTGCGACTACTTCAAGCGCGACAACAAGGGCGGCGGCGCGTGGATGAGCCACTTTGTCGACCAGTCAAAGTTGCTCGGCACGCTGCCCGTCATCTTCAACGTGGCCAACTTCACCAAGCCCGCGCCCGGAGAGCCCGCGCTCATCAGCTTTACCGATGTCACAACCATGTTCCACGAGTTCGGCCACGCCCTCCACGGCATGTTCGCGGATACTGATGTACCCCAGCCTCTCAGGAACCGAAGTGCCCCGCGACTTCGTCGAATTTCCATCCCAGTTCAATGAGCACTGGGCCAGCTATCCCGCCGTCTTCAATCACTATGCACAGCAATTACAAAACCGGCGAGCCCATGCCCGCGGAACTCGTCGCCAAAATGCAAAAGGCAAAAACCTTCAACCAGGGATACATCTTTACCGAGCTGCTCGCCGCCGCCGAGCTCGACATGCAGTGGCACACCCTCGCGCCCGATGCCCCGCTGCAGAATCCCGACACCTTCCAAACCGCAGCACTCAAAAAGACAAACCTGCTTCTCACCGCCGTACCGCCTCGCTACCGCTCCACCTACTTCATGCACATCTGGGGCAACGGCTACGCCGCCAGTTACTATGCCTATCTCTGGTGCGAAATGCTCGACGACGACGCCTTCCAGTGGTTTGAAGATCACGGCGGCTTGACCCGCGCCAACGGCGACCGTTTCCGCCGCATGGTCCTCTCCCGCGGTAATACCGAAGATCTCGCCGGGATGTACAAGGCATGGCTCGGCGCAGAGCCCAACATCGGCCCGATGCTCAAAGCCCGCGGCCTCGAACCGGCCCCGCCGTCAAAATAACCCGGCGTCAACCTGGATAGAGCCCTGCGGCATCCTTGATCCGGCCATGACCCCAAGGGCGCCTAAGGAAGAGCTCCGCAGCCAGTCAGTGCCTCAACGCGCTAGGGAACAGCTAGAAGCTGGAAGCTGCATCTTTCCCGTCTCACTTTTATCCGCCCCTGGCAACCCATTGCCACGTCTTTCCGCCACCTGAGGCGCCCCACTGCCACGCTTTTTCTCCAAAAGCGAAGGGGCTCAACCGTGCCGGAAACCTGCGACGGTCGAGCCCCAATCGTCTCGCCAATGATTCCGCAAAGGCCAGGGAACTCAAATCTGCCCGACCCCGCATTCTCTATTCTTCTTCTTCCTCCACCGGCCGCTTGGCGTTGGCCAGAATCTTCTCGGCCACCAGCTGCGGAACGATGTCGTAGTGGTGCATCTCCATGCGATAGCTGCCTTTACCTTGGGTCATCGAAGTCAGCAGCGTCCCGTAGGTCAGCATCTCCGACATCGGAACTTCGGCGTTGATCACCGTCGTCCGACCCTTTGACTCCATGCCCTGCACCCGCCCGCGACGGCTGTTCAGGTCGCCCATCAGGGTGCCGGCAAACTCATCCGGCGCCTCGATTTCCACCTTCATAATCGGCTCCAGCAGGCATGGCTTGCACGATTCCATGCACTTGCGGAACGCCAGCCGCCCCGCCATCTTGAACGACATTTCGTTCGAGTCCACGTCGTGATAGCTGCCGTCGTAAATCGTCGCTTTAAAATCCACTACCGGGTAGCCGGCCAGGTAGCCGCGCGCCGCGGATTCGACGATTCCCTTTTCCACCGCCGGAATGAACTGGCGTGGAACTGACGCCGCCGAATACCTCGATTCCAAATTCGAATCCGCCGCCGCGTGGCAGAGGCTCCATCCGAATCTTGCAATCGCCAAACTGCCCGTGGCCGCCCGTCTGCTTTTTGTGCCGTCCCTGCGCCTCGGCCTTCGCCGCGAATCGTCTCGCGGTAAGGAACCTTCGGCGCCTTCAACGTCACCTCGGCGTGATAGCGCTTCTTCAAGCGGCTCACGATGGTCTCGATGTGCGGCTGCCCGGCCCCGGCAATCAGAAACTCGTTGGTCATCGGATCGCGGAAAAAGCGGATCAGCAGATCCTCTTCCATCAGCTTGTGAATGGCGGGCGCCAGCTTGTCCTCGTCGGCGCGGCTCTTGGGCTCAATTGCGTAGGTCATCGCCGGCTCGGGCAGCGCGGCCAGTTCCACCTGGATGTCGCCGCCTTTCTGCGCCCAGCGTGTCGCCGGTAAGGGTGTCGCGCAGCTTGGCCACCGCGCCCAGGTCGCCGGCGTGCAACTCCGCCACCTCAAAGGCCTTGCGCCCCTGCATCACGCTCAGGTGAGCGAGCCGTTCCTGGCCTGCGCCGCGTGTAGTTCTCCAGCGTGGCATCGTTCTTCACCACCCCGCTGACGACTTTGAAGAAGGTGATGCGTCCTGAGAACGGGTCCGTCATGGTCTTGAAAACCAGCAAGGCCACCGGCTCGCCGTCCTCCACTTTGCGGAATGAAATGCCTGCTCCACCCGCATCTCCATTGGCGCCCACGGCCTGCATTGCCAGCGGTCTTCACCGCAATCGGCGCGCGCTCAGTGGGGGACGGGGCATACACCTTGATGAAGTCCAGCAGGTGATCGGTGGCCATGTTGGCCAGCCCGCTGGAGAACAGCACCGGGAAGATGCGGTCTTCGCGAATCGCCTCGTGCAGCGCGGTAATCAGGTGCTGCTCGGGAATCGTGCCTTCGGCGAAGTACTCCTCCATCAACTCGTCTTTACCCTCGGCTACCAGCTCCACCAGCGCCTCATGCGCTTCCTTCGCCTGTGCCGCCAAGCTGGCCGGAATCTCGCCGGTAATCTTGCCGCGTCCATCGCCGCCGGGAGTGTAATAGAAAGCCTCCATCGTCACCAGGTCCACCACGCCGTGAAAGCCCTGCGCGTCTGAAATGGGCAATTGCACAGGAACGCAATTTCGGCCCCAGCGCTCGTGCAGATCGTCGATCAGCGCGCTCAGCCCGCCGCCGCCGCCGGCCTTGGGGTGATCCATCTGGTTGACCACCACGATGCGCGGTACATTGGCCTCTTCGGCGTACTTCCAAACCCGCTCCGTGACCGCCTCAACGCCATTTTGGGCGTTCACCACCACCAGCGCCGCTTCCGCGGGCAGCAGGGCCGCGCGGGCCTCGTGAGTAAACATATGAAAGCCGGGTGTATCGACGAGGTTGATCTTTACGCCCTGCCACTCGGCAAAGGCCACGGCGTTCTGCATCGTAATCGCCGCGCGCCACTTCCTCTTCGTCATAAGCGGTTACGGCCGAGCCGTCTGCCACGCGGCCCTGGGTCGGGGTTGCTTTTGCGGCATGCAGCAGGGCGGCAATCAAGGTGGTTTTGCCGCTGTGCGCATGCCCCACTACAGCTACGTTGCGGATCTCACTTCCCTGGTACGTTTTCATTGCGTTTCTCCTTGATCTTGCGAGCTTCGTTTGTGCGAACTTGGGCGCAGGTCACTATGTGCAGGGAAATGAATTCCCGGCGCGAATGAACTGAATTGTGGGCGGTGACAGGTACGGCACAGGGACCCAACCGAGGCGTCCCATCAGGACGTCAGCAGGTCCGGATTGCCGGGCTCCAGGGCCCGGTCTGCCGTCTTCCTCATCCATGCGGAGGCTCTCCGGCAGGCGCCCAGCGGATGAAAAGAACATGAATCCGCCGGGCGTCTTCCTTAAGAAAACGGATGCTATCACACGCGGAGTGTGAACGTCCTGTGACTTGACTCACGATTCGCGGCATCGTGCTTTGACCAAGTGCCGCAAATTCTGTGAAATCACCAGTGCAGGACCGGTAGCAGGCTGGAATAGTCGTCGGTCCAGAGCCGAAGGCCGGGCATTACGACGGGCTGGCGGGCGTGCGCTGCGACTTCTGGCTGTGCGAAGAAGCCAGTGTTGTCGGTCACCAGCAGCCAGGTTGCGGTGAATTCGCCGCGCTCGTCGTTGGCGCCCGACGAGATCCGCTTCGCCTGCATCCCTGCCGCCTTTGCCAGCAGCGCAATCGGAGGTTCCAGATCCACATGCTGGTTTGAAATGTGGAATGCCAGGATGCCTCCCGGAGCCAAGTGTCTGCGATAGAGCGCGAGGGCCTCAGTAGTGAGCAGGTGCAGCGGAATCGCGTCGCCCGAGAAGGCATCCACCGCAAGCACGTCGAACTGCTGAGGATCTTCACGGGTCAGCGAGAGCCGGGCATCACCTTCCACAATCTGCGTCCGCGCACCCGATTCCCGCAGATAGGTGAATACGTTTTGCGCAATGGGCGCTACCGCGGGATTGATCTCGTAAAAGCGAATGCTATCGCCGGGATGGCCATAGGCTGCGAGCGTTCCCGCTCCCAGGCCGATGACGCCGATCTTGCGCGGACGCCCCTGGCAGCAAAAGCGGAGTGCGAGGCCAACGCCCGAGTCTTCGGCGTAGTAGGTGGTCGGAGTCTTGCGTAGTGCGTCGATGCCGAAGTATTGCGTGCCATGCTGAATGGTGCCGTTTAGCAATGTGCGCATCACAGTACCGGATGGATACCCACGACTCTCTTTCACCCGCAGCGTGCCGTAGAAGTTGCGTACCGCCGCAATGGTTTGGCGCTGAGTGGCAATGTGAATCCAGCAGACCAGCACGGCCATTAGGATGCTCGCCACTGACCAAAGCAGCCGCTGACTCCAGTTGCCGCTCCAGGTGACGGCCAACGCCAGCAGTGCCGTCACAAGAAACGTGATGGCCAGATCGTAGTTGAAGCGGAAAACGAGAGGCGAAGCGATGCCAATGAGAAACGACCCCAGCGCGCCGCCGCCCGCAAAAAGGAGATAGAAGAGGGTGGATTCGGAAGCACGCGCGGGCCGAAGCGTGTAAGCCTCGCTGTGGCAAAAGAAGCAGGAGACGAAAACTTCGACCAGGAAGAACACGATGCTCATGCGCATCGGCAGTGAAACTTCAGTCTGCGAAAGCATGTAGGCGAGGCCGCCGAGCATCACAATCAAAAGGCGTGTGACAATGCCCCGCGGCACCATGCCCGGAAACTGGAAGGCCAGAATCAGCGTGAGAAGGTAGGTCGCAAGTGGAAGAATCCAGAGCAAAGGGATCGCCGCGACATTTGCCGTGAGATAGCTGGTGACAGCGCTCAACTGCATGGCCGCACCCAAGGGCAGCAGCACCCAAAGCAGCTTGCGTCCCAAAGACGCCTTTAGCAATTCGGGCTCATCGTTGGCTTCACTCGCGGCCTCTACCAGGGAGCGCGTTTTCCACGTCAAGGCCGCCGAAACAACCGCAAAAACCGCGAAGCCGCAGGCCCATGCAAAACGTTGCGCGTGCAGTGTGAGATGCGGTTCGATCAGGCTGGGGTAAAGTCCCAGCGCCAGCAGTGATGCAAGATTCGAGAGCGCAAAAAGGCGATAAGGAATCCCGGTGGATTGCAGCCGCGACCACCAGACCTGCATCAATGGGCTGGTCGCTCCGAGCATGAGAAAAGGAAGGCCGATCCATGCGCTCAGAGCGGCAAAGACCGTGGCCATTGGCCGCTCTGAGCCGCCGCCGACATGGATACTGTGCATCGCCCAAGCCGCCGCCGCGACTGCGGCCAACGCAAGCAAAACGAAGTGCAACATCCATTGCGAACTGCGCGAGAGCCAGTGTGCATAGAGATAAGCGCAGAGCAGAGCGGTCTGAAAAAAGACCAGGCAGGTGATCCAAACCGCGGCCGAACCGCCCAGCGATGGCAGTAGCTGCTTGGCCGCGATGGGCTCTACGAGAAAAAGCAAAAAGGAGCCAAGAAAAACAGCGCTGCTAAATAGAAAACGGGAGTTTGGCATGCCCAACCTCAAGTGCGGCGAAAATCGAACCCTGCGCAAGTTGCGGGAGTGATTCCCGGCGGGGAGATGGGTAAAACCCGGATGCTATCACAGCCGTCATCGGGGAATTTGAGCGCGGTTCAAAGTGCGCATGTGGTACATTCTGCTTACCCTGATTCCGTCCCTAGCTTTTTTGTAGTCAACGGTCCCTCCTGAGGTCGAAGCCAATGTCCACACCTGGCGACACGTCTGCAGCACCCCTGTCGACCTCGTCCGAGGAAGATGCATCCGTTGGCGCATCGGCCCAGCGCAAAGCTTCGCTGCGGCTGCTTCCCGTCATCGGCATTGGCTACGGCCTGGCCTTCATGGATCGCATCAACATAAGCTTTGCTTCGTTGCGGATGAACAGCGATCTGCACTTCAGTGCCACGGTCTATGGTTTTGGGGCAGGCCTCTTCTTTATCGGCTATGCGCTTTGCGAAGTGCCTTCGAATCTGCTCATGCTCCGCTTTGGCCCGCGGCGCTGGCTGGCGCGCATCATGCTCACCTGGGGCATTTTGGCCGCCACCATGATGTTTGTCCGCACCCCCTTTGAGTTCTATGGATTGCGCCTGCTTCTCGGCATTGCCGAGGCCGGCTTCTTTCCCGGCGTCGTCTACTACCTGATGCTTTGGTTCCCGGCGCGCATGAGGGCCCGGGCCGTCAGCCGTTTTTATATTGCCCTGCCCCTGGCCTCCACCATGATGGGCTCGGTTGCCGGTTGGCTGATGGGCCTTGACGGCAAACTGGGACTGGCGGGCTGGCAATGGCTTTTCCTGCTCGAAGGCCTGCCCGCTGCCTTATTTAGCATTGTGATTTTGAAGATGTTGCCCGACTCCCTGGCCGAAGCGGCCTGGCTCACACCAAATGAAAAGTCATGGCTGCAGCGTCAGCTCGATGCCGACAGTCAGCTGGCTCACCTGGGTCACAGCGCTGGCGTGATCAAGGCTCTGCTGTCACCCAAAGTTTGGATGATCGGCGCATTCTTCTTCTTCGCCCTCACCTGCTCCTACGCGTTCGGCTTTTCCGCTCCAGCGATCTTGCAAATCGTTACTGGGTGGAACGTCGCTCAAGTTGGATATCTAGTCGCGGCATTCGGTTTAGCAGGGGCGGTGGCAATGCTCGCCAACAGCGCCCACTCCGATCGAGCTGGCGAAAGGTCGATGCATTGCATTGTCCCCTGCCTGGTCATGGGAGCAGCTTTTCTCGTCGCCGGTTCCGCCTCGCAACCGTGGCTGGTGGTTGCCTCGCTTGGTGTGAGTTTCGCCGCATTTATGGCCATCCTCGGCCCGGCCGTCTCCCTCCCCACGCAGTTTCTCGCTGGACGCGCCGCCGCGGCGGGCATCGCTGCCATGAACACCATCACCATGTTCAGCGGATTCGTCGGTCCCTACTGGATGGGTCTTATGAAAGATGCGACGGGAAGCTATTGGCTCGGACTGCGCGGCCTCGCGATTCCCAGCCTGGCAGCCGCTGCTGTGATGTTCGCACTCACGCGCAGCCTTGCGCGACGTCCGCGTGATTCAAACAGGCGCAGACCTGGCCTCGGAGACCGCCTGAGAGCCCAACCATCTCTTGAAAACTTGTGATCCGTGATTGCCGCTACAAGCTGACTGTCTCTGCCGCCGGCAAGATATCTTCCACATCGACCCATTGCGTGGGGTAGTTGCCCGTGTAGCAGGCGGAGCAGAAGCCGGTTGCCCTGGCCGCCATCGCAGCTCTTCAGCAGGCCTTCGAGGGATAAATACGCCAATGAGTCGGCTTCAATGTACTGGCGGATCTCTTCGATCGACTTGTTGGCCGCGATCAGGTCGCGTTTGCTCGGAGTGTCGACGCCATAAAAGCATGGCGAGATGGTGGGCGGGCAGCTGATGCGCAGATGCACTTCCTTCGCGCCCGCGCCGCGCACCATGCGCACGATCTTGCGGCTCGTTGTCCCGCGAATGATGGAGTCGTCAATGAGCATGACGCGCTTGCCCTCAAGCAGATTGTGCACCGGGTTCAGTTTGAGGCGCACACCGAAGTCGCGAACGCGCTGCTCAGGCTCAATGAACGTGCGGCCGACATAGTGGTTGCGGATGAGGCCGAAACGGAACGGAATGCCGGCCTGCTCCGCATAACCCAGAGCCGCCGTCACGCCGGAGTCAGGAACCGGCACCACCACGTCCGCCGGTACGCCAGACTCGCGCGCCAGTTGGCGGCCCATCTGGTCGCGGCTCTCCTGCACCCAGCGGCCAAAGATGCGGCTGTCGGGCCGCGCAAAGTAGACATGCTCGAAGATGCAGCTCGATTGCGGCGCGCCGGTGGCGTACTGCCGGCTGGTAACGCCGTCCTCGGTCACCATGACCAGTTCGCCGGGCAACACGTCGCGCTCGTGCTCGGCGCGCAGCAGATCGAAGGCGCAGGTCTCGGAGGCAAATACGATGGTATCCGGCCCATCGGGATTCTTGATGCGGCCCATCGAGAGCGGACGAAATCCGCGCGGATCGCGCGCGGCAAAGATGCGGTCGCGCGTCATCATCACGATCGAGAATGCGCCCTCTACCTGGCCGAGCGAGTCGGCGATTGCATCCACCAGCGTGCCGGCACGGGAGTGCGCGATCAGCTGGACGATGATCTCGGAATCGGAAGTAGTCTGAAAATACGCTCCTTCGCGTTCAAGCCGCGCGCGCAGGTTGCCCAGGTTCACCAGGTTGCCGTTGTGCGCAATCGCAATCAGCCCCTTGGTCGAATCCACGCGAATAGGTTGCGCATTCAGCAGTGCCGAGTCGCCGGTCGTGGAGTAGCGCGTATGTCCGATGGCCATCTGGCCGGGCAGCTTTTGCAGCACGTCGTCGGTGAAGATTTCCGATACCAGGCCCATCCCCTTGATGTTGGCCAGGTGCTGTCCGTCGGCCGTTGCTATGCCCGCTGACTCCTGCCCGCGATGCTGCAACGCGTAGAGACCGAGGTAAGCCTGTCGCGCCGCATCGGGATGGCCGTGAATGGCGACCACGCCGCATTCTTCGTGGAGTTTGTCGGCGATCTCGCGCGCAGTGGGCTAGCCGCTTCGCGGCCTTTCGTGCCGTTGGCCGCAGCTTTGATCGATTCTGATTTGTCCGCTACCCCCGCAACCCCCTGAAACAGCAACCGGCTCATGCCGTCACCTCGCCGTGAAGGGTAGCTTCAAGCGACTCAGCCCAGGTCCTGCGAAGCTCGCAAAGCGGAGCGGAAATAAACGGCTCGCGGTCGACTGAAATTTCCGAGCCGGCGGCCGCCGGTGGTTCCGATGCGGACCGCAAAGAAGCCGTACTCATTGGCCAGCGCCTCAATCTTCGCGATGTTGCCTGGTGGGCCGTGACCAGCAAGGTGGAAGCGGGCTCCGCGAAAAGGCCGAAGAGAGGATGGACCATCAACGACTGGTCCTGCTCGAACGACGGCGCCTATATCCTTCTGAAATCCGGCCTGTGCCAGCGCAACAGCGATGCCCCCGTCGGAGATGTCGCGCGCGGAGTGAAGCACCTTGCTCTCCGCTCAGCTCGGCCAGAATTGTATGCAGATCGCCTCAGCTTCGAGATCGAGCGGCGGGCGGCTGGCCCCAGATGACGCCCAACACAACCTTTGCATATTCTGATGATCCGAAACTCGCTAGGTCGGATGCAGCAGCGGCTTCTGTGGCTCTTCCGGGTCCTCATACGGAATTGGCTCTGGCGGGTACGAGACTCGGACCGGGTAGTGGCTTATCGGCTCGGGCGTTGAAGGGCACTATTGAGTTCTGGGTCAGGCTCCTCTCCCCTGGGCACGGGACAAAGCAGGACAATGGCGTCGCCATCCCGTTGAAAACTCGCCGGCACGGCCTTCGTCACATCCTCAAGAATGCCCACAATCCCCAACACCGGCGTGGGATAAATGCCTTCGCCGCGAGTTTCGTTATAGAGCGAAACATTGCCGCCGGTGATCGGTGTTCCCAATGCGGTGCAGGCCTCGGCGATACCGTCAATAGCCGCCGAAAGCTGCGCCATAATCTCCGGCTTTTCAGGGTTGCCGAAATTCAGGCAGTTGGTCGCGGCCACGGGTGTTGCGCCGGTGCACGCCACTTTGCGAGCAGCCTCTGCCACGGCCTGCATTGCACCAAGCTTCGGATCGAGATACGCCCAGCGTCCATTGCCGTCGAGCGCCATGGCCAACCCGCGTTCGTGTCCGGGCGTGCCGGTACCCTTGATGCGCATTACGCCTGCCTCGCCGCCTGGGCCAATCACCGTGTTGGTCTGCACCATGGTGTCGTATTGCTCGTGAACCCAGTGCTTGGAGCAAACGTTCGAACTGGCCAGCAACTTCTTCAAGTCGGCAAGGTAGTCGCGGTCTTTCGCCAGTTCGGCCACCGCTTTTTCGGGCGGATCAAGCGGAATCGGTGGTTTCCATGTGCCAACGGGCCGGTGATAGAGCGGCGCGTCATCTGTGAGCGACTTGTTGGGAATGTCGGCGACCAGCTTCGCCATGATGGCGAATACGCAGCCGCGGTTCCGGCTCAACCGTGCCCACAATAACAGCGTCCAGGCCCCACTTTGCAAAGACACTTAGCACCTCGCCCTCGCGGCCCTTCTCGGCCACCAGCAGCATGCGCTCCTGGCTCTCCGAAAGCATGATCTCGTAAGCGCTCATGCCGGTTTCGCGCTGCGGCACCAGGTCGAGCTCCACATCCAGGCCCACGCCGCCGCGCGCGCCCATCTCGCAAGTGGAGCAGGTCAGCCCCGCCGCGCCCATGTCCTGAATACCGACGATGGCGCCGGTCTTCATCGCTTCGAGGCAGGCCTCCAGCAGTAGCTTCTCCATGAAAGGATCGCCCACCTGCACGTTGGGCCGCTTGGCCTCGGTGCCCGCATGGAACTCTTCGCTGGCCATGGTTGCGCCGTGAATTCCGTCGCGTCCCGTTTTCGCGCCCACGTAAATCACCGGATTGCCGGTGCCGGTCGCCTTTCCATAAAAAATCTCGTCCTTGCGGACCAAGCCCAGTGCGAACGCATTCACGAGGGGATTGCCGCTGTAGCACGCTTCGAACTTCGTCTCGCCGCCCAGATTGGGCACGCCAAAACAGTTGCCGTAGCCGGCGATGCCGCTCACCACGCCTTCGGCAATCGAATGATTCTTTGCCACCAGCTCCGGCTCGGTGCCCTGCTCCGGCGCAATCGGCCCAAAACGCAGCGAATCCATCACCGCCAGCGGCCGTGCGCCCATGGTAAAAATGTCACGCAGAATGCCGCCTACGCCGGTGGCCGCACCTTGAAATGGCTCGATATAGCTGGGATGATTGTGGCTCTCGATCTTGAATGCGCATGCCCAGCCGTCGCCCACGTCAATAATGCCCGCGTTTTCGCCCGGCCCCTGCACCACGCGATCGCTCTTCGTGGGCAGGCGCTTAAGGTGCACGCGGCTTGATTTGTAGGAGCAGTGTTCACTCCACATCACGCTGTAAATTCCCAGCTCGGTCAGGGAAGGAACGCGTCCAAGAGCCGCGAGAATGCGGTCATACTCATCCGCAGTGATGCTGTGTTGCGCAAGCAGGGCCGGCGTTACAGAAACCGGCTCCGGAACAGCTGCAGAGGAGATGGGAGTCATCACGGTTGCCTCCATTGTCGCACGGGATTCACAATCGAATATCGTAGGAAGGGTGTGGAAAGCCTGTCGTGGACCCGGCAGCTGGTTCAGCAAGTGCTGGTAAAATCTGCCTTGTTCCGAGCTTTGCAATTGCCAGATCGCCGCATACAGAATGCGCGATGTCTCTTATTTACCGTCGCGATTGGAAACCGAGTTCTCCGGTGGCGCCCAAAGCAAAGCCTGTGCGATACTTCTAACTGCACAGCCCCACTCCTGCCGGGATGGCGGAACTGGCAGACGCAGCGGACTCAAAATCCGCCGACCCTTGCGGTCATGGGGGTTCGACCCCCCCTCCCGGCACCATAAAATCAACAACTTACAGCGTTACCCTCGAGGGAGTGCACAGCCCAGCCATTGCCTTGCGCTGTGATTAGAATCGTTCCTGTCGACAGCAACGCGTTGATCTCAAGACTCAGACTCAAGACTCAAATCCCGCGTAGTCCCTTTTGTCACGCAGCTCTGCGTGCTTTCGGCAAACGACCATGCGCTTTATACTCCGGTGCGCGTCGATCCCGCCAGGAACCTCTGAGCCCTTCCGCCCCCAGTTCGTTCCAAGCCTATGAAAGGGGTGTTGATCTTTTCGCCGCACGAAAGTTGAACCGCTCCGGGGCGGATTTCGTCATCCAAAACTCGTGAAGGGTCCAAAGAGCGAACCACCGCGCAAAGGGGGCTAGAGTGCGATCTTCGTCGTTCTAGAGAAGAGCATGCCGAAATAGGCGGATGAACTCACCGACAGGTGTGACCGGGAGAGTAGCTCCCAGCCGAATCAATTCGCACTCATCAGAATCGACGAGTTGCGACCACCCCTGCCCGATGACCTAGTTTCGATCAGGATTTGAAACTTTCGTTTCGTCAAGCCACTTGGCAATCGAAAGGGAAGCCTGAATTGCCGCACATTCGCGCCCGAACTCAATTGCTTCAGGCCGCTTGGAAGCGGAGCGGCAATTCGAAGAGCCGGCTCTGCGTACAATCTCTCACACATTAATCTCATCAAGGCTGAAGACGAATTAGCGAGATCCCTGAGTAAGGGTATGTCAGGCCGACGGATTACAGAATATTTGCACGAAACCCTCGGTTTGCAAACCAAGGCGGCGAGACGCTATGGTGACCGAAGCATGCGACGCGACAGTCAACGCGGGAAGGGTTTCGCAGAACGGCATTGTTGTCGGCGTTCATGTGCTTTACAGCAGTCGCGCAAGGCCAAAGCCAAGACAACTTTGAATCGCTCTTCAAACACGCGTTTCGATTTGCATCAACGAGCCCAGTTTACTGAAGCCATTCCATTGCTCGAGCAAGCGCGGCGCTTGGAGCCAGGCGACTATTTCACCAATCTTCTCCTTGGCATTGATCTCCTGCGAACGGGGAAGGCGAGCAGAGGCGCTGCCGTTTCTGGAGCATCGCGGCACACACCAGGCCTGGCGAAGAGATTCCCGAGGATTATCTGGGTGAGGCCAACGCGAGCCTCGGACGGTACGCACAAGCGGCACACGACTACCGTCGCGCGGTCGAAAGCGGGCATGGCTCAGAGCAGGCACTTGAAGCATGGGCCGGCTTTGCCTTGGAGAGATTTCACGCAGATTGGAGAGAGCTTGCGTGCCACAGAAGCGGGTGTTGCAACGGTGCAAAGGTTGGTGGCGGCCGCAGCGAAACCGGCAACATCACTGACTTGCGAGGGTTCTATTCCTGCACTGGAGCACACTCTGGCTCTCGACGAGTCAGGTCTCAGGACGAAAGCGGAGATGGAGACGGCGTACAAGCTGTCAATTTGCTACGCGGTGGAAGCCGGCAACGCAGCCAGCCAGTTGCAAGAAGGAGAGGACGATGCGTCATCGCTCCATCGCTTGCGCGGCGATGTGCTGCTGCGGTTGAAGGGCGATCGCGGCTGGGGCGGAGGCAGGAGTATCGGCGGGCGATCGCTCTGCAGCCCGGCGACCCCGCGCTTGCTGGAGCGGCTTGCCGAGGCGCAGTTGTCGCGCTGGTAACACCGAGGGCGCGCGGGAATCGGCGCAGGCATGCGCTGGCTATCGACCCGCACCAACCTGACGCGTTGCGAACCCTGGCCTCATTGGCAATGAGCAATCGCGATTACGTTCAGGCACTCCCATGGCTGCGGCAGCTCGCCAGCCGAGGCACCGGGAGATCGCGCAGTCCAAGTGGAGCTGGGCAAAGCGCTGGAGCAGACGGGCAATGCGGCTGAAGCGCTGCAGCATCTGGCCCCTACGCTCGCTGCGGGATATCCAGACGAGAAAGGCGCGCTGCACGCCCTCGAGGCGCGCGTTGCTGCGCGAGCTGGGCCGCGATGCCGAAGCGACAAAGGCTGCGGCTGAGGCGCGGCGGTTGTCCGATTCCTTCCAGGAGAGCAACAAGGACGGCGCAAGAGAGAGCCACGATGGGAATCAGTAGGCGGAATCTCTTGCGATTCGCTCCGGCGCTGGCGGCGAGCGGGTTCGGCATCACCTCGCTACGCAGATGCCTGGCAGCCGTCGCGCCAAACGAAGCATCGATCCAGATGGAGAACGGCGCCGCAGCCGCAGGTCTCGATTTTGTGTTGCGTAACGACGCTCAGGGCCGTAAGTATCAGGTTGAGACGCTGCCGGGCGGCCTTGGCGTGATTGACTTCGACGGCGACGGCTGGCCCGATCTTTTCTGCACCAACGGCGCGTCCCTGCCCTCGTTGACGAAAACACGGGCCCCAGTATTGGAATCGCCTTTACCGGAACAACCGCGACGGCACGTTCAGCGATGTGACGGCGAAAGCCGGGCTGCAGGGCGAGGGCTACTGCATGGGCGTAGCCGTAGGCGACTATAACAACGACGGACATGAAGACCTGTTCGTCGCGGGAGTTCATGCCAACTATCTTTATCGGAACAACGGAGACGGCACATTTTCCGACGTGACGCGCGCGGCCGGACTGGCCGGCCCGGGTTCGCTTGGCAGGCCGGCGTGGTCGGTGGGCGCTTGCTGGATCGACTACGACAACGATGGGCGGCTGGATCTGTTCATTTCGAACTACTGCGACTGGGAGCCGGGAGCGGACCCGATTTGCGGAGGCATGGCGGCAGCAGGCACGGGCCTACTGCCATCCCGACCGCTATCGAGCAGAGCCGATGCAACTCTATCGGAACAACGGCGATGGCACTTTCACCGAGGTCACGCACAAGCAGGGGTTGCCGGATCTGCTGGGCAAGGGGATGGGACTGGCACTCGCAGATTTTGCAGGCGACGGCCACCCTGGAATCTTTGTGGCAAATGACAATGCACGTAACCTGTTGCTGCGCAATCGCGGCAAAGGTTTCGAAGAGATCGGAGTTGATGCCGGCGTTGCATATAACGGCGACGGGCGGAATATCTCCGGCATGGGCGCGGCCTTTGGGGACATCGATGGTGATGGCCGGCCGGACATCGTAATGACAGGCCTCAAAAACGAAACCTACGAAGTGTTCTTGAACGATGGGAGAGGCGTGTTTGAAGACGGCAGTGTTCGGACGGGTTTGCTGAATCTGAGCCGAAGGTGGAGCGGGTGGGGTTGCGGACTGGTGGATCTGGATAACGATGGCTGGCTCGATTTATTTGTGGCCGGTGGTGGACTGGACGTTGAGGACGCGGGGTCGAACCGCATCTTTCGCAATCTCGGCGGGCGGTTCGAAGACGTTACGGATCGGGTAGGAAGTGAGTTTGCGCGGGTGGCACTGCACAGAGGCGTGGTGTTTGCGGACTTTGACCGCGACGGACGAATGGACGCCGCGGTAACGGCACTTAACGCGCCGATCGAACTGTGGTGGAACCGCACTGCGAGTGAGAACCCGGCGCGGCACTGGCTTGAGCTGAGGCTGACTGGAGTCCGGAGCAACCGATCAGCGATTGGAGCGGAAGTGCGTTGTCATGCCGGGGGCCGGTTGCAGGTGCGTACAGTTTCAGGCAGCGAAGGCTATGGATCGACCAGCGATCTGACGGTCCACTTTGGGTTGGGTGCGGCGACGCGGGCCGTGGTGGAGATTCGATGGCCCTCGGGTGTGGTGCAGAATCTTGGTGAGATGCCGTCTGACCAGCGCCTGAGCGTGGCGGAACCGTCGGTTTGAGCGGAGGGATCCCGCCACCAGCCAGTATGCTGCGATCCGATGAGCCAGGCTAGCGTGCACGGCATCCCCAAAGCCGCATGTTTTCAAGAAAGCCGTAAAACACAAGAAAAATCCTCATCCCACATAGACTCCCATTTTGAGCGGGGAATATGAATGATTGGAATGATAAGCCGGTCATGCCCAGACGGATTCCCGACGTACCGGCAGTTTTGGAGGCTACAAGAAGCCATGAGTTCATCCTGGAGAAAGAGCGCGCTGCGCCTCGGTTCGGTAATTGGGGTCATCATGCCGATCGTGCTTGTAATGCCTTGTCCGCAGATGCGGGCTCAGACATCGAATGCGCAACTGAGCGGGCTGATCACTGATAGCACCGGCGCAGTGGTAGCCGGCGCTCAGATCAAGGCTGTCAATTTAGCCACAAACGTGCCCTATAACTCCGTATCGAACGGTGCGGGCATCTATGTTCTGTCGGAATTACTGCCCGGGCCATACAAGATCACTGTGTCCGCGCCAGGATTTGGCACAGTGGCGCGTTCCGGTCTCACGCTCAACACGGGAGATCATCTCGCGCAGAACTTTACGCTCAAGCTGGGTACCGTCGAGGAATCGGTGACCGTGACCGGCGCGCAAACACTAATCTCCTCAGATGAAGCGAGTTCTGCCGACGTACTCGACAACAAGATGATCACTGAGCTGCCACAGTTGAATCGCGATTCGCTCGATTTGACTGGGACAGTTCCGTCGGTCCAGGGAGCAGGGCCGCAGGTGGACCAGGTTCAAACGCTCGCCCAACAGAACTCAGCGTATTTGATCGCAAATACTGGAAACAGCTACTCCCTCTCCGGCGGACAAGTGAATGGCTCGTTCATCAGCGTGGATGGCAACCCAGTGCAAGAGGCAGAGTTCAACAACACCAACCGGGCGATTCCTACTCCTGACTCGATTGGCGAGTTTCGCGTGGAAAGTGGAGTATTGACGGCCGACCAGGGAAGGTACGCGGGCGGCATTATCTCCATGCAGACGCAAAGCGGGACCAATACTTACCACGGCCGCGCTTTTATTTACTTGCGCAACCAAGACCTGAACAGCAACGACTGGACGGACAACTCGCTGGGAAATGCGCGGCAGGACTTTCAGCAAAAGAACTATGGACTCGCCGCCGGGGGCCCCGTGCGGATTCCGCATTTCTACAACGGAACCGATCGCACCTTCTTTTATGGAGCATGGGAAGGCCAGCGATTTGGGCAAGGGCAAGTGGTGGAGAGCAGTATTCCCACCGCTTTGAATCAGCAGGGTGACTTTTCCCAAACCGTGATCAATTACAACAACGGCGCGCCGGTGTATGCGAATATCTTTGATCCCTTCAACGGAACTATGGACACTAACGCAGCCGACTGCGCGAATACGCCAACCGGAACGGCTCCTTGCTGGGTTCGCCCGCAGTTTACCAACAATGCGATTCCGGCCAACTATGGCAGCTCGGTTAGCTGCGGAACAGGATTGACTTGCCCAGTCTCGGGACAGAGCCAATTGTTTGCTCACTATATGGCGCTTTGGCCTCAACCGAACCATACGCCTGCCTCCAACAACGATCACGTAAATGACCGGTACGATCAAATCCAGCTCCACACGCCAGTCGACAAGTATTTCCTCCGGGTCGACAACGCACTACGGGCGAATCATCACCTGATGGGCAGCATCACCCGGTCGATGATGACTGTTAACGTTCCACCGCCCTTTAAACATGCCGCCGAATCCACGACCACCGACGAAGACTGGCTTGGAGCCTTCTTGTATACATGGTCACCGGGGCCGCGCACGGTGGTTAACCTTCGCCTTGGGATCGGCGTAACGGACCTGGTAAGCGACGGTGTTTCAGGCGATGCCTCTTTGCCTGACCCGACCATCGACACTTCGAAGTGGGGCTTCGATCCGCTGCTGGAATCGAACAATGAAAAGATGACGAACGAGATTCCCCCGGTCGTCAACATCGGCGCAAATGCCAACTCCAGCGCAGGCGGCTATACGCACGTGGGCGGCGATCAGTATGACTCCTTTTTGACGCAAACCGACAACGGTACGGTGTCGGTGACCCGGTTATTCGGGCGCCATACGCTGAAGGCTGGATATGAGCAGTACTTCACGCGCTTCACTGAACAGGGCGGCGACGGTACTGGTGTCATCAACCTCAATGCGGGCGGCGGATCGAACCAGTATTGGAACCAGAACGACGGCGAAACCGGAAGCCAATTGGCCGAGTTGATGATGGGTTCGTCCAATTTCTACTCGTGGGGCAACTGGGACATAACTCCCTTTGGATGGAACCAGGCCGCCTACATCATGGACGACTGGAAGGTAAACACCAAGCTGACGGTGCAGATCGGACTGCGCTGGGATCACGACGGCGCGCGCCAGGGCCGCCACGTACCCGGCAGTCTGCTCTATGACATGAACGCCAAGAATGTGCTCACTGCCAATAGCGGTTGGGACTGGAGCCAGGTAACGAGCGCGGAGCCGGGCCTTGCTGGCCTGCCCTCACCGGCGTGGCTCTCCCAGGGAGCCACTGGACGCGTTGCCCTGATCGGCACTCCGGAGTATCCGCAGAAGAACCTCTACACCACGAACCTCGTCAATCTGGAGCCGCGTGTTGGCATCAGTTGGGCGATCGACGATAAAACAGTTCTGCACCTGAGCGCTGGAACCGTTGACCAGGGGCTCAATGGTCTCTCCACTGATTACATGAGCTTCTACTACAACACGAATACCTTCAACCAGATCGATACGACCGATGGAATGCACTGGATCAGTGAGTTGGGAAGCGATCACGGTCTGCGCTCGTTCCCGGCGCAGTCAGGCGGTGCCAATCTAGGCTGGGTACCTCCGTTGACGAACAACCAGCAATATTGGAATGCGACCTATGGCGGAGCCGGTAACCTCGACCAGACGGGGACCACCATCGGCCATTACGACACTCCGACAAGCTACATGTGGGGCCTGGGGATTCAGCGTCAAGTCGGCAAGAACTGGGCAGTAACCGCCGAATATCAGGGGATCCGGGGTATTCATCTGCTGACCAACGTATGGGGCTGGAGCTTGAACAATGTTCCCCCTGCTTACTACCAGTTGGGCACCCATCTCAATGACCAGGTTCCCAATCCCGTTCTATGGCCAGTCGCAAATTTTCTCCGCCGAGCCTACCGTTTCACTCAGCCAGTTGCTGGCGCTCTCTCCGCAATATGGCGGCACAAACTCAACATCGCCAGGAGAAACGACCTGGGGAAAATCATTCTCGAATTTTGCAAACTTCCAGATTCAGTCGCGCAACTATCACGGGCTGGAACTTCTCGCTTCCTACGCCATCCGGAAGACTCTAACCAACGCGTCCAGCACTGACATTCACGTATCCAGTCCAGTTTCAGGAGGGCTTCAAAATCCGCACAACCTCATGGAAGGCTACGGGCCCGCACTCTATGAGTTGCCGCAGACGATGAAGGTCAATTACTCCTACGATCTCCCTGTTCGGACAAGGCAGGGAGTGGTTGAGCGCACCGTCGGGAATTGGTGGTCATATGGTCAACGCAATCGTAGGTGGCTGGGCGGTCGCGGGTATCAGCACCTGGAATCCGAAAGGAACGCCGGTCCTGGTGCCGGATGTCGATGGCGGTAATAGCGCGCCTGGCGCATCGGTTCGCTGGTCTCTTGTAAACGATAGCTACAAGCGCTCGGGAGCGAGCTACGGTGATGCGCTCGTGGTAAACGGCGCTTTGCCAACTCCTACCGGGCAGGGCGTGCTGAACTCCACTTCCTTCTCGCGCACCCCTGACTACAGTTTCGGCAATTCGCCGGTCATGTTCAGGAATCTGCGCAACCCCGGCGGATTTTACACAGATGCCAGCATTCTGAAGCAGTTCTACCTGAGCGACGACAAAGTCCGCTATTTTGAGCTACGCCTCGAGGCGGAGAATATCCTTAACCATCCAGTATTCGGCAGCATCATTGCCGATCCGGACTACGCCGACGTTCGGCGGCATCAACGGCAAGACCGGCCAGCGCGTCATGCAGGCCGGTGTCCGGTTCTTCTTCTAGGACATCGGAGCGCGATCGCTCGGAAGAGGAGAGTCGGAGCGGCCATTTCCAACTGAAGAGGCCGTCCGGCGATCAACGGCCGGAGCGTTCCGATGCGATTGACCTCTGAAGTGAGGCAATGCATGGAAAAATGGCGCAAGTGGCCGATTCCTGCGATTGGACGGAGCTAGAGCGTTTTCGATTCACTTGTTGACATCGATGGCATCGTGCAAACTGGCTTTTTCTTAGGAAAAAGCCACTCCGCTTCTCGGTTTCCGTAATGAGCAAAATCGAAACTCGCTGTAGTCTTCGCTCGGGTCAGGGATTCGCTGAATGCGCAATAAAACGGTGAGATGATGCTGGAACATTGGGAAAGCCGGCGGGCGCAAAGCTTGGGCTGGAGCAATCTGGTTCGCGCTTGCCGTGCTCACTTGGTGCGCGCAAGCCAAGGGATCGCAACACGCTGCGGCACTCGTCACTGCAGATGTTCGCGTGGAGGTAGGCGCCGGTGCAAGCTCGCCGAAGTTGAACTCGCTTTCAAACCCAGCGGGCCAGATATGGCGCAACCTACAGGAAGAGACACTGCCCGCCTGCGGTTGAGGTCAACGGCGCCACTGTTCCGGTTATCTGGCGACTTGAAGCCGGAACTGGGCAGTCAGGACTCGCATCATGTGGTCTTTGTCTACGAGTCGGCTCATCCGCATCTGCGCCTTCGATGGCAATGGGAAGCGCGCGCCGGGTTTGGACCTCTCGAACATCGCATCACCATCGAGAACCTGAGCGGGCAGGAAATCTGGCTGCCGATGGTGGATTCGCTGCGCTTGAATTGGCGCACGCCCGCAGATGAGGCGCTCCGCAATCTCTATGTCGAGAAGGGCTCGGGCACACCCTTCGGCGCAGGGCACGCATCTTGACAGCGTCGAGCGATGGCTACCACTGGACGGGCAACTCTTCCACCTACGCGCATCCGGTGCCTGGCGAGGACAAGCGAGAGATCATTCCGGCCGAGTTTGTGTACACGGCGGGAAAGCCGAGCAGAGCGGCTGGTATGCCGGCATTGAGTTCAGCGGCCGCACCCGGATTTCGTTGGAGCGCGACGGCGGAAGCCTGAAGACGGTGCTGGGCCTTGACCCCGATCCGGGGCCCTTTCGCACCCGCATCGAGCCGGGCGGCAGCTTCGAAACGCCGCACGGTTTTTCTGGGAGCCTTTGGCGGCGGCCCGGACGGCGCGGGCAATCAACTTCGCCTGTGGGTACGTGATGTACTTGGCAATCCCCTGACTTGGAAGAATCCTCAGTACCCGTTGACGGTCAATAACAGTTGGGGCAGCGGCATGCAGGTGGATGAGCCGCTTGCGCTGCGGATGATTGCCGATTCAAAGGAACTGGGGCTGGAGATGTTTCACATGGATGCGGGTTGGTTTCGCGGCGTGGGGGACTGGTATCCAGACCCGAAGAAATTTCCGCATGGCCTCGCATTCATCGCGGATGCAGCGCACAAGCAGGGGTCTGCGGTTTGGACTCTGGGTGGACTGGACGCAGGCCGGGCTCGACACCGAACCAGGCGCTTTGAATGTGCGCGACCCCAAGGTGCGCGACTGGATAGTTACCGACCTGCCGGCCGGACTGGAAGCCGGAGGAGTTCGGAGGCCAGACCATCGACCTCGGCGTACCCGCGGCCCGCGACTATTGCGCCAAAGAAGTGAAGCGCATCGTCGAGAGCTACCATCTGGACATGCTGGAACATGATGGCTACCTGGTGGCGCAAGGCTGCGTGCGCGACGACCATCCCCATGCGCCGCCCGATCGCAGCACGATGAAAATCGTGAACGACTGGGGCTGGAATTTTGTGCTGGCATCCAACTCGACCGATGTGAGCTATCACGCGGTGCGCGCCTACTATGCCATCTACGAGAAGCTGCGCCGCGAGCACCCTGGACTGCTTTTCGAAATCTGCAATGATGGCGGACGGATGGTGGACTTCGGCTCGGCTGCACACGGGGACTACTTCTCCATCACCGACACGTACGACCCCTTATCGAACCGCCGCGCTTTCTATGACGCGAGCCATGTGCTGCCGGCGGCGATGCTGGAGAGCTACGTGGAGAAGTGGCCCACGCCCCAGCCGGAGAACTTTCTTTACATGCTGCGCAGCGGCATGATGGGCTGGGTGACGATCATGCTCGACACGACCGCATGGACTCCGGAACAGCACGAAGCGGCTCGGCAGGCCATCGCGCTTTACAAGGAGAAGCTGCGGCCCCTGATTCGCGATGCCGAGCTTTATCACGTGTCGGCGCGCCCTGACGGCGTGCACTGGGATGGTCATGGAGTACTGGGACCCGAAGCGGGGCGAGGGCGTGGTCTATGCATTCCGCGGCACAACTCCCGACGAGAACGAGCATCACTTTGTGCTGGCCGGACTGAATGCGGCGAAGCAGTTACCGCCTGCACTTTGAGGACGGAAGCGCGCCGGACCGCGAGGCGACGGGCAGGGAGTTGATGGGGCCGGGACTGGATGTCCACTTGCAGAATCCATTGAGTTCCGAGCTGGTGTTTCTTGAAGACGCGAGCATGCAGCGAGAAGCGCAGCTCAGCCCGATGCGGCAGGGAGAAGCCGGAATGAAAGATGAATTTGCAGGTCTGGTCGCCGTAGTCACCGGGAGCCGCGCAAGGTATTGGGCGCGCCATCGCCGAGCATCTGCATGCACGCGGCGCACGTCTGTTGCTTAGTCGATTGCAATGTGAGCGGGCTTGCCGCAGCGGCGCAGGCCATGCGCAATGACAGGCGCGCTCCTGACGTGAATTCTGCCGTGGCCGATCTGGCTGATCCGGCTGCGATTGAAGCCTGTGGCCGAGCAGGTATGACGGCATCTGAAGCTCAAGGTCGATGTCCTCGTCAACAATGCCGGCATCGAGCTCGATCTGCCCTTCGCAGAGGTCACCGCCGAGGCCTTCGATCGCGTGATTGCTGTCAACCTTCGCGCGCCGTTGCTGCTCAGCCCAGGCGCTGGCTCCGCTGTTTCCGCAGTCGGGCGGCGCCATCGTCAACATCAGTTCCATTCACGCCGACCACGCCTTTCCGAATGCCATTCCCTATGCCTGCTCGAAGGCTGGATTGGTGGCGCTGACGCGCAATCTCGCGCTCTGGAACTGGCGCCCGCACATCCGCGTGAATGCGGTCTGTCCGGGCTATATCGATACGCCCATGTGGGATGAGTGGCTGCGGACGGCGAGCGATCCCGAAGCGCTGGCCAGCCAGACTGAGGCACTGCATCCGCTGGGCAGGCGCGGACTGCCGGAGGATGTGGCTTCGGCCGTCGCCTATCTGGCCAGCCCGCAGGCGGCCTGGGTCACTGGCACGTACCTGGTGGTCGATGGCGGCCTGACGATTCGCGCCCATCCCGTGAGATCGGCAGCTCGGATAGATCTGATAGGCCAAAATTTCATTCAAAATCGCAATAAATCGATAGTTCAGTGCCGCTTTTACGGTGTTCAAATCTGAGTTCCAACGCTTAAGATGGCTGCGCCCACTATCGTACTCTCGGAGGCAGGCCCAACCATGAAAAAGCAAAAGGCAGCTCTGAGCGAGACGCTCAAGCAGGAATTCAAAAAAGATCTTGAGCTTTTCGAGTATTTTCTGGTCCTGCTCAACAGCTCCAGCCCCATCCGCAATGTTGAACTGATGTGGGCCGACGATCTGGAGCTGTTCGATCCCGGCGCAGCGGCCGCGCGTCAACACGGGCGATGCGCTGGTGCAATTGCAGCCTGCCGGGACTGGAGTGCCCGGGCCGCAGCTCGCCCAGCCCGAGCACTCATTTTTGCGATTTGGTGCATGGCTTCGGAGCCCATGAAGAAGAGACCTGTGCACGCAGTGATAAGCCGGCCAAGGAACGTTGCCGCGCAACGGGACGCAGCCAAGTCTACCCCTGCCACGTCGGCCTCACTGACATCGCCGTGCCCGTCATCTGCGATGGGCGATACCTTGGCACGCTCTTCAGCGGGCAGGTGCTGACCGAGACGCCGACACCGGAAGGATTTGCGCACGTTCGGGCAGCACTTGCAGAGCCAGCCGCACATCGACATGGCGCGACTGGAGGAAGCCTACTACCGCGTGCCCGTGGTCACCACGGCGCAGCTGGCGGAGATGGTGCGCATGATGGAGGTCTTTGCGCGCTATCTCTCCAATGCGTGGAAGCGGCTGGAAATCATGAGCGAATTCCAGCAGATGCGAGAGCGCGAGTTGGCGCTTGACCGGCGCGAGTTGGTCGAGAAGCTTCTCTCCGGACAGGCCGGCAACGCAGCTTCCGTTCATCTCGAGAATTTGCGGGTACTGGCCCGCAACGTGGGCCTCGAGCGGTTTCCCGATCGCGTGATGGTGCTGCGGTTGCATGAGGCGACAGCGGAAGGCGCAGAGTCAGTCGAGGAGCCGCATTCGGCTGCTCTGCCGGTGGGGAAGGAGATTGCCACGCAGCTCACGCTGGCCCGCGTGGCGCACATGATTGAGGACCGCTGCCGCAACTGGCCAAACACCCTGGCCGGCTGTCGTGACCCCGGGCGAGATGTGCATCTTTACCGCGCAGAAATCGCGCACGCCGAGCCACGAACGGCTGCTGCTGGATGAGATGGCGCAGGCTCTGCTGCGTACCGCGCGTTCGCAAGGACTGATCATTGCGCGCATTGGCATCAGCGGGTCGCACCATGAACCCACCGAACTGCTGCGTGCCTATCACGAGGCAGTATCTGCGCTCGATTCGGGGCACTCCTCGCTGAATTGGTTTGAGGCCTTACCGGAACGGCAGCAACAGCCGACCCAGGCGCTTGGCCGTGTCCTCAAGGCCTTGCAGGGCGCGGACTCCGCGTCAATAAGCGCATCGCTGCGGGAGTTCTTGGCAATGGCTGCTCCGGCGGCAGCCACCGTGGGGCAAATACAGCAGGCGCGTGGGCTGCTCACGTGGGCGTGCGAGCACCTGGCGCGGGAACTCGCAACGATCGGCTCCAATCCTGAATCCGTGAACGCAACCAAGGAGCGGGCGATTCAGATCATTTTGAGTTCGCCGAGCTCGTTCGCCATGGCAGATGCCTTTCGCGTCTTTGTCGATCAGTTGCGCGAACAAGTTGTTCAGCTCTTCAGCCAACGCGAGCAGAAGATTGTGAATGAGACGCACAGGCTGGTGCGTGAGATGGGGCCGGAAAAGGTGACAATTCAGGGCTTGGCGCAAGACTTGAAGCTGTCGGCCGGGCACCTGGGCCGCGTCTACAGCCGCACCACCGGGCACACGCTCGAGGAGTATCTCATCCGGCAAAAGCTGGAGATGGGCAAGCGTCTCCTGCTCGATCCCAGACTGCATGTGTCTGAAGTCGCAGACCGTTGCGGCTTCTGCAATCCCGCATATTTCGCTTCGGTCTTCAAGAAATATATGCACTGCACTCCGCGCGCCTATGCCAGTCAGCCGCAGCGTTGGAGTGCCCCAGATTCCAGATCGCTCGATCTGGAGGTTCAGCTACGTTAGAGCAAGGGAGAGACCGATGCGCGCTCTCGTATACACCGCACCGCGACAGGTGATAATCGAAGATCGTCGGCGGCCGCAACCCGCCGCGGGCGAATGTGAAATCGAAGTGGCCGCCGCTGGTATTTGCGGCTCGGATATTTCAGGATTCCTGGGACACAGCCGACGACGCATTCCGCCCTTGGTGCTAGGTCATGAATTTGTGGGACGCACGCGCGATGGACGCCGGGTGGTGGCTAATCCGCTCATCAGCTGCGGGCGCTGCGGTGCGTGCTTGGGAGGCGCGCAAAACCTCTGCTCCAGTTGGCGCCTGCTGGGCATGGATCAGACTGCAGGCTGTTATGCGGAGTTTGTCTCCATCCCCGAAACTCAGGTGTATGAGATTCCCGACGAACTGACCGATGCTCGCGCAGTGTTGGCAGAGCCCTTGGCGAACATCGTTCATCTTTTCCGCATTGCCGCACCGCTCCCTTTCTTCCGCATGGGAATCGTGGGTGGAGGAACCATGGGTTCGCTGGCCCTGTTGACAGCTCTACGTCTTGGCGTGCGCGAGGTGCTTGTTCAGGACGTGAGCGATGTGCGTCTGGACGTGGCGCGCAAGATGGGCGCAACGCTGGCCGCGAACGCCGCGACCGAAGAGGGAGGTACGGAGGCACGCCGCTTTGCGAAGGACGGGCTCGACCTCGTGCTTGACGCGTCCGGTTCGCGTGCGGCGCGTCAGTCGGCTTTTGACCTGTGCCGGCCAGGCGGCCTGGTTCTTCTGCTCGGAATGAGCCAGGAGCGCAGCGAGATCGACTTCGTTACCAGCATCCGCAAGGAGCACCGTGTGGCCATGTCGTTTGCCTATACTCCGATTGACTTTGAGCGTTCATTGGCGCTTCTCAAGGCGGGGGAGATTGACCTGACCCCATGGACGGTTGAGATGAAGCTCGAAGAGGGCCAGGATGCGTTTGATCGGATGACATCCGCACCCGGAGAAACGCTGAAAATGATGCTGCGGGTGAGTTGAGGGTGGGCCGGCTCATGCAACGAATCGGTAGCGCTGGATCGTCTTCTGATTCAACGTGACTCCAAGCCCCGGACCTTGAGGTACGAGAACACATCCATCCTCCCCTACGGGGAAGTGCTCGTTCGTCGTATGCCAGCGCAGCGGTGACCGGCTCAACGAAAACTCCAGAGGCTCTACGCTCGGTTGCGCGGCCAGAAAGTGCAGATTGGCTGCAATCTCGATGTTGGTCTTGTAGCCGTGCGTGATGACACGCTTGCCGCGCGCGTAGGCGGCCGCCGCAATTTTGCGGATGCCGGTGAATCCACCTACCTGCGAGATATCGGGCTGGCAGATGCTGGCGCCACCGTGGTCCATCATTTCGACGAACTCCCGCACATGGGTCAGTCCCAGGTCTCCGACGCCGATGGGCAACCCGTGATGACTCATCTCCAAGTGCCCTTCCACATCGTCCAGCGGCAACGGCGCCTCAAGAAACCAGATGCCGACATCCTTAAAGATGGGTATCAGCCGGAGTCCCTCGGCGGCGGTCTGGTAAGAGAGTGCCGCATCAATAATCATGAGCGCCTGGTCACCGGCCTGCGCGCGCGCCGCGGCCAGCAGGCGTCCCGTCAAAGCAATGTCGTCCAGCCACCACGGGTCGGCTGCAAACTTGAAGTTGCGGAGGTTTTTCGCCTGACCTTCAGCCACTTGCACACGCACACCCTCTGGAGTCCTCGCCATGGGGTAGATTGTGCCGTAGGCCGGAAGACGGTCGCGCTGCGCGCCCCCCAGTAACTCATGCACAGGCTTGCCCTCGATCTTGCCGCGCAGATCCCAAAGCGCCAGATCGACACCGCCGATCGCATGCATCATCAGTCCGCGACGCCCCACGTAGTCGGTGGAATTGTACATGCGGTGCCATAGCTCGGCCGGATCAGCAGGGTCGGCACCTACGAGAATCGCTGAGAGCGAGCGCGCATGATTGTGCGCTGAGGGACCTCGTACAATGGCCTGAATCGCCGGCGCCAACGACTCGGTTTCGCCTATGCCTGTGAGACCAGCGTCGGTATGCACAATCAGCACGCAGTCGTCGTATGACCCATCGAAGAGTTCGATCAGTGGGTCCTCTGCACGCAAATGGATAGCTTCAACGGCAGTGATCTTCATCGCGGTCGTCTCATTCCGACGCGGTGATGATAATGCGGGGTCAGCAACTAGGGAAAGCAATAAACGGCCAGAACGAAAGAATGAACCGCAAAACACGAGCAACGCACCGGAAGAGCCATTGCCCGTGCCTCCACAGAGCCGGTATTCTCGCCGCAGAGAATCGAGAGAGCAGGGCGCGTGATCCGAGAGAATGGGCCGAGAAAGATCCCGACGTGGTTGCTTTGGTCGCTTGCAACGATCGTACTGTGGGGTACGTGGGGTCTGGTGTCGAAGATCGCATCGGCGGGCGTTGACGCCTTTGTTAACCAGCTGCTCTACACCGCCGGTCTGGCGCCTCTGTTGATTTTCGTTGCCTGGACCGTGCACAAGCGCAGGGCGACAGAAAGGCGCGACGGCCGTGCCACAGGCGTCTTCTGGGCTTTTCTCACCGGCATTCTGGGCGGGGTCGGCAATATTGCTTTCTTTCAGGCACTCGTCAAAGGAGGAAAAGCTTCGGTGGTGGCGCCGGTGACGGCACTTTTCCCAATGGTTACTGTGTTGTTGGCGTTGATCTTCCTGCGAGAGCGACTGGGCAGAGTGCAGTGGGTCGGCTTGGGCTTGGCGTTCGTGGCCATCTACTTGCTCAGCGCCTGAAGGAGCGCAAAACATGCGTGTATGGCTTGGATTTGCCGTGCTGGCGCTGGTCCTGTGGGGTATCACCGGCGTTACGCAGAAGCTGTCGACAAATCGTATATCGAGCGAGCGCTCGTTTCTGTGGTTCTGCTGGGCGATGGTTGCACTTTCGGCGTTGGTGTTGCTGGTGGCGCATCCTCACTGGGGATTGGGCAGGGTGGTGGTCGTGTGTTCGGTAGCCGGCGGCGCCCTGAATGGGCTTGGAGCGTGGACCAGCTTCCGTGCACTCGAATCCGGCGGCAAAGCCTCAATCGTCATCTCACTTATTTCGCTCTACCCGTTGTTGACGGTCGTGCTCGCCGTGTTGCTGCTCGGCGAGCGACTCACCTGGATGCAGTTGGGGGGCGCTGTTGCCGCGATTGCTGCGGCGATTCTGCTTTCGCTTGAAGCCTCACCCAAAGCGGAAGCCTGAGCAGAAATCTAAAGGAGCCAAGCGTATAGTCTCAGTCGCCGGCAAGAATCAGCCCATTCTCTTCGACGCCTCCAATTGACATGAGGCCTTCCTGGGCTGAGAAAAGCACGGTGGTTTCGAGGCGCTCGCCCGGCTCCAGTGTGCGCGCCCGTCCGCCGGCGATCATTCGCTCCATTTTGAATGGATGGCCTGTGGCCGGCTCTAGAACCGCGACGTTCAAGTCGCGCCATCCACCGTGGGTGGCGAAAAGCCAGCAACTGGAGAAGACTTCGGGGTCAAATCGCAAAGCAGCAGCCAGGCGGATTGCGCAATTTGTTACGCCGCACCAGCCATTCACCAGCCCTGTCCCATAGAAGAAGTGCAAGGCATGCGAAGAAATATCGGGAACCTGACGCAAATCCAGCAACTTGCCGCCCAGGGCCGCGTAGGGCCAGGGAAAAGCAGGTGGCGCTCCTTCTAATGTGCCAAGGAACTCCGGCTCGAGGAGCACGGCCATGGGCGGAAAGTCGATGCGATGGTTTGGGGAAACAGCAAATGCCGGGTGGAGCTTGAAAAGGAAGGGAATTGCACTTTTGCCCTGATTCGTGAGTCGATAGTGAATCTCGAAGATTGCGCCCTCCGCCCGCAAATGCAAGGTCTTCTCGACGAGGATTTTGCTGACCGGCGTTTTGAAGCTCAGACGAACTCCTGCCGAATCATTGTCCTGAGAGCTTGCCACATGCCAGTCCCCGGTCCACAGTTCTCCATGGTCGGGAAACGCATGACCCTGCAGCGTCGCCGCTTCGTCATTGGGAAACAGGTCGTCCCACCCCCCGCTCCACGCATCGTCATAGCAGGCGTGCAGGATTTGCCGCGCAGGCTGCACGCTCGGATTGTTCCAAAGGAGGTCAACATCCAGCGGCTTGTAGGTGATTTGCCAGACTTTGGCGCCAGTTTCAGGGAGCACAAGGATGCGTAAAGCGCGGTTTTCGAGCACAATCGACCGAAGTCCCTGAGGTGTTTGGCCGATAGATTGAATAACGCCCAGCATGTATTTGCCCAAAATCAATTCCACAATAGTGGCGGAAGTGAATTCCGGCGAAAGGGAAATGGTTAAATTATGAAGGATTGCTTTGTTTTTCCGGCCCATAACCACGCCGGCTTGTTGAGCGGTCGGTGGACGCGTAGGTAAGAGACGAATTCATCCCAATTCGAGGAGTTTTTGTAGCGTCACTGCTTCATTGTGCTGTTGGTCTTTTGCGCCATAAACTAACGTCACCGTTCCCTTGGCTGCTTCTTTTTTAAGAAGCGAGAGCGGTTCCTCATTTTTCCTGAGTTCCTCCCGGTAGCGCGTTTGGAATTCTGCCCACCTGGCAGGATCGTGGGCAAACCATTTTCGAAGTTCGGTGCTTGGCGCTACGTCCTTCAGCCAAAAATTAACCTTCGCCTTCTCCTTGGTGAGACCCCGCGGCCAAAGCCGGTCCACAAGAATCCGAATTCCATCTTTCGCGTCGGGTTCTTCATAAACCCTTTTGATCCGAATACTCGTCATGGCAAATTGCCTTCCAATCGCTCTCAAATAGCCATCTTCGCAATTCGCAATCTCTGACTTTCAGAGTGATAGTCAGATTAATCTTCATCGCGCAGGCGATTCAAATTGACGGCATAGGTCATCCGGCAAATCGGACTTTGTGCGGCGGCCCCAGGTACGGGAACGCGTCGAGCAGATCCTTGTGGGGGCCGACATGATCTTGCGTCACCCTCCCATTTGTGATCATTGAAAGGAAGCCATCCATGACATCGTCGGTGAACGTCCGGCCATTTACCGGGTAGGATGCCGGGCGCTTCGGATCGTAGCGGAGGATGTCTGGCAGCAACGACTCTGCAACCTTCGTCGCTTCTTCCGGCTTGTAGCCTCCCGTGTGCTCCAGTGAATGAGCGAAGACGGCGACAAAACGGGCGTCGTTCACCGGATCTCCAGCGAGGTAGGAGCTTTGCTGGTCACCGGCAAGAAAGACCGCCTGCGAAGGCTTCGCGCCACGATCCGCTTGGATCCAATGCCCGCTGGCTCCATCCAACGTGCGATGCCACAATCCCATCTCCTCTTGGCCCAAGACGGTGTTGGGTATTTCGAGCACGATACTGCACACGTCTCCATCGGCGAAAAAATCGTTACCTGTGAACTGCAGATTATTCAGGGCGCCCTGTGTGTCGAAAAAAAACGGATCGCTGCGCCAGCCGGCGAAGAAACAATAGTCCCCGGCCTTTGTTACCAATGCATCGGACCCAGTTGAGACTGGTGCCCGATCAACGATGACCTGCCCGCCGTCGCCCGTCACGGCGGCTTGCTCACCCTCAACGCGGCTAAGCGTCGCAGTTTGAACGGCACCGACAGGGGCCGAGAAATGAACTCGGTATGCGATATCGGCAACTATGTCGCCGTCAGTGTCGATCCTTAGTTCATAAATAGCCTCGTGCGCAAAGGGCACGTCCAAAGTAGGCCCTGGCGGATTCACCCCGACAGAAGGATGCACATTCATAACCAGGATTGATTTATTGGTATCTCCGGACTTCGGGAAAGCATACAGATCGGTTAGGTCAAGACGAGCATCTCCATGGGGGAAGCCATAGTCAGGGCCAGAGTAATGGTGCGACATAAATCATCTTCTCCACAAGCCGGGGGCGGCCACCATACCGTGGTTACAATGTGCCCCACTCCGTCGCGATAGCACAATTGTGCTTTGGTGTTGGTTGCTCGAAATCAGGTCTCCGTTCGGGCAGCATCTCCCCACGGAAGCCATACCTGAAAACGAGTGTCTCCGGGCGTCGAAGCAACCTGAATTTTGCCGCCAAGCTTTCGCACGATTGTCTGTACGGTGTTCAGCCCAAGGCCCGTTCCCGCACCGACGTCCTTCGTCGTGAAAAATGGATCAAAAATATAGGGCCTGATCTCTGGGGGAATTCCAGGGCCGGTATCACGAATCTCAACCACAACGAAATCGTCCTCGCGGAAGGTTCGCACCCGAAGTTCGCCGTGCCCCACCGTGGCCTCCACCGCGTTCTCGACAATATTGGACCAGACCTGATTCAACTGGCTTCCCACTGTGTTAACCAATAGTGGCACCTGCTCGTAAGCACGCTGCACTTGGATTCCGGGTTGAAGAATGTGGACCAAAGCGCCGAGCGCAGTTTCTAAGCTTCGCGTCACATCAACGTTTTGGATTGGCGCCTGGTCCATATAGGTATATTCCTTAACAGTTCGAACCAGATTCGATATTCGAGTCGTGCTGCTTTCTATTGCGCTCACAAGGATCGACAATTCTGCCGAGGCAGCAAATCGTGCCAGTGTCGCGCGTGCCGCAATTGGATCGAGATGCATAAGCAGAGAAGTGAGCGTTTCGGGAGACATGCTGCACCTTGCCAGGGCAGCTGAAACCTCCCATGAGTCAGCGTGACCATAAACTCGCAAGATCGATTCGAGCCTTTCTTCCAGGTCCCCGAGAGCGATTCCGTCTAGCTGGGTCGACCCGGATTGCAGCAGCAAAGCTTCCACCTCTTCGATTCTGGCTTTGTCTGACTCATCCAGAGGTCGTCGCCATAATTCCGAATTCGCACTTCGTAGTTTCCTTAGCGCCTCGCGCATTTGATCGCCCGCTCGCTGGGCAGCTGAAGCGGGGTTATTCAATTCGTGAGCAAGCCCCGCAGACAATCTGCCCAACGATACCGAACGGTCGCGCTGCTGCTCGATTCGCGTTCCTTCACGAATACGGTCCGACATTGTGGCGACTAATCTCGCCGTCAGTTCCGGCATTCTTTGGATGAGTTCGGAAAAGCGTGCGGAAGGGAATTTGACGAGATGCCCGGCTGTGAAGGCTCGTCCGGTCACAGTGAACCGTTTCATCCTTGAGAAAGGAAATATCCCACTGATGTCACCGGCTTGTGCCGGGAGTGAGACATTGTCGCCACCAAATTCCCCTCTCCATTGAAAGAGCCCATCGAGAAAGATGAACATCCAGTCTGCTGGATCGCCCTCGCGGACGAAAATATCTCCAGCACTCAAAAAGACTTCTTGCACCTGACTTAGAAACCACTCGATATCATCTTCCGGCAGGTCCGAAAATGCTCCAACGCGCCGCAATTCAAATGAGCCGATCACTCTTCAACCCCTTCGGGACCCAACCTCCCAGCTGAAACTCCCGGATCTCATTCCGGCATCGGTCCTAAGTATCCCTGAATCACAAATGGTCAACGTCGATGACCGCCTTTACAAATGCTTGCGGAGCCTCTTGAGGAAGGTTGTGACCGATTCCCCCAGTTATTGTGTGGTGTTGGTATTTCCCGGAGAACCTAGCGGCATAGGTGCTTGGGTCGGCGTGCGGCGCTCCGTTAGCGTCTCCTTCAAGGGTGATGGTCGGAACACCGATAGCGGGTGCCTTGGCAAGTTTACTTTCATAAGCATCATATTTCGCTTCGCCCTCAGCCAATCCCTGGCGCCAGCGATAGTTGTGGATGACAATTTCAACGTGATCTGAATTGTCGAATGAGGCTGCGCTTTGCTCAAACGTGCTGTCATCGAATTTCCATTGCGGCGACGCCAGTTGCCAAATCAGTTTCGCGAAATCACGCCGATACTTGTCGTAGCCGGCTCGTCCACGTTCGGTAGCGAAATAATATTGATACCACCATTGAAGTTCTGCTTTGGGCGGCAGCGGAACTTTGCCGGCTTCCTGGCTTCCAATAAGATATCCGCTCACTGAGACAAGCGCCTTGCAGCGTTCGGGCCGGAGAACGGCAACAATGTCCGCGGTGCGTGCGCCCCAGTCAAAACCGCCCAGTATCGCTTTGTCAATCTTGAGCGCGTCCATCAGCGCAATAGTATCCACAGCAACCGCCGAAGGTTGTCCGTTGCGGAATGTTCTGTCGGAAAGAAAGCGAGTTGACCCGTAGCCCCGCAAATACGGCACTATGACACGATAGCCCGCCGAAGCCAGCTGTGGGGTCACTTCCGCAAAGCTGTAGATATCGTACGGCCAGCCATGCAGAAGGATGACCGCCTTTCCATTGGAAGGTCCCTGCTCCACGTAACCGACCCTCAGGTCTCCCGCATCGACCTCTTTGAGTGGACCGAACGATCCGCTCTGTGTGCTGGGTGTCGAAGTGGTTGTCGGTGCCAATTCGCTGCTCTCCATAGCAGACGCGGGCGATCGGCCAAGCAACGCGACGCCTGCCGATAAACACATCGCTTCCAATACATTTCGTCGAGAGATTTGTGTCATCTTGGCAACTCCTCTCCTGCCTGCTCGCGCACCAGATACTGGGCATACCAGTCAGGCCAATTCGGGTCGGTGTGTCCGGTCGCCGCCTCGTGTTTTCCGTGCGCTTCCTCGGCTCGCCGAAGTGCCTGCGACAGGTCCTCAACTGAAGAAAACGTGGTATTTCCAACGACACGTCCCGGCAGCCTTGTCTTGATCTCCTGAAAGAGCCAGCCATTACCATCCGGATCAATGAATGAGGCGAACGTAAGATAGCTGCGATGCTCGGGGTCTCGCCCAGCAGCCCGCGCCCTGCCAAACAAAAAAGGTTCGTCGGGTCCAGCGTGTTTGCCATCGACTTGATGAAATACCTCCGTGGTCTCGACACCTCGGCTGAGATTTTCATTGCGAGCCGCATCGATATCGGAGACGATCAGGTACAAACCCTGGGCAGAGCCGGGCGCCGCCGCTGTCACATTCTTGCCGAAGATAATTGAGCACCCTGAACCCGGCGGTGTGAATTGGACGACTCGGAAGTCGTTCCCGTCCGCCAGGTCGGCATCGAGTCGCCATCCAAGCCTTGTGTAGAATTCCTTCGCGCGATCGACATCGGAAACTGGGATGACGATCACCTCGAGTTTGGTATCAACGGTGGACGGATTCACCTCCACGGTTGCACCTGTTATGTCAATCTCGGATGGAACTTTTCCCATGCTCTTTCCTCCGCGTCTTTGCTGGAATCGAAGACCAGATCGCGAGTCAGCTCGCACTCATATGGCCGCGCAGAACGACCTGTTGACCTTTGATCCTCCTATGCTCCATCGAAACGCCGTTCGAGCTCTATCAGACGAAAGTACTGATCGACACCTTCGTATTGATACGCACGGAGAAAGCCGGAAGAGAGGTGTGAATCCGGCGATAGGCTCGACAGCGTCAAGAGATCCAATGGAAATGGACTTCTCGAGGCTCATTCTGGGATCCAGTACGTTTCTTCAGCCATGAGCCGCATCGCCGCATCGCGCATAATCGCCGGATGCAAATGAGGGTCAACCCGCTCGTCATAGAGCCAGTCATCAATAACCACGGGCCCGCTTTCGAGCAGGAGGATTCTCGCCGTGCTCCATCGATGGCGGACAAAATGAGCCGCCTCGGCTGTCTCTCTTGATTGGGGATAGAGTGCGAGGATTACGAGTGCATACGCGCGCTCCCGGTTGAAATACATTTCGGCATAGGAAGTCAGCGTTTCCACAATGGCCGGAATTGATCGTAGAAACCTTAAGTGCAACTCACGTAGCGCGAGCGCTGCGTCAACCAGAAGAATCCTACGTGCCTTCTTCGCTGAGGCGACAAGAGATAGATCGGCGCGATTCAGCGTAGGCATCTCCGGTGATCCACCCGGTTGTGGAAGACGAGGATTGAAGCCTCGGCGCACCAATTGGTCGGCGTGTGAGGCGCCAACGCTCGAAGACGCAGCTGCAATCAGCCCCATGCCTCTTGGCGATGAAGTCATGTATATCTCCGGACCTTTCGATCAGCGCAACGATCTCAATCACGCGCGATTCTTCACCGAGGAACCAGATTCGCTTCGCGTCAACATAGCTGACGGCGACTTCTACTCGATGACCGGTCTCCTCGGGAACATAATCAGAGATGTGATCGGGGCAGTAATGTATGCAGAGGCGTTATGAGACGAAGGTATGGACCGATACCTTCGTGCTGGCTTGATTGGCCAGTGTCTCAACGAATACAGAGGGACGGATCGCTGTGTGCGATTCAGTCTTACCTGGCCAGGGGCAACGCGGACCCAGACAGGCGTGTCAGGCGAAGGCGGGTAGCAATGCTAACTAACTCTGCAAGGGACTCAGCTTTCATTTTTCGCATCATGCTACCGCGATGCGCTTTAACGGTGATCTCGCTGATTCCCAGTTCGCTGCCAACCTGTTTATTCGGCAAGCCAGCGACGACCAATGCCATCACTTCGCGCTCGCGGGCAGTCAGGCTCGAGTACCGCGCCTTCAGAGTCCGAACCTCTGTGGAACGGTCAAGTAATGCCTTGCTGCGTACGAGGGCATTGCGAATGGCATTCAGCAGAATTTCGTCACTGAACGGTTTGGTCAGGAACTCTACGGCTCCCGCCTTCATTGCCTGCACGGTTATGGGAATATCTCCGTGGCCTGTGATGAAGATAACGGGCATCTCATGCCGTTCTACCGCGACACGTTTCTGCAGATCGAGGCCATTCAGGCCAGGCAGGGAAATGTCCAGTACCAAGCAGCTCGGAACAGTCACGGGTGGGCGGCTGAGAAACTCCTGCGCGGAAACGAACGTCTCCACGTCTAGCCCTTCATGACGAAGCAAGAGTTCGAGCGATTCGCGAACAGACACGTCGTCATCGACGACAAGAACAATTGACGTGCTCTCTGTTATGGGCAAGACCCTCACCTCAAAACCACGTGCGCTTGCACGGGCCATCAGTATACCTGCATTACAATTTCAGAGACAACGATCACTTAATCTGAAGCTCCGAATTCACCGCATCGCGCGTTGCAGCACCACTGATCGATTTGATCATCAGCGCGATCGTACATTGCTCGACATCCCGCGACTGCAACGATTCGTCCCGATGTCCGGTGATGAAAACAATGTAGACCGCGAACTAAGGACGATTCAAATCTTCTTGAAGTTCGGTTAAGAACATTCCGGGGATCGCAACGCGGCAGATCAAGCCTTGGGTTCGCGAAAGTGCAACCGACGCTAAGAACTGCTGAGCAGAAGAGAAAGCTTGTGGTGCGACACCGAACACCTTGGGAAGATCTGGCATCGACTCGCGGACCGGTTCATTATCGTCGACGATCAACACAGGCAAAACAAGATCCATTTTGGATATCTCAGTCCGCGTTCAAGAAACAACTTCGCCCGGCATCGAGAACCGCGCATTCCTTGCGGCGCTGCTTGATCAAGTTGCATCTTCTGAGAGTGTCGCTCATATCATTCACTGCCAGACAACAACCTCATCGCGCCCAAGTTTGTCCTCATCGACCCGGCCCCCCGTCTCGGCAGACTCCACAGCGCAATCCTCCCCTGCGCCGCCGGCGTGTGTCTATTGTACTTAGGTATTGGATACGGCCTGTGAACACACGCTCGCAAGTTATTCTTCCCAGGCCGGTTCGATATTCCAGTCAAGCGAATTGGAGAACGCGAAGAAATCTCCTCTCCCTCCGTTGGCCGATGCCCAGAGGCGGCCGCGTTCAGCCTCAATATCCGGCGACTGTTGGAGGGCTCGATTCCCGCCTCATCGTACAAGGCCGAGTTGAGCGAGTGAAAGAGCCAACGGCAGTATTCGGGGCGAAATCAACGCCTGTATCACGCTCTGTGATGGGCCGCAAGTGAAAGTGCATTAGTCGAATTCTGAATAATCTATCGGTTTATCTTCAACACCACTGTAAACGAATGTTTCTCGATAAATGCGCTGTCGTATCAACGCATTCAATTCACAGCGCGTGCACCAAACGTCAGAAAGACGCGAGCGCGGCTGCAGGACGAATTCGCACGAAAGTATCGATCGATACCTTCGTCCAATGGCTCCGTCTCTGCACTTCAGGCTTAATCACAAACAGTCGGAGCGAGTTTGGTCTAGATCTCTTCCTCGCGCCCGCGCGATGGCGTCATCCTCAAAGTTCCCGGACGCTTCGTGAGTCTTACCTTCAAGGAGGTCAATGATGCAACTGTGCTCTAGCACTACCTGTCACAGGATGAATGACGAAGAGGATCCCACAAGCCGAGACTTGGAATTGGTTATTGCCGCGAGAGCGGGATCGAACGCTGCATTCGAGGAACTCCAGAGACGTTACTCGCGTCGTCTTTACCGCCGAATTCAATTAATTACCAGAAACCACGAGGACGCGGAGGACGCTCTGCAGGAGACGTTTCTTCGTGCGTATTTGGCGCTCGATTCCTTCGAGGGAAGATCTCAATTCGCGACCTGGCTAACGAGAATCGCCATCAATTCCGCGCTTATGGTCGTGCGCAGGCGCCGCAATCGAGCCGAGGTCTCGTTCGAGCCGTCATCGGAATCAGGAGAGCCACCTCAGACAATTGATGTTCCTGATTCCACTCTGAACCCGGAGCAGCTTTATGATCTGCGCCAAAGGTCTGAGTCCGTCTTGCGCGCAATCGGCGAGCTTAACTTCAACCTTCGCACCCCGATGAAAACGTGGATTGAACAGGAGTGTTCGATGAAGGAGGTGGCTCGATCTCTCGATCTCTCCCTGCCAGCGGTCAAGTCCAGACTCTGTCGCGCACGGAAGCACCTAACCTGCTCCTTAGCGTTCAAGGCGCGCGTTCCGACTGACCGTCCAATATCTGAATCGAAGCGGCCCTACGCGATATCCGACTGCCAGAATGCAGAGCTGCCATGTCAGAGTTTCGACTGATCACGGGTCATGAATCGGTTGAAGCGGCGACGCCATTCGCGCGACTGCCTGTCCTCCAACGGCGTCGCAGTGAATCTCAAACTTCATCGCCAGGACGGCGATTCGTGCCACAGAATGAAAGGAGCCTCAAGCGGCACGAGCGCTCCAACGTGGCTTGGAATGATGCGCGGCGTATAGTCGGCAACCGGACAACTGGCCGGGACAGAGGCAGTATAGGTGAAGGCATTCGTTGCTTCGGCCAGGGGCTCGCTACGACTCATGGAATGCATGGTTGGGGTCTCGTCTTTTCGCGCCTCCGCGTAGAGCTCAACGTCCACGGCAGCGGCATCAAGATCACCAAGAAAGACCTGAACATGAAACAGATATTGCTCGCCTCGCTGCTCGGCGGTCGCAGTGCCAAACCGCAGCGCCGACCAATGTTTCCCCAATGCTGCCTTCCAGGCGACGAGATTCGCTCCCACTGAATCTCGATTCTTGGCGCGCTCAAGGAAAGCCGCTGCCCCCGGAAGATAGTGTTCTTCGGTATATTGGCGAACGGCACGATTGCTCGAAAAGGCCGGTGTTAAGCGGGCCATACTCTCGCGGATGCGCGCAACCCAGCCGCGGGAAATTCCAAGCTCGTCACGGGTATAGAACTCCGGGATAACCTCTCTTTCGAGCACCGTATAAAGATCCTCAGCTTCAGCTGCGTCCCAGGAAGGGTCGTCTCCGTGTTCGCGCCCATCTCCTATCGCCCAGCCTAATTCGGGGGAATAGGCCTCCGCCCACCAGCCGTCAAGTTCAGACAGATTCAAACCACCGTTCACTAGCACCTTCATGCCGCTTGTGCCGCTTGCTTCCCAAGGCCGTCGCGGGGTGTTCACCCAGACGTCGACACCCTGAACCAGATGTTCGGCCATGAGAACGTCGTAATCGGAAAGGAAAACCACCCGCGATCGCACTTCAAGACGGTGAGCAAACTCAAACCATTGCTGGATCATTTCCTGGCCCTCGTCATCCTGGGGATGCGCCTTGCCCGCAAGCACGAGTTGAACTGGGCGCTCTGGATTCGCAAGAATATTCACGAGCCGCGCCGGATCGTGCAGGAGAAGGTTCGGGCGTTTGTAAGTGGCAAAGCGACGGGCAAATCCTAAAGTCAAAATTTTGTCATCGAGTATCAGTGCGGCCTGCGCGAGGTCTTCCGACGACGCTCCCCGAGTCGCCAATTGACGGCCGTAGATTCTTCGGACGTACTCAACGAGAGTCTTGCGGGAATCTGTTCGGAGTTGCCAGAGGTTGGAATCGCTGGCTGCGCGAATATCTGTTCCTGTATTCGCCAGTGTTCCGTCCCAGCATCGCTTTCCGCAGGAAAGTTCCCACAAGTGGTCTGCTTCAACTGAATCCCAAGTGGGAGTGTGAACCCCGTTGGTCACGTGCGTCACAGGCACCTCTGTTTCAGGCCACCTGGGAAATAAAGGCTGGAAAAGTCGCCGGCTAACTTGACCGTGCAATTTGCTGACACCGTTGATGGCGCCGCTGCCGCGGATCGCCAGATAGGCCATATTGAATGGTTCAGACGAGTCTTGGCGATCGCGTCGCCCCAAAGCTAAAAGTTCGTCGATCGAAATCGACAATTTCTCCTCGGCATACTTGCTGAGATATCGTTCCATCAGATTCGGGGCAAAGCGATCAAAGCCCGCCTCTACGGCAGTATGAGTCGTAAAAAGGTTACCGGCACGCGTGACGGTAAGCGCGACGTCGAATGGCTCGCCATTGTCTTCCATGTAGGAATGAGCCCTTTCCAGCACTGCGAATGCGGCGTGACCTTCATTGAGATGGCAGACCTCGGGCTGCAGTCCCAAGGCTCGCAACAGCCGCCAACCTCCAATACCGAGCACTAACTCTTGTTTCAAACGCAATTCAGGACCGCCTCCGTACAGCTCAGTCGTAATGCCGCGGAAGGCTGGAGGGTTCGCGGGATCGTTCGTGTCGAGCAAATACAATCTGGCCCGGCCCACTTGTACTTGCCATACCCTGATCCACAACTTAGAGCCAGGCAACGCGATGGACAGGCGCAGCCATTCGCCGTTCGGTTGGCGCACCGGTCGAATCGGAAGCTGGCCAGGATCATTGAATGGGTACAAAGCTTGCTGGTGGCCCTGCGCATCAATTTCCTGGCGAAAATAGCCTTGTTGATAGAGCAAACTAATTCCCGTCACAGGAACGCCCAGGTTGCATGCAGCTTTGAGCTGATCTCCGGCAACGTTTCCGAGTCCGCCGGAATAAATCGGGAGCGCTTCGCTCAACATGAACTCCATTGAGAAATACGCAATTGTCGACAGGCCCGAACGCGGATGCGTCTTTTGAAACCAGGCTCCGGACTCATTGGCAAGCGTCTTTTCGCGGTGGAGATCAGCCAGGAGCGTTTGAAATCCTGGGTCAGAGGTGACACCTTGGAGCTTCTCTTGCGAGACAGTTTGTAGCAGAACCCAAGGATTGTGAGTCAGCTCCCATAGTTCGGGATCGAGTTGCTCCCATAGTTGGTCCGCCGAATGATTGAATGACCATCTAAGGTCTAGAGCCAAATCGGTAAGAGCATCTGAAATGGGAGTATCGAGGGGATGATTAGGGATTGTAGAGCTAGTCATAGATAAACTCCTCTCGTCGCTCATCGGTTCAGGACGCCTGGGCACTGCGAGCCAGCGTTTCCGAGACAATGGTCCGGGCTTCTTCCTCGATCTGTCGTAAATGGTCCCGTCCGAGGAAACTCTCGGCGTAAATCTTGTAGATCTCCTCCGTGCCCGAAGGACGCGCCGCAAACCAACCATCCTTGGCGGCCACTTTGATCCCCCCAATTGGATTGCCGTCTCCGGGAGCAGTCGTCAGAATCTTCTCGATCGGTTGGCCAGCAACTTCTGTAGCGTGAATATCGGACGGGGATAATTTCGCCAGAGCCGCTTTCTGTTCGGGCGTGGCAGGAGCGTCGATGCGTTCGTAAACGGGATCTCCCAACTCGCGGGTGAGTTCACGATAAATCTCACCCGGATCTTTACCCATGCGCGCAGTAATTTCTGCTGACAGTAAACACGGAACGATTCCGTCTTTGTCAGTGGTCCATACGGTGCCGTCGCGCCGGAGAAAGCTGGAACCGGCGCTCTCCTCTCCGGCGAAACCCAAGCGGCCCGCGAGCAATCCCTCGACAAACCACTTAAAACCCACCGGAACTTCATAAAGCCGTCGCCCCCGGCGACTACTGACACGATCGATCATGCTACTGCTAACTACGGTCTTGCCGACTGCGACGTTCCCACTCCAATTCGGCCGATTCGCGAACAAATAGCTGACGCACACTGAAAGGTAGTGATTCGGGGGCAGCAATCCGCTTCCTTTGGTCACGATGCCATGCCGGTCATGATCTGTATCGCTGGCAAACGCAATATCGAACTTGCCTTTCAGTGCGATGAGTCTCTGCATCGCATAAGGCGAGGAAGGATCCATGCGAATTTTTCCGTCCCAATCCACAGTCATGAAGCGGAACGTGGGATCTACCGATTGGTTGACGATTGTCAGATCGAGACCGTACTGCTCGGCGATCCGTGGCCAATAATCGATGCCTGCTCCCCCGAGGGGATCCACGCCTAGCTTAATCTTCGCGTCGCGCACGGCATCCATGTCGACAACACGATTGAGATCGTTAATATATTCGTTCAGAAAGTCGTGTTTGTGCGTTGTGGATGCGCGCATTGCTTGGGCAAACAGCATGCGCTGAACACCGTCGAGGTCGCGCTCAAGATAATCATTGGCTTTCGATTCAATCCACGAAGTCACGCTCGAATCTGCCGGTCCTCCATGCGGAGGGTCGTATTTAAGACCCCCGTCATCGGGAGGATTATGAGACGGCGTGATGACGATGCCGTCGGATAGTCCCGATTTTCGCCCACGGTTGTAAAGCAGAATCGAATGAGAGACGGCTGGGGTCGGGGTGTAGGGTGTTCCCTCCGAGATCAATACTTCGATGTGATTTGCCGCAAGCACCTCCATCGCGCTCGCAAATGCAGGTTCAGACAAAGCGTGCGTATCTATCCCAAGGAACAGCGGCCCATCTATGCGCTGGACTTTCCGATAATCACAAATCGCCTGGGTGATGGCCAGGATGTGCCACTCGTTGAACGCCACGCCGAACGCAGATCCGCGATGGCCGGACGTACCGAACGCAACCCGCTGTCTGGGATCGCTTGGATCGGGCCGCAGCTCGTAATAGGCCGTGATGAGCTTTGGAACATTGAGAAGAATGGATGGGTCAGCCGGCTTTCCGGCAGCGGGGTTAATCGCCACGCAGCACCTCCTCGCTGTCCCTCAAGAGAATTGCACTTGATCGAGGTTCGAGCCGAAAATCGATTTGACCTTGTATGGAAGGCTCTTTCCCAGGGTCGAAGAGATCGTCAGGGGCGGGTCGAGAAGTATCGACCGCCAAGCGCCAAATCTTCCCCGTCGGCAAGGCAGGAAGGTAAAAGTCAACAGGCCTCGAGTCGGCGTTAAACAAGATAAACAATTCAGGTTCTGTCAATGCAAGAATCAGGCAAGCGAAGGATTTCTGCCGCTGGTCGGCCCAGTCGGGAGCGCCGCCGTTCGGCGCGAACCACTTTATGTCCGCATCTTTGTAGAAATCTTCTTTTCGTAAAACACGATGTGCTCGGCGAAAGGCGATCATTCCCCGCGCGAAGCGGTGGATCTCTCTGTGCGTTTCAAGCAAGCTCCAGTCAAACCAGCTCACCTCGTTATCTTGGCAGTAGGCATTGTTATTGCCGCGCTGGGTTCGGCGAAATTCATCGCCGCCCAGCAACATGGGAACCCCTCGAGAAATAAACAGGGTGAGCAGGAAATTCTTGATCAAGCGGTTACGTACCCTCTCGACTCCGGGATCATCACTTGGCCCTTCCACGCTGCAATTGTCGCTGTAGTTGGCATCGGTTCCATCGCGGCCGAACTCAGCATTTTCGTCATTATGCTTCTCCTTGTAGCTCACCAGATCGTTCAGCGTAAAGCCGTCATGACAAGTAACGAAGTTCAGGCTGCTTGCGGGGCCCTTGCCTGAACTGTGGTATAAATCCGAGCTGCCACAGATTCGGCTCGCGAGCGATCCCATCATGCCTGGGTCGCCAACCCAGAAGCGGCGCACATCGTCACGGAAGCGGCCGTTCCATTCCGTCCAACGCTTGGTGGAAAAACTTCCCACTTGATATGCACCCCCTGCGTCCCAGGCTTCCGCGATAATCTTCACGTCACGCAGGATAGGATCCTCGGCAATGCCTTCGAGAAGTGGGGCGTCGCGTAAAACATTTCCGTGCTCATCTCGGCCCAGGACCGAAGCAAGGTCAAAACGAAAGCCATCCACATGCATGTGCATGACCCAGTAACGAAGCACATTTCTGACGAGCTCCCTCACGACAGGATGATTCGCATTAAGCGTATTGCCAACGCCGGAAAAGTTCTTGTAGTATCGGCACCCGTTCTCTTGCAACATATAGAAGATAGAGTTCTCAATCCCGCGCAGAGAAATCGTGGGTCCCAGTTCATCTCCCTCGGCCGAGTGGTTCAGCACGACATCCAGGATTACTTCGATGCCGGCCCGGTGAAAAGCTTTGACCATCTCTCGGAATTCCGCGGTCTGCCGCCTTTGTGATCCTTCAACGCTGTAGGACTTCTTCGCAGCGAAAAAGGCCACTGGATTGTAGCCCCAGTAGTTCTTGAGTTTCTCTCCTGTGATTGGATTGAGCAGTTGCGACTCATTTTCGTTAAATTCGAGAACAGGCATCAGCTCAATGGCGGTCACTCCCAGATCTTGGAGATACGGAATCTTCTCGGCCAAGCCAGCGAAGGTTCCAGGATGCGCCACACCCGAACTCGGATGGATTGTGAAACCTCGAACGTGTGTCTCGTAAATGACCGTGTCAGAGGCGGAATGCTTTGGGGGCGAATCCATCTCCCAGTCGAAATGATCGTCGGTAAAGATGCATTTCGGAGCGATGCCGGCATTATCGACAGTGGAAACGCTCAAGTCAGCCAGGCTGCTGGATGAATCGTAACCGCGCGCGGCTAGAAAATCCCAATTCTCGACCCCGGCAATTGCTCTTGCATACGGATCCAGAAGCAGCTTGTGCGGGTTGAAGCGATGGCCCTCTTCGGGTAGATACGGCCCCTCGACGCGATAACCGTAAAGTTGTCCTGCGGAAACGCCTCGTACCCACACGTGCCAAACGTCGCCTGTACGATGACGCACCGGATCTAACTCGATGGTTCTGCTCGGAGAAGAATCTTCAGAATTTTGATAGAACTCTAGGCGAACACCGGTTGCGTGGCGGCTGAACAAAACAAAATTGACTCCCAACCCTTGTTCGTGCGCGCCTCCAATTGGCAGGGGGTTTCCCGCCTGGACGTCGCCCACCTCAGACGGCGCTGCGAGAACATTCGTCAGATTCTGTTTCGTCGCTAATTCAGTGAGTGACATAGTCAGGAATCCTCATGCGGCGGGTACTGCGGTAATCTCCGCGGATCATCGCCCGATTGCCGCCACGCGGCAAAGCATTGCTACTGCTTTCGTGCAATCGAGGGCGTCTCCGCGCCGGTATGCTTGTTCCACCCGTGAAAACGCGAGAGGTCGCCTGCATTCCATGCCTCTCGGAGTCCGGGGGTGCTCAGATCCCAGTCTGGCCGGATTTCGCTCGTCGCGACACGCAGATCGTGCCAAAGATCGATGACCGACGGGCGGCCCCAGAACCAATACCCGTTATAGATACTGTGGATCACGAGGTTCGGCTTAAGCACGAGCGTGTGCGGGATCATCGGATTATGTTCGGGGTCGGTGTATTCCTGGATGTCGAGATCCTTCTGAATCGTTCGGTCGGGGTCTGAAAGGAAGGTCCACTGCGCTCCGACCGAAGCACGGAATTCCTGAAGAGTGTGGTGATCGTCGGTAGCGATCGTTACAACCTGTGTGTACGCCACTGTGATCTTCGGGTAGAATGCGGCAAGTTCCAAATGCTGTTGGTGCTCCTTTGGGCAATAGTGGCCGCGCGCGAGGGTAAGGATGAGCGGATCATCACCCTGTAGCTCGCTGAGCTTGCGCGTGTTGCCCGTGTGATCGGGCAATTCGTAGTCAGGGAAAATGCTTCCGGGAACTATGTCAGAACGCACAATTCGTCTCCTCCCATTCTTCTCACAGATCCAGGGTGACACTCGTGTTTGGCTGGGAACAGCACACGAGTAAGTTCCCGGGAGCAGGCCGTTCCAATGGCTCAGGGTTATAAGTAATCGATCCGTCAATCAGACCGGTCATGCAGGTATGACAGACTCCAGTCCGGCACGACCATCTGACTGGAACATCGCACGCTTCCGCCAGTTCAAGCAAGCTCCCGTATCTCGGATCCCAAGCGGCGGTAATTCCACTACGCGCGAATGAGACTGGGGGACCAGATCCGGGCGGCCCTTGTGGCAGGTGAGGAGTGTGATCGACCTGCGCCATGCCAGGGGTAATCGCCTCGAGAGAGCCAAAGATCTCCGTGTGCACGTTCCCATCGAGCACACCCCAGCTTTGCAACCCATCGCGCATATTCTGTAAGAACAAAGGTGGGCCACAGAGATAGAATTCACTACCCTGTGGCACGCCGATTCTCTCCAGCAGAGCCGTATCGATGTGCCCGGCGGCGTCGAAGTCTGCGCCGAAGTGGTCGTTTGCAGTCGGCCTGCTGTACACAATGTATCCTCGCCCGCGAGAGAGCTGTTTCAGCAATGAACGCGATTCCTCGGCAAAAGGATGCTCGTCGCGATTCCGGGCTCCATAGATCCACCAAATCTCTCGTTGCGACCTCTCAGCAGCAAGTGTGTGCAGCATCGACATCACTGGCGTCGCGCCGACTCCAGCGCTCAGCAGAACCAGGGGATCCTGGCTGGGACGCAAAGTAAAGGTCCCTCGTGGTGCACTCACATCCAATACATCGCCTTCCTGCGTTCGATTGCACAAAAATGAGCTGCTAATCCCGTTCGTTTCACTCTTGACGCTGATGCGGAAATGATCGACCGCGGGCAGATCAGACAACGAATAGCTGCGAAGAACCGGTGGTTTGTTCGGGTCGATGAGCAACCGCAAAACCACAAATTGACCTGCCTGGAAAACAGGAAGATGTTGCCCGTCGATGGGCGTCAAAACAAAGGAAGTCACATTGTCGCTTTCCTTATGGATACTCGCAACGCGCATCTGCCGAAATCCGGACCACGCAGGTGCATCCTCCTCATCGGCCAGTCCCGGATTCCCGATTGTTGTTTTGGAGCCAAGGTCTTGCAGGAGCATCGCCTGGAACGAACTCTGCCAACCTTTGCTCAGTGCAGGAATCCGCAGTGCTCGCTCTAGCTGCTCGCTGGAATGTCCCGGCAAATAGAGCAGCGCGTCGACCTCGGATACACTGATTCCCTCTGGACCGTCGGCAATTTTCACAATCTCATCGCTTCCGCTAACTTCTCCCTCTTGCAACACGCGAAAATAGAATCCCGGTCTGTGGTGTTCTACGAGTAGCGCTGCCATGCGAGGTTCATTCATGCGGATGCCAACGCGGTAGCACGTCACCCTGGGCTGTGTGACTTCAAATTCGGCGCCGCCGATGCGGTATCGATCGCCGATGCACACCTCGTCGTCAGCGAGTCCCTCGACGGTGAAGTTTTCTCCGAATTGGCCGAAAGTGAAATCACTACGGCCCAAAATACTCTCCCAGTAGCGGTAGGAATCCATCTGGTATACGAATACGGCGCGCTGCTCCCCCCCGTGACCCGCCAGATCGCCTTGGGCATCGCCTTCCACGTTCAGCTTGCGCACGGTTCGTCGCCCCTCGACGGGACTCTTCCAGATCGCGGTATGCACAGTCTTACCGTTCCACGTCACGTCGCGGGGCAGACCGACGTTCACTGAAAGCAATCGGGGCATCGCTACCTCATAGAAGCGCGGCATCCGGTTAGAGTGCTTTTTCTTTTACCAACGACGAGCCGGTGCAGCGCCATCCACGTGGAGTATCTCTCCGCTCACATGACCGGCCTGCACCAGGTAAAGAACGGCATCGACAATGTCCTTTACCGTTGCCCTCTTCATAGCCGGCTGAGACGTCGATTCGTTGGGATCATTCCGATGCATCTGTGTATCCACCTCGCCGGGGGCTACAGCATTAAAACGGATGCCATCATTCGCGTACTCGATTGCGAGATTCTCCGTCACCGAATTCAAGCCACCCTTCGTCATCATCGAAATCGAGCCATCTACACCCGCGATTGGCCTATCGGCGAGCGCCGCAGAGATGGTTACAACGCAACCCGATTTCTGTTTCAACATCTCTCTCACAGTGTGCTGAGTAAAGTGAAAGAATCCGAGCAGGTTCGTGGAGACGAGGAGTTCGAAGTCCTCTGCAGAGAAGTTAGTGAATGGCCTGGTCAGGAAGATGCCGGCGTTATTCACCAAAACATCGATAGCTCCGAAGTTGTTGATTGCTGCCTCGACCGCCTGGGCAGCCGTTCGCTCGCTTCCGATGTCGCCATCGACGAGGACGAGGTTGGTCTCGGAGGTTAATTTTCGACTGGCGTCACGGGATGTCGCGACTACGTTGTAACCTTGGCTCAGAAACCCTTCGACTAAACCTGCACCAATGCCTCCAGATGCTCCAGTGATGATTGCGGTTCTGTTATTTGGCATCAATGCCCCTTCGCCTTAAACGTTCGAACCCAATACCTGACTCGATCGCGGGTTCTCCCGATGTGTCTTCATCCGGTCTGCGGCATCTCGAACCGCTGACCTGAACTGATGAATTCCCCGACAGATCCAGATCGCCTGCCGCGCGGATTGACTCGAGCTTGGGGGTCGATCGTCAAAGCGCGCCGAGAAGCATGGTCGCCCTGCTTATCATTTGGAACGAGCCAGTCCTCTCCCGTCGGCACCGCCCATTTACTCAGCCTTATCGCGGCTCACACTAACTGTCCCGATTACGCCAGAAGCGCAGGTGAGAATCCATTGGACGAAAGTATCGATCAACACTTTGGTATGAATCCGCGGGGTGACGCCAAGGTCGCCATTTTCAGGAGTCTTGGTGCGCCCGTAATCTGCTTGGAAGGCTCTCACTGCAGCGAAATCGCCTGAGCTAGTTCACTTTACGGCACTTTTTATAAGGAAACGACGGTATTCGGAGTATCATTTGTCCACGACAAATGGCGGGCGCGTTCCCCCTCTGAGTTGCGCTGAGATCTTTCCCCTGGCCAGCTCAGGAACCCGCGGTCGAAAAAGCAAGTGGGCCCACAATCCAGGCAATGTTTGGCAAAGATACAGCTGCTACAGCAGTTGCGCTGGGATTCGCAACTCCTACTATCCGATCGAGATCCTTGATCAAGCAGAGATCTACGGAGGGATCAAATATGCCCCGGAAAGCTCCACCAATCTCTTTAGCGGGCTCTCAGCTTGGCGCCGTTCGCCATGTTTGTGCGTTCTTCTCGAACGACGACGAAGAATATCGCGTACTGCTTCCGTTTATCAAAGAGGGGCTTGAGTGCGGCGACAAGGCCCTTCACGTCGTCAATCCTCATCAACGGGATGAGCATCTGAATCGGCTGGCCTCCGCTGGGATCGATTCAGCGGTTGCTCAACAGGCCGGGCAATTGGAAATCAAGATCAACACCGAAGCATATCTTCGCGAAGGCAAATTCGATCAGGACCGAATGCTTGAAACTTTTGAACAAATCGCTTCTGGAAACGCGCCGGGAGGTTTCCCGCTCAGTCGCATCGTGTGTCGAATGGACTGGGTGGTTGGCGACAAGGCGCGGCTGGAGAACGTGATTGAATTTGAATCGCGTGTGAATGATATCTGGAGTCGGCACGACGACGCGGTCATCTGTACCTACCATCTCTCTCAATTTAGAGGCGACGCGGTCATCGATATCCTGCGCACGCACCCGCTGGTCATTATTAGCGGAACATTGCAGCAGAATCCATTCTTCACGCCACCACAGGAATTCCTCCGGGAATATCGCGCTCGACGGACCGACCCAGACAGCCTACCCAATCAGGAGTCCTGAGATGGAATTCAGCGATTCTGCTGAGGAGCTAAAGAACCTTCAACGCTGTATGAGTGATCTGGTCAGCGTGCTCGCGCTTCCTGCGGTTTGGAGCGGACAAGAGCCGCACCAAATCGTGGCCACTTTTCACGATGCTCTCATGGCAGCACTGAATCTGGATTTCATCTATACACGCGTGCGGGTCGAATCTGGCGGGCTTCCAATCGAAGTATTGAAGACTTCGCCGCATTGCTCGACCGCACAGAACGCCGATAGGCTCCGCGACGCCCTGAATGAGCGATTCGAGGATACCCCGCAGAATTGGCCGACAGAGGTACGCGGACATTTCGGAGGGCAAGACATTTCGCTCTTATCGATGCGTTTGGGAATCGAGGGTGAAATTGGCGTCGTCGCAGCTGGATCGGAGCGCGCTAATTTCCCGACGCAGTCTGAACGATTGCTTTTGGGAGCTGCGGCCAATCAAGTAACTGTCGGGCTGCAGCAGGCGCGCCTCTTGAGAGAACAGAGGCGGATTGCCGATGAACTCGATCGTCGGGTCGCGGAACGAACAAGGGAGCTTGCCAAAACCAATGAGGAACTGCAACTCCAGGTTGGTCTGCTGCAGCTTCTTCCCGTATCCGCCTGGACGCTCAAGCCCGATGGCGCGCCAGATTTCGTGAATCAAGTTTGGCTCGAATATTCCGGTCAGACCCTGGCTTTCATCCAGTCGCATCCAGAGGCCTGGATGACCGCGGTCCACCCTGACGATCGGGAAGTAGCATCGAGGCGTTTTAGGGACGGAGTACGCTCGGGGCAGAGTTTTGCGATCGAAACCCGGTCTCTCCGCGCTCGAGATGGTGTCTATCGCTGGCATCTGAATCAAGCCGTGGTCTTGCGCGATGCTGAAGGAAAAGTCATCAGATTTGTCGGAACAACCACAGACATCGATGACCAGAAACGAGCCCAGGAGGAGTTGCTGGCGAGTGAAACCAATCTCCGCCAAACCGTCAACAGCATTCCTGGGCTCATCTGTACCATGAGCCCGGCCGGCGAGATTCAAGAGCTCAACCAACCACTCTTGGAATACTTCGGCAAGACCCCTGAGGAACTAAAAGGTTGGAGGATGACAGATGCAGTTCATCCTGATGACTTGCCCGAAGTGGTCGAGGCACTCACTTATTCGGTCACAACCGGTACCCCATATGCAATAGAACATCGTTGTCGCCGGGCCGACGGCGTCTATCAATGGTTCCAGGTCCGCGCCCTCGCCGTGCGAGACGCAGACGGACATATTACAGGCTGGTACGTGCTGTTGACGGATACCGACGATCGGAAGCGCGTCGAGGAAGCCCTGCGGGCGAGCGAACGAAGTCTGACCCTGACCATCAACACCATTCCAGCGTTGGTATGGTCAGCTCGTCCAGATGGCACTGCCGAATCCTTCAATCAGTATTATCTCGACTACCTTGGCATAACTCAGGGGCAGGCGCAGGGTTGGGGATGGGCGGACTCGGTCCACCGTGACGACCTGAACGTTCTGCTTGACGCATGGCAATTGGCGAGGATGGCGGATAAAAAGGGAGAATGCGAAGCGCGCCTGCGCCGGTTTGATGGACTGTACCGATGGTTTCTCTTTCGCTGGAATCCATTGCGCGACGAAATCGGCAGAACCATCAAGTGGTACGGGATTAACACCGACATCGACGATCGCAAAAGAGCCGAAGATGAGTCGCGTCACAGTGAGGCACGGAAGGCGGCAATCTTTGACTCGGCACTCGACTGCATTGTGACGATCGATCATGAAGGTTGCATCACCGATTTCAACCCGGCCGCGGAACACACCTTTGGATATCGCCGGGGTGAGGTCATGAGCAAGCGGCTTTCGGATATTATGATTCCGCCGTCTGAACGAGAGAAGCACCGGAAAGGGTTGGCTCATTACCTCGCTACGGGCGAGGCTCGATTTCTGGGAAAGCGACTCGAATTGACCGCGATGCGTGCCGACGGAACGGAGTTCCCGGTCGAACTTGCAATCTCACGCATTCCGATGGACGGGCAGCCGTCTTTCACCGGGTGCCTCCGCGACATCACGGAACGTAGAAGGGCGGAAGGGGAGTTGCGGCGCAGCGAGGCATTTCTTGCAGAGGGCCAACGCCTCAGCAGGACCGGTAGTTTCTTCTGGCGCGTGGGAACAGAAGAAATTGTCTGGTCAGAACAGCTTTATCGAATCTTTGAGTTCGATCCGGGTTTGAAGATGACGCTGGAGCTAATCGCTTCGCGAATCCACCCAGAAGACATACACCTGTTGCAGGAAATGGTCGAAGGGGCTCAATCCGGTGATGAGTTGGAACACGAATATCGTATTCTGCTTCCTGATAGCACGGTCAAGTATCTGCATGTTGTGGCCCACGGGACAAGGAACAATGAGGGGCATTGGGAATACGTCGGTGCGGTTCAGGATGCAACCGAACGCCGACTCTCGGGTGATGCGTTAGAAAAGGCCAGATCCGAACTCGCAAACGTAACAAGAATCACGAGCCTCGGTATGTTGACGGCCTCCATTGCCCATGAAGTGAACCAGCCGCTTTCAGGGATTGTTACGAATGCGAGCACATGCCTCAGGATGCTGAGCAGCGATCAGCCCAATATTGAGGGTGCGCGCGAGACAGCGCGGCGAACGATTCGCGATGGGAATCGAGCCTCCGAAGTGATCGCGCGCTTGCGAGCCCTTTTCAGGAAGAAGGAAGTTGCCGCCGAGTCGATCGACCTGAATGATGCCGCGCGGGAAGTGATCGCGCTCTTGTTGGGTGAGCTGCAAAGCGGGAGGATCGTAGTCCGGCAGGAATTCAATGAGAACTTGCCGGCGGTCAAAGGCGATCGCATCCAGCTTCAGCAAGTTATGCTGAATTTGTTGCGTAACGCTTCCGAAGCAATGCGCGATGTTGAAGACCGGCCGAGACTGCTGCTGATTAAGACAGAATGCGAAGACGGCAAGAACGTCCAGCTTACTGTGCAGGACACCGGTGTCGGTCTCGCGCCTGACGCTGCCGACCGGCTCTTTGAATCGTTCTATACAACCAAGGATGACGGCATGGGGATTGGGCTTTCTGTTAGCCGCTCGATTATTGAGGCCCATCGCGGCCGCCTCTGGGCATCCCCGAATGAGGGGCCGGGATCCTCCTTCGCATTCTCCATTCCTTATGATTACAGCGCCGAACCAGCTTAGGATTATCGGCTTGCGGGTCGCTGCCTTCCGATGGTAACCAATACCTAAGTACAATAGACGCCGCGAGTCGTGCATAAGATGATGGACTTCGGAGTGCTGCTAGAAGGCGACTCCATAGAGAGAAACTCAGTCGCGTGGTTAATGTGCAGGCCTGAGTGTTGCAAGTGGCACTTTCGGAAAGAGCACGCCGACTTTCTCATGCAACGCTGGAGCGAACGTAGGCTTCTCCTTGCTGGGGTAAAGTTGCTTTTCGGTGCGGACTGAGATATCAATGATGGCTGCGATTTCGCTAGTGTCGGTCGTCGACGATGATGAATCGGTCCGCGAATCGTTGCCAGATCTGCTCAAAGAGTTCGGTTTTGCGTCCCAGACATTTTCTTCCGCGGGGGAGTTCCTTGCCTCGGGTGCAATTTCGCGAACCAAGTATTTGATCCTCGACGTTGCCATGCCGGGAATGTCCGGGCCCGAGCTCCAGCAGGAGTTGAATCGTCGCAAGATCAATATTCCGATTATTTTCATAACCGCTCAGCGAGACGAAAGGGTACGATCGCGCCTTATTGAACAAGGCGCAATCGCATGTTTGATCAAGCCGTTCACCGACACCGCATTGCTCGAAGCGCTGAATTCGGCGCCTTGAATCAAATAAGCGTTATCTTCAGGCTCATGAGATGGATTTACAACGATCCCCGTCAATGCACGCATATTGAAGCGACGCCTGCTCCGATTTCACAGGAATTGACCATTGTCTTTGACGACGTCCGCCTTCGACATTCGAAATCATCATCCAGGCAACCGCGGAACTGGCCAAGGAAAGAGCGGCGCAAATCCACATTACAACTCGAAATCCAAAGACAAACGCATCATCGATCGAGCGCATCACACCTGCCCGGATGTCGGGATCGAGCCATGCCGGGGGTTCCATGGCTGCGAGGTTGATTTCGCTCGATTGAATCTCTGTCCCAACGCTGCTTGGCAGCGAGTAGTGGGCAAGGCTCTGAACTAGGTGCCACCCGAAGGCTCTGACCATCACCATCCCAAGTACGGCAATCGCAAGAACCGACGCAATACGGGCTACAGAGTTATTAATTCCAGATGCGGTTCCGGCGTGATCCTGATCAACTGCACTCATGACAACAGCCGTTAGGGGAGCCACAGTGATCGCCATGCCGAGACCAAGAGCCGCCACACCGGGGAAGAACGATTTCCAGTAGTTGCCGTTGACGGATGGCAGAGCGAGCAGAGCGAATCCCGATGCAGCCACGAGCGGACCGATGATCAGTGGAAGCCGCGATCCGTAAAGCGCAACAAGGCCTCCGGACCAACGAGACAACAGGAAGATCAGGAGAATTAATGGCAGCAATGCTGCGCCTGTTGCGGTCGCCGAGTATTTCTGGACCTGAATCAGATTTAGGGGGAAAAGAAAGAAGAAGATTCCGGCCGCGCCGTATAGCAACAGAGTCAGAAGATTGGCCCCACTAAAGCTCGAAGATTTGAATAAGGCAAGAGGGACTATAGGTGACCGCCTTTTTGCTTCGATCAAAAGGAATAAGCCAAAGAGAATACTGCCTGCAATCAGGCTTGTCAGTACCAGAGAATCCGCCCACCCATGGTTCTCTGATTCGATGAGCCCATACACAAGCCCGCCTAATCCGAGAGTCACCGCCAGTGAACCTCGCCAATCAACACTCACGCGTGTGGCGTCGCGACTTTCGGGCATGTGCCAAACTGAAATACCGATAACAACCAATGCGAGCAGAACATTGATAAAAAATACCCAGCGCCAGGAGGCGTGCTCAATGAGCCAGCCGCCAAGAACTGGCCCCAACGCCGAGGTCATGGCCGTGAACCCCGACCATGTGCCAATCGCCTGGCCGCGGCTCTCCTCGTCGAAGGAGGTGCTGATAATCGAGAGACTGCCCGGCACAAGGAGTGCAGCACCAACGCCCTGAATGCTTCTCGCGAAGATCAGTTGATGGATGCTCGCGGCAAATCCACATTCCGCTGAGGCTAGAGCGAATATCGTCACCCCCAACAGGAAAATCAAGCGGCGTCCAAATAAGTCGCCGAGCGAGCCGCCGACGAGAATCAGCGCCGCCAGCAGAAGACCGTAGGACTCGACCACCCATTGCGCGTCCACAACGGTCGCATGAAAGCTGGCTTGGAGTGCTGGCAGGGCCACGTTCACCACCGTACTGTCGATGAACGCCATACTGGAACCGGCAATGGTAGCGACCAGGATCCACACTCTCGCTCTTGAGGCACACGCAGCTCCGCCTTTACCAGAGCGGATCACGGCCTCGTCACAAGGTGGTTTCATCAGTTCCAGGGACATCGCAAGGCAAAGTTTTCGATCTCTTCAGAGAACAGCTCTATCCACACCGCGGACACCCCAACATGGCTAGCCAGTTGGCTGCGAACTACTTTGCCGAAGGCCATTTCCATTCTGTGATCTCTGCTTTGTCGATGCCTTCTGCGTGAGCATAGTTGACATTCTCAACAATTTCGCCCTTTAACCACTCTTTCAAATGCGCGCCACGGTTCTGCAGCTTTGGCACGCGATCAATTACATCGATCGCCAGGTCGAAACGGTCGATTTGATTGCGTATTGCAAGTTCAAGAGGCGTGTTGATGTTGCCCTTCTCTTTGTATCCGCGAACGTGAATGTTGCTGTGATTCGTCCTTCGATAAGTCAGTTTATGAATGAGCGATGGATATCCATGAAAATTGAAGATCACCGGTTTATCCGTCGTGAAAAGCGAGTCGAAATCACGATCGGAGAGCCCGTGCGGATGTTCGGTATCAGGCTGGAGTCGATACAAATCCACGACATTCACAAACCGAATCTTCAAATCGGGAGTACCGTCGCGAAGGATCGCAACCGCTGCCAGCGATTCTTGAGTTGGAATATCGCCTGCACTGGCCATGACGACATCGGGATCAGAGCCCGCATCTGTGCTAGCCCAATTCCAGATGCCGATGCCTTTGGTGCAATGGATTACTGCCTCATCCATATTCAGATACACAAGGTGCGGCTGCTTGTCCGACACGATTACGTTTACGTAGTCCACGCTGCGCAGGCAATGATCCGCGACGCTTAACAGGCAATTCGCATCTGGAGGAAGATAGATGCGCGTGATCGCAGCGCTCTTATTGCTCACTACATCCAGGAATCCGGGGTCCTCATGGGTGAAGCCGTTGTGGTCCTGGCGCCAGACAAGGGAAGTAATCAAGAGGTTAAGCGATGAGACGGGAGCTCTCCAATCTGTTTCGAGCTTCGCTTTTTCCAGCCACTTGGAGTACTGGTTAAACATCGAGTCGATAACGTGGGCAAACGCTTCGTAGGTGTTGAGCAGGCCATGGCGTCCAGTGAGAAGATAGCCTTCGAGCCAGCCTTCGAGCGTATGTTCACTCAGCATCTCCATCACCCGGCCGTTGGGCGCAATATCCGTTCCATCCGCATCTTCAGGTTTGTAAGCCGCGAGCCATGTCTTCAGACTTGCCTGGTAGATATCCTGCAGCCGATTTGAAGCATTCTCATCCGGGCTGAATACCCTGAAGTTACTCATATTCCGGCGCATCACCTCGCAGAGAAACTTTCCCAGAGTCTCCGTCGGTGACACAGACGCCACTCCGTGGCGCTCAGCGGCGATGGCATACTTTCTGAAGTCGGGAAGGTCAAGAGGGATTCGGATTCTACCTCCATTGGTATGCGGATTCGCGCTCATCCGCCGATTCCCAGTTGGCGAAAGGCACCGTAGCTCCGCGACTAGCGTACCTCCATCATCGAAAAGTTTCTGCGGCTCATAACTGCGCATCCACTGTTCAACGATTTCGAGATGCCCTGGATTCGATTTCACATTAAGAACGGGAATCTGGTGCGCTCGCCAGAAATCCTCAACTTTATGTCCATCGACGTCCTTCGGGCCAGTCCACCCCTTAGGTGATCGAAGAATGATCATGGGCCAACGGGGCCGGCAAGGTTTGCTCATGCTACGAGCCTCATGCTGAATCGATCGAATCTGCTGTATGCATCTCTCGACTACCCCAGCCATCTTCTGATGCATAGCTTTCGGATCGTTACCCTCAACGTAGTAGGGCGTCCAACCGTATCCCTTGAATAAGCTATCGAGCTCTTCTGAGTCGATGCGTGCAAGAACAGTCGGATTGGCAATTTTGTATCCATTCAAATGAAGTACTGGCAAGACAGCGCCATCGCGAATAGGGTTCAGAAACTTATTTGAGTGCCACGAAGTTGCCAGAGGCCCCGTCTCGGCCTCGCCATCACCTACCGCTGCACAGACAATCAAGTCAGGATTGTCAAATGCCGCTCCGAATGCGTGCGAGATGCTGTAGCCCAGCTCACCGCCCTCGTGGATCGATCCGGGGACCTCCGGCGTGCAATGACTCCCGAGTTGGCCTGGGAAAGAAAATGCACGAAAGAGCCGTAACATTCCCGCTTCATCCAAACTCTTCTCCGGGTAGATTTCCGAGTAAGTTCCCTCCAAATAGGCGTTCGAAATCACGGCCGGTGCCCCGTGACCCGGCCCAGAAATGTAAAACATGTTGAGATCATATTTTCGAATCACGCGATTCAGGTGTACCCAGATGAACGTCTGGCCAGGGTCACTGCCCCAGTGTCCAAGCAGGCGGTTCTTGCAGTGCTCCGCGAGCAGCGGTTCCTTCAGCAGGGGATTATCCCGAAGATAAAGCATTCCCGCGCACAGGTAGTTGCAAGCCCGCCAGTAGGCATCCATGGCACCTAGCTCTTGCGACGTTAGCGGCTGTTCAGATGCGCTCGATTCGGGATCATTGCCGTGTTCCATTTGCCTTTGCCTCCGTGCCACCGCGAGCGGCTGGGAAGATCGTGCATTCAACAAAAGAAGGGAAACCTATGTTCACGAGAACCCGCAAAGCGTCCGCCATTTCGAACACGTTTGGCGATGCGGCTGATCAGCCCAAGAAGTTGGTTGGCTTGCTCGTCGAGGGGAAGTCTTTGGCCCAAGAAGCCGAGACCGACAACGACTGCGCGCGGCAAGTCGCGACTTTTCTATGAGACTAGCACCTATCGACGCGACTCCCTTCGCGCCGGACCGCAGGGTTCAGCTTCGGATGAATGCGAGCAGGTCCGCGTTGATGACGCCGGCATGAGTCGTCATCATCCCGTGTGGGAACCCTGGGTAGACCTTCAACGTGCTGTGCTTCAGCAATTTCGCCTGCAATAGTGAAGCGTCTTTGTAGGGGACAACCTGATCGTCATCTCCCTGCATTACGAGGGTCGGTACCGAGATTGCTTTCAGATCATCCGTTTGGTCAACCTCAGAGAATGCCTTGATGCCTTCGTAGTGAGCAAGCGCGCTGCCCATCATCCCCTGACACCACCAGTTCTGAATGACTCCCTGCGAGACCTTGGCATCCGTCCGGTTGAAACCGTAAAACGGTCCCGAAGCCAAGTCGAGAAAGAACTGCGCTCGGTTTGCCGCCAAGACTTTGCGGAATCCGTCGAATACTTCGATCGGAGTGCCGCCGGGATTCTCTTTGGTCTTGAGCATCAGTGGGGGTACAGAAGAGATCAGCACGGCCTTCGCAACGCGGCCTTGGGGCCCACCGTATTTGGCGACGTAGCGCGCCACCTCACCGCCGCCCGTCGAATGGCCGATATGGACTGCGTTCTTCAGGTTGAGATGCTCGACCACAGCTGAAGCATCGGACGCGTAATGGTCCATGTCGTGCCCCGTACTTACTTGCGACGAACGGCCATGGCCGCGCCTGTCATGCGCGATGACCCGATAGCCGTGGGAAATAAAGAACAACATCTGATTATCCCAATCGTCTGCGCTAAGCGGCCAGCCATGGTGAAACACAATCGGCTGTGCATCCTTCGGGCCCCAGTCTTTGAAGAAAATCTGCGTGCCGTCTTTGGTTGTGACCATTGCCTGTACCCTCCTGTGGTCGAATTTGGTGTAATTCTAGCCGGCGCCCCAAACACATATGGGGCCGGCCCTCGATCAAAGCATCGCACGCCCTCACCCATTGCGGGGTTGATGGCCTAGCGGCCCTCGCCGGAGTCCGAGACCTAACCGGCGATGTCGGAGTGTGCTGGGGGCTTTCACCAACAACGCGAGCTGCGCACCCCGAATCGGTCTCGAATCCGCACCTCCCGGCTCTTCGAAAGGCAATTGACGAAATTGCGGGGTGAGCCAATGCCTCATTCGAAATGAACCAACAGAGAGCAGGATGATCGATGCGAGTTGCAGGAGTAGGAGGATTGCCGCTGCCGCCCTATAAGGCTCTGCCATTCCCGTGTCTCCGTTCTATCTCGTTTGCCGCCAACAGCGACGCCCTTAGTTGTTGATTCTTGAGAAGAACGCCGGAGATATACTGCCGCAGGGTCTCTAAGTGGCCCTGCCACGCTTCATCGATTCTTTCCATCCATTCCTCATGCCCGTGCCTTCCAGTGAACGGCCTTTCCGCGCGTTGCTCGGGCGCAATGGCCATGGAATCTGCTTGAACGAAATGCTCCTGATGCCTCCGAGTAGCGGGTCCATCTCCAACGCAAACAGCCACGGTTGTCATAACTGAGCTCCTTGTCGCCATCCGAAAGATTCTTCTGACTTGCTCTGCGGTGTTCGGGTCAGATCTGTTCGGGCTCTCCAAACAGTCGCCATTAGGCCAGAAGATTGGAGAGGAATCTATTGGACGAAGGTATGAGTTGACACTTTGGTATGAAGCCTGATCACGGCGTGCACGATAACTTGTCCGCGAAACCGTCATCAATATGCTTCCAAGTATCCGGGAGCACCGAGAGAGACCTGGCCAGCTCATCGTGCGACGTGAGTACCATCAGAATTTTCATGCTTCTTCTCCCATTCCTGGTCGTCAAGATTCCGACTTAATTCCGGCGACGTCAGTCACCAGAACAAAAGCCTGGGAGAGAAACAATTTGACAAAAGTATGGGCGATACCTCGGTGTCTCCCTTCCTGCTTGCGAGCGCTCGCTTGGTCACCGTTGCCGCCTTCAAGAGCCCTGCCGGACGCCAGCAAGCGTGAGGGTGTACCAACTGCGGCCGTCTTTCCATGCCCCTTCGATCTCAAGACCGACATCATTGAGAAGGCTTCGGATGCCCTGGTCTGTGAACTTATAACTATTCTCGGTGTGAATGGTTTCGCCCGGCATGAAGTGAAGATCGAGGTCCGCGTGTTCGATGCTTACGTCCTGCTCTTGCATGCTCTCGAGGTGCATCTCGATCCGAGATTCAAATGAATTCCAAAGCGCGCGATGGCGAAAGCAAGTGGTGTCAAAGTTAGCCCCCAGCTCTCTATTGAGGCGATGCAAAATGTTTAAGTTGAACTCCGCGGTGATTCCGCCGCTGTCGTCGTATGCATTCAGGAGAGTCGATTCGTTTTTCACCATGTCTGTTCCAAGCAATAGTGCGTCTCCAGTTTGCAACTGAACACTTAAATCCCTAAGGATGCGTCGCGCTTCTTCAGGTAAAAAATTACCGATACTTGTACCGATGTAGAGCGCGAGCGTGGTGCCGTCGAAGGGCTCCAGTTGGAGCGGGTGCGCCACGTAGTTTTGGACGATAGGCTGTATGCGCACTTCCGGCAACGCGCACGAAATGTTTTGACACGCCAACTCGAGAGCGTCGGAGCAGACATCGACGGGCACGTAAACCACGTCGTCCGAGAGACGCAACGCAGCTTCGAGCAGAACGCAGGTTTTCGAGGCTGTGCCGGCACCCAGCTCAACAACGCGCAGTGACGACGATCTATCGCGGTGAGCTCGAGCAACGATCGCATCTGAGTGTCCCACCAGGATCGCTCTCTCCGTGCGCGTGGGGTAGTACTCGCGAAGACTCGTGATCAGCTCAAAAAGGCGCGAGCCCTGTGCATCGTAGAACATCCAGGGCGAAAGTGAGCGCGGTTGTGCGATCAAGCCGCGCCGAACTTCGCAAGTCAGTGCTTCGCGCGCATCGGGCTTTACAAGGCGCTCGAAATCAACTGTCTGAACGTAGGTTGCCATTTCTAAGAATCCTTTCAGGCGGCCAAACGAATCCCCGAGAATTGCCATCTGGTTGCTGGTGGAAAGAAATTCCGATAAGTTGCCCGAATATGACTCGCGGGAGTGACGCATGACCCCCCGCGCAGAATCATTTGGCCGGACATGAACTTTCCGTTGTATTCGCCAAGTGCACCGGGAAGCGGCCTGTATCCTGGGTAACCGGTGTAGGCGCTCGTCGTCCATTCCCAGCAATCACCGAACAGCTGCTCAATGCCAGCGCCCCGTGCCGCAGCCGGATGGAGCCTTCCGGTCTCAAGCAGGTTTCCTTGAACCGTTTTTTGGCTCGCAACGAATTCCCATTCCGCTTCCGTCGGAAGCCTGCAACCGCTCCATCGCGCAAACGCATCAGCCTCAAAGCAACTTATGTGGCACACGGGTGTGTCAAGCAGTACTGAGAGACCTTGCCAACCCATCAGTGTGAACACGCTCCAGCCGGTCTTATCGTCAGCATTACGCCGCCAATACAGAGGCGCCTGCCAGCCCGTTCGCTTCAAGTGATCCCAGCCTTCAGAAAGCCAGAGTTCAGCGCGCCCGTATGCGTCGTCCGATATGAATTCGAGGTATTCGCGACAGGTGACTTCACGGTTTGCGATCTGGAAGGCTCCCAAAAAGACGTTGTGCCGGGGAGTTTCGTTATCGTAACAAAACTCGAGAGGACCCTCTTCCCGAGTTGCCGCGCCAATCTCCACCAATCCACCGTCAAAACTGTGCCAGGTTAGTTTGGAAAATCGAGGGTCCTCATCTCTTGAGAGCGGGTCCGCCATATAAGAGGGGTTCAGTGGGTTGGAAAAAAAAGCGTGCTTAATGTCTGTCAGCGCGAGTTCTTGGTGCTGCTGCTCGTGGTTTAGGCCCAACACTATAGGTCGAGTTGCCTCCTCATCGACGCCGCTGGCAAGAAGCCGGTCCATCTCCTGGTCAACGTATACGCGGAATGCAAGAACTTCATCGAGCGAAGGCCGCGAGAAGGCCGAACGCAGCCCTTTATCCGGAATTTCCTGTCCGAGCGAGTTGTAATAGCTGTTGAAAAGCCAATGGAACTCTTCCCGAAAAGGTTGGTACCCATTGAGGAAGGGACGTAGCACGAAAGTCTCGAAAAACCAGGTCGTATGAGCCTGATGCCATTTCATGGGGCTGGCTTCTGGGCACGACTGTACCATCTGGTCTTCGGCCGACATGCTCGCGGTTATGGCACTTGTTGCTGACCGCACGGCCATATATTTCGATCGGATGGAAGTATCCTGAACAGCGCTTCCAATTCCGAATCCAGCAGCTTGTACGGCCCCTTTTTGCGTCTCTCTTCCGGGAGCACTTGTTGTAGCCATGGTCTCCTCCCAAGGAGCTTTCGTTCGCCCTACCGGCTTGATTCGAAACTGCTGAGTGCATAAAAGCAGAGCTGTCAAAACGACGCAATTGGACCATGGTATTGGCGATACCTTCGTATTAGCTTTTGACTTCCCGGCAAGTGTTCGTGGCGCTGCCAAAAAGAAAGGACTCGCTCGCGGCATCGCCGAGGCCGTCTTCGTTCCCAACCGGTACGGTCCCGAATCAACTTGTCGTCATAGAACGAGGCGTCCGGCGTGAACTCGAATGTGCTTTCGCGAAATCGACACGAATGCGTCGGGCAGCTGCAATCGTTGTGACGGCGGCTGCGATCCGTATCAAGTTCTTCAGATATGGATCGCCGTAATGCAGAATCGAGTCGTTCTTTCCTCGCGGTTCGCCATGTCTTCGTCTCCCACGTCATGGTGGCCGTGTTCTACTTTTCTACGCAAACGGCACCAGTTTGGCGAGGATGAATGGTAGGTATTCCGCGACTGTCGGGTGAATATGCATGGCGCGCTCGATGACCGTGTAGGGCGCCTTTGCATACATGACATCCAACAGAACGTGAATCACTTCATCGCCCCCGACTCCAAGAATCGCAGCGCCCAGAATGTCCTTCGTCTCCGCATCGACACAGATTTTGATGAAACCCTGTGTCTCACCTTTCTCGTAGGCCCGGCTCACTTGACTCATCTGATATTTCACAGCGAGGGCACGACGTCCGGATTTCCGTACCTCGGCGTCCGTCATGCCGCATCGCCCCAGCGGAGGATCAGTATACAGAGCGTAGGCCTGGATCCGGTCGGAAACCCGGCGATGATCGGCGTTGAAGAGATTGTCCGCAACGATTTCGTAGTCGTTATAGGAAGTATGCGTAAATGCACCGCGGCGGTTGCAGTCCCCCAGCGCCCAAATGCCGGGCACGTTCGTCAGCAGTTGATCATCGACCGTGATGTAGCCGCGTGAGTCCGTGACGATCCCAGCCCGGTCCAGTCCCAGGTCAGTCGTGTTGGGAACACGTCCCACGGCCAAAAGAACATGACTGCCCACAACTTCTGGCGGACCTTCTTCGCAACTGAGGCCGACGGCGACGCCGCCATCTCGTTTCGCCAGTGAGATACATTTCGCATTCAGCCGGATGTGTATGCCCTCAGCCTCCAGAATCTCGCGCAGAGCCTGAGAAACATCTTCGTCCTCCCGTCCAATCAGGCGCGGTCCCATTTCCACAACCGTGACCTCGCTCCCCAGGCGGCGATAGATCTGTCCGAACTCCAGTCCAACATAGCTCCCGCCGACGATGATCAAATGCTCGGGCAAGAAGTCGATGTCCATGATCGATGAGTTGTTAAGAAATGGGACGTCGTGAATCCCTGGCATTTCTGGAACTGCAGCACGCCCGCCAACGTTGATAAAAATCTTGTCGGCCTGCAGAACTTCATCGTTGACCACGACCGAGTTCGATGACTGAAAACTGGCTTGACCCTGAATGACCGTACAATTTGTCATTCCTCTGAGCCACTTCTCCACTCCCTTGCTGGACAATGCGGTGGCCGCATCCTTGCGGGCCTTGACCCGATTCATATCGACGCGCAAATCGCTAATTGAGAAACCATATTCCGCACCTCGACGGGCAACATGGATCGCATAGGCGCTCGCGACGAGCGTCTTTGTCGGCGTGCATCCCGAATTCACACACGTACCGCCAAATTTATCGCGTTCGATGATGGCCACGGTCTTTCCGGCATCCGTAAACCGCGCTGCCAGCGGCGGACCCGCCTGGCCCGTCCCGATAATGATTGCGTCAAAATGCCTGTTACCAGAGTCGGTGATTCCGCTGCTCATAATTGCTCCGTTGAGTCCACCCTTGATTAAGCCAGATTCGCAGAGACGAAGCTATTGGACGAACGTATCGATTAACCCAGGATATGCACTGGACATATGGACGGACAGGATGCGCATTTTGTTCCCTTGGCCCGATACCAAGGTGTCGCCAATACCATTGTCCAATTGATTCGCGGGAACACCCGGTGTCTATAATCCCTCCATTGCAACCGATTCGGTCGGAAGAGCGATCGATTACGGCAGGCCGACTGTGGCTCGATCGCTTTCGCGCACGAGCGGAGACTGCGCTCGCGCTCGATCCAGATATCTAGCGAAAGGACGGCAAAGACATGCCCGAACCGACCTGGAAACCTCACGAGAAACACGGGCGGCTGACAAAGCAGAGCGACTTGTCCGACAGCGTTTACGCCTTTCCAAAACAGCGTAAAGAACCATTGACTGACGCACAGCATGTGCGTAACGCGGTCGCGCGGTTCGATCAGGTCATTGACGTTTCCGATGCCGACCGTGCCTTGGCGTTCGCGAACATCGAGAAAGCTGCAAACTATTATGGCGTGAACCTCACCGAAACGTCGTGGCGTGATCTGGGCATTCATCCCGGAAAGAACAAGTGAGAATCAACCAGGTGACAGCTAAAGGCGCTGTGACACATGTGCGCAGAGTGCGGAGCTGAAAGGCCACCGGTCAGAGATTCGGTCGACGGAAGAAACAACGGCAAAAGTGAAGTGAAAGTCTCACCTGCCCAAACCAAATCGGAAAAGGAGACAGGATATGGCGGACACGAATGCAGTGATCGCGGTATATGACAACCACTCAGAAGCGGAAGACGCAGTGAAGGAACTTCAGAAGTCAGGCTTCGACATGAAGAAGTTGTCAGTCGTGGGGAAGGATTACCACACTGATGAGCAAGTCGTTGGGTACTACAACGCGGGAGACCGCATGAAGTACTGGGGAAAGTGGGGCGCTTTCTGGGGCGGATTCTGGGGCTTGCTGTTTGGCGCGGCATTCTTTTGGGTACCCGCGATAGGCCCTGTGCTGGTCGGCGGTCCATTGGTAGCGTGGATCCTCGCCGGCCTCGAGGACGCCGTCGTAGTCGGCGGATTGAGTGCCATCGGTGCGGGTCTGTTCAGCATGGGCATACCAAAAGACAGCATAGTAACCTACGAGACTGCCATAAAGGCTGGCCAGTACTTGGTCGTCGCTCATGGAACGTCCGCTGAGGCGACCAAGGCGAGAAATATTTTGAGCGCATTTAAACCAGCCCGCGTGGACGACCATGCTCTCGAAGCTGCCGCACAAGCGGTGGCCCGTTAAAAGCATCGTGAGGTGGGGATCGGAAGGTTAGCGGATCCCCATCCCACCCCACTTCTGGTGGAAGAGTCTTTTTCGATTTCTGTGATTCGGGTGAATGATGTACCTGGAGATAGATCGATTCGATTAGGTTGGCGGTGTGATAGTTGTGGCAAACTCTCGTATGACTTGCTGGCTGCGTAGAGTGGTTTGCGGCTCAGGGTGCTAAGGGAAAACCGAAAGCAAGCGGTTTTGCGATTGGTGCATGGTCGCAACGCGCTTACGCGATGGCGAGAGCCATTCTGTGCTCATTTTGAGCCCCTGTCGATCTCGTCCCAGAGAAGAGATGCATTAGAAGCCGTAGTTTTTCTTCCGCAAGGCATTTTTATATGCGTCGCGCGCCTTCTTCGCCGTCAGCTCGGCGTCGTGAAGTGTGAAGCCGGCGTCATCCCACTTCTCCATCTGAACCATCGAGTGGTCTTCCGTGGCGAGCGATTCCTCAGCGCGAATCGCTTCTACCCAGGCATCCACGGCCTGCCGGTAGGAGCGAAGCAATTGGTCGATGTCTTGATGATCCATGGTTGTGAACGTAAAACTGATCCCGCGCCCCGTCAACCGGAGTCGGCGGCTTTTCACAGGAGTTTAACGAATCTGCGAGGTGGCCAACACAACTCGCGAAAACGATTTTCTGTGATTTGAGCGCTTCCATGTTCCCAGCCAGAACCGTACGGTCACGGCATTCTAGCTTGGTGGCGCGCCAAAAATAGGAGGTTAATTCACAGACGAGGAAGCCTAAACCCGTGGTGCTGTGGCCTATCAAGAAGCCCATGAGGTTCGGACTCCACAACCAGTTGCCGCCGCACCGGCTGCGAAGGTGTCGACCGATACCATCGTTCAATAGATTTTTTGTCCCACTTCTGGCCTAATACCAAGTATTGCGGACGTGGGCATCGGCTTTCGGCCTCACACCCGTTGGAGGGGCGCGTACCTTCTTTCCAAAGACTCTCGCAGAACGCACGAATTTGGGCCCCGGTGGCGCGGGCAGACAGTCGAAATTCCACTGCGCAACCATTCGCGGTTTTCTTCATCGAACTGCCGGGTGATTTTCGTTTGCCCACCTTGGAGATGAAACATGAAAGCAATTGTTGTTCACGAATATGGCGGTCCTGATGTGCTCAAGTTCGAGGACTATCCTGATCCAGTCGCGGGTGCCGGCGAAGTACTTGTGCGGGTCGCCGCCGCGAGCGTGAATCCGATCGACTACAAACGGCGTGCTGGATTCACAAAGGATTTTTATCCCATCCACTTCCCGGGCCTCATCGGTGTCGATATGGCGGGGACCGTGGTCAAGGTTGGTCCGGAAGTTGAAGACTTCATCGTGGGCGACCGGGTGTTCGCAATGGCGGACAACACGTACGCCGAACTCTGCGTGGTGAAAGCGGACGTTCTAGCCGATGTTCCGGAGGGCCTTGATTTGATTCAAGCCGCGGCACTGCCGCTGGTAACCACGACAGGCAACCAGCTTCTTTCAGCTACGGAGATCAAGGCTGGCCAGACGGTTCTCGTCGCGGGTGCTGTTGGAAATGTTGGGCGTTCGGCGGTGTTCACTGCAAAGGAGCGCGGTGCGATTGTGATCGCAGGGGTTTTGAACAGGCAGATGGATCAGGCGAAGACTGTTGGCGCGGATCGGGTCGTCGCAACCGACGACGACGCCGCGATTGCGAATCTTCCGCCGCTCGATGCGGTTGCCGATGCAGTTGGCGGGAGAACCGCAGAGAAGCTGATTGCCAAAGTCAAGCCGGGAGGAGTGTTTGCCACGGTTCTCGGAGCACCGCAGAATGCTGCGAAGTACCCAATGGTAAAAGTGGCGGCGGTGTTTTCAAAATTCGACAGGGAGACACTCGAGTTCATGGCCGAAGCGGTGCGAGATGGCAAGCTGGTAATCCCGATTAGCCTCAGATTTCCACTCAGCAAAGCTGCCGAGGCCCAAGCAGCAGCAGAAAAAGGTGGCATCGGAAAAGTCTTGCTGCTGGCTTGAACTTTTTTTGGAAACGAAACGCTTCAGGTAAAAATCGAAGAAAAGGAAGATCACTGCGAAATCAATCCCGATTCAAGGTCTGAGTGTCTCGCGGATCCCAAAGCATATTCAAGCTGAGAAGGAATTTGCCGTGAAAGCAGCCAGAATTCATAGCTTCGGTCCACCCGACGTCGTAGTGGTCGAGGATGTGCCGGTGCCGTCGCCGGGCTCTGGCGAAGTTCTGGTGCGCGTAATGGCTGCAGGCGTCGCTCCCTGGGACGCGATCATCCGCGAGGGCAAGAGCAAGGTCAGCCCGCAACCTCCGCTCACCCTCGGCTCGGACTTCTCCGGCGTCGTCGAGAAGCTGGGCCCGGGCGTTACAGAATTCGCGCCGGCCGACGAAGTCTATGGCGTCACCAACCCGCAGTTCTGCGGCGCCCAGGCCGAGTTCGCCGTGGCCACCGCTGGAATGGTCGCTCGCAAACCGCGATCGCTGAATTACATAGAAGCAGCATCCGCCCCCGTCATCGCTGTGACCGCCTGGCAAATGCTCTTTCAGTATGCACAGGCGATGCGCGGACAAACCGCGATGGTGATCGGCGCCGCCGGAAATGTCGGGGCCTACGCCGTACAAATGGCCTTGGACGCAGGGATCCAGGTTGTTGCTATCGCCCACCCCCAGGACGAAGACCTGCTCCGTTCATTGGGCGTGAAATCCATCATCGACTCCAGTAAGCCCACATTCGATCAGGACCTCCCACAGGTGGATGCCATCCTCGACACGGTCGGGGGCAGTACGTTTCAGCGCTGCGTCGGAGCGTTGAAACCCGGAGGCAAACTCGTCACCTCGGTCTCCACGCAGTCGCTGCCGGCTGGGGCCGTTTTCTTCTATGCGGAGGTGACCACCGCCCGCCTGCAGACGCTCACAACATTGTTTGATGCGGGCAGAATCACTGCGCGCGTGGGCTCAATCCTGCCGCTTTCTGAGGTGCGTCAGGCGCAAGGCATGCTCGCGGGCGCACCCCACAAATACGGCAAGATCATCCTGCTGATCGGGTGCACGCAGCAGAACCAATCTTCACAGCAAAGTGCGGTGATGGATGCGGTTGAACAACCGCGGAGAAGCTGATCGCCCAAGGGGACGGTTATGAAACGGCTGAAGGAAAAATCGAAATGAAAAAAGTTCGCCACGGAATCAATTCCGCTTCAAGACCGAGTGGTGACGGATGTGTGGAATGCCTGGCGTCGCGGGAAGGTTGGTGGCTTCATCTCCGTCGATGCGCGGAGTGTGGACACATCGGATGCTGTGACAGCTCTCCCAGTCAACATGCATCAAAGCACGCAGAGGCGACGGGGCATTCGATCATTGCCAGCTTCGAGCCGGGCGAGGACTGGTTCTACGATTACGAAAAGCAGGCGATGATCGAGGGCATGGAGTTGCTTCCGCCGCATTCGCATCCACCAAATCAGCCCGTACCTGGACCTGCAGGAAGAGTGCCAGTTGACTGGAAATCGCTTCTGAACTAGCTGATGCTAATCGATTTTTTTGAATGGGAGCGGAATCCGGGAACCGAGTTTGTAATGAGCACCGTATCGAAAGGAGCAGTCAATGAGCGCAGTACAAGTCGAACAGAAGAGCTATGAGATGCCCCCGCGCGAGGGGTTAAGCGTCGCACATTTTCTCACCGTCGCCGACATCGAGCGATCGGCTCACTACTACGAAAGAGTCTTCGGTGCCCTCATTTTGAGCATGGGTGACGGCAACGCGCCCGCGTACCTTCAGCTTGCGAATATCTGGATGATTCTGAACCTTGGCGGCGGTCCGACCCCAGACAAGCCGACGGTAACGCTCAGCGTCCCCGACCCGAATCACATCAACAGCTTTATGAATTTCCGCGTTGCGGATATTCAAGCGTGCTATGAGTTATGGAAGAGTCGAGGAGCCGAGTTCATTACGGAGCCAATACCCAAGTACGGCGAGATACGTTGCTACATCCGCGATCCCGACGGCTATATCATCGAGGTCGGGCAGAGCACCGCGCTCAAGTACGGTTAACACTGCGCCTGGATGGGATTCGGGCTTAAGCACCGACTGGTTCAAAACCCTCAGTTAAGTTGTCGCCGCTATATTTCCGCCAGGGCGCGATGCACAAGATGGATGGAGATCGCACCTTCGCCGACAGCCGACGCAACCCGCTTCACGTTTCCTGAACGGATGTCGCCAACCGCGAAAACCGCGGGCAAGCTTGTCTCAAGCATTTGTGGCGGCCGGCTAAGGGGCCACTTTCGAGGTGCGTCTGCCAGAACGAGATCCAGGTCCCGCCCCGTAAGCACGAAACCTTGCTGATCCAGGGCGACACAGTCACGCAACCAGTCACTGCGTGGTGACGCGCCCGCCATCACAAAAACGTGCCGGATATCGCGCGTCACACTCTCCCCCGACGACCGGTCGAGCCACGTGACGCGTTCGAGATGCGAATCGCCCTCTAATGACACAATCTCAGTTTCCAAATGCAGCTCGATCACCGGGTGCGTCATAATCCTCTGGGTTAGATAGCGCGACATTGTGTCCGAAAGGGTCTTTCCGCGAACCAGCATATATACCTTTTGGGCAGTTTCCGCCAGGAAAATGGCGGCCTGACCGGCCGAGTTTCCCCCGCCGATCACGACGACCTCATCACCCCCGCAGAGCTGCGATTCCATGAATGTGGCTGCGTAATAGATTCCATTTCCTTCGAACTTCTTTAAGTTGGCGACGTTCGGCGTATTGTATTGTGCTCCTGAGGCAATGATGATGCTGCGAGCATGCAGCATATCGCCATTCTCCAGCGTGAGCTGATATGGCCTTTGATCGCAGTTGATCTGGACCACTTGTTGCCCCACCAGCATCCGCGCGCCGAATTTCTCTGCCTGCACAACGGAGCGGCGCGTGAGCTCCAGGCCGGAGACGCCTGTGGGGAAACCGAGGTAGTTCTCTATCTTTGAGCTTGATCCCGCCTGCCCGCCAGGAAATTCGCCCTCGATGACGGCAGCGTCTAAGCCCTCAGAAGCAGCATAAACCGCCGCCGCCAGACCGGCCGGTCCAGCGCCCACGATAGCCACATCCAGAATGCGTGCTTCATCGACTTTCCCCGACAATCCCAGGCATTGAGCCAGCTGCTGCGTCGTGGGATTTCGCTGCACGGCCTTTCCGCTGCAAATCACCACAGGTATTTCGTCGATCTTCACATTGAAACGATCGAGCAGTTCCTGAGAGCCTGTGTCGGTGTCAAGGTCGACGTATGCGTGCGGCTGTCCGTTGCGGGTAAGAAACTCGCGCAACCGCAGTGTATTCGCCGAGTGACGCGATCCCAGGATAATCACGTTACCTATGCCGCCCGCAATCAGCGCCAGGCGCCGCTGGATGAAAGCGCGCATGAATATGTCGCTGAGTTCGGCATCTTTCGCGATGAGCGAGCGCAAGGCATCCACTGTCACCTCAAGAAATTCTCCCCTCTCGGCAACTCGTCCGCGCGCCAATGAGCCGGTTCCGGAGATCAAGACCATGTCTCCGGAGAAGTTTCCCGGCCCATGCGTTGCAAATACGTGCTCGCCGGAGAGCCTCGTCATGACAATATCGAGCTTTCCTGAAAGCACAACAAAGCAAGGCATCGCCCGCTCACCCGCCTCGAACAGGATCTCTCCCGCCCGAACGGCTCTCACAGTGCCGTACGGTCGGATGCGGTCGATCTGAGCTGCGGTCAGCACAGGAAAAGCTTCGGCCTGCCGTTCAGGTGAGCTTAGCGATGTCGACATTGACTTTGTCCTTTGCAGGCCTTTCGGCCAATGCTCAATTCTATTTCCAATATCACCTGTAACACTTTATATCGCCTGGGATTTTGTTGATTACTGCCGCCCCTGCCTCGCTCACGACTTCGACCTGGGAATCCGTGCCTCTCGAACAGCCGATTCCGCCGATGATCCTTCCCTGGCCGATGAGTGGAATACCGTCTCGAGACGTAATGATCCCGCCATCCAGTGACTCCCTTTCCTGCGCTCCTACGGTGCGTAACGAGTGAAGACAAAGTCGCCGGCTTGATATGGCTGGTGGCAAGGGAAGCAGGTTTTGAGCTTCGCCTCGTCGGCAGGTTTGCCGTCTTTATCAAATTGAGCAAAACCCCAGCCGGCCGTCGCAGCGAACTTTCTTGAATCCTTGACCATAAACTGCAGGTACCAATCCGGGGCGGGTCCGGCTACGAAAGATTGGGCCCGCCCGAAGACCTTGTTGTTTTCTTCTGACGGCACGTCTTTCCAGGCGATGCGGGCGATGACTGTGCCGTCCGGAAACGGAAGTTTGCCCTCCCGATACGCTTTGATCGCTACGTCGTTGCCGAGAATAGCTCGAATATCGTTAAGGCTCCCTTCTTCGTGAGCCACAGAGATCAGTCTCCAGTCGCGGTACCCGGGAAATATCTTTATCCCGAAGATCGGGGCGGCGCCTCCATCATCGCGTCCTGATCCAGGAGAGCTGAAGCTGGCAATGCCAAGAGACGCAAGAAGCGCAACCAGCAAGAACGCGATTCGTTTCATATTGGTTGCTCCCTTCGCGGATTACCCTCTCTCTATTGAACTTGCCTTCATTTACCGGTTCAATTTGGCTTTCGCCGCCGCTCGCTCAATCAACTCCGCCACTTCTCGCGGATGAGACAGCATGACCAGATGATTAGCGGGTAAGGTGATTGCAGTTGCCCTTATGGCCGCAGCTTCGTCTTTCTCGAGTTCCGGCGGGATCGCCCGGTCGTTGCCCGCGATCACAGCCCATGAAGGCTTGCTCTTCCACGCAGCCGTCGTGACTGTGGCTCCGAAAACAGCTGCCGCCGTTTGACCCTGTGTCGCAGTCAGTATCTGCTGCTCACTCTCCGAGAGATCCTGCGCCATGTCTTCGGCAATCCCCTTGCGAGTCGCCGTCAGAAAGCCTTGAGCATCGGGCCGGAGCTCGCTGCCCAGCGGAGCGGGCGGATACGGCTTGCTGACCGAATTGATGGATTCACCTTCCCCCGGCGCGAACGCCGCCACGTAAACCAACCCCACAACCTTTGGGTCATTACCCGCTTCCGTAATTACCACGCCGGCGTAGGAATGGCCGACTAGTATTACTGGTCCGTCCTGCAACGCGATGATCCGCTTCGTCGCCGCTACATCGTCAGCCAGCGAGGTCAAAGGATTCTGCACAGCGACCACATGGAGACCCTTCGCTTGGAGCAACTCAATCACCCCAGACCAGCACGATCCATCCGCCCAGGCGCCGTGAACCAGGACAATATTCCTGACCCCTTGCGAAGGGTTCGCCTGGGCGAGTCCACTCATTTCGACTCCAAACGACAAGGTCAACATGATGATTACGATCAAAGCGGTTCGAGACATCTGCGAGACCTTCATTTCTATCTCCTCGTTAGACCAACTGCGGCGATTAAGCCAGACAAAGAGAGGAGCGTCTATTGGACGATGGTGTCGGCGATACCTAGGTGTCACACCGGTGCCCTCGCCAAAGCGGTTTCTACCCCCAAGCCTTAAGAATCAACTAAAGCCAGACGGTGCTGCCCATCACCCGATACGAAGGTATCGTCGATACCTTCGTCCAATTGCTTTGCTTCCTTATGGCTGGCTTAATCGCAATGGTCCTACGTTTACGTTGATTGGGCGTGGAAGACTTTTTGTGGAGGAGAACGCAGCATGTCTGAACTTGTGACGAAAACAGTGGCGCAAAACCAACAGAAACAGAACACAGAAACGCGCACCGTCGTGAATCGTATCGCCGGCTCTGCAATCGTTGCGGCAGCCATGATAACTCTCGCCGTCCTTGTCGTCACGGCCGTTTACGCGCAGGAAAAGTACTCGCTGAAATTGCCAGGCGGTATCGCGTTCTCCGACTTCAGGGGCTACGAGGACTGGGCTGTCGTCTCTTCCGCGCGGACCGACCAGATACTCAAAGTAATCGTCGGTAACCCAACCATGATTAAGGCGTTCAAAGCCGGCGTCCCCGGCAACGGCCAGTCTTTCCCGGATGGCTCCATGATCGTGAAGCTTCAGTGGAAGCCGAAGAAGAGCACAGAGGCACAATTCGCGGTAGACGTGCCAGACGTATTTACCCAGGCTTTCGTTATGGAGAAGGACAGCAAGAGATTTCCGAAAACCGGCGGTTGGGGATATGCGGTCTTCAACTACGATGCCCCATCTGACAAGTTCAGCGCTGATGTCACAAGCCCCCTGGATTGTGGAAACGCATGCCACACAGTAGTGAAGAAAAAGGACTACATCTTCCATCCGTACGAGATGCGCTGAGCTGCGCCTCTAGCCGACATTAAGAATCCCGCGTGGCGCCACTTAATTCGGAAATGCACAGGCAAGATCAACCGTTCCCGCAGGGGTATGAACCAAAGGACCCGCGCAATCCGATAGGGTCATCTTTACCGCGCTAGGCAAAGAATCCGCGCTGGCAGTTTCTGAAAGTGCATTGATTCCAATTGGACTCCCCTCAATCTGTGGACCATATTTCATGAAACGGCGTCGCGATCATCTGAAGTCTCTCAGGGTTGTTCGCGAGCATTTTGTGCTCGGACTGTGCCTGAACATCTCGCTTCTGGCGATTTGAGGGGTCTCGCCGACTCTGGAATCAGTCACTTGCACGTTTCGAATTCCAGACACGGTTCGTCCCCTCCCGGCACCGTAAAATTAACATACAGCTGTGACTCTCGAGAAAATCACAATCTCGTTACGCGCACGCTTTCGTGCGGCAATTGTGCTGGCAATCCTTGCCGATGCGCTCCAGATCGTCGTCTTTCCTTTGTTCGTCGAGGGCGCAGAATCACCTGCTAACGACATCCTCGATTTTGGAATGGGAGTCGTACTGGTGCCGCTTCTCGGTTGGCACTGGGAGTTCCTGCCTTCGTTTCTCGGCAAGCTTGTGCCGGGTGTCGATTTGGTTCCTTTTTGGACGTTGGCAGTCGCAAACGTCTATCGCAAATCAAGGCGGTTGCCCGTCACGATAGAAGGCAGTCGCGAAGACTGACAGCGCTGATGCCTTCGTTGAGCAATCCGGATTCGTCAATTGAATTCACGCATTGATTCGAATCAGCTTCGTCACGCGGCCGGTTTGATTCCAGTCGGAGATATAAATGTTGGCTTGTCGGTCGATGTAACATCCGTGCGCAGCGCTGAACACTGCGGGCGCTATGTCCCCGGGCTGAAGCTGATAGTTTGCCCACTGCGCCTTTTCAGGGTTGTCTCCCAGAAAGGCAACCGGCACGTTATCTCGATCGAGGATGGTGGCGCGGCCCTCCAACTCGGAGATGAGCGCATAGTCCCCGTGAAAACTGACCTGGCAAGGCCGACGTAAATGTTGAGTCACTGTCCGCACGAATTTTCCATCGAAATCGAAGTGGCACAGGCGGCGGTTCTCGCGATCGCAAACCAGCAACAGCGGCTGATCGTAACGGGTATCTACGGCCAGGCCATGACTGCAGTCGAACAAGCCCTCATCCTTACCTCTTCCTCCGTAGCTGGCAAGATACTCGCCGTTCTTATCGAATCTGAAGATGCGTGAGTCTCCATAGCCATTGGCGATGAAGATGCTGCCATCCGGCCCCGTCACGGCCGCCGTAAGCCGCCACTCATTGGGCGACTTGAATCCGGCCTCCGGCGGAGCGGTGATCTTCTGCACCACCGTGCCGTCCGTCTTCATCTTCACGAAAAGCCAGTTCTCTTGCGGCGTCCCTTTCTGCACGGTTGTGTAGAGATACTCGTCTGCGCCTTCTTCCGCGTGAAAGATCGAGTGCACCTCGGGATATGCAGTGGCGATTCTGGAATTAATAGCGCCATCCGGCGTATAGACCAGGATCCCAGTCTCGCTTTGCGTGCTCACGTACACATGGCCGGCCTTGTCCGTGGCGATTGCGCCGTGTGTTCCACCAAACGTAGTGCCCGTGGGCAGTTGGCCCCAGCCAGGCGCAACTTCGTAGGTCCATTCCCCATTGCCTGTCTGCATCCTTATCCCGCCGAAATTCTCAACTGGCTTGGACTCTTCGGCGGGCATGCGCGGACTGGTCATCGCCGCCAACGTGGCAACTCCCGCGACGGCACAAAAGCGGCGTCGATCGAGAATTTCGGACTCGGGCTGGCTCTTCGATTTGTTCATTGCTTATCTTTCACGGCCGTTTGTGCCTGCTGCGTGGTTGTAGCCGGCTGTGCAGGCGTGTTGTAGAGATAAACGTGACGCAGATTCTTCATCGAATTCAATGATCTGACAGCCTCACTTGTCACCTGTGTCCCGCTCAGATTCAGATAGGTTAACTGCGAGAGCGGAGCCAGCTTTGCCAAGCCATCGCCCGTGATGTGAGTCTCTTCAAGATGCAGCGCGCGCAGATGAGTGAATTGCTTCAGCGTGTCGAAACTGGCATTGGTCACCGCGGTGCGCCCCAGTTCCGCCTCTACAATGTACGGCGCGAACTTCAAAAACTGCGCTAGCCTCGCATCATCAAAGCTGTTGGCCGCATCGACCGTGTACAGAACCAACCCATCCTCGGCCTTGGCAGACAGCGGCATCAGCTTCGCGCCCTGCGCCTGCTCCATCTGCCGAATTTCCGGCATCAATGCGGAATAGTCTCCAACGGGCTGCAGCGGCAACTCCGGGCGATCTTCGCGGATCGAGATTCCTGCCAATGCCGTAGCCGATGGCGAAGCCCCCTGCTGAATCCATGCCCTGATCAGCGCGATCTCTTCCGGGCGCAACGGCGGCTTGCCCTCAGCAGGCATGAAATGTTTGTGATCGGGAGGAAGTGTCACTCGCTGGAGAAGCAGGCTCTTTTCAGGGTGGCCCGCCACAATGACGGCACCGTCCTTACCTCCCTTCATCAATCCATCAAACGAATCCATGCGCAGACCGCCTTTTGTCTTTTCCTCCCCATGGCACTCAACGCAATTGGAATCGAGAATCGGGTCGATCTGCTTCGCATAGAATGAGCCTGGAAACGGCTTCACTGCACTGGATGGCGCAAATCGCTTCAAACTCGCCGGCATGTAGGCAGTCAGGTAGTTGCTGCCATGCGAAAGCGCGCCGCCCTGGTGCCCAGTCCACAAAAGAAGCGGAATAACGCAAGTCAGCAACACCGGATAAACATAGGACACGCTCCCGTTTGACCACGATGGACGCGCCAGCAAACAAAGCAGCACGCCAATGGTCAGTGCGATACCTCCCGCCATGTGGCGCGATACGCCCGGGCCCGCTTCGCCGCTGCCATACGCGAGCAACGCGCCTAACGCGACCGCCAGCAGGCAACTGGCGAATGCGAGTCCCAGCACGAATCCTGCCGCCTCGCGCAACGCCGGCCGGAATGCGCCAGCAACCTCAAGCAATGGAACCAGCAGCAGGAGGCCGATGGGCAGATGCACGGTGAGTGGATGGAATCGCCCCAGAAATTGCTGCCAGTCTGCGTGCGGCTTGCCATCCAGTCTGAGCAACCACGGCAGCAGAATGAGTAACGCACTCAGCGTAAAAGCCACGCCCCATTCGATGCGAGCAAGTTTGCTCTCCGGCAGAAATCTTCGGGAAAATACCGACGCTCGCTGACGAATATTCACGCAAGCAGGCCCTTCACTACGCTTGCCGGCACCGGCCCAGTCAATTTCTGATCGAGACCTTGAAACTTGTAAGTCAGCTTGTTGTGGTCGATACCAAGGCAATGCAGAATCGTCGCATTAAAGTCGCGCACCGTGACCGGATCCTTGACGACGTTGTAGCTGTACTCATCCGTCTCGCCATAAGTGATTCCTGTGCGAACGCCGCCTCCAGTCATCCACGTCGTATAGCAGCGCGGATGATGGTCGCGACCATAGTTTTCCTTTGATAAGCCGCCCTGGCTATAGACAGTACGACCAAATTCCCCCGCCCAGATCACCAGCGTGTCGTCGAGCAGACCGCGCTGCTTGAGGTCAGTAATCAGCGCATAGCACCCGCGGTCTGTCTCGCCGCAGATAATCGGCAATATGCCGGTCACGTTGTCGTGCATATCCCATCCGCGCTTGTACACCTGCGTAAAGCGCACACCGCGCTCGGCCATGCGTCGCGCCATCAGGCAGTTGTAAGCAAATGTTCCCGGCTCCTTCGCGTCCGGCCCATACAGATCCCACGTCGACTTCGGCTCGTTGCTCAAATCGGCTAGTTCCGGAACTGAAGTCTGCATCCGATAAGCCATCTCGTACTGGGCAATGCGCGAATTGGTTTCAGGATCGCCTAGTTCTTCGGACGTCTGCCGATTGATCTCGTTCACCGCATCCAGCATCTTGCGGCGCACTTCACGATCCACTCCCTTGGGATCGGTGAGAAACAGCACCGGATCGCCCGCAGAGCGCAATCCCACCCCCGCATACTCCGAAGAAAGAAATCCGCTGCTCCACAACCGCGACGACACCGGCTGGTTGTTTTCCTTCGTGTTCAACTTGCTCTGCAGCACCATGAAGGTAGGCAGATTGTCGTTCATGCTGCCCAGCCCATAGGCCAGCCACGAACCCAGGCAAGGCTTGCCTGCATTCATGTTGCCGGTATTCATCAGCATGATCGCCGGCTCGTGATTAATAGCTTCGGTATTGGTCGATTTGATAATCGCGAGGTCATCGACGATCCGCCCAGTGTAAGGCAGCAACTCACTCACCCAGGTACCGGTCTTGCCGTAACGCTTGAATTCCCAATGCGAAGGCGCAATAGGAAACCGCGCTTGTCCCGTGGTCATGCCGGTCAACTGCTGCGCGCCCCGCACCGAGTCTGGAATGTCCTTGTCATAGAGCGCCGTAAGGCCCGGTTTGTAATCAAGCAGGTCGACTTGCGATGGACCGCCCGACATGAACAGATAGATCGCTCGCTTTGCGCGTGGCGCAAAATGCGGCAGCTTCAATTGCTCGTTTGCCCCTGTCCCCGGCTTGCCCGTTGCGTCTGCCCCGTACGCATCTCCACGCATCCGGTCGCCGAGCAGGCTTGCCATCGCCGCCCATCCCAGAACTTTTCCCGTACGTCCGAGAAAGTGCCTGCGCGTTTGCAAAGCCGCCCATTCCTGCTTCAATTCTGCCGGGACGGCAGGATGCAGCACGTCAGGCACTTGCTCCGTGTCGGTACAAAGAGGATGTTGTTTCATTCCATCTCCCTCAACTACTTCGTCACCGTCTCATCCAGGTTCAGCATCTCGCTCGCGACCATCGTCCATGCCGCCAGTTCCGGCGCAGGAATCGACGCATCGCTCTTCTTCTCGCCGACGCTCACCAGTTCGCGAGCCGCCTTGGGGTCCGCTGCATAATGCTTCTCCATCTGCGACACCGACCCTTCAAGAACCTTCGCCATCGGTGCCGGCGGATCGTGCGATAGCAGAATCTCGCTCATCAAGCGGATGCGTTGCTCCGGCTGCGTGCCGCCTTCTTTGATCACCCGCTCCGCCAGTGCGCGTGCCGCCTCAACCCATTGCACATCGTTCATCGTCACCAGTGCCTGCAGTGGCGTATCCGTGCGCTGCCGGCGCGTGCAAACCACATCGCGCATCGGCGCATCAAACGCATCCATGTCCGGCACCATCGCCATGCGCTTCCAATAGGTGTACATGCTCCGCCGATAGAGTGCATCGCCGTGGTCTTGCTCATACACCAGCGTGTCGCTTCCGCCAATGCCAACCTGCTCCCACACATTCGCAGGCTGATAGGTTTTGACGCTCGGCCCGCCGATCTTGTTCACCAGCAGGCCGCTCGACTGCAGCGCGACATCCCGCAGCATCTCCGCATCCATGCGGAATCGCGGTCCATGCGCAAGCAGCAGGTTCTTCGGGTCCTTGGCAAGTTGCTGCGGCGTCGACTTCGCGCTTTGGCGATAGGCCGCGGACATCACCATCAGTTTGTACATGTGCTTCACGTTCCAGCCGCTCTCTCGGAACTCCACCGCCAGCCAGTCCAGCAACTCCGGATGCGAGGGCCGTTGGCCCATGATCCCGAAGTCCTCAGTCGTCTCAACCAGCCCAGCGCCAAAGATTTCGTTCCACATGCGGTTGACGGTCACGCGAGCTGTCAGCGGATTGTCAGCGCTCACCGTCCACCTGGCCAGAGCCAGCCGGTTGTGCGGTTCATTCGCGGGCAGGGGCGGAAGAAAATGCGGCGTGTTCGCTTCAACGCGCTCGGTGCGCGCGGTGTACACGCCCCGCGTCAGCACGTTTGCGTAAGCGACGGACGGCCTCTCCCAAGAGACGAGCGTCAGGTCGCCGCCCTCAGAGAGCTTGACCAGCTGCGTATCCAATTGGGCAATCTGTGCGGTGATTCCCTTGGCAGTCTGATCGACGGTGTTGAAGTAGAATTCGCTCACCACATGAGCTTCATCGCTGTTCCATTCGTCCGGGGGCTTCGCCGTGACCTCTGCCACATAATCTTCGAACGGAAGCCGCTGCACCTCGTCGGCGGTCAGCGTGCGTCCATAGAGGCGAATATCCTGGTAGCGCGTCTCGCGTGAAGGGTTCGCATCCGGATGGCGCCAGCCGAGCAACATAGGCGCCTGCGTTCGAATCGTCGCCTTGGCGAGGGTATCCGCGACAATTTGCGTCTTAACCGGCGCTCCATTCACATAAATCTTTACCCCCGAGGCTTTACCTGATCCGTCGTAGGTAAAGAAGATGTGTCTCCAATGGCCGTCAAGCGGAATCGGTTCAGCAGTCGACACCCGGATGGCAACCAGCGGCGTTGTGTCTTCCGGCGGCTTGGGCTCTGCTGGCTTCGTCTCTTTCTTCGCTTCTTTCTTCTTCTTTTCTTCCTTCTTGACCTTGGGCTTATTGGGTGCGAGATCCTTGGCCGTCAAATCAGATGGCGTGGGAAATTGAAATACCTCCTTAATTTTCTTGTCCGCGGGTTTCTTCGCCTTTTCGTCCTTCGCCTTTTCATCCTTATGAACCACCAGATCCTTCGGCCCTGCATTCACAAGCTCAACACTGACAATCCCCTTTGTGAGTGAAATATCCCAACCGCGATTGTGCTGCGTCGAATCCATCTTCGAAAGCAAGGTTCCGTTCGCGTTGTCGTTGATGTTGTAGTTTGGCGCCGACCGCAGCATGAACCAGCCGCCCGACGAGAACGCCTGGTTCGATTCGTAGTCGCCCGTCTGGCCCAGCGCGATATGTGTGTTGGTGTCGACGCGAAAATCAGGCCAGAGCCAGGTCGTCTCGCCCCACTGCGGCTGGAACTTGCCAATGGGAAACACTGCATTCTGCGCATGCGGCACGCTGTTCTTCAACACATCGCCGCCGTCCTCATCCAGCCGCAGGCGGAGCACGAGTTTCTCCGCGGATACAGGTCGAGGCAAATCTTTGCGCGACGACAGCCAACGCTCCACCAGCGTTCGTTGTTGCAGACGCATCGTGCGCAACCGCTCGGCAAGCGCCGATCTCTCGGCAAACACTCGGTTGTATTCGCTCTGGTTCTGCGGCTTGGGAACGCGGGCGACAGGCTCCCACACCGGCCTGTCATTATTGAAGGGCTTCTCCTCAAGATTGTTGAAGAACGCGCTCAGCGCGTAAAAATCCTTCTGCGTCGTTGGGTCGTATTTGTGATCGTGACACACGGCGCAACCAACGGTGAGGCCCATAAAGGTTGCGCCAAACGCTTCTGTGCGCTCTCGCGCGATGTTGACGCGCAGCTCTTCAGGAATCGTTCCCCCTTCGTTGCTGCTCACTCCCAGGCGCACATACCCGCTCGCAATCAGTGGATCGAGATTCTTTGCCGGCAGAAGATCCCCTGCAATCTGTTCCACTGCAAATTGATCGAACGGCTTATTGCTGTTGAACGATCGGATCACATAATCGCGATACGGCCAGATATCCCGGCTATTGTCATAATGCAACCCGTAGGTGTCGGCGTAGCGCGCGTAATCCAGCCAATAGCGCGCTCGCTCTTCGCCGAAACTCGGCCTCGCCAGCAAGCCATCCACCAGGTGTTCGTAGGCCTGCGGCGATTTATCCTTCTCAAACGCGCGCACTTCCGCAGGCGTAGGCAGCAGGCCGGTCAAATCCAGCGTGACGCGGCGAATCAGCGTTTCCTTGTCCGCCTCGGGCGACGGTTGCAATCCTTCTTTCTTGAGCTTCGCAAGGATGAACGTGTCAATCGGGGTCTTCACCCACCCATCGTTCTGCGCACTGGCCGGAAGCTGGGGCCTCATAGGCTTGCTGAATGCCCAATGCGGCTTATAAACCGCGCCCTCCTTGATCCACTCTCTGAGGATGGCGATATCTGCCGCCTTCATCGGCTTGGCTTCGCCCTGCTGCGATTGCGGCATCAGATGGTGAGGGTCTTTTGATTCGATCCGCTTGACCAGCTCGCTCTGGTCCGGATGCCCGGGAATAATCGCATCGGGATGTCCCGGCCGCTTTTTGAATGCCGACTCTTCCAGGTCCAGCCTGAGTCCCGCTTTCCGCATCTCGGGGTCGGGCCCGTGACAACTGAAACAGTTGCTGGCCAGAATTGGTTGTACGTCCTGATTGAAGTCAAGGCGTTGCGAAGCCAGAACTGGGCTCTTGCCCGCCTGTCTGTCGTGGCACCCGGCTGACATTGCGCACACCAATCCCACAAGGCACAGCCGCAATGCCAACGCAGAAGGACACGGTACTGATCGAATTAACCTCTCTGTATTGGCAGGGGCTGGACAGATCGTCGCCAATTGGACTCACTCCTCTTGTTTGCTCCAGGACGTTACGGTGCTCCTCCAAGCCCCACGATGTTACCACCCGATTAGGTCTCTTGACACCAATACCCTTTTGCCGTCTGTCTCATGCCTTGCCCGATGCCGCTTCCCGCTGCAAAATGTTCAGGATAAAGGCCCCCGCACCGTATCCTGCCATCGGCAGTGCCCCTGTGGGATCGCCCACTTCGCCGGGAAAAAGCTTGCAAGGCACGGCCACATACATTTCAGGGATGATGTCGTGGTCCGCGGCAGCTTTGTCCACAATGCGCCTGAGGATCGCCGCCGCCTCGACGCCCCTTCCTTGCCGCCGATACACCTCTGCCAGGCTGAGGTCGACAAAGAGAAACTCCTGCTTTTCATACCAATACTCAAAGATGGCCGGATCGGTGTATGTACTTCGAACGCGTTTGTAGCCGCCTGAATCCACTTTGAGAAGCGCCATTCTCTCCACCGTGCTGCGGACGATTGCAGAATCTGTGACCACGCCAAAATTGATGATTGCCAGCAAGGCGCCGTCGATATCGTTCTTTATCCCCTCCTCCAGCGTTCCGTGCAACTTTCCGTCGCGAATGAAAGCCGCGTTGAACCCTTTCTGCAGCAACGCGACGTTGCTGAGCGTCTCGCTTCGTGTGGCCTCATCACCTGCGCGGCGTGCAACTTCGGCGAATTCCTGAAGACCCACGATGGCCATGGCGGTGGAGAAGGCAAAGTGTTTCTTGTCTTTCTGGTGCTCCTCCCAGATCGACGTATCCGCAGTCACGATCAAGCCCTGGTCGTACGTCTCCAGGTTAGCCAGCAGCGGTTTCATGATGAAATCCCTGGCGCTCTCGTAGAGGCTGCCGCGATAGGTGGGAGTCTTGAGCAGGGCGGGATCGTCATATTTGTGCAGGTAGTCGCCCAGCACCCACAGAGCAAGACCCCAATCGTCAAACTCGATATTGGTAGCGCCCTCTTCGGTAAAAAACGGCTCTTCAGACCCATCGCCAAAATAGCGCACAACTGAGATCTGATAGTCGGCGCTTGCGGTCTGGGCGCGCATTTTCCCCGTGGGCTGGGCGTTGAAGTAGGCCAGCAGTCCAGCGCGTGCTTCGCTCTGGTGCCCCATGCGCGCCAGTGCATCCACGGCGTACGCCATGTCGCGCACCCACGGCGTAAACCACACACCGTCAGGCAAACACGCAATGATGAGGCCGTTGTTGTGCCGTCCGGGACGATTGGGCTCGCGGCTTTGCGCCATCCGGAGCATCACTTCGCTCTGACGCCAAAGGTGCCGCTCTTTCTCGCTCGCGAAATGCACATCCGGCTTCACCCGCCAGCGCTCCAGTTCAGCAATCTCGCGCCGAGCCAACGCTTGCGGCGCGAGTCCCGCACGCCAGCTATTGAATTCCTTCACCGTCTGCTCAAGGTCACTTTCCTTTTCAAGGGAGATGAGAGCCCATGCCGTGCTGGCGGCCAGAACCTGTTGCTGCTTTGGCGAATCAACTCGCGTCGTGCTCCAGCGGAATGAGCAGCAAGGACTCCTCGATACCGTCAAGCTTGAGCAGATGCATCTCGGCGCCGAGCATTCGCACCACGCGTTCCGAGCGGACCGGCCGGCTCCATTCCACCTGAAACCCGCCTTGAGAAGCCTCCGCGGACCCCGGTTGCCAACTGATGATCAGAGCTGTCTGCCGCAATCCGAAGGGCATGAAGACGATGCCGTCGCCATCGCTCCTGTGGATATGAATGACCTGCGAATCTTCCTCGTACTCTGCCGAGGCGCCCTGCGCAGTTCCGCTCCAGCGAATTTCTTTGATGAAGTTGGCGGTTTCCACTCCCTCGCTCAACGGATTCTTGCCGTCTGGACGAACAAAGCTGTAAGGATGCGCATAAAACCTGGTGACAGTGCCCGTCTCCGGCAACGCAACCGCAAATCCAAATCCGTTGCCGGTAACGAGATGAGACGCGCCCGCAGTCAATAACGCGACAAAATAAGTGCAAACGAGCAGGACGAGAAAACGAGCAATTCGCATGGCCAACTCAGTGTCGACCAAGCGTCTTAGTTCTGCAACTCTCCGTCGAGCCCTCCGTAGCGCATGTCCGAAATGACGGGTGCGAGTGCAACGCCTCGGAGCTCCATCGCCGCTGAAGTCGTCGAGACGCACCGAATTCCGCAGAGCCCTTCACCAGGCGATACAATTCGTGCGAATCCGTATTTCGAAAGGAACATCGCCTTGTCTGAAAAGCCTGGACTGGATCGCCGGGACTTCCTCAAGCGCGCTGCCAGCGCAGTGGGTGCTGTCACGCAGGTGGACCATTGGCCTGCACTGGCCTCCGGGCAGGAGCCTGACAACGAGAAAGACTTGATCCAACCTGCTGTGGACGTGGACTATCCGCGACGGTTCAGTGGACGTCAGCTCAAAATGATCTCCTTTCCTTTGGGCGGTGTGGCAGCAGGAAGCATCGGCTTAGGCGGTCGTGGGCAGCTCACAGACTGGGAGATATTCAATCGTCCCAACAAAGGATTCCATCCGTCCTACGCGTTTCCTTCCATCTGGGCGCAGGCCGGCGAAGACAAACCTCTGGCCCACGTGCTTGAGTCGCACATCCTGCCCCCGTATGAGGGCCAGGATGGCCTTGGCTCAAGCAATGCACCGGGACTGAGCCGGCTTGAGTCGGCGGCATTTACTGGTGAGTATCCACTGGCGCATATTGACTTCGAAGACAGTTCACTTCCAGTCAAAGTCGAGCTGGACGCTTTCTCGCCCTTCATTCCCCACGCTCCCGACGACTCGGGATTGCCTGTGGCCGTTCTCCGTTACCGTGTCACCAACCCCGGCCATGTAGCGGCAAAAGTTGCCATTGCCTTCTCGATTGACAACCCTGTGATGACGAAGGAGGACGAAGACGGTGCCGCAAAGCAAAAGTCAGATCAAGGACGGCGCAACAAATACCGCGAAGAAAATGGAGTCGCGGGCCTGGTGATGAGCAATCCTGCGCTATCAGCAGACGATCCCATGGCCGGTGAGTTCGTCGTGGCGGCGACACCGTACGAGGGGACTGCGGTTTCGCATTGGGAAGGATGGCCCGAAGGCCGCTGGTGGAATTCGCCACTTCTCTTCTGGGACCAGTTCTCGAAGACCGGCGATCTTGGTCAGCAACCGGAAGACCACAATGCAGTCGGAGCGCTGTGTCTCAAGAGAACCATCCCTCCCGGCCAGACTGCCAGCTTTCAGTTTTTTCTTGGCTGGCGCTTTCCCAATCGCACACCGGACTGGTGCGGTTGGTCGTCGCCGCCCGGCGAAGGCAAGACCAACATTGGCAATTACTATGCTGTCCGCTTCAAGAGCGCATGGGAGACCGTAGTCTACGCGGCGGCAAATCTCGAATCTCTCGAAGCACGTACCCGCATGTTTGTGAATGCCCTGCGCGAAAGCACTCTGCCGGCAGTGGTCAAGGAAGCAGCCAGCGCAAACCTTTCCACGCTGGCATCTACAACCTGCTTCCGCACTGCGGATGGCGAGTTTCATGGTTTTGAGGGAAGCAATGACCAGCAAGGCTGCTGCTTTGGCAACTGCACTCACGTCTGGAATTACGAGACGGCGACCACATTCCTTTTCCCTTCATTTGCCAGATCGCTTCGCCGCAGTGCCTTCGGCTACTCCTTGGACGATGCGGGCGCGATTCATTTTCGTCAAATGCTCCCCGACGGCAAAGCGCGTTCCGGATTCGCGGCTGCCGATGGCCAGATGGGGCAAATTGTTCACGCCTGGCTCGACTGGAAGATCTACGGGGACGAAGCTCTGCTGCGCACCACATGGCCGAAAGCTAAAAAGGCCCTCGAATTTGCATGGGTGCCCGGTGGATGGGATGGCAATCGCGATGGTGTGATGGAAGGTGCGCAACACAACACCTACGATGTCGAGTTTTTCGGCCCCAATCCGATGTGCGGCATCTACTATCTTGCCGCTTTGCGAGCTGGCGAAGAGATGGCCCTTGCGGCCGGCGATACCTCTTCGGCCCAGACATATAAAAAGCTGTTCGAGCAGGGAAGTAGTTGGATCGACGCCAATCTCTTCAATGGCGAGTACTACATTCAGCAGGTGCGCGGATTCCGCAAGGATCAGATTGCCAACAACCTACGCAGCGACATGGGCTCTGAGAACACCGAGACTCCTGAATACCAGGTCGGCGCAGGATGCCTTGTCGATCAATTAGTCGGGCAGTATCTGGCAGATGTCAGCGGCCTCGGTGCACTGGTGTCGCCCGACAAGATCCGCACCACCTTGCGCTCCATCTACCGTTACAACTACAAGCGCAGCCTGGCCCGGCACGACAATGTGGAGCGCACCTTCGCGCTGGGCAACGAAGCATCGGTGGTGATCTGCGATTACGGAAAAGCCGAGCGGCCGCGGATTCCTTTCCCCTACTTTGCTGAAACCATGACTGGATTTGAATACACTGCGGCCATCCTGATGATGTGCTGGGGCATGGTGGAGGAAGGGCTGGAGTGCGTGCGCAACACGCGCCTGCGCTACGACGGCGAAAAACGCAATCCCTGGGATGAGGCCGAGTGCGGGCACCACTACGCGCGCGCCATGGCGGCCTGGTCGGCCATTCCCGCGCTCAGCGGATTCAGCTACGACGCTCCCCGTGCGTCTGTCGCCGCCGTTCCTCGTGTTGACCACGCCAACTTTCAGTGCTTCTGGTCGACGGGAACGGGGTGGGGCACATTCTCGCTTCGTCGTCAGGCGAGTGGCACGCTCTTCAACCTCCGTGTGGCTCAGGGTGCACTTGCTTGCCGCTCCTGTGAAATTGCGGCACCCGGCTCGACTGCCTCAGTTCGAAGCGGCGGCAAAACCCTGGCGAGCCAGGTTGTGCGCCGTGACGAGCGGGCTGTCGTCACCCTCGCCGAGACGCTCCATTTGGCCGCAAATGACGAGATCTTCATCGAGGTCCTTGCAGCTGGTTAACACTCCGTGCTGCGGCGTGCAACCTCGCTGCATCCTTGCGCCAAGTGAGAGTCTCCTTGAGCTGTGCAGATGTCCCGCATGCGGGCGCGCGGCCGTTCATCGCATTGGTAGCATGTAGGAGTAGTGCTCTCGAACACAGGCGTTGGAAAGCGCACGGGGAGGCAGAATGAAACTGCGGATCAAAGGGAATTCGTTACGTCTCCGTATCGCGCCATCCGAGGTCGCGCGCCTGCTGCAGACCGGGCGAATTGAAGAAACAATTCGTTTCGCGCAGGCCGAGAACGCAAAGTTGACTTATGCAGTCGAGCACTCAACAACGCACCCGGAAATATCGATGCGCTACCGGCCTCTGGAAATTGCGGTGCTGCTCCCGACTGCCGAGGCTGCACGCTGGGCTGAAGGAGAGCCGATCGGCATCTATGCCGACCTCGCTATTGGCGATTCCAAATTATCCGTCGCCGTCGAAAAAGACCTCGCCTGCCTGCACGGCGATGAGCGGGATAACAAAGACACCTTCCCGAATCCACATAGTGGAACCGTCTGCTAAGCGATCCATTCAGATGCGCACTCGATCGGATTTCTCCTACTGCTGAGGTTGCTTTGCCGGTTTGGCGTCCGGCTGGGCTGCACTCTTCACATCGCTTTGAGCAGCCTGTCGCGCCAGTTTCTCGTCATGCTTGCGCTTCATATGGCGGGCGAGGTCTGGCCAGAACTCGATCACTTCCGCTCCCACAATTCCCTCCGCCGATACCGTCAACCCATCAGTGATGGTGTCGCTCACGGTGCGCTCTGAAGGTGGGTAGTACGAGCGCGCAATGGCGGAGCCAATCAGGTTGCCACCGACGTTGGCGTAGTTTGGACCCCAACCGCCCTTGTCACGCTTGCACCACACCGTGCTTGATGCCGCCCACAGAAGGCGCTTGACAGCGCTGCCTGTTCCTTTTTGGAAGTACCGCGGATCTTCATGGAGCACGATGGGAAGCACCGCGTTGCCAAAGAAATTCCCAATAAACGCATCGCTATACGCAGCCCCGTATCGCTTCGCATAGCCTTGAAGTCCCTGTCCCCATGCCGGGTAGCTGTCGTCTGCCTGCCCGATGCCGGAAACTACGCCTGCCAGCAGAAATGGCCAGGGGTCAATCGAGCTTCGAAAGAAAAGTTGAAATTTCTGGCCGGGAGAAAGAGGAAGCGCGTCCTTATTCGAGGTGGTGTTGAAAGTCGCCATCACGCCTGCCACCCGTTGGTGCTCCTGCGCTTTGAGTTGCTCTTCGGCTTTGTCGTGCTGGCTCTTCTCGTCGGCGGACTGCGATGCAGAGGATTGTGAACTTGAGCTGCCCTGGCCGGCCTGCGTTTGCCCACTCGTAGATTGTTGAGCACCCGGCTCGATCGAATCGGTCTCAGTCTGTGGCCGCGGAGCCTCCGGGAGTTCTGTCGCTGAGATCGCGACAGGCGTAGGCGACGCCGGGCCGGAGCTGGCTTCCTGTGCAATCGACGCGCAAGGCAACGCCACCAGGACGAGGCTTGCAGCCAGCGTCAGACCAATACGCCGAGTTTCTAAACGCATCCATTCACCAAAGAGTCGGCAGATTCCTGATTCCAATCATACGTGGCCTTGATTCCGGGTCATACAGCCTGACCCTTACGGCCGTAATTCGTTCGGTTCAGGGAGGTCCCCTGCGAGAAAGAAGCGAAGGCTCCATTCGTTAGACGAGATTCCGAGCTCCATGGGCACAACCAGCGCCCTGAAGCGCCACGGCAACAACGAATCGACACGAATCGGGCGCGGCTAGTGGAAGCATAAGAAGACCCTCCGGCATCTGCCGGAGGGTCTTAAGTTCAGCGCAACAGCAACCAGCCTACGCCGTGACAGTCCGCGTAGGTTTGTGTCCCCACATCCCGTAATACGCGATGTAGAGATAGCAGATAACCGGAATAATGAAAGAGTGCTGAATGCCCACCCTGTCCGCCACCGCACCGATCAGTAAAGGAACAACCGCTCCGCCCACAACCGCAGTCATGATCAACCCTGAGCCCTTGCTGGTCATCGGGCCCAGCCCCGCAATCCCCAGCGTGAAGATGTTCGGGAACATCACGGAGTTGAAGAATCCGCACAGCACCAGCGTGCAGATGGCCACCCAGCCCGAGGTGAACATCGAAATCGCAATCAGTGCCGCCGCTGTAAAGCCGAAAACGCCCAGCAGCTTTCCGGACTTCACCTTGGTCATGATGCCGGCGCCCAGCAAGCGGCCAACCAGCGCGCCGAGCCAGTAAAGCGAAACCAGGAACGAAGCCGTCTTGGCGCGTGCTCATTCCCTGCGACTTGAAGTAGTTCACCGCGATCGAAGCCAGCCCCACTTCCACGCCCACATAGAGGAAGATGCCGATCGCGCCCAGCACCGTGTGCCGGTAGCCCCAGATGCTGCGGCTCAGAATCGGATCGCCTTCCTTGGCGGGTCGAAACGCCTGCGTCTGTTCCACGTGCGGCAGGTGCATGAAGGCAACGGCCATTCCCAGCAGCAACAGTCCAGCGGCAATCAGCGATGTAAGGCATCCGCACCGTATCCGCCACCGCGGCCTGCGATGCGAGCTTGGCCGGGTCGGTCAGAATGTACGCGCCGGCGACAATGGGCGCGATCGTTCCGCCCAACGAGTTCAACGCCTGCGCCAGGTTCAGTCGGATCGGTGCGCTGCGCTCCGGACCCAGAATCGACACATAAGGATTTGCCGACGTCTGCAGTGCGGTAACGCCCGCGCCAACCACGAAGACCGCAGTAAGAAACAGCGGAAAGCTAACCTGCTTGGCCGCAGGCACGAACAACAGGCAACCCACGACCTGGATGAACAACGAGACCACCATGGTCTTCTTGTAGCCGATGGTTTCAATCAGCTTCGAGGTCGGCGACGAGAATACGAAGTAGGCGAGGAAAAACGCCGACTCGGCCAGCATCGCCCAAGCGTAAGGCAGAGTGAAGATGCTACGCAGATGCGGCACCAGCGCCATGTTCAGATTGGTGATGAACCCGAAGATGAAAAACAGCGCGGTCACCGTAATAAACGGGACGAGATACCCGGGCGACGTCAGCGCCGTCGATTGTTTCGTTTGTGTTGCCATGAAAGATCGTTCCCCGCTTCCTCAAAAAAGTCCTGCCCGGTAAGGGCGTGTGGGCGCGTCCTGGGTTCGGGACTTGCGCAGGTCGGCGGCCGCTTCATATCCGCCGGGGTGCAATTCTTTGGCCGATTGTTGCGGCCGTTTTTGCTGCACACAACACTATACGGGAAACACCCATCATGGGAAGTCGCGGCCAGCAGGCCCCTCTCCGCGCTATCAGCCAGGTACCGTTTTCGGCTATCCTCATTTGAAAAGCAAGGAGACGATTCGTGGCCATTGCAGCATTGAGCAGCGCCAGGCAGAAAAAGGTGTTGGCGGCTCTCGAAGAGAACTGGCAAGCCGAGGTCGAGGCCTACCACACCTACCTCGCCCTGGCCGAGCGCGACACCGATCCGGTGCGCGCCCAGGTGCTGCGCCATCTGGCCGCAGCCGAGTGGGAACACGCCGCTCTCTGGGCAGGCCGCATCCTGGAGCTCGGCGGTCCCGAGCCTGTCTATCGCGGCAAGCCCGGCGGCGAAGCCGACTCCCTGGCCAACCGCGCCGGCGGCGTCCGCATGGCCCTTCGCCGCCTCGAAATCGAGGAAAGCCGCCACATCGCCACCTACGGCGAGCAGCTCAAGGCTCTCGGCGACGAGGGCTCCATCGCCATCCTCGATCACGTCATCGAGGACGAGAAGGATCACTACCGCGAACTCGGCTCGCTCCTGCGCGGCCACTATTCCGCATCCGCCGGCGCTCCCAAAATCGATGCCAAGGCCGTTCTCGAAGAGATGCTGGCCAAGCGCAGCCAGGGCCGCAAGCAGCCCGGCGCATGGATCGGCGATGCCATCTACGGCGTCAACGACGGCCTGGGCGCCATCTTCGGCATCGTCTCCGGCGTCTCCGGCGCTACCGCCGGCGACAGCAAATACGTCCTGCTCGCCGGCCTCTCCGGCATGATCGCCTCTGCCCTATCCATGGGCTCCGGCGCGTACCTTGCCGCCAAAAGCGAACGCGAAATCTACCATGCTGAAATCGCCCGCGAGCGCGAAGCCATCCAGATGAACGGCCCCGAAGCCCGCGAACTGCTCTCCCTCTACTACCAGGTCAAGGGCCTGCCCGAAGCCGACGCCATCCACATGGTCAACCACATCGCCAGCGACCCCGACCAATTGCTGCGCGCTCTGGCCAGCGAACGCCTTGGCACCTCCGAAGAAGCGCTCTCCAACCCCATCGTCTCCGCCAGTTCCGGCGCTCTTTCCACGGCCGTCGGCGCAACCATCCCCATCATTCCCTTCTTCTTCATGCATGGAATTGAAGCCGTCATCGCCGCCGCCATCATCTCCCTCGCCGCCCACTTCGCCGTAGGCGCAGCCAAGTCGCTCATCACCGTCCGCTCCTGGTGGTCATCGGGCCTCGAGATGACCGTCGTCGGAGCCTTGGAAGGCGCAGTCACCTATGGCATCGGAATCCTGCTGGGCAAGGGCGGCATGTAGTGGGCGGCTTCATTCCTCTCGGTGATGCGTCGCGTCGCCAAAGACAATTTGCCATCGTCACCACGCTGATCATTGTGGTCAATGTCCTCGTGTTCCTCAAAGAGTTGTCGCACGGCGACGCCTTTGTCTGGGCCTGGTCCGTAGAACCCATCCGGATTATCCACGGCCGTCACTTGATCACACTTCTGACCTCCATGTTCATGCATGCGAGCTGGATGCACATCATCGGCAACATGATTTATCTGTGGGCCTTCGGCCGGGCCATTGAGGATTCCATGGGCTCGGGCCGCTTTCTCGTCTTCTACTTGTCTGGGGGCATCGTGGCAATGCTGGCCCAGATCATGGGCGACCCTTATTCCAGAGTTCCTTGCCTCGGCGCCAGTGGCGCAATCGCCGCCGTCATGGGCGCATTTCTCGTCACCTTTCCCCGCGACCGCATTCGTACCCTTCTCTTTATCCTCATCTTTGTCAGGATTACCTTCATCCCCGCTGCCGTTCTGATTGGCTTCTGGTTCCTGATGCAGGTCCTCAATTTTGGCGTGGTCACCCAGGTCAAGACCGGCGGAGTTGCCTATCTGGCCCACATCGGCGGCTTCCTCTTTGGCGCCATCGTTGCACGCCTCTTTGAGAATCCGCAGCGCATGGCCATGAGTCCCGGCCCCTACCGTTAGAATTGTTTCGGTCTTTTCCGCCGGAGGAATTTCGTGTCTAAAACCGTCCTGCGCCTGTTCGTGTTCGCTGCAGTATTCCCGTGTGCCGCTCGGGCTGTTTGCTCAGGCCGCCGCCGACATCACCATCGAGCGCAACGTCTCCATGAAAACCCGCGATGGCGTCACCCTCCACGCCGATATCTACCGCCCCGCGGGCGATGGCAGCTTTCCCGTGTTGCTCGCGCGCACACCATACGACAAGGACCGCACAGCAGACTTTGGACGCAGAGCTGCTGCGCGAGGATTCATGGTGGTGGTGCAGGATGTGCGCGGCCGCTACACATCAGAGGGCGAGTGGTACACCTTCAAGCACGAAACCGACGACGGCTACGACACAGTGGAGTGGGCCGCCGCCCTGCCGCATTCCAACGGCAAGGTCGGCATGTTCGGTGGTTCCTACGTGGGCGCCACGCAGATGCTCGCCGCCATCGGCTTTCCTCCGCATCTGGCCGGAATCTGCCCCGTCGTCACAGCCAGCAACTACCACGAAAACTGGACCTACCAGGGTGGCGCTTTCGAGCAATGGTTCAATGAGTCGTGGACCACGGGCCTCGCCCAGGACACGCTCAATCGCGAAATCCACGGTAGCTCCAACGCGATAATCGGCAGCACAGTGCTCCCGTTGAAGAAGTACCCGCTCTTCAACGTCCACCTCGATCCCGGCTCCGCCGATTCGACTGCCAAACTCGCTCCCTATTTTCAAGATTGGCTCGACCATCCGCTCTACGACAGCTACTGGCAGCAATGGGCCATCGAGGAACAATACGGCTCCATTCAGGTGCCCGCTCTCACCGTGGCGGCCTGGTACGACATCTTTCAGGGGGGCTCCCTGCGCAATTTTGTGGGACTGAAAGCGCACGCCGGCAATGAAGCAGCGCGCGCCGGCCAGAAACTCCTCATCACCATTGGTGGCCATGCTGGCGGCGGCCGCAAAATCGGCGACGTCGACTTCGGCCCCGCCGCCGCGGAGTTCGATGAGGATGCCGTCACGCTCGATTGGTACGACTATCTGTTTCTCGGCAAACAGAATGAGTTCGCTACCTCAAAGCCGGTCAGGATCTTTGTCATGGGCGAGAACCAATGGCGTGATGAAGATACCTGGCCGCTCGAACGCGCCAAATCGACAAGCTATTTCCTTCACTCTGCGGGCAAGGCGAACAGCGCTTCCGGCGACGGGTCGATTTCGACCGATACTGCGCACACCGACTCTCCTGACAGTTACGTCTACAACCCCGCCAACCCCGTGCCCACCGTCGGTGGCCCTTTATGCTGCGATCCGATGCATCTTCCCGCTGGCCCCAGAGACCAGAAAGAAGTTGAAGCCCGTCAGGATGTGCTTGTCTATTCCACACCCGCCCTCGAGCAAGACATGGAAGTCACCGGGCCAATCACGTTGGACCTGTTCGCAAAGTCTTCCGCTGTCGATACGGACTTCACCGCCAAGCTGGTCGACGTCTGGCCCAACGGCTTCGCGCAAAATCTCACTGAGGGCATCCTGCGCGCCCGCTTCCGCGAATCAACCAAAGCGGCCAAGCCGATTGAGCCCGGCAAAGTCTACGAGTACAAGATCGATCTCTGGTCCACGAGTAACGTGTTTTTGAAAGGCCACCGCATTCGGCTAGAAGTTTCCAGCAGCAACTTTCCGCGCTTCGATCGCAACCTGAACACGGGTAAGGACGCAAGCACCAGCGCGAATTTCGTGAAAGCTACCAACACCGTCTATCACGATGCCGACCATCCAAGCGCACTTCTGCTTCCGATTGTTCCGAGATAGAGACTGAGGCTTCTACGCCGAAAGCTGGCTTATGGTTTCGCTGATTCGCTCATCTGTGGATTCGCAGGCGCGCCATGAGCCACCAGTTCCTTCACTGCCTTCCGACCCAGCCGGATGCAGTCGGGGATGCCGATGCCGTCGTATGCATTGCCGACCAACCGTAATCCGGACAGCAGCGCCACACGCTCCGTAATCCGCTGCATACGTTCCTGGTGTCCCACTGCATACTGCGCCATGGCCCGCCGCCAGCGCGAAACCTGGGCGTGCTCCGGAACCGCATCCGCGCGAATCACGCTTGGCCCCAGAATCTCGCTCAGTTCGCGGCGCACCCGGTTCACCAATGTCGTATCCGTTTCAGCCAGCAGGTGCTCGTTCTTCATGCCGCCAAGAAAAGCCCGCAGCACTGCCTTGCCCGTCGGAGTGCGCCCCAGAAACTTGCGATGTGCAAACGTGCAGGCCAGCATCGCGCGGCCCTCTACGGCTGGAACCAGAAATCCAAATCCTTCCGGCAATTTTCCCAGCTGATCCTCGTCGTAAATCAAGTTCACGGTGATCGAAGAAGAGTAGGGAATCCCTCCCAGCTCCTCGCCAAGCAGCGGATCCACCCCGCCCAGCAGGACGCCCGCAGCCCACGCCGGCGAAGCAAGGATGACTGCGTCGTACAGCTCTGAAGAGTCGCCGGCAGTGACCCTCCATCCGGTCTCTGTCTTTTCAATTTCGCTTACCGGCGTGCCCCGTCGCACCCAGGCAGGCTCAAGCCGAGTCTCCAGCGCATCAACCAGCTGCTGCATTCCGCCCCGCAGCGTGGTGAAGATTCCTCGCGGCGCGCGGCGTTCTCCCCCAGCGGCTCCCGCCGCGTTCGCCTGGCCGTTCTTTTTGGCCGCAACTCGTGCGCGCATCTGCCGGTGCGCCGCCAGCATTCCGCGGGTAAGGGAGCCGTATTGGCTCTCCATCTCCACCAGCTTGGGCAGCACGGTGCGGGCGCTCAGTTGGGATGCGTCGCCGCCAAAAATCCCTGACAGCAGCGGGTCGGCGAGGCGGTCCACGGCCTCTTGGCCAAAGTGCCTCTCGACCAGTGCAGCCACCGATTCATCTTGCCCGCTGGGGCGTGGCGGATGCAGCAGTTCCAGTGCCATTCGCATCTTTGTCATGGGACTGAAAAGTCGCGTCAAGGCGGTCGGAATCAGCTTTGTCGGTATAAGGAACATCAGACCGTCGGGCAACGGCACAAGCCGGTTCCGCACCACGACAAAGGTTTTGCGTGCTGCATCATTCGAGGGCGTTAGCTGATCACCAATTCCCAGTTCTCGGCAAAGCTCTGCGGCAGCAGGCTTTTCAGTCAGGAACGAATCAGGTCCCAGCTCCAGCACCGCGCCATTCACAATTTCAGATTCCAGTGAGCCGCCTAGGCGCTCACGCCCTTCAAATAGCGTGTATTCGACCGGTTCGCCCGCCGCCCGCGCCTTCTCGAGCTCATAGGCGGCTGCCAACCCGGCGATTCCGCCACCAATGATTGCCGTCCGCATTCTCATATCCAACTGTTATTAGAACAGCTTCGCGCAAAATGATATAGCTGTCGTTTGCTTGCTCTTTATTCGCATCCGTCGCTATTCTTACGGCCCTGCGCCTTTCCGCTCGCGAAAGGCAAATTGCCCGGTGATTCAATTCACACTATGTTCGTCCCAAAAGAAAGGCCCAATGCCTTCCAGTCTTTGCAGATCTGAAAAGCATTGGGCCAGCCTGAAGAAGGCAGCCAAATTCTACGCTACGGATTTTCCGATGCTCACCAACGTCGATGCCATGTCCGCTTCTGCCGGTTCTGCTTCGTGATTTGGAAACGAAAACGCTTCGGCCTCGTTCTCAAGTTCCGAATCCCAGTTTTTGGGCTGGTAGATGCAGCAGGGCTCCTGTGCCAGCGGGTCGCCGGTCACGGCATAAGCACGTGCTCTCGATCCGCCACAGATCTCTTTGTACTCGCAGGCCCCGCACTTGCCTTCAAGCATACTTGTGTTGCGCAAGGCCTTGAAGATGGGCGCGTTGCGATAGATCTCGCTCAGTGGCTGCTCGCGTATGTTGCCGGCGTGAATCGGCAAAAAGCCGCTGGGGTATACATTGCCCACATGAGAAACGAAGAGGAACCCTTTGCCGTCGTTGACCCGGCGAGTAGCCCAGCTGGCCGTCCGCGTCTGCGCATCGCTGGTTGGTTCGCCGGCCTGGTACTCCGGCGCTGCCCCCATCTTCAGACTGCCCGGATGTCCATGTCCCATCCGCCGCTCCTGCAGATTGTGCTGCAACAGATAACGACGGTAGTGCATGGCCTCGGTCGTCTTGATCTGGAAGCTCACCCGGTGCGACAGCTCATATATCTTTCCGAAGACCTGTTCGAATTCTTCGCCAGAGAGCAGGTCGTCCAACTGTCCTCGTCCCACCGGCACCAGGAAGAACACGTTCCACATTACGATGGCCAACTTCTCAAACAAGGCGCATAAGTCATCAAGATCGTGCGCATTGTGGCGGCTGATTGTGGTGTGCACCTGAATTGGAAGCCCAGCCTCGTTGGCCCACTCAATGGCCTGAATCGTCCGCGCCCATGCGCCGGGCAAGCCGCGGAAAGTATCGTGAATCTCCGGAGTCGACCCGTCGAGCGAGATGCCCAGTCGCACAAGGCCGGCTTCCTTCAACTTGAAAATTGCTTCTCGGGTCAGCAGTGGCGTGGCACTCGGCGTCAACGCCACTTTCACGCCCTTCTCCGCGGCATAGCTAATCAGCTCATACACGTCGGCACGCTTCAGCGGGTCGCCACCGGTAAATACAAAGATGGGCACACCCATTTCGGCGATTTGGTCGATCAGCGCCTTGCCTTCGGCGTTGGTCAACTGGTCGGGGTGGGCTATCGGCTGCGCCGCCGCACGGCAATGTTTGCAGGCAAGGTCGCAGGACTGTGTAACTTCCCAGATTGCAAGGAAAGGAGTTTCGTCGTAGTTCAACCCGCCACGGGCGGGAATTGTGTGCATCGCTTCCATGAGGCCTCCAGCAGAATCGCGGCGTACCGGCCCGGAAAACTCCCAAGGGGGTGGGGGGAGCACCGTGATTCCTACCAAGAAGACCAGCCCTGCATGTCAAAATCTGTGATTCATATCACGTATCCTCGGCGGTGCGGGATTTTTACGGCTTCTCTATGGACATCCATCTGGAACTGGCGCACAATCGCCATCAACAGTGAGCCAAATAGCCAGGACATGCGTCAATTTGTCAGGACGCTCGACTTTGCTGATCTGTAAGCTGCGTCAGCCCGCCTCGCCGCGGTGATTTAAATCACGCGAACTTGTGCCGCCGGACACCGTAAGCCATCACTGGTTCTGCCAAAGTACGAACGCACGTCGAGGAGGTTCCCATGGCAACCATCATGAAGCCAGGGTGGAGCAAACCCTCCACCATCCTTCTTGCCACCGAGATTCCCGCAAATGAAAAAACCCTGGGCTTTGCCGTCGCGCAGGCCAGGGAGTTTGGCGCGAATCTTATTTTGTTCCACGCCTATGACACCATGGTCGTGGCCGCATCGGAAACCTCAGGCATCCGTTATTACGACTACGCAGCCGCGGCCCACACTGAAATCCAACATCTTGAGCCGCTGGCCGAGAAAGTCAGGGCCGCGGGAGTCAAGTGCGAAGTCATCGTTCGGCCCGGATTGCCCGCCGATCAGATTCTGCACTTCCTGCGCGACCAGGAGATCGATCGCATTGTGATGGGAACCCATTCACCCGGGCCCATCGGCAAACTGCTGGTCGGGTCTGTCGCTGAAGCCGTGCTCCGCACTGCCAGCGTGCCCGTGTTTATTGTTGGCCCCGATGTAGTGGATGGCGCGTATCGCCACTATGCCACCGCAACCGTCCTTTGCGCCGTCAGCCTGGTTGAGACAAGTTATGTAGTGGCCCGCTTCGCTGCGGAAATGGCGATGCAGCACCATGCACGCCTCGTCCTGCAGCACGTCATTCGGCCGCAGGAGCGTGTCGAGTACCTCGCCGGCCGCACCATCGAACAAATTGAGGCCGACCTGATTTCGTTGGTTCCCGCGGCAATGAGGGAGAAACTCACCGTGCAGGCCATCGTGGTTCCGGGCGATCCCACTGAAGAGCTCCTCTACCAGGCGAGAGCACAGCAGGCCGACGTGATCGTTCTGGGCGCGCAGGGTGCATCAGCTTTCGCTGCCGTCACCCGGCAGGGCGTGGTCTACAAGGTACTGGCCCACTCGCACTGCCCGGTTCTCACACTCTCCCCGGCCCTGCTGGCGGAGTGCGGAGTGAAGATCAACAAGGAGCATACCGCAGAGGTTTTCCTGGCCGGCGTTTTTTAGAAGCACTGTCAAAAAGTGCGCACTTCGCGCGATTGGTGTTCTTCACCGATGGCACGAAGACAAGCCAGAAAGGCCAGGTCGACGGCAGCCTCGCTCAATTTGTTTCGAATAGAAACCGGCGACTCCCATTCGATCGACTAGCTCTGCAAGCGGTCAGCGCGCATTCGGCAATGAGGCGCGCGCAGACAAGTCCAATCGAGTGATCAGTCCGCTCAAGTGTTGAAAGCGCGCAAAGTCGCACTCTTCCGTCCATGAGTCGCTCTGTTCCTGGATGTCCAGTCTTGGGTGTCCGGTCTGAATGTGATCAGTCAAATCACTCTGAGCAGCAGAAGAATGAGAACGATGGTGAGAACCAGGCTCACGCCACCGCCGCCGTAATAACCGTACCCCGGTCCTATCCGGTACCCGCCATACCCAAACCCAAAAATCAGCACAATCAAAAGAATAATCAGCAGCATGTTTTCCTCCATGAACAACAGAGCACATACGCGGTTTTTCAATTGATTTCCGCGAGATCGATATGTGTCGGAAACTACCGCATTGTGCAGCAGGTTCTTTCAATTTCAAATACCCGATAAAGCTTTGTGACCATTGCTTAGTTGCGAATCCGCAGTCTTTGGTTAGCTGTATATTCCGGCAATTTACGCATCCTCATTGAGGCTTCAGCAAATTTTCTCCGCGAACAACCTCAATCCATCCCCCGGCGTCAAAGCCTACTGATGTCGACACAGTCGTGCAGATCGTAGGAGGCAGAAAATGCTCTGGACAATTTTTGTAATCCTCTTAGTCCTGTGGTTGTTGGGGGTCGTGAGTTCCTACACGCTGGGCGGGTTCATTCACATACTGCTCGTGATCGCGGTTGTAGTGCTCTTGATTCAATTGATCTCAGGACGCAGGCCGGTTGTGTGACGGCACGCCATCGCCGGTTCGCGCTGAATCGGCTGTCTTGAAAGCATCGCAAGGGCGAATAGGCGCCAAATCAGGCTTCAACAAGCATCCACGGAGGTGGACTCATGGACAAAGATAAAGTGAAAGGCGCAATCGACGATGCTGCGGGACGAGCCAAGCGTCAAGTCGGCGAGTGGACAGGCGACACCAGTGCACAGGTGAAAGGTGCGGCCCAACAGGTGAAAGGCAAGGCCGAAAAGGCCTGGGGCAATGTGAAGGATACAGCGCGCGACGCCACGGACCAGGCTCAACAGGAACGCGAAAAGCTGGAACGCGAGAGGCGGGAGAAGCTCGAAAAGGAGAAAGCGGAAAGGGAGCGGACCGCGCCTAGCCATCGCTAGACTTCGTGGCTTCAGGTAAATAACTCGGAGGATGGCAAAGGACATCTTTGCGTTGCGCGATTGAACGTGTGCTGGATGTACGCGCTCGATGCGAATGAAATCCTGGCCATCCTTCAGTCTCCGTTCAATGGAAAAGAGAATCACACCCCCATTTGAAGAAGACATTTTTGACAAGCAGAAATTACCCTGCGGGCGCCGGGTTTGCCCGCGCCACTCTGATCGCGAGGATTCAACAATGAAACCACTCGGTATCGTCATCATGATTGTCGGCCTTGTTGCGCTTATCTATGGAGGAATCCGCTACACGAGCCACAAGCGCGAGGTGGATATGGGCCCGCTTCAAATCACCAAGACGGAACATCACACAATTCTGCTTCCACCCCTTCTCGGAGTTGCCTGCATCGCGGCAGGCGGAATGCTCACCTTTGTCGGCGGCAGAACGGGTCGTTAATTCTTAAGTTGCCGATCTTCAAAGAGCAGAGAGTGGCGCAGACACTGAACAACATGTCGCGAATCTCCTTCTCAACCTTTCAGCAGCCCTGTGTGTATCCCATTGGCGCCGTTAGTGTTCTGCCTGCGGTGTCGTCGTGGCGACTGCCTTTTGCATTCTTCAATGTGCGTCGATTCATTCCACTCGCTGGTATCCGGGCATTTCTCTGCGTATACTGGTCGCCAAGGCGGCTTTTATTGCGCCCCAAGTGAGGTGCGTCTTCCGCAGGGACTCCGGTTCACTGACGCTCGACGTTCCACCATCGGAGACTTCCCGATGGCGCGCGGTTGCCCGTGTGCTCCGAAGTCCCATGGATGCCTTGGGTTGTACCCTCCTTCCTGCCTCCTGCACCCTTTGCGGCTCCCCACTGCCGCATCTCTCTCTCGTGCCAATCTGTGACGCCTGCTGGGCTGAGATCCCTTTCCAGGACGGCTCCCTTTGTGCGCGCTGCGGCGACTCACTGGATTTCCCCGCTTCCCAACAAGACCAGCTCGGGCTTTGTGCCGGACCTGCCGCCTGGCGCCGCCTCCATTCATGCGCGCCGTCGCGTATGGGCCGTATCAGGGCCGCATGAGGGACGCCATCCACGCGCTGAAATACGATGCCTTGCGCCCAGCCGCGCGCAGGCTGGGCGGGCTGCTTGCGCACGCTATTGCCCAGCTGGCGGCCGAGGCGCCGCTTGAGATGCTCGTTGTCCCCGTTCCTCTGCACCGCGCAAAACGTGCAGATCGCGGCTTCAACCAGGCGCGGCTGCTGGCCGTCGAGGCGCTTGAATCTCTGCGCCGGAGCCCACCCGGAATGGAAGCTCACGTCTCGCGCCCAGCACCTTGATGCGCCTGCGCGCCACCGAGAGCCAGGCTGGCCTCACGCCGCGCCAGCGCCGCCTCAATGTGCGCGGCGCATTCGAGGTTTCCGATCCCGCTGCCGTCGCCGGCAAGCACATTCTTGTTGTCGATGACATTCTGACCACCGGCGCGACTGCCCGCGCCGCCGCACGCGCTCTGAATCGAGCCGGTGCGGAATCCGTCTGGGTTGCCACGCTGGCCAGGGCGCGCCGCATGAGTCCAATCCAGCCACCGCGTCTTCGCTTGGCATCGATACGACGATGCATCCACCGTGCGCATCAAGCCCGGGAGCCCGCTCTCAATCAACTGCAACGACGAAAGCATGCACTCATCACCGAACCAACCATCTTTTTGACGAGGGGAAAAAGGATGTCGCTGGGAAAAGCAATGATTCATGCACGCAAGCAAAAGTCCATCGCCAGGGCCGCTGCACTGGCCAGTGAGCATGCGGTCGGTCAGCACAGCGTCCAGCCCAGCCACATCCTGCAGCTGCCGGTGCTGGTGCTCAACGCCTCCTATGAGCCCATCAACATCTGCGGCGCGCGGCGCGCCCTCGTGCTGGTGCTCAAGGGCATTGCGCGCACCGAGGAGGAGCACGGCCTCACCCTCCACGCCCAGCGCAGCCGCATCGCCATGCCCTCGGTCATCCGGCTGCTGGAATACCGCCGCATCCCCCACCAGACGCGCGCCCTCTCGCGCAAAAACATCCTGCTGCGCGACCGCAACGCCTGCCAGTATTGCGGCGTCGTGCTGCCCTCCAGCGAACTCACGCTGGACCACGTGATTCCGCGCTCTCGCGGCGGCAACTCCACGTGGGAAAATCTTGTCGCCTGCTGCCACGCCTGCAACCGCCGCAAGGGCAACCGCATGCTCAGCGAGATCGACGACATGATCCTTCAGCGCGACCCGCGTCCGTTCTCGCTCCACACCAGCCGCCAGATCATGCGCATGCTGGGCCGCGGCGACGACCGCTGGCGCAAATACCTCTTCTATTAGGATTCGCTTCAATCCGGCTTGTCGAAGTCAGTTTGGCTTCAGGTTCCTTTAGTGCGCCAGGGCCGCCTTCGCTGTCGCCCGCGAGCTCTCAATGGGAGACAATTGAGAATCCCGGCAAGCCGTGAGGACCGTAATGGACGTTTTGCTCAAGCAGGACGAACCGACCGCACATGAGCGCAATGCCCCGGCATCGGATCTGCGCTGGTTCTTCCTCTTTTTCGTAATTTCCGGATTTTGCGGTCTGGTCTACGAAATCGTCTGGCTGCGCTTGGCCATGGCCAGCTTTGGGGTCACCACGGCCCTCGCCTCCATCGTAATCTCGATGTTCATGGCCGGCCTCGGCCTGGGTTCGTGGGGGGCGGGCGCATTCACCCGTCGGGCTCTCACCTTGACCGGACCGCGCATTCTGCGGCTTTATTCCATTGCCGAATTGTGTGTCGGAATCTCGTCCCTGGCAGTCCCGCTCGAATTGAAACTCGGACGTCAGATGCTGCTCCACATGGGAAGCTTCGTTGCGTGGCAGAGCTGGCGTTACTACCTGGTTGCGGGAGTTTGGATTGCCATCACCATCCTGCCCTGGTGCGCGTGCATGGGCGCTACCTTTCCCCTGTTGATGGCGGCCATTCGACAAACGGCCCGGCCTGCCTCCGAGCGCTCGTTCAGTTATTTGTACGTTGCCAACGTATTTGGCGCACTGCTTGGTACCCTCACTTCTGCCTTCGTTCTGATCGAGTTGCTGGGCTTTCAGGGAACGCTCTTCGTCGCAGGTGGTTTCAACGCAGTCCTCGCATTGTCTGCTTTCGCAATGAGCGCCAACGCGGTTTCGGCCGCGTCGATAGAGAAGCCGACCTATCCCGAAGTAAAAGCTCCCCGGCTTTATGGGCTCTCGCCGAACGCGATTCTCGTCCTCCTGTTCACTACCGGATTGGTCAGCATGGGCATGGAGGTCGTCTGGATCCGCGAGTTCACTCCTTACCTGGGACCGTTTGTCTACGCCTTCGCACGAATCCTCGTGGTCTACCTGTTGGCGACTCTTCTCGGATCGCACCACTATCGCCTCAAGGCCCATTCCCTCCCCGCCGGGGGAAGCGCTTCGGCCTGGAGTTTGCTCGCCCTGTTTGCCATTCTCCCGGTCATTGCTGCGGATCCGCTTTTTCCGGTGGGCGGAGCAGAGTCCGCCGGCCTGCGTCTCAGCTTCATCGCGTTCTTCTGCGCCGTGGCCGGGTATCTCACCCCGTTGCTGGTTGACGCCTGGTCGTCAGGAAATCCCGCTCGGGCTGGCTCTGCCTACGCCGTCAATATTGTGGGCTCGATCATCGGTCCCATCGTCGCGGGCTTCTGGCTTCTGCCCTGGCTCGGGGAGCGTAAAGCCGTGTTGGCATTGTCACTGCCCTTGTTTGCAATCGCCGCACTCACGGTGCTTCGAAAGCCAACCGAGTCGGCGTCGCCCCAGTCCATGCGCAAGCCGAGGCTCCGGTTCGTCGTTGCAGCCATTGCCGCGTTCCTTCTCTTTAGCGTCAGTCATGACTACGAAACAAAATACGCTGTGCGTGAGGTTCGTCGAGACTATGCTGCCACCGTCATCGCAACGGGAACAGGCTTCGACCGGCGACTCTGGGTGAATGGCGTCAATATGACGGTCCTGAGTCCAGACAACAAATTCATGGTTCACCTGCCGCTTGCATTCCTCGCCAGGCCCCCGCAGAACGGGCTTATTATCTGCTTCGGAATGGGAACCGGCTTTCGCTCCATGCTCTCTTGGGGCATTCCCACCACGGCGGTCGATCTGATCCCAAGTGTGCCCAAGCTGTTTTCGTATTTCCACCCCGACGCTCCGAAGTTGTTGAGTTCACCCCTCGCGCGAATCGTCACTGATGACGGGCGCCGTTTCCTTGATGGTTCATCGCAGACGTACGATGTCATCGTGATCGATCCGCCTCCGCCTCCGCAGGCGCCCGGCACAAGCTTGCTCTATTCACGGGAGTTCTACGATGTCATCAAGAAACATTTGCGAAACGGTGGCATTCTGCAGGAGTGGTTTTTCGATGACAACAGTGATCCTGCCATCAAAGTTGCCACAACCAAATCCTTGATGCAGTCATTCCCCTATGTGCGGGCCTTTCAGTACTATAGTCAGGACCAGGGAATTTACTTCCTCGCCAGCATGAATCCGATTCCCGCCACTTCAAGTGCTGAACTGGCTGCGCGCATACCGCCCGCCGCTGCAGCCGACTTTGTGGAATGGGGCCCGGCCAAGACTGCGAAGGAACAGTATGAGCTTGCCCTCACCCACGAAGTCAACCTGAATCAGATCCTCGCGATATCTCCGCAGACACCCGCAATAAGGGATGACGCCCCGATCAACGAGTACTTCCTTCTCCGCCGCTGGTTTCATTACTACAAATGATGTTGTTGATGGGCACTGGTGCGCCGCATGTTTCGCAATTCAACTGAACCGGAGGCTTCGCTCTTGTTCCAGGGCGCCATTGTTCGCATCCCGGCAAGCAATTTCGCCGATGGCCTGACCACCGTCAGCCTCGGTGTGCCGAATTTCGAACAGGTGTTGACTCAGCACGCGCACTATTGCGATGCACTCAAGGAGTGCGGCCTTGATGTAACGATCCTCGACGCCGATCTTCGCTTCCCCGACTCGACCTTCGTCGAAGACACCGCCATTCTCACTCAGCGAGGCGCCATTCTTACCCGTCCCGGCGCCCACAGCCGCGAAGGTGAAGTGGACGCGATTCGCCCGGCGATCGCCCGATTCTTTCCGGCCTCGCTCGCCATTCAAGGCCCCGGCACGGTCGACGGCGGCGATATCTGCGAGGCGGGAGAGCATTTCTTCATCGGCCTCTCGCACCGCACCAACGAAGAAGGCGCGCGGCAACTGGCCGCTCATCTCGCCAACTTCGGCTACACCTCTTCAACCGTCGATGTACGTGCAATGACCAGCATCCTCCATCTGAAGAGTGGAATCTCGTACATCGGCGACAACACTTTGGTGGTGATGGAAGAGATGGCGGCCAGCGAGGCGTTCCGCGAATTCAACCTGATCCGCGTCGCACCCGAAGAGAGTTATGCTGCCAACTGTGTACGAGTGAATGGCCGCGTGCTGGTGGCTGCGGGCTATCCTCTTCTTACAGCCGCGCTCCGCGCCCGCGGATTTGATCCCCTGATCCTCGATATGTCCGAGTTCCAAAAGATGGATGGTGGCCTCAGCTGCCTGTCCCTGCGTTTCTAGTGCTAGGGTCCCGGCACACAACCTAATTCTGCGGCTTGGCCGGCTGCGTCTGTGGCTGGCCAGGCTGCGTCTGTGGCGGAGTAATATCCTGCCCCTCGTAAATAATCTTTGAGGTCGAGCCAAACCGCTTGTAGTCGGTGTACTTGATAATGTCGCGAATGTGCACGTCCTGCGCCATGTAGCCGTTGCCGCCGGCAAAGTGCAGAACCCCCTCACCCTTGGTGTAAACGGGAAACCAATATTTGCCGTCAACCTGCTGCCGCCAGGTCATGAACGGCGGGTGCAGGTCTTCCTGCCCGCGCTTGGTGTCGTCCGGCACCATGCGCCCATCCACCACCACAATCTGCAGGTCGGTCGCGTCCACCCAGATGCGCCCGCTCAGGTAGCGCTTGCCCTTTTCAATCTGTCTTGGGGGTCACGTCAAAGACATAGCAATCCACCTCGTCCACCTTTTGCCGGCCCACATACTTGATGTCGTACTCGCCCACTTCGCTCCGTCGTGAGAACAAACGGGTATCCGTGCTGAATGTCCTGCAGGTCGGACGGCGACATCATCACCCGCTGCAGAGTGCTTTCCGGCGCATACACCACTTTTTCCGTGCGGCGGCCCTGAGGGGTCGAAGATCACGTCGTCCACCTCGTACCACTCCCCGTCCACCTTGTTGTCGTCATCCAGGGTCTGCACCCGGGCGACGCGCCGGTAGGTGTAGTGGTTCAGAGCCTCCTGAAACTCGCTCTCCTTGGCTGCAAATTTGGTGATGATCTGGTCCGGGGGCGTGGATGGCGTCGAGATGTCCATGGGGCCAAACCCGGCGTCCAGCGCCATCGGCGTAAAGCTGTCCTTGCCCTGCGCCGCAGCTGCAAGGGTCAAAGCCACAGTTCCCAGAACCGACAATCCACAGTCCGTCCACGCACCTTCAAATCTCCCCCAAAGGTCTGCCTCAACCTTCCTGCCAATATACCGGTTTGCACTGCCAATGCCCGCAAGTCCTTCTTTCGCGCCCTTCTACAACGTTAGACGCATGTACACGCGAGGCGGGTGGTTTGAAAATAAAGGGTTATAACTTCCCGGGCCGAAGTGCGTCCAATGGCGCGCGCAGCGGCTCCGGGTTCTCCAGAGCCTGGAAAACAAACACAGCAGTTGAATTACCAAGCAGCTACATGCGGGTTAAAGTGAATGTACCTGGTTCCTGGACACTTTAAGCAACGGCTGCGATCCAGCGGTTGATCGCAAGCACTTTCGGCGGAAGGTCCAAGGAGACCCTGGCACGAATGCCCGACAGCTACCAGCTTCCCGCGATCATCATCACGGCGCTTCTGCTGCCGGCGTTCGCGCAGCTGTACCTGCGTTCACGCGATGTGCGGACGCTGCTGTGGTTTCTCGGGTTCCTTTTCACCCTGCTGCGCATCGTGCAATTGCTACGGTCTCGGGCTCGGAGACTTTACCAACGCGGATGCCCACCCCTGGCTGACAGCGGGCGGGCTGTGCTGCATGCTGTTCAGTTCGGCACTCTTCCTGGCATCCTTGTCGCCGCTCACCTTTCGCCTCGGCAAGGTGCGCGTTCTATACGTCATTCCCTTCAGCATTCCCCTTATCGCGTACGCAATTCTGCTCTTCGGCGTCTACCACGGTGAAATGCCCGGCAGCCTGGCGTTCTTCGCCTTTCCCGCCCTCGGCGCCCTCTCGTCTGTTTGTGGGCTGCTTCTGGGCATTCGCCAAGGGAAGCATGCCCACCTGGCTGGGACTCGCACTCTGCGTCGGGATGGGTGGCGCCAGCCTGTGGATCTGCGTCGAGGTCAGAGGGCTCTGGCCTCTGGTCTTTGTCGAGTGCGCCCTTCACTTTACTACTGCGCTGCTCGTCTTCTTTGTCTTCCGGCGCATCTCTCCCGGAACTCTCCTCAGCGCCCTGGGATTCCTGGCATGGTCGTGCACCATCGGGTTGCGCCTGCCCGCCGTCACCTCAAGCCCTGCAATCCATCTTTACCTGCTGCGCTCCGTCTCCTTGGGAAAGGTGGTTGCAGCCGTCGGAATGATCCTCCTCGTGCTGGAAGATCAGCTGGCCCTCAAGCAGACTGCGCAGGACCGCGAACACCGCGCGCGCAAAGAACTCGAGGCCTACTCCCGTGTTGTTCTCTCCCGCCGCCGTGTCGAGGACTTTGACCGCCAGGCAAACCTCATCTGCCAGACCGTCGTGGCCAACAGCCGCTTTTCCCAGGCCGCGCTCATCCTGTTGCAAAGCTCAGGGCAATACCGCCTGGCGGGCGCAGCCGGCATCGACGATGCCCCCGTGAATGCTCTGGAAGCACTGACCACGCGCATCCCCTCCGCCGGGTTCCTCGCCCAGGGCTCGGTGCAGCCCGCTGCGGAACACAGCCAATCCTTCAACCTCAACCTTGAGCCGTGGCTGCTGCCGGGCGACGATCTCGCGCGCCTGCACCTTACCGAAGTGGTGGCCACCCCACTGGTATGGCCGCGCGGGAACCGACGGCGCGCTTCTGCTCTCTGACCTGCGCGATCCCGAAGATCCCACTTCATGCCGAAGACCTGCTCCCCGTGGAAGTGCTTGCAGCCCGCATCCAGGCCGCTCGCAGCCAGACCATGATGCTCGAAAAGCTCATCGATGCCGAGAAGTTTGCCGGACTTGGGCAGCTGGCCAGCAACGTCACCCGCCAGTTGAATAACCCGCTCACGGTCATCCTCGGCTACGCCTCCCTGCTTGAAGCCACGGATGCGATGAATCCGCAGGAGCGCAAAGGCGTCGAGGCCATCCTGACCGAAGCGCGCAACATGCGCTCCACGCTTGAAAGCCTCTCCCGTATGTCGCGCTCCAAGAGCGACCACTTCGCGGCCATCTCCGTCACCGAGTTGCTCAACGACATGGAGCAACTCCACCGTTCCGAGTTTCTGCACCGCGCCATCGATTTCCGGCTCCACATTGCCCCCGCGCTGCCCCGCGCCCTGGGCAACGCGCAGCAGGTGCGCCAGGCCGTGCTCTACTGCCTGCAGTTTGCCATCGAGGCGGTCGAAAACCTCGACGCCCCCGGCGAAAAATCCGTCCGCATCGAGGCCACTGCCGAGAGCGATTGCGTCAAGATCGTGATCGCCCACACCGGCCCCGGCTTCCTTCATCCTGCGCGCGCCTTTGATCCCTTCGTCCCCGCGCAGGCCGCGGGAGAGACCGCCGGACTGGGCCTCAGCCTCTGCGCCACCATCCTGCGCGAAAACAACGGCCGCATCTCCGCCATCAACTATGAGCCTCGCGGCGCCGCCATCGTCCTCGAACTCCAGGCCGCGTGATTTCGGGAACCTATGCACAAGTGGCTTCGTAAAAGGGCGCGACTTCACAGGCCTGCGGAAAAACTCGCTGGGATCAATTCTCGATGGCACCGTAACAAGGGCACGACTTCAGTCGGGCCAATAAAGCCTTCAGGATGAATATGGCTTTAGCCGCTGCAAATCTTCGCCGATCGAAAATGCGGATCATGCAGAGATTCCTTTGAAGATAGAACGCCGGCTCTCACGGCCTCGCCTCACATCGCAAATGACCCCGACGTTGTAAACTTCTCCTTCGCGCCGGGTGGGAATCTGCAACCTCCGCGCGTCGGGACAATCATGCGCAAACCTAACCTCCTCCTTTCTTTTGCATTCGTCGTTCGTCGCCGCTCCAGTCCTTTCCGCTCAGCCCAGCCCGCCAAAGCGCCCCATGACCTTCGAGGACATGATGCACATGAAGCGCCTCGGCGCAACCGCCGTTTCGCCCGACGGCAAGTGGCTGGCGTACACCGTCACAACCGTGGATCTCGTCCAGAACACCAAGACAACGGAGTTGTGGATCCAGCCAATTGCAGGCGGCGAGCCGCAGAAGCTGGCAGTCGGCCAGCCCGGCGACGACGGCCTCCAGTTCGCCCCCGACGGGCACTCCGTGCTCTTCCTTTCTGGTCGAGAGAATGGCAGGCAGATATGGCTGGCCGACTTTGACTCCGCCACCGGCGCCACAGCCAATCCCCGACGCTTCACGTCGATCGCGGGCGGCGCCGACAACGCAAGCTGGTCGCCCGACTCCCAATCCATCGTCTTCACCTCGTCCGTCTATCCCGACTGCCCGGCCATCACCGTCGCCGATTTTGCCACTGGCAATCAATGCAACGCAGATCGCGACAAGGCTCTTGCCGACAGCAAAGTGAAGGCGCGCATCTTTACCCATCTCCTCTATCGCCACTGGGACCACTTCACCGGCGACAAGAGGTCCCACCTCTTTGACCTTTCGGTTGAGAGTGGCGGAATACGCGACCTGAACCCCAACGACCCGCATGATGTGCCGCCCTTCTCGCTGGGCGGCGGCGGTTGCGGTTGCGCCTTTTCGCCGGACTCGAAAGAGTTGGCCTACACCAACAACATTGACCCGGTGCAAGCCATCAGCGTCAGCGCAAAGATCTTCACCCTCGACCTGACCAATTCTGAAGCCAAGCCCGTGCAGGTCAGCACCTCGGCCGGAGGCAACTTCAATCCCGCCTACTCGCCCGACGGCAAGTACCTGGCATGGCGCTCGCAAGGCGCGGGCCGGCTATGAGAGCGACAAGTTCCGGCTGGTGGTTTACGACCGGGCGGCGAAGACGATCAGAGATCTGCTGCCGAAATTCGACAACTGGGTGGATGAGTTTGCTTGGGGACCGCCTGCCTCGCGAGTTCATCTATTTTGTCTCTGGGGACAGGGGGAAGCTCCAATTTACTCATTGAATGTCTGCCGATGGAAAGCCAATCACGATCCCCGCATTCCTAACGGATGACGGGCGAATTTAGCGATCTCCATCCGCTCGCCGGATGCGGGAATTCACTGATTGCGAGTAAGATGACCGTTCAATCCCGGGCGAGGTCGTTCACCTTGAATCGCATTGGGTTGGTCACACTCTTTTCGATGTCCAGGTGATAGACGAGAACAACCACCCCGTGGAGCTTTCTGCAAACAATCAAATTCTGAAACAAGAACAACTCACCCACCTCAACGACGCCCTCCTCGCCCAACTCGACCTCCCGAAGATGGAATCCTTCTGGTTTACCGCCACTGACGGCACCAAGCTTGCAGGGCTTCCTCATTCGCCCTCCCGGCTTCGACCCCGCGAAAAAATATCCGCTCAAATTCCTCATCCACGGCGGCCCGCAAGGCGCATGGGGCGACGACTGGAGCTATCGCTGGAACGCCGAACTCTTTGCCGCTAACGGCTACGTCGTCGTCATGATCAATCCGCGCGGGTCAACGGGCTATGGGCAGGCCATCGTCGACGGCGTCAACGGCGACTGGGGCGGCAAGCCTTTCACCGACCTCATGACCGGCCTCGACTACGCCGAACAGCATTACCCCTTCATCGACAAGTCCCGCGAGTGCGCCCTCGGCGCCAGCTATGGCGGCTACATGGCCAACTGGGTCCTTGGCCACACCAACCGCTTCAAGTGCATCGTGAGCCACGACGGCATGTTTAACGCCGAGTCAGCCTTTGGCAGCACAGAAGAAGACTGGTTCAACATCTGGGAGTTCAAGGGCCATCCGTGGGACTACTACGGCAAGCCCGACAGCGAAAATCCATTCCGCAAGTGGTCGCCGTCGCTCTTTGCAAAAAACTTCAAGACGCCCACGCTCGTCATTCACGGCCAGCTCGATTACCGGCTCGACGTCAGCGAGGGCTACCAGCTTTTCGATACGCTGCAACTGCTCGGCGTTCCCAGCAAGATGCTGTATTTCCCTGACGAAGGCCACTGGGTGCTCAAGCCGCAGAATTCGCAGCTCTGGTACAAGACGGTAAACGACTGGGTGGATCAATGGACGAAGCCAGGCAGTGTGCAATAAAAAACGTTCCTCAATTTGCAGATTATTCCGCCCATCGGCGCACACTTGAAATGTGCATCCGAATTCACTCCCGGCGGGGATAGGGGCACCCCCCTACCCCCCCTTGTTTATTTTTGTTTTCCACAAAAACCTTGCAGATTATTTCGCTGTGTGACTGTGAAACTGTGAACCTTTAGGGGTGGAAGAATGCAACCCACCCCCCCTTGTTTATTTTTGTTTTCCACAAAAACCTTGCAGATTATTTCGCTGTGTGACTGTGAAACTGTGAACCTTTAGGGGTGGAAGAATGCAACCCACCCCCCCTTGTTTATTCTTGTTTTCCACAAAAACCTTGCAGATCATTTCGGCATGAATTCGACCTTTCGATCTTTAGAGGTCGGTAACCTTATCAAACAATTGGGTTTCAATGCCGCCTGCCGGGGTGCCCCATCCTTGCCACGTCTTTGTTTTTGTGGCAAGGGTGGGAAACCGCAAATCTCGACGCGAGTTTCAACGAATCTGCATATGTTTCAGTGAGAATAGCTAGAAGCTAGAAGCTAGAGGCCAGAAGCTCGAAGCCAGGAGCTAAAACTGCCCTTCAAATCCAAATCCGGCAAGCCCAAGGCCTTCCTCAACGAAGCCGGCCTCTACGAGTACGGCGTCCGCTCGCTGGCCCGTGCCATGCGCACTGAGGCGGAACTGCGCCGCTCCATGCAGACCCGCGTCGAGCCCGGCGAACGCGGCGAGGCCATCATCGCCGCCGTCATCGGACGACTCAAAGAAAAGCGGTATCTTGACGATCAGTCATTCGCGGAGACCTACGCGCGCCTGCGCCAGCAGAACGAGAAGCTGGGCCAGCGCCGCGTCCGCCAGAACCTCCAGCAGAAGGGCGTGAACGCGAAACTCATCACCGATACGCTCGAAGCCCGCTATGCAGGCACCAGCGAAGAGGCCCTGGCGCGCGCGCACCTGGAACGCAAGCGCATCCGAAAGCCCGCGAACGAAAAGGACACAGCGCGCGTGATGCGCCGCCTGGTCGCCGCAGGCTTCTCCACCGGCGTGATTTACAAAATCCTGCGCCAGTGGGACGTCCCCGACGAAGCCCTTGCCGCGCTGGAAAACCTCGCCGACGACCCGCAAGCAGAATGATTCCCGTGCACTTTGACAGCCCGAGGTGGAAGTCGGATTTTCAAAAGGCGCGTCTTTACCGGCTGCGGAAAAACTCATAGGGATCAACTCTGGAAGGCTCTGTAATAAGGGCACGACTTCAGTCGGGCCAATAAAGCCAATCAAACCATCGTCGGGCTTCAGCCCCTGCAAAAGCTGGGACTGGATCAATTCCGAGATTGGTCCTCTTTCCGCAGTAGAACGCTTTGAAGATGCTTTGAAAGGGCACGACTTTAGTCGTGCCGTTACGCTTCAGGAATCAACGTGGCTTTAGCCGCTGAGGGACGGCTTTTCGGCGATCTTGATTTTCACCACAGGCTGCTAGGGCTGGCGCGCTCCGCCGGTCACATGCGAAGCGGGCGCATCGCCCGCGATAGCCTCTCGCACAGCGGCCAGCGGCGCATTCGGAAGAAATTCGATTCCACCCTCACTGCCCACCGAATGAACGCCCAGCTCCGCCCACAGCTTTGGCAGGTCGACGGTGACCGGCGCGTCCTTCCACTTCGCATACATGCTTGTCAGTACTTGCGTCCCCGTGGCGCGATCGCCGATGGCCAGCGCCTGATCCAGGCTCCAGTCATGGTTAATCGTGCCGCCCTGTTCGACAATCGCGCGCAGAGCATCTCGCAGCCCCTTGCGATTGCCGGTCGCGCGTCGAATCTCAACATCGGCAACAAGGCAGAACAGCGCGCCGCCCCAGTACGTGCGTCCCCATGTATGCGTTCGATCCATTCCCTCATCACCGGCTGCCGGTTCACCGTGCGGCATGCCATGCACCATATCCGCCCAGACCTGCCGCGCCTGCAACTCGCCGGTCATCACCCGCGCAATGGGTTCAACGTAGGTTGCCAGGCCCTCTTCAATCCAATGCTGATCGTCGGGCATGCTGGGGAACGCCCAATGAACCATTTCGTGCGTCGTCACCCAGTCTTCAGTCAACTCCTCCGCCGTGAAGTGCTGCCCAATGCGCAAACGCGTGAAGGCCTCAAAGCCATCCCGCCCCGGCCAAGTTGTGCCTTGGATTTCGCCGCGCGTCTGATCTGTTGGCACCACCAGAATGCGCGCCCTCGCTACGGGAAGCCGTCCATAGTAGGCCGTCACCGCCGAGGCGGCAGCCTGGATGTGCTGCAACACGGCGTCCACGGGCAGGTCGAGCGGCCCGTTTGCGAAGTCGATCTGCAGAGTTGCTACGCCCAACGAAAGCTGACGCGAGGCGGCAATTCCCTCCGCCGGTTGCCATGGCTGACCTACTCCGTCAACCCTGGCTGTGAATATGCTGCCGAGCAGAAAAGAGATGAGAAGAAGCCGAATCGGCCTTCGCGCGCGCACAGCCATGCACTCCCCCTGTATTCACTTTGACGCCGGAACGAGCGCCGGAGCAAAGTCTTCAGGAAGGCGCGAGTAGTTTTTTGAGTTTTTCGGCGGCGCTGTTTCAGTCAGCCGGAGCCTTCGCCGCGAGGATCTCCAGCATCTCCACCCGGGGCGGAACCGCGAACAGGTCCTCGGCCTTGGCAAAGAGCGCCTTGGCAATCGCGCCGGTCAGATGGGCCTTTCTGCCTTCTTCATCCTTGAACGTGTCGAAGATGCCGAACTTCGACCGGCCCAGCTTGACGGCGTACCAGGTCGATGTGCCGGTCTCACTCACTGCCAGCGGTTGAGCCGACTTCAAAAACGCCTCGACCTCGCTCTCTTTTCCCGGCTTTGCCTCAAGCAGCGCCAATATCGCCAATTTGTCCACGGAGCCCTCCTGTTCCTCCTCCATAAGATGCGGAACCGGCCTTCGGGTTACGGGCGAGGGGCAGGAATTGGCTGCTCTTAGGCATTGAAGCGGTCACCCGCTCGGGTCCTCGAGTTGGAAGCGTGCGGGATGCGCCGCCAGCACTGCTCCAATTACACTGGTTAAGCCATGCAAGTTCGATCTGGAAACGAGATACGCGAGCTGTTTCTGCGCTTTTTTGAGTCGAAGGGGCACCGCCGGGTGCACTCCTCTTCGCTGGTGCCTGCCAACGACCCCACGCTGCTGTTTACCAACGCGGGCATGAACCAGTTCAAAGACCTTTTTCTCGGCGCGGAGAAGCGCGACTACTCGCGCGCCACCACTTCGCAGAAGTGCGTACGCGCCGGCGGCAAGCACAACGACCTTGAAAATGTGGGCTTTACGCGGCGCCATCACACCTTCTTTGAGATGCTGGGCAACTTCAGCTTCGGCGACTACTTCAAGCGCGATGCCATCAACTTTGCCTGGGAGCTTGTCACCAGCGAAGAGTGGTTCGGCATTCCGAAAGACCGGCTGTACGTCACGATTTTTGAAGGCGCCGACGGCGTGCCGCGCGACGACGAAGCCGAGGGCTACTGGATTGAAGCCGGCGTGCCCAAAGAGCGCATCTTCCAATACGGCCTGAAGGACAATTTCTGGCAGATGGGCGAGACCGGGCCCTGCGGTCCGTGCTCTGAGATTTTCTACGACATGGGCATTGAGGCTGCCGAGACGCCTGGTGTCGATCTCGCCGTTCGGGAAAGACGATGCCCGCTACGTCGAGATCTGGAACCTTGTCTTCATGCAGTTCGACCGCTCCGCGGTTGTGGACCCGGCGACGAAGGCGACAGCTACAAGCTCGCGCCGCTGCCCAAGCCATCGATTGATACGGGCATGGGTCTCGAGCGCGTGGCCGCCGTGCTGCAAAACAAGGTCAGCAACTTTGAGACGGATTTGTTTACGCCGCTGATCGAGCGCGCTGCGGAACTGACCAACATTCCGTATGCAGGGAAATCGCTGGCGGAGTTGGTGGGCAACGCCAGCCTGCGCATCATCTCCGACCATGCACGCGCGGCGACGTTCCTCATCAACGATGGCGTGGTGCCTTCGAATGAAGGCCGCGGCTACGTGCTGCGCAAGATTCTGCGCCGCGGCATTCGTCATGGGCGCTTGCTGGGCCAGGAGCAGCCATTTCTCTACGACATGGTCTACGCCGTGCGCGATCTGATGGAGGGCGCCTACCCGGAGTTAAAGGATTCAGCCGACCGCGTGGCCAAAGTTGTGGAAGCAGAAGAGAAACAGTTTGATCGGGTGCTGAAGGTCGGCGTGACTCGCCTGAACGAAGAGTTGAAAGGCGATTTCACAGGCGACAAGGCATTCCACCTCTACGAGACCTTTGGCCTGCCGCTGGACTTCATGGTCGATGCGGCACGCGACGCCGGCATTGCCTTCGACATGGAAGGGTTCGAGCGTGCCCGCGCCGAAGAGCAAGCCCGCGCCCGCGCCAGTTGGAAAGGCGGCAGCCAGAAATCCGCCAGCCCCGCATTTCGAGACCTCAAGAAAACGGAGTTTCTCGGCTACAAGCAGCTCACCGCCAACAATGCCGAAGTGCTGGCCATCGTGAAAGATGGCGTGGGCGTTCCCGCCGCCGCTGCTGGCGATGTGGTCGACATTGTGCTCGATCACACCAGCTTCTACGGCGACTCCGGCGGCCAGGTCGGCGACACCGGCGTGGTTCCTCTCCCCCGATGGCAACACCACCGTTGCGGAAATCACCGGCTGCGTTCTTCCCGTGCAGGGTGTCCGCGCGCACAAGGCCGTGCTCAAGCAGCCGCTGGCCGTCGGCGATCACGTCAATACCGTCGTCGATGGCGCGCGACGCGATTCCATCCGCCGCAATCACACCGGCACACACCTGCTGCACGCGGCGCTGCGCCAGGTATTAGGCACGCACGTGAAGCAGGCCGGCTCGCTGGTCGATCCCACGCGGCTGCGCTTCGATTTTTCTCACTTCGCGCAGGTGGCCGACGAGGAGCTGGAAGAGATCGAGTCCATCGTCAACCGCGAAGTGCTGGCCAACGCCAAGGTCGAGACGCTGGAAGACGTGCCGATCGATGTGGCCGTGAATGAGTACCACGCCATGGCGCTGTTCGGCGAAAAGTACGGCGACAAGGTGCGCGTGGTCAAGCTCTCCGACGGCTTCTCGACCGAGCTATGCGGCGGCACGCACACCGCGGCCACGGGCGAAATCGGCCTGATGAAGCTGACGGGCGAGAGTTCCGTCTCCTCGGGCGTGCGCCGCATCGAGGCCATCAGCGGGCTGGGCTCGCTCGACACGTTCCGCCGCGATTTTGCGGTGGCGCAGTTTGCCGCGCAGGTTGCGCACCTTCAGCCGACGGCAACCTCTCGGAATCGCTCCGCGCCAAGCTCGCCGCGCAGGAAGACGAGATGAAGCGCCTTCGCCGCGAACTGGAAGATGCGCGCATGAAGTCCGCCGCCGGCGCGCTGGATGAAGCTCTCAGCCTCGCAGTCGATGTCAAAGGCGTGCGGTTGGTGACGCTGCGCGCCGACGCGCTGGAGCGCGGGCAGTTGCGCACGCTCGTTGACAACCTGAAGCAGAAACTTGGCGAAGGCGTGGTGGTGCTGGCCTCTGCGCAGCCCGAGGGCAAAGTCGCGCTCATTGCCGGTGTTACGCCGGGACTGACCAAGCGCATTCAGGCCGGCAAACTGGTGGGCGCAGTGGCGAAGCTTGTCGGCGGCTCCGGTGGCGGCAAGCCGGAGATTGCCGAAGCCGGCGGAAAAGACCAGTCGCAGATCGATGCGGCATTGAAGGCCGCGCCGGAAATGGTTCGAGATGCTTGCTGGGCTGAGCCAGTATTTGCGCCCGGCTTGAATTGTGATGCACAAATCACGAAAGGGCCGCACTTTGCGTGCAGCCCTTCGTTGTTATAGAGAGGTTTCAATTTATCTAACTCTCGCGCCGCGCGCGTCAAAACTGTAGGCCACGCCGACGGAGACGATCGGGTAGGTCTTCAGCGGATTAAGACTGATTCTTCCATTTGGCGATCTGCTGCGGGCAGATCGCCTTGAATCTGCGCTGCCAGGGGATTCGAGATGCTGGCCACGTCGGTGCAGTCGGTCTGCGCCTGGTCACTGCAGGCCCAGCCGTTCATGTTCGCAGTCAGCGAAGGGGATCCGATAAACGCGGCTCCGACTTCAAATGGAAACGACAAGTGGCCGCCCTTGCGCGGGATCGTGTTGCCCCAGCCGGTGGTAAGAGTGAACGCGGGCTTGTTGGTATTCAGGCCAAGCGCCGCGTTGGCGCTCAGTGGAACAGCGCCCGTTGTCGAATTCGCATTGGCGGAGTAGTAGGTGTTGCCGTTCAGGGTGAAACTTGCACCGCCTGCAACAGGCGAAAATGCGCTGATCCTATTGTTGTTCATCACCAGCACTCCGGGGCTGATGCGGAAGCCGGCACGGAACGGATAGATATCGGCTGAAACTCCGGCCGAAGCCATATTCAGTTTGGCAGTGGCATTAAATCCATTGGTCGCGAAGTTTGTTGAGTAAAAAAATGCATTGCCTGCCGCGCGCAGGTTCAGGTGGCTCGATACGAACGAAGTGACCTGCAACCCCGGTCCAAACGGTGAAGCGGCAACGCCGAGGGCAACCCGCGAGAACGGTGCGGGGCGCAGAGTCGGACTTTGGACCGACGGCGGAGTCAGCGTGAACCCTTCGCCGGAACTGAACTCCTCAGCCACCAGTCTCGATGATGCGGGAGGGAGCTGCGCCACAAGCAATGCAGGCGCAATCAGCAGGGTAATCCCAAGGAAACATTGAGTGTGTTTCACGTTGTGCCTCCATAGAAGTTCAGCTCTGCTTTAGGGTCACTCGCCACTCGAAGGCTTGATCGCCGGCCAATTTCGCTTGCCCGATCGCGGCGCCGATCTCGCCAGGGAGGCTTGATTCGCGAGATTACCATGGGACTTGTGGAAGGTTACCAACGGTTTTCCTTCCATACGTTACTTAAGATTGGTCGTGAGACGCTCCACCTGCGAAAACGGGCTCGCCAGGTTGTCGTCGCGACGCTATCTCCAACAGAAGGCGGGAATGCCGTAATCTTGCGGCATGGTCTTGTTGGATCGCGAGTCCGGAGCTGCAGCAAAGGTGCGCTGGCAGTTGCTGGAGTGGTACCAGGAGAACCAGCGCGACCTGCCCTGGCGGCGCAGCCGCGATCCCTACGCCATCTGGGTTTCGGAGATCATGCTGCAGCAGACCCGCGTGGCCGTGGTGGTGGAGCGCTACAAGGCGTTCCTGGAGCGGTTTCCCACGCTGGTTTCGCTGGCCCTGGCGCCGGAGCAGGATGTGCTGGCCCTGTGGAGCGGGCTGGGCTACTACCGGCGCGCGCGCATGTTGCACAAGGCCGCCCAGTTTGTCGCCGGCCATCACGACGGCAACTTCTGCCCCAGACCGCAGAGGAGTTGCGCTTGCTCCCCGGCATTGGCGCTTATACCGCCGCGGCCATCGCCAGCATCGCCCACGGCGAGCACGTGGCCGTGGTGGACGGCAATGTGGAGCGCGTGCTGTGCCGGCTGCAGGGTTGGGAAGCAGCAGGCCGTTCCGGCGGAGCCGCCATGCGCCATGCAGTCGAAGCCCTTGCCGCCGAACTGTCGATCCCGCCGCCCCGGCGACTTCAACCAGGCCCTGATGGAACTGGGCGCGACGGTCTGCGTGCCGCGCAACCCGCACTGCCTGGCTTGCCCATTGGCCGCTGATTGCCGGACGCGCGGCGAACACAAGACGCCGCCGAGGCCGCGCATGTTGAGCCGCGAAGTGGCCTGCGCTCTTTCGGTGCGTGCCGGAACGCACGCCGTCGCAGGCAGACCGCGAGGTTCTGCTCGAACAGCGCCCGGAATCCAACACCGTGATGCCGGGCCTGTGGGAACTGCCAGTGCTGCGCGATGCCGCAGGTGCCTGCCGAAGACATTCGCATGACCGTGCGCCACGCCATCATGCAGGTCAACTACTATGTGCGGGTCCGCACGGTGTTTGAGGACGATGTGGACGCTTTGACGGTTTCAGGCGGCGAGCGGCGCTGGGTTCCGCTGGGCGAGGCCGCGGGCATGGCGCTCACTGGACTCACGCGCAAGGTGCTCCGCCGCGCCCACCTGCTGCCCACTGCTGCCGCTCGACGCCATTGTCCCGCAGCAACTGGAAGACGTAATCTAGAGTTTCATCACTCGCTCGCCTTCAACATCTGATCTGACACGCCTGCAATGTTTCCATGGGAGACTCCATGCGTTCGCAATCGATCCATCATGCTTCTTTTTGCTGCGATAACTTTTGGCATTCGCAGTTCATGCCCAACAGCCCGCCGCGAATTCCGTTCCTGACATCGCGGGCTTGCCGCCGGCAGCCCGCGCCGCTGCGGCCTCCATCGATCCTGAAAAGATTCGCGCCCATGTGCGCTTTCTCTCGCTCGACTTGCTTGAAGGCCGCGGACCCGGCAAGCGCGGCAGCGAGCTGGCCGCCGAATACATCGCCACGCAGTTTGCCCTGGCCGGCCTGCAACCCGCCGGCGACAACGGCACCTACTTCCAGCCCGTCCCGCTTTATCGCCGTGCACACCGATGAGGACAAGACGAAGTTCGCCTTTGTGCCCGTCGAGCGGCCAGCCCGTCGATCTGGCCTATGGCATCGCAGATCGTCTCAAAGGACCAGACCGGCCAGCCGACGGCGGACTTCGATGCGCCCATTGTCTTTGTCGGCTACGGCATCCATGCGCCGGAATACAACTGGGACGACTACGCGGGCGCGGACGGCAGGAGATCGACCTGAAGGGCAAGGTCGCGCTGGTCATCGTCAACGAGCCGCCGTCGGACGATGAGAAGTTCTTCAAGGGCAAGGCCCTCACCTACTACGGCCGCTGGACCTACAAATATGAAGAAGCCGCGCGCCGCGGAGCCGTGGGCGTGCTCATCATTCACCGCACCGATCTGGCCAGCTACGGCTGGGAGGTGGTCCGCAACTCGCAGGCCGTCGAGAAGAGCTATCTCGAAGGCGACCCCGCTGCCACACTGCGCGCCGCCGCATGGATTCAGCACGATGTGGCCCAGCAGCTCTTCACGCTGGCCGGCCTCGGCGATCTCGACCAGGCCATCGACGCGGCCGGCAAGCGCGGCATTCCACGCCGTTGAGCTTGACTGTCCGGCTGCAAGGCACACGTCGAAAGCCGCGTCCGCCGCTATGTCAGCTCCAATGTCGTGGGCCGCGTGCGCGGGCGTGAGTCACAGCGGAAACGCCGTGCTCTACACCGCGCACTACGATCATCTCGGCATCGACCCCGACGCCAAGGGCGACAACATCTACAACGGCGCTGCCGACAACGGCACCGGCTGCGGCATCCTGATGGAACTGGCCCGCGCCTTTGCGCAGTCCGCTCAGTCGCCGCCGCACGACGTCTACTTTGCCGTCAGTCACCGCAGAGGAGCAGGGCCTGCTGGGCTCGCAATATCTGGGCATGCACCCGCCGGTGCCCGCCGGCGAGTTTGCGCTCGACCTCAACTACGACATGCTGCTGCCCATCGGCGTTCCGCTCTCGGCGAACCTGAACGGCGCCGAGCGCATCGAGCTTCTGGCCCACCGTGCAGACTGTCGCCAAGGCCTTCGACCTGCAACTGCTGCCCGATCCCACGCCGATGGCCGGCCACTACTACCGCTCCGACCATTTCTCGCTGGCGCGCGTCGGCATTCCCGCGTTTTCCGTCGATCAGGGCGATCTGTTCGAGGGCCACGATGCGGCCTGGGGGCACGCGCAATCGGAGGACTACGTGGCGCACCACTACCACCAGCCTTCCGATGAGTACCATGCGGACTGGGATTTTCGCGGCAACGCCAAGCTGGCGCGCTTTGGCTTTGTGCTGGGCTGGCTGGCGAGCGAGCAGGCTAAGCCTATCGAGTGGCTGCCCGGCGATGAGTTTGAAGCGGCGCGCAAGGCGAGCGAAACGAAGTGATCGAATCAAAATGGCGCGCACGAAGCGTGGTTCGCAGGACGTGGAGCCCTCAGTAGTAATCCGCGCAGCTCAGGTAGTAGCCGCACTGCGTGCAGACCAGCTTGCAGTGGTGGCCGGTGAGCCGGTGCGAACAGGTGGGGCAGACCTGGCAGTGATGCTCCACAGGCTGAGCCTCTGCGGCGCAGGACGCAAAATTTTCAGGCGCAAAACCGGGTTCAAGAGAGCTGGGTCTCTGCGGGAGCATGCTCTACAGACTATCGCAAATGCCGGTGGAAATCCATGCTCGAACAGGTGCCTTTGCAGTGACGCAAATTCTTAGGATCGACTCCCTCGCCTCTATTTCAGCTGCGTCCCACATTCCCCCGCTTTCAGGCTTTAACATGGAGAAGCGGGGACCCTGCGCGATGGCATCCTGGCAGGTGCCTCAGGCATCAACTTCATACCTCTGCCCTTGGTTCCCCTGAGGCAGCGGACAAAACCACCCCCTACAGCGGTTTCACAATCGATTTACTCCGAAGCCACATCCGCTAAGTGGGTTTTTCCTTGAGAAGAAACCACCGTTGTCGGACCCAAATGGGCATTTGAATTGTGGAATCGCTCTAAAACCACCGGATTCCGGAACCCCCCAAGGAGGGACCATGGCAAGCAAGGCAAGTGCGGTTTGGACAGGATCGTTGAAAGAAGGCAAAGGCACCATCTCGACGGCGACGGGCGTACTGAACAATGCAAACTACTCCTTCGCCACACGTTTTGAAGGAGCGACGAGCGGCACCACTCCCGAGGAGCTGATTGCAGCCGCGCACGCGAGCTGCTTCTCCATGGCCCTGGGCGCGCAGCTCGGCGGTGCCGGCCTGACACCGACAAAGATTGAGACCCACGCGGCCGTCACCCTGGCCAAAGTGGGCGAGGGATTCTCCATTACGAAAATTGTGCTGACCACCACGGCCAGCGTTCCCGGCGCAACCAAGGAAGTCTTTGACAAGGCCGCGGCCGATGCCAAGGCCGGCTGCCCCATCTCCAAGCTGTTTGCCAACAACACTGAAATCGTGCTCGACGCCAAGCTGGTTTAAGCGCAGCCCGCTGCGGGCATTCAATTCATGCTGTATTGCCGTCCCATCCGTGCTGCCCTGATCGCTGGCCAGCAGGATGGGATGCCTGTCTTTGGGCGAAATTCAATCTCGAACGGCCCGGCAAGTGTCTTGCATCGCGTAAGTTCTTATGGGAAATTGGTTGCACCCCTGCTCTGTCTTGAGCGCAATTGAGGTGCCCGCATGACCACGAAGAAATACAAATTCAAAGCCAAAATCATCGCTGGAATGGGAGGAGGCGCAGGCGTCCTTTTTCCCTACGACGTTGAGAAGGAGTTCGGCGTCAAGGGAAACGTGCCCGTGCAGGCAACTCTCGACAAGGTCTCGTATCGGGGTTCGCTCATGAACTGCGGCATGCCCAGTCACACGCTGGGCGTGCTCAAAGGCGTCCGCGAACAAATCGGCAAAGGTCCCGGCGACACGATTGAAGTTGTCGTGTGGAAGGACGAAGAAGTCCGCATGGTTGAAATCCCCGCTGACTTCAAAGCTTTGCTGAAAAAGGAGGGGCTCCTTGTCGGCTTTGAGAAGCTCAGCTACACGCATCGCAAGGAATATTGCCGCTGGATCGCCGAAGCCAAAAAGGAAGAAACGCGGGGTGCGCGTTCGGCCAAGGCAGTGGATATGCTGCGCAATGGCGTGAAGACTCCGGGCTAGTCCCGATTGCTCGAATTCGGTGACGCTCAGCGGCAACTGCATTTACGGTTGCATCTGCATCCACTCGATCGAGAATTCAGATCCGTATTCTCCTTGACAGCAGTTCCGCGCACAAGCGACAGTCGATTGCGCGATTCAATCCCCAATCTCCCACGCTGAACTCACGAAGGCAGCGGCCCTTCTTGCTCCCGGAGGCAAATCAATGGAACATATTCATCACTCTCTCAACCACCTGGCTATCATCGCGTCGGGCGCGTTTCTCTGGCTTCTCGGCGCCGCCTGGTACTCGCCTGCGCTCTTTTCCAAACCCTGGATGGCGATGCTGGGCATCAAGAAGGGCGAGCACAACAAGAACAGCTTGCTGGTGGGCATGATCGCGTCCTTCGTATGCGACATTGTGGTGGCCTTCATTCTCGACCACCTGGTGATCTGGTCGGGCGCCAACACGTTTGCCTGGGGAGCTCTTGTCGGGTTCATTGCCTGGGTAGGCTTTTTTGCCGCGCCAAACCTGCCTCAGGGTATCTATGAGAATCGCCCCTTTAAGCTCTTTGCCATCAATAACGGCTACTGGCTGTTGGGATTGCTGGTGGTCGGCGGCGTTCTTGCCGTGTGGCGCTAAGCGGGCATCGGGAATCCCGGGCGTGAGCATTCTTCCCTGGGATTCCGAGCCGCCACAGCAGTTTCGATTCTGCTCTTGTCAGAAATCCACATGCGGAGTCGGTTTTTCCTTCAGAAAAAGCCACCGTGCACGATGCCAGCGACGCCAACAAGTGAATCGAAACTGCTCTAAAATTGCTTCCATGAGCAAATCTGTTGTTGCCACATCTTCAGCGCCGGCCGCCATCGGGCCCTACTCGCAGGCCATCCGCACAGGCAATCTGGTCTTTACCGCCGGGCAAATCGCCCTCGATCCGGTGACACAGCAGGTGGTGGCCGCCGGCATCGCAGAGCAGACCACCCGTGTGCTCGAGAACCTGAAAGCAATTCTCGAAGCGGCCGGATCGAGCCTCGCGCAGACTGTCAAAGCCACCGTCTTCCTGAAGGACTTCAACGACTTCGCAGCCATGAACGTGGTGTACGGTACTTATCTTGCACCGGCGGGTGTGGCTCCGCCGGCCCGCAGCACGGTTGAAGTTTCCCGCTTACCCAAGGACGTGCTGGTTGAGATTGAACTGATCGCCGAGGTCTAAGGCCCGGCCGTATCCTTGACGTCCCCGGAGCATCTAACAGGCATGGCAAAAGAGACACACATGAGTGAATCCCCAGAAAAGGTCCTACGCACTGAAGCTGAATGGCGCGCCCAGCTTACTCCCGAGCAGTACCACGTGCTGCGTGAGAAGGGCACTGAGCGCCCCTACACCGGCGCGCTCACCGAGAATCACGACACCGGCAACTACCACTGCGCGGGCTGCGGGGCGCTGCTGTTCCTGAGCGGCGCCAAGTTCGACTCCGGCTGCGGCTGGCCCAGCTTTATGATTCCCGCGGAATCGAAAGCCATCAAGGAACACGAAGACAACACCCTCGGCATGCGTCGCGTCGAGGTCACCTGTGCGCAGTGTGGCGGCCACCTCGGGCACGTCTTCCCCGACGGCCCCCGGCCCACCGGGTTACGCTACTGCATCAACTCGGCCTCGCTGACGTTTACCCGACAGGAGCGGTAAGCGTCGAAACGATTTCAGGCACAACAAAACCCCGTCCGGCATGGACGGGGTTGTTGATGCGTTGATCCTCTACTCCAAAACGCAAAAGCCCGGAGGGCGCTTAGGCCTTGGCGATCTTGCCGGCCTTGATGCAGCTGGTGCACACGCGAATGCGCTTGGGCGCGCCGTTCACCAGTGCCTTTACCGCCTGCAGGTTCACGTTCCAGCGCCGCTTGGTGACGTTGTGCGCGTGTGAGATGTTATTGCCAAACTGCGGACCCTTGCCGCAAATGTCGCATACCTGTGCCATTGCTTTGCTCCAAATCTTGTGTCATTCGAACTGCCGTAACCGCCTTGGGGTGTATCGGTTGACCCACCCAACCCGGCCCTGTGCCGGGGCGGCCGTTGGGGGCAAATACAGACACACTGCCCCTCGGCTTGCCGAATCTCCAGTATACCCTGAACCGCGTTCTCCCGCCAAACCTTGGGCTATTCGTGTAGTGGGCCACTGCGCGCGTTTCAGAATCACGAATTTAGCCGTTGCGTTAAACTACTTCGCGTACGACTTCATCAAGATTCACCGGACGCTGCGCATGATCCCTGCAAAAGCTGCTGGCGTCAGAGATCGCCTTTCGGAATTCTCCGATTTCGCGGCACTTTGGGAACCCGACGAGCGGGAGGCAGGAAATGCGGCATGACTGAAACCGCAGCGAAGGACGAAAATTTCTGGCAAGATCGAGTGGCAAAACTCGTTATAGTCTTCTTCGTTTTCCCGATCCTTGTTTTGGTCTTTCATCTCCTGCTTACGGTCCCGACTGTCTTCGTCGATTTCTTTCTCGCACATTTCGGAGGACATCCCGGATTTTTGGGCGAGAATTCTATCCGTGGTAACCCTGCTACCTGCGTGCTGGGGTGCGATTGTCGTATGCAGACGGATTTGGCCCGGTTCGAAATAGCCCGCCACCGACTATTCCGCCGGCGCGGCACGGCGGCGCCTTCCGCTTAGCAGATAGATGGCCGCGCGCAGCTCCAGCAGCGGGTCTGCCGACGCCTCAATTCCATCCACGCGGGGAATGGGATCGAAGATGATGTGCTTCTGATGTGCCAGGGAGTCGGGCACAACTGCGGTCAGCTCAATGGTGCCGAGTTCGAAGAGCTCGCGGCTCTCCGGCCAATGAATCGTCGCGTCATCCGCCACATCCCCAGGCCCGGCGATCTGCACCATTAGCTTGAACCGGATGGGTCCCTTTGCCACCCGCTTGGCGATCTCGTCGTAGTGGTAGTCGGGCCCGATCCCTGCCACCGCCCCATCCGTCAGAAAGTCGTTTCCAAGCTCGGGCACGATGCGGTAGCGTCCAACCTTCGTTTCTCCCGCCGCATTGGTGAAGACGAATGCAGTGACGCCAAAATAAGTGTCTCGGGCCAGGCTCGAAGGAAACGGCTTGGGAGCCTGAACAAAGGCCAATGCTGCCGGATGCGATCCGAGAAATACTTCAACCGGCTTCGGCGAAGCCACGTCGGGCCCGCTGGCGGCCACCGCTTTGAGGAACTCCAGGAACTGCTTTCCATCGCGGGTGGGGAAGCCGTCCGTCGAATGGCTGACGATATCGGTATGCACATGCTCCGCCAGGTTGAATCGAATCGCAAACCCGCGTGGATTGGCGTCCGGCACACTGTCCGGAATCGTCGGAATCCCGGTTGAGTTGGAGAAGCGTGCGGTGACTGGTGTGGACGCACGCGTGATGTGCGGAGCTTTGGTGAGGGCGGGCGCGCCGCTGGCCGGCGTAAACGTTCCGGTGAGCATGAGGCCTTTCGCATGCGCAGGCCGAAAGCCGGGATGCAGACCAAAGAGCTGGTCGAATTCCTGCAGCAGATCGTTGGCCAGCTCGACAATCCGCTCATCCTGCGGTAGGGGCATAATGAGACCTCCTGAATTTACGAAGTGTAATTCACCGCTTCGTTTGTCCATGTTCAAATCTGATCAAACCGAATCGGCGCACGCCTCCCACCGACCTTCAAAGTCTGTGATTTCCTGCTCCCCATTTGGCCTCCACTCCGACTCTTGCACCATGAAACAACCTCTTGCCCAGACCCGGCAGGGAGTTCTACTATCAAGCCTCCCCTTTCCACTGTATCGCCCGCCATGCCTTTGCGGGCCTGCACTGCTAGCCAAGATGAATCAACCAGTGGCCGCCAGCAAGTGAGCGGCCCTTGCAATCGGGGGTTCTCAATGGAGCCGCATAGTTCCATCGACGGCGCTCAAAGCGCACGGCGACTTCTCAACGCTCTCAGGCTTGCCGTGGCATTGCTTGCGGGCGCGTTTGTCCTCGTGCCCTCCGCCGCGCAGGACATTCAGATTGGCGTCACATACGTGTGCAGCGGCGAGCACATCTACGTGGAAAACTGCAACATTCGCGACCTCTCCGATAGTGCCAATTGCATGGTGGCGCATCCTGACAAGCTCCTGCCGAATGGCATGAATTCCTACACCTACGTCCCCCGCGGCACTCTCAAAAAGCTGCTTCCCACATGCACGCAACCGAGCGCCAAGCAGCTTGCGGCCGCGAAAGCCTTCCAGCAAAAACAGCAAGACATCTACAACGCGAACGAGGCAAAAGCCAACCAGCAGATGCAGGCACCTCCGCAATCAGCAGCGCAGCCCTATGCAGGCAATGCTTCGCAGATTACGCCGCCAAAGGATCCTGAAGAGCGGGCCATGCGGCGTTGCGTCAGCTCTGGCCGGCTGCCATCGAGTTGCACTGGCAACGCTCTCCTGGGCGCCTTCGGGCAGATGATTTCCTCCGTTCTGCCGGGCGCGGACAAGAAGCCCACTCCCGGCGCCAACATGGCGGGAGTCTTTCAGGGCGCAGGCGGTTGGCGGTTGGACTTCATTGACGATGGCGTGCTGGTCAACTGCTCCGGTCTTTCGCCAAATCAGGAAAGCTACAGCCTCGACTTCAAGACCGGTCATGCAGTGCTCACCATCCGTACGCGACCGCGCCCGCTAGTTCTCACATTTCACGCGGATGGAACCATCACCGGGCCGGGACCGGTCACAATCGAAGGTGTCATCGCCGCGGGCTACGTTGGCGGAGCCGTCGGAACGGGCGCGACGCAACAGGATCAGTACGGCAATCTCTATGACTCGGCAGGCAACCGCGTCCAGGGCAACGCGAATGCCGGGCACACGGTGTTCACATCCAAGACGGTAACGTGCCCGGCGCTAAACCTCACCTCAAAGGGTGCAGGCGTCGGCATCCAAACCATGCAGACCGATTTGCTGAAGACGGCGTTTGGAGGTGACAAAGGTCCGCCCACGCCTCCGGGCATTCGCATGCATGGCATCTTTGCTGCGTCCACGGGCTTCAGCGTCCAGTTCTACCCCGAGTCCGCGATTCTGGGTTGCGGCCCCGATTCTGCGCGGGCGTACCCGTACACGGTCGAAGCTACCGGAACCGGTGCAGTGATCAAGATCGCCGCACCGGACCATCCGCTGAATCTGACATTTCGTTCAGACGGCACCCTCGATCCCGGCGCCACGGGCTCCTACCAGGTCCATGGGCGTATCGTGACAGGCCAGGATGACAACGACGACTTCACCTTCGCGCCGCTGGAGCTGACCTGCAGCCTTGCGGTTCTCGCGCCCAGCGAGACCATCCCTGCCGGCGGCGGATCGGCAGCAACCACGACTGCATCCGGCGGCGCGAGCGGAGGAGGCGGTCTTTCAACGCCTGCTGCTCCGCTAGGCAATGCGACTTTGTCTGTGGTGTCTGGATTTCCGGCGGTGCCTGGACAGCCGAATCCGCTCGCCGGCAGGCCTTATGTTCTGCTGCGCGCCAGTTACGCCGATTCTCTCGCTCAGGGCGGGGTGTCCGTCCCACCGGGAATGTCGGCCTACAAATTCGTGGGGAATGCATGCGGCACTAGAACGCCTGACTGCCAGAAGTGTCTCGACGCCATCAAGGTGAGTGCAGCATCCGCTGTGCGCGCCGATGGCAACGGAAGCGGCACATTTCCAGGCGTGCCGCCGGGAACCTACTACCTGATGATTTCTGCTCTTTACAACCAACATTCGCTCGTTTGGGGACAGGCAGTGCAGATTCACTCCGGATCAAACTCGATCACGCTGAGCCAGCAAAACGCGACGCCGGTGAACTGAACAGGCCCGCAAAGGTGCCTGTGTAAAGTCGAGAGACGCACACTAAGGACGCGATTCCGCGGGCTCGCTTCCGGCCACTCCCAGCGCGAAGTCCGCGTCCTCCGAACTCCTGTTCATGACGGGATGCTGATGCATTCCTCCGGCCGAGACGCGCTGCGACACGTGTTGAGCTACGGCGGCAAACACCTGGCTCAACGGCGAATTTCCGCCACTCTTCTTCAACGCATCGAGCAGGTAGTAGGTGAAGTATCCATGCCGCAAGCTCGGCGCTCTCCATGGACTCCTCATCCACCTGGCTGGCTGCGAGCACGATGCGGCCAGTGCCCTGAATCATGCGCGCCAGCATCTGGTTGGATGGGGGCTTGTCGGCAAGTTGGGCGCTCGATGAGGAGGGTTCCGCCTTCATCGATCCGCCGCTGTAGCAGGTGTCCAGGATGACGGCTGTGCGCATCGCCTTCATACGGGTCGCGACGGCGTCGGCCAGCTCCACCATCGGGTAGGCCGTAGCATACATGGCGTCCTGGTCGAAGCTGCCGGAGTTGGAAACCTCGGTGTCGTAGGTGACGAGATAATTCGCTCCTCCGGCCGAGTCCATCGTGCGCGGCGTGCCGTGCGTGGCCACGTAGATCACAACCATATCGTTAGGTTCCGCATGCCGCGCAATCCAGTTCAGTTGCTCCTTGATGTTTTTCGTTGTGGCCTGATCGTCGGTCAACACGTGTACGTTCGATCCCTTGAAGCGCCCGATGCCCGGATCCTTCAACTCATCCGCGAATGCATTCGCATCCGCGGTGGTGTAGTTCAAGCGCGGAATGCTCCCATCCCCAAAGCGGCTGATTCCCACCACCAGTGCCCATTTTTGTCGGACGGGCCCAAGACGCGTCGCGACCTTGACGGGCGCTTCTGCCGTGCCTTCTTCCACGCCAAGGCCGCGGCGGCCGGGCGTGGACAGCACCAGCGGATTCAGGCCCTCCTCCATCGCCTCCGAACCCAGAAAGTGCGCCTTCTCCATCGCGTACTTGGCCAGCGCGTCATGGCCCAGGCGCTGCTCCACCAGGCTGCGGTAGTACCACGCGTCGCCCAATTCTCCGCACTCTGACACGGCATGTTTGAGCAGTTGCAGCGCATCTTCAAATGCGCCGTTCTCGCTTTGCGGAGACACCCGCTCCAGCGCCTGAACCACAAGATCTTTTCCGGCGCCGCATCGATCATCCTCGCCCCATGCGACCGGAACAGGCGCCCATCGCGCTGCAGAAGCAGGAACAGCAGCAGCAATGCCGAGTTCTGCGCCCTGTGCTCATTTTGAGGCCACCGTGCGGCCGCGCCGCGCGCGCTTTCATCGCGGCCAGCACCTGGGCGCTGGCTCCATTGCTGTCAGATCGTGTCTGACCCGCTGCGCTCAGGTCGAAGTCTGCCGCCTTGGACGCGCGAATGGCCTGGATCACCGTGTCGTCCTCCATGCCCGACTTGACCATCGCAATGACTTGCGCATTGGTCAGAGCTTTTGTCTCGCAGTTGGTGCTCTTGGCGTGGGGGTCTGGTTCCGCCGGATGAGCTTGCCCTCCGGGGCCGCCGCAACAACCGGCTTCGGATGCCTTCTCCTCTTCCAGTTCTTTGTAGTGCGCGATGGCTGTCTCGATGCGCTTTTGCGGTTCGAGGAAGTACTTTTCTGACGGCTTTGCATCGATGGCCTTGCCGTAGTTGATGGCAGCCTCATCCAGAAACTTCATGGCCGACTTCTCATCTTCAGCCGCGTACGCAAGCGCCTCGTAGGCGACCCCGATGTTGTAGAGGCGATAGGCATCCTCATCCGGCTTCGGAGAAGGAGGCGCGGTCTCAAACGTCTCCAGTGCGCGCTGCCACAATCCCGAACTCGCCTCCTTGTCTCCTTCGTCCAGCGCTCCCTTTTGCTTCGCGAGATACACATCTACCGTCTCATTGGTGTTGACGATGTGTTCCGCGATCTGATGTACCGCATCGTTCATCAGGCGGGCGCGTAGCTCGGAATCGGTGGGAGGATTGATGTCTTCGCTGCTCGCTCCTCCAGTCACCCGCTTCCATGCGCCAGTTACCGTGCCCTTCACGCCGTGCGATGAATTGTTTCCCGCGCTGTCAAACTCTTCGTCATACTTTGCGGTCACGTTATCGGAGATATACGACTGACCACCTGCGCTCTTTGCCTGAAACGACACGCCCAGCGATCCCGTCACCCGCGTGTAGGCCTGCGTCTTCGGCGCGTTCTTGCCCAGAGCCAAAGAAGGCCTGGTCGTAACCGTCGGTTGAGGATGGGAGAAATCGGTGATCTGGCACGTCACGATGGTGGATGCATTGCTGTCATCCACGCGCAAATGCGGATCGTCCTTCAGAAGTTCCGTTTCAAGCAAGGCCTGCAAATCACGGGAAAGGTCAGACTGGTTGTCGTGGCCGGTCACCCGCACCTTGATCGTGACGCCGCTCAAGTGGGCGAGAGCTGGGAGCTTGCGCTGCAGGTCCACCTTCACCTTCGATGCCCCGAAATCCTGTGCGCCCGCCACCGCCGCCAGCATGCCTATGCTCAGCGGTACGAGGACGAGCGCTTTCTTTGCCTGATCCATGCCACCCTCTCATCGAATCCGGTCTTCGCTTGCTTGATTCGAAATCTCCTCATTCAAAGCTGGGCCTCCCCGTAGCTCAGGAAAAAGTTCCGGCTCACGCTCAAGCGAGCGGCGAAGTGTGAATCAAATTGGGGGGAGATTCGATCTGCGACACATGCGATCCGCACGCAGCGCGCACGAGTCCGATGGTCGCATGGCGAGAGGATGTTGCCAAGTGAATTGTATGGATGAAGCGGACCGAGGCGAATCGAGCGTCCCGGTTGCGCGGATGATCCGACGCTGGCTTCGATCTTGCCAACTCGCAGGGTTTCTCCCTCAGTGATGCTGCAAACAAATGGTTTAGTGGATGTTTTCAGGCGGTCAAGCTACCGAATTGGTGGAATGATCTGCGGCATCGGGATGTGGTGGCGAGGGATGGGCTGAACCGCCGCCGCCAGCCTTTGCACGGCGCAAATAGCCAATACTTGCAACCATGCAGGCTGAAAGTTCCCAATGGCTTCGGCTCAGTTTTGCGGGGACGGGTCAACTGAGAGAAACGTCCGGCTTTCCCTGGCGGACTTTGTAGGGAACAGGCCACTCCGCAATCCGATTCGTCATTGATTTCATTTTCGTGCTAGCATGGTCGCCAAAATGCGCTCCGGTTTTTGAGCCAGTTCCCCGGCTTGAACGCCTCTTCTTCTTAAAGGTTCGCCACAACCCACAAAGGAGGCGGACATGACTTCGATCTCCGCGCCCGTCGCAACAACCTGCTTCACAGTCTTGTTGCTTGCCGCCACCCTTCCCGCACAGACCCCTGACGGAGCCATGCCGTCCAATGAGGTTTCAAAGGTTCGCATCGTTCGCCTGAGCGAGGTCAAAGGCGAAGTCCAGATGGATCGCGACACGGGACGTGGATTTGAACGCGCCATGGCGAATCTGCCCATCGTGGAGAAGAGTCGATTGCAGACGGGCACAGGGTTTGCCGAGGTTGAGTTCGAAGATAACAGCACCTTGCGGCTCGCCCCCGATTCCCTGGTGGAGTTCACGCAGCTTGATCGCCTTCAGGGGGGCACAACGGCCTCTTCAGTGCATCTGGTGAAGGGGATGGCCTACGTGAGCCTGTTGAAGACAAAAGGCAATGAGTTCAACCTTCTATTCGGTCAGCAAACGCTCCAACTCATGCCTTCCAGCCACATAAGGTTGCAAGTGGACGGTGCGGAAGCGAAACTCGCGGTGCTCGACGGCACGGTGCGCATCAACGGAGCTTCTGGGCCGATGGATGTCGCCAGGAAAAAGACGGTGACATTCAACATGGTAGATCAGGCTCAACCGACAGTGGCCAAGGAAGTCACGCCCGCTCCACTCGATTCATGGGATCAGAACGCCGCAGGATTCCATGCGCGCACCGCGTCTCTTAGCGCCTTGAGCAGCTCGCCCTATGCATATGGTTTGAGCGACATGAGTTACTACGGAAGCTTCATGGATGCCGGAGGTTGCGGTTCCATGTGGCGACCTTACTTCGCAAGCGCAGCCTGGGATCCATATTCGAACGGCGCTTGGGCCTGGTATCAGGGCGCGGGCTATTCATGGGTTTCTCCATACCCCTGGGGATGGACTCCCTATCACTATGGCAATTGGTCATTCTGCCAGGGCCTTGGCTGGGGATGGATGCCCGGGGGTTCCTGGAACGGGTTGAATAATATGATGGCGGTTGCGTCCACCGGCGGTTCAGGACACGTTCCGCTTCGGCCACTCTCCCCGCCCCGCGCGGGTGAACCCACCCTTACCGTGGTGAACCAGAAGCCTCTCGTCCTTTCCGGAGTTTCTTCGGCAGATTCTTTCGTGTTCCGGAAGGATTCAGCAGGTTTGGGCATTCCACGAGACGGCATGGGGAAACTGGACAAGCTTTCGCAACGCGCTGTAAGCCAGGGTGCCGCAACCACGCAAATTTACTTGAGCGCTCCTCCATCTGCCGGTGCCAATGGCCGGGCCGAGAATTCGGCTATCGCGGCCACCTCGCTTCACCGTGGATCCGTGCCACCTTCTGCAACGGAAACGTCTTCGCAGTTGGGCTCATCATCAAACAACGGCGGCGGGCGTCAAAGTAGTCCAGGCTCGGCGCCTTCATCGGGTCGTCCCCACTAAAGAAAAGGCAGGATGGGAGAGTCGAACACGACAAACCACCAACCCAGGATAACTTTGACTCGCCCAAGAGTTTCCCGAGGAAGCGCGGAAACGATCACGGGTGGATGGCGGGTGGAAGAATTCCAGAGAGACGGCTCGAATTAATTCAAAGGAGTGGTGGCCAGAGACGGGATTGAACCGCCGACGCCGGCCTTTTCAGGGCCGCGCTCTACCACTGAGCTATCTGGCCTCAGTGCAAATTCTGTTGCAATTCTACGCGTGGGTACCGGCGATGCCGGCGGTTGAGATGGGCAAATCCACGAACCGTGCGCTGCAACAACTGTGACAGTATACCAACTACCTTCATCCCCCGCCAAACCAGCCACATTCGACCTGCTTTCCTTGCGCCAAGGCCCACACTCAAATGGTCCTGCACTACACTGGAAAGCAATCATGCGCCCTGTCGTCCGCACCCTGCTCTGCCTTACGCTGGTCGTTACGGCCTGCTCCAAATCGGATGTTCACCGCACAAGCCAGGCAGAGGCTCGCACCGCTCGCGCCTTCCTTTCGACTGCCAGCCGGGGGCCGGTCGCACTGCATGCCTTCCTGACCGGGTTTCCCAAAGGAGCCGACCTCCATGTGCACCTCTCGGGTGCCGTCTATGCCGAGACTTTCATTCGCGATGCGGCCCAGGACGGTCTGTGCGTCGATTCCGCAACCCTCAAGTTCGTCAAGCCGCCCTGTAAGGCCAAGTTGATTTCTGCTGGAGAACTGGCTGGAAACCTGTCTCCCAGCGACCAGGATCTATACGACCGTCTCGTCGACGCATTCTCCATGCGCAGCTTTGTCCCCACCACAGCCTTCAGCGGGCACGACCAGTTCTTTTCAACCTTTGGGCGCTTTAGTGGGTTGGACAAGCGCCACGTAGGTGAGTGGGTGGACGAAGTCACCAGCCGGTCTGCTGCACAAAACCAGCAATATCTTGAACTGATGCATACGCCTGATTTCCGCAACGCCGCCACCATCGCGCATCAGCTTGGTTGGAACGCCGACCTGCCCAAATTCCGCCAAGCGCTGCTCGACCATGGCTTGAGGACTGAGGTTCCGATCGACCGCGACGAAGCACGCAACGCCGAAGCAATGCGCAAACAGATCGAGCATTGTGGCACCCCGCAGGCCACAGTTAGCTGCAACGTGGAGACCCGGTACATCTACCAGGTTCTCCGCGGTTTTCCACCGGAACAAGTCTTCGCCCAAACCCTGCTTGGATTTGAGACGGTCCAGGCCGCGATGGATGCGCATGACGACACATGGGTTGGAATCAATTTCGTCATGCCGGAAGACGGATTTGTCTCAATGCGCGACTATTCCCTGCACATGAAGATGGTGGATTACCTCCATTCCATTTACCCGCGGGTTCACATCTCGCTGCACGCCGGCGAACTCGCCCCGGAACTGGTTCCTCCCGAAGGCCTTCGCTTCCATATACGCGAGGCGGTCGAGCAAGGCCATGCCGAGCGCATCGGTCACGGTGTCGATGTCATGTACGAAGACAACCCCGGCGCCCTGCTCACGGAATTGGCCAAGAAACACGTCATGATCGAGATCAACCTCAGTTCCAACGAGGGGATTCTGGGCATTGAGGGCGATCACCATCCCTTCCCCATCTATCGCGCTGCGCATGTTCCCGTGGCGCTATCGACTGATGATGAAGGGGTTAGCCGCATCGAGATTACGCATGAATATGTGCGCGCCGCGCTCGACTATGGCCTCACGTACCAGGATATGAAGCAGCTCTCTCGGACCGGGATGGAGCATGACTTTCTTCCCGGGGCGAGCTTGTGGGCCGCGCCGGATGTGTTTACCAACACCGCCGCCGCCTGTCGAGGGCTGACGCCGGGCGTCGATAAGCCCAATGATGCTTGCAAAGCCTTTCTGGATGGCAGCCAGAAGGCCGCCGCGCAGTGGGAGCTGGAACGCCGCTTCCACGCCTTCGAAGCACAATTCTGAGCCCTTCCACTTCGCCTCAATCGTGGCCGTATCGGCACACGATGGAGGCGTCTGCTTTCTGCATGCAACCGTGACAACGGTTTGCCACGGCTGGTCGAAAAGCGCGCTCCCGATCTGCCGCGGTTGGTGAAATGCGAGACAGCCAAAACAGCCGGATCAGGCTCGATCTACGCCGCCGCGACACGTTTGCGGTAAGCGGCAAGAGCGAGCTGGGAGACATCCCAGGCAAGTTGAAGAATCGAGATCGCGGCAATAACCATCAGGCCGAGGTGAACGCCGTTGTTGATGCTGCCGAGGGTGGCGGCGTAGTGCGCCTGGTCGAGCGCAGGATGCCTCAACGTGACATAGGCGTGGTCGGGCGCAAAAATCAGAAGCCCGAGCGGGATGAGGGCGAAGGCCTTGAATACGATATGCCGCGCAGCCGCGGGCTGCTGCCAGGCGCCGCGCATCAAGTCGATGCAATTCCAGGTCAGCTGAATGACGTTGAGAGCCACAATCCAAAAGTAGAACGTCCACCACACGTCGGCCAGCTGGAAGGGTGATGCATTGAGGTAAAAGATGCCGGGGCCCATGAGCAGGAAGGGATGGCGGGGAATGAGGAGCAGCCAGAGGAGGACGATGAATCCAAAGACCACTTCGGCGACGGCTGTGGCGTAGCTGCGCGGCTTGCGGCCGTTGGCCGGTGATTTTTCAAGGGGCGGCAGAGTACCGGGATTCCATCCGCCGGAAAGGCCAGCGACTTGCGGACACTTTTCAGGATAGCGGGTGGCGATAAACTCCAGGACTGCGAAGACCAGGGTGACCCATCCTGCGACGGTGACGAGGATCCCCGGTGCGCGCAGAACCGCTTGAAGCATCGAATTCCCGTTGGGCGAGACGAATGGAATGACCACAGCATTCACCACGGCGTAGACGATGATGGCGATGCGAAGGGCCACGCTCATCACGTACCAGTACACCGGGAAGAGCGCGGGCCCGATGAGGTATTGCTGTGGCTGGTAGCGTGCTGCGACCATGATGGGCGAGCCCATCTTCTTGAGCCAGTCTTCGAGTTCGCCGGTGGTCAGAGGGCGGCCGAGTTCGGATTCCTTGTCTTCGAGTTGCGACTCCATGTTGGCGCGCAGTTCGGCGATGATGTCGTCCTGACGGCGGAGGGGCAGATGCTTTTTGATGGCTTGCAGGTAGCGATCGAGAAGTTCCATGGCGTTTTCCTTCAGTCCCTACAAAGGGCGATTGAGGATGGAGTGAATCGAAGCGTTGATGGAGTTCCACTCTTCGAGCAACTGGCTGAGGATTTGTTCCCCTTCGGGCGAGAGGCGGTAGAAACGCTTGTTGCGCTTTTCCTCTTCGCGCCATTCGCTGACCAAAAGACCCTGCGCCTCAAGCCGGCGCAGCAGCGGATAGAGCGTGCTTTCGTCGATGACGAGTCCCGTTTCGGCAAGATCCTTCCGGAGGGTATAGCCGTAGTGCTCCTTGCGGAGCTGCACCAGCACGGCCAGGGTGAGACAGCCGCGCCGGAGTTCCATCCGAAGGTTTTCAAAGAGGTTCTCGGTCAGAGTCATGCTGTGCCTCGTACACTGTACTGTAAACACTGTATGATATACAGTATATGGTGTCAAGTAGAAAATTGAGAATTCCCGAGGGAATTTGCGTCTTACACTCTCAGGCATGGATAACGAGCGCATCCGCGAGATCTGCATGGCCTTGCCTCATGTTTCCGAGACCGTGAACTGGGGGCATCACCTGGTGTATTGGGCGGGGGATCGCGACATCGGCGGCAAAATGTTTGCGATGACGGACCTGGACGGCTCGGGGACTGGAGTGCTTTGGTTTCACTGCGGGGCGGAGCGGTTTCACGAGATGCAGGAGAGAGAGGGAATTATTGCGTCACCTTATCTGGCGAAGGCGCATTGGGTGACGGTGGAGCGATGGGATGTGCTCCGCGCGCGGGAGATTGAAGAAGAGTTGCGGCGGGCACATGCGCTGATTTTTGAAAAACTGCCCAAACGAACGAAGACCGTGCTTGCGATGCCGGAGAAAGAACGGGAAAAGGCAATTCGAGAACGGAAAAAGGCGTTGAAGGAGAAGGCGAAAGTGAAGTAAGGGTGGGGTTCGTGCTTTCCCACCCTTGGCGCAAAGACAGGAACGCGCCAAGTATGGGGCACCCTGGGCTAGTGACGATGGGAACTGGTTTCGAGCTGCGTGCGTATCTTTCGATGAAGGATTTGGTCGTGATTCTGCGCAGAGAGGCGCGCACGTTATGGTGAAGTTTCTTTTGTTCTGCATTCTTCTTGTATTGTGCTGGCCCCTGGCTTTGCTGGCGCTGGTGCTTTATCCGTTCGTTTGGCTGGTGCTGCTTCCATTTCGCCTGGTGGGCATTGCTGTGGGCGGTGTGCTGGAACTGGTGAGCGCGATTATCTTTTTGCCGGCGCGGATGCTGAAGGCAATCTGAGGTTAAGAATCTGACACCCCTCCCGGCCCAATGACGAGACGTGCAGACCTCCGAATGTGGGTCCAACAGCGACCTACTTCTCGTGATATGCCGCAATTACCCAGCGATTTCCAAGCTTCTCCAAATCGAAATCGATACTGTCGAACTCCACCCGGAGCCTGCTGTTGCCTTTTCGGGTCACTTTCGGGTTTTCTGTGTTGTCGATACCAGGAACTTCGCGAACCAGCTTGTGCGCCACTGAGGGAGACGCACAGTATGCCAGCGTGGCGGGATATTCTCGCTCAGCCGCGTGCTCGAGAGCTCTGGCGATCGGCACCAGTTCCGGCCGATTCCACGCGCGAGAGATAAACCGGACCGAATCGCGGGAAAAATCGTAGGTGTCCAGCGCACATAGGCTGGGATTATCCCCAAAGTCAATCGGCGACCAGATGCAATACGGAAGTTGGACGATGGGTCCATCGACCTTCAGCTTACCGATGGGCGCGAACGGATCCTTCGCCGTAGGATGCCCGCCATTCGCAGCTTCGTCCATTCCGAACGCGCCATTCTGCTTCAATATCTCATTTTCGATACCAGACCCGGCATCCCTTTCGTGCGCCTCATATTCCACCCCGGAGCTACCGGCACACCCGGAGAAATCGGCATGCGCCAGAAAGCGGGCGTCCCCCGAGGGCCCGGTTGGAAGCGGGAACAACTCGATCCGAGACCACATCGGTTCCTTGTCCTCGTACGCCAGTTCGTCCGATCCCTCCTGGTGCCATATCCTGAACGGCTCGAAAGAGTCTTTTTCGTGAATCGCGAAAGTGTAGAACGTCTCAATGCTGCCCAGCCCCATCTTCACCACCAGGATCGGCGCAAGATCCAGGACCTCGAAGTGAAAGCGATTCTCAGCCGGCCACTTTGCATTTGTTTCTGCGCTCATTTGCTCGACTCTCGTGAGCGCCGCGGATGCTCGTCGAGCGGGAGAACCCTGTGAAGTCTCGTTCAGCGCATCCGAGACGACTTGCACGGTCTGCAGAAACGCCTGGCGCGAATACTTGACAACATCGCCGTCGATGCCGACCTCACCACCGCAGGGGTCCGGCGGGCGACCAACCAGCTTCTGCAAGGCTTCGCGCGTCTTCTGCATCGAATCCAAGGCAGCCGTAGCGCACCAAAGTTGCATCGGAAACGCAAGAGCGATGAGAACTTTGACGCAGAAGACGGAGCGAGACAGCGACGGATTCATAAGGCAAGCCGATGCAGGAAGAGACATTGAAAGTATGCCACCATCTTTCGAGATTTGCTGGAGGATGCAAGAAAATCGTGCGGCTGGATATTTCTCCTCGGTGTTTGTTGTTGAGACGGAGAGAGACCCATCCAATGCTTTACTTGCCCCCGGCCCACCCTTTAGTTTGGGCCTATGGCTGGTGTGTCGTTGGCTCTTGACGGGAAGGTTGCGCTCATCACGGGCGGTTCGCGCGGAATTGGCGCGGAGACGGTTCGGCTTTTTTGCGCGGCGGGCGCGCGGGTGGTGTTCAGCTATAGGCAGGCAAAAGACCAGGCGCTGGCACTCATGGCTGAGTGCGGCGGACCGGCGAGCTGCGTGGGGCTGGAGGCTGAACTGAGCACCCCTGCGGAGGGCTGGGGGCTGGTGCATGCCGCGGTGGAGGCTTTTGGGCGGCTGGATGTGCTCGTCGCCAATCACGGCGTGTGGCCGTCGGAAGATGTTCCCATTGAGCTGATGACCGAAGAACAGTGGCGGCATACGGTGGCAGTGAATCTGGACTCGGTATTTGGGCTGGTGCAGGCGGCGGTGACGCAGATGGAACTGCAAGGCCCGCCTGTACTGGGATCAGACGGAATGAAGGGGCACATCGTGCTGATCAGCTCGACGGCGGGACAGCGCGGCGAGGCGCTGCACGCGGACTACGCCGTGACCAAAGGCGCGCTGATTAGTCTTACAAAGAGCCTGTCGAGCGAATTGGCTCCGCGCGGGATTCGCGTGAATTGCGTGGCTCCTGGTTGGGTGGCAACGGAAATGTCGGCCGCGGCGCTGGATGACCCCAGACTGGGGCCGAGGATTGAGGCGGGGATTCCGGTGGGGCGGGTGGCGACGGCGCGGGAGATTGCCGGGCCGGTACTGTTTTTGTGCACGCCGCTGGCGGGGTTTATCAGCGGGGAAGTGCTGAATGTGAATGGCGGTGCGGTGCTGGCGGGGTGAATGCAACCGCATGCGGAGCGGTGGCGAGGGACGGCGGGCTGTGATCTGAATTGCAAGGAGAGGAAGTTGATGCGGAAGGTTTTGGCGTTGGCGCTGGCGGCAATTGTGCTGGCTTTGCCGCAGGCCACACGGACACAGACGGCGGACAATGCCGAAGCACAGAATGCGCAGAAGGCGCGTGTGGCTCTGGACGCCATGGTGCAGGCGATGGGCGGACAGGCCTGGCTCGACGCGAAGAATCAAATGCTGCATGGGCATGTGGCCGCGTTCTATCAGGGGAAGCCGGACCTGGGCACTACGGAGCTGTGGGAGTTTCACGCATGGCCAGACAAGGACCGCACCGAAGTGACCAAGCACCGCGATGTGGTCGAGTTTTTTGTGGGCCGCGAGGGGTGGGAAGTCACTTACCGGGGCAAGAAGCCCATCCCGAAAGAAGATGTGGACGACTTTCTGCGGCGGCGTGATCACTCCATTGAAACGGCCATCAAGGTATGGCTCAAGGACCCAAAGACAATCCTGGTTTACGAGGGAAAGAAGATGTCGGAGCGGCACCTGACCGAGCAGGTGACGCTGATTTCAGCACAGAACGAGGCGGTCACGATCCAGATGGACGAGCAGACGCATCTGCCGATGCGGCGCAGCTTTGAGTGGCGCGACCCGCTCTACCACGACAAGAACACAGACGCCGAGGAGTACGACGACTACCACGTCATGGATGGCATACCCACGCCGTTCAGCATCACGCGCTTCAAAAACGATGATATGTTTCGCCAGTATTACATTGACCATGCGGAATATAATCGGCAACTTCCGGGGGATTTCTGGGATCCGGATGCGGCGTCGGCGCGGATCAAGAAGTAGGCGTGTTGGAGGATGGGCGGCCTCAAGGCCGCCCATCGCTGCGATTGATGGTCGTTACTGCACTTGAATTGCGGTGAAGGTGCCGCCCGCGAATGCAGAGATCGATGTTGATGGTCCAGTGGAGCCACAATCGAAGTAAAGCGTCGTCGGCGCCGACGAATTGACATAAAATCCCGCAAGAGGGATGGTGCCGTATTGCCCGGGTCCAAATGTCTGTTGGGGGCTTGGGGCGCCCGGAACAGAGGCCACATGATTCCAAACAATGCAATATACTTCCCCTCCGTTGCTGGGGTCCTGATTAGAGATTTGCTCTTGTCCCCCGAGTACATACGTTCCAATGTTTGGCAGCACAATGGAATTGAGAGTGGTTTCAGTATTAACTGGAATTTGGATAAAAGAAACCACCACGTTCGCAGCAAACGACAAGACTCCGCCGGTAGGGCCTTGGGGACCTGCCGGACCTGAGGGGCCAACCGGTCCCGGGTTTCCCATCGGCCCGGTCAATCCCTGCTCGCCCGCTGGACCCTGCAGCCCCAATGCTCCGGCGGGTCCCGCGGCTCCGGCGGTGCCGGCTGCAGCTAAGAGGCTCCAGCTTGGATTTTTGTCGGGTGTGGGCCCGGTCGGATTGGGGCCGTTGGCAACGATGGCGATGTAGGACGATCCGGCGTAGGTAACGACGTCGTTCAGCGTGTAGGTTGCGTAGGGGTCAAAGGCATTGAGGAAGGTGAATCCGATGCCGTTGGCTCCCGCCGGGCCCGGCGCACCGGGAGCCCCGGTAATGCCGCGTGGGCCTTGCGGCCCGGTTGCGCCCGCGGGACCGATCGGTCCCTGCGCGCCTGCGGGCCCGGCGGGACCCTGGAGCCCGGTTGCGCCATAGGTCATGTCGAAGACGGCGCTGTTTCCTGCGCTGTTTGTCACCGTGAGACTGAAGGATCCAGCGGGTGTGGCCGCCGGCAACGTAGCGACGATCTGGGTATTGCTGAATGTGCTGAGGGTCAGTCCGGCTCCGTCGAAGAGTACAGTGGGTTTCGCCTTGGCAGGTTGAAAACCCGAGCCAGTGAGGGTGATCTGGTTGGTCAGATAGTTGATGGTGCCGCTGTTCACGACCGGGGTACTCGCCGCGTTGGCAAACCAAGGGACAAGCACGAGAAGTGTTGCGAGCATGATTCTGCGCATATGGATCATCTCCTCAGGGGCAGGGACTGCGGGGATCGGAACCAGCCGGATGCTCCCGCTTCAATTCACGGATGGGGGGGAGTGTCAGGCAATTGCGGTCTGAGGGCAATGGAGGGCAGGTGAATTCTGAGGTGAATTTTTGGCCCTTTGCAAATTAACAACTTGCGCCTGTTTCTCCCTCGGGGTGAACGCTTGCTTCACCTCGCGAATGCGCGCAGCGGCCATGCAGGATTCGTAACGGCATTGAGATTTAGTGCGGGCAGGCATTGCTTGCGGGGCAGCGATGTGCGGCCGACGCGTCTCCGCCGGGGAACTGAAACTCTAGCGAACTGAATGGCGCAACCGTACGGATTGTGGGCCGCCTCCGGCGGAGCTGGCAGCTATCAATCCGCTGCCCGGGCTTCGATATAATCCTGACGAGCGCGACGCAGCTTGCCTGCGCGCTTTCTGGAGCCAGAGAATGACGTTCGACATCCAGGAGATCCTGGAGTTCCTTCCTCACCGCTACCCGTTTTTGCTGATCGACAGGATTGTCGAGTTTGAACGCACCAAGCGCCTGGTGGCGATCAAGAACGTGACCATCAACGAGCCGTTTTTTCAGGGACATTTTCCCGGCTATCCCATCATGCCCGGCGTGCTGGTGGTGGAGGCCATGGCGCAGGCGGGCGGCATCATCATGATGGCCGAGATGGAGGACCGCCATGAAAAGCTGGTGGTGTTTACGGGGATTGAGCGCGCCAAGTTTCGGCGGCCTGTGACGCCGGGCGACCAGTTGCGCATCGAGGTGGACGTGCTGTCGTTCCGGTCGCGCGCGGGACGCATCCACGGCCGGGCCATGGTGGACGGCAAGCTGGCCTGCGAGGCGACGCTGACCTGTCAGGTGGTGAAGCGGGAGCGGGAGACAGCCGCGCACACGGGAATGAGCCGGCTGCGGAGGCGCGAGTGAGCATTCATCCGAGCGCAGTGATCGCAAAGGGTGCGGTGGTTCCCGCTTCCTGCACGGTAGGGCCGTTTTGCACCATCGGGTCCGGATGTGGTGCTGGGCGAGGGCTGCAATCTGATTTCGCACGTGGTGCTGGACGGGCGCACGCGCATCGGCGCGCGCAACACGTTTTACCCATTCTGCGCGATTGGCGTGGCGCCGCAGGATTTGAAGTACAAGGGCGAGCCGACGGAGACGGAGATCGGCGACGACAATACGATTCGCGAGAGCGTGACGATCAGCCGCGGCACCACGGGGGGCGGCGGGTTAACGCGGATCGGCTCGAACAACCTGCTGATGGCATATGCGCACATTGGCCACGACAGCCTGGTGGGCAGCCATTGCATTCTGGCCAACTGCGCCACGCTGGCCGGGCACGTGATCATCGAGGACTACGCGAGCGTGGGCGCCTTCTGCCCGGTGCACCAGCACTGCACGGTGGGGCAGTATGCGTTTATTGGCGGCGGAACGATTGTGACGCAGGATGTGCTGCCGTTTTCGCTGACCTCGTCGCGGCGCGAGAACAAGGCGTTCGGCATCAACAAGATTGGGCTGGCACGGCGGGGTTTCTCGCCGGAGCGGCTGCAGACGCTGCAGAAGGCCTACCGGCTGCTGCTGGCGGCGAAGCTGAATACGTCGCAGGCTGTCGAAAAGATTCGCCAGCTTGAGGGTGAGGACGCAGCGTTGCTGGCGAGCTTTATTGAGCGCAGCCAGCGCGGAATTATCAAGTAGGTGGGCGCAGGAGTCCGATGGGTCGGGATCAATCCAATTGAGTTAACGCGCGGATTCGGAGAGGGATGGCAATGAAGCTTGGCCTGATTGCCGGGAACGGGCGCTTTCCTTTTCTGCTGCTGGATGCGGCGCGGGCGCAGGGGCTCGCGGTGACGGTCGCCGCGATTCGCGAAGAGACCGACCCGGAGATTGACCAGCGGGCTGCGAGCGACGAGCACATCACTGTGCATTGGATTTCGCTGGGCGAGCTGTCACGGCTCATTGAGATCTTCCACAAGGAAGGCGTGACCAAGGCGGTGATGGCCGGGCAGGTGAAGCACAAGCAGATTTTTTCGAGCATCCGGCCCGATTGGCGGCTGGCCAAGCTGCTGCTGAATCTGCGCTCGCGGAATACCGACATGCTGCTGGGCGCGGTGGCCAAGGTGCTGGGCGACGAAGGGATTGAGCTGATCAGCTCGACGGCGTTTCTTGAGCCGCTGCTGGCCCAGGAGGGCGTGCTGAGCGAGCGCGCACCGGACGAGGAAGAGCGCAAAAACATTGAGTATGGCCTGGGCGTGGCGCGTGCCGTGGCGGGGTTCGACATTGGCCAGACGGTGGTGGTGGCGGCTCAGGCCTGCGTCGCCGTAGAGGCGATGGAAGGCACGGATGCGGCGATTGAGCGGGCCGGCGCACTGATGCAATCGCTCGATGAAGACGGCGTCGACGCTGGAACGGCGACTGACCGTGGTGAAGGTGGCCAAGCCGAATCAGGACATGCGCTTTGATGTGCCGGTGATCGGCATCCGCACGGTGGAGACATGATTGAGGCCGGTGCGAGTTGCCTTTCAGTCGAGGCGGGGCGTACGCTGCTGTTCGATCGCGAGGCGCTGTTGAAGCGCGCCGGCGAGGCGGGGATTGCCATTGTGGCGGTCCCGCGCGGATACTGAATGCGGGACATCCAACTTCGCCTTGCCCCGCCAATTCCCCGTACCATCAATCGGAGGTTCCTCGTGAGAAAAATAGCTGTCTTTGCGTTTGCCGCGGCCTTGGTGCTTGCGGTCACGCTCGTCGCGGTCCATGCGGACAACGAGACGATGCCCGCCGTGGGGCAGGCCGCGCCCACCTTTACGCTCCCTCGCAGACCGGCGCTGATGTTTCGCTGGAGAGTTTCCGCGGCAAGTGGGTGGTTCTCTACTTCTATCCCAAGGACATGACCCCGGGCTGCACCATTGAAGCGCACAACTTCCAGAACGACCTGCCCAAGTTTGAAGCCCACAACGCGGTGATTCTGGGCGTGAGCGTGGATACGGTCGACAGCCACAAGCAGTTCTGCACCAAGGACGGGCTGACCTTCCACCTGCTGGCCGACCCGGATCACAAAGTGGTGGACGAGTACGGCTCGCTGGGGCATTTTGGGACCATGACCATCGCCAACCGCAATACGTTTCCTGATCGATCCCCACGGCAAGATTGTGAAGGTGTGGACGAAGGTTGATCCCTCGCATCACTCCGAAGAAGTGCTGGCTGCGCTGGCGGCGAGCGAGGGCGCCGGCAAGCCATAAGCCAAGCACTCCGATCAATCCCCAATGCGCAAGTCTGCCGATCACCAGGGCGGACACTGTGAAACCATCACAACCCGACCGCAGCAAAGGAGCGATCATGGAAGAGCAATTTCACCCCGACTCTGCAAAGCCCCCGCAAACGCAGGAAGACTCTGCGAAGCCTCCGCAAACGCAGGAGGAATGTCAGTGCAAGGCCTCCGCAGACGGAGGAGATGTCGTTGAAGCCTCCGCAGACGGACATAAGACTCCCTTCAGAGGCCCATACCGCGAATACGGTTGGAGTGCAGACGCAAAAAAGCCCGGCGCGATGCCGGGCTTTTTTGCTTGCCTTGTGGTGCGTGTTGCCTGATTACTTCTTCTTGGCAGGAGTCTTTGCCTTCTTTGCAACTGCCTTCTTTGCCGCCTTCTTTGCAGGAGCTTTCTTCGCAACTGCCTTCTTGGCGGGCGCCTTCTTTGCTGCTTTCTTAACGGCCAACTTTTTACCTCGTTTGGTGGGTTTGCTGACGCGCTTGCCTGCCGCAGCCTTCTTGGCTGCGGCCTTTCCGCCCTTTGCGCCAGTAGTTTTCTTTTTTGCGGCGGATTTCTTTGCGGCCTTCTTTGGCCACAACCTTTTTGGCGGCCTTCTTCTTGGCCACGACTTTTTTGCGCGGCTGCCTTCTTTGCGACGGCTTTCTTGGCGGGCTTTCTTCGCCGGGGCTTTCTTGGCAGCTTTCTTTGCAGGAGCCTTCTTTGCGGCCTTTTTCACGGCCGGCTTGGATGCGGGCACTTCGGCGATTATGACTACCGTCTCCTCCACCACTCCCTCATCATCATCGGAGGAGGTGAGCACGCTGGAGGTTTCGACTTCGTCGTCCTCGTCGAAGTCTTCTTCGTGATCGGAGTTCAGCTCTGCCGGCTCCGCATCGAGGTTGCCGTCATTCATTGCGTACATCCTGAACACTTCTTCCATCCCATTGCCTCCAGCGGCTCGCCGCTGCGCGTTTCTCGGTCTCGCATCTTTGCTGCGCGGATAATTTTTGTCCGCTTGCGCAAGTTATTGTAGCAATAGCTTGCAGGCAAAAGCTATCAAAAGAAAGTCTGCAGCGAAGTCTCCTGTCTATTTTTGCGCAACGTGGAAAGTGGGTCAGTGCGAGTGTGTGCTTCCGCTTGTGCGATTTTTTTGTGCCACTGGCGCTGCCGGGCCGTGCGGCATTCGACTTTCTTGACGCGGTTGCGCTATGCCTGGTATGCTTTTGAAGCGGGCGCGGGATCGTGCACGGAACTCGCCGCAGAGGAACTGCGGCGACGGGTGACCCGGGTGCGGACCACATGCGCGGGTTCGGCCACGTGCAGCCGGCGGCCGGCCGCAACCTTGACGCCGGTGAGGTTGTTCCAGCGCCGCAACTGGCTGAGCGAAACGCCGAAGCGATCGGCGATGGAAACGAGCGTGTCGCCCCTGCGCGTGGTGTAGAACATGCCGCGCGATGAGGGCGCGGCGGACGGCGGCACGGGCACAACCAGCGCCTCGATTCCGTCGAGGCTGCTGTTCTCGCCCAGCTGATTGGCCGCGGCCAGTTCTGAGACCTGTACATGGAAGGACCGCGCCACCGAAGCCATCGTGTCGTCAGGGGCCACGCGGTGATAGCGCCACGAATCGCGCTTGTTTTCGGGAATTCCCGCGATGCGCTGCTCGAACAAAGTGGCGGCACCCGCGGGCAGATGCAGATCGAAGGCTGTGTCGGGCGGGGTGGTGAAGCGCAGCAGGCTCGGGTTCAGCGCCATCAACTCGTCCACCGGAGCATCCACCAGGTCGGACACCAGGCGCAGATCAACGGAGTAGTTGATGGTCACGGTGTCAGTGATGACGGGAGGATCGAGCGTGATGTCGTCGAAGCCGTATTGCGTGGGGTGATTGGCAATGATGATGGCGGCGAGGATTTCAGGAACGTAATTCTTGGTTTCGCCGGGCAGGTTGTTGCGCTTGTAGAGCTCCCAGAAATCGGCATAGCCGGTTTTTTCGACCGCCTCGCTGCACATTGCCGGCGCCCCAGTCGTAGGCGGCCATGGCGAGATACCAGTCGCCCAGCTGGTCGTAGATGAACTTCATGTAGCGGGCGTAGGCGCGGGTGGATTTTTCCGGATCGAAGCGCTCGTCGATGTAGTCGTTGCGGGCGAGTCCGTAGAACTTGCCATTGGGCATGAACTGCCACATGCCGCCGGCGCGCGAGCGAGGATTGATGGCGCGGGGCTGAAAGCCGGACTCGGCGACGGCGAGATAAATCAAGTCCTGCGGCACGCCTTCCTCGGCCATGACGCGCTGAATCATTGCCCTGTAGCGGCCGGAGCGCTCAAATGAGTGCATGCAGCGTGTTGTGGCCGCGCTGGGTGTTGGCAAAGAAGTTGATGTAGGCGGCCACGTAGTCGTTGACCACGAGCGGCAAGTCGGACTTGGTGGTGGCCAGTTCGGTCCTGGCCTTGGCAACGATATTGGGATCCACCTCGAAGGTCACATCGCTGGCGACATCGGCAGGGGATGGTTCCACTTTGGGCGCGAAACCGTTGCCCTCCTTCAGCGCCTCCATCTCCAGTCCGTTCACCTTGTCGACGATGCGGTCGAACTCGTCCTGCAATTGCGGGTCGCTCTTGATGTCGATTCCGCTGGTGAGCATGAGATCGACGGCGCGGTCGAACTGCGTCTTTGCCTCGACCAGATTGCCCTTGCGATAGTCTTCCTGGCCGGCGGAGTAGGCCTTCTCAACCTGCGCGATCAGCTTTTGCACGCGCTGCTGCTGCTGCGGTGAGCTGAGCTGCCCGAGCGGCAGCTTCTGGAGTCTGCTGAGGCGCGATCGGAAGCACGGGCGCGGTGGCTTGCGGCAGGGAATTCTGCGGTGCGCTGTCGTTTTTTGAGGGGGTGCAGCCCGCCAGCAGAAGGGCCAGACGCGGTGCAACAGAGAAGACGATACCGATTCCAACTCATGCGCATTCTTAGAGGCGACCCGGCGGCGAAGGCGAGGCCGCGAGAGACACTATGCCGATGATAAGCTATGCCATGGAGGTCCGCTGCGGCGGACGCGCTGGAACGGCGCTTTGTACTCTTTCGCTAACCCCGCCATGGACGTACGTTTCCTTCGCAACTTCGCGATCATTGCCCACATCGACCACGGAAAGTCGACGCTGAGCGACCGTCTGCTGGAATTCACCGGCTCGGTGACCGGGCGCGAGATGCAGGCGCAGATTCTGGACGACATGGACCTGGAGCGCGAGCGCGGCATCACCATCAAGGCCCACGCCGTGCGCATGATGTACAAGGCGCACGACGGCAATACCTACCAGCTGAACCTGATCGATACGCCGGGCCATGTGGACTTCAGCTATGAGGTTTCGCGCTCGCTGGCCTCGTGCGAGGGCGCGCTGCTGGTGGTGGATGCCAGCCAGGGCGTGGAGGCGCAGACGCTGGCAAATGCGTATCTGGCCATCAACCACGGCCTCGAAATCATTCCGGTCATCAACAAGATCGATCTGCCTTCGGCGGACATTCTGCGCACGCAGGAAGCGATTGAGAAGGCTGTGGGATTGGACGCGACCGACGCGATTCCGGTGAGCGCCAAGACCGGCCAGGGCGTGGACGAGGTGCTGGAAGCGATCGTTCACCGGCTGCCGCCGCCGACGGGCGATCCCGATGCACCGCTGCAGGCGCTGATCTTCGACTCGTGGTTCGATGCGTATCGCGGCGTGATCGTGCTGGTGCGCGTGATGCAGGGAACGATGCGCAAGGGCCAGCGCATTCGGCTGATGTCGAATGGCAAGGCATTCGAAGTGGAGTCGATGGGCGTGCTGATGCCCAAGCCGGTGGAGATCGGCCAGCTTCAGCGCGGGCGAGGTAGGATTCTTTGCGGCCACCATCAAGAACGTCGGCGACACCAAGATCGGCGACACGGTGACCGAAGACGCGCCGGCCCGCGGCGGCGCAGTTGCCGGGGTTTGAAGACATCAAGCCGATGGTCTTCTCGGGGCTCTACACCGTGGACTCGCACGAGCACACGCTGCTGCGCGACGCGCTGGAAAAGCTGCGGCTCAACGATTCGTCGTTCTTCTTCGAGCCGGAGAGTTCGGTGGCGCTGGGGTTCGGCTTTCGCTGCGGATTTCTCGGCCTGCTGCACATGGAGATCATTCAGGAGCGGCTGGAGCGCGAGTACGAGCTGGACCTGATTACGACGGCTCCGGGCGTGCGCTACCACATCACGCTGACCGACGGCTCGGTGCTTGAGGTGGACAATCCTTCGCGCTGGCCGGAGCCGACCAACATCGACAGCATTCGCGAGCCGGTGATCACGGCCAAGATTCTGACCAACGAAGAATATGTCGGCGGCATCTTCAAGCTTGTGGAGGAGAAGCGCGGCAAGCAGATCAACTTTGAATATGTGACTTCGACGCGCGTGTTGCTGACCTACGAATTGCCGCTGAACGAGATCGTGCTCGACTTCTATGACCGGCTCAAGTCGATCTCGCGCGGCTATGCGTCGCTGGATTATCAACTTGCAGGCGAGTGGGAATCGCCGATGGTGAAGCTGGACATCCTGGTTTCGGGCGAGCCGGTGGATGCGCTGTCGATCATCGTGCATCGCGACTTTGCCTATGAGCGCGGCAAGGCGCTGGTTTCGAAGATGCGCGAGCTGATTCCGCGGCAGCAGTTCGAAGTGGCGATTCAGGCTGCCATCGGCGCGAAGATTGTGGCGCGCGAAACAGTGAGCCCGTTGCGCAAGAATGTGCTGGCGAAGTGCTATGGCGGCGATATTTCGCGCAAACGCAAGCTGCTTGAGAAGCAAAAGGAAGGCAAGAAGCGGATGAAGCGGATCGGCAAAGTAGATATTCCGCAAGAGGCGTTTCTGGCGGTTTTGCGGGTGGGCGAAGATCAGCAAAAGTAGCGTCAAGTTAGTGACTTGGCGCACAAGTTGAGTCATCATCTGTTCATGACTGAATTGTGGAAAGCTTGTCTGGCCGGCTAATTTCGTGCCGGTCGTGGCGGACCATGCCGAGTGGGCATGCGAACTCGCCGCTTCTTATAGAAAAATAAGGAGTTATCGTGCTTAGCAGAAATGTCGTCGGATTGGCAAGTGGAAAATCTAGGAATTCTTGCAGGAAATCGCTGACAGGAATCCACAGTTTTTTCCACAGAGACAGGTGCCGATTCGAGCCGCTGTGCCTTGACCGTCGCGTGCATTTCCTCAGCTTGGAAGGTCAAATTGCAAAGGCCCCGCAATGCGGGGGCCTTTGCGTCGTTGTTCAAGTCGAGGCACTACTTAGCGCCGGGTGCCTTGGTGTGCCGGCTCGGGGGCCGCTGGCGGAGGAGCGGGCACGCCCGACTTCACGTTGTAGGCCTCGATGACGGCCTTGGTGATGTTGGTGGATTCGCTGGCATAGAGCACCGGAGTCTGCTGCTGCGCAACGTCGAGCACCAGGGTGTAGCCATGCTGCTGCGCGTAGCCGGCGAGCACGTCGTAGACCTTGGAAGCCAGGGTGTTGTACAGCTCCTGCATCTCCCGCTGCATGTCGTTCTGCGCGTCTTCGGCGTCGCGCTGCAACTGCTTCTTCTTGTCGTCGATGGTCTTGGCGCGGCTGGCGCGCTCAGCTTCGCTCAGCGTGTCGCCCTGGGTCTGCAACTGCTTGGTCAGGCTGTCGATCTCGTCGCTCAGGGCCTTGAGCTGTTGGCGCTTGGGATCGTACTTCTTCTGCAGGTCGGCGAAGTTGCGCTGGCCTTCGTTGGTTTGGGCCACGGCCACCTGGAAAGCGATGACGGCGATCTTGGCAGGTCCGGCGGGGGCGGCAGCTGCCGCGGTTGCCGGTGCGGTGCGGGTGCGGATGGTACTTGTGCGGCGGCGTTCAGGGCAAGGCCCGAGGCAAGGATAACTGCAACTGCAAGCGAGCGCTTCATTCGAGTGGAAAACTCCTTCGGAATTCCTGGATGGCTGTCCGCGCCTTGGCGCAAACGAGCCTGTGCCTCCTGAGAAACCTCACGGTCCTTTTTTCCACCCCATTGACGAAGATCTGTCGATGGGGATCCGGATTTCACCCAGCGACGAAGAACAATCACCTGGTCCCGGTTAGGGAGACTCCGCTCAGATGGGCACGGAAACGGAAAAGACGCGGACGGAGACATCAGCAGGAACTAGATGGATTATAGGAGTGCGGATGGGGAGCGTCAAACCTGTCGGTGCGCAGGCCGATCGAGGAGTGAATGCATGCCGAAGGAGCGCAAATTGGCCGGTGCCAAACGCCACAGGCCCCGCATCGCGGGGCCTGTGAGCTGCATTCGCATCTGGACCGAAGGCGCTAGTGCGCCCCGGCGGGAGGCTTGGACGCCGGCTTGGGGGCGGACGGAAGGGTGGACCTCGGCGTTGTGGCCGGCTCCGCCGGCGGAGCAGGCACGCCCGACTTCACGTTGTAGGCATCGATGATCGCCTTGGTGATGTCGGTCGAGGGGCTGGCATAGAGGACGACGGGGGATCTGCTGCTGTTCCGCCATCGAGCACCAGCGTGAATCCCTGCTCCTGCGCATAGGACGATGAGGACTGCGCCGACCTTGGTGGCCACGCCGGTGAATGTATCCTGCATCTCCTGCTGGAAGTCGTTCTGGTCATCTTCGGCGTCGCGCTGCAGCTGCTTCTCCTTGTCGTCGATGTTCCGGGCGCGGCTCGCGCGCTCGGCTTCGCTGAGCGTGGCGCCCTGCGTCTGCAGCTGCTTCTTCAGCGTGTCGATCTCATCGCTCAGCGTCTTGAGCTGCTCGCGCTTCGGGATGTACTTCTTCTGCAGGTCGGCAAAGTTGCGCTGAAATTCGTTGGTCTGGGTCACTGCTGCCTGGAAGGCGATCACCGCGATCTTTCCGGCGACGGCGCAGCCGGCGCGGTGTTTGAGCTGCTGCGCACAAGGGCAAGGCCGGAAAGCAGTAGCAGCAATGAATGCAATTGAGCGTTTCATTTGAATCGAATACTCCTTTTGAAGTTCCTGTCCGCTGCCGGGCGCATTGCAGCGGCACGATTGCAAGTGCGCTTAGAAGGTGGTCGAGACGGTCAGGCGGAAGGTCTTGCGCGGCTCGCGGAAGAGGTTCTGCGCGCCGTAAGCCTCGATCGCCTCCTGGTAGGTGTAGTCTCCCGCGCCGCCCGGCGGGAACATGTCCCGCGTGATCAGTTCGGCCGAGCAGCTTTGCACCTTGCCGCCGAGTTTCACGTCGTTGCAATAGGGCCGCTCATACAGGCGAAGCGGGTTATAGGCGAAGTAGAGACGGAACGGCGCATTGACGACCGGCATGATGACGCCCAGTTCGGCGCCGAGCGACATGCGCGGAACGAAATTGGTTCCGGTGATGGGGCGGATGTCCTTCAGGAATCCGACCTTCGAACCCGGGAATGCCGCCCTGGCAGGCGCCGTTGTTGTAGACCGGGCATCCATAGAGGGGCGCGGTCAACGATGGCGAATCCTTCGGGGCTTTGCTTCAGCTGGCCCTTGTTGAGCGCCACATCCATGCCGAAGTCGTCGAAGAACGAGAACGTGACAGGTCCGGCAATCGGGAATGCGATACTCGGCATTGGTGGTCAGCTGGTGTCGCCGCCGATGGAGGCGATGCCGTAGATCGGAATCGGAACCTGGATGCACTGGTTCAACTGCGGATTGTTGGGATCGCGCGGAACGCAGCTGCCGTCGGGGTTGGTCAACTGCACGGTGGTGCGATTGGGGACGTAGCCGTAAGGCGTTGCGCCGCGGACGTCAAAGCCGCGCAAGTCACCTCTCGCCGCCGGTGTAGAAGCGGTTCTGAGGCGGAGCCACGTCGCCGCCGAAGCCCTGCACATAGCCCAACTGCGCGCGCAGTCCCAGCACGTTGCGGCCGTTGGCCGATGGCGTCAGGTAGTGCATCGAGCGGAAGCTCTTGTAGGCCACAAGCGGCGAGAAGTAGCGCAAGTTGCCGTAGATGCCCGAAATCTGGAAGACCGCCGTGTATTCCTTGCCGGTGCGCGGGCGCAGCGGATTGTTGATGGTGTTGTAGATGTAGCTGAACGAGGCCGAGCTGTTGATGATGCCGGCCAGCGCATTCGATCCCTGGATGCCGGACCGGAAACTGATGGTCTGGAAGAAGGTTTGCGAGGCGGTGCTGAACGCAGAAATCGTCGACTTGTCGAGCGAATAGGTAAAGCCGATGCGCTGGAAGGCATGCCGCTTGAGCGGATAGCTCACTGAGAAATTGAGGCCGGTCGACGCCTGGTTGTAGTTCTGCGTGAGCGACTGCTGGGCCGCGGTCAGGTTGACTGACTGCGCCTGTGGTGGCCTGGTAGTTCTTGGCGGCGTTGAAATCCTGCTTGTTGTTGAAGATCTGGAAGCCGACGTTGAGAGGCCGGTTGCGCACGTAGGGCTGCGAGAAGCCGAAGAGGAACTGGCGGCTCACGTTGCCCAGGTTGCCCTGCAGGCTGAGGGTTTCACCCAGGCCGAGGAAGTTGTTGGTCTGGTAGTTAACGCCGAGGAAGGCGCCCGAAAGGCCGCTGACGCCGCCATTGAGGCCGATGGAGTTCTTGCCCTTTTCCTTCACCTTGAGGAGCAGGTCGACGGTGCCGGCTTCGGGATTCTGATGGGCCTCGGAGTCCTGGTCGACCTTGAGGGGCTCGAAGTACTCCAGCTGGTTGAGGCGGAGCAGGCTGTACTCCCACAGCTGGGAGTTGTAGACCTGGCCTTCTTCGAGCAGCAACTCGCGGCGGATGACGCGGTCGCGGGTGATGGTGTTGCCCTGAAACTCAATGCGCGAGACGTAGAAGGGCTTGCCTTCGTCGATGTCGATGTCGAGCGAGACCGTCTTCTTCTGGTCGTCGTAGGTGAGTTTGGGGATGGCGCCGAAGTTGATGTAGCCCAACTGGCCATAGGCCTTTTTCAGGTTGTCCAGGCCCTTGCCGACCAGAGTGGCGTTGAACCAGTCGCCATCCTTGATGGCAAAGGTGGCGCGCAGGGCTTTGACGTTGGTGACGGCCTTGTTGCCGGTGAAGGTGATGGTGCCGAGCCGGTAGCGGCCGCCTTCTTCAATGGGCATGCAGAATGTCGATGCGCTTGCCGCGGTTCGGGACGGAAGGTAAACCAGTTCAGGCCGCCTTCGTCGCGAATCTGCGTTTTCGGCTCCTCCACCGCGGCGTTGGCGTAGCCCTTGTCGCGGTAGGCGTAGCGCACGCGCTCGGTGTCCTCGTCCAGCTTTGAAGCATCGAAGGTCTTGGCGAAGAGATTTTCAAAGATGATCGAATAAGGAATGCCGATCGGCTTCAGGTTCTTCATCGAGCGGCGCAGGTAAAGGCTGCTGAGGTGCTGGTTGCCGGTGAACTTGATATCGCCCACCTTGACCGTGGGGCCTTCCTTGATGTTGAAGTTCACTTGCACGGAGGCCGGGGGGATGGTCTTGACTTCGGTCTTGATGGTGGCGAACTGGTGGCCATGCTCCGCCAGCATGTCGCGGAGCACGGTCTCGGCGCGTTTGATTGTGGTCGGGTCGAACTGGCCTTCCATGCGAGAGCCCAACCTTTTCCTTCTTGAAGCGGTCGAGAATGTCGGAGACGGATGACGGAGTTGTTGCCCTTGTAATTGATCTCGCGGATCGTGGGGCGCTCGCGAACGAAGACGTTGAGGATGATGCCCTTTTCTGTATCTTCTCTCTCAATGCGCAGGTCTTCAAAGTAGCCGGTGTTCCAGAGAGAATTGAAGTCGCGCTCGACAGAAACCGGGTCGTAGGTGTCGCCGGGATGGGTGAAGAGGCGCGCAAGGATCGTTTCCTTGGGAATGCGGCGATTGCCGATGACCCGGATCTGGTCAATGGTCTGCGGGGTCTGGGCCAGGGCGGCGCCCGCGGAAACGACCAGCAGGAACAGCAGAGAGACTCTCGCCATCCGGCTAAAGACTTGCAATGCGCGACGGAAAGGAGCGTGCTTTATCTTCACCGGGCTGGAGTCCTGCGGCGAGCACAAATACTGGTGCGGTCCATGGTTAAGCTTCACGGGAAAAATATGCACACCCTCATTGCTTAAAATCTGAAACTGCCTCGCGGAAAGAATGATTTTAACATCCCATCGACGAACAGCTATCGCTGGGAACCCCGTGATACTTACGCCCCGGCGACGAAAACCTGTCGCTGAGGACCGCGTGATACTTGCACCCCGTTGACGAAGATCTGTCGCAGGGGACCGAGGCCATTCTTGCACCCCATCGACGAAGACCCGTCGCTGGGGACCCCGACATTCTCGCACCCCATCGACGAAGACCTGTCGCTGGGGACCCCGCAATTCGGGACCCATCCCAGTCTACCGGAACGGGGCGGGTTGAGGGCAAAATGGAACCTCAACTCTCTTATTCGCATCCTTTTTAGACGCAGATGGAGCTAACATGACATCGTCGGTCCCGGGAGGTTTTTAGAGGGAATGGAAGCGACGGGCACAAGCGTATATTCCTACTCGGCTCCGCTGCTGGATGGCCGGTCAGTGAAACTAGACGAGTTCAAGGGGCGCGTGCTGCTGATTGTGAATACGGCGAGCAAGTGCGGATTCACTCCGCAGTATGCGGGGCTGGAGCATCTTTATCGCACCTACAAGGAGCGCGGGTTTGCAGTGCTGGGCTTTCCCTGCAACCAGTTTGGTCACCAGGAACCGGGCACGGCAGAGGATATCGAGCATGTTTTGCCAATGCAGTTACGGGGTCAGTTTTCCGATGTTCTCGAAGATCGAGGTGAACGGGCTGGGCGCGCATCCTCTGTATCGGTTTCTTGAGGATGTCAAGCCTGGAATCCTCGGCACCAAGCGCATCAAATGGAACTTTACCAAGTTCCTTGTCGACCGCAGCGGCGAAGTAAAGAGCCGCTTTGCGCCGACGACCAAGCCTGAGGCCCTGACCGCTGAAATCGAAGGGCTGCTGAAGAGTAATTAGGTTGGAGACGGTTTGCCGGGCGAGGCTGTGGAGAATCACCAATGCGCAAGAAAATTCCCATGATCCTGGTTCGGATGATTGTGGGGCTGGTTTTCCTGACAGAAGGAATTCTGAAATTTGTGTTGCCCGGAGAGTTGGGGGCAGGCCGGTTTGCGCATATTGGCCTGCCTTATCCTCACCAGCTCGGGCCGCTGGTTGGCGGAGTGGAGATTTTAGCGGGTGGCGCGGTCATGCTGAACTTCTATGCCGGCGATGCTGCCGTGCTGCTGCTGGCGGTCATCCTTACCGCGCTTGTGACCACGAAGGTGCCCATCTTGCTGGGCCACTCCCTGGGGCGGTTTGAGCCCGCGAAGCTGGGACACTATGGCTTGCTAAGCTTTTTGCACGAGGCGCGCACTGACCTGTGCATGCTTTTTGGCTGCGTCGCCATTCTTGTCGACAGTGGCCTGCGACTGGGACGCAAGAAACGCAGGCTCCAATCCTGACAGGCCCTGATCCATGTCTGAATCGAACAGCAAGACTCCGCTCGGCGAGATATTCGGCTTCTTTCTTCGCCTGGGGCTGACCGCGTTTGGTGGACCCGCGGCGCACATCGCGCTAATGGAGCGCGAAGCTGTGGAACGGCGCGGTTGGTTGAGCCGGGAGCGCTTTCTCGACCTGGTGGGCGCCTGCAACCTGCTGCCGGGACCCAGCTCGACGCAGGTCGCCATGGCGTTGGGCTATACACGCGGCGGCTGGATGGGCCTCGCTGCGGCGGGCGTGTGCTTCATCCTGCCTGCTTCTCTAGCCACGCTGGCGTTAGCCTGGGCCTACGTGCGCTATGGCAGCCTGCCGCAGGCTGTCGGACTTCTCTACGGGGCCAAGCCGGTGATGGTAGCGATCGTGGCCCAGGCGATTTGGCGGTTGGGCCGCATGGCCCTGCGTGGGTGGGGTCTGGCGCTGGGCGGGCTCGCCTGTTTGGCTGCGGTAATGGCGGGCGTGCCTCCGTTCGCAGTGCTTGTCACGGCAGGAGTGCTCACTTTGCTGGTGGCGTGGGGTCGTGCCCGAAGGGAAACTGCGCAGGCGATTAGTTGGCTGCCTGTGGGCCTGGTCGGCGGCGTGGGAGCGGCAGGAGCAGCGGGTTCGATCGGACTTGGGCCGATTGTCCTGGTATTTCTAAAGCTGGGATTGGTGGTCTTTGGTTCTGGCTACGTGCTGCTGGAATTTTTGAAAGCCGACCTTGTGGACCGGCTGCACTGGATTACGGAACCGCAGTTGCTGGACGCGGTGACTGCGGGCCAGGTGACGCCGGGACCCGTGTTTACGACGGCCACGTTTCTGGGCTACCTGCTCCACGGGTGGTCAGGAGCAGGAGTGGCGACCCTCGCCATCTTTCTGCCTTCATTTCTGATGGCGGCCGCGGTGGGCGCGCTGGCTGGCCGCATTCGCCAATCGAAGCTGGCTGCTGCCTTTCTTGACGGCGTGAATGCCGCTGCGGTAGCGCTGATGGCCGACGTGGCGCTGGCGCTGGGCAGGGCGACGCTGATCGATGGTTGGACCTGGGCGCTGGGGCTGATAAGCGCCTTCCTCCTGTTACGCTTCCACGTCAATGCGACGTGGCTTATCCTGGGCGGCGCCGCGATTGGGATTCTGCTGCGAGGGCTGGGCTAAGGCAGTTGCACTGCTCGGAAAGCACTATCCGTCGAAGCGGTAGGCGCTGATGGCAGCCCCCATGGGCTCATCCGTAAAAATGCGTTTTCCCGGAGCGTCTCCTCCAGCGCCAGCGGCCACCAGCAGGGGGATCAAGTGCTCTTCGCGAGGATGCGAGTAAGCGGCGAACGGTGCTTCGCGCCACCTCGCCAGCAGAGCATCGCGGCGTGGGGCAGGCGATTCTACGGCTGTCGTGAGCCACTTGTCGAAGGCGCGGGCTCGTTCCGGTGTCTCGGGCCGCATGTAGCCGCGGAGGTTGTGGAAGCTCATGCCGCTGCCTACGATCAATACACCCTCATCGCGGAGCGGGGCCAGTGCGCGGCCTGCGGCAAGGTGCAATCCTGGATCGAGCGAAGCGGCCAGCGAGAGCGTGACCACCGGGATCTGCGCCTGCGGGAATGCGACTTTGAGAGGCACAAAGACTCCGTGATCGTAGCCCCGGCTGGGGCTGACGGCCGAAGGCAGGTTGGCCTGCTTGAGCAGGCCTGCCGCCTGCGCGGCTAGGTCGCGATTGCCGGGGGCAGGCCATGTGAGCCGATAGGTATGTTCGGGAAAGCCTGAGTAATCAAAGATAAGCTTGGGCGCGGCAGCCGCGCTGGTGGTGAAGACCGGCTCCTCCCAGTGCCCGCTGATGACCAGCAAAGACTTCGGCGGTTCGGGCAGCGTGCCGGCCAGCCCCTCAAGGAAACGCTGGGTGGCGTTCCAGGTGTCCGCCGGTCCTCCGAATCCGGTTGCTGACCAGTCCATAAAGAAGCACGGGCCTCCGCCATGAGGGAGAAAGATGGCAGGTTGGCGGGATGGATTGGCGGTCATTGGCTTGCCTCCGGGATCTTGGCCTTCAGGTACGGGTCGAAATTTAGTCGTTGTAACAACGATTCATAAGATGCAGCTTTAACGGCCGGGATTCAACACGTTTGTCCGGGCCGTAGCTGGCCTCTGATCTCGTCGATTGCGGAGGCGAGAGACCGAGACGCCGCTAGCTGTCCTTGCGGTAGAGCATGTTGCGCATAGCCTGGCGGCGCGCGGCATTCAATTCACGGGCCGCGCCCGGGTCGACAGTCGCGGCGTCTTGTGGCGCGGCGTCGGCAGTTTCTTCCGGCTCACTACAGGAAGGGCAGCGGTTCGCGAAGCCGGGCTTGTCCGGCTTCAACTCGAACTCCTCCCCACAAACGGCACAGGTTTTAATCGGAAACGGCATGCACATCCATAATAAAACGAGACGATTCGCCGTGAAACCAGTGGAGCATCAGGCGACCCTGCCGAATTCCCCTGGGCACTTTCGCATCGAATGAATAAAGCCAGCGGATGGAGATCGAAAAGATGACTGACCCGTTTAACCTGCAACGCTTTGCGGATGCACAGGCCGGGGTTGTCGACGAGGTTCTTGCCGAGTTGCGGGCGGGGCAGAAGCGCAGCCACTGGATATGGTTCATTTTTCCGCAGATGAAGGGCCTGGGGTCGAGCGCGCAGGCGAACTTCTATGGCATTGGTTCGTTCGACGAGGCGTCGGCCTACATGCGGCACCCGATTCTTGGCCCGCGGCTGGTGCAATGTACGGAGCTGGTAAACCAGGTGAAGGACCGGACTCATCCGCGAGATTCTGGGCTCGCCCGACGACTTGAAGTTCTGCTCTTCGATGACTCTGTTTGCACGCGCTGCCGAGGATGATGCGGCGTTCATAGCTGCGCTGGAGAAATACTTCGAAGGCAAGCCCGATCGGCTAACGCTTGAGCTGCTGGGTGACGGGTGAGCCGGCCTACTCGATTGCGAAGACTGCATAGACAGCTGGCGTCGCGGCTGACCTTATTCGGCTCGATGGCGAGTGGCGCCGCGGGCGCGGCTTGTCCGGCCATGGCAAAGGCACGGACCATGGGGCGAGGAAGCGCCGGCGTCGCGAGCTGGTTGCTGACGTAGATCGGAGTTCCGAGGCGCACACCCATTCCCCTGGCAAGTACAGCAGCGTTCTCTTTGGCCCGCGCGGCGGCGCTGTCGAGTGCCTGTTCTGCGAGCGCTTGCTCATCCTTTACGGTCCACTCGATGTCTCCGCTGCTGGTGGCGCCCGCCGTGACCGCGACATCGAGAATTTCGGCGGCGCGTTCGGGTGTGGTCTTCACGGTCCACTGCTGGCTTAGCCTGAACTTGTGCGACTTGGGGGCGTAGTCCGGCTCGAGGTATTGCGACTCGCTGCGGATGGCGCTCTCTGCAATGCCTGCCTGCTTGAGCGCGCCGATGATGGCGTTCGAAGTGCGAGCGCCGTCGGCGTAGGCGGTTTTGGCATCGCTGGGCTGGGTTTCAAAGCCGATGTGGAGGATAGCGACTTCCGGATCGACACTCACGTGCGCGTCGGCGGTTACGGTGAGTGTGCGGTTGGTGGAGTTGATATTCAACTCCGGTTGGCTGGCCTGCTGCGCGCCGGCTGAGAGGGCGGCGGCCAGTGTTGCCGTGGCTGCAAGAGTGCAAATGGCTTTCATGAAGAAGCTCCTTCGCCTGCCTGCACGGCGGGCGCACAAGTATAGACGCGCAGAAATGGCAGGACATCTTGCCGTCGAGACTGAAATATAAGGCTTGAGAGTGCGCTGCCTACTGCTGCGACCGTGCATATTTTTCGCCGAACTGCCGCAGCCTGGCGAGAGTGGCGGCGGCCTCACCGGAGTCGATGGCCTCGGCGCCCTGCGCTACGCCTTCTTTGAGATCGGCGGCGAGCCCTGCGGCTACAAGTGCGGCCGCAGCGTTGAGCAGCACAATGTCCCGCCGCGCGCCGGGGATGCCGGTGAGCACGTCGTAGAGCAAAGCAGTGTTGGTTGCTACGTCGCCGCCGATGAATTGATCCAGCGTGGTGCGAGGCAGGCCAGCCATCTCCGGCGTGATGCGTGCGCCCTTGATCGTAGGCTCACCGCCGGTTGCTGATTCCTCAATGCGGGCAACGACGGACTCGCCGGTCGTCGTCAGCTCGTCGATCCCGTCGGTTCCATGGACCACGAAAGCTCGCCGAGCGCCAAGAGCTGCCAACGTGCGGCCCACCAACAGGACGCGGCTGGGTGCAAGCACGCCGATGACCTGTGCGCGGGCGCCTGCAGGGTTGGTGAGCGGACCGCAGAGGTTGAAGATGGTGCGAAATCCGAGGGCGCGACGCAACGGGCCCAGCGACCTTCATGGCGGGTGATAGAGCGGGGCAAAAAGGAACATGAAACCGGTTTCGCGCAGGCACGCTGCGGCCAGTTCCGGGCCAAGGTTGATGGGCACGCCGAGAGCCTCGAGCACGTCGGCTGCGCCGCACCGCGACGTGACGGCGCGATTGCCGTGCTTGGCGACTCTAGCCCCGGCCGCGGCCGCCACCAGCGCCGCGCCAGTGGAGATGTTGAAGGTCAACGGACCCCCGCCGCCGGTGCCGCAGGTGTCGACGAGCGCATCCCGTTCCTCGTCAGTGAGAGGAACGGGCGGACGTGGGCGCGCATGGTGTCAACAAAGCCCGCCAGTTCCGGCGCCTGCTCGCCGCGTGTGGCCAGCACGGCCAGCAGAGCTGCGATCTCAATCTCCGGCACGTTGCCAGTCAGCATTTCTTCAAGCACGGCGGCGGCCTGCTCGCGGGTAAGTGCCGTACCGTCCTCGGCCAGCGGCTTGAGGTGATCCTTCAATATGCCCATCTCTGATTATGGTAGCGGAATGGTGCGGGCGCTCTTCGCGCGTGACCGCGAGCCTCGGCCTGTTTGCCCGGCCTTTGGGCCGCAAGATACTATGGGGTTACCGCTGTCATGGTCGCGCGATCTTGTGCTCTTTGGGCACAGACCTGATGACTCCAACCTCAGCGGACGGGTCGGTCCCGACCAATTATGAAAATTCACGAATATCAGGCAAAGGAAATCCTGGCGAGATACGGCGTGGCCGTGCCCAGGGGCGAAGTGGCCAATACGCCGGAAGAAGCGGCGGCGGTGGCCCGCAAACTGTTTGCCGAAGGCGCGAGTGGCGTGGTGGTGAAAGCGCAGATTCATGCCGGCGGACGCGGCAAAGGCGGGGGAGTGAAGGTAGCCCGCACGCGCGAAGACGCCGAGTTGCACGTCAAGAACATTCTTGGCATGCAACTGGTGACGCACCAGACCGGCCCGCACGGGCAGAAGGTGCAACGTCTGCTGATTGAAGAGACAGCGGCAATCGATCGCGAGCTCTATCTGGGCATCGTGCTGGACCGCGCGACAGGCAAGCTGGTGTTTATGGCCTCGCAGGCCGGCGGCATGGAGATTGAAGAAGTGGCCGCGAAGACACCCGAGGCAATCTTCAAGGAGACCATCGATCCTGCGGTGGGCTTCGGCGCGTGGCAGGCGCGCAAGCTGGCCTTTGCGCTGGGGCTCAAGCCGACGCAGATCAACGCAGGCAGTCACCTTCTTCCAGAGTTTGTACAAGGCGTTCATCGATACCGACGCTTCACTGGTGGAGATCAATCCCTTCATCACGACCAAGGACGACAAGCTTTTCGCGCTCGATGCGAAGATTACCTTCGACGACAACGCGCTCTTTCGCCATGCGGACATCAAGGCCCTTCGCGATGTAGCAGAGGAAGATCCGCTGGAAGTGGAAGCGAGCAAATACGCGCTCAATTACATCAAGCTGGATGGGTCGATTGCCTGCATGGTGAACGGCGCAGGCCTGGCCATGGCCACGATGGACATCATTCAATATGCGGGCGGCAGTCCGGCTAATTTTCTGGATGTGGGCGGCGGAGCCACGCAGGAACAGATTGAGCACGCGTTTGAGATTCTGCTCTCGGATGCGAATGTGAAGGCGATCTTCATTAACATTTTTGGCGGCATTTTGCGCGTAGACCGGCTGGCGACAGGTGTAGTGGCTGCGGCGCGCAACCTGAAGGTTGCGGTTCCGATTGTTCTCCGTTTGGAAGGAACGAACGTGGAAGAAGGCCGGCAGATTCTGAAGGATTCAGGATTGAATTTTCAGGTTGGAGCAACGATGAAAGAAGCGGCAGAATTGGTGGTAGCCGCTGCGAAAGGCGTGGTGGCATAGGATGGCGGTACTTGTAAGCAAGCAGACTCGACTCATCGTGCAGGGACTTACGGGCAAGGAAGGCACATTCCATGCCAAAGGCTGTGCCGAATATGGGACCAACGTTGTGGGCGGCGTCACCCCCGGCAAGGGCGGAACGATGCACGAAGGTTGGCCGGTATTCAATACCGTGGCCGATGCAGTGGCCAAGACCGGCGCCAACGCGACCATGATTTTTGTTCCTCCGCCGTTTGCGGCCGATGCGATTCTCGAGGCCGAAGATGCCGGGATTCCGCTGATCGTTTGCATCACCGAGGGCATTCCGACGCTGGACATGGTGAAGGTGTGGGCCAAGCTGAAGAATTCACCTTCGCGGCTGATTGGGCCGAACTGCCCGGGGGTGATTTCGCCCGGCAAGGCGAAGATTGGCATTATGCCGGGGCGCATTCACAAAGAAGGCTCGGTGGGCATTGTGTCGCGCTCGGGCACGCTGACCTACGAGGCTGTGCACCAACTGACCCAGCGCGGAATTGGGCAATCGACGGCGATCGGGATCGGCGGCGACCCCATCATCGGCACCACCCACATCGATGCACTGCGGTTGCTGAACGACGACCCTGAAACCGACGCGATCATCATGATTGGCGAGATTGGCGGGTCGGCCGAAGAGGCTGCGGCGGAATTTGTGAAGCAGCACGTAAAGAAGCCGGTGGTGGGCTTTATCGCGGGCCAGACTGCACCCCCGGGACGCCGCATGGGCCATGCTGGCGCGATCATCAGCGGTGGACAGGGCACGGCTGCTGACAAGATGAAAGCCATGACGGCGGCGGGGATTCACGTGGTGGTTTCGCCGGCGGAGATTGGTGCGACGCTGGCAAAAGTGATTGGGAAGTAGAGACGGCCATTAGCTTCTAGCCTCCAACTCTAAAAGATAAAGGCCCACCGCGAAGGTGGGCCTTTATTGTCTTGGCCTCATTCCAAAGAGACGATCCAGCTCCGGGTCGCACGATTGAGCTAGCAGCTAGAAGCTAAGGGCTAGAAGCTGGCTTTTTCACCACACTCTGCACGGCGTCGGCGCCACCATTTTTGCGGTCTTCTTGCAACTAAAGCTTTTGGCAAACTCCGGCAGGTCGCTGAGGACTGTGTTGGCGCGGTACTCGTCGGGCGCGTGTGGATCGTCTTCGGCTTGCGAGCGCAATTGTTCGGGCCGCGTCTGCGTGCACCACTGTTGGGCATAGGCGATCCAGAAGCGCTGCTCGGGCGTGTAACCGTCGGTCTTCGCTGACATGTCAAGATGTGCCGCCTCGGCCCTTTCCTGCCATGCGAGCCATGCCAGCCAGAGTCCGCCGAGGTCGGCCAGGTTCTCGCCCAGGGTGAGCTTGCCGTTCAGATGAACGCTCGGGCACAGCCTCGATAGCGTCATATTGCTTCACCATGCACTCCGCGCGCTGGTTGAACTTTTCTTCGTCCTCCCGAGTCCACCAATTCTTGAGATTGCCGTCTTTGTCGTACTGGCGGCCCTCGTCGTCGAATCCGTGGGTCAGTTCGTGACCGATGGTCGAACCCATGTCGCCGTAGTTGGCCGCATCATCTTCCTTGGCGCTGAAGAAGGGCGGTTGAAAGTAGCCGGCGGGAAAGTTCAAGTCATTCATCTGCGCATCGTTTGAAGCGTTGACCGTGGGCGGCGACATGTCCCACTCGTCCTTGTCGACCGGCTTGCCAATCTTTGCAAGATCGCGCGCAAAGTCGAATTGATGTACCCGCTCCTCGTTGCCCAGCGCATCGCCGCGCACGATTTCCAGAGTGGAGTAGTCGCGCCATTTGTCGGGATAGCCGATCTTGTTCATTACAGCGTGCAGCTTTTCGCGCGCTTTGACTTTGGTCGGGGCGCTCATCCAGTCCAGGGAGCCGATGTCCTTATCCATGGCTTGCTCAATGGCCAGTGTCATTTCGAGCGCCTGCTGCTTTGCTTCCGGCGGGAAGTATCTGGCCACGAACACCTGGCCAAGTGCCTCGCCCATCTCGTAGTCCACGCGGCTGGTGCAGCGCTTCCAGCGCTCCTGCTGCTTCTCGGCCCCGTTGAGGATATGAGAGTAGAAGTGCCACGATTCCTGGTCAAAATTTTCCGGCAAGCTGGTGCCGGAATACGCGTGCAGCAAATGCCAGCGGAGATAAGTCTTGATCTGATCGATCGGCGCGTCGGCCAGCAGGGAATTGAATTCGGCGAAGAACTTCGGCTGCACGTCATTCATCCTGCCCGAAGCAGGTGCGTGGGCCGCAGCCACATACGCAGCAACGGAAAAATGCGTCAACTGTTTGTCGAAGCGGGCGACATCAGTAGGATGGTTGAGGTTTCGCGGCTCGCGCTCCTCGGTAATGGTCAGCGAAGCTTTGGCGAGGCGTGTCTCGATGGCCAGCACGGTTTCGGCATCTTTCTGGGCTTGCGCTTCAGGCTCACCTTCAAGTGCAAAGATTTTATGCACGTGGTCAACGTATTGCTTACGCAGCTCAACAGACTTGGCATCCGTGCGAGTGTAGTAGTCGCGCTCGGGCAGGCCGAGTCCACCCGCATCGTAGAAAGAGATGACAGAACGCGAGTCGTCAAAGTCCTGGTTCGAAGAGAGGTCGAAAAAGGCGTTGACGCCTATCCTGTGCAGGTGTGCAAGGAGCTGAGGGAAATCCGCCATTGAATGGAGCGCGGCGATGCGGTCGAGTTCAGGTTGAAGCGGCGCAAGGCCGAGCTTGTCGATGGCTGCTGTGTCCATGCAACTGGCGTATTCGTCGCCGATCTTCTGCTCGTTGGCTGTGCGCGTCGGCGAGGGAACTGCAGCCTCCTCAAGAATCCCTTTCAGGTGCTGCCGGTTCTGCTCATAGAGCTCGGTAAAGCGGCCATACCTTTCCTGGTCAGGCGGAAGCGGATTGCGAGTGAACCAGCCGTTGCAACTGTAGCGGTAGAAGTTCTCGCAGGGATCCACCGACTTGTCGATCAAGGCAGGATCGAAGACATGCAATTCAGAGGGCGCGGGTGCGGGGGCAGGCGCGACAGTCTGACCAATTGCCGGCGCAGCGGCGAAAAGACAAATCGACACGAGACGCCGGCGTGCGGGGGAGGCGACGCTGAACATGGCGTCACTTTACCAGATTTGGAGGACAAGGTCGTGTGACGTGGCGATTACAATGGGTGGGCGGACCCTGGTCCCCGAAGGAGCAAATCGAGTGGCGCAACGCACATTCAGCATCATCAAGCCGGACGCGGTTCTCAAGGGCCACACAGGAGCGATTCTGGCGGAGATTGAAAACGCCGGCTTCAAGATTGTCTCCATCAAAAAGGCATTCATCTCGAAGGATCAGGCCAAGGGCTTCTACTACGTGCACGCAGCGCGGCCGTTCTTTGACGACCTGTGCACGTTCATGTCGTCGGGGCCTCTGTTCCTGATGGTGCTTGAGAAGGACAACGCGATTGCGGATTTGCGCAAGTTGATGGGCGCCACCAACCCCGCCAACGCCGAAGAGGGAACGATCCGCAAGAAGTTTGCAGGGTCGCTGCAAGAGAACGCCATCCACGGGTCGGATGCGGAGGACACGGCGGCCTTTGAAATCGGCTACTGGTTCGCGGGGTACGAGCTGATTTAACCGCTCTCCGGAATCAACGCCTGGGTTTTTGGGGCTCGCTCCGGCAGTCGAATCAACCACCGGTTCATCGGCTGGCCAGGAATGAATGCCCTTGCAGGTTACGCAGCTACTCGGGAGACTTTGAACCCGCGGGCTGGGCCGTCAATGCTTTCAGATCGCTGACGATCTTATCGATTGCGCTATTGAAGCTCTTGTCGCGCGTTTTTTGCAAGCCGCTAACCTGTACAGGTTCGTAAATGGCCCACAGCGGAATTCCTGTCCTGGGGTCCAGCAGCACCAGTTCAAATTGCCATTGAATTGAATTGGTGATGACTTCCACCTCCATCACCAGGTCGGAATCGGCAGGGGCACCGACAAGCTCATAGCATCCACAGCCCTTAATGGCTGCGTAGAACTCGTTGTACATACGGTCCGGACCTCCGCTCCAAACACCCGTGCTGTATTTTTCGCCAATGTTGGCGATGAAGACCTTCTTGCCAGAGAGAATTTGAGAGGGCGGCGGGGCGGCCGGGGCAATGTTCACCGTTTGCGCAAGCGGCGCGGAGAACGCGGGCAACATAATTGCAATTCCAATGCACGCTTGAGCGAGCCAGGTTTTGAACATAAATTCATCCTCTTTCTCTCTTCCTTGAACACTGGATGGAGTGATCCCACTCTATCCAGTGTGTTCCGGCCTGGTTAATTTCCCAACAAGCCGTCAATTTTCTGCTGCAGCGCCGTGATTTCCTGCCGCATTTCCAAGATCGTCGCTTCCAAGCGCGCAATCCGCTCCTCATGCCCCGCGCCTTCACCAGTTTCGCGGCGCGCAAATGCGGGCTCGGCCACAAAACCCGCCGCAAGCGATTCCACTCCGCCTGAAAGCAGATGGGCATAGCGCGATTCCTTGGTCCCGGCCTGGCGGGGCAGCACAGCCACCAGCGAGGTCTCGCGCTCCATCAGCCTTTGCAGGCCGGCGAGTACATCGCTGATTTCGTCGAATCGATGCAGACGCTCGGTGCGTCCGCGTAGTTCGCCGGGAGTCTGCGGGCCACGCAACAGCAGCGCGCACAACAATGCGGTCTCAGCGCGGCTGAAGTTGAAGGCCTCGCCCAGCCAATGCTCGTACTTTGTTACCCGCCCATCGGCGCCGCGCGCACGGCCGGCCAGTTGCTTATTCTCGAGGCCATGCAGCGCCTGGCGCAGATCGTCCTCGTCCAGGTCCGTCACCGGTTCGCGGTTTGAACGCTGGTTGCAGGCGTTCAGCAGGGCATTGAGTGAGAGCGGATAGTAGTCCGGTGTTGTGACTTCCTTTTCAATCAGTGAGCCCAGGGCCCTTGCTTCGGCGGCAGAGAGAAATATTGGCGCAGTTGGTGGCATAAACCTATTGTCCCACTGTAAAGCTGATGGGCAACTCACTCCGGTTCTTCAATGAGGATTCCGCGGTGGCGCGTGAGCAGGAAGTAGACCACAGGCGTAACTACCAGGCTGAGCACCATGGAGATGGCGAGGCCGCCAATCACTGCGATAGCCAGAGGCTGCAACATCTGCGAGCCTGCGCCCAGCGCGAAGGCCAACGGCAACATGCCGCACACGGCGGCCATGGCGGTCATCACAATGGGCCGAAGGCGGCGCTGCGCCGCATGGATCATCGCTTCAGACGGCCGAAATCCTTCGGCGCGGAATCTCTCGTCCGCGTCGAGCAGGAGAATGCCGTTTTTAGCCACGATGCCGATGACCATGATGAGTCCCATGAACGATGCGACATTGAACGTGGTGTGCGTGATCAGCAGGGCCAGAATCACTCCGGAGATGGAGAGCACCGACGAGGTGAGAATCGCGATAGGCGCAGGGAAGTTTCGAAACTCGGTGAGCAGAACACCGAAAACAAGCGCCAGCGCCAGCATCAGGACGCGCAGCAGATCGCGAAAGGACTTCTGCTGCTCCTCGTAGGTTCCGCCGTACTCGACGCGCACTGAGGCGGGCAGGCGCAGACCGGCGACAGTCTGGCGGACTTTGGCCATGGCCGTGCCGAGGTCTGAGCCTTCAAGCCGGCCGGTGACTACCACGAGGCGCTGCAGGTTTTCGCGCAGGATTTCATTTTGTGGAGGAAGCTGTTCGATTGTGGCCAGCGAGCCCAGTGTCGCCGTGCGGCCCGATGCGCTGTTGAAGACGGTGTTCTGAATCGCGTCGAGGGAACCGCGGTGGTCGTCGCCGAGGCGCACGCGAATGGTGTAGGGGCGGCCATTCGCAATCAGCGGGTCGGCAGGCGTAACGCCGTCAAGGATGGAAGTTGCATCCTCCGAAACTTCAGCGGGAGTGAAGCCCATGCGGGCTGCGACGACGGGATCGACCTGAAAATTGGTCGCCGGTCCGCTGATGGTGTTGTCGATTCCGTCCTGCACATCCACCACGCCGGGAATCTTGCCGATGGCATCGCCGACGCGCGGGCCGAGTTGCGAAAGCGTGGCTGGATCGTCGCAGAATATCTTGATCTGGATCGGTTCCGGCGCATTCGAGAGGTCGCCGATCATGTCCTGCAACACCTGCGTGAATTCGATGTCCAGTTCTGGCTCGGTGGCTTTTAACTGAGCGCGCACGTCGGCGATTATGTCGTCGATGCCACGGCTGCGTTTGGCATTCAGCTTCACGGTAAAGTCGCCGGTGTTGGCCTCGGTGACGGCGGCCAGCCCCATCTGCAAGCCGGTGCGCCGCGAAGTGCTTTCCACTTCCGGAGTAGCTTGGAGAATGCGCTCGACGTGCTGCAAAACGCGATTGGTCTCAATGAGCGAACTGCCCGCGGGCATAATGTAGTCGAGGATGAATCCGCCCTCGTCCATCTCCGGCAGCAGGTCGGATCCAAGCGCCTGGTAACCGGCCCAGGTGGCGATCACCAGCAATACGCAGGCGCCGCCGAGCCATAGCGGCTTGGCCAGCGCCCAATCCAGCACGCTCCGATGGACGCGCAGGATGCCGCTCATCAAGCGGCCCGCTAGTGATCTCCGTGCGCTGCCTTGTCGTGGTGTTCACGCAACAAAACCATGCTGAGGCCCGGCGTCCAGGTCAACGCCAGGACCAGAGAAGTGATGAGCGATGCGGCCATGGTGATGGCCAGCGCGCGAAAGAAACTGCCGGTGACACCGCTGACGGCGACGAGAGGCAGAAAACACTACGACAGGCGTGATGGTGGATCCGATGAGAGGCGCAGTGATTTCGCCGAGTGCTTTGCGCACAGCCTCGACGCGATGTTCTCCGGCGTCGCGGTGCAAGACAATGTTTTCAACCACCACGATGGCGTCGTCGATGACGAGGCCGATGGCCGCGGCCAGGCCACCGAGCGTCATCAGGTTGAAGCTTTGTCCGATGAGCCACAACACCAGCACAGTTACAGCGATGGTGACCGGGATGACAAGGCCTGCCACGATGGACGACGTCCAATCGCGAAGGAAGAGGAAGAGAATGATGCAGGCAAGAATGAGTCCGATGAAGATGGCGTCGCGCACGCTGGAAATGGCGTCGCGGACGAGTTGCGACTGGTCGTAGAAAGGCTCGAGCCTGCACACCCGGCGGCAGTTTTCGCCGCAGTTCAGCCACCTGCGCGGCGACCGCATCGGCCACGGCGACGGTGTTGCTCGAGGGCTGGCGCGCGATGTTGAGCAGCACTGCGGATTTGCCGTTGGCAGTCACCGTCGTATAGACGGGCATCGTGCCCTGCTCCACGGTAGCCACGTCGGCGATTCGCACCGGAGCGCCGCTGAGAGTGGTCTTTACAACAAGCTGCCGCAACTGGTCGGCGTCATGGACCTGCGCGCCCACCAGGCCGAGAATGAGTTGATGATTGGCCTCGTAGAGTCCGGGCGATTCAACAATATTCGAGGCCTCAATCGCGTTGACGAGATCAGGAATCGTGACGTTGGTCGCAGCGAGCAGGGCAAGATTGGGCACCACGTGAAACTCGGGCACTTGCCCACCCTGCACGATCACGGTGCTGACGCCAGCGACGCGGTTCAGCGGCGGCTTCAGGTCGTAGGTCGCAATCTCCCAGAGCTGGGTTTGCGGCACCGAGTCCGATGTCAGACTGTAGCCAAGAATTGGGAAAGTCGCGAAGGTGAGCCGGTTGGTCGTGACTTTGGCGGTGGGCGGCAGTGACTGCTCCACCTTGCTGAGCGCCGCATCAACCAGCTGAAGTTGGCGAACCATATCCTCATTCCAGTCAAAGAACAGGCTCACTTCAGCCGAGCCGCGGCTCGTGGTGGAGCGCACAGTCACCAGGCCCGGCACGGAGTTTACCGCGTCTTCGATGGGCTTGGTGACAGTAACCTGCATCTGCTCAACCGGCATCACCCCGTTGTCGACGCCGATCACAACGCGCGGAAAACTTGTCTCAGGAAAAACAGAGATGGGCACTTGGAAAGCGACGTAGATCGCCCGCCAGCGTGAGAATCGCCGCGAAAAAAAAGACGGTGTGCGCGGAGCGAGTGAGCCAAAAAGGCGTTCCACCGTTTGCGTTGCCGGAGGATGCGTCGGCGGTCAATTCTCTCCTCCGCCGGCTGCAGGCTTTGCATTGCCCGTTTCCGGGGCCGACCTTGACCTTTGTCCCTTCATCCAGGCCGTAGGCTCCGCCTGTGATCACCATGTCAGAGGGCGACAAGCCACCGGTCACTTGAACGTCGTCGGCGTCCTGAATGCCGAGAGTGACGGGCTTGCGATGTGCGGCGCCATCCACGCCCGCCACCATGACGGACTTGCTGCCGTCCTGGGCGGTTAGAGCGGCCGAGGCGGGAATCTTCCACGCCTGCTCTACGGTACTGGCCGTGATGGAAACCTTCACCGGCGTGCCGACCTTGAGCGAGCCTGACTTGTTGTCGATCTTGAGCCAGACTTCAACCGTGGTGCTGCCCGGGTCGAGCGCAGGACTGATGAGCGAAACCTTCGCGGCGACGGGGTCTGCGACTCCTGGTACTTGAATGGATGCTGTGTCGCCGACCTTCATCTGCTGGGCGAGACTTTGCGCGATGTGCGTCTTCGCCAGAAGCACGGACGTATCCATTACGGTGAGAAGAGGCGCGCCGGCTGCTGCTGTTTCACCGGCAAACAATGGACGGTCGGTCACAACTCCGTTGATGGGGCTGCGAATCTCAGAATAGGCAAGCTGAGCGGCCGCGCCGTTATATTTTCCCTCGGCTGAGGTAAGCTGCCCCTTGGCCGATTTCAGTGCGGCCTCGCGGCTCACGGTGCGCATGGATTCAAGATGCTTTGCGGCGGCGTCGTATGCGACCTGCGCCTGCACCAGCGCGGCCTGCGCGATGTCAAGGTCGCGGCCTGGGATTGCGCCCTCCGCAAAGAGCTGCTTGCGGCTTTTGACGATGCTGAGATTCAGATCGAGATTGGCTTTCGCCTGGGCCACGTCCGCTTCGGCCTTCTGCGTGTCTTCGGGGACTTGCGCCCCCGTTGCGGTTGCGTATGCCGCCTCAGCCGCCATGTACGAGCCCTTGTTGTCCTGCGCCGCTGCGGCCAGGTCGTTGTTCTCAAGGATTGCGAGCAACTCGCCTTCCATTACGCGAGCGCCTCGCTGCACGTAGAACTTCTTCACCGGCGCGCTGATTTTGGGGGCAAGAGCGGCCTGCGCCTGCGGTGCAAGAATTGCGTCGGCTGTCACGTGCTGAGAGATTGATCCTTGCTCAGGATGTCCGGCCTGCACTGTGACTTCGGGCACGGGCGCGGCTTCTTTTTTGCAACCGGATATCAAGACCGTCGAGAGCGCAAAGGTGCATGCAATCAAGTCGCGCGCACGCAGCGTTTTCCCCTTGGCTTTGCAGTAAAGGCACGGAGTCGAACTTTTCTTCAGGTCTTTCATGGGTTCACATGGATCCGGTCAGCGTCTGCAAATCCGCCAGCGCCAACTGGTAGCGGACAAACCCGTCTTCGCGTCGGTTCTGCGTGGTCACCAGGGAAGTTTGTGCGTCCACAACTTCAAGCACAGTGGCCTCGCCGTTGCTGTAGCGCAGCCTGGTCAGGCGCAGGCTCTCCGTTGCAGTGGCCACGCTGGCGTCGAGCAGGGCAAGTTGCTCGCGCGCCGCCGTGGCTTCCGCGTAAGCTTCGTCCAGGCGGGCAATGAACTGCCGCTGCGTTGAGCTCAAAGCTACACGCGTGGCGTCACGGCGAATCTCGCTTTGCTTGACCTTGTGCTCGGTTGAGAGCCAATCCCACACTGGAATGTCGAGGGTGATGCTGGCCGAGTAGCCCAGGTTGTGCACCTTGTCAGGGCCGTTGACTGCAAATTGCGGCGCATCGACGCCGTAGGTGACGTTGAGTGCAAGGTCGGGCAAATAAGCGGCGCGGGCCGCAAGCACGTCGGCGTTGCTGACGTTCAACGTGGCGAGGGCGCTTTTCAACGCGGGGTTGTTTTTCGCCGCTGCCTGTTCGATCTCATCGCGTGAAGGCAACAGGGTCGCGCCTTCAGGGATCGCGAGTGTGTACGATGTGTGCGGATCGGGAAAGACCAGTACGGCCAGTTCGAGGCGTGCCTTTTCCGCGGCCAGCGCGGCATCAGAAAACTCGCGCTCGCTTTGTTGCGTTTCCAGCTGCGCCTTCACCGCATCGGCATGCGCAGCTTCACGCGCTTCTTCGCGCTCGCCGGTCAGCTTGGAAAAATCTTCTGCTTCGGTGCGGGCTCGAGCAGCAATCGCCAACTTCTGGTCGGCGGACGCAAGACCGTAATAGAGGCCGACGACCGCTGCCACCAGGCCGCGACGCGCGACTTCCAACTCCGCGGAAGCAAGTGCGGATGCCGCATCGGCGCGACGCACGGCGGCCACCCGGCCCAGTCCGATGGTCTCGTTGATGACTCCCTGGCTGGCATACTCCCGCACCGCGTTGTTGGCAATGAAGCGGGGCGCCGGCTGCGCGGCCGCACCTTGCCCGGCTTGATTCTGCAGTCCGTTCGCCTGGGTGTAGAGAACCTGGTTGTGATAATCGACGCTGGGCAGCAGGCCAGCGCGCGCAATGGAGCGGTCGAGCGCAGAGACTCGGCTCTCGGCCGATGCCGCGGCGTACATCGGCTCGATCGCTTCAGCACGCCGGATGGCTTCATCGAGCGTGATGGTGACGGGTCCGGCGGAGGACTGGGCATCTCTTGACGCGCCCTCACCGGTGGCCTGCCCCCGAAGTTGGCCGGAGCCCACCAGCGTGATCGATAGCAGTAAAACCAAGCCCGACAGAAGCCTGTTAGCGTGCAGTTCTGCGTGATAGCTGGAGTCATGCCGATTCGTCACACCCAGGAGGATACGATTTGAACCTTAATTTCACCTGAGTCTCGAATGAAATTTCCGCGGGGGTAATCAATTCAAAATGCGTGGCGTTCGCGCCTATCCCCGCCCGACTCTGCGATACTAATCCGTTATGCCTATCGCAGACCTGCAGGAAGCAGCCCAGAAAATTGCCGGATTTCTCGCCACCCTGAACAAATTGGGCGGCATGCGCCTCAAGTACCGCATCACCGCAGGAGATGGTGCGCGCGACCCCGAAGGCATTGAGGCTCGCGTAATTTATGTCGAACTCGGCGGCCCCGATGTTCCGCTCGTAACCCAGCACAACGGCGAGCTCCTGCGCGCGCTTGAGACCATCGCCGCGCAGATGCTGAGGCTGGATCAGCGCGAACACGACCTGGTCAGCTTCGACGCTGCCAACTTCAAGGCTTTGCGGGCGCAGGAACTGCGTCTCCAGGCCGAGACGGCGGCCGAGAAAGTGCGCAGGTCCGGTGTGCCGTATGCTTTTCCCCCCATGAACAGCCGCGAGCGCCGGCTGCTGCATCTGGCCTTTCGCAGCCTGGAGGGCGTTGAAACGGCGAGCTCCGGTGAAGGGCAGGACCGCTTCCTCGCGGTCTTTCCCGCAGGCAAAACAGATCTGCCCGTGGCGTCGCCGACGCGGCCGCGCGGATTCGATCGGGGCGGTGGGCGGGATCGGCGCAGGTAAGCGCAGGATTTCAGGATTTGCGCCAAGGCGTATGGCACAATACCCATCAATGAGAATCAAGCTACTTCTACTGCTCGCGCTTGCCGCGACCGTGTGTCCGGCGCAAAAGCGTCTCGTGTTGATTGATCAGGACGGCTCAGGTCCGGGTGGATCGAACCAGATGGCCATGCTGGCGCTCTTGCAGGCCCCACAGGTTGAAGTGCTGGGCATCACCATGGTCACCGGCAACGCATGGCGGGACGAAGAAACTCTGCACACTTTGCGCATGCTGGAGCTGACTGGCCACGGCTCTGTGCCGGTGGCAAAGGGCGCCGTCTTTCCTCTCATTCGCACGGAGCTCGAGACGAAGCTAACTGCGGCGATTGACGGCAAAGTCGCGTGGCTCGGCGCTTGGGGCCAGGGCCAGACCATGCTGACGGAATCAAAGAACGGTGTCACACCCGTCACTCCCGCGCACTTGAGCGAACACGGCCCGAACATAGTTCCGCCCATGCCGGAGGGCAAGCCGGCAAGCAAGCCCATCGACGAGGACGCAGTGCATTTTCTTCTTCGCCAGGTGCGCGCGCATCCACATGAGGTGACGATTTATGCGGCAGGACCGCTGACCAACATTGCCCTCGCCGTTTCCATCGATCCTCAATTTGCTTCGCTCACCAAGGGCATTGTGCTGATGGGCGGCAGCCTGAATCCGCAGACGAATGATCCCGAGTTCGCTGACAGCCCGCGCCACGAGTTCAATTTCTGGTTTGATCCCGAGGCGGCGCATATTGTTCTACGCGCCGATTGGCCGCGCGTGGATGTGACCACTGTCGATGTGTCGATCAAGGCGCCGTTCACCAAAGAGATGCTGGACGAGATTGCCAAGTCTCAGGCCCCCCCAGCACGCTACATCGCGGCGTGGAGCCAGGACCGCTACTACCTCTGGGACGAACTCGCCGCATGCGCATGGCTCGACCCCACTTTGATCACCAGGGAAAAACTCATTTACATGGACGTGGATCTGAGTCATGGGCCGAGCTACGGCGATACGCTGACGTGGAGCGAAAAAGCAAAGCCTGTTACCGGAGTGCGACTGGTGCACGCACAGGTTGACCTGGACCTGCCGCGTTTTCAAAAAATGTTCGTGGAACTGATGACCGGGGCAGGCGCACAATAGCGTGGTTCAAACAGGGACTTTCGCGGAGGCGCGTGATGACAAAGGAATCCATCCTCGGCGCGGCCAAACTCGTAGCCTTTGTCCCCACCATCGACCCGGCGAAGGCGCGTGTGTTTTATGAAGACGTTCTCGGTCTCCGCCTGGTCGAAGATGCAAAGCCCTTCGCCCTCGTCTTCGACGCCAACGGAACTATGCTGCGCGTGGCGACGGTCCGTGAGCTTCATCCGGACCCGTTCACCGTGCTGGGCTGGGATGTCGCGTCCATCGAGAGCACAGTCACAAAACTCTCTGCCTCCGGAATTGAGTTTCTGCGCTTTCCTGGGATGAACGAGACCGATCCCCTCGGCATCTGGACTGCCCCCAGCGGCGCGCGGGTTGCGTGGTTCAAAGATCCAGATGGAAATGTGCTTAGTGTGACGGAGTTCTGACCCGATCAGGGAAAAGAAGAAGCCCACGCCGAATGATCGCAGCAAGGGCTCTTTCTGTCGCGCAAATGAGCCGAAGGCAGTTGGCCTCACCGCAGGCAGCTATCCGTTGAGCAGGTCGTGCAGCTTGTTCAGCGTACGGTGCAGATCCTTATCGGTCCGGCGCAGTTCGTCGATCTTGCTGATGGAGTGCATGACCGTGGTGTGATGCTTGTTGCCGAATTGGCGGCCGATCTCCGGCAGGCTGGCTTCGGTCATCTGCTTGGCAAGATACATGGCGATCTGGCGCGGCACCACCACGTTGCGCGAGTTGTTCTTCTGCTTCAGGTCGGCGACCTTCATCCCGAACTGCTCGGCCACGGCGCGCTGAATCGCCTCAATGGTAATTTTGCGCACCTGCATGTCAATGAATTGCTTGAGGCACTGCTGGGTCGTGACCAGCGTGATTTCCATGCGGTTGAGCTGGCACCAGGCGATGAGCCGCACCAGCGCACCCTCAAGCTCACGCACGTTGGTGCGTACGTTGGATGCGATGAAAAGCGCCACGTCGGTGGGCAGAACAACCTGCTCACTCTCTGCCTTCTTTTGCAGGATGGCGACCTTTGTTTCGAGATCGGGCGGCTGAATGTCGGCAATCAGACCCCACTCAAAGCGCGAGCGCAGACGGTCTTCAATCTCGGCCAATTCCTTGGGAGGACGGTCAGAGGCGATGACGATCTGGCGCATGCTCTCGTGCAGCGCGTTGAAGGTGTGGAAGAACTCCTCCTGCGTACGCTCTTTCTGCGCGATGAACTGGATGTCGTCGATGAGCAACACGTCGACCGAGCGGAAGCGATCGCGGAAACTGGTCATGCGGTCGTTGCGCAGCGAGGTGATCATCTCGTTGGTGAATTTTTCCGCGGAGACGTAGCAAATGCTCGACGTAGGCTGACGGCGCTTTACCTCGTGACCGATTGCGTGCATCAGGTGGGTCTTGCCCATTCCAACACCGCCGTAGAGGAAGAGCGGGTTGTAGGCACGCGATGGCCTCTCCGCGACAGCCAGAGCGGCCGCACGGGCAAACTGGTTGCCGTTGCCGATCACGAATGCGTCGAAGGTGTAGCGAGAGTTCAACTGCGCCGCGGTGGACCAGTCGAAGCGTCCCTGCTCAGGCGCGCGATGACCCTGTGACGGAGCCGGCGCAGTGGGTGAGTGCGCCGACAGCGGTCCGAAGCCGCCGTCCTTGCGCTGCGGCGGGATGGAGGGATCCTCGCTCGCCGTCACGAAACAGACGTCGTCGAACTCAAGCGATTGCAGATCGATGGCTTCCTGAATCAGGTCGCCATACTTGTCGCCAATGTGCTGGAACTCAGGAGAAGGCACACGCACATAAAGTGTGCGGCCTGCCGCGTGACTGAAGCGCGTAGGCTTAAGCCAGGTCTCATAAGATTGTCGGATCACCTTTTTTTCTAAGGCTGCGAGAATCTGGAGCCACGGATTAAGAGCCGAAGCCGGCGAAATTGCGAATGCCATCGAGCGAATCCTTGCCTGCGTCGCCTAATGTACTGCCGGACCGGTTCATCTGTGCGGTTTTAGGCAATAGCTCTCTCCTCCGGCAAAGCGCTTGCTCGCCGTACGCTACTTGCTGAGAGTCTGCCTGGTCTCCGTCGACATGCCCCGGATGCGCGCATCGGGACACTGGATGAAACAGTACCGTGGGACGCTGGGAAACTTTCTTGAACGGTCCCGATGGTAGCACATTTGGCAGTCGTTGCAATCCCTCTTTCACATAACTTTTTGGAATCTGTTTCGGGTTGCACCATCGATGGTGAAAGCCGCGAAAAAAAGTTGTGCGGGCCCTACAATCGATCCGCGCAGTCAACTCATTCTGCCGATCCAGGGGCGGCCATGCACGAAGCACAGATAAGGAAAATCCCGGCGTCTCGAATGCGCGGTCCGTAAGTTTGAAAATGCTTTCCCTTTGGGGCGAATGTCCCGATCATTTTTGCGAGACGAATGTGCATGCGAGTGTCCGGGTCTTTCACGACTGCTCCAAACTCGGACGGTGCGGTTGGGGGCGTGGGGCAGATTGAAGTTGCGATTTGACTGGGGCACGAAGTTCACTCGTGCCGTAATTGTCTTAAATTGAGCGAGGGATTGGCGCCCCGGGGGAAAGCAGTTTCAAACTGGTCCATTACTGCGGCTGGATTCTTGGGCCAACCTGCGATACACTTAAGACTTGCCGACAAGGCTCAGATTTTCAAGAGGAAGCAGGAGCGCAATTCCATGCCCAAGCGCACATTTCAACCCAACCGCCGCAGCCGCGTGAAGACCCACGGCTTTCGCGCGCGCATGAAGACCAAGAGCGGCGCTGCCGTGTTAAGCCGCCGCCGCGCAATTGGCCGCAAGCGTGTTTCGGTCAGCGCCGGCTTCCGCGACTAACCAGCTGCCCCCTTCTGCTTTGGCTGGAACAGGTTGCAGCTTCTTATGTTCTGGCTTAAACGCCTCCGGCATTGCCATGACCACCCTCCAGAACGCAGATCCGCGCAGGGCTGCATCCGATTCTGAGATTCGGCGCCAGTCGATGGCGGCTGTGCGTCTGCGTCGCCATGCCGATTATCAGCGCGCCTATGCGGGCAGCCGCAAGCGCCAATCCGCATCGATGAGCTGGTTCCTGGCGCCGCAAATCGAGGACGCCGGCGGTCCCCGGGTGGGGCTCACAGCCGGCAAGGTCCTGGGCAAGGCGCATGAGCGCAATCGCATCAAGCGGCGCATGCGCGAAGCGGTTCGCCGCCATGTGAGCCTGCTGACCCAGGGCTTTGACCTGATCCTGCATCCGCGGCGCGCGGTGTTGAACGCGGAATTCGCGAAACTAGAGGCCGAGGTTGTACGTATTCTTCAGCAGGCAAACGCCGAGGCGGCGCGGATGACGAATGCTGCCAGGGTCGAGCCAACTGTATGACCCGTATCCTTCTCGCCATTCTCGCCTTTTATCGTCGCTGGCTTTCACCTGCGCTGCATTCGCTGGGCCCCGGAGGCTGCCGTTTTGTGCCTACCTGCTCAGAGTACGCGGCAACCGCGATCGCTACACACGGCCCTGTTCGGGGTGTGGCGCTGGCGTCATGGCGCCTGCTGCGATGCCATCCCTTCAGCCGTGGGGGGCTGGATCAAGTGCCGCCCGCGACCACGACAAGACCTTTTCCTCACGAACCATTACCATAGACAGAGCGGCGCCCGACGGCGCGGTTTCTCCAAGACGACAGGAAGCTTCATTTGCCCGAAATTCGCAATCCAAATCTTGACACGAAGGGTTCGCCCGGGGGCGGTAGCAGCGGCGGCGACTTCCGCAGCCTGATTACGTTCACATTCCTGGCGCTCGCCGTGCTGCTGGCATTCCAGTACTTCAAGCCCAAGGAGAACACTCCCGCACCCCCGGCTCAACAGGCTCAGCAGATGGGGCAGCCGGCTGCACCGGGCCAGGCTGTGGCCAGTCCCGCAATTGCTTCCGCAACTCCTGCGGCAGTGGTGGACACGGCGGCGGTTGTGGCTTCTGCAGAGACCGAGACCACGGTTGAGAATGAGATGTACAAGATCGTTTTCACCAACCGCGGCGCCCTGGTGAAGCATTGGATTCTAAAGAAATATTTCGATAGCTCGGGCAAGCCGCTCGACATGGTGCAGCCGGATCTTGCGGGGCGTTTTGGATTTCCGCTTTCGCTGTTTACCTATGACTCGGCCCTCACTTCAGAGTTGAACCAGGGCCTCTATCAGGTCACCGACACGCAGCCTTCGACTCCTGGCCAGTTGCTGGCGCCCGGCTCGCTCACCTTTCACTACGCGCAAAACGGACTCGACGCGACAAAGACCTTCCACTTCGATTCGAGCTACGTGGTGGGCATCGATACCGAGGTTCGCCGCAACGGCACGCCGGTCCGCGCGCTGGTGGCCTGGCCGGCAGGGCTGGGCGACATGGAGGAGTTTCTCTCCACATCGCAGACCCGCAGCCCGTTGCCTACCCCATCGCAGATCATCTGGTCACTGGAGGGCAAACAGGACTCAACCGCCGCGACCAAGGTGAGCGGGAACGCGACCTCCGACCAGCCGTACGACTACGCAGCGATCAGCGACCTTTATTTCGCCGCGGCCTTCCTGCCCGACACTCCCGCTGACGCAACCCTGGTCACGCTGCACAATGCTGTCGACTTGCCCAGCGACCTGAGCAACCCCAACAGCCAGAAGAAACCGAACAGCGTGGTGGGTCTGGCAATGGGCGACGTTCGCGGAGACACCCGCCTGCGACTGTATGCCGGTCCCAAGCAGATGGATGTGCTCAAGACCATCCATGCCATCGGCAGCGACGGCAAGGCCGATGGCCCGACGCTTGAGCCGCTGATTCAGTTCGGCTGGTGGGCTGTGATCGCCAAGCCGCTCTATCTTGCGCTGCGATTCCTGCGCAACCTGCTCGGCCCCGGCGCCTACAACTGGGGCTGGGCCATCATCATCATCACCGTGATCTTCAACATGGTGCTGCTGCCTACCCGGTTCATGATGATGAAGTCGTCCTTGAAAATGATGCGCATCCAGCCCAAGGTGGAAGCGCTCAAGAAGCGCTACGCGCATTTGAAGATCAACGACCCGCGGCGAACAGAGATGAACGCCGAGATGATGGACCTCTATAAAACCGAGGGCGTGAACATGTACGGCGGCTGCCTGCCGCTGCTGCTGCAGATGCCGCTCTTCTTTGCCTACTATCGCGTGCTGCTGAATGCGGTGGAGTTGCGGCAAGCCCACTGGTTCTGGCTCACCGATCTTTCCATGCCCGATCCATCGCACATCCTGCCGATTCTCATCATCATCAGCATGTTCCTGGTTCAGTTCCTCACGCCTTCGCCGAGCATGGATCCGACGCAGCGGCGCATGATGGCCATCGTGATGCCGGTCTTCATGGGATTTGTGCTGTGGCATTACGCTTCAGGACTGGCGCTCTACTGGATCACGGGCAACTTCATCAACCTGGCAATTCAGGTGGGAATCAACCAGTCCAGCATGGGCAAGGAGATGCACGCCATCTCTGCACGGCGCTCGCAAAAAAAAACTAGCAGCGCCGGAGCCCCTCGTGTAGTGCAGGGCCGCCGGTAGAGCAGCTATCTGCAAAATATCCTTTCAATCGGGGTCCCATCCATGCCCCGTGTCCCATCCTTTCACCTCGTTTTTGGTGAAAGGGTGGGAAACCGCAATTGAGTTCTTACCTGATCGCCGCAGCCAACGCTTCTCCCAGCCCGGCATGTGCGAATCTGAATCCGGCAGCCAGCAGCTTCGTGGGAACGGCCCGCACACTGGCAAGCAGCACTTCGTCGGCCATCTCTCCGAAAGCGAGCCGCAGGGCAAATGCAGGCGCCGGCAGGATTGCCGGGCGCCGCAGCTGCCGGGCTAGTGCGCGCGTAAACTCCGCATTTGTAACGGGCGCGGGCGCGGTTAAATTCACCGGACCCGCCAGCTCTGGTGTCTGCAGCGCAAATACGATTGCGTCGATTGCGTCGGCAAGACTGATCCAGCTCATCCACTGACGACCGCTTCCAAGCTTTCCGCCCAGACCCAGCCAAAACACCGGCAGCATCTGCGCCAGCGCGCCGCGTCCCGGCCCCAGCACCACCCCAAAACGAAGATGCACCACGCGGATTCCGGCTTCCACAGCAGGTCGCGCGGCGGCTTCCCACTGCGCGCACACCCCGGCCAGAAAGCCTTTTCCCGGAGTCGACGCCTCATCCAGCAGTTCATCCCCGCGGTCGCCATAGATTCCCACCGCCGAGGCAACAAGCATCACTCGTGGCGGACGGCGTAATCCGGCCAACAAAGTCGCAAGAGCTCGCGTCGAATCCACGCGGCTCGCAGTCAGCTCGCGGCGGTATGCAGCAGTCCAACGCCGTGCGGCCAGGCTCGCTCCGGAAAGATGAACGGCGGCAGAGAAACCCTCCAGCAAGGCTGTGTCTGCAACTGCCGGGTTTGTGCCCGGATTCCAGGTCAGCTCTTCGGCCCGCGGAGGCAGGCCTGCGTACCAATTGCAGAGCCTGTATCTTGTAGGCATCAAAGGTGCTTCGCAGAGCGGAGCCCAGGATACCGGACGCTCCGCTCACTATTACCCTTGAGGGCGTCCCGGCAACCCCGGAGGTTGAATTAATCATCTCCATATTCACAGGATGGATTTGCCTTTCGTTTTGGTGAATCCAATGCGGTTTGCCGCTCGAATGTGATTTTGGTAGGATGAGAATAGCTTTTGATTCAGGCAACAATCACCTGGGTCTCACCCATGGAGGGGCTGATGACGGAACAAGCGGCGGTTCACAGCGAAGAGACCCAGAAATCGCAAGTCGATACCGAAACCACGGAACGATTTATCGCGGAAAAACACATCGGCGAGCGAATCAAGCGGCTGCGCCTCAAAAAGTCCATGGGCCTGGTAGAACTGGGCAAGCACACCGGGCTATCGGCAAGTTTTCTGTCCCAGCTCGAAACGGGCCGGGTGGTTCCCACGCTGCGCAACCTGGCGCGCATTGCCATGGTTTTCTCAAAGGACCTCTCCTATTTCTTTGAGACTGAGCCGCAGGCCATGTTCCGTGTCCACCGGCGCAAGGAGCGGGTACGGCTGCCGCAGACCGGGGTCGATGAGCCGACCTATTTTTTTGAGAGCCTCGGTTACATGGTACCCGACCGGCACATGGACCCCTACTTCGCCCAGTTCATTCCATTGGAGAAGACCCACGAGCCCAGAGCGCACATGCATCCCGGCTTTGAGTTCCTCTACATCCTCGATGGCGAACTGGACCTGCACCACGGGGAGCATCACTGCACGTTGGAAGCCGGCGACGCTGTCTACTTTGACGCCAGCACGCCGCACTCCTATGTCTGCTCAGGCAAGCGTCCGGCCGATGCGCTGATTGTGACCATGCATCAGCCCCCTCCGGCGCAGCCTGTGACGCTCCTGCGGGCAAGCACTCCCCGCGCATTGCCGGGTGGTGCGGCTCCGGCAGCATCGGGCATCGGACGGTAAACAGCGCCGGTTCCACAATCTCTGCGCGGAGCTGGTCTTCTGCCTCCCATTGGTCCACCCGGAAACGGTCATTTCAGCGTTTGCGAATCTCGCGGAGTGACTCCGTAACTCTCGCGTTCGCTGGTTCTCACTCCGGGGTGGCGCAGGTGCCGCACACAAGTCTGCTCATCAACTATTAACGTGCCACTGCTGAGCGAGGGCGTACCGGCACGGGTAGAATCCATGCGAAAATGCGATACTCAGGTGGAAGCAAAACGAAGTTCGCCATTGAAGATATGGAGATCCCCAGCGAGCTCAATGAGGTTATAGTTCCGCAGGCCGTGGTCGGCCCGCTGACTCGGTCGGCGATTTTTCTGGTCCTGTGCATCCGCCAGGACGAGGACGCTTACGCGCGTCTGCGCGCCTTTTGTGCGGATCTTTCCGGGCTGATTCGCGCGGTGGAGTTTCGCGATATCGAGGCGGGTCTTACCTGCGTCGCCGGATTCGGTTCGGATGCCTGGGACAAGCTCTTTGGATCGCCTCGTCCCGCCGAGCTCCATCCGTTTCAAGAGATTCGCTCCGGGGCACGCCATGCCGTCTCCACGCCGGGAGACATTTTCTTTCACATTCGAGCCAGACGCATGGACCTGTGTTTCGAAATGGCTACGCAGATCATGGAGAGCATAGGGGACGTCGTCTCGGTAGCCGACGAGGTGCACGGCTTCCGCTATTTTGACGACCGCGATGTCTTGGGCTTCGTCGACGGCACAGAAAATCCGCGCGGAGATGCTGTGCGCGAGGCGGCGATCGTCGGCGGAGAAGACCCGGCCTTTGCCGGCGGCAGCTACGTGATTGTGCAGAAGTACCTTCACGACATGAAGGCGTGGAATGCGCTTCCGGTTGAGATGCAGGAACGCATCATCGGCCGTCGCAAGCTCTCGGACGTGGAACTGAGCGATGCGGAAAAGCCCACGTACGCACACAACGCGCTCACCAATATTGAGGAGAACGGACGCCAGCTGCAGATCCTGCGGGATAACATGCCTTTCGGGCGCCCCGGCCACGGCGAATTCGGAACCTACTTTATCGGCTACAGCCGCACGCCGCGGGTCACCGAGACCATGCTCCAAAACATGTTCGTCGGTCGGCCGCCTGGAAACTACGACCGGCTGCTTGACTTCAGCCACCCCGTTACGGGCAGCCTGTTCTTCGTGCCATCGGCGACATTTCTCGACAACGTCGCTCCAGGCGCGCCGGATGCAGCAGAAAATGCGAAGGAGCCGTCTGGAAATGCGATCGAGCCGTCTAGCGGACCGCCTTCGCCCTCGCTCGACGCTGGGCACGATACATCGCTCAGGATAGGATCACTGAAGGGAGAGAATGATGAATAACCTTCATCGGGAGCTGGCGCCCGATCTCTGACGCGGCATGGGCGCAGATCGAAGAAGAGACGACGAGAACGTTAAAGCGGTACTTGGCCGGACGACGCGTTGTGGATGTTCCTTCGCCGGGAGGAATCGCAATGCCCGGAGTTGGGACCGGACACCTGAAGCCGATCTCCGCTCCCGGCGACGGCATCATTGCAAGACAACGCGAGGTGAAACCGCTGTTGGAGTTGCGGGTTCCGTTTGAACTGTTGCGTCAGACGATCGACGACGTGGAGCGTGGTTCAGAGGATGCTGACTGGCAGCCCGCGAAAGACGCCGCGCAAGAAGCTCGCGTTTGCCGAAGATCGGGCCATCTTCAACGGATACCGTGAAGCGGATATACAGGGCATTCGGGAAAGTACCAGCAACCCGATCGAGGCGCTGCCCGCGGATGTGCGGGATTATCCCGACGCGATTGCGCACGCCATGAGCCAGTTGCGGCTCGTGGGCGTCAACGGGCCCTACTCGGTTTTGCTGGGGGCGGGCGAATATACGGCGCTCGCCGAAACGCGCGATCACGGATATCCCGTGCTCGAACACGTAAAGCGCATCGTGGACGGTAACCTGATCTGGGCGCCTGCGATTGAAGGCGCATTCGTTGTGACGACGCGAGGCGGCGACTTTGAACTCAACGTCGGGCAGGACGTTTCGATTGGCTATCTCAGCCATACCGATTCCGCCGTGCAACTGTATCTGCAGGAGACATTCGTTTTCCGGGTGCTCACCACCGAAGCCGCCGTTGCCTTGTCGCCGTCACAGAGATCGTCCTGACGGACTCGTCGCCGGCGCAAGGAGCAGGAATCACGATTCGCGCCCAGACGGGTGCTCAAGTCATTTCTTGCGCAATGGCTATTTATCGTGCCGCGGCTATTCGCTGATCCCGGCAAAATACTCCGCGACCTGCGTCCAGTTGTCGACGCGGATGAATCCGGTGGCCGTCAGGTTGTGCGGTGCGGTGTAGAGCAGTCCCTGACCCTCGAATCGGAGCAGATTACGGGGCAGGTCGTCGATCAGGTAATCGGCGCGCAAGATGCTCTTGTTGCCGCAGAAAACGTAATGCGTGGGCGGGATGAAAGGGAAGTGCCGCTGCAGCCAGCGGTACTTGGGGCCGAGCGAGTTGGGAACAGTCATGGCCTGGGTGGCGATAAAGATTTCAAAGCGCGAGGAGAGTTGCTTTAGTACCCCCTGCGCGCCGGGCATCAGCGCAAGATCCTCAAAAAAATCTTCGGCGTCGAGGAAAGGCCCGGAGTTGCGCCTGGCGGTCGACGGGCGCCACCTCCCATAACCCTTTTCCGGCCAGATCGTCGGTGAGTGACCTCCTCGTCGAAAGTCTGGTTATAACGGCGCAAATGCTCGGCCAGCGTATCCGCCATTACTTCATCCATGTCCACGCAAATGCGCCGCACGTCGTTCTCCTCTTTCGAAAAGGACTTCGATGTCCCTATTCAAAAGGCTAGCAGGCGAGGCGGAAGAACGCCACGCGAGCAATGCGCGCCAATTCAAGAGTTCAAGCGGGAGAGACACTGAACATTGCGGTTGATCCTTCCTGAGATGACATCCGTCCCAGGATTCAGATTTCGAGTTGACAACTTCAATGGCGGAGATAGAATCAAGCCCACTCCGTGCCCCACGGAAGGACTTCCCCGGATTCGTGAAAGGTAAGGTTTCCAGAATGCGCCGAATGATGACCTTTGCCCTGTTTGTTGCTGCCCTCGCTTGTGCACAATCACGTGCCCAGAATGGGCCGCCCGCTACACCCGTTCATGAAGTGACGGACGAATACTTCGGCGTCAAAGTCATCGACCCTTACCGGTGGATTGAGAACACAAGCTCACCTGAGGTCGTCGCGTGGATGAAGGCGCAAAATGATTACACCCGGTCCGTCCTGGCACGTATTCCGGGCAGGGACAAGCTGCTGGCCCGCATCAAGGAACTCGACAATGCCGGGAGTGTCGTTTCAGGCGTGCAGGTTTGGGGTGGAAAGTACTTCTATTTCAGGGCCGATCCCGGATCCGACAATCGCAAGCTCTTCGTGAGGGATGTGGGCAGCACATCGGAGAGGCTCCTGGTCGATCCTGAAAAGATGACCACTGCCGACGGCAAGCACTTTTCCATCGACTATTTCGCCCCATCGCTCGACGGAAAGTATGTCGCCTACGGAGTCTCGCCGGGCGGTTCTGAAGAGAGCACGATCCATGTGGTGGAGAGCGCCTCCGGCAAGGTGCTGAGCGACACCATCGATCGCGCCCAATTTGGACAGCCCAGCTGGTTCACCGACGACTCCTTCTTTTACGCACGCACCCCGAAACTGGCTGCCGATGCGCCTCCCGCCGCGAGTTACCAGAAGCTTCGCGTGTATCACCATGTGCTCGGCGCGAATCCCGACGAAGAGCCTGCCGTATTCGGGTATCAGGTGTCGCCTCGAGAATCACGATAAGTGAGGACGACTTCTGCGTTCGTTGCCTATTCACCGGCGGCTCCGGAGCACCTTGTGGCAGTCGTGATCCATGGAGTCAAGCGGGAAATCGATGTGTTTATCACGGCAGTCGGCAATAAATTGGACGCGGACACGCCGTGGGTCAAAGTTGCCGACCAGTCGGACGCAGTCGTCAATATGGACATGCATGGAGACAATCTCTACCTCCTTTCGCACAAGGACGCGTCGCGCTTCAAGGTTCTTCGCACCAGCCTTTCGCATCCTGACATCGCGCACGCCGCGGTCGTGGTTCCGGCCAGCGACGTAGTGGTCGTCGGATTTGCCGCTGCAAAAGATGCGCTCTACGTGCAGGACCTCGATGGTGGCATCGGCCGGCTACGGCGCGTCTCCTACCATGGCGACTCGATTGAACCCGTGAAGCTTCCCTTTGACGGCGCGATTCAATCGCTGGTCACAAACCCAATCGAATCGGGAGCGTGGCTGGAACTCACTTCCTGGACAAAGTCGCCGCTATGGTATGCGCTGGATGCGAAAGACCTCGACGCTCATCGATACGGGGCTCGTCGCGCCGTCCCCGGTGGACTACTCGCAGATTGAATCGGAAGAAGTGAAAATGCCGAGCGCGGACGGCACCATGGTGCCGCTGTCCATCGTGCATCAGCGCGGCATCGCGCTGGACGGCTCGCACCCTACGTGGCTCGAGGGCTACGGCGCGTACGGAATCACACTCGATCCCGTCTTCAGACCCACGCTTCTCGCATTCTTTGAGCAGGGCGGCGTCTTTGCCGTGGCCCATGTACGCGGCGGAGGCGAGTATGGCGAGGACTGGCATGTGGGCGGCCAGAAGCTGACCAAGCAGCACACGATTGACGATATGCTGGCAGGAGCAAAATACCTGATCGATCACAAATACACCTCGCCGACCCACCTGGCCGGTGAAGGCACCAGCGCGGGCGGCATCACCATTGGCGGAGCCATTACCCAGCGCCCCGACCTTTTCGGAGCGGCGCTCATCCGGGTGGGCGATTCTGACTCACTGCGCTCTGAACTCATGGCCAGCGGCCCGGCCAACATCCCCGAGTTCGGGACGGTCAAAGATCTGGACGGCTTCAAGGCGCTGTTTGCGATGGATGCCTACCAGCATGTGAAGCCCGAATACGGCATATCCGGCCGTGCTGCTGACCACCGGCGCGAACGATCCCCGCGTGGCTCCCTGGCAGGCTGGAAAGATGACTGCGCGCCTGCAGGCCGACACAACTAGCGGGAAGCCGGTCCTGTTGCGCGTGGACTATGATGCCGGGCATGGCATGGGCTCAACCAAATCGCAGCGCGACGACGAACTCGCGGATGAATTGGCATTCCTGCTCTGGCAGCTTGGATTGCCGTCGTATCAGCCGGCCCGCCGCAGAAATAGTTCCCTCGTCGGCGGGCTGCCGGCTCAGGCGCCCGGCCGGCCTGGCTTCCGCAAGGCGCGCGCCTGGCCGGGAATCGCCTCAGGCTGCGGCGACTTCGGCGCGGGAGCCATCGCGGGGTCCCAGTAGAGCATGCCTTCCGCAACTGTCGCATGTCAGCAACTCGCCTTCACGAAGCTGGTTCCACGTCTGCGGGCGTACACCCATGCTGCAACCGGTGCACTGTTGATTGTCGACGCGCGCAATGCCGGTGCCGCGGCTTGCGGCAATGCGGTCAAAGAGTGTAAGCCATTCCGATTCGATAGTCTCGCGCAGCACTTCACGCTCCGCCTGAAGTACCGTTTGCTCACTGCTGATTTCCTGTTGGCGCTGGGCTATGCGTTCGCGAATCTTTTCGAGCGCGGCGGCAAGCTCCTCCACTTGGGCGCGCGCAGTGGCCAGCGCCGCCTCCTGTACTTCGGAGCGTTCCAGGCTGGTGAACTCCTCATTTTCGAGGCGTTCAATCTCTTGCTCAGCGAAGCGAACCTCGTGCTCGATGGCCTCGGCCTGCGCGGGAGTGGTGACGGAATCCTGCTGGGCGCGATAGCGCGTGGCTTTCTGGCGGTGGCCTTCGGTATCGCGTTCCAGGCGCGTGCGCAATGAGTCCTCGCGGCTCAGCGCCGCAGACGCTTCTGATGCCTGGCGCTGCGACGCGGCTAGCACGGCTTCGGCCTGGGTGATTTCAAGGGGCAGGGCACGTGCCGTTTGCGCCAGGCGAGCCCGCTCCAGTTCAATGCTTTGCAACTTTACGAGATTTCTCAATGTGGGCTTGCATCCGTTCATCCGAGTCTAAGCCATTTACCGCCCATTCGGAAAATAGGGTGACACGCGGATGCGACAATTGCATCCAATCGGGAGATGAAGGTGACTGAAGCGCGATCATCGTTCGGGCGCAGGAGACGGTGGGTAATGTGGGTTGGCGGTAGCCTGCTGGCACTGCTGTTGATACTCGCTGGCGGCGCTGGGTGTCACCGGGTACATGCTGGCGCGCCGCACCGAGCCCTTTTTGCGTGCTCGCATCGTCGATGCCCTCTCTACGCACTTTCATGCCCGCGTGGAACTGGACAGCTTTCACCTCGCCCTCGGCAACGGAATGCGCGGAGAGTGGGGCGTTTGGGCCGATGGGCGCGGCCTTCGCATATGGCCGCCTGCCGAAGTTGAAGGCGTTGGTGTGCCGGGAATGACGCCGCCGGGCGCTCCGCTCATCCAGCTGGACGAGTTTCGCTTTCACGCCCCCCTGCGCTATCAGCCCGGCGTGCCGGTGCATATCACCGCAGTGCAGCTCAAGGGACTATCGATCGACCTGCCGCCGCGCTCGCATTTCCTGCATATGGCTCCGCAGACAAGCGGGGCGGGTAACGCCGCGCAGCCCGCTCATTCCGCGCCGCTTGTGAGTTTTCGCGTGGACACCATTCAATGCACTGGGGCAAACCTTGCGCTTGAAACCAGCAAGCCCGGCAAGCTGCCGATGCAAATTGCAATTGCACATTTGAAGCTTGACCGGCATCGCGGCGGCAAGCGCCATGCACTTCGATGCGGAACTGACAAATCCACGGCCGTTGGGAACGATTCACACGACAGGCATATTTGGCCCCTGGCAGACGCCGGATCCTGGCGAGTCCCCGATTCAGGGCGACTTACCTGTTCGAACACGCTGACCTGGCCACCTTCAAGGGCATTGCGGGCATTCTCACATCGACTGGCCAATACAAAGGGACTCTGCGCGACATCCAAGTCGATGGCGAAACAGACGTGCCGGACTTCCGGCTCGCCGAATCTTGGCAGCGCGCTCGCGCTGCATACGCGCTTTCACGCAAGGGTGGACGGCACCGATGGCGACACCTGGCTCGATCCCGTCGACGCGACGCTCGCCACTCACATATGGTGGTGACGGGGCAAATCGTGCGGGTTCTTGCGCAGGGGCCGGACGGGCTGCCGCACAGCATCGGACACGACATTGATCTCAAAGTGAACGTGGATCGGGGGCGCATTGAAGATTTCTTGCACCTTGCCAGTCGTGACGATACGCCTCTGCTCACCGGCGCTGTGACTCTGAAGACCACGCTCCACATTCCGCCCGGCCCCGCGCCAGTGCATGAACGGATGACGCTGGACGGCAGCTTTGTACTCGATCAGGCAGAGTTCTCAGACCCCGAAGGTGCAGGACCGCATCCGGGAGTTGAGCTTGCGCGGGATGGGAAAGCCCGGCGAATTGAAGAGTAACGATGCCGAAAGCGTCCAGTCGCGCATGCAGAGCGACTTCAAAATGGGCGGGGGCGCCATTACCCTGCCAAACCTCGATTACACCGTTCCTGGCGCCGAGATCCAATTAAAGGGCACGTATGGTCTGGCGAATGGTGCGCTTGATTTTATCGGTACCGCAAGGATGCGGGCCTCGGTATCAAAGATCGTGGGTGGCTGGAAAGGCTTTCTGCTGACTCCTGCCGATCGCTTTTTCAAGAAGGATGGCGCGGGAACCGAGGTCCCCGTTCACGTGTCCGGAACGCGCCAGAAACCGGACTTCGGCATCGATCTCAAACGAATGAATTCAACCAGGCCGCAGACGCCAGGCGCGCAGCCTGCTGAGCCGCTCCCTCCGAAACCATAACCGGGCTGTATGTCCTCCGGCGCCCTCGGAATTGCAATCGGCCTCATTCCGTGTACACGGCAATCTTGTACAATTCGCTGTTGTCCGCCTCAGCGAGACACGGAGGACCCAGATGGACTTACTGTTCCTGATTCCAATCGCAATCATCGGCATTATCGCTCTCTCCCTGATTCTGGGGAGCTTCTTCACGGTGAACACGGCCCAGTGTGCCGTGATTACGCGCTTCGGCAAGTTTCTGCGTGTAGCCGATGCCGGGTTGAATTGGAAGACGCCCTACTTCGATTCCGTATCGGGCCTGGTGAGTCTTCGCGTGAATCAGATCACCCTCACGATGGAAACCAAGACCAAGGACAACGTGTTTGTCACCATTCCGATTTCCGTGCAGAATCGTGTGCGGCCAGAAAAGGTCTACGACGCCTTCTACAAGCTCTCCGATCCAGTGGCGCAGATCAAGTCCTACGTGGAGCAAGTGATTCTCGGCCACGTTCCGGGCATGACGCTGGACGAAGTTTTCGCTTCGCAATCCTCCATCGCCGCAGCCGTGAAGCAGGAACTTGATGCCGACATGGCAGCATTCGGCTACGAAATCGTGAATGTCCTGGTGACCGATATCGTTCCCGACGCAAAGGTGAAGTCGGCAATGAACGATATCAATGCCGCCCAGCGCGAACAGGTCGCTGCCAGCGCGCGCGGCGAAGCAGACAAGATCCTGGTGGTCAAAAAGGCAGAGGCGGAAGCGGAAAGCAAGGCACTGCAGGGACAAGGCATCGCCAATCAAAGAAAGGCCATCGTCGAGGGCCTGCAGGTTTCAATCGAGCAGTTCCAGAAAGTGGTAGAAGGCGCTTCGCCCAAAGATGTCATGCAACTGGTGCTGGTCACGCAGTATTTCGATACCCTGAAAGCCATCGGAGAGAGCGACAAGACCAATACGCTGTTTCTGGCCCATTCTCCATCGGCTGTGAAGGAAGTCTCCGATCAGATTCTTGAGTCCATGCTGGTGGCGCAACGAGCCAACACGTAGTGCCGCACGCTTCACCCGACGGACTCCGATTGCGGCAACATCCCGCCCTGAAACGGTCTCCGAGGGAGCCCGAAGACCCGCCGCACAACCTCGTCGGAATGTGATAGTTTGGCTTGCGTCACACCGCTGCCGAATCCAAGAGCAGCGGGAAAACGACGAGGAGAACGCAATGCACTGGACCGAAAGAATCGCAAGTTGCGCCATGGCTCTGTTCCTGGGAGCCGGAGGGTTGGCCGCGGTAGCGCAGAAGCCCCCGCGAGCCCGGAATCGAAAACCATAACAACCCAATCCACAGAGAAGGACTGGTGGAAGAACGCCGTCATTTACGAGCTCTACCCGCGCAGTTTTCAGGACTCGAACGGAGACGGCATCGGCGACCTGAACGGCATTACCCAGCGGCTGGACTACCTGAAAGAGCTGGGGGTGGACGCCATCTGGCTTACCCCGATTTACCCCTCGCCGCAGGTGGACTTCGGCTACGATATCTCGGACTACGAAAACATCGATCCTCAGTACGGCACCCTGGCCGACTTTGACCACCTCGTTGCCGAAGCCAACAAACGCCATATTCGCATATTGATGGATATGGTGATGAACCACACGTCCGACAAGCACAAGTGGTTCCTTGAGTCCCGCTCGTCCCGCACCAATCCCTATCGCGACTGGTATATGTGGCACGACGGCAAGGGTGAGACGGCCACCGATAAAGGCGAAGTCGCCGAATAACTGGCAATCGGACTTTGGGCACACTCGGCGTGGGAGTGGGATGAGAAGACTCGCCAGTACTACTACCACAAGTTTTATATTCAGCAGCCTGACCTGAACTGGAACAATCCCAAGGTTCACCAGGCGTTCAAAGACATCATCGCCTTCTGGCTCAAGCGCGGCGTCGGTGGCTTCCGCTTCGACGCCATCACCACTCTGTTTGAAGACCCTGAGATGCGCGATGAGGATGTGTTGCTCGACAAGGACGGCAAATCGTATCTGAATTCCTACGGTGACATCGCACTGAATGACACCCGGACCAACAACCTGCCCGCGACTCACCCGGTGATGCAGGAGATGCGCGCGGCTTGCCGATCGATTCGATTCCAACAAGTTTCCCGGTACGCGGGTGCTGATCGGCGAAACGTATCTGCCCAACATCGCCGAGCTGGCCAAGCAGTATGGAGCCCCGGACAAGCCCGAGTTCCAACTGCCCATGGACACGCAGGTGGGCTTCATCAACAAGCTCGATGTGGCGACCTTCCGTGCCAAGCTTGACCGACGCAGAAGAGCATCTCGACGGGCACACGCCGCTGTTGCTGTTTGATAACCACGACAATCCCGCGCATCGACGCGCGCTACGGCGACGGCGTGCACGACACAGATATTCGAGCGCGTGCATCTCGACCATTCTTTTTGCCAGCCGAGGGACGTCGCTCTTCTACTACGGTGACGAGATCGGTATGAAAACCACTCCGCCGACCCGCAAGGAGGACGTGAAAGACCCGGTGGGCCTGACCGGCTGGCCCAAGGACAAAGGCCGCGACGGCGAGCGCACTCCGATGCAATGGGATGCATCCGCCAATGCCGGCTTTAGCCCCGACGGAGTGAAGACCTGGCTGCCCGTGCCGCCCACCTACACCACCGTCAACGTAAAAGATGAGCAGGCCAGCACCGACTCGCTTTTCGTCTGGTATCAGAGCCTCATCCGCCTCAAGAAAACGAATCCGGCATTCGTGCATGGCGATAACACCATGCTCGACACCGACAACACTAAGGTGTTGAGCTGGATTCGCAAGGTTCCCGGATCAGCGGCAGTCGTCGTCTCGGTCAACTTCACGGCTGATCCGCAGACCGTGAACCTCTCCGTGCCTGGGTCGGGAGGAAAGGTCAAGACGCTGATGAAGACGCCCGGATCGCAGGAGCCGGCCTCGCTGCAGTCGATCGAGCTTGGACCGTTTGGGGTCTACATAGGCGAAGTCGTGCCATAAACGCAACGGGAATGAATGTTCGGCCGCCCCAGCAATCGCCGGTGCGGCCGAACCGGCTTACCCCACCCTGGGGGGCGCAATTGCGCCGCGAGACCCGGATTCGTTCTGTGCGCCGACTGAAGGGAAAACTTCACCGTCATCAGTCTTCCTCGGCGTGATCACTACCTGAACTATTAAAATCGAGATTAGGGCCAGTCCCATCGGTCTGGCGGAGCCGCGCAAGGGTCTTCCGGTAGTACCAGGCAGCCGCGAGCCCCCCGGCAAGCGCCGAGGCAGCCGCAACCGTTCCAACTTTCAGCCAGCCGGAACTCCTTCCCTCTACTGTTTTCTGGGTAGGAGAACTCGAAGATTCTAATGATGTTGCTGACTGGTTTTCTTCGTTCTCGTCATGCATTCTGTGCCCGCCGACCTGAAAATTGCAGCACAAATTAGATGCCGCCTGCGGCCAAAGGTTTCCTTTCCCACATTGCAGGAAACTTTCAATTTTTGTATTTGCTTTATTCTGAATCTATAGTATGGTGTAGATATTCCAGTGATGGAGGCGGTTGAAACTACCGCGCCGGACCTGGAAGTAGTTTGCGTCACTGGCCTCCCGGCACGAACAGCAAGACCGTTCGTGCCGCCTTTTTTTTGTGCCAAAATAGCCCCTCAAACGACACCTCCAGGGCAGCTGACTCCGGCTGAATGCCGTCGTCCGTCCGGGTTTAGAATGCTGTCAAGAGAGTGTGCCAAAGATGAATCGGATAAAGTACCGCTGGGCCCTTGGGCTTGCCGTCTTCGCGATTACCGTTGCCAGCTACGCGCAATGGTCGAATCCGGCCGATGACGTTCCCGCTTATCACCCCTCCGCTCCGCTCAAAGTCAGCGCCTTGCCGCTCATCATGGCGGGACCCCAATTGACCGGCGAGAACTTCCGCTATCCCTGGCAAGTGCACGTCTACCAGAAAGCCGCCAAGGTAGGAAGCGTGCTGTATCAGTTGCCCTGTAATTGCCGCTGCGACCGGTCGCTGGGCCACACCAGCCTGCGCAGTTGCTTTGAGGGGCTCCACGGCACCGAGTGCTCAACCTGCGCCAAGGAAGCGTTCTTCGCCTACGCGCAGACTAAGCTCGGCAAAACCCCTGCTCAAATCCGCGAGGCCATCGGGCGCCACGCATACGAAGCGATCGACCTCGAACAGCAGTAGGCCAGTGCCTGGGCCCGGCCTTCGCTCGCCGGGCTCCAACTCCTGCCACTCCGCGCTCAGCGATTGAGCCCGAGCCAATACTGGTAGACAATCGCTCCGAACCCGCCCGCCATCGCGGCGACCTTCGGTCCCGGATCCCCGTAAATCTCAAAGGCGTCGATAGTGCACAATGCTGCGAGCTTCGGCACGCTCTGTTGCACCACCGGGCCCATGAAGTGAGCTTCTACCCCCGCCGAATCCGAGTACGTTTCCAGCAGTCTGAAATGTTTTCCGTCCCTCGCATCAAACCACTCGTAACCCAGCGTCCCAGGCTCCGCCTGACTGGCAGTGGTCATCGCCTGCGCGATGCTCTTGAACTCCTCCAGCTTCCCCTCATTCACGCTGAGGTGAACCGACAGCCGAACCACTTGCTTTAGCATGCACATATCCTCTTTCCGCTCTTCTCGAAGACCATTCCGGAGATCTACCCAGCCACGGTATCACCTTTGCTCGGCGGGCTGAAACCGGGTTTGGCGTAGAATAAGAGATGCAGCACGAGCCAGTTGGCCCGGCTCGCACCTGACCCCGCCTGCTTGCGACGGATTTGTCGCAATACCTTGAACGGGGTCCCCAACGACAGGTCTTCTTCGCTGGGGTGTCAATCGGGGGCGTCACGGTTTCGACGGGATCGCTTGCGGCACGGAGGCATGCCGGGGTGTGGGCACCCGTAATCGCTCGCAAAACAAAAGTTGCCAACGATAATCTGGCACTTGCAGCTTAATTAACTAAGCTGCCGTCTTCCACGGCTTCGCCTATGGGCTGTGAGCGGACGTCATTCAGTAGGCTGGCGTGAGCGGCTCGGTCCGTGTCGTTTTACGCGAGATCATCGGACTAGTTTCTGGCGCATCTTGTCCGTTCTGAGTGCCAGCGGCGAAATCATCGGAACTGGACTGAGCATGGATTCTCTAGGCTGACAACGATTTCGGACGCGGGTTCGACTCCCGCCGCCTCCACCAACCTTCGCAAAGCGAAGGTTGTCGCGCCGGCTTGTCGCGCCGAAGCATTAGCGAAGGCAGGAAGCTTTAGCGACGGCGCACTCCAATGAAATTTGTCCACATCCTCCAAAGCCTCACGGGCGAGCATTTCTACACTGGTATAACCGACGATTTAGACGCGAGGCTTTCGACGCACACTTCCGGCGCCGTGAGTCACACTTCAAAGTTCCGTCCATCGCGTATCAAGACCTATATCGCGTTTGCAGATGAGGCGCGCGCCGTCGCCTTTGAGAAGTATCTGAAGTCAGGCTCCGGACGAGCTTTTGCAAAAGCTAAGCTCTAGGCGAATGCGCAATCGGGTGGATCAACCTTCAACAAAGTACAAGCGCCGCAAACTGCAAGTGCACTGTTTCATAGATCAATCTTGCATGGATGAAGACCGGTGCGAAAAGGAACGCTTGCATTGCGCAGCTAGCTGGGGTGACCTCGATGAGAGCGTAGTTGTGTCGAGCCACTCGGTTTGCTAGTTTGGCGTAGATGCCGCCGCCTGTGCCCGAACAACTCAGCAGGACCATCGAGGCTCTCTACCGGTCAGAATCGGGGCGGGTTCTGGCGACGCTCGTGCGCCTCCTCGGAGACCTGGACCTGGCCGAAGAGTCGATGCACGAGGCGTTCGCTGCCGCTCTGGAGTCCTGGAATCTGGCTGGCATCCCGGACAAGCCGCGCCCGTGGCTTATCTCAACAGCCCGTTTCAAGGCCATAGACGCCATGCGCCGCCGCGCGCGCTTCGACGGAGCACAGAGAGATCTTTCGCTCTACATGGAGGCGCGCATAAGCCAAGCGCCTCAGGAGAATGAGGAGATTGAGGACGATCGCCTCCGTCTGATCTTCACCTGCTGCCATCCCGCACTGCCTCCGGAAGGTCAGGTTGCACTCACTCTTCGTGAAGTCTGCGGCCTGACAACAGAGGAGATTGCCCGCGCATTTCTCATCACACCGGCGACGCTGGCGCAGCGCATTGTCCGTGCAAAGGCAAAGATTCGAGAGACGCAGATTCCGTATGAGGTGCCGACGCCGCAGGAGTTGCCGGAGCGGCTGGCCGCGGTGCTTCAGGTCATCTATCTCGTCTTTAACGAGGGTTATTCGGCGGCGGCGGGAGCGGAGGTAACGCGGGCCGAGCTAACCGGCGAGGCGATTCGACTGGGCCGGCTACTGACCGCACTCCAGTCAAGCCCGGAGCCAGAACCGGAGGCAATTGGGCTACTGGCCCTGATGTTGCTTCAGGAATCCCGTCGCTCCGCGAGAACCTCTCCGGCTGGCGAGCTGATATTGCTGGAGAATCAAGACCGCTCGCTCTGGAACCGGGAGCAGATCGCGGAGGGATTGGCATTGCTCCGGAAATCAATGAACTCCGGTCGCTTCGGCTCTTACACACTGCAGGCTGCGATTGCGGCCGTTCACGCGGAGGCGGAATCGGTCGCCGCGACTGACTGGCGGCAGATTGTTGCGATCTACGACCAATTGGTGCGAATTCAGCCTTCGCCGGTTGTCCATCTCAATCGCGCCGTGGCCATCGCCATGCGCGATGGCCCAGAGGCTGGTCTGGCGCACATCGACGCGGTTCTGGAACACGGCGAATTGGCAAATTACTACCTGGCGCATTCAGCTCGTGCCGATATGTGCCGCAGGCTCGGCAGGACCGCTGAGGCCGGGGCTTCGTATGAGAAGGCGCTGGCCCTGACCCAACAGGAACCGGAGCGGCAGTTCCTGCAGGAACGGATTCGGCAGTTGAAATAAGGATTGTCCGGCGGCGCATTGACAGCGAAAAGTGGTGTCGGTCCCGCCTGAGCTTCGCAAACAGGTAAGTCTGTGCCCCATTCATCGCGGCTTTATCGCGATGAGTGGGGCGCGAGTTCTTGCCGTCCACTCTGACTCAATTTCAACGACTCCTCGGATTCCGGTAGCGTAGTGGTTGAAGCTGCTCCATCGGTACTGCTCGGGGCGATGCGACCAGTCCCCTTTTTACAGGATTTCGGTGGATATACCGGATCACTTTGGACCGGGCTGTTTCGCCATGGATGTTCGCGTCAAAATAACGGTCCTGCCAGAACTGGCGGGTGGCCCCGGTCTCATACCGCGCATTGTCAAGCTGAGGGTGCCCCCGGTCCCTGGCTTTTGGGGACCGGGGAAGGGGAACCGTCCTGCCTGTAGCCCTTCCATTCAGGCATTTGCCAGCATCTGTCGTAGGCCGCCCATTCCGGTTCGAATAAAAATTGGAATAGCTGTCGATTCTTTCTGCACGCGACGACTATAGGATGAACAGTCGAGAGGATGAACAACCGAGTGCGCAAGACCTCAGACTCTCATTAGCGCCGGAACATAAGAGGAGGTCAGGACAATCCATGAGAAATGTGATCTTTGCAATCAACATCACGTTGGACGGCTGCGTTGACCACACTAAACAAAGTGTCGATGACGAGAAGCTCGAATACTTTACGCACCTCACGAGAGAGGCTGACGTGCAGGTCTTTGGCCGTAAAACCTATCAATTGATGGTTCCCTATTGGCCTGATGTCCTCAAAAACCCGTCTGAGACAAAAGCAGATACCGAATTTGCCCGGGCATTTGTCTCCACAAACAAGGTTGTCTTTTCACGATCGTTAGACAGTGTTGAAGACGGAAATACGCGAATCGTTCGTGGGAACCTTCACGACGAAATACTTAAGCTGAAACAAGAACAAGGCAAAAATATCTTAGTAGGTGGCGTCGATATTCCATCGCAACTCATAGAGCTAGGTCTGGTAGACGAGTATCGTTTTGTGATCGGGCCAACCATTGCTGGAGAAGGAAGACGGTTGTTGGAAGGGGTTAGCCTGCCGCAGAGACTGCAGCTAAAACTTGTTGAGTCAAAGATTTTTAAGTCAGGAAGTGTTGCGCTTCGTTACTTGAAGCAGTGACAGCGACATTTGCGGCCGCTACTCGGCTGAGATAAAAATTGGGATCGCTGTCGATTTTCCGTCTCCCCAACGACTATAGGACAAAAGAACGATGCGCTTCGGCTCCTGAGTCAACAGGAAACGAGTCATCGGAAGCAAGCCACAGAAAATCAAGGAGAAAAAGTCATGCCACAGTATCTGGTTTGTAACTACATGCCCGACGACTTCGACCCGTCCACCGTAACCGAGGCGATGATGGAGGAGATCCACGCTCTCAACCGCGAAATGATTGCTGCCGGCGTGAGGAAGTTCGCCTGCGGCATTGCCCCGCCCGCCAACGCAAAGACACTGCGTGCCCAGCCCGACGGCAAAGTGCTCGTCACCGACGGCCCGTACACCGAGACCAAAGAGCACATGGGCGGATTTTGGATATTGGAATGCGCTGATATCGACGAGGCGCTTGCATGGGCGAAGAAGGGTGCCATCGCCTGCGATGTGGCCGGCGAGGTGCGCGAGCTTCTTTTCTTCCCCGCTCCTGAGAAAGCAGCGGAATAGTCTCACCCGCTGCAGGTTCGGATTATGCACCGGCCTGCCCGGAACCTGCGGCGCGGCCAACTGCGCTTTGCGCCCAGGTGCGGGAACGAAGACCCGGCAAATCATTCGAGTGTGCCGCAAAAGGAGAAGAACAGTGAAATACGTCTGTTTTGGTTACTACGACAAGAGCAAATTCGATGGCATGACTGAGAGCCAGCGAAACGCTATGTTCGATACGTGCTTTGAATACGACGACCATCTTCGCGCCAACGGAAACTGGGTGGGTGGAGAAGCGCTTCAGCCTTCTGAAACCGCCCTGACCCTGTACTGGAGAAACGGCAAAGTGGCAACTACGGACGGCCCCTATGCCGAAACCAAGGAACAACTCGGCGGCATTCTCGTCCTCGAGGCGCGGGACATGAATCATGCTGTTCAGCTCATGACCCAGCATCCCGCGATGACATATGGCAATATTTTCGAGATTCGGCCAGCGGGAGACATGAACGAAATCATGAAGGCAAGCGAGCAGCGACGGCGAAGGGACACCTCACGCTGAAGACGGTCCAACTTTGTCGCAGGCGCCTATCAAGCCGCGTACGCCTCTCTGACCGCAGTGTCCAACCAAGACTTTGGTATTGATCGATACGTTCGTCCGATAGACTCGTCGTCGCGTTTCTGCAAACCTCTGGTCGAACAGCCACTCGCTCTGACATCGAAAGGGCTACCAAATGGACGGCACAATTGAACTGAAAGAGGCCACGCGCGCGACCGCGCCCGCCGTGTCAAAGACGCTTGGTGTCAACGTCTTTACCGCACCGGGAAAGACCATGGTCGGCGAGCGGCCAAAGCCCTTCGGCGAAGCGTTTGGCTTTGACCCGATCACGTCGACTTTAATCTTCGGCGAGTACGACGCGGTGCTGGTCGACGCAATGGGGACAGTGGCTGAGGCCGAGGCTCTCGCGGATTGGATTGCTCTGCACAACCGCAACTTGGAGACCATCTATATAACGCACGCCCACTTCGACCATTTCTACGGTCTGAGCATTCTGCTGGACCGTTTCCCGGGCGCTCGCGCGATCGCAACGCCCAAGACGGTGAGTGCCATGCAGATGTCTTTCACTCCCACGGTGGAGCGGCTGGCCCGCCGGTTGTTTCCTGGTCAAGTACCCACCAGGCTGGTTCCGCCTGAGCCTTATGAGCACGACACGTTCACACTCGAGGGATACGAACTGCGCATCATCGAGCAGGGCCGCACCGATAGTCCTGATTCGACGTCTCTCTACGTTCCATCGATCGGCTTGGTCGTGGCCGGCGACGTTGTATACAACCAATGCCGCATCTACGTTGGCGACACCACCCCCGAGAGTCGAAAGAATTGGATCGCGGCGCTGGACCGGCTGGAGGCGCTGAACCCGGCGATGGTTGTCGCCGGTCACAAGAAGCCCGGTGCGCCCGACTCTCCCTCGACGATCCAGGACACCAGGCGTTATCTGCAGGACTTCGATCGGGTGCAGAAAATCGCGACATCCGACCAGGAGCTGTTCGATCAGATGACAGAGCTATATCCGCATTGGGTGGCCAATCAGTCGTGGTTGATGTTCGGATTTCCGCGGCCATGATCCTCATCGACTGCTGATGCGATTGCTTCCTCGCGCATGATGGACGGTTGTCCCCGGTTGGATGGCGTCAGAAGTCGCGGCGCCGAAGCATCGCGCGATACATCGACCCAATTGTTTTGCAGTTCCTTGTCGGCTTCAATTGGCAGCAGGTATGGATGCGGAACAGCCAGAATCAGCAGGTGAGCACTGTTGATTCGGATTGGAGCGGTCAATGACGAGCGCCCAAATCGAACAAAAGAGCTATGAGATGCCCCCGCGCGACGGGTTCACCGTCACACATTTCATTACCGTCGCTGACATCGACCGATCGGCTGATTTTTATGAGAAGGTCTTCGGCGGTCGCGTTCTGAGCAGGGGCGACAGCAAGGGTGCGTCAGGGCACATTCAGATTGCGAATACATGGCTGATTGTCAACGTCGGGGGCGGGCCGACCCCCGATAAGCCGACAGTAACACTGAGCGTGCCCGCCGACCCGGATAAGGTCAGCAGCTTTTTGAATATCCGCGTTGCGGATATTCAAGCGTGTTATGAATTATGGAAAAGTCGAGGAGCCAAGTTCATCACGGAGCCGATACCCAAGTACGGCGAGATACGCTGCTACATCCGCGATCCCGACGGCTATATCATCGAAGTCGGACAGAGCACCGACCTCACATGCGGTTAGCGCCGGGCCCGGACGGGACGTGTCGATCACTCTGAAATTGTTGATGTCAATCGAAGACAATTTTGAAAAATAGATTGCGAGTTCACCCTGCCGGATTTAAAGGCTGGGGGCCAACCCTACGCGATCGAGTTTTTCTGATCCCGCCTGGCGAATCCAAAAGATACTCTGCTTGTTATCCAGTTCGTGCAACTCCAGTGCGAAAAACATCCTTCTACAGCAGACATTCGATGGATTGGACAATGACGTCCTTTCCCCCCTTCTAGCCCTGCGAAGGACGAACAACTTACATGATGTCAATATCCTGAGTAGTCCGCCTCGCGCCGCCTCCACCATTCTTCCTGCGTTGCATTGGCGCAACGGTCCGTCGGCAAGCGCTGATCTGCGCCTCCGGGTCCGACGCCCTCGATCATGCGCGCTACAACCTCAGTGCGGAATCAGGCATCTACGTTGAACTGTGGCATTTCCCACCCCACGAGGATGAAAGGAACGTCTATGCACTTCAAGAACCTCAGCTTGTTTTTGCTCGCGGCAGCGATTGGGGCCGCCGGGCTCGCCACCGGGTGCGCGGTGCATGCGCGCATATACGACCCCTATTACCACGACTACCACCCCGTCTCGGGCGAGGTCGTTTACTACAACCAGTGGGAGCATGACACTCATCGGGACCATGTGGATCTGGAAAAGCGCAACAAGGCCGACCAGAAGGAATACTGGGACTGGCGACACAAGCAGCACTAGAATGTTCGATCGCCTCGGTGCAGGGGCGGCTAGTTTTCTTCCGCAGGCGAGAAGAAGCGGCCGCCTCCACCCCGTCTCCCCCTCGCAGCAGTTCCGAAATTCGCAGCCGCCCTCCCAGCGAGAGCTGCTCTCACGCCCATTCTCCCTGGCGCATCAATGGTTCCGCGACGCCTGCGGATGTGATGCCGTCGATGTCTAGCTTTCCCGAACCGATCATCCAGTCCACATGGATGAGGCTGTTGTTTGCGCCCTTGGCCGCGAGCTGCTCCGGAGTCAGTGTGTCTCCATCGCGCAGGCACGAAGTGTAGGCCTGCCCCAGCGCAATATGCGACGCGGCATTTTCATCGAAAAGTGTGTTCAGGAAGAGCATTCCGCTGGCAGCAATCGGCGAGGAGTGCGGCACCAGCGCCACTTCTCCCAGGCGCCGCGCGCCATCGTCCGTGTCGATCAGCTTCTGCAGCACTTCCTGACCGCGGGTAGCGTGCGCCTCCACGATTCGCCCTTTTTCAAATCGCACCTCGATCCCTTCAATCATGGTTCCCTGGTGCGAAAGCGGTTTGGTTGCAGTAACCGTGCCATCGGCGCGATCCTTGTGCGGCGTGGTGAAAACCTCTTCCGTGGGCATGTTGGGAATGCAATACAATCCGTTGCCCGCCGTTGTTCCTCCACCCAGCCACAGATGGTCATCGGCAAGCCCCAGCCGAAAATCGGTTCCGGGGCCGCGATACTGCAACGCCGCGTAGCGCTTTTCATTCAGACGCGCGGCGCGTTTGTGTAGACCGTCATCGTGCGCTTTCCATGCGGCCACTGGGTCCTCGGTGTTGATCCGCGTAGTCTTGAAGATCGCCTCCCACAGCTTTGCCAATGCCACGTCCGGTGCATCGTCAGGAAACATCGCCGCGGCCCATGCCGGCGTCGCGCTGGCCACGATGGTCCAGTTAATCTCATGGCGGGTAATCAGCTCCAGCGCAGGCCGATACGCCTTCGACACGGCGCGATTCGCCCGTCCCACCTTCTCAGGATCCTCATTCGAAAGCAGGGTCGGGTTGCCGCCGGCGATCGCCAGTCGCGCCGCGCCGCTCTTGAAGGCCGCGCCCATCCCGTCATACAACCACTTGGCCGCGTGGTCGAAGCTTTCATCTGGCGCGAAACGGTAGCGGATCAGCGCGGCTTCATCGTCGGTGTAGAGAGTGGTCACCAGCGAAGCGCCTGCGCGATAAGCCTGCTCTGTAATGCGCCGCGCCAGCGGCAGTGCATCCAGCGAAGCGGTCATCAACAATTCCTGCCCGGCCCGCAGCCCCAGGCCGACTCGCACGGCAACTTCAGCGAACAGGTCCAGTTTTTGTTCGTGCGCGCGTTGTTCTGCCGTCAACACAGCTATACCCATGTCTTTCTACCCCTCGTCTTCCATTCCGTTTTAGCGCAAGCGCAGGCCGGCACGCAACCAGCAGGCGCGGTGCGAGGACCCTGAGGATATTATTTCGCCTTTAGGATCGGAGCCGGGGAGAGATCGAAGGTTGAAAACTGGCGATGCTCGCCGTTGATCTCCGCGCGCAACTCGTTCCACAACTCGTTGGGGATCTTGAGAAAGGTCTCCACAACCGCGGGATCGAATTGTGAACCGGAGCAGCGCAAAATCTCCTGGCGCGCTGCGTCGAAGGTTCGAGCCTTCCGGTACGGCCGGTCGCTGGTGATTGCATCAAGTGTGTCGGCAATCGCAAAGATGCGCGCCCCGATGGGGATTTCGTTGCCGCGCAGCCGGCTCGGATAGCCTCCGCCGTCAAAGTGCTCTTGATGCGTGTAGACAATGGCCGCTGCTTCGCTCAGAAAAGGAATCTTGCGCAAAATGTGATAGCCGCGCGTGCAGTGATCGCGCATGATAGTTTCTTCTTCGGGCGTCAGCTTGCCGGGCTTGCGCAGGATTTCGTCGGGGATGGCCATCTTGCCGATGTCATGCAAAAATGCGCCGCGCGCGATGACCTTGATCTCAATCGGCGAGATGCCCATGGCGCGCGCCAATGCAATGGTATAGGCGGTCACGCGCTTCGAGTGCCCTTCGGTTTCGGAGTCCTTCAAATCGAGTGCATCGCCCAGTGCCTCAAGGGTCACGTCGTAGGAATGTTCCAGGTCTTCCATCGCCTGGCGTAACATCTCGGTGCGGGCGCGAACCACCTGTTCAAGATTCTGCTGATAGTTGTGACTTTCTTGCAACGCCTGGCGATGATCGAGCGCGCGTTGCACCGTGGCGACCAGGTGTTCACGCTCGAAGGGTTTTAGCAGATAGTCATAGGCGCCGCGACGCATTGAATCGATCGCCACGCTGATGTCGTGAATCGCGCTCACCATCACAACAGGAAGGTGCGGCTGCTCGGCGTGGATCCTCTCCAGGAGGGCGATCCCGTTTCCGTCCTGCATCACGATGTCCGTCAGGACCAGGTCGAATGAGTCTTGATTCATGACCTCAATGGCCTGGGAGCCGCTGATGGCCAATTGAACTTCAAATCCCTGGCGTTCGAGCGTGGCGCCGATCATCGATCGAACGGGCGCTTCGTCATCCACGACAAGAATTCGGACAGACCGGCGCACACGCGCACTCGCACGAGCCTCCGCGGTCGGATCCTGAGGCATCGTGGGGTCGGTTCCACCCAGGTCTGTCAGGTTCGATGCCAAACCCATTTTCTCCTGCGCTCTACCAGCCCTTAAACGATGGGGGTAGTGGAGTGACTTGCATTCAATTATCGCCGGTTCACCCGGCTGCAGATTCCATGGTCAACTGAAATTGAGTGAAAACTACTCTCTCGACGCAGGGTAAGGGAGAATCCCGTTAAGGGTAAGGGCTGAATCTATCGAACAGGTCTGGCCGGCATTTTCTCGTCCCACCGTGCCTGCTGTTCCCACCCCGTTTCAAGAGGCGTGTATGAGAAAGTTACGCCAGCGGCACAACCAGTGCAAGGGTTTACCGCGCTAGAACCAAACTATTAAATGAAGACCAGGGTTACTTTGGATAAACGATTCGGCCCATAGGGCCCGTTCCATGAATTCGAATCGCGGGTAAAAGCGCGCGTCGAGGTGAGATGCGGCGAATTAAGCCAACGCGTGCATCGGACGACCTCTGGCCTTTTGCCGCCTGTCAGCTCTTGGCCTTTTGGCGCGCCCGCCGCGCGGCTGCCCAGCCTTCCTTCGTGATCTGATGAGCCCGCGCGACCGCCAGCGCGCCCGCCGGAACGTCCTTCGTGACGCAGGAGCCTGCGCCGATATACGCTCCATCTTCGATGGTCACCGGCGCGACAAGAGTGGAGTCGCTGCCCACAAACACTCCTTCGCCGATACGGGTGGCGTGCTTGTGAACTCCATCGTAGTTGCAGGTGATGACGCCGGCGCCGATGTTGGTCCTGGCGCCGATTTCGGAGTCGCCGAGATAAGTGAGATGGCCGGCTTTTACGCCCTTGGCAAGTTTCGATTTTTTCACTTCGACAAAGTTGCCGATGTGCACGTCTTCGCCAATCTCGCATCCCGGGCGCATCCGGGCAAACGGTCCGATGTCCGCGCCGTCGGCAATGGTGCTGTCGGCCAGCACGCAACTCTGGCGGATGATGACGCGGTTGCCGAGCGTGCAGTTCTCAATCACGGAATAGGACCGGATGCGGCACTCGGCGCCGATCCGCGTGCTGCCCAGCAACTGCACGAATGGCTCAATCACCGTGTCCGGCTCCACTTCAACGTCGGCGTCGATCACGCAGGTTTCCGGCCGGAAGATGGTGACGCCCGCAGCCATCAGTCGGCTCGCCGTCGCGGCACGCAATGCCGCGTCCAGCGCCACCAGTTCGGCAATCGTGTTTGCGCCCAGCACTTCGCTCGGCTTCGGCTGCCTGGACGGCCACCACGCGCTCGCCCGCTGCGCGCAGCAGGCCGGCGATTTCAGTCAGATAGAGCTCGCCACGGGGACCGTTGTTGGTCAGCTTGTCGAGATGCGCCAGCAGTGGCTGCGGTCTTGAATGCGTAGATGCCGGAGTTGATTTCGTGCACGGACTCCTGCGCGGGCTTCAGCACGTTCTGCTCGACGATGGCCTCCACCTCCGCCGCTCCGGGCGTCTTCCGCATCACCCTTCCGTAGCCTGTGGGGTCCTGCGGTGCGGCCGAAAGAATTGTCATGGCCGCGCCTTCTTTTTGATGGAATCGCCATAGCTGCTGCGATCGTTTCCGGCCGGATCAGCGGCACGTCTCCCGAGAGCACAAGGACGTTTTCATAATCCTTCGATGGCCTCGCGCGCACACTGGATCGCATGGCCGGTGCCTCGCTGCTCCGCCTGCTTCAACAAATTGCACGCCGGTGGCGGCAACGGCCTGGCGCACCTTTCCGCCTGGTCGCCGACCACCACATAAATTTGCGCCGGCGCCACAATGCGGCTGGCCGCGGCGATCACGTGGCTCAACAACGGCTTGCCGCCGACTTCGTGCAGCACTTTGGGCCGGCGCGATTTCAGCCGCGTCCCCTTGCCCGCCGCCATCATCACGACGGCCAGCTTCGAGTTCCCTCCTGGCCGCCGCTTTCGTCTTGCTCACTGCTTCTTCTCCTCCGCGCTCGGCTGCTTCGGCATCGGAATGGTGATGTCGATGGGATGAGCCGGCCCCATATTCAGCGCATCCAGCCCCGGCTTGATCTCCGGCCCGTTGCCCACCACCAGCACCGCCAGTCTTGTCCGGGTGAATGTACTTCTTCGCCACCGCCGTCAGATCGGCCAGGGTCACCTTTTCGAACGCAGCCTTGTAGGTCTCAAGATAGTCGGCGGGATAGCCATAAAACTCCAGCCGCACCCGTTCGGCCAGAACCTTGTCGCGCGTGTCGTAGCTGGAACAGGAACGAATTGAGGATGTCGTCCTTGGCCCGCTTCAGCTCCTCCTCGGTGAACGGCGTCGGTAGTCAGGCTCGGAGATCTCGTTCGAGCGCTTCCTTCGTCGCATCCACCGTCGACGCGCTCTTTGTCAACACCATCACTCGAAACGTGCCTGGATGGTCGTAGCCATATCCGTAGCCGCCGCTGACCGCGTAAGCCAGGCCCTTCTCGGTTCGGATCTTCTGAAAGAGCCGGCTGCCAAAGCCGCCGCCCAGAATGTTGTTCATCACCGCCAGCGTGGGCACGTCGGGATTGTGCCGGTCAGTGCCCAGGCCGACGATCTCGATGTTCGACTGGTTCACGTCTTCCTTGTCGATGAAGTAGACGCCGGGTTGGTCTCGTGGAAAACATCGTGGCGCGCGCGGCAACGGCTTCGCCGGCGGCAGCGGTTCAAAGGTCGCGCGCAGCTTCGCCTCCATGGCCGCGGGGTCAAAGTCGCCGCTGACGCTGACAATCAGTTTGCCGCCTGCAATGGTCGGTCGTGCCAGGCATTCAGGTCGTCAAGCGTGACCGCGCCGATCGTCGCCAACTCCGGCTGCCGCGTGTAAGGGCTGTCGGCGCCGTAGACCAGCTTGGCCGCCTCGCGGCCCGCGATCCCCGCCTTCGTTGTCGTTGCGCCGCACAATGCCGGTTGCCTCCTGCTGCTGCGCCAGTTGCAGCTTCTCCGCGTTGAATTTGGGATGGAAGAGCAGATCCATGGCCAGCGCATACACCTGGTCCGAGTCGCCCTTCAGCGAATCCCACGACAGCGCCGTCGAATCCTCGTCGCCGCCTGTCTCGATGTGCGCGGCCTTGGCTTCAAGCAGATCGTCCATGGCGTCGCCGTCCATCTTTTCTGTGCCGCTGGTGCGCCATGCCTGGCCATAGAGGTCGATCATGCCGGTCTTGGCCGGCTTCTCGTCGCGCGACCCCCCGGGAATCAGCACCGAGCCGCTGATGAAAGGCAGTTCGTGGTCTTCCTGCAGGAAAATCACGATGCCGTTCTTCAACTCGATGCGCTTGGGCTGATGCGGATTGAACTCATGAAGCGGCGGAACGGGGATCTTCTCCCACGGCTTGCTCTGCTGCGCCTTGGCGCCATCGCGCGGCAAAACAACCGCAGCAACAACCGCAGCCGCGAGCGCTGATCTTCACGAACACAGTTCTATCAAATGGCTTCTTCATTGCGCGCCTCCCTTCTTCGCGCCGGCTGCGGGAGCGTCGGTAGTCGATCTCGGCGCTGGTGCGGTTTGACGCCACAAATATCTGGTTGGCCACGCGCCGGATGTCGGCCTTGGTCACCTTGTCCACCTTGATCCAGTTGCAGGAAAAGCTCGCGCCAGTCGCCGTAGCGGGTCTGGTACTCCGCCAGCGCATTGGCCAGTCCCTGGTTGTCGGCCAGTCCGCGCAGCAGGTCGGCGCGCGTGCGCGTTTTGTACATCTGCAGCTCGGCGTCAGTCACTTCGGTGGTCTTCAGCTTGTCAATCTCTTTGTGAATGGCATCGCGCATCTCTGCCGGTGTGTGGCCCGGCAGCGGCACCGCTAAAATGCAAACAGGCTGGGATACTTTGTCGCCGGGGAACGGGCGAATCCCGCCGCTTCCGCGGCAATCTGCTGGTCGCGCACCAGGCTGCGGTAGAGCCGCGAGACGCGTCCGTTCGACATGATGTCCTGATCGCGTCGTACACCGCGTCGTCCGGAGTCGCGATAACTCGGCCTGTGATAGCCCTCGAGATAAAATGGCTGCGTCTGCTCGCGAATCACAACCGACTTCTCGGCAAACTGCTTCGGCTCCACGGTGGTCATGTCTTCCGGCTTGGGACCGCCGGGCACCTTGCTGAAATACGTCTCCAGCATCGGCATCACTTCGGCCGCTTTCACGTCGCCCACAACAGCAACCACGATGTTCGACCCCACATAGTATTTCTTGTGAAACTCCATCGCCTCGGTCGCGTTGATCTGGCTCACCTCGCTGGGCCAGCCGATGCCGCTGCGGCCATAGTTGTGCGCCACGTAGGCGGTAGCCATTAACTGCTCACGGAGCCGCCCGAAGGGGTTGGAATCGGTGCGCATGCGCCGCTCCTCCATCACCACGTCGCGCTCCTTGTAGAACTCGCGCGGCACTACATCCGACAGCCGCCCGCTCTCCAGCCACGCCCAAAGCTCAAGCCGGTTCTCCGGCATCGACCAGAAGTATTCCGTCTCGTCCTGGCCCGTTCCCGCATTCAGGCCTGTGGCGCCGGCGCGCTGGGCCACCTCGGTGAACTGGTTCGGGATCACATACTTTTCCGCCTCAGCCTGCGCATCGACAAATGCCTTCTTCAGTTCGACCAGCTTCTGCGGGTCGCGGCCCACGGGCTTCAGATACTCAGCCTCGTAGGCGCTGTTGGCTTCTTCCACCTTTGCCAGTGCGACCTTCTCAGCGGCGTAATCCTTGGTGCCGATCTGGCTGGTCCCTTTGAAGGCCAGGTGCTCAAACATGTGCGCCAACCCGCTATCGCCAGACGGATCGTCTACGTCTCCAGCGTCAACAAACGTGGTGTAGCTGAAGACCGGCGCCTCCGGCCGCTCGCAGATGATGATCGTGAGGCCGTTGGGCAGCACTTTGGTCGTGATTCTCTGTTCAAAGCTCTTCAGGTCCTGGGCCAGCGCACCGTGGCTGGCCATCGCCAGCAGCGTCAAAGCAAAAATACTGCTCCAAAGCCGGGAAAAGGTTCTGCTTCGCATCCATGCTCCTTGGCGCGGCTCGCGATCTCGCTGCCCCGCACTCTTCCAAGCTATTGTGCCTGACCGGAGGCGTCAAACCGTAAGAGCGGGGATGTCGTACGCATCGAAAGCCAAACCCACCCACCCGAGGTAACCCTGAAAGCAGGGCTGGTCCGTCAAATTGCCCTATACTGGGGTCTGCGTCTTGAACAATTTCCGGCCCGCCGGACGGCGCGATTCTGGAGGGATTTCTTGGTCTCGGATAAGGCTTCGCTCGCATCAAAAGGCCCGCGCATCCGTTCCACCACGGTGATCTGCGTGCGCCGCAACGGTCACGTCGTGATGGCAGCGGACGGCCAGGTTACCCTGGGCGATCACGTACTGAAGCATTCGGCCAAAAAGATTCGCCGCCTTTATCAGGACAAGATCCTGGCCGGATTTGCCGGTTCCACCGCCGATGCCTTCTCGCTCTTTGCCCGCTTTGAAACCAAGTTGGAGCAGTATGCGGGCAACCTGAATCGTTCCGCCGTCGAGCTGGCCAAGGATTGGCGCACCGACAAAATGCTGCGCAATCTTGAGGCGCTGCTGGTGGTGGCCGACGAGGGCCAGACATTTCTCATCTCCGGCTCCGGCGACGTGATCGATCCCGACGAGCAGATTGCCGCCATCGGTTCCGGCGGCAGCTATGCCACCGCCGCGGCCCGTGCGCTGCTCGAGAACACTGACCTCACCGCGCGCGAAATTGCCGAGAAGGCAATGAAGATTGCCGGAGAAATCTGCATCTACACAAACGACCGCGTCACCATTGAGGAGTTGAAGGCTGGTGGCGACCGCCAATGATGGACCGGGCAAGAAATACGAAAGTAAGGACGGCTTTGAAAGGGCACGACTTTAGTCGTGCCGAATGGACCGCAAAAAGTCTTGGGCTTTAGCCCCGGAGGGATGTCTGTCGGATGACTCCACAATGTCAATGAAGGTGGTTTCATGAATCGATATGCAGGAAAGCGTATTAGGCGGGGGTTCGGAGACTCGATGCTGCACGCTTTTGGCTCGGTCGTCGGTTGGATTTATAGGATGGCCTTTGGAGGGTTGGAGGAACTTGCATATCGTAGGAGCAGGAAGCACTTCATTGCAGAGATCGAGAAAAGTTTTTCCGACTTATTTTCCCAACGTGCAGGTTTGGTGGTTTCAGACGAAGGGTTGAACCTTCCCAGAGCATTCGACTACGTAGCTGTGACCGTTGAGTTCAAAGATGTTCGCTTCCGATTCATTCGAGGACGCGGGGAATTGCGTGTCCAGGCCGCACCCACGATCAATCCTGAGGAATGGCAGGATCTTTCTCTTTTGTGGCATCGAAAAGCTATGCGAGGGTGCGGTAGTCCGCCGTCATGCTATGACCAGTTGGGCGAAGTTGTACAAAGGCTTGAGGCAAATTGGGATCAGCTAGAAACGGCACTTGCAGCATGGCAATGAAAAGTTTGCATTAGCTTGTACTGAGGAGAGCTCGTCTCGTAGTTAGTGCTCCCACAGGGCTAAAGCCCAAGCGTGTTATGAGCTTTTTTCGGCACGGCTGAAGCCGTGCCCTTTCAAAACGCACGAGCATCACAAGGATTGAACCAGAAGAAAAATGGCCATTTACCTTCCCGCATCCGCCGAAGAACAGGATCTCTCGCTCGACGAGATGACGCCGCGCGAAATTGTCGCCGAACTCGACAAACACGTCGTCGGTCAGCGCGCCGCCAAGCGCGCCGTTGCCATCGCTCTGCGCAACCGCCAGCGCCGCCAGAAACTCCCCCCTGACCTCGCCGACGACATCATGCCCAAGAACATCATCATGATTGGGCCAACGGGTGTGGGTAAGACTGAAATTGCGCGCCGCCTCGCCAAGCTGACCGGTTCGCCCTTCCTCAAGGTGGAAGCATCGAAGTTTACCGAGGTGGGCTATGTGGGCCGCGACGTCGAGTCCATGATTCGCGACCTGGTCGAAATCGCCATCGACATGGTGCGCGAAGAACGCCTCGAAGAAGTGGAAGACCGCGCCGAGATGAACGCCGAGGAGCGGCTGCTCGACATCCTTTTGCCGGCGCCCCCCGCCTCGCCGCAGGGTCACCAGGAAGGCCAGCTTACGCTTCCCGGCACCGAGAGTCACCAGCGCTCCCGCGAAAAGCTTCGCCAACAGTTTCGCGAAGGCAAGCTGGACGACCGCATGGTCGAGCTCGACGTGCGCGAGCGCGCACCCCAGTTCGGCATCATCAGCAACCAGAACCTTGAGGACATGGAAATGAACCTCAAGGACATGCTGCCCAACATCTTCGGCGGCGGATCCAAGAAGCGAAAGATGAAGGTCGCCGACGCATTCGACTACCTCGTGCAGGAAGAAGAAGGCCGCCTCATCGACATGGATCAGGTCAATCGCGCGGCCACCGAGCGCGTCGAATCCAACGGCATCATCTTTTTGGATGAAATCGACAAGATTGCAGGCCGCGAAGGCGGACACGGCCCCGACGTCTCGCGCGAAGGCGTGCAGCGCGACATTCTGCCCATCGTTGAAGGCACCACGGTGAACACGCGCTATGGCATGGTGCGCACTGACCACATTCTCTTCATCGCTGCCGGCGCCTTCCACGTCTCCAAGCCCAGCGATTTAATTCCAGAGCTGCAGGGCCGCTTCCCGATTCGCGTGGAGTTGAAATCGCTCACGGTCGAAGACTTTCTCCGCATTCTTACCGAGCCCAAGGCCTCGCTTACCAAGCAGTATTCAGCGCTGCTTGAAACCGAGGGTGTGCGCCTGGAGTTTGCGCCCGAGGCTCTGCGCGAAATGGCCGAGTTCGCATTCAGGGTCAACGAAACCACTGAGAACATCGGCGCGCGCCGCCTGCACACCATCATGGAACGGGTACTTGAAGACGTCAGCTTCCTCGCACCCGACGTGGCCCGCCGCGCACCGGAAGGTGAGCAGGCCGCGGCACTCTCTGAGGCCATCAAGAGTGAGGCTTCCCATCCGCTTCCGTATGTGGAGCGCATGACTGCCTCCGGCCCCGAAAAGGTCTTCACCATCTCACCCGAGTACGTCAAGCAAATGGTCGCCTCCATCGTGAAAGACCAGGACCTGAGCCGCTACATACTCTAAGAGAATGTTGAGATTCTTTTGCTTTGTAACCGGGCACGACTTCAGTCGGTCCGAAAATGCAGCAAAATCAACCTGGGCATTACATATTGCGGAAAAACTCATAGGGATCGGCTCTCGAAGGCTCTGTAACAAGGGCACGACCTCAGTTGGGCCGAAAATGCAGCAAAATCAACCCGGGCTTTACAGGTTGCGGAAAAACTCATAGGGATCGGCTCTCGAAGGCTCTGTAACAAGGGCACGACTTCAGTCGGGCCAATAAAGCCAATCAAATCATCGTCGGGCTTCAGCCCCTGCAAGAGCTCGGACTGGGTCAATTCTGAGATTGGGCCATTTCCCGCAACCTGTTTAGCCGCTGCTCCCCTGATTTACTGACTTCAGACTGAATTTCAACCAGTTCCTAAGCGATATATGCCGAACGAGAGCACAGAAATACGCGCCTTGCGTATCGCGAAGGCGATCCTTTCTCAAGTTGATTTCAACTCGATCAAAGGCATTGACAGCGAGACAGACCATCTTCCGATTGGAAGAGTCAGAGAAGAATGGCACCCAAAGTACCTGCTTGAAAAAGACCGCGAGATTGCTCGCTGCGAGGACCTTTACCGAGACAAAGTGCGAGCAATTTGCGAAGGAATTCTGCAAAGAGCTCAAAGAGTCCAATGAGCGATCAAGAGTTCAGATAGCTTTAGGGCAAGAAGCTTTGATCGAAGAATCCGCTTGCTGACGCAGTTGTTACTTGCCGCTTCGTCCTCCAAAATTCAATTGCAGAAAATTAACTCTGTTTCCTGCACAATTGAATTGGAGCGGAAACCAGGCTCACAATTTCTGGGCAGAGGGGGGCGTGGTACCCACCCCCCTCTTTGCCTGTGAAGTTGTGAAGCCCGCAAGTGGAGAGGGGTACCCCCCCCTGAATATTTTCGTTTTCCACAAAAAGCTTGCAGATTATTTCAGGCACATCTTCACAACCCCTTCGCTCAATGCCTTCCGCGCACACTCCTCTGTCCCTTTCATCCTGCGTGAATTCAAAGCACCTGTGCGACAATCGATGCACCGGACGTTCCCCGCGCGACCCGGGCGTTCCCGGCTCAAGGAGAGGTCATCATGCAATCTCCAACCGAACCGGCTCCAACCGATCTGACTCCGACTCACCGGCCCAAGCGAACCCTCACAGCGGCCCTGCTCTCCGCAGTGCTCCATTTGAGCGTGCTTGCGCTCGCGGTGCTGCTGGGCACGATGGCCAGAACCCGCGTGGTTGAACCCACTTCTTTCCAGAAACTTGCGCTCCTCAGCATTCCCGGCGGTTCCCATGCAGTGCGGATTCCGTTGCCCGCATCGGATTTCGCAGCGCATACCCGCACGCCCACGCAGGACCCGGAAGCCAGCAAAAAGACGATTCTGCCCTTCGCGCAAACTCCTCCGAAGATGACCGGTGGCGGCGCGCCCAAGGTCCCTCACGCAGGCGATGGATCAGGGCAGGCCTTGACCGGAACGGGGAGCGATGCCGACGACGTGCGTCCGGCTTTCCCAACCTTCTCGCCGCACCCGCCTGTGACCGACCGCTCGCTGCTGCCAGCCCAGGAAAAGAAGATTGTGGTCGATGTGAACGTCGACGCGCTCGGCCAGGTGGTAAGCGAGACGCTGGTGAAAGGCATGGGCAACAAGCTCGACCAGATCGTTCTCGATATTGCCCGGACCTGGCGGTTCCAGCCGGCCACCGTGAATGGCAAACCGGTGCCTTCCCAGGCGGAGTTGATCTTCCCCTTCAGCCCGAGCTACCCGATCGCCGAATCGTAGGCGGCGCCGCTTTGCGAGCGCGCCGCGAACTGCTCGATGCGATGAGCAGCCTCCTCTGCGCCGCCGAATCTCTTCATTGAGTCGGCGACGCGGCTTGCTGAGGCGCGGTAGGTAGGCTCATTCAACACGCGGTGCACAGCGCCGGAGAATGAGGCGACGTCGATCTGCTTTTCGCCATCCGCAGTTTCGATCGGCAGGACGATTTCCCCTGCGCCCAGGGCAACCAGGCGGCGGGCGTTGCTCTCGCGCTCCGTCATCGTCGGAATGATCACCGAAGGCACGCCCGCGGCGAGACTCTGCATCACCGAGCTGTGACCGCCGTGATGGACCATGAGTTGGCTGCGCTCCGCCATGGCGCGACCCGGTAGATAGGCTGCGTGATGGAAGTTGGCCGGCAGCGCGCCGATCTCCGCAGGCACGTCCTGGTAGCCGGTCGTGAGCACAACGTGCAACGGAGCATCGGCCAACGCCGCAATGGCGGCGCGAATCACAACAATCGAGTCACAGGCAGTGGAGCCCGCGGTACCCGCATACCGCGGATTGCCCGAGTACACCCACACCAAAGGCTGGTTGGAATTGAGCGAGGCGACCCAAGGCGGAAGCTCGGCATTGCCGCGCTGCCATACGATTGGTCCGATGTGGGTGACACGCGCGGTGGGTGAGACTGGATCAGTTTCAGGCGTGCCGACGATGAGGGACAGATCGCCCGCCAACAGGTCGACAACCCTCGCGATGGGCGAAAGGCCATATTCAGCAGCGATTTTGTTGAACACCGGCGCGGCGCTGGGCAGGTTGGCAGGCCGTTCGCCTGCCCAATAGAGATACCCGCTGCTCTCGGGATGAAAATTTCCCTGCAGCACGCTTGCGAGCGGAATGCCGAGAATGTGAGCGGCCAGGCATCCAAACGGACCAAAGGAATCGACGACCACATCGGGGCGGAAATCGCGGAACAGGTCGACATGCAGAGCTGTCATGGCTCGCACCAACTCCTCGTCCGAAAAAGCTGACGCAATCAACTCCTCGGTGTCCCATGCCCGGCTCACCCCCACCATGTCGGGGGGCGCATCGGGCACGGTACGCGGCGGCATGGGCAGATTGCGCAGGCTGGCATCTGCAATTAGTGCGGCGGGCGCAGGCGAAGGGTTGAACACTGCGACGTCATGACCGCGATCCTCGAGGGCGCGGGCGATGGGCACGAGGCGAGTGGGCAGACCGAGGTCGTTCGCCGGCAGCATGGTGAAGAGGAATTTGGACATTCGCGCTCCGTTTGAATTGTTTATGTCTAATTGCTGCGCTGAGATAAGTCAAGATAAGTGAAATGAATTGCGAGTGGTGTGCAGATTCGCAGTTGACTGGCGATCGCGGGGCGTGGGTTTTCGACTCGCTGCGGTGGAAATCACGACGCGAATTCAGCTCTATAAACTGCAACGCGCGGGTGAAGAAAGGGGTAATTCTGCTCAAAAGAGCGCAGAAAGATCGGATACCTGGAAGCATTGCACCACGCGTGGTGAAATCCACAGATTCTGCGGGGTTTTGCACTTGCTTCCACAGATTCAGCAGGGCTAATGTCTCTTCAGTTGGTGACCCTGTAGGGAGTTGGACGGCAGTTCAGGCTTGGCAGGAGATGCAGGATTGGTCGCTTGAAGCGATTCGTTGAAGGCGCAAGCCGACAGCGAAAAGTAGAGAGAGATTGAGAAAGCAACAAGGGTCAGGCAGGAAAGGCTGGACCCGTTGGACACGAAGATTCATCCGCGGCGCAAGCCGAGGATGCAAAGTTCGAGGACAGCCGGGGATTCATCATCGACCCAACCGTAGATGCAGAACTGGGGCAACCTGGGGAGCATGGACGGAGAGCCGAAAGATCGAGACGCCGGGGCAACCTGGAGGATGGGTCAATCGGCAGCGCAGACGGACCTGAGTTTTAGGGCAACCTGGAAATTAGTTCGGTTTGCGCCGCCAGAGGAATGAAGAGCCGGGGAGACCCGGAAGTTGATTTCGATGGCGTAGCCGGGGGATAAGAAGATTCGGGGAGACCCGGAGATTCGCCGCTGGCACAACCGGATGGTGCGTGTTCCGAGGCGACTCGGAGACAAATCAGCCGGTGCCGGAGGATGCAGGATTCGGGGCGACCCGGAGACTGGTCGTCGGCGATACCGAGGGGCTGACAAAGCGGGGCGACCCGGGGAATTGGCCAATCGGCACCGCCGAAGGATGCGAGGTTCGAGGCGACTCGAAACTCCATCGCCGGTAAAGCCGGAGATGCAGGACCTGGGGCGACCCGGGGACTCATCGGAGGCGCTGCGGAGGAAGTGGAGAAACGGGGCAACCCGGGGCTCGACGGAAACCGGCAGCGCGGAAGGATGCGAGATTCGGGGCGACCCGAAGACCCTCCGCCGGCACAGCCAAAGGACTGAAGATTCGGGGCGACCCGGAGAATCGTCGCCGGCGCGGCAGATTGGGTGCGGAGTACGGGGCAACCCGGAGACGCAAACCTGGCCAAGCTGGAAGATGCAGGGGCGAGTCGACGCGCAACCTCATCGCGAAGCTGAACGGGGCGATGCATGATCCAATGAGCTACCAGATCACTCGGAAGGCGCCAGAGGCCGCAAGGTCTCTGGCGTTTTCGTTTTACGGGGCAGCCTGGGCCGCGCGCGTGGATGGGCTGAACACATAGATGGTGTAATGGATGCCCTGCTGAAGAGACTCCCCGACTTTCTGATAGCCGGAATTCAGACTCTGCACGTAGGCGCTGTCGCCGGGGGCGAGCATAACGGTGGGGATTTCGCCGCGTTGCAGCATGCCTTCGACGCCGCCGTTCTCTTCGCGAGGCTGCGCGATTTGCTGGAAGTTGGGATCGAGGACCAGGGACGGAGCACCGCTCTCAGCGGCAATCCAGGGCAGCGAGAAGGCGCCGTCGGTGGTAAAGATGGGCTTTTTCAACTTCGCGAGTTGATTACGCAGAGCGATGGCGTCGGCGTATTCGGCGGCAGTGGCGATGGGCGCCATATCGTGCTTTCCCGTGGCGTGATAGTCGATGGCAACGCCGACGAGTTGCACTGCGGGTTGAATGCAGCCGAAGAAGATCAGGGCGGTGATCCATCTTCCGGCCGTGGTGAAGACGGCCAGTTGCAGCAGTGTCGAGCCGGCGGCGAAAGCCTCGAAGAGATAGTTGGAGGTTCCCCCAACCTTGCCCATGCCTGCGGCGCCGATGACAAGCGCCACGACAAAGACGGTGAACAGCGGGCTGACTTTTGAGTCGATTGTGTGCGTGCGGTTTGAAGGCCACAGCAGAATGAATGGCGCGGCGACCCAGTAAAGATTCAGGAAGATGGCATTCAGCCCGGTGCCGAGTGCGTGCAGAATCCAGGGAAAACCGAATGCGAAGCCTCGGACCATTTGTGGGGCGACGAGGATGCTGAAGCGGTATGTGGGTGAGCCGAGCAGAAGCGTGGCAGCCACTAAGGCTGCGAAGACTGCAACGAGCTGCACCAAATCCCGCCAGCGCTTGTTGAAGAACAGCCAAATGCAAAGGCCGACGAAAGCGAGAACCACAGATTGCTTGAAGGCCCAAGCGAGATAGAGGATAACGCTCGCGTAGGCAAAGGCGAATCTGGGTTGGCGGACGACGACCCAAAGGGCAATCATCACCAGCGCGGCGGCGGCCATGTCGGGTCGGATGCTGATGGCCCAGTATTTCACCAGCGAAGTGCAGAGCCAGAGGCCTGCCGCGAGAGCGAGCGAGCCTGCGCTGGCGATGCCGCGCAGGCTCAGCAGTGAGCGCACCAGCCGCCACTGTGCGATAGCGCCGGTGAGGGCAAAGAGCAGCGTGAACTGGCGACCCCAGGTCATGATGCCGGCGTCCCATGCGCCCATGCGTCGCAACGCAGCGGCATACGAGTCATAGAAGAGGTAGTTATACAGGGAGAGAGAAAACGGAAATCTGAATGGCCACGTGTAGACCACGCCGTGGTGCATGCACCGATTCACGGCGTCGATCATGGGGGCTTCGACTGCAGTAGCGCAGAAGAGCGTGCCGTAGCGCCAAACACTGAGAATGCGGACGCCATACACGGCGAAATTGAGAAGGAAGAATGCACCGATGGCGAAGGCCCGGGTGGGGGTCATGCTCCAGGCGGAACCGGACGTGGATTCCTTCATGGGGCGACTTGCTCCTGTTTCAAATCAGCAACCTGGCGGTTGCAGAACCCGGCTGCTGCCTGGATTTGAGGAGACGACGGCTCAGTTTCGGCTGCGCATTTTTGAGAGAAGGCGAAGGATTTCAAGATAGAGCCAGACGAGCGTCACCAGGATGCCGAAGGCGCCGTACCACTCCATGTATTTGGGTGCGCCGTATTGCACGCCTTGCTCGATGAAGTCGAAGTCGAGGACAAGATTGAGGGCCGCGATGCCCACGACGAAGAGGCTGAAGAGGATCCCGACCGGGCCGGAGCCGTTGATGGCGGCGAAGTGGAAGCCGAAGAATCCCAGGAGCATCTGGGCCAGGTAAAAGACCATGATGCCGCCGGTGGCGGCGATGACGCCGAGGCGAAATTTCTGCGTGACCTTAATGAGCCCGGAGCGATAGGCCAGCAAGAGCACGAAGAGAGTCCCGAAAGTGAGGCTGACGGCCTGCATGGCGATGCCGGGATAACGCAGGTCGATGGCGGCGGAGATGCCGCCGAGCGCGAGGCCTTCAAGCAGCGCGTAGATGGGCGATGTGACCGCGGACCATTCCTTTTTGAATACGGTGACCATGGCCATGACGAATCCGCCAAACAGGCCGATCATCATCATGGGCGCGACATCGGCGAAGTCGTGGGACCTAAGGAACAGGCTCCATGTCCAGGCAGCAGTGGCGATGGCGCAGAGGAGCAGAATTCCGGTCTTGTTGACGGTTCCGGCCAATGTCATGCGGGCGGTTTCGTCGATGGCGCCGCCGTATTGCCCGCCCGACAGGTTCTGAAATGTTTTGTCACTCAGTGCCGGATTGGATGTCTTGATCAGTGCCAATGGAATCTCTCCTGTGCGCAATTCGGGGTGGCCTAGCGGCTCGAATCGGTTGCGCGGGGCCTTATTTTCAAGTTTAGACCCGGGGAGCGGCTGCAGCCACAGTAAACCCTCGCAAGGAAGAGGCATGCGGACGCCACGGCTAGGACCTGGGTGCGCCGTGCCGTTCGCTCCCGGATGTTTAATGGATGGCGGCTGAGCCGGAGCCTTGGCCGGGAAGGTTCTTGCTGAGCATGAAGGCCAGCAGAATCAGGCAGACCGACATCCAGGAAAGCTCCATGTAGACGTCCTGATAGCCCTGCATCTGCGCCTGCTGGTTGAGCTGGTTGTAGATGTTGGCCAGCGCCAGTGTCTTGCCATTGGGATCGCCGAAGCGTCCGTTGAGAAAGCCGGAAAGCGCGTCGGTGTGCTGCTGGAAGGCGATGGAAGCCGGATTGCATGGCGCTTTGCAGATGCTGCTGGTGCCACGTGGCGCGGCTGGTGACCTGCGCGTTGGTGACGGCGATGAGGATGCTGCCGCCGATGTTGCGGGCGAAGTTGATGAGGCCGGCGACCTGGTTGCTCTCCTCCTTGGGCATGCCGACGTAGGCCGCGTTGGTGATGGAGATGAAGCAGAAGGGCAGGGGCAGCATTTGAACGACGCGCAGCCAGGACGCCTGCGCGAAGCTCATCTGCAGATTGGTGACGGCCGCAGCATAGCGGAAGGTGATGATGAACATGATGAATCCGCAGACGGCGAGGGTGCGCGCGGAGATTTTGCCGGTGGCGAAGCCAGCCATGGGCATGACGATGACCAGCGCGATGCCGCCGGCGGTGAGCGCAAGGCCCGCGGTGGTGGCGGTGTATCCGAGGAGCTGCTGCATGAACTGCGGCTGCAGCACGGTGTTGGCATTGAGCACGCCGCCCACCAGCATCATGAGGAAGCAACAGATGGCGAAGTTCTTGAAACGGAAAAGCTTGAGGTTGATGAGCGGATTTTTTTGTCGCCACTCCCACACGACAAGGCCGATCATGCCGCCGACAAACAGGAACAGCGAAGAAGCGGATGAAGCCGGAAGCGAACCAGTCGTTCTCTTCGCCCTTGTCGAGCATGATCTGGAGGCCGCCCATGGCGAGGGTGAGGAAGGCCAGGCCCATGTAATCCATGTTGCGGAGCTTGGAGAGGTCGGCCTTGATCCACGGCGGATCTTCGACCATGCGGGTGACGAGGATGAAGGCGAGGATGCCGACGGGAATGTTGATGAAGAAGATCCAGCGCCAGGAGAAGTTGTCGGTGATCCAGCCGCCGAGAGTGGGGCCGATGGATGGCGCGAGGACGGCGACGAGGCCGTAGAGGGCAAAGGCCTGGCCGCGCTTCTGGGGTTCAAAGGAGTCGGCCATGATGGCCTGGGCCATGGGCTGCATGCCGCCGCCGCCGGCGCCCTGAATGACGCGGAAGATGAGCAGCATGGGCAGGGTGGGCGCCGCGCCGCAAAGGAAGCTGGCGACGGTGAAGATGGTGATGCAGAGGACGAAGAAGTTGCGTCGGCCCATCAGGCTTGAGGCCCATCCGCCGAGGGGAAGGACGATGGCGTTGGAGACCAGATAGCTGGTGAGCACCCAGGTGCCCTCGTCGGTGCTGGCGCCGAGGCTGCCGGCGATGTGGGGCAGGGCCACGTTGGCGATGGAGGTGTCGAGCACCTCCATGAAGGCCGCCAGGGCCACGGTCATGGCGATGAGCCAGGGGTTGACCCGGGGCTTCCACGGCGTGAGCGGAGCCGCGTTGGGATTCTCCACGGTGGTGACCTTGGCGCCGCCGCTATCCGGAGATAGGGATTTCGTATCGGGCAAAACCTCTCCTTGGTTGCTTCTTAAAGGTGTTGCTTCCTACAGGTATTGCTTATTCGCAGGCGTCTCTCGAACTGGGGATCGTGCGGTGCGAGCGGACTCGGTATTGAATCCCTGGTATCGGAGCCTTCCTCAGGAGTCTCGTGAAAACGGCATACCCAAGTTTAGATTCTCATGCCTGCAGTTGGGGTTCATGGATTCTAACTGCCCCACCGACGAAGACCTATCGGTGAGGACCCCGAATCACTGCCCACCGACGAAGACGTGTTGAACGCGCAAGTTTCAATCTTTGCTTCATGCTGCGGATCTGGGCGGTTTGGGCGATTGCGGGTGTGCGCCAGCCGATGAGGGCGATGGCGAGGGCGACGAGCTGCATGGCGACGATGAAGGCCACGCAGGCAGGCCACTTGCCGAGAGCCCAGAAGGCTCCGGGAACGACGCCTGCGGCGGTTCCTCCGAGGTAGTAGCAGGTGATGTAGATGCCGGCGGCGGTGACGCGGGCGCCGGGGGGTGCGGCGACGCGGAGATGGCTTCTGCGAGGCCGTTTGCGCAGATGAAGACGCCGCTGGAAAGCATGGCGAGGCCGCGAATGACGACGGGGAGCGAGGGCGCAAGGGTGAGGAGAACGCCGGCGATGGAGCAGGCAGATGGCTCCGCCGATGCCGGCGCGCAGGCCGACGCGGGTGATGAGGTAACCGGCGGCGGGAGTGACGACGAGGCCGATGAGATAGACGAAGAACAGAGAGCTGAGTGCGGTGGTGGAAAGCGGATATGGCGCGGCGGCGAGATGGAAAGTGATCCAGGTGAAGACGCCGACCAGCGAGAACAGCACATTGAATCCGACGGCGAAGGTGGCGACGAGGCGGCGGTTGCGGAAGAGTCCCTGCACCTGGTAGGGGAATGAGGGCAGCTCGTCGAGTTTGCGCTGCGGGAGGGCGCGGCGGCGCCCGCGAGGCAGCCATGCGGCCACGGCCGCGGCTCCGGCCAGCGAGGCGGCGCCGAGGGCAAGAAAGCTGACGCGCCAACTGAACCAGTCGGCGAGAATGCCGGCGGAGATGCGGCCGATGAAGCCGCCGAGCGCGGTTCCGCTGACATAGAAGCTCATGATGAGGGCGACCCGCTCGGGCGGCCACTCCTCGCCGATGTAGGTGACGAGGACGGCGATGACGCCGGGCACGGTGATGCCCTGCAGAAAGCGCCAGAAGACCAGTTGCGCGAGGGAAGTGGAGGTGGCGGCGAGCAGCGTGGGAACGGAGATGCCGAGGAGCGAGGCGACGATGACTTTTTTGCGCGGCAGGCGCTCTGTGAGCGCGCCGAAGACGGGCGCGGAGATGGCGACGCCGAGGGTGGCCGCGGAGACCGTCATGCCCGCGCCGGTTTTGGAGGCGTGAAAGAGGCGCGTGAGCAGGGGCAGGAGGGGCTGGGTGCAGTAGAGCTCAAGAAACGCGCACACGCCGCAGAGCGCGACGGCCGCGGCGGCCCAGTGGCTGGGCGCGGGACGTGGCTGGGATGGGGTATCCAAGGTTCAGGATAATCGAGCGGTGCTGAAGACGTTTCAGGCATGATGCTGCAGGCGGCGACGATATAACCTAAGTCGAGAGATGCATTCCCCTTCCCCAAGGCCAATGCGACGCGGCATGGAGGCATTTGCCTCGCGCGACTTCAGGCGATACCAGATGGCGCGCAGCGCGGTCATCCTGGGTGCCGAGGCGCAGGCTGTTGCGGTGGCGTGGCAGGTGTATTCCATTACCCACCGCGCGCTGGACCTGGGCTATACGGGGCTGGCGCTGTTTCTGCCGGGCCTGCTGTTTCTGCTGCCCGCGGGACATGTGGCGGACCGATTCGACCGGCGCCAGGTGATCCTGGTCTGCTATAGCGCTGCAGGTGTTCTGCACGCTGACGCTGCTGGAGTTTGCGCGCACGGGAATGCATCGCGTCTTTCCCATTTACGCAGTGCTGTTCGTGATCGGCACGGGGCGTGCGTTTTCAGGACCGGCGAGTTCGGCGCTGGTTCCTCACCTGGTGCCGGAAGAGCATTTTGTGAACGCGGTGACGTGGGGCAGCGCGATCTTCCAGTTCGCCAACTTCACCGGACCGGCGCTGGGCGGACTGCTGTATACTCTGCCGCTGGCGCGTTTGCTATCCGGGCACGCGGCTTGAGGGCGCGGGCATTGTGTACGTCGTTCACGCTGTGCACGCTGGTGTGGTTTCTGGCGCTGGTGGGCAGCCTGCATGTGCGGCTGGGACGCATGGAGCACCGGCCGCGTCAATGAAAGTGGTGCTGGCGGGCTTTCGCTATGTGTGGAGCGCGCGGCTGCTGCTGGGGGCGATGTCGCTGGATCTTTTTGTGGTGCTGCTGGGCGGGGCGGTGGCGCTGATGCCGATTTTTGCCAGCGATATTCTGCACACCGGGCCGCGCGGGCTGGGCATGCTGCGGGCGGCGCCGGCGATTGGCGCGCTGGCGATGTCGCTGCTGATGGCGCGGTTTCCGATCAGCCGCCGGGCCGGGCGCGCGGATGTTTGTCGCGGTGGCAATCTTTGGCGCGGCGACGGTGGTCTTTGGGCTTTCGCGGAACCTGTGGCTCTCGCTGGCGGCGCTGGCCGTGGGCGGCGCGGCAGACATGATCAGCGTGATTATCCGCGGCTCGCTGCTGCAACTGGCGACTCCGCCGGAGATGCGCGGACGAGTGAGCGCGGTCAACTCGCTGTTCATTGGCGCATCCAATGAGTTAGGCGAGTTTGAAAGCGGGCTGACCGCGCAGTGGTGGGGCGCGGTGCGGGCTACGCTGGTGGGCGGATTGGCGCGCTGGCCGTTGCGGGAGCGTGGGCGGGGCTGTTTCCGGGCCTGCGGCGCGCCGATGAGTTGAGCGCCGAGGCTCTGAGGCCGCGGCAGAGTCGACGGCGCGCGAAGCTTCAGCGGGAAATTGAACGCATCGGCTAAGTCGCAACGGGAGATGAAACGAGTCAGGAGGGTGCGTGAAGACCTGGAAAATTTTCTGATTCCGACACTGATCACTCTTGACTATCGGCGGTATCTATCTGTTCTCGGTCTGGAAGCATCGGCAGAATCCGGGTGTTATCGGGCAGAAGGATGCGAACGAGACACTCTGAGCAAGGATGACCTGGCGGTGGTGCGCGCATTCTTTCCGCAGCACTTTGACGACACGCTGCGGCTGGAAGGGACGACGGTGTGGATGAAGAACGGCTACACCATCCCTTACTTTCCCTACGACGCCGGGCATGTGGAGTTCGCGAAGCGGGTGGGCGTGATTCCGCCGGTGCAGGCGCTGGAGATCAAGAAGATTATCAAGGCCGCTGTACCGGCCGATGTGGACGACGGCATCGGGCATGGGAGCCGGCAAGCGTTCGCGGTCTTCGCGCTGCCGGGCAAAGATGGGCAGTATGCCACGCCTGTCGGCACCATTGACGGAGCGGACGAACAGTATTACTGCGACCTGCTGTTTTTCTACGACGATCCGCACAAGATTTATGACTACTGGCCCAAGGATGTGTGGGCGGCGATCGACGCGCACCAGGTGAAGCCGGGCATGAGCGAATTGGAGACGCGCCTGGCGATTGGACAGAACATGCATCCCGACAGCCAGACGGAAGGCGACCGCACGGTGACCTACGACCAGGACGGGAAGAAGTGGACGGTGACGTTTGTGAAGGATAGGGCGACGGAGATCAAGGGCGGGTAGTGATATCAGTATTTGCCTGCATTCACTGAGTTTGTCGAGAACCTGAAAATCAATCGCGCGGCGGTGTCCGCTTAACGTCATGGACCTTGACATACTTCTCCATGTCCTCGACTAGCGCCATTGCAAGCCGGCCTGTTCGCTGCATTTAGTTCATCTACGGCTCGGGAGGGATGGCCGCAGCCGCGCAGTGGCGAGTCTGGAGTTCCTCGATGGCTCCGCTGATCTACGTTAAGACAAGTCGAGTTCAAGGATTGAGCGTGTGACCTGGGATCTCCGGTGGGATTCTGGCCCGGAGGTGTTCGCCAGGCAGGAGCGTTCGAAAGGAAGTCTTAGCTTTCCGGATCAGGGCGGCAAGATATGATATTCAGGACGACTCGATTTTCATGCAGTACCGGTCCCGATGTTCGACATCACGATCATATTTGTGGAACTATCGCAGATTTACGCGCGGGGCGCCTCCGGATCAAGTCGCAGTCTGCTCAATTTAGCGCAAGTGGCAGATGGTCGATGTCACTTGCAGGCGACCGATAGGCGTCGCTGCTGCGGGCCGGTTCGAATGGCCGGCCATGAAGGGTCGGCCGATGCCTGATCGAGAGTCCATTTGCGGCTGCCTGTTCGGACATAATGTCTGCCAAGGAGCACTTCGCAGCAAGGGCCAATGAATTCGACCCTCCCTCATGTTAGCGCTGCAGCAGGTCGATGGGCTGGGTGAAGTCGGTTACGCGGATGTGTTTGGCGAGAGAGGGGTGCTGGCGCTCAAGCGCCAGGAACATCTCCCAGGCGACGCGGCGATAGCTGAAGTGGCCGGCGGGCGCGGAGCGGAGCTCCGAAATGTACTGAGCTTCGGCGAAGTCCATCTTAAAGAGGCAACGGATGCGCGTGGCCAGCGGAAGCAAGTAGAGCGCGGACTGCGCTGCTTCAGGTGCGGAGCCGGCAGCGATGCGCGCGCTGGCAGCGTGCGCGGACTCGATGGCGGATTGGTAGTCGGCGAGGACGCCGGCTTCGGCGAGGATGCTGGCGTCGCCGGGAAGATCGCCGGATTGGGGCGTCTCGTAGCCGTGCAGCGCGGTGAAAGCCTGGATGATCTGCGTGGAGCGGCGATGGCGGTGCATGTCGCGGAAGCCGCCGATGTCCATGAGGATGTCAAAGCGGAGAGCTGCGCCGGCGTGGAAGGCGCGCAGGGCTTCGTCGTGCTTGCCGCGGTGCCTCAGGCCGAGCTCGATGATCTCAGCAATGCGGTTGGCTGGAAGCCCTGCGACCAGATCGCGAATCTGGCGGTAAGGGTGGTGGCTGGCGGAGTAGAGCAGCGTGGCGGCCAGTTCGACTTCGAGGGTTTCAGTGCGCTCGACCAGGTCGACAATGGGCGCGTGCGCGATGGGGTGGTTGCCGAGCAGTTCCGCGGCTGCCTGGGCCAGTTCAGCCTGGGTCTGGATCAGGTATTGATTGGGCTCGGCGTATTTGACCAGCGTGGGCGCGGTGCGGACCTCGCGGGTGAGCAGGTTGGCGGCTTCGGCGGCCAGGTCTGGGTCAGCGGCTGCCAGCTTTTCGACGAAGGCTGCGCCGGCCTGGGCGTTGATGTTCCAGGCGGGACCGGTGGCGGCTTCGCGCAGCTTCTGCCCCAGGTCGCGAACCTCGGCGACGGGATGCGAGAGCAGCCGGGAGACCTGGGTCTCGAGGGTGCGGGCGTTGACGATCTGGCCGAGCGAGGTGTTGGTGGCCAGCGGGAGCAGATAGCGGGCCACGTCGAAGGCACGGGCCTTGAGGGTGCGCGCGTAGGCTTCGGGCTTGAGGGCGTCGGGCCGGGGGATGCGCTGCTCGAGCGCAGCGAAGACGGCCGCGGTGGTGCGCTGGTAGGCGGCGAAGAGATTTTCAACGGTTTCGGCGTAGAGGTGGGCCGATGCGGAATCCGCGCCAAAATCGGGAAAATACCAGCCGGATTTGAGGAAGTTCTGGTAGCGGGTGGAGCGCTCCTGGCCGTCCCAGCGCTGCTCGTCGACCAGGACGATGGCGGCCAGCAGGCTGAGGCGCTCGACGGCAAAGGCGATGTGGGCCAGGTCGGCGATGGAGCGGTGGCCATATTGAAAATAAAAGGTGTTGAGGAACTGCTCGGCGCGCTGGGCGCTGATTTCAGTGAGCGACTCGCGCATGGAGAGTGCGGAGCGGGAGTACTTGGCCATGGCGTAGGCCAGGACTTCAGGATCGGCCCCGTGGACGGCGAAGACATCGGTCTGGTTACGGGCGCCTGCGGGGAGAAAAGATTCACTGGACATTCTTGTGGGCTCGCGAACAGAATACGGCATTGGAGGCAGGACGGCGCTGTGCATACCTGGGCGTTGCACTCGAACGTCCAATGGCCAGCGAGGAGAAACGAGGCCCATGCGGGAGATTAAGCTACGCACATCGCAGCGGCCACGGCCATTGCCTCCGGGCCGCTGGGCGATGACCCAGCGATGGAACGACCTGCTTTTTGCGCATTGGCGAGTGCCCGCTGCGGAATTGGCGGCTTGCTGCCCGAAGGCCTGAGGTCGACACGTTTCAGGATTCGGCATGGCTGGGCGTGGTGCCGTTCTGGATGGACCGCATCAAGATTCGCGGCGTGCCGCCGATTCCGGGAGCGCAACAGCTTTCCCGAATTGAATCTTCGCACCTATGTGCGCGACCTGCGCACGGGAACGCCGGGCGTGTATTTCTTCTCGCTGGACGCGGGCAACCTGCTGGCAGTGGCCGCGGCGCGCGCGTTTTATCACCTGCCGTACTACTGGGCGGAGATGCGGCTGGAGCAACGTCGGAGCGGGAATTCGCGTTTTACAGCAGGCGACGTTTTGTCGGGCAAGCCAGTCATCTTCAATGCGCGCTATCGGGGGCTGGGCCCGACGCGCAAGCTGGCCGAGAGCCGCAGCGGGAACACTGGAGTATTTCTTGACAGAGCGCTACTGCCTATTCAGCTCGCAATCGGCGATGGACAACTGGTGCGAGCCGAATGTTCATCATGTTCCCTGGCCGCTGGAAGATGCCGAGGCGGAGATCGAGCGCAACGATCTGGCGGAGGCAATCGGCATTCATCTTCCGGACGAGGAGCCGGTGCTGCATTATTCGCGGCGGCTGGCGGTGTATGTGTGGCCGGCGGAGTTGGTGCGGCCGTCAGTGGCGGCACAGAGAACGCCTGTGGTGGTTACGCCTTCCGGGTAGGATCAGCTCCTGGCTCCTAGCCTTTAGCGTTTCAGCAAATGCCAATCTTTCTCTCCACCTATAATGGGGGCGGAGAGGCGCGGTTCTGTGCGCATGAAAGGCAAACGAAAAGATGGCGGGATTTCAAGGAAGAATTGCGCTGGTGACGGGGGCTTCGCAGGGAATTGGCCGGGCTTGCGCGCTGGAACTGGCGCGGGCCGGGGCGACAGTAGCGCTGGCGGCGCGGAATGAGGCCAAGCTGGCCGAGGTGGCGGCGGAGATTGCGGCAGCCGGCGGGCAGGCGGCGGTCGTTTGCGCTGGACGTGGCCAGCGAAGAGTCGATCAAGGCCGGCGCCAAGGCGGTCATCGAGCGGTTTGGCAAGGTGGAGATCCTGGTAAACAACGCCGGCATTACGCGCGACGGGCTGATGATGGCGATGAAGCGGACGGACTGGGATGATGTGCTGGGGACGAACCTGACGGGCGCGTTTCTGCTGACGCAGGCGCTGCTGCGTCCGATGCTGAAGAATCGCTGGGGACGGATTATCAATATTTCAAGCGTGGTGGGCCGGACGGGGCAGGCGGGCCAGGTGAATTATGCGTCGTCGAAGGCGGGGCTGATCGGGATGACGCGGTCGCTGGCGCGCGAGGTGGCTTCGCGAGGCATCACAGTGAATGCCGTGGCGCCGGGATATATTGAGACGCCGATGACGGCAGTGCTGGATGACAAGCAGCGCGAAGTGATGATGGCCGCGATTCCGCTGGGTCGGGCAGGAACGGACCTGGAAATTGCGCAGTCGGTGGCGTTTCTGGCATCGGATGCGGCAGCGTATATCACCGGGCATGTGCTGGATGTGAATGGCGGCATGTTCATGGGCGGGTAGGGCGCAGGCATTTCCATGATCCGCGCAAATTTTCCTCAGAGATGTCGGGGTTTGGATGATGGGTCAGGAAAGCGGACGAAGGATGGGAATCGGAAACTGATCACAGAGAGTATTCCGGTGGCATCGCAGCGGAGTTAATTACAAGGGCGGAGTGACGTGGGGTACCGTTGGCGTCCCTTCGGGTGGGGGTGCTCCCATGTCGCCGACAGTCGCGGCTAGGAAGGTGCCATCTTTTACGGCGCCCTCGACGCGGATCATGTCGCCAACCTGAATATCGGCGAGGGTGATGGGGTCGCGACGCTTCCGGAATGTGGTGTTCTCATCGGCGACAAAGGAGCGGGGGCTGTTGTCGCGCGCGCTCTGGATGGTGACCCTGATGCCGTCAACGGCAGTGACTTTGCCCATGAGCCAGGTCTTGCCATAGTTGGCTTCCATCTCGCGCATCTGTTTGGCCCGTTCGGGGTCGATCTGCACGATAAAAACCGCGCCGACGGATTTTGCAGCAGCGTCCACCTCACCGTTGGCCGCGATCACGTCGCCAATCTTGATGTCAGTAGGTTTTAGGGGTTGCGGGGCGGCAGGCTGCGCGTCGGTGTCGTTCCTGGCCTCGCCGGGATTGCGGTGGCGGACCATCTGCTTCATGATGCGAGTGTTGACGCTGTAGTGGACGGTGTAGATTTCGCCCGTTTCCGTCTTGATGGTGTAGTGGTCGGCGGCAACTTCGGTTACGGTCCCCATGGTGCCGTGACCGCCGCCCATCATGCCCCAGTCGCCTCTGCTGCGCCCGCCGCGCTGGCCCTGCCCACCGCCTGAACCCTGGGCGGGCAGAGCTTGGTTTGAATCCTGAGCAGAACGCGACGCCGAGCGCCAGAACGATCAGGACTCCGGATAAGCGGTGAAATTTCATGCCATCTCCGACGAGCGAAAGAATTGAACCTGAATTCATAGACGCATGAGAAGCCTGCAAGGATGACGAAAGCTCGCATGGCATTGGAAGATCGAAGCAGAGCGCAGACCGCTATGGATTCTTCTGCTCCGCAATCAGTTCCTTGAAGGCAGGAATCCCGCGCAGGCACGGCGAACTCGCTGTCTTCTGCGATCTTTTTGGGACTGGTGAATCCTTCATTCAGCGCCATGCGAAGATACTCGATGGCGCGGTCATTCATGCCGGCACGCACGCAACCCTTGGCCATGTAGAAGTTCATAGCTCCGCGCTGCTCAACTGAGGCCGGATTTTCTACTGCGCGGGCTGGTGCTTGCGCCAAAGATCTGGGGATCGATGGACAGCGCCTCCTTGTAGGCATCCCAGCCCTTTTTGTAATTGTGCTGGGCCATCAGGTCGGTGCCCAGATTCTTCAGGACGAGGGCGGATGTCGGATCGACTTTGAGTGCCTTATGGTACAAGCGCACGGCCGATTTGAACTCCTTCTGCGAGTCGTAGACAGTACCCAGGTTGTTTAAGACATTGGCGTTCTTCGGGTCGATCTTCAGCGAGCGTTGGTAGCAGCGGTTCGCATCCGACCAGATTGAACATCATCTGGTAAGCGATTCCCATCTTGTTCCAGACTGCAGCGGAGTCCTGTGGGGCCTTTTTGTAGGCCTCAATCGCAGCCTGGTAGCGCTGATGCGTCATGAGGGAGTCGCCAACTTCTTCTGGAGTTGGCGGAGGCTGCAAAGGCAGCGAAGCGACGGCCACTTTCGAGGTTGGCGGGGCCAGCGGTCGAGCTTTGCGCGGGCGCCTGGGAGAAGACGACGGGCGGTGAAGCAACGAGGGCTGCGAAAACCGCAATCGCCGGCAGCCTGCGGTGTTTATCAAGCCTGCTCATATTCCCTCCGATTCGGAGGAATCGGGGCGACAAACCAGCAAAATCGTCCGATTAAATTAGAGCACCTTTTCAGGTTCAATAGTCAAGCACATCAATCACATTTTGCGAATCCGTACCTGGAAAGAACCATCAACACTAGGTGGCAACCATCGCGTAGACTCTTCAGCAGGCGGAAGATGCAATGAGCTCAATCACCTCTTCAGACAGGAAAATGGAAATTGCAGCCAGGTTTCGTAGCACGCGGCGGCAGACGCTGAAACTGTGCGAACCCCTGACGCCGGAAGACATGATGGTGCAGTCACTTCCGGAGGCGTCGCCGGCAAAATGGCACCTGGCGCACACGGCCTGGTTTTTCGAATCTTTCATTCTGAGGGAGATGTTGCCAGGCTACAGGCTTTTCAACGCCGACTTTCCTTGGCTCTTCAACAGCTACTATCGGAGCTTCGCGGAGTTCCCCGAGAAACGGCTGAGGGCTTCGTTTTCGCGTCCCGCTCTGGAGGAGATTCTGCGCTATCGGGCGCATGTGGACGAGGGGATTGATCGGCTGCTGGAGGGCGATCCGGAGCTGGAGGCATTGCAAAGGATTGAGCTGGGCGTGAACCACGAGGAGCAGCACCAGGAACTGCTGCTGACCGACACAATGCATGCTTTCTTTCACCAATCCGCTTCGGCCGGCGTATTTTGGTGAGCCACCTGAGAGCGTTGTACAGAACGGGCACCTATAGCGATGCGTTTTGTTGGAGTTTAAGGGCGGCTTGCGCGAAGTTGGACACTGCGGAGAAGGATTCTGCTTTGACAATGAAGCTCCCCGCCACAAGGTGTGGCTGGAACCGTATTCGCTGGCCGCTCGGCTGGTGACATGCGGGGAATTCGCCGAGTTCATGGAGGATGGCGGCTATCGACGGCCCGAGTTCTGGCTCTCTGCGGGGTGGGACGCGATGCAGCTGAGCGGGTGGCGCGCGCCTCTCTACTGGACCAGTGAAAGTGGCGGCTGGAGCGTGTTTACCTTGCGCGGCGAGCAGCCACTGAGTCGCTTGACGACAACACCGGTGAGCCACATAAGCTACTTCGAGGCCGATGCTTATGCGCGCTGGGCGGGGCGGCGGTTGCCGACCGAATTCGAGTGGGAGGCTGCGGCGGAGGGAGGCCCGGTAGAAGGAAACCTGCTGGATTCCGGCAGGTTAACGCCCGCCCCAGCGACGGAAAACCATCGCGGTCCGCGACCCGCAGAGTGGTTTGGCGACTGCTGGGAGTGGACGGCGAGCGCGTATCTGGGATATCCGGGGTTTCGGCCGCTGGCTGGGTCGTTGGGGGAGTATAACGGTAAATTCATGAGCGGGCAGATGGTTTTACGCGGGGGCTCATGCGTGACTCCGGCGGCGCATATGCGGGCGTCTTATCGAAATTTCTTCACACCGGAAACGCGCTGGCAATTTTCAGGGATTCGACTGGCATCGTAGAGTCTTTGTTGAAAGAATTGTGCATACTGAGGCTTCTCCTTTGAATCGATGTTGAGGTCACTCAAAAAAGAATTGACAGTCAATTTCGCTGCGCGGGTGTACCCCGCGGCGGCGAAGTAGCATCCAATTGGCGATATGACGACGATGACACTGCAAGCATTCCCCACACATGTAGAGGAAAAGGTCGCTGCCGCGGTTAGAGACGGACTTGGCAATCGCGCGAAGCGATTACCGCCATGGCTGTTTTATGACGAGGCGGGGTCGCGCCTGTTTGAGGAGATCACTGAGCGCCCTGAGTACTATCTAACGCGGACAGAGCGAGGGATTTTTCAGGAATTCTCAGACCAGATTCTGGAGCTGGCAAGTGGAGGCGCGCGGCTGCGAATCGCGGAGCTGGGAGCGGGATCGGCGGAGAAGACCCGGCTGCTGTTGGCGGCTGCGATGCGGCGACAGGGGCCGGTGATTTACGAGCCGCTGGACGTGTCAGTGAGCGCACTGGCGGCGGCAAGGCAGCGCATCGAGCGGGAGTTACAGGAAGTAGCAGTCACACCGCGGGCGCTGGATTACACCAACGGCCTGACGTTTGGGCCGGCAGGATCAGAAGAGCGAAGATTGGTGCTTTACATCGGATCGAGCATCGGCAATTTCGAGCCGGAAGAGGCGGCACGGCTGCTGCGCAAGATTCGGACCGAGCTGAAGGCGGGTGACGCGCTGTTGCTGGGTGTGGACATGGTGAAGGATGAATCCACACTTCTGGCGGCGTACGACGACGCTGCCGGGGTGACGGCCGATTTCAACTTGAACATGCTGACGCGATTGAATCGCGAGGTGGGAGCAGAGTTCGAGCTGGACTCATTTGAGCATCTGGCGGTTTGGAATGAGGCGGCATCGCGGATCGAGATGCACCTGGAGAGCCGGGTCAAACAATCTGTCTGGGTGGCCGCAATGGATATGCGCGTGGAGTTTGCCAAAGGCGAGCGCATACACACGGAGAACAGCTACAAGTATCGACCCGGCCAGGTGGAGGCAATGCTGGCCGCGGCAGGATTCACGCACGAGGCCACTTGGACGGATGAGAATGGGTGGTTCGCGGTGTGCCTCGGACGGGTGAACGAGCATCGAGGGCTGTTGGCACAGTCTGGGATGTCTCGGTGAAACTCCCGACAGATATCTTCATTGTCGCGTCGGAGATCGCGGCTTCAGTTCGGCTGGCCCATGGTCGTGCCCACGAATCAATTTCCGGACCAATGAATGATTAGATCTGAGTGAGCCGGAAGATTTGTGCTACCCCGCCCTTGCGGAAGAGAAATACCGCAAGGGTCGGGTCGGGGCTTCATGATAGGGGCGCCCTATTTCGGCGCAGCGATTTTCACCAGCAGGATGTCGTGGCTCGGTAATTCAATCGGCATGTTGTTTGTCAGTTCTATGTCTTTGCCGGTCCACAGGTCTTTGGCAGGTTGCTTGTCGTGCAGGCCGAGCTTGTCGAGATTGAGGTGGAACGGGTGCGTGCTGTAGCGATCGCTGCCGACGTTGAGCACGGCAACGACCATGGCTCCCCCGGAAAGATGCCTTGCCCACACTTCAACTTCTCCGTCCGAATATACGCGGCTGGCCTGCTTTCCCAACGGGTCCTGATCGATGGCAATGACATCGCTGTTGGTGAGGATGGCTTTGATCTCCGGCTTCATGTTGGGCAAGTCGTTGCCCGCCAGGAGCGGCGAAGCAAGCATGGCCCACATGGAGAAGTGAGAACGATTCTCGGCGAGAGACAGTTTACCGTTGCCCACTTCGAGCATGTCCGGATCGTTCCAATGGCCGGGGCCGGCATAAGCTTCTAGCCCTTCCTGCTGGCTGAGGATGGCATAGATGCGATCCCAGTGAGGTGTGATGTCGCCGGTGGTGCGCCAGAGGTTGCCACCGAGCGAAGGCGCCCACTCCCAGACCGAGTCCCACCCGTACTGGCAGAAGGAATAGACGATTGGACGGCCGGTTGCTTTGAGCGCTTTGCCCATCTTGTCGTAAGCGGCGATCATCAGGCGCATCTGCGCAGCCCTGTCGTTGTGGGCCTGCTTCTCCATGACTTCGGGAATAAAGCTGCAGAGGTCATATTTGAGGTAGTCGATGCCCCAGGATGCGTAGAGTTGAGCGTCCTGCTCCTCATGGCCGAGCGAACCCGCAAACCCGGCGCAGGTCTTCGGCCCCGGCGATGAGTAGATGCCGATCTTGAGGCCTTTGGAGTGGACGTAGTCGGCAAGGGCCTTCATGTCGGGAAATTTCGAGTTGGTATGGAGCACGCCGTTGGCGTCGCGGTCGCCCTCCCATGTGTCGTCGATGTTGACGTAGATGTAGCCGGCGTCCTTCATGCCGCTGGCAACAATCTGGTCGGCGGAATCGCGGATATCCTTGTCGGTGACCTTGCCTGCGAAGTAGTTCCAGCTATTCCATCCCATGGGGGGCGTTTGGGCCACTTGCTGGGAGAGAGCTGGCGTTGAATGAGCTGCGGCGAACAAGGTGAATGCAAGAGCGGCGAGCGGCAACGAGGCGGAAATGCGCATTCCGGGGTCCTTTTGAAAACGATTTCAATTGCAGTGGAATATTATGCCCCGAGGATTGGTTTGAGCAATCTTTGCGAAACACATGGCTGGGCACCCAGCGAAGCAATCAATCAACGGCAGGGGCTACAGCATAGCGTGGGGTTGAGGCCATGAGGAATTCGATGGCGTCCACAGAGCCGATGCCGCCGCGGGCGCCGGTTGCAGTGCAGTTGAGCGCAGCGGCGGCACAGGCGAAGTCGAGTTGACGGGCGAGAGGCCAACCCTGCAGCAATCCATAGATGAAGCCCGCGTGAAAGATGTCGCCTGCGCCTGTGGTGTCGGCCACCTGCACGTGAAACGCGGGGCGGAGATGGAAATGGCTGCCGTCCCAGGCCAGCACGCCGTCCTGGCCCAAGGTTGCGGCGGTGACCGCGCAGCCATAGCGGCCTTTCATGCGGCGCAGGGCGTTTTCAAGGCTGCGCTCGCCGGTAAGGCGCGCGGGAAAGTCTCGGCTCACGATGAGGTAGTCGATGTTGTCAATCAGATCATCCACGCCGGGATACAGTTCGTCGAGATCGGCAACAACGGGGATGCCGACTGCGCGTGCCCAGCTCGCAGCCACTGTGGCTGCAGCTGTTTCAAATCCGTCGACATGCAGGGCACGCGCATTCACGATCCATGATCGATCGAGATCGGCCGGTTGCAGCAGCAGCCTCTCATCGCGGCGGCACAGGACGGTGCGTTCGCCTCCATTATCGACAAGGATCAGCGACTGCGGGCTGGCGGCATTGGCAACGGTCGTGACGCGTGCATCGACACCGGTGCGTGCGAATTCGCGGCGATGCAGGGCGGCGGCTTCATCATCGCCCAGCTTACCCACGTAGCGTGTGGTGAGCCCCCATGTCTGGCAGGCGATGACGGTGGTGGCGGACTGGCCGCCGGGGAGAACAGATGCATTTGTGTACTCGACTTTGGAGCCGCGCTCGGGGAAGTTGGAAAGAGGGATCAGCGTGTCAGTAGCGTTTAGCCCTACTCCAACGAGATCAACCAGACACGGCTCGGTCATGAATTTCATTGTAAAGGGGACATCACGAAAACTTCGCTGACCTCCACAACCCACGGATGCAGATGGCGGCGGTAATCACAAGCGCTGCGACCAGGGCTGCGGTCCAGACGAGGTTCATGGTAAGTGGAGGAACGCGCGCCTGGAGGCCGAGCCAGACGAAAATGCTCGCGGCTGACGCGAGAATCAAGTAATCCCACCACGCGCGGCTCCCATCACCCCCCTCACCCGCTCCGCTATAGGCTCGCAGTACGCGGGTGTAGTCGAGCTGATAGCGATTGCACTCGCGTACGAGGGCGTCGTTGGTAGACGTGTGCTCGCGTTCAGTCGCGACGGCAGTGCTGACCGCCAGCGCGCCCGCGATCATGACCAGAGATCCAAAAACCACGAGAAGGCGATGAGCTGCGTCGGCTTGGGTCAGCTCGCCGAACACCAGCGCGCCCCACGCCAATCCCCAAAGCTGGTTGGTGTTGGAGAGCGGAATGCCGCGGCCGATGCCGAGGTACTTGGTGGCGTATTGCTGAAAGATGTCGCCGATGACCCAGATGAAGCCGCCCAGAAAAAGCCAAAACAGCATCGGCCGGACCGCGGCGGAATGGAAGACGGCGGCTTTGGTTCCTCCGTCAAGCGCGAGCACCAACGCAAAGACAGTGACAGAGTTCGCCGATGGTGAAGACGGTGACGAAGGAAAGTGGGCTCATGCCGCTGACATAGGCCTTGCGATAGGGGATGTACATCGTTCCCCAAAGCAGGCTCGCACCGCCGGCGGCGAGAACTCCGCCAGCGGCTCGATCGGCGTGGGGACCGCTGCCATGAATGGTGCTGAAGCCGAGCATGACGGCGGCGGCAACGATGGCCAGCGCGCCCATGACAACCTTGGCAACATTCTTGCCACTGGCGCCTTTGAGCTCCCCGAAGAGCAGCCGACCCCACAGGATGCCGACAAGCGAGTTGGTGTTCCACAGGGGAAAGGCGATGGCCAGGCCTACATCACGAATGGCGAAAACGGTGAGCGTGTTGGCGACCGCCCACAACATGCCGGCAAGAATTGCGATAGGGATGAGGTGTCTGTTCAGAGCGAGGTCGGCGAAGACCTGGCGAGTGCCCTTAAGCAGGGTGGGGACGGTCCAGCGCGCGGTGAAAACGCCGGCCACCATGCAGAGGGAGATCGCGAACGGCGAAAGGCCGGAGTTGACGAGCTTGGTGGGTGCCTCTGCAGCGCCCAGCCACGCGCCGGCGCTCAACCCGCAGAGCACCCCGAGCCCATGGACCGAACCGAAGTTGGATGCTGCGTCGGTTTTTGGGTGCTGGGTCGTCAACGGCGGGTTGTCCTTTCGTTCTGCGCGTCCGACTTTTTCATGCTGAGATTGTTCACAAAGGCAGCGAGCGGCGCTAATGAAGCGCGATAAGAAGCGCGAGGCCGATGCAGAAGGCCGCCAGGGGAATCAGGAAGTGGCTGTCGGTGAGGATGGCCCCCGATTTTCGCCTCACAGACGAGGGGCCGTCCAAGGAGAGTTCAGGACGGTTGGAGATTTTCATTTTGGTCCTATCGGCGTGCGAGAAACGGGTTGGCGCAAACATAAAGATGCGGCGTGAAGACTGTCAAGGATGAAGAGGTTGAGGAAGTTCCCTTCTTCGACGATTCGCAAAATAAGCGAATCGTCGAAGAGCGGAGTATGCGGATGGCTTTCACTGGAGGAGGATGTTACTTCAGGGAACTCATGTCGATGACGAAGCGGTACTTTACTTCCTGGCGCAGCAGTCGTTCGTAGGCTGCGTTGATTTGCTGGATGGGAATGACTTCGACCTCGGAGACGATATTGTGCTGACCGCAGTAGTCAAGCATCTCCTGCGTTTCTTTCATGCCGCCAATCATGGAGCCGGTGATCGATGCGCGGCGGGAGATGAGTGAAAACATCTGGAAGGACGGAGGCTTGTCGGGCAGGCCGACAAGGGTGATGGCGCCGTCCTGCTTGAGCAGCGGCGATGTAGGGCTCGAGCGCGTGCGGAGCCGAGACGGTGTCGAGGATAAAGTCGAAGGACTTGGTTTGAGCCTTCATCGCATCGGCGTCGGTGGAGAGCACGACTTCGTCGGCGCCGAGTTTGAGGGCGTCTTCCTTCTTTTTGAGCGAAGTAGTGAACTGGACGACATGCGCGCCGAAGGAGTGCGCGAATTTGAGACCCATGTGACCGAGGCCGCCAAGACCGACAATGCCGACCTTCTTGCCGGGGCCCACATTCCAGTGGCGCAGGGGCGAATAGGTGGTGATGCCAGCGCAGAGCAGCGGGGCGACGGCGGCGAGATTGAGGTTCGAGGGAACGCGATGCGCGAAGCGTTCGTCGACTACGTAATTGCTGGAGTAGCCGCCCATGGTGATGGAGCCGTCGACGCGGTCAGTTGCGGCGTAGGTAAGCGTGGAGCCTTCGTCGCAGAAATGCTCCTCTCCTTTGTCACAGGGCGGGCAATGCCGGCAGGAGTCAACGATGACGCCGATGGCAGCGATGTCTCCGACCTTGAACTTCCTTGAGGAGTTTCCGGCTGAGACGACTCGGCCTACGATTTCATGACCGGGAACCATGGGATAGATCGCATTACCCCACTCGTTGCGAATCATGTGCAGGTCAGAATGGCAGACGCCGCAGTAGAGGATTTCGATGTTAATTTCAGTAGGGCCAGGATCACGCCGGGAGAAGCTGAATGGGGTAAGGGGTGACTTGGAATCGAGTGCTGCATAACCTTTTGATGCGGGCATGAAGGAATTCCTTTCGGAGAGAAGCATAAATGAACCGGGTGGAATGACGCCGGGTTGAAGTGCGCTCGAATGTGCGCTTTTCTGTGAACTTTCGCGATGATCTGCAGGGCCGATGAGCGGTGGCGACTCGCGGGATGCCCTGCAAATCGGGAGTGAATTCGATGCGGTGGAAACCGGAGGCGGCGAGCAGCGTTCGAATTGACGGGGCCTGTCCGTAGCCGATTTCGAGTGCGATGAAACCGCCGGGAGCGAGCGCAGCGAAGGCGGCGGGAATGAGACGGCGATAGACATCGAGGCCGTCGTTGCCGGCAAAGAGAGCGAGAGCGGGCTCGTGGTCGCGGACTTCGACGGCAAGTGAAGGCGCGATCGGCGATCGGCACATAGGGCGGATTCGAAACGACGATGTCGAAGACTTCGCCTGCAACCGGCGCGAGCAGATCGCCTTGCAGAAAGCGGATTTGTGCGGACGACGTTGTTGCGCGTCGCATTTTCACGCGCGATGGCCAAAGCCGGTGCGGAGATGTCGGTCGCGGTGATCTGCGCTTCAGGCAGCTTGTGCGCCAGGGCAACGGCAATGGCGCCGGAGCCGGTGCCGATGTCGAGGATGCACAGGCGCGGAGAATTGTGCCGGCAAAGTGGCAAGAGCCTCTCTCGACGAGGTGCTCGGTTTCGGGGCGGGGAATGAGCACATCGGCGGTGACGCGAAAGGGCAAGCCGTAGAACTCCGTTTCCCCGGTGATGTATTGGATGGGCTCGCCCTTGAGGCGCCGTTCGAGCAGAGCTGCATAGCGAATCGCGGTGCAGCCGGCGAAGTCATCGCCCAGATGAGCCAGAAGCCAGGCGGTGTTTTTGCCAATGAGGTGCAGCAGCAGTGTCTGCGCGTCGAGGCGGGCGCGCTCAGGATGGGGACCGGAGCGCAGTTGCGCCTCTCCATTGTCGAGCCACTCCCGCAGCGTCATTGGCTCAGGCAGCCTGGCTGTCGGCCTTTAATTGCTCGGCCTGGTAGTGGGTGACGAGCGCATCGACGATGGGCTGCAGGCGGCCCTCCATTACCAAGTCGAGCTGGTGCAGAGTGAGGCCGATGCGGTGATCGGTGAGGCGATTCTGCGGGAAGTTGTAGGTGCGGATCTTTTCGCTGCGGTCGCCGGTGCCTACCTGCTGCTTGCGCTCCTTGGCCAAGCTCGGCATTCTGGCGATCCATCTCCATCTCGTAGAGGCGGGAGCGAAGGACGCGCATGCCTTTCTCGCGATTCTTGATCTGCGATTTTTCGTCCTGGCAACTGACCACCGTGTTGGTGGGGATGTGCGTGATGCGGACGGCGGAGTAAGTGGTGTTGACCGACTGCCCGCCGGGGCCCGACGAGCAGAAGGTGTCGATGCGGAGGTCCTTGGCCTCGATCTTGATGTCGACTTCTTCCGCCTCGGGCAGCACGGCGACGGTAACGGCGGAAGTATGCACGCGGCCCTGGGTTTCGGTGGCGGGAACGCGCTGGACGCGATGGACGCCGCTCTCCCACTTGAGCTGCGAGTAGACGCGCGCGCCTTCGATGATGGCGATCACTTCCTTGTAGCCGCCGACGCCGGACTCGGAGAGCGAAAGCACTTCGACTTTCCAGCGATGCTGCTCGGCAAAGCGCGTGTACATGCGGAAGATTTCAGCGGCGAAAAGTGAGGCCTCGTCGCCGCCGGTGCCGGCGCGGATTTCGAGGATGACGTTCTTCTCGTCGTTGGGATCCTTGGGCAGCAGAAGCACCTTGATTTCTTCTTCGATGAGCGGCTTCGCGAGGCTCGAGCGCGGCGATCTCTTCCGTGGCCATGGCGCGCATGTCGGGGTCGGATTCGGCCAGCATCGCGCGTGCTTCGGCGAGACCCTGGCGCACCTGCTTCAACTCGCGGAACTTCTGCACCGGAGTTTCAAGGTCGCTGAGGGCCTTGCCGGCCTTCTGATACTTCTCGTCGGTCGTTGATGACTTCAGGCAACGAAAGTTGACCTTGCAACTCGTCGTAGCGCTGTTCCATTTGTTCCAAACGATCAATCATCGGAAGCCTCATTCGCCCCAGGGGCGCATTTTCACTACAACTTGGGAGGAGTCTGAAAGAAGGCAGAAAACGAGTGTAGGCGGCGGGCGCCGCTAGAGGAGGGCCGGGATGGGCTGATGGAGGGTCATTGCACTTTCTATTCTAGCGTGAAACGAAGGCATTCCAAACAATAAGATGCATCACGAGACTGCTTGACGCTTCCAGCGGGCTGGCAAGCCGTTCAAAAGCACTCGATGTGGTCGCAAGCGTTCATCAAAGGCAGCTGCAGGTTGGATTGGTGGTCCTGGTCCGAGTAAATGGTGATGGTGGCCGGCTTGTAGTCCTCCGGCTTGGCGGTCATGATGTTGGGCACAAAGGTCTGCGGGTTGCGGTCGTAAAGCGGGAACCATGTGCTCTGTATCTCGACCATCACGGTGTGCCCGGCCTTGAAGACGTGGTCGATGTCGTGCAGGCTGTAGCGGTATTCGTGAACGGAGTTGGCGCGCAGCGGAGTAGGCGATTTCGAAAGCTTGAGAGATAGCGGCCGCGAAAGATTTCAGCGTTGGTCATGAGCTGGTAGCCGCGCATCTTCGGGTCGGGATCATTGTCAGGGTATTGGTCGATGAGCTTGACCACCATGTCGTTATCGGTGCCGGTGGTGGAGGCGTAGATATCGGCGATGACCTCGCCAGTGACGATGAGGTCCTTCTTGAGGACCGGAAGCTTCCACACGGCTACGTCTTTGCGATCCGTGACGAAGCGCTGATCTTCAGTGAGCCAGTTGTACCATTCGCGAACCGTCACCGTAGGTGGGCTGGATGGGCCGGTGGCGATAGGGGATGGGATTGGCAGGGTCGCTGACGTAGGTGGTGTTGGCCCTGGCCGTCGTGTCGCTCCAGCTCAGCAGGCCATTGCCCTGCAGGTAGAGGCTGGTGGGTTCGGACTTGAGGGGCGGGAAGTGGGAGTAGTACTTCCAGGTGTTGGAGCCGGTTTGGAAGCTCGCGGTGTCTTCAAGGTCGAAGCCGGGCGCGTCCTTCAGGTAGTGCGCGAAAAACCTGGCTTCGATCTGCGTACGGAACTCCTTGCCGATTGGTTCGCCGAAGTTGAGGTTGCCCAGATGGCTTGAGGAAGATGACCAGTATCCATGGCGCCAGGGGCCGAGGACGAGAAAGTTCTCGTGATTGGCGTCGTGCGGCTCAAGTGTTTCGTATTCCTCCTGCGGGCCGTACATGTCTTCCTGGTCGTAATAGCCGCCGACGGTGAGAGTGGGGACGGCGACCGCGGTGAGGTCATGTTCGACGCCGCGCGAGGACCATGTGGAATCGTAGCTGGGGTGTTCGAGGAAGAGCTTCCAGGTGGGAAGATCCTTGGAGCCGGATTTTTTCACGTCTTCAGCAAAGCTGCCACGCTCGAGGAAGTAGTCGTAGCCATCGCGAGGCTTGCCGTCCTTGTCCTTGCCATAGCTCACTTCGGTCGTTTCTTTGCTGGATTCCAGTCCATAGACGTAGTCGTAGCCATAGCTCTGGCGGAATGCACCGTTGTGGAAGAAGTCGTCGCCCATCCACACGTCGATCATGGGCGCCTGCGGCGAGACGGCTTTGACGGCAGGGTGGGGGTCGATGCCGGCCATCATGGCTAGAAAGCCTGGATAGCTGGTACCGACGACACCCACGCGTCCGTTGTTTCCGGGGACGTTTGTGAGCAGCCAAGCCACAGTGTCATAGGTATCGGTGCTCTCATCGATGGCTTTAGGGTCGTGATGGTCGGCCAAAGGTCGGCTCATCACGAATTGGCCTTCGCTCTTGAAGCGGCCGCGAATGTCTTCGGCCACATAGATGTAGCCGTCGCGGGCGAGTTCGGGACGTCCGCCGAAAAACGTGAAGCGATTGGTTCCGTCGACTCCATAGGGGGTGCGCATGAGCAAGAACGGCAGGGGCGTGGTTATGTCGGATGGCTTGAGGATAACGGCGTGAAGTTTGACGCCGTCGCGCATTGGAATCATCACTTCGGAGCGCTGGTAGTCGTGAAAGATGTGATGAACCGGCTCGCCAGTACGGTGGAAGGTGGTCCCTGGATCGTTGGAAAAGACGACACTCACACCATGTCCGGCGGCATCAAGAGAAAAGGTCAATGTGACCTTTGATTCGGGCACCGTGAATTCAGTGGCGGAGATTGTGGTCAGTGCAGTGGGAACAAAGCGATCGTATTCAAAGATGAGCTTGCCACCCTGCGGGTAAAAGCTGATGGGCATGCCCGGCTCATTGGGGTCGGTGTATTCGCCCGAGAGGGCTTGAAGCTGAGTGTCTGATAACTGTGGCGGGAGTTTGTGGTCGCAAGCCGGGCATGGCTGGGAGACAGCAGGAAGGAGTACAAGACACAAGACCGCAAGAGCAACGCGACGAATCAAGGCAAAGACCTCCTGAAGGAGTGCTAGTGCACGTGGCCATGATGGCCCTGGGCAGCGCCGCTGGTCAGTTCTTCCATGGGCACGACGCAGCCTTCCAACTCGCCGCATCCGATGTGTTCAAACTGAATCGTGGTGTGCCTGATGAAAAAGTGGTCATGAAGAATGTGGTTGAGTTTGACTCGAATGCAGGCACTCTCGGAGGGTGGAATATCGGCAATTGTGACGTGGCAGGCAAGGGCGCGGGAGTGCGAGCCGAGACTCCAGACGTGGAGGTCATGCACGTTGACCACGCCTTCGACGGCCTCCATTCCAGTGCGGATTTCAGTCAGGGACACGCCGCGCGGCGTACCTTCAAGCAGGATGTTGAGGGTCTCACGGACGATTCCGACGCTGGACCAAAGGATGAGCGCGGCAATCAGCAAAGAGAGCGCAGGGTCAATCCAGTTCTTGCCGGTGAGCAGGATGCCCGCGCCTCCGGCGATGACCGCGGCTGTGGAGAGCGTGTCTCCGGCCATGTGGAGGAAGGCGCTGCGCAGGTTCACGTCGCGGGCAACGCCCCAAAGGAGAGCAGCGATCACGCCGTTCATCACCACGCCTGCTGCGGCCACGATCATCATCAGCCGGGGCTGCACGGCTACCGGAGCGCTGAGACGATGAATGGCCTCAACCGCGATCCAAAGCGAGATCACGATCAGCGTGGCAGCATTGATAAAGGCGGCCAGAACTCCGGCTCGCTGGTAGCCAAAGGTCTTGGAATCGTCGGCGGGGCGCGACTGAAAATAAACGGCGGCGAAACTGAGCAGAAGCGCCAGAAAGTCCGAGGCGTTATGACCGGCTTCTGAGAGCAACGCCAGAGAGTGGGCGCGGAGTCCAGCTACAAAGGTCACTGCCACATAGGCGAGCGTGGCTACCAGCGAAAAGCGGAGCACGGATTGTGTCCTGTTCGCTCCCGATCCCGTGGGCGCCGCATGGACATGCATGATTCCAGTGTAACCGGGGGTGGGTATCCAATGCCAACGATGAGGGCCAGCCGGAGGAGAGCGCGGAATCAGCGATGGAGGGTCTGGCGGCGCTTCAATTTGGGTGTGCTATCGGAGGCGAAAATGGGCAGATCTGGGAGCCCCGCGCGCAGTCCGCACCATTCTTCGGCAATGACGATGCTGTCCTGAGGCTTGCCCGGCTGATATCGCACAGAGCAGGGATAACCGACCTTAACCTGGGTTATGTCCTGGGCGCTGAGGATGCCGGTTATGTCCTGCGAGCACTGGTACTCAACCCCTGCAATTCGGTAACTGAAAATGAGCATAGTGCGCACACCGCGATAATCGACCTCCATCTCCAACATATCCAGCAACATACCGTCGACCAGGCGGCCGGACTGCGCCAGATACTCACGGCGCGCTCGTTCTACCTCGTCGGCCGTCGGGCGATGGCGCAGAAAGAACCAGGCGACGCCGCCGCCGGCGCACGCGACCAGAGCCAGCCCCGCGGAAATTTCGAATGCAGTTGCTTTCAGGAAGGTCATCGCGCGGCGCTCCACCCCTGGAGCCCCATACTGAAGAATAGCGCAGATGGCAAGAAGGAACTCGCGCATTGCCGCGGTTGGATTAGGCTTTTCATCTGTCGTACTTTCATCGAGCGTCGGTTGAAGGGCGTGAGACGACACGCTACACTCCTGCTGAATGGAGGACGCCATGAGGGTTGGAATTCTTGGGTCGGGCACCGTCGCGCAAACCCTGGCCAGCGGATTTCTGAAGCATGGGCACGCGGTCATCTTGGGTTCGAGAACGCCTGCCAAACTTGCGGAATGGGCAGCGCAGAACAAGAATGCCAAAATCGGCAGCTTCGCCGATGCAGCGAAGTTTGGCGAACTGATCGTTCTGGCCGTGAAGGGTAATGCGGCTGCGGAGGCGTTATGCCTGGCCGGGATTGATAATCTGGCGGGAAAGACGGTGATGGACGCGTGCAATCCCATTGCAGATGCGCCGCCGGATCATGGCGTGCTGAGATTTTTCACAACCCACGATGAATCTCTGATGGAACAGTTGCAGCGGGAGTTTCCTGCCGCGCACTTTGTGAAGGCATTCAATTCCGTGGGCGCTCCATCGATGGTGAATCCGCAGTTTGCGGGCGGTAAGCCTACGATGTTTATTTGCGGCAATGACGCATCGGCGAAGAAAACGGTGAGCGAAATTGCCGGCGAATTTGGCTGGGAAGTGGCGGATATGGGTGGCGTGGAGGGCGCGCGCGCCATTGAGCCCCTCTGCATGCTGTGGTGCATTCCGGGCTTTGTGCGCAATGAGTGGACGCATGCATTCAAGCTGCTGCATCAGTGACCAGGCAGCCAGCGTTGGGAGTTTTGATTGAAGCAAATGGCAGGATCATCTTGACCCGGGAAAGCGCTCTTTCGTATGCTCGGGGCGTCTATGTGCGGGAAGTTTCACGCGAATTCATCCTGCGCAGGGAGAGGACCGCATGAGTACGACTGTCCCGGCCGCAACTCCCACCCCTGGCTTTTCCACCATCCGTTTTTGTTCCGCCGCGCCGCGGTCCTGGGAGCTGGAACCATGGGCTCGCGCATCGCCGCGCACCTTGCCAATGCGGGCATTCCAGTCTTGCTTCTGGACATGGTTCCAGCAGGAGAGGGTGCGCGCAACAGACTCGCGTTGGCCGCGCTGAAGCTGCTGGCAAAGGCAAAGCCGGCAGCGTTCTATGAAGCTTCGCTGGCCGCGCTGATTACCCCTGGCAACTTTGAAGACGACCTGCCAAAGCTGGCGCAGTGCGATTGGGTGATTGAAGCGGTCGCCGAGAATCTCGAAATCAAGACTGCTCTGCTGAACCGCGTGGTCGCCGCACCTCGCTGCGCAGGCTATTCTGACGACCAACACTTCGGGTCTGCCGGTGAGAAAGATTGCAGCCGGGTTGAGTGGGCGGCGAGAGCGATTTTTCGGGACGCATTTCTTCAATCCGCCGCGCTACATGCGATTGCTGGAAGTGATTCCTACCGCCGAGAGCGATTCCCGCGTGGTGGCAGCCTTCGCAGCATTTGCAGATCGCATCCTCGGCAAGCAGGTGGTGTTTGCCAACGACACGCCGAACTTTATTGCCAATCGCGTGGGCGTTGCGGTGATGTTTACCGCGGCCACGTTGATGCTGGACGCAGGGGCTGACCATTGAAGAGGTCGATGCGCTGACCGGCCCGGCGATCGGCTGGCCGCGGACAGGAACCTTCCGTCTGGCAGACATGGTGGGCATCGACATTCTTGCGCACGTGGCGGCGAATTTTCCGCAGGGCGTGACGCCGGGCGGATTTTCCGACGTTCTCGAAGAGATTGTGAAGCGCGGATGGCTGGGCGATAAGTCTGGCCAGGGCTTCTACAAAAAGAGCCGCGGCGCCGACGGAAAAGAGCAGAGGCTGGTGCTGGACCTGAAGACGTTTGAGTATCGCCCTGCCGCGAAGGCTGCACTGCCGGCGCTAGAAATGGCGAAGAACGCGGCCACGGTGCAGGAACGGTTGCGCATGCTACTGGCGAACGATCCAGCGAAGGACAAGGCTGCTGCTTTCCTTTGGCCTTTTCTGACGTCGCTGTGGAACTTTGCGGCGGACCGCATTGGTGAAGCCGCGGGAGACGCGACCGTCGATCGATGCGGCCATGCGCGCGGGATTCAACTGGGAGCTTGGGGCCATTTGAGATGTGGGATGCGGCGGGCGTGGCGAACGATCGCGACGCGCATGACTGCGATGGGCTTCGCGCCGAGTGCGCGCGTTGAAGCGTTTGCTCGCAGCCGGGACATGCCGGCATGGTACGCGAAGCGATGGGCGTTCGTGCTTTCAACCGCTGACCGGCGAAATGGAGCCAGTTCAGGCGATCGAAGGGCACGCGCGGGTGGCGGATTTCAGCCGTGCGCACGGGGTGGTCCGGAGCAATCCAGGGGCATCGCTTGTGGACCTGGGCGACGGCATTGGCTGCATCGAGCTGCACTCGCTGAAGAACGCCATCGGCGGCGACGTGGTGGCGATGGTTTCCGCGGTGCTGAATCCTTCCTCTGATGCGGTGCGGGACTTTGCGGGATTTGTGATCAGCGAGCGATCGCGAGAACTTCAGCGTGGGCGCCAACCTGATGCAGCTTTTGCTGGCCGCGCAGGAGGGCGAGTGGGAAGAGCTGGCTGCGGTGATTCACGGGTTCCAGCAGATGACGGCGGCGATCAAGTTCTGCCCGCGGCCTGTGGTTGTCGCGCCGTTTGGGCTGACGCTGGGCGGAGGCGCAGAGATTTGCCTGCACGCTGCGACGCCGGCAGCCTCACGCGGAGACGTATATCGGACTGGTAGAGGCGGGAGTGGGGTTGATTCCTGCCGGCGGCGGAACGAAGGAGATGTTGCTGCGGGCGGTGGACGCGGCGGCCGCACTTGCTCCGCCGGACCCCAAGGATCCGCTGTCGAGGTTTGCGCAATCGGCAGAGATGAGCGCGGCGCTGAAGCGCACGCTGGAGACGATTGCGATGGCCAAGGTTTCGACGTCGGCGGCCGAGGCGCGGACGCTGGGCCTGCTGGCCGCTGCGGACCGCATCACGCTGAATCGCGAGCGGCTGCTGCTGGACGCGAAGACGCAGGCGGCGGCGCTGGCCGAGGCGGGTTACGCGGCACCGCTGCAGCGCACGGCGATTCCCGCGCCGGGCACGGCGGCACTGGCCACGCTCGAGACGGGGATCTTTCTGATGGGCGAGGCGGGCTATGCTTCAGAGCACGACCAGAAGGTGGCGCGCTGGGCGGCTTACATTCTGTGCGGCGGCCGCGTGACGGCAGGGACCGCTGGTGAGCGAGCAGTATCTGCTGGACCTGGAGCGCGAGGCGTTTCTTTCGCTGTGCGGCGAGCGCAAGACGCAGGAGCGCATCGCATTTACACTGAAGACCGGCAAGCCGCTGCGCAATTGAAGGCGCGATGAAGCAAGGGATGGACATTCTGCGAACGGCGACACTGCTTGCGCTGGGACAGCGCCGGCCTGGGGGCAGAATGCTTCGCCAAACCCAGCGCCGCTGCCGGCACAGATGACTGAAACCGGCCATGGTAGCAGTTGACGGGCGGTCGGTGCCGTTTCTGATTCGCCGCTTGCCGGTGAGCTCGTTTCCAGATTTGCCGGCTGACGTCGCAGCGACGCTGAATCAGCGCGGCTGCATGATTCCGCAGACCTATGAGGCGCACCAGCCTGAGAATGTGGTGCACGCCAGCCTGGAGCGCGCCGGTTCGTCGGACTGGGCGGTGTTGTGCGCGGCGCGGGGAACGGTTTCGCTGCTGATTTTTTTTGCCAGTGCCCCGGCAGAAGCCAATCATACTGGCGTCGGCTCCGGAGACGGAGCGGCTTGCAGGCTCACGATCCAAGCGGCGTGCTTGGGTTCAACTGGGGCATCGATCCCGCTTCGCCGGAGCAGGTACGCGAGGCGCAGTCGGGCATGGAGCATCGGCCTCCGCCGACGGATCACGATGCACTGGCGGACTCGATCATCGACATCAAGACCATCTACCACTTTTATTCGAAGCATGCATGGACGCTGCTGGACGTGCCGGGATAGAGCGGCATGCAGCGATTCACTGGAGCCAATGAGCGAGTACGGCTGACTGCGATTGTGAAGTCTGTGCCGACAATCTGGAATCAAGAAGGAGCTGTCGCAATGCCGGAAGCCGTTCTTGTCAGCGCCGTACGCACGCCGGTGGGCCGCGCACCCAAGGGCGCGCTCTCCACCACTCGCCCCGACGACCTTGCTGCACTTGCGATGACCGCGGCTTTGGACAGGGTTCCAGAGTTGAGTCGAGCCGAAATCGACGATGTGGTGATGGGGTGCGCGCAGCCTGAAGGCGAGCAGGGATGCAACATCGCTCGTTTCGCCGCGTTGCGCGCGCAATTGCCGGTGGAGATTCCCGGCGTGACGGTGAATCGGCTGTGCGCTTCGGGACTCGAGGCGATTGCGCAGGCCGACATGCGGATCCGCATCGGGGAATTGCCGCGTGGTGGTTGCGGGCGGCGCGGAGTCCATGAGCCTGATTCCGATGGGCGGATCGAAGCCCAGCCCCAATCCGTGGCTGGCGGAACATTATCCGGCCTCGCTGCTGACGATGGGTCTGACGGCGGAGCGCGTGGCGCGGCACTACGGCATTTCGCGCGAGGATCAGGATGCTTTTGCGCTGGCCAGCCACCAGAAGGCTTTGGCGGCACAGGCCGCCGGGCGATTTGACGAAGAGTTGATTCCGGTGACGGTGACAAATGCCGTTCCCGGCGCGAAGGCTGGGAAACCCGTTGTGACGGAGACGATCTTTGCGGCAGACGAAGGCCCGCGCGCGGACACTTCGGCTGCGGCGCTTGCTGCGCTCAAGCCGGTTTTCCACGCGCAGGGCACGGTGACGGCGGGGAACTCCTCGCAGACTTCCGACGGCGCGGCGGCGGTGGTGCTGATGGACGCTGATCGTGCGAAGGAACTAGGCATTCGCCCGCTGGCGCGACTGGTCGCCTATGCCGCGACCGGGTGCCTGCCGGAGGAGATGGGCATGGGGCCGGTGACCGCGATTCCCAAGGCACTGAAACAGGCGGGGCTCACGCTCGACGACATCGGACTCATTGAATTGAACGAGGCGTTTGCGGCGCAGGCGCTGGCGGTGATGCGCGAACTGGGGTTCGATCCGGAGCGGCTGAATGTAAATGGCGGCGCGATTGCGCTGGGGCATCCGCTGGGCTGCACGGGGGCTAAATTGACCGCGACACTACTTCGAGAGATGAAACGCCGGAAGGCGCGCTACGGGATGGTGACCATGTGCGTGGGCGGCGGCATGGGCGCGGCGGGGATTTTTGAGCGGCTGGATTAGCTCGACTCGAGAAGCAATCGTCGCGCACAAACAGAAACGGCCGGGATGCATCCCGGCCGTTTCTGTTGGATCTTGAACTGCAGGTTCGCGGTGTTACGCCTTGGCGGTGGCCAGGGCCTTGAGGCGCGCGTTCAGGCGGCTCTTGTAGCGGGAGACGGTGTTGTCGTGGAGAACGCCCTTTTGCACGCTCTTGTCGAGGGTGGAGACGGTCTCGCGATACTGTGCCTGGGCGGCCTTGACGTCACCCTTGGCGAGGGCCTCGCGCAGGGCGCGGAGGCTGGAGCGTACGCGGGTGCGGTTGGCGCGGTTCACCGCGGAGCGGGTTACTGTCTGGCGGGCGCGCTTGAGCGACGATACATGGTTTGCCATGAATGTTCCTTAATCTTTTGCCCTTTGTCAGGGAGTGGATGATGCGGAGTCAGAATGCAACCAGAGCCGCATCCCTCGCAATTTCTTAGTCTACGGGAAATTGAGCTTGGGGTCAATGCGGCAAGGCTCGGGTGTTTTGGTCGCGGAATACGGGTAATCCAGGGGTACGTACCCAAAGAGTGAATGATTTATCGAATGATTACCGTGGTGGGATTGACGGCAGGAAGCGGTCGGCGCTACTCTCTCCCCAGATAAAGGATTTGGTCGCCCTCGCCAACCCGACCCAGCATCAGACCATCCGCGGTCGAGTGTGCGTCCTTCGGCTGTGTGCGCAGAGCACATGCGCAAATCAAATCAATACCTTCCATACACAGTCCAACACCCAACCGCCGTCTGCCATTGAGGCAGCCATGGAGGCCGTCTGAACGCTGCTCTGGAGATCACGCCCAACCTTGAGCCCCTGTTTGGGACCCGCGACGAAAATGTCAGGCTCATGGAAGATTCACTCGGTGTCCGGATTGATCTCCGCTCCGATGCCGTGCACGTGGAAGGGCCGGAGGAGGCGGTGGCCAGAGTCCAGCGCATCTTTCAGGATTTTGAGGCGCTGCGACGCCAGGGCATCAATCCCCACAACGGCGAATTGAACGGGATGCTGCGCCTGGTGGTGGCCGATCCGGCGACGACGCTGCGCTCGCTGGCCGATGCGGGCAAGCAGCGCTCGGCGGGCGTGAAGCGCACGGTGCAGCCGCGCTCGATCAATCAGCGCAAGTATGTTGAGGCCATCGAGCAGAACGACATGGTGTTTGGCGTGGGACCGGCTGGAACCGGCAAGACCTATCTGGCGGTGGCGATGGCCGTCGCTGCCATCAACGCGAAGAAAGTGAGCCGCATTGTGCTGGTGCGGCCGGCGGTGGAAGCCGGCGAGAGGCTGGGCTTTCTTCCCGGCACACTGCAGGAAAAGGTTGACCCGTATCTGCGCCCGCTCTACGACGCGCTCTACGACCTGCTGGAACCGGAAAAAGTGGACAAGATGCTGGAGAAGAATGTCATTGAGGTTGCGCCGCTGGCCTTTATGCGCGGGCGCACGCTCAATGACGCCTTCATCATCATGGACGAGGCGCAGAACACCACCATCGAGCAGATGAAGATGTTTCTGACGCGCATGGGCAACAACTCCAAGGCGGTCATCACGGGCGACATCACGCAGATCGATCTGCCCAATCCGCGCAAGTCGGGCCTGCTGGACGCGATCAACATTCTGGATGGCGTGGAGGGCATCCACTTCTGCCACTTTGAGGATTCCGACGTGGTGCGCCATGCGCTGGTGCAGCGGATTGTGCGCGCCTACGAGTCGGCCAAGCCGCAGCAGCAGGAACTGCCGCTTTCTGTGGGCGAGCCCATCCAGGTCGAGACCCAGGCGCAGGCGCAAAGCCCGCCAATGCATCAAGCCAAGCCGCAATGAATTCGCGGTTCGCGTAAAATTGAAGGTGACTCGGGGCATTCGCCATGGCGGAGCCTCGCGCACGATGATTCTCCTCGACCCAGATTTGGACCCTTACCCTGCGCCCCACGGACAAGACTTGTCCGCGAGGGCCGTCAGCCTTCACCGGCAGCAAATTCGATGCAGCGGTCTACCCTGCCACGGCGATTCGATAATCCCCATGGCCACCGCGTACCCTCGCGCGCGCTTTGCGCGCTTTTGAACGGCGCCAGGCGGCGGTTCGTCTGCGCGGCCAGGTGACCGTGCTGCTGACCACAGATGCAGCGATTCGGCGACTCAACCGGCAATTCCGCGGCAAGAACAAGGCCACCGACGTGCTGTCGTTTCCTGCGGCAGGGCCGGCGGCGAGGGAATTCGCCGGAGACCTGGCCATCAGCGTGCCGACAGCGCGACGCCAGGCCGTTGAACAGGGACATGCGCTTGCAGTCGAAATCAAGGTGCTGATGCTGCACGGGTTGCTGCATCTGGCCGGCTACGACCACGAAGTCGGACGCAGGCCGGATGGCGCGAGCGAGAGCGCCTGCTGCGCGCAGGCTGGGTTTGCCGCAGGGCTTGATCGAACGAGCCGGGAACCAGTGCAGAGCGGCGCTCAAGAAGAATCACGCGCGGCGGAGCACGGCCATGACCGCGCTGACCATCCTGCTGCTGGTTCTGGTGGCCCTGGTCGAGACGCTCGCCTCCTACATCAACCGCGTCTATTCGGAATTCGGCAAGATTCTTTCCCGCGAGGTGCAGGACAATCTTGACGCGTGGGAGGAGCAGGTCGAGCCGCAGCTTGGGCTGAGCCGCGAGCATGCCGCCATCTCCGCGGCGGTGCTGCAGCAACTGGCGCTGGGCGCGATCGCGCTGGAGTTTGGCGCGGTGCTCTTCGATCGCGGGCCCGCACCTGGGCAGCCCACCTTATGCCGAAATCGCGCAGGCAGTGCTGGCCGTGGTGCTGGTGGTCGTCTTCTGCAACCAGATTTTGCCTTCGCTGCTCTTCAACCACACGCGGGGACGCTGGGCGGCGCGGCTGGTGTGGCCCATTCGCCTGCTGCTCTGGCTCATGACGCCGATCACGGTCTTTGTGCGCTTCTTCTACTCCGTTGCGTCGCTGGCGGAGAAGCCGGTGAGCCACGAAGAGGAGACCGCGGTGGACGTGGAGGCGCTGCTGGAAGCGGGCGAAGAAGAAGGCATTCTGGAAGAGAACGACCGCGACCTGGTGCGCTCGGCGGTTGAATTCGGCGACAAGCTGGTGCGCGAAGTGATGACGCCGCGGCCGCGGGTCTTTGCGGTGCCGGAGATCGATCACGCTCGAGCAGTTTCTCGAAATGCTTAAGCGAGCACAATTTTTCGCGAGTGCCGGTCTTTGCCGATTCGCTCGACAACATCACGGGCATCGCATTCGCGCACGACCTGCTGCAGATCACCGATGAAGAGGCGCGCACGCGCACCGTGGCCAGCATCCAGCGGCAGGCGGTTTTTGTTCCGGAAACCAAGCGCGGCTACGAACTGCTGCGCGAGATGCAGCGCGAAAAGCAGCACATGCGCATCGTGATCGACGAATACGGCGGCGTGGCGGGCCTGGTGACGATCGAGGATCTGCTGGAAGAGATCGTGGGCGACATCCGCGACGAGCACGAGGACGATGCGCCGATCGAAGATCCGCAGCGCGAGCCGGGCGGCGTCTGGGTGGTGCCGGGCAGCTTCCCGGTGGATCAGCTGCCTAGACCTCTTCGGCGAGCCCGATTGGGGAGTTGGACGATGCCTACGAAGCCACCACGCTGGGCGGCCTGGTGAGCGAGATCGAAGGCCGCATTCCGCTGGCAGGCGAGGTGGTGTTGCTTGAGGGCTCAGGGCTGCGCATCGAGGTTGTGGCTTCCACTGACCGCCGCGTGGAACGGCTGCGGGTGTTTCCGCCCGCAACGCATGAGGACGGCACTGCAACTGGAGTCAGCGGTTAGCTCTTATCTTGCGCCACTCTTCCGGTGTGAGCTCCCATACTTCACCGCGTAGCCGACCGGAGACGTAGTCGCGTTCCTCCACCGCGACCACCCGCATGCCCTGCTTCTCAGAGATTCGGCGGGATGCGGTATTGGCGATCGCCTTTGCGACGCGCAATATAGGAAAACCCAGCGTATCGAACCAGAAATCGTTGGCCCACGCGCACGCCTCGCCCATCAGGCCCTGACCTTGCCAGGCTGAGCCGAGCCAGAATCCGCGATTATCGTGATCGCCTTTGACCAGGCTGATGAAACCGATGAGACGGGATGGCTCATTGGCGAGGCGGATGGTCCAGTGCCAGGCTTCGCCTCGCTCCATTTGTGGCAACGCGATGTCTCTGCAGTATTGGAGCGCGCCGTCGGGCGGGTAGGGCCAGGGCACGCGATTCAACAGGTAGCGAACGATCTCCCAATGCGGAAAGAGCTGCCTGAATCTGATCGGCGTCCGCGATCTCAAGCGGGCGCAGAATGAGCCGTTCTGTTCTGCCTATGCAGATCATTCGCCATGATATCAATCGCATGTGCTTTGAATCCGCGATAATAGGAGACAGGAGAATGACCCGCCTTTGAAATCTGGATTTGTTGCCATTCTGGGCCGGCCCAATGCCGGCAAAAGCACGCTGCTGAATGCGCTCATCGGCGAAAAGGTAGCCATTGTTACGCCCAAGCCGCAGACCACGCGCAACCGCATCGCCGGCGTGGTGGAGGTTCCAGCGCGCAAGAAGGTGCATCCTGCGGCGCAGATCGTCTTTGTGGATACGCCGGGCGTGCACAAGCCCAGCTCGCAACTGGACCGGCGCATGTTGCAGGAGGTTCACGAAGCGCTGGAGACGCGCGATGTGGTGCTGGTACTGGTGGATGCCAGCCGGCGGGTGCAACTTGAGGAGAACGCTGTGCCGGTCGTGGAGGCGAATGAAGAAGATCGAGGGGCACCGGCCTCCGAACGCAAGAGCACCCGTGGCGACTGGGCCAGTGAAGAGGAGTTCCTTTTCGGCCTGATTCGCGGGCTCGATTGCCCGGTGTTTCTGGTGCTGACCAAGATCGACCTTGTGGCAAAGGACAAGCTGCTGCCGCTGATCGAAAGGCTCACGAAGCAATTCAACTTTGCCGAGGTGATCCCGGTGAGCGCGCGCAAGCGCGACGGTCTCGACGTGCTGGTGCGCAAGATTGTTGAAGCCCTGCCGACGGGCGAGCGCTATTACCCCAAAGACCAGTACACCGACCAGCCGCAACGCTTCATGGTCGCGGAGCTGATTCGCGAGCGCATTTTGATCGAAACGGGCGAAGAGGTCCCATACGCTTCGGCGGTGGTGATCGAGCAGTATGAAGAAGCAGAACCGCCCGCCCCGCCTCGCAAAAAAGGCCAGGCGCCGGCACGCCTGCCGCTCACGCGCATCGCCGCAGCGATTTATTGCGAGCGTGAAGGGCAGAAGGCGATCCTGATCGGCAAAGGCGGCGCCAAGCTGAAAGAGATCGGTACCGGCGCGCGCAAGCAGATCGAATCACTTCTGGGAACGCGTGTCTATCTCGAATTGCATGTGATTGTCGAGCCGGGCTGGCGCGAGTCGCGCAGCTTTGTCCAGTCGCTTGACTGGCGGAATCAATTGGAGAGGCTGGCCGAGAAGCAAGTTACGGCAAAGGATTCCAGTGAAGAAGAGCTGTAAGGGCTGCACAAGTCGCGGGAGAAGGACTAAGCGCCGCGCACTTCTCCGCGGCCATCGGTCTTCACGCTGTACATGCGCTCATCGGCGGCGCCGATGATGGCGTGGACAGCATTGCCGTCGGCAGGAGAAGTGGCCACGCCGACGCTGGCACTCACGGTGAGTTCCAGGCCATTCTTCATGCGGAAGCGGGTCGTCCATCAGCGCGCGGAGCAGGCTCGGTGGCACGAGCAAGAGCGTCCTCGGCGCCAGTCTCCGGCATCAGAATCACAAATTCGTCGCCGCCGTAGCGGAAGCACAGGTCCTGCTTGCGGCTGAGTTCCTGAAGCCGTTGACCGGCACGGGCAAGCAACTCGCTGCCTACCAGATGGCCATGCGCGTCGTTCACCAGCTTGAAGCGGTCCAGATCGAGGAATGCCAGGCTCACGGGAAGACCCAGGCGCCCGCAGCGTTCCAGTTCCCAGCCAAGCACCTCGTAGAGATGGCGCACGTTGAAGAGCCCGGTGGTGTCGTCGGTGATGGTGAGTTGCTGGATGCGCGCCACGTCGCGCGCATTTTCAATTGCGATGGCCGCGTGGTCGGCGAGGATGTGCAGGAAGGCGATGGTGTAGTCGGTCAGCTGCTCGGCGCGCGGGTTGAAGATTTCAATGGCGCCATGTGTGCCCTTGCGTCCGCGCAGAGGCAGGGCGATGACCGAACGCACTCTTGGCGCTGCGGAAGTCGCTGGCAACTTTCGAGCCGCGGATCGTCTTCTGTTTCAGGGACGATGAGTGTCTCGCCGTGCTCGACCACCCAGCCCGCCACTCCCTCGCCCACCTTCACGCGCAGGTCGCGGAGCGCCACCTGTTCGCCGCCCGCAGCAATGGCGTAGTAGAGTTCCTGGCGATTCTTCATCCAGCATCAGCAGGGTCCACAGGTCCGCGTCGATGAAGCGCTCCATCTGGTCCAGGATGGTGCGCAGGATCGTGTCCAGATCGAAGCTTGATGTGAGCGAACGCGCCAGCTGGTGAAAGACGAGCAAATCGTCGATCGGGATTCGGTTTTCCGATTCGTTCGTCATCCGATCACCGGTGTATGAAGTCATTCTTGCATAGGGAAGCTCGGGAGAGCAGCGACAGAGCGCATTGGGTGCGGTATTTCAGTGACGTATAGTTCAAGAGGATTCACGACGTATCAATCGACTGAGGTCGTATTCAACTTGCTGTGAATGAGTGCAGATTGGCGAACGCTGAGTTGGAGCGCAGAACTCGCAGTTTCTGCTAACTCATCCGCCAATGTGGACCATGGAGCGGGAAGGCTTCAGGAAGCCGGGCTCGCCGATATGATGGCGCGCCTCTTTGCCTTGCACGGTGGCGTGCGATGTAGGCCGAAAGCTCTGCATCGCTTTCGCCGGCGCGCATGCGGCCGTAAAGATCGTGCTCCACCTGGGAGAAGAGGCAAGTGCGGATTTTGCCGTCAGAGGTGAGGCGCACGCGGCTGCACGCTCCGCAAAATGCCTGGGTCACGGGCGCGATGATGCCGATTTCGCCCACGCCGTCGGCGAAGGTGTAGCGGCGCGCGGTTTCGCTGGCTTCGCGCGGCGGAAGCGGCACGAGAGGCATCACGCGGTTGATGCGCTCGACGATTTCCGCGAGCGGCACGACGATGCCCGGCGACCACAGACGATCTTCCTCGAGGGGCATGAACTCGATAAAGCGAACCGACCACGTTCTCTTCGCGCGCAAAACGGGCAAAGCCCTCGATCTCGTCGTCGTTGAAGCCGCGCAGCAGAACGCAATTGATCTTGAGCGGAGTGAGGCCGGCGGCGCGCGCGGCGCGAACTCCGGCCAGGACTTTTTGATAGCTGCCGGGAACGCGCGTGATGCGCTCGAAGGTGGGTGCGTCGACCGCGTCCATGCTGACGGTGACGCGGTTCAGGCCGGCGGCTTTGAGTGGTGCGGCCAGCGTGTCGAGCAAATGGCCGTTGGTGGTGAGCGCCAAGTCAAGCGGATTGTCCAGAGAGTCGTGCGCAAGCGCGCCAGTTCCTGGATCAGCTCGATCAGCCCTCGGCGCAGCAGAGGCTCGCCGCCGGTGAGGCGAACCTTTTCGATTCCTAGGCTGACGAAGAGCTTGATGAGGCGGAGATACTCGTCGATGCCCAGTTCGGGATACTGCGCGCCCACTTCACCGGTGCGGCAGTAGACGCACTTGTAGTTGCAGCGGTCGGTGATGGAGACGCGGAGATCGTGGATGACGCGGCCATGGCTATCTGTCAGCCGGGGGCGGGCAGCACCGCGGGGAAGCGAATTGGGGAAGCAGCGGCCATCGGCACCTTCAAAGCTATACCGTTTTGCCGGAGCGTGCATGGCCTGTGCGGGTTAAGGCTTATTTGCAACGATCCTGCTTCAGTCGATGCGCGGCGTGCCTTTGCGCAGCACGAGGCCTGTAATGCCGAAGACGCGATCAGGATGCAAGGCGATGAAAGAAGTAATAGGCCATGGGATGCGCCCAGCCCGGCGAATAGGTCAGGTCCTGTCCCACCCAGAGCAACAGCACCGTGGCGATGACCGCAAACTGGCCGGCGATGACCAGGAAGGTATGGCCCAGGTCGCGGCGCTTGTCGAGCGCCTCGACCTGGTCGGGGGTCAGATTGCGCTCTTCGGGGGGAAGAAGGGAATTTGCCATCGTTGATTCCTCCGCGGGCCCACTCTTAGCGCCTCCGGCCCGGGCTTGCTTTCATCTTCGATTCAATCACATACGGCGCGGTTTCGCGCCAGCAGGGAGGCCTGCCGAAAACGTCTGCCTTTCGATACCGGCTTAGCCGCTCAATCCGTCAGGAAGGCCAGTGACTGCAGCGAGGTGATCTCGAAGGGCTTGCGGCAGCGGACATTGGCGCAGGCCAGCTTGTCGTCGCGCCGCACCATGTAGGACTGCGCCTTGGCAAACCGGGCGCGGTCACGCTCGTCGGCGTGGCGGGGCAGCTGCGCGCTGCTTGCGGCGGACCACCCAGGTCACCTTGTATTCGGCTGCCTGCCCGCATTTGGGGCAGGTGAGCGTGTGTGCGCGCATTTCCGTGGTCTCGTTGAAAAACTCCCGCTCTTCCATGATTCAAATACTCCATGCCCGCGAAGAAAAGTTTGTCGCTTGGGCGGCAGGCCTTCCTCTCCGGCTCAATCTATTCCATACTCTTACTTGCCATGACGAAACGCAAGCCGGGCAAATTTTCGGCCGCCAAGGCGGTGAAGGCGAATGCGCGAGAGCGGGTGGGCCAGCCTAAGCCTGCACGTGTGCTCGAGACCGAGCCGCGCACGGGGCGCCAGGCCAAGCACAAACCCAAACTCGAAGAACTTATCCGGCAGGAGGATTAGCGGATGGCCAAGGCGGTGGGAGTTGGTGGTGTATTCCTGAAGGCGCGGGACCCGAAGGTCTTGTCGGCCTGGTATGCGACCCACCTGGGGATTCCTGACCAGGGTGGAGGGTCGCTGGGATTCGATGGGCCGGAGTCGGTGGGAATGACCGTTTTTGCACATTTTCCTGCCGACACGAAGTACTTCGGCGACGGCCCGCAGCAGTCGATGGTGAATTTCAGGGTGGACAATCTGGACGAACTGCTGGCGCAGCTTGGTCAGGCAGGCGTCACGCATCGATCCCAAGCGCGACGACTACGACTACGGTCGATTCGCATGGATCTGGGACCCAGAAGGCAACCGCGGTGGAACTATGGGAACCGCCGAAGGCGGGATGAGGCTGCTCTAAGCGCGGAGAACAAGCAGGCTTGCGATGAGGGCGAGTGGCATCGCCACAATGCCGAGCCTGAGGAACTCCCAGGCGGTAATCTCGACTTTCTCGCGGCGCAGGGCAATCAGCCAGAGAATCGTTGCCAATGAACCCGTGACGGAGAGATTGGGGCCAAGGTCGACGCCGATGCAGCAGAGCGTGTGCCACCAGGCCGGATTCTTGCGCATTGCGAATCGCGGCGCCTGCCATCAGTCCCACGGGCAGATTATTCATACCGTTGGAAAGCAAGGCGATGGCAAAAGCCGATGCGCTCTTGGCTTCCGAGGGCGGATGTATGTGCGAGCATATTCAGGCCGGTAATCCCGGCATGCAGCAGGCCCGCGTTGCGCAGTGCCTCAACAATGACGAAGAGGCCGGCGACCAGCGGCAGCACGGACCAGGAGACTCCGTTTGCCACGCTCACAACGATCTTGCGGTTACGCGATGCCACCACAATCCAAGCAACCAATCGCGGCCCCACACGTGGGCGCACCCAGCGCAAGTCCAAACGCCGAAGAGACAATTAGCGCGGCTGCGGCAAGGAGCAGCCCCGACAAGCGCCAGCCTGCCCTCCGTGGTCAGCGGTGCCGGCTCCGCCACGCCTTCAATGCGGCCGCGCAGTGATCCGCGCGAGTACCAGCGCAGGCAGACGTAGGTCAGCAACACCGATGCGATGGAAGGAAGCAGGAAGATTCTGAGCCACTGAAGCAGGGGCGGAATGTGCCCGTCGAAGACCACGAGGTTGGCCGGATTTGAGATGGGAAAGATAAAGCTGGCCGCATTCGCTATGAGCGCGCAACCAGCAGGTAAGGTTTGGGATCAACCTTGGCGCGACGGACCACGGCGAGCACCGCGGGCGTAAGTACAACGGCGGTGGCGTCATTTGACAGCAACGCAGTGACAACGATACCCACGAGGAAAACCAGCATGAAGAGCCGGCGCGGTGAATTTTTCGCGTGTGCGGCCGCAGCACCGGCAGCCCAGTCGAAGACATGCTCCTCACGGGCCATTTCAGACAGAATCATCATGCCGGCGAGAAATAAGTAGACATCGAGCCCTTCATAGACAGCATGGCCGGCTTGACGCAATGGAATAAGCCGCGTGATGACCAGGAGCATGCCTCCGCCGCAAACCCAATACGCTTCCTCAATCCCGCGGGGACGAAGGAGCATACAAAGGATGCTTGCTAAAGATATGGTCCAGATAAGGATTGTGGTGAAATGAGCAAAGTGCAATGCGTTTCAATCGACCTCTGACCGTTGGTTGGATGCAATGCGCCGTCCAACGGTATGCGGAGCGGGGCAAATTGGATCGAGCGCGGGATTGCAGTTCACGGGCGGCGCGCAAGACGGGTTTGGCCCGGAAATCGGCGTTGTCTCACAGGTCTTTCATCCTTTAGTGATTGTCTTACCGATGCAAGACAAATGTGAGACGAATGCCCAACAGGTTCCCAACCCTGGATTGCATTGTCTGCCGGCTGCGGAAATCGATCGCGCCCCGGATTGGCCTGTCTTACGTTCTGGAGCGGGACGCCCCTTTCACTTTGAGGGCAGCCTCTCGAGCCACTCCGCCATTTCCGCGTGGCCTCGTTCGCGTGCGAAGTCCGCCGGCGTCTTACCCTGATCGCTGGCGTGGTGAGGATTGGCGCCGTGTGCGAGTAGCAACTCGACGAGATCTCTTCGATTGGCTGCAGTTGCTGAAAAGATTGGCGTAAAGCCGCCAGCTTGCGCTGCATTCGCATTGGCACCGTGTGCGAGAAGGATTCGAATCGACTCAGGATTTCTGCCCAGCGCCAGCGCCGCATGCAGCGGCTGGTTGCGCTGCGCATTCCGCGCGATCACATCGACTCGCGCGCCATGGGCCAGGAGCAAGGCCACTGACGCGGGCGCGCCGAAGGCTGAAGCCAGATGCAAGGCAGTCCATCCGTCAGTTGAGAAGGCGCTCACAGCCTCCGGTTCCGCATCAAGGATTGCCTTGAGGTGTGCGACCTCGCCGACGGATGCTGCCTCAAATACGTCGAGAGACACGCCCTGCGCTGCAAGCTTCTGCAGCAGGAAGTCACGCACAAGCGACTGCCCCGCATAAACGGCCCAAACTAAGGCCGAGACGCCTTGGGGGTCCCGGTATTGCGCAAGAGATGGATCGGCTTCGACTGCGTCGGTAACTTCGACAGTGGCTCCGCGCTGGACCAGCTTAAGGAAGGCTTCGTTCATTGTGGGTCAAGCTGTACGGGCCGGGGAGCGGAGTCCCTGCGGGCTTGTCCGCCACTTCCGGATCGCCCGGTTGTTGCGTCCTCTTTGAGTAGATGCGGAATTGCACAACCAGGTCAAGCTGAACAGATACGGGTTTGCCATCTTTCAAGGCGGGCTGAAATCCTACCTTCTTGATGGTTTCGACGGCGTTTTCGTCAAGTCCAAACCCGATCGGGCGCCCGACAACGATCTCCTGCGGCTTGCCGTCCGCGTCTATTACTGCGTGATACAGAGCCATTCCAGCCACGCCATTGGTCTGCGCATAATCGTTCGATGGCGGCTCGATTTTTGAAAGTAGCTTCGCTTTCTGGTCGACGGCGTTCTGTGAATAAACTCCGGGGTTACTCGGCCTGAAATCGGTGTGTGCTGCGGCAGACCTGTAGTAAAGCTTCCAGAAGTCGGGCATCGAGGCGATCATCTGGTCGTCGAGCCCCTGGGCAAAAACCTGCGCTAATGCATCGTTGAGCATCTTTGCGGCATGTGCCGGAGAAGTGGTCGTGGTCACGTTCTGGTTGCCAGAATGCTCGACCTCAAGAGCCGGGGGAATCGCCGTCCCTTCGTCCAATGCAGAAGGGAGCTTCGCATCGTCCTTCGCCTTTTTCTTCTTTGGGGATACGACGAGTTCTCGATCGATGGTGATTCTCACCACTTTCTTCTTCGGCGTGATTCTTACCCTGTCCACGGCATTCATGGCGTCTTCGTTGGGCAGGGCACCCAGAAAGTGCAGCCCATAGCGCACGCCGACGAGTTCAACCTTGTGTTTGGTCAGATTGACCTTGTCGATCTGCACGAGGCTGAGCGTATAGGAGCCTTGAGGCGAGTGCCCCATCAGAAGGCCGTGTTCGTCAAAGCTGAGTGAATTGTCGAGATAACCGCCTCGTAGATAGATCGTCTTCCCCGCGAATTGCTGCTTGAGTGAGTCCTCGGTGACTCTTTCGGATGGTGCTGGAGCGGAAGCGGCTGCGACAGTGTCTTCCGAAACCCGTGGGGCCGCCGAAGCCTGCGGGGGCGTCGGCGGCTGTGCCGACGCTGTAACCTGCGATGTTATGGCCACATAGAGCGCGAAAACGATCTTCGCAGCCAGAGCCGCGGAACCGGGCCACACACGAGTGAAAACGATGGACATGGGGGAGATCCTTTTTCCGCAACTTTAGCAGGATTCGGACTTCCCATTGAAGAAACAATCGTGCGCCGAGGTTACCTTCGTATGTTCAATCTTGATCGGGTCTGGCGCCGTTAACCCGTTGAATTCGCCACAAAATGCGACGAAACAGGCCGAGGGTTCGTCTGATGTCACTCGGGTTAAGGCGCAGACGACGCAACAGCAGGCGAAGATCATGGCGATTGGCGACGCGCATTTTGACCGGCGAGTAGTCCGCTGCGATCATGGTCTTCTCTATAACCTCGGCCAGAATATCGAGCTGGCCGGAAGGGGCGACGGGCTCATCGATTCGAGACTGAGATGGCGCCAGCATGTGCATTACGTCAGCTTCGGGATTGCCCCGCGCGGTCAACTCGTAGAGGCAGACCGCGACGGCCTGGCCCAGATTCATTGAGGGCTGGCGCGCATCGGTGGGAATCTCGACCAGGAGATTGCAGTAAGACAGGTCCTCACGGGTGAGGCCGTGTTTCTCCGGACCGAAAACGATGGCGATGTGCCCTTCACGTGCCAGCTCCTTCTTCAATGACCGGAGCCAGAGCGGGCAATGAGACAACCTTCTGCTCCGGTTTGCGGGTTGTGAGAGTGCCAGTGCCGATGACCAGGGTGCAGCCTGAAACTGCCTCTCCCAAAGTTCGTTGCCTCTCTCGCGCTTTTTAGTAAGTCCGGCGCTCCCACGGCCGATCGTGCCTCGCGCCAATGCGGCGCGTAGGGCGCAACTACGGCCAGATGAGCAAAGCCGAAGTTGGCCATGGCGCGCGCTGCAGCACCTATATTGAGCGGGTTCCGCGGCGAGACGAGAACGACTTCGACGCGGTCGCGTTGGGAGTGAGTGAGCAAAGGTCAATCTTAGATGGACAGTCCTTGTCGCTAGTACATTTCATCATTGGGAACGTTGATTTTCGCTAGCTCAAATAGAAAGATTTCACCGATATCATGAATCGGTCCATTCTTTGGCGTCCATTCGCTTACAAGATGGTATTTACCATGGACTCCGGCCTCGACGACCCATTCTGCTCCATCATTGCCCGCTCGTTCTCGATCATAACTAGGGCGACTCCAGAAACCGGATCCATTGATTCGAGCGACCGCTCGCCGAACTTCTCCTTGGTCAAGTGAGGTCTTCTTGTCCGATATAAGTTTGCCCGGTGGGTACCCCCCGGCTCCGCTCGCAATTTTCGTAATTAAAAGCCCCGTTCCGTCTTTTTGGACATCCAAGCGGACGGCAACCGGGTGATGAAACGATCTCAGCCAAAGGAATCGATACGATTCGGTCGAAGGGACTTTCGAGGACTCCAGCAGCGAGGGTTCCCCGAGGGCCCTCAACTGGTGCAAATACCAACCAGACACGAATCGGTCCAATCGCGGGTCATCACCGAACGTCTTTTCTGGGAAATAGCGTGTCTGAGCCGTAAGACTCCCGGTTAGAAGTAGCGCTCCCATGAACGCAAGCGAAAGTGTTCTTTTCACTGAATTCTCCAAGGCTCCAAGTTCGGATGACGGCTACATAAGTAGACACCGGTTGTACTGTATATGTTCCGACTAGATAACATTCTTTGAATGCAAGCTTCGAGAGAGCGATGTTGGTACACTACACGCACAAATGGTCCCCGGTAACGATTCGCTCCAATCTGAGGTCGAACTTCTTTGCGCAACGGCGCGCTGGTGCTACGCGCAGGGCTGGGTTCCGGCCACCAGTGGCAACTTCAGCGTGCGGCTAGGCAGCCGCATCTGGATTACTCCCACCGGTCTTGATAAAGGCACGCTTACTCCAGACGATCTGCTGGAGATTGATCTCGATGGCCGCGCAATTGGCGGTCACGGCAAGCCTTCGGCGGAGACGGGGCTGCATACCGTCATCTACCGTGCACGCGGCGAAGCGGCAGCTATTCTGCATGTGCATTCAGTGTGGAACACGCTGCTCTCGGGGCGCTTTGCGTCGACGGGCTACGTGCCCATCGAGGGATATGAACTGCTGAAGGGGCTTGCTGGGGTGACGACCCACGCCCATCTTGAGAGGGTGCCGATCCTTGAGAATTCGCAAAACTATGCGGACCTCGCCGCGCAACTCGCTGCTACGCTCGAGGCGCATCCTGCCGCCCATGGGGTGTTGCTGAGCCGGCATGGGCTTTATACTTGGGGACAATCGGTGGCCGAGGCGCGCCGGCACCTGGAGGCTCTCGAATTTCTCTTCGAGGTGGAGGGTCGGCGGCTGATGTCCCGTGAGCCGGTAGTTCCGGACATTCTTGAATAGGGTCGCACTGATAGAGGAGCTTCGATGGCTGTCCTTCGCTTCCCCAACGAGAACTGCAGAATTGAGAGCGAACCCGAGATTCGCGCGGCTCTCGGCGAGCTCGGCATCGACTACGAGCGCTGGAGCCTTGACCGCGTGCCGCCGGACAGCTCCGCCGAGTCAGTTCTGCACGCCTACGCCGCTGAGATCGACGCGATGAAGCAGCGCGGAGGCTATGTGACGGCCGACGTGATCGACGTGAACGCCGAAACACCGAACCTGGATGCGATGCTGGCGAAGTTTGACAAGGAGCACACCCACTCAGAAGACGAGGTGCGGTTCATCCTCGCGGGGCGCGGAATTTTTTTCCTGAACCTTAACAACAAGGTCGTGTCGGTCGAGGTCGGTCCCGGCGACATGCTGCGTGTGCCCCGCGGAACCACGCATTGGTTCACGCTCTGCGAAGAACGCCGCATTCGCGCCATTCGCTGGTTTCAGGACACGACCGGCTGGACGCCGCACTACACCGGCTCAGGCGTTGACCAGAGTTATCAGCCGCTTTGCTTCGGCCCCAGGTACCTCGGCGCGCGCGTGGCGTCGAACATCTCCGCATGACAAATGCGCAGACCCGCGTCTACCTGCTCGATGTGGAAGGAACAGTTGCGCCGATTTCTCTCGTCAGCGAAGAGTTGTTTCCCTACGCGCGAGCGCATGTCGCCGAGTACTTGAAGCAGAATCTGGAAAGGCCCGATGTCCAGCAAGACTTGAAGCTTCTTGCGGAGGAGAATCGAGCGGAACTGAGCGAAGACTCTCCCACTTTTGGGATCGAAATCAGAAATGAGCTGCATGCGCGAGCTTACCTCCTCTGGCTGATGGATCACGATCGCAAATCCACCGCACTGAAGAGCCTTCAGGGCAAGATATGGAAGGTCGGCTTTGAAAGCGGAGAATTGAAAGGCACACTCTTTCCTGATGTCCCCGAGGCATTTCGGCGGTGGGTCGCAAGAGGCAAGGCAGCCATCTACTCGTCGGGGTCAGTCGAAGCACAGCAGTTACTCTTCCGCTACTCAACCTATGGAGATCTGACGCCACTTATCACGGGCTACTTCGATACCCGCACCGGGCCTAAGTCGGCGAGCGCGAGTTATGCGGCCATCGCGGAGAACTTAGGCGTAGATTCAGCCGAAGTTATGTTCTTTTCCGACGTGGTGCGGGAACTTGATGCTGCCCGCGAGGCCGGTTGCCAGACGCGGTTGATGGTTCGGGAAGGAAATGCGCCCGTCGACGACGCTCATGGGCACGACTTGATCGAGTCCTTGGCCATTATCTGAACATCGAACGTCCTGGGGTTGCTTCCAAATCAAAAAGCATCCCCACATTTTTCTTCGAGGCAATTAAAGGAATCAATTCGACAACCATGATGCTTTGGACCAATCCGGCTGCGACCGCATTTAACGAACTCAGCAAGGCGCCCATTGTGCGTTTTTCTGTTCTGGCGCTCAGTTCCATCTTTTTTCTCGTCGACCCCTTTGCGGCCATTCCGTCGTTTCTTGCGATCACCGAGAGTGCCGGGCCCGAGCGCCGGGTGAGGATGGCGCGCAAAGCAGCCCTCACGTGCTTCATCGTGCTGACCAGTTTTGCTCTGGCGGGACAACTGATCTTCCGTATGTTCGGTATCACCTTGCCTGCCTTTGAGATAGCGGGTGGCCTGATCCTCTTGCTGATTGGGCTCGACATGCTGGAGGCCAAGCGCTCCCCCACACAGGAAGCTCATGGCGATACCGAGGAGGGCGCGGCCAAGGAAGACGCCGGAATCGTGCCGCTGGGAATCCCCATGCTGGCCGGCCCGGGCGCCATCTCATCCGTGATGGTGCTCGTAGGCCAGGTGCCGGCGATCTGGCATTGGGAAATGGGAGCCATCCTCGGCTCGATCGCGGTCACCTGCCTGGTGAGCTACTGGGTGCTGGCCGGGGCCGGCAAAGTACGCAAAGTGCTGGGCGAAACAGGGATACGCATCCTGGTCCGCATCATGGGCCTCTTGCTGGTGGCTCTGGCCATGCAGTTCTTCGTCAACGGCCTGACCGATCTCGGCCTGATTGCCAAGCAATAAGATTTGGGCTTTCCCACAGAAACAGGAGGCTTTCCACAGGGATTGCAGCTTGCAATCCTGGGAGCGGGTTGCTATTCTCGGGAGGTTGCACAGGGGTGATTCCGGACTGGACGGACATCGCTTGCAATCGAGGGTAGCGTGTGCTACTCTTTGAAAGTTGCAGAGGAGCAGTGGAGCCTCCCGGTGGCCGTGTGGCCTGCCCCGATTGAGGGAAGTGGGAAGCCAAAGTAATGGAATTGGTTCGTTGGGTCAGGTGAGGCTTTAGCCCCTGAACCCCTGTAGGGAATCCCTAGAGAGAACAATCCATTGCATGACCCGGGAGTTTATCTCCTGCGAGCCCTATCGGCTCGGGCAGTTTTTGCTGGTTGCTCATTGATATTTTGCGCTGTGCGATGCTTTTGAGTTGGATTTCCAAGTAGCCGGTCTGAACTCTCCGTTGAGGGGTCTGCTGCATGTGATGAGCAAGCGGGACGGACTCAGCTAAGTAAATGATTCGAGCTTGACATGAATGTTGGAATTTCGATAACTTTGAAAAGTTCGCGCAAAAATGCTGATCAGTGCGGTTAAACGCAAGATTGGCAAGCGCAACAAGTTCGAGGACAACCTGGTGTAACAGCCGGGCCTCGATCCAAAAGGGCGCCGCTCAGGCGGAGGGCTCTCAAGGATCTTTGACAATTAGGTTGAACATGCCAGTCGTGAGAAAAGATCAGGTTTGGCTTGATCATTCTCACTAAATTGCATCGCGCGTTTTCGAGCGTGCGATGCCGCTGAACCTATCCGACCTCCGTCGGTTTAGGGGAAGCAATCAGGTTTCAAACGAGAGTTTGATCCTGGCTCAGAATCAACGCTGGCGGCGTGCCTAACACATGCAAGTCGAACGAGAAAGGGTAGCAATACCTGAGTAAAGTGGCGCACGGGTGAGTAACACGTGACTAACCTACCCTGGAGTGGGGGATAACTGAGGGAAACCTTAGCTAATACCGCATAATACCTACGGGTCAAAGGAGTAATTCGCTTTGGGAGGGGGTCGCGGCCGATTAGTTAGTTGGCGGGGTAATGGCCCACCAAGACTGTGATCGGTATCCGGCCTGAGAGGGCGCACGGACACACTGGAACTGAAACACGGTCCAGACTCCTACGGGAGGCAGCAGTGGGGAATTTTGCGCAATGGGGGAAACCCTGACGCAGCAACGCCGCGTGGAGGATGAAGTACTTCGGTACGTAAACTCCTTTCGATCGGGACGATAATGACGGTACCGGAAGAAGAAGCCCCGGCTAACTTCGTGCCAGCAGCCGCGGTAATACGAGGGGGGCAAGCGTTGTTCGGAATTATTGGGCGTAAAGGGTGCGTAGGCGGTTTGGTAAGTCTTATGTGAAATCTATGGGCTCAACTCATAGACTGCATGAGAAACTGCCGGGCTTGAGTGTGGGAGAGGTGAGTGGAATTTCCGGTGTAGCGGTGAAATGCGTAGATATCGGAAGGAACACCTGTGGCGAAAGCGGCTCACTGGACCACAACTGACGCTGATGCACGAAAGCTAGGGGAGCAAACAGGATTAGATACCCTGGTAGTCCTAGCCCTAAACGATGATTGCTTGGTGTGACGGGTACCCAATCCCGCCGTGCCGTAGCTAACGCGTTAAGCAATCCGCCTGGGGAGTACGGTCGCAAGGCTGAAACTCAAAGGAATTGACGGGGGCCCGCACAAGCGGTGGAGCATGTGGTTTAATTCGACGCAACGCGAAGAACCTTACCTGGGCTCGAAATGTTATGGACCGGAGTAGAAATATTCCTTCCCCGCAAGGGGCCGTAATATAGGTGCTGCATGGCTGTCGTCAGCTCGTGTCGTGAGATGTTGGGTTAAGTCCCGCAACGAGCGCAACCCTTATCCCCAGTTGCCATCATTTAGTTGGGCACTCTGGTGAAACCGCCTCGGATAACGGGGAGGAAGGTGGGGATGACGTCAAGTCCTCATGGCCTTTATGTCCAGGGCTACACACGTGCTACAATGGCCGGTACAAACCGTCGCAAACCCGTGAGGGGGAGCTAATCGGAAAAAGCCGGCCTCAGTTCGGATCGCAGTCTGCAACTCGACTGCGTGAAGCTGGAATCGCTAGTAATCGCGGATCAGAATGCCGCGGTGAATACGTTCCCGGGCCTTGTACACACCGCCCGTCACATCACGAAAGTGGGTTGCACTAGAAGCCGGTGAGCCAACCGCAAGGGGGCAGCCGTCCAAGGTGTAATTCATGATTGGGGTGAAGTCGTAACAAGGTAGCCGTAGGAGAACCTGCGGCTGGATCACCTCCTTTCTAAAAGAGAAACGATGGCATTTGCATTCCTTCCGCGAAGGCGGAGCGTGCCTGATGTGAATCAGGCCACGTAGGATGTGAGTGTCCATCTAACCCGCAAGAGCCGTCCCTGACGGCAGGCGCGGGAATTCTGATACAAGCCTTCTTTGCTTGATTGACATTCGCACGATGGTCATGGGCGGCGTAGCTGCCCAGCATGTTCAACCTTTGTCCTCGAAACCCTTTAGCACTGAATGAGGATTGTGAGAGCCGCCGGGCTCCTGGCTATTTGCCAAAGCCGGCGGGGGAGCCGGCCAGCTTGATCTCGCGCTTTGGGCCTGTAGCTCAGTTGGTTAGAGCGCACCCCTGATAAGGGTGAGGTCGGTAGTTCGAATCTACCCAGGCCCACCATCTCTGCCGCAGGCACCCACTATGGGGCTGTAGCTCAGTTGGGAGAGCACCTGCTTTGCAAGCAGGGGGTCAGCGGTTCGATCCCGCTCAGCTCCACCATTTCATTCGCTGTTTCTCAATCGCCGCCACCTGATAAGTGACGCCGATTTGGAAACAGGCCGGTCAGATTTTCGAATCTGGCAGGCAGGTTTCACCGCCCCAGGGCGGGCCTTCGAGATAACTCGAGAAGGTTTGGATGTTTGACAACGAAATTGATTGGGTAATGCGCATCCAGGGCATATCCCCGTACCAGCGAGCCGCGAGGCTCCCTGAAGGGATGTGAGTTGGATGGCGCGAATACAAGGCCGAGCACAAGCAATGAGTTACTGCAAGTTGGTAACTCAGGCAAAGTGTTCAAAGTAAGAAGAGTGTCTTTAGGAGTGCGACTCGGGAGCGCGTGAGCGTAGCGAGTTGCTCTCAAGGCGGATTTATTCGTAGGTTATCTCTGATCAGGACCGAAGCGATTCGGCTCCCTGCGCTGGAGTTAATTCTATGGTCAAGCTACTAAGGGCGCACGGTGGATGCCTTGGCAGAGATAGGCGATGAAGGACGTGGCAAGCTGCGATAAGCTTCGGTAAGCCGCACACAGGCGTTATAACCGGAGATCTCCGAATGGGGAAACCCTCCCGAGCAAACCTCGGGAACTACCCGCTGAATTCATAGGCGGGTTAGAGCGAACTCAGGGAAGTGAACCATCTCAGTACCTGAAGGAAAAGAAAGAAACCTCGATTCCGATAGTAGTGGCGAGCGAACTCGGAATAGCCCAAACCCGTGGCATTTCGGTGTCTCGGGGGTTGTAGGGTCCGCAACAGTAGAGTTACCAATCTGGCTGCTAGCTGAATCCTCTGGAAAGTGGATCCATAGAGCGTGACAGGCGCGTAAGCGAAAGTAGTCCAGACTCGAAGCGGATACCTGAGTAAGGCGGGGCACGTGAAACCCTGCTTGAATCCACGGGGACCATCCCGTAAGGCTAAATACTCATCTCTGACCGATAGTGAACCAGTACCGTGAGGGAAAGGCGAAAAGAACCCCGTCGAGGGGAGTGCAAAGTACCTGAAACCGTGTGCCTACAAGCAGTGGGAGGGCTATGCCCGCAAGGGAATGCCTGACCGCGTGCCTATTGCATAATGAGCCGGCTAGTTATTCTTGTCAGCAAGGTTAAGCGTAAGCGAGCCGAAGCGAAAGCGAGTCTGAACAGGGCGTTCAGTTGGCAGGAATAGACGCGAAGCGGGATGATCTACCCATGGCCAGGTTGAAGGTGGGGTAACACCCACTGGAGGACCGAACCGGTGTTTGTTGAAAAAAGCTCGGATGAGCTGTGGGTAGGGGTGAAAGGCTAATCAAATTCCGTGATAGCTCGTTCTCTCCGAAATAGCTTTAGGGCTAGCCTCGGACGAATTGCGCTGGTGGTAGAGAGATGGATGGACTAGGGGGCTTTCCGGCTTACTGAATCCAACCAAACTGCGAATGCCAGTGACAACATATCCGGGAGTCAGACGGTGGGGGCTAAGCCTCATCGTCGAGAGGGAAACAGCCCAGACCGCCTGCTAAGGTCCCCAAGTTACAGTTAAGTGGGAAAGGAAGTCGGAACGCTCAGACAGCCAGGAGGTTGGCTTAGAAGCAGCCATCCTTTAAAGAAAGCGTAATAGCTCACTGGTCAAGCGGTCCGGTGCCGACAATACAACGGGGCTAAAACTGTACACCGAAGCAGCGGATGCACACCTTTTAGGTGTGCGTGGTAGGAGAGCATTCTCAACAGCGTCGAAGCCAGACTGAGAAGACTGGTGGAGCGTTGCGAAGAGACCCTGCCGGCATAAGTAGCGATAACGGAGGTGAGAACCCTCCGCGCCGAAAGTCTAAGGTTTCCTGAGGAAGGTTAATCCGCTCAGGGTTAGGCGGTCCCTAAGGTGAGGCCGAAAGGCGTAGTCGATGGACAGACGGTTAATATTCCGTCCCTCCCAATGTTCGTTTGACGATGGGGTGACGCAGAAGGATAAGCATGCCGCTCTATGGCTATAGCGGTTGTTGCGCGCAAGCTGGATTCGATAGGCAAATCCGTCGAGTCTTAACAGTGAGGTGTAACACAGTCCCGTATGGGGCTTACGATGCTGATTCCACGCTGCCGAGAAAATCCTCTAAGGAGAACAAAGGGAACCGTACCCCAAACCGACACAGGTAGACGAGGAGAATATCCAAAGGCGCTCGAGTGAAAGCTCGTTAAGGAACTCGGCAAATTGGCTCCGTAACTTCGGGAGAAGGAGCGCCCACGCAAGTGGGCCGCAGTGAAGCGCGTACGGCGACTGTTTAACAAAAACACAGGTCTCTGCTAAGTCGAAAACGACGTATAGGGGCTGACGCCTGCCCGGTGCCGGAAGGTTAAAAGGAGAGGTTAGCGCAAGCGAAGCTTTGAATTGAAGCCCCGGTGAACGGCGGCCGTAACTATAACGGTCCTAAGGTAGCGAAATTCCTTGTCGGGTAAGTTCCGACCTGCACGAATGGCGTAACGATCGTACGACTGTCTTAACGAGTTGCTCGGCGAACTTGTAGTACCGGTGAAGATGCCGGTTACCCGCAGCTAGACGGAAAGACCCCGTGCACCTTTACTACACCTTAACTATGGGTTATGATTCTTGCTGCGCAGGATAGGTGGGAGGCTTTGATACCAGGTTCTCGGACTTGGTGGAGCCAACGGTGAGATACCACCCTGCGAGTGTTGTGATCCTAACCTCCTCCCGTGATCCGGGAGAGGGACATAGTTAGGCGGGTAGTTTGACTGGGGCGGTCGCCTCCTAAATTGTAACGGAGGCGCGCGAAGCTACTCTCAGACTGTTTGGAAATCAGTCGTCGAGTGCAAAAGCATAAGAGTGGTTAACTGTGAGACCTACAAGTCGAGCAGGTACGAAAGTAGGCTTTAGTGATCCGGTGGTTCTGTATGGAAGGGCCATCGCTCAACGGATAAAAGGTACGCCGGGGATAACAGGCTGATCAATGCCAAGAGTTCATATCGACGCATTGGTTTGGCACCTCGATGTCGGCTCATCGCATCCTGGAGCTGTAGAAGGTTCCAAGGGTTAGGCTGTTCGCCTATTAAAGCGGTACGTGAGCTGGGTTCAGAACGTCGCGAGACAGTTCGGTCCCTATCTGCTGTGGGCGTAGGAGATTTGCGGGGGGCTGTCCTTAGTACGAGAGGACCGGGATGGACGAACCTCTTGTGTTCCAGTTGTCCTGCCAAGGGCACGGCTGGGTAGCGAAGTTCGGTTGTGATAACCGCTGAATGCATATAAGCGGGAAGCACGCCCCAAGATGAGATCTCCCTGAAGGGCCCAGAAAGACCATCTGGTTGATAGGCTGGAGGTAGAAGCGCAGCAATGCGTGTAGCTTACCAGTACTAATCGCCCGTTCGGCTTGTCCATAGAATTAACTCCGCGCAGTATCAAGCGGACTTTCTTCTTACAAGCCTTGTAAGACCAATCAATTTCGTGTCATTCAGTTCTTTATCAGCTCTTACGAGCAAAGTTTTTTGGCGCCAGATTGCAGTCCGCGTTCCTACACAGCCTCCGGGAGAAACCATCCGGAACACGAGTAGATGCCGCGGCAGGCTGCGGGCAACCACCCGCCAAGCGCCATCAAAAGATTAAAGGTGGCGAGATCCGCCGCTTAAGCGCGAGGATTTCAGCTGGCGGCCCAGACGGCCGTCAATACGCCTCACTTTGCCGGTGACCATACTGCGAGGGATCACCCGTTCCCATCCCGAACACGGAAGTTAAGCCTCGCTGGGCCGATGGTACTGCACGGGCGACTGTGTGGGAGATTAGGTGATCGCCGGCAATAATTCA